>JALHOF010000005.1 GCA_022843145.1 Hyphomicrobium sp.
CGAGCAGCAGCGCATGTTCGGCTATCCCGACGAGGGCTATGCCGAAGTGTTCCTCAAGCCCGACCTCGCCCTGCGACGCGCACGCAAAATCATGACCGACATGCTGCGCGAGGAGCAGCGCGCTACGCAGCAGCCGGCCGGCAATGCTACAGGCCAGGCAGCGGAGTAGACCGCACCGCGCCCGTCGCCATCGCACCACGCGCCGAAGTTCGCCCCTTGCTCAGCCTAGGGGCGAACTTGTTTGCATTCGCCCCGCATCACGTTACCTCTGTTCCCCGCTCGACTCGGCCTCCTCGGATAATCTTGGGCCGAGCCATTCAAACCACCACCACGACACGTTCACCGAGGCTGCAATGTCCGAAAGCCTGATCGTCACCCGCAGCGGCGACCGCACAACGTTGACCTTGAACCGTCCGGATCGGCTCAACGCGCTCGATTCCAGTCTCGTCGAAGCGCTCCTCGCCGCGTTGACGGCAGCAGCGTGCGACGGCACCCGCATCGTGGTGTTTCGCGGCACGGGCAAGGGCTTTTCCGGCGGCTTCGATTTTTCCGGCCTCGATGCGCATTCAGAGGGCGATCTCGTCCTCCGCTTCATCCGCCTCGAACAGGTGCTGCAAGCGGTCTGGTCGGCGCCGTTCGTCACGATGGCCACCGCGCACGGACCCTGTTTTGGCGCCGCCGCCGACCTCGTCGCCGCGTGTGGGATTCGCGTCGCATCCGCCGATGCCCAATTTCGTATGCCCGGACTGCGCTTCGGCATCGCGCTCGGCACGGGACGTCTCGCACGGCTGGTCGGCACCGACGCCGCGCGTCAATTGCTGACAACGAGCCGTGTGTTCGACGCCGCCGAGGCCACCCGCATCGGCTTCTTGAGCGAGATTGCCGCCCCCGCAGCCTGGGACGATCTCATCGACCGCGCGACGACGGACGCCGCCGTCCTTTCTAGTGCCAGTCTCGCGCGCATGTTGCGGCTCACTCGCGGCGAAACGGGAGCCGCCGACATGGCCGAACTCGTTGCCGCGATCTCCGAACCGGGATTGAAGCAGCGCGTCGCGACGTACATTGCTTCGATCAAACCGAAATCCGCGACGCGCTGAGCGGAACACAACAATACATTTCGATCGTCGGGGCTCGTGACCAGAACCCGAGGATGATCCGGCCCGTGAGCAGTGGCGTATGGCCCACAACACCAGGGTGCGGTTCTGCACCCATCAGGTCATCCGATCGAAAGCCGGAACATGCCGCGCAAAAATGCCAGCACTCCGGCCGCACATACCGGCGTGCGCGATCTCATCCTCGTCCTGGGCGATCAGTTGACGCGCGAGGTGTCGAGCCTCGCCACGGCCGATATGGCGCGCGACCTCATCCTGATGGTCGAAGTCGCGACGGAGGCGACCTACGTCCGGCATCACAAGAAAAAGATCGCCTTCGTGTTTTCGGCCATGCGTCACTTCGCGGCCGAGCTCCGCGCCGAGGGGCGGCGTGTCGACTATCGCACACTCGACGAGACCGGGCCGTCGAGCAGCTTTGCGTCCGAGATCGAACGCGCCATCGGGCGGGTTCGGCCGCAACGGGTCGTCGTGACGGCGCCGGGTGAATGGCGTGTCCAGGAAGACATCCGGAGCTGGCCTGACAAATTCGGCGTACCGCTGCATTGCCCGGAGGACGATCGCTTCGTTTGCTCAGCGGAGCGCTTCGCCGCGTGGGCGGATGGGCGCAAGCAGCTTCGCATGGAGTACTTCTATCGCGAGATGCGGCGCTTGACCGGACTTCTGATGGACGGCGATGAGCCGTGTGGCGGCCAATGGAACTTCGATCACGACAACCGCAAGGCCGCAACGGCCGACCTGTTCATGCCCGAGCCATTCCGCGTTGAGCCGGATCAAACGACCCGCGACGTTCTCGATCTCGTCGAACATCGCTTCGGCGATCACTTCGGCGACCTTCGCCCGTTCTGGTTCGCTGCCACGCGCGAAGATGCCCGCCGTGCGCTCGATCATTTCATCACGCACGGCCTCGCGCGCTTCGGCGACTTCCAGGACGCGATGCTCGATGGCGAACCATTCCTCTATCACTCGCTGTTGTCGGCCTACATCAATGTCGGCCTGCTCGGCCCCCTCGAAGTCTGCCGGGAGGTCGAGACCGCCTATCGCGACGGCCGCGTTCCGCTCAATGCCGCCGAGGGCTACATCCGCCAGATCATCGGCTGGCGCGAGTACGTGCGCGGTATCTACTGGTTGAAAATGCCAGACTACGTCACGCGCAACTACTTCGGCCACGCGCGCGCACTGCCCGAATTCTATTGGACTGCCGACACGCGCATGTCGTGCCTACGCGCAGCCATCACCCAGACCCGCGTCGAGGCCTACGCTCATCATATTCAACGGCTCATGGTGACCGGCAATTTCGCGCTACTTGCGGGAATCTCGCCGCAGGCGCTGCACGAGTGGTACCTGATGGTCTACGCCGACGCTTACGAATGGGTCGAGTTGCCGAACACGCTCGGCATGAGCCAGTTCGGCGACGGCGGCCTGCTCGCGTCGAAGCCCTATGCCGCGTCTGGCGCCTACATCAATCGCATGTCGAACTACTGCCGATCCTGCGCCTATGACGTGAAGCAATCGGTGGGCGCGCGTGCGTGTCCGCTCAACGCACTCTATTGGTCGTTCCTCGACCGCAATCGCGATAAGCTGGCGCGCAATCCACGCATGGCGCAGATGTATCGGACGTGGGAGCGGATGGCTCCCGACAAGCGCGCGGCGCTGCTCGCCAAGGCGCAGGCGACGCTTGATCGTCTTGATCGGTCAACCTCGGGCGGCGCGCCACTCTAGCCCGAGGGTCGTGCGCAGGTCAGCCCTGCGGCTTACTTCGCCGGCACCGCTCAGAGCAAAAGCGCACGTTGTCCCAGTCGCGTTCCCACTTCTTCCGCCACGCGAACGGACGCTGGCACGCCGCGCAGATCTTCGTCGGCAATGTCGCCTTCGTGTAGCGAGCAGTTTTGGTGTCCTTCGTCATGAATGGAAAGCTCCGTTCATCAGTTCATGTCGCTCGCATTCGGTTCTTCATGTCGGTGGGCATGTCATGCTGCCGTGCAACAGATTCAGCGTAAAAATGAGCACTAGCCCGCCCAATTTTTCATCATTTCAATGCCTTGAGATTATCCCGCGCCGCACCTAGAATGCTGCACTTGCGCAATCCAGCGGCGGGGATACCACATGCAATACTACGCCTACGAGGCCACCCACGCATGGTTGTCCCCTATGCGCTTGGGCGTGAAAATGGCGCGTCAGGCGTTCGACACCCCCTTTAATCCGATGTCCGGCACGCAGTTCGCCCGCAACATGACGGCCGCCTGCGACGTGTTCGAACAGGTCACCCGGCGCTATGGCAAGCCGGAATGGGGCGTCAAGGCCACTAAACTGCATGGTCTTACGGTTCCGGTGACCGAGGAGATCGTGTTGACGAAGCCTTTTTGCCGACTTCTGCATTTTGATCGCGACGAGCGCGTCGTCGGCAAACGCTACGACCCCAAGGTTTTGATCATCGCGCCGATGTCCGGCCACTACGCGACGCTGCTGCGCGGCACGGTCGAGGCTATGCTGCCGGAGCACAACCTCTACATCACCGACTGGATCGATGCGCGCGACGTCCCACTCTATGCGGGCAACTTCGCGCTCGACGATTTCATCGATACGATCATCGAATTTCTGCAATTCCTCGGTCCCAATACGCACGTGATCGCGGTATGCCAGCCATCGGTTCCCGCGCTCGCGGCAGCAGCCGTCCTGGCAAAGAACGATGATCCGTGCCAACCCGCATCCCTTACGCTGATGGGCGGGCCGATCGATACGCGCCGCAATGAAACCAAGGTCAACAAGCTTGCACGCGAGAAGTCCCTCGCCTGGTTCGAACGCAACGTGATCTCCCACGTGCCATTCGGAAATGCGGGTTTCATGCGCCGCGTCTATCCGGGCTTCGTGCAGCTCACCGGCTTCATGACCATGAACATGGACCGCCACCTCAACGCCCATGTCGATCTGTTCAACAATCTCGTAAAGGGCGACCACGACTCGGTCGATCAGCACAA
This sequence comes from Hyphomicrobium sp., assembly GCA_022843145.1. Taxonomy (GTDB): domain Bacteria; phylum Pseudomonadota; class Alphaproteobacteria; order Rhizobiales; family Hyphomicrobiaceae; genus JAKAML01. Next base: position 4,088 of record JALHOF010000005.1, read on the forward strand.
GCAATTCTATGAGGAGTATCTCGCGGTCATGGACCTGACCGCGGAATTCTATCTCGAGACGGTCAAGACCGTGTTCCAGGAACACGCGCTTCCTGAACGCAAACTCATGCATCGAGGAGAACTCGTCGATTGCAGCGCCATCCGAAACACAGCTCTGATGACGGTCGAAGGCGAGCGCGACGATATTTGCGGCCTCGGCCAGACCGAAGCGGCGCATGATCTCTGCCCCAACATTCCGGTCAACGATCGCTACCACTATGTCCAGTCCGGCGTCGGTCACTATGGCGTCTTCAACGGTCGCCGCTGGCGGACGGAAATCCAGCCGCGCATCCGCGAGATGATCCGCACGATGCAGTTCAAACGCCGTGTGAGCGAAGGCACTGTCGGACTTCCCTATCGCAAGCTTGCCGGCGTGCGCGAAACGCAGATCAACTGGTAGCAGCCCATTTGCAACTGTTCAGCTGGTTCGGCTCCGATGTGCACGACGAACCCGCTCTGCGGCCCTGCGAGCGTGCCGACCGAATCTAGCTCGCGGGAGCGAGCGCGTGTCGCGCGAGTGCTCTCGAGATGATCGCATCGACCTCCGCGCACTCCCCGATCGGGTCCATGACGTGACCATCGAATTGCGCTTCGGCCAATTGATCCGGGATATCGCCGGTGACGTGTCCTCCGCGTGTCGCAAATAACGGGAGACAAACGGACGGCTGACCCGTCAGCCCGGCCGCCGCTTCGGCAATCGTCGGCGGTTCCTCGACGAGTCCGAGCCGAACATCGCGGAACGCGCCAGCGGCGATGATGTTGGATTGAATCGCGCGCGCCGCGTTCGCCGACGCAGGATTTTTCATCGAACCGTGGGCGGCCAAAACCAGGACCGATCGGCTCGCAGCTTCTCCGCGGCTAGCAATTTCGTGCGTGACGCTTCTCACACATAGATCAGCCATGCGCTCGTCTAGGCCGAACGCCGGCATACTGATCAACGGGTTCGTCGTTGCCGCTTTCGCGCGGCGCATCATCTCGACCTTTGTGAACCAGCCGTCGCTCATGAAGAAGGGATAGAGAAGTATTGGTTCGCCCGGCCGGGCCTTGGCGAGTTCTTTTTCAAGCGACTTCGGCATGCCCAGCGTTGCGCCGCCGACCTCGAAATTCGGCGTCAACGCGGCAACCTTCAGCGCCAGAACCTTGATCCATAGATCGAGAGGCACCGGCACCGATGGAGATCCATGGGCAACGATAATCGCGATGGGTAGACTCAAAGCGGCCTCATGATGCAGCATTCGAACACGACGATGTCTCCGCGTAATCTGACCGGCCTTCGGGACGGCGTACAGCTCCGAAGCCAGCGACACAACACATAGCGAGAAGATGCGAAGTTAGATCTCGTATACGGATATCTTATCGGCTCGGTGCTCACTCATTTTCTCAACTCTGTCCCGCCAGAGCTGCGGCAGTTGCGCGCGGCAAGCGAGACTGTCGATCAAGCATGGCAACCGCCTGGTGAAGGTTCGATGACTAACCTCGAACCGAAACCCGCGCGGTGAAATGGAGGGCGGCATCGTCCAAGTAAAGCCGGTGCGAACGGCGGGACTAGAACCCGCACGATCTTACGAACTCGTGATTTAGTTTCAGGCCCCGTCCGGAAAGGAGGCATTGGCGGCCTTCCAGTGACGGGCGGCACCGGCGCCTCCGATCGCACCCTTGCACGTCTGTCGACGATGTTCACTCTTGCCGAGGATTGGGGCGGGCGCGCGGAAGGGTCGAACCCGTGTCGGCGGGTGCAGCAGTTTACCTAGAAAAGCAACGAGAGGTTCCCCTCCTCCGATGGAATCCGCCGCCTCGGAGTTTCCCTCGATGCGATCGATGCCCATCGTCGAGGGCCGCATGACACGCACGAGTTCCGCCGTCGCTACACCAATGCGTCCAGCTTGTCGAATGATCCTGTCCAGCCCATCGTCATGCTGCCACGCTGCCTGACGAACTCTGCGATGTCGGCGACGGACGCGTCCTGGGGTTCCCAGCGTAAAGACACGCGGGTTCGGTCTGGCGCTTCTGAAAACAACTCCACTGACGTGAGCATCGTTCGCGGCCAGTGCGCGAAAAACGGTGCCCCGATCACCTGCTCATTCTCGTCACAGAACTGTTGCGTGTAGACGACGCGGTTCGGCCTTTCGAGCACCATGTAGGATATCCGACCATAGAGCACCGTGCCGTTCGCCATCGTCATCGAATAGAATGACGTGCCTCCAATGCGTGGTTCCGCTCGCAGAAAGTGCATGGTGGCACCCGTCGGCGGCAGCCATTGTGCGAGATGATCAGGATTGCTCCACATTTCGTACACCCACTCGATGGCGGCATCGAACGTACGTGCGACGAAGAACTGCTCTGTTCCAGTTTGCCGTTTTCCCAGGTACTCGGCCAACCGATCCCAGGTTGCCTCGCCACCAGCCTTCTTGATGAAGCCGCGCATCTCCACCGCGACTTCAGGCGTCGCAAACGCCATGCTCATGTCGAGTTGGGTCCGTCCGTCGCGTTCGGTGAAGAGCGCCGTCACGCGGAACAGCGGCGGTCGATCCTTGTGGCCGCCGTGGTCGTAGACCAAGCGTTGCCTCGGCACGACTTCCAAGTAATGCGTCGTGTTCTCGAAATCGGTGCCGTCCGGGCCGTGCATGGTGTAGTGCCAGTTACCGCCGGTACGCAGGTCGCGGCTATGAGTTGTCAGTGTGAAGCCGCGCGGGCCCCACCACTGCGCCACCTCTTCGGGAACGGTCCAGGCCTCCCAAACCGCTTGCAGCGGTGCGTCGTAGACGCGGGAGAGCGAAATGACGTTGGACTTCTTACTTGCGGCCATGACGGGTTCCTTTGGTTTTTGCTTTCAGGTAGGCGCCGAGCCGGTCAAGTTGAGCCTCCCACGCGATCCGATGCTGCTCCATCCAGTCCACTGCTTCACGCAAAGGCTCGCCATTGAGCTGGCACGGTCGCCACTGCGCCTTGCGGCCCTTGGTGATAAGCCCGGCGTTCTCCAGAACCTTCAGATGTTTGGTCACCGCAGGAAGGGTCATGTCTTTGAGGAACGGCTCGGCGAGGTCGGAAACGTTGGCTTCGCCCTCAGACAACCTGGCGAGCATCGCGCGCCGAGTAGGATCGGCGAGCGCGGCAAAGGTGCGGCTGAGTGGGTCTCTCATTATAGAACACCGCCTTGTTAATTAACCTTTTGGTGTAATATACGAGTGGTTTTTCCCGTTGTCCAGCGGCGACCAATGACTCTGCACGAAGCATTGAAGAGACGCGCAAGGAGGATGTTGCACGAGTGGTTCCGTCCGCGTGTCGATCGCGGTGACGAAGCTGGTGACACACTTTGCAACCCGACGCAGATGCCCGTGATATCGAGCTGTCCAGTATCGGGCGTGAGGCCACTCGGCTGCTTGTCGTGTGGAGCGACGACTATATTCGCCGCCGCCCGCACACCGGCCTTTGGAACGGTGCGGAAAAATCTAGACTCAAACGGGGACGTTTTGTGGGAGCAGATAAGTACCTTTTGCGTACGTCGCTCCCAAAAGAGCTGCAAAGAACCGCCTACGGCTGAAGTGGTAACACCTTGTTTTTATTGTGGTGCGGACGGCGGGACTCGAACCCGCACGCTCTTACGAACTCGAGATTTTAAGTCTCGTGTGTCTACCGGTTCCACCACGTCCGCGCCCGGCAACGACCCACCGGGACGATGTTATGCGATGCCCGCGCAAGTCGCGCAACGCTCGTGTCACGCCGAAGGCGTGCGTGAAAGGTCCGGCCGGAGGAGTGCGGAAAGGTCATGCTGTAGCGTCATGCGGGCTCCGGCGTGCGCCGTACCGAATTCCAGCGGCAATCAGCAAGTACAGCGTGACCGCGTTCAACATGTGCCACAGCGCGTGCGTCCCCCTCACGCGACCCATCATGCGCGTCAAGCCGCACACCTCGAAATCGATGGTGCGGAACGTGAGTGAAACGAAAAATACGACGCCAGCGACCAAGATCCACGGTCCGGCCGGATGTCGCCATGCCGCCAGCAATGCGCCGACCCCACCCATTGCGGCCAGGGCCGGCACATACCCCAGCGAACCATTGAAACAAGGATGTCCACCGGCACGCGTGATCGGCAACAGTCCCGGCACGCATGGTATGTTCCCCGCGTATCGAAGCGCCACGACGAATGCGGCCACGCCCGCAATAGTCGACAGCCAGCCGAGCCCCATTAGGCGCCGCAGCGCGTATCCGAAATAGCCAAGCATGAAGAGACCGATCGGCGCGGTATCGGCTACTGAAGCCCACCGCGTCGCTGACGTGTGAAACAGAAAACTGCCGATGCCGATGGCGAAAACCAGGGTGACGAGTGACCACTCCGCCACGTTATGGCCGCGCTGTTCCGGGGACTGAGGCTGCCGCGCGAGTTGTGCGGCGGCGATGATTGCGACGGCGAGAAACGCCATATTGGAAACAGCATTGAACGGCTCCGCCCAGAACGCCGGATCCAATCCGCGCTCGCAATAGCGAAAGATTTTGTCCGACCAGATCGACGCCTCGCCCGCGGCCATGCCCTCTCCTCGCAGCTGCACGTTCGCTGTGTCCTTCGGAACAGCGCATACGGTCGTGTTTGGCTATGACATGACCGTCCACGATCGGCTAGGCTGATCCAACGATTTCCGGAGACCACACCATGTCAAGTTTCACACGTGCCGGCTCAGTCGCACTGGCCTCCGTCGCAGGCGCCTTGGTCCTCGCCGTCACAGCCGCCGAGGCGGCCCCCAAGGGCGGCACCGTCACGGCGTGCTCGCGCTACGGCAATGGCTGCTACACGGCCCCCGTTCGCCCGGGACAGTTTGGACCGGTGATGCGGCTGAAGAACGGAACTTGGATCGACTGCCGCGGCTCGTGCAAGGATACCTTGCGTGAGGAGACAGTGGACTACTGGGACACGCTGCGCGAGCGATCGGGCCGGCGTTGAGGGCCAAGAGATAATTCCTTCAGCGGCCGCCATCTTCGATCCGGGATTTTGACTTGGATCAAGGAGGCCGCTGCCCCGCCGGTGATGCTGGCCGACCAGCATCGCGCAGCAGTCAGGGGCAGTCATGACAATTCAACGCGGCACCGGAGCAAAAGCCGCTACCGCTGATACTCAGAAAAACACGGCCGAGACTACGCCAGCAGCCGGAGCAGCAGACGCCCCCGCGGCAAGCGAGACGCCGGCTGCAACGCACATTGCCGATGAGCCAGCTTCTGCCACGAGTTCGCCAGTTGGAGGATCTACCGCCCACCGGCTAGCCGAGCTGCGGCATGATAATGCCCGGATCCACAAGCTGTTCGAAACCGGTGAGTACCCCTACAAGACCAAGATTTCCTACAAGGAATACGAAGCGCACAAAGCCGAGCTTCAGGTCGAACTCTTGAAAGCGCAGGATTGGGTTAAAAGCACCGGCCAGAAGGTCGTCGTGCTGTTTGAGGGCCGCGACGCCGCGGGCAAGGGCGGCACCATCCGCCGCTTCATGGAGCACCTCAATCCGCGCGGCGCCCGCGTTGTCGCGCTCGAGAAGCCGACCGAGCGCGAGCGCACGCAGTGGTATTTCCAGCGCTACATCAATCACCTTCCCGCAGGCGGCGAGATCGTGATGTTCGACCGCTCCTGGTACAACCGCGCCGGCGTCGAACGCGTGATGGGCTTCTGTTCTCCGGCCGAGTATCTCGAGTTCATGCGGCAGACACCGGAACTCGAGCGGATGCTCGTACGCACCGGCACGATGCTCTTCAAGTACTGGTTCTCGGTCACGCGCGACGAGCAACTTCGCCGCTTCCAGTCGCGCGAAAACGAACCCTTGAAAAAGTGGAAGCTATCGCCGATCGACCGCCAGTCGCTCGACAAATGGGACGACTACACCGAGGCGAAGGAGGCGATGTTCTTCCACACCGATACGGCGGATGCTCCATGGACTGTGGTCAAATCCGACGACAAGCAGCGCGCGCGGCTCAACTGCATGAAGCACTTCCTATCGATGCTCGATTACCCGGAGAAGGATACGCACATTGTCGGCCATCCCGATCCGCTGATCGTCGGCGCCAGTGCGCACGTGATCGGAAATAGCGAACACATTCTGGGCAAAAGCCTGCATCCGGGGCAGCGGCGGAAGAAGGCTTGAACGCCGAAGATGCGCAGGGTTCTCGCGCCGCCGGGCACCATGGTAAACTTTTCATTAAGAACTAAAGTTCAATATCGGCTCGCCGTCAGGCGGCGCCGGCCGAAAATCTCCATCCACTCCACGACCGGCGATCCACATTTTCAAGTTCGCAGTCTCAAGTATTCGACCGTGGAGTTTTTTGTCATGCGTACAGCCTGGAAGGCGAATGCGACGACGCCAGCCTTGGATCTCGATGTATTGCGCGAAGTCCTTCTCTACGCGATCAGCGATACGTCGCGCGAACCAAACCTCGCAGCCGTCGATCTCGCGCTGCGGCGCGCAATCGAGGAAATCGACGCCATCGTGCCGTCGGGCCAAGCCACCGCAAAGCAATCAGCGCGATTTGGCCGCTTTATTCCGCGCGCGCTCAAGGCGTCTGTTCCAACCGCGAGCCGCGAACCGGGCTTGACTGCTACCAAGGACGGCGGTGACGCGCCTGCGGTTCAACCCGTGTCCAACCGGCGCAAGCGGACGGGCTATGGCGACCGCGATTTTCTCCAGCAGTCGATCACCGATTACTTCCGCCGGCCAAGCACTTAAAGCGCGACCTTCACGCTCGGCGAGCTTGACGCGGGCCCTTCCGCGCGGCCCATCAGTGGGCGGCTTCCCAGTTGTCGGCGGCCTTGGCGTCGACCTGGATGGGGACGGCGAGCTGGACGGCGGGCAAGGCCGCTCGTTCCATGACCTGGCGGGCGACGGCGATCAAAGTTTCGGCTTCGGCTGATCTCACCTCGAACACGAGTTCGTCGTGGACCTGCAGCAGCATGCGGGCGCTGTCGAGCTTCTCGGCCTTAAGAGCCGCCGGCATGCGGATCATGGCGCGGCAGATGATGTCGGCGGCGGAGCCCTGGATCGGCGCATTGATGGCGGCACGCTCGAGAAAACCGCGCATCGAGGGGTTCTTGGTGTTGATCTCTGGATAATGGATGCGGCGGCCGAAGACGGTTTCGACGTAGCCGGTTTCGTGAGCGAATTTCTTGGTCGCGTCCATATAGTCGCGGATGCCGGGGAAGCGCTCGAAGTAGGTCTTGATGTAGGCGCCAGCCTCCTCCCGCGAAATGCCGAGCTGGTTGGCGAGGCCAAACGCGGAAATACCGTAGATGATGCCGAAGTTGATCGCCTTGGCCCGCCGGCGCACGTCCGACGGCATGTCCTTGACCGGCACGCCGAACATCTCGGACGCGGTCATGGCGTGGATGTCGAGACCGTCGGCGAAGGCCTTCTTCAATTGCGGGATGTCGGCGATGTGGGCCAGCACGCGGAGTTCGATCTGCGAGTAGTCGGCCGAGACGAGGGTCATACCTTTGTCGGCGATGAAGGCGGTGCGGATCTCGCGGCCTTCCTTGGTACGGACAGGTATGTTCTGCAGGTTCGGGTCGGACGACGACAACCGGCCCGTCGTGGTGGCGGCGAGCGCGTAACTCGTGTGGATGCGGCCGGTCGTTGGATTGAGGAATTCCGGCAGCGCATCGGTGTAGGTCGAGCGCAGCTTTGTCAGCTGCCGCCATTCGAGCATGGTGTTGATGAGGCGACGCGCGTCCTCGGGTAGATCCTCGTTGTTGGCGAGGTCGTCGAGAAGGCCGGCGCGGGTCTCCCACTGGCCGGACTTGGTTCGCTTGCCGCCCGGCAGTTGCAGACGATCGAACAGCAATTCGCCGAGCTGCTTGGGCGAAGCCAGATTGAACTTGTGCCCGACGAGCGCATTAACCTCTTCCTCAAGCCGCGCGGCTGATTGCGCGAAAGCGGCGGACAGGCGCGAAAGAATCGCGCGATCGACCTTGATGCCCGCCCGCTCCATGCCGACGATGACATTCACCAGCGGCCTCTCCAGCGTCTCGTAGACCGTCGTCATCTGTTCGGCAGGAAGCCGCGGCTTCAGACACATCCATAGCCTGAGCGTCACATCGGCATCCTCGGCGGCATACTCGGTCGCTTTGTCGATTGGCACGCCGGCGAACGTCCTCTCCGACTTTTTCGCACCCGCCGCGTGCTCGATGACCTTGTCGAACGGGATGCAGGCGTGGCCGAGATGGCGGATTGCAAGATCGTCCATCCCGTGGCCACCGCGACCGCCGTCGAGCACATATGACAGCAGCATGGTGTCGTCGAAAGGCGTCACGGCGATGCCGTGCTGCGCCATGACCAGCATATCGAATTTCAAGTTCTGGCCGATCTTGAGTACCGCTGGATCTTCGAGCAGCGGGCCGACGAGTGTGAGCGCGTCGGTGACAGGGATCTGGCCGGACGCAAGGCCGCCACCGCCGAACAGGTCGGACGCGCCGTCACGATGGCCGAGCGGCACATAGCACGCGCGACCTGGCGCGATGGCGAGCGAAAAGCCGACCAAATCGGCACGCATCGGATCGAGCCCAGTGGTCTCGGTATCGAACGCGACGCGGCCGATGGCGCGGGCTTCCGCGATCCAGACGGCGAGCGCGGCGGGCGTCGTGACGGTTTCGTATTTCGCGCGGTCGAACGGAGCGGCGCGCGCGGCGGCCATACCGGCGACGACGGCGGCCGAGGGCGTGCCGGTTCCGCCGAGGGCATCGTGAGCCGGCTGGCTTCCTTCTCCAATTGGGGAGAAGGTGGCCGAAGGCCGGTTGAGGGGGGACTTCGCGTTCGGCGCAGATCGCACACTCTGCCCCACCGACTGCGCAAGTGCCGGCGGCACGTCCGCACCCAGTTTCTCGGCGATGCGGCGGGAGAGGGTGTTGAACTCCATCGCTTGTAGGAAAGCGAGCAGTACCGGCGGGTCGGGGTCGTGAACGCCGAGGCGGTCGGCGGCGACTTCCAGCGGAACGTCGTCCTTGAGCTGGACAAGTTGGCGAGAGATCCGAGCCTGATCGGCGAATTCGATCAGTTTCTCTCTGCGTTTCGGCTGTTTGATCTCGGTAGCGCGGGCCAGGAGCGCATCGAGGTCGCCGTACTCGATGATCAGCTCAGCCGCGGTCTTGATGCCGATGCCCGGTACACCGGGGACGTTGTCGACACTATCGCCCGCCAGCGACTGCACATCCACGACCTTCTCGGGCGGCACGCCGAACTTCTCGATGACCTCGTCGCGGCCAATTTTCTTCGCCTTCATCCCGTCGAGCATCACGACGCCGGGCTCGATCAACTGCATCAAATCCTTGTCGGACGAGACGATGGTGACGTCGGCGCCCTGCTTCACCATTCCCCGCGCATACGTGGCGATGAGATCGTCGGCCTCAAAACCGTCTTGTTCGATACAAGCGACGTTGAACGCCTTGACCGCATCGCGGATCAATGGGAACTGCGGCACCAGTTCCTCGGGCGGCGGTGGCCGCTGTGCCTTGTACTTGTCGTAGATCTTGTTGCGAAACGTCTCGCGCCCGGCATCAAAGATGACGGCCAAGTGGGTCGGGGCCTCACTGGTCTTGCTCTCGGCGAGGAGCTTCCACAGCATGGCGCAGAAGCCATGCACCGCGCCGACAGGGAGGCCATCCGAAGGCCGCGTCAACGGCGGCAGCGCGTGGAAGGCGCGGAAGATGTAGCCTGAACCGTCGATCAGATAGACGTGGCTGCCCTTGATGACGGGCACGCTCTCACCATCCGGCACGGTACAGCCGCGGTTGGATTTCTCCGGATCGGCGGGGGGAATTTGGGGTGTGGTATCGCTCATGGCGACGCACTATAGGGGGCGTCGCGCGGCGGGTCACGTCATGCCGGACAGTCATCCATGGCGATCAGCGCACGGGTGGGCGCAACGGGGTCACGGCGCCGCCCGGAATCGCAGACTGTCGCCGGGCCGGACTTGGCTCGACAATGGCGCGCACGGAAGACTGACCGGCCTCGTCCTGCAACTCGGCGATCACGAACTCGACGCCAGCGCGCAGGGGCCGCTGATGGCGCAATTCGCAGTCGAGCTGAAGACCGCTGTTGAACGTCAGCGTGAACCGCGACGGCAACGCGACCTCATCGGCGAAGCCGATCAGGGCACCGCCTTCTGAAATGTTGAGCACAGAGCAAACGACTTTCGCGCCATCGGGCATGCCGACCCAGGCGCTGGCGAACGACGTGCGCCTGCCGAACTGGCGCTTCTCAAGGACGTGGCGGGGCTTCATCATGGGCCGAACCTCCTTTCACGGGACAACGACGCGCCAGAAGGATAGCGGACGCGCGTGAACGCACCGTTCCGGACAATCCCAGAATTATTGCTAAATTTGCGCCGAAAGCTGGCCCGCGGAATCAGGTTGGCAGCAGCGGGGCATTGAACAGGCTCGCCTGTCAGCCGGCGCCGGGGGTGTTGCGGTCGAAGCCGACGAACACCTCGAAGTCGCCGGGGCGGTTGCCCTCGGGGACGGCGAAGGTGACGGTGCGGACGGCGGAGAAGTAGCCGATCGGTTTGTCGAGGGCGACGGCGGCGTCGACACGCGACTGGTCCGACAGGATCTTGGCGCGCTTGCTGTCGGTGACCGTGACGTTGACCGGCAGCATGACGATGCCGCCCTTGCCCTTCGGGCCGAGCAGCACGCGACCGGAGAAGCCGTACTTAACCGTGACCTTGCCCGGCTCGATGACGCACTCGCGCGCGGTGTTGGTGATCTCGCCACGGTGCATGACGGCGAGCGCGTCACCGACGCGGCCTTGTTCGTAAATCGTAATGTGGTTCTCACGCGGCCAGGGCACGAACTTCGGACATCCGTGCGCGACTTCGCCGACGGACGTCGAACCCGTGGCGCCGGCCTCGTCGGACTTCGCCGCCGAAAGCAGCTGCTCCTCGGTTATGTTGTCGACAGAGGTCTTGGTGGTCGAGCCGCCGAACATGCCGCCGCCCAAACCAGACGTGAGCGAAGACATGCCGCAGCCCGGGAGCAGCGTGGCTGCCGCGATCGAGGCGACCACCACGATGCCGGATCGGCCAAGTGTCCGCACGCGCGGCTTCTTCGTGCTATGTAATTCTGTCGTGTCGACCACTTGCGTCATCACGCCCCGGTTCGCAAATCTGCCGGAAAGTTCGTCACCGGCATCCGAAATCCCCTATGCCTCGAGCCGAGGCATCCGATAGTGTCCCGATTCGAAGGCTAGCACTTCCAGAGCCTCGGGGCCAATATCCAAGGTCCTGTTCCAAAACAAAGAAAGAGTGAGCCGCGGCGTCATGACCGGCCCTGCCCTCGACCAACCCAACGAAAACGGCCGATCCGGCACTGTAGCCGGATTACCCGCGCTTCGGATACTGCTCGCCGCTCCACGTGGTTTCTGCGCCGGTGTGGACCGGGCGATTCAGATCGTGGAACTGGCGCTTCTGAAACACGGTCCGCCCGTCTACGTGCGCCACGAGATCGTACATAACCGGTTTGTGGTCGATTCCTTGAAGGCCAAAGGCGCCGTTTTTGTGGACGAGCTGTCCGATGTGCCCGAAACCACCCAGCCCGTGATTTTTTCGGCACACGGCGTCGCCAAGTCCGTCCCAGCGGACGCCAAGGCGCGCAACCTCGTGTCCATCGACGCGACCTGCCCATTGGTTCTGAAAGTTCACAACGAGGCGAAGCGACATTTCGAGGATGGGCGCGAGATCGTTCTGATCGGGCACGCGCGGCATCCGGAAGTGGTCGGCACGATGGGACAACTGCCCGCCGGCGCCGTCCACCTCATTGAAACCGAGGACGACGCGCGGCGGTTCATGCCGCGCGATCCGGAGCGACTGGCCTTCGTCACTCAAACCACGCTGTCCGTCGACGACACGGCGGCGATGGTCGAGATCTTGAAGGCGCGCTTTCCCGGCATCGCCGGCCCAATGAAGGAAGACATCTGCTACGCCACGACAAATCGTCAGGCCGCGGTGAAGGCCATCGCGGCGCGGATCGACGCGCTCTTGGTCGTCGGTGCACCATACAGCTCGAACTCGGTGCGCTTGGTCGAGGTCGCCGAGCGCGCGGGCTGCAGCCGGTCATTCCTGGTGCAGCGCGCAACCGATATCCCTTGGGACAAGCTCGACGGGATCACGTCGCTCGGCATCACGGCTGGCGCGTCCGCGCCCGAAGTGCTGGTCGATGAGGTGATCGACGCATTCCGCGGCCGCTTCGACGTCACCGTTGAGATCGTGACCAACGCCGAGGAAAACGTCATTTTCAACATCCCGCGCGAGTTGCGTGACGTCGCTCCCGCACCCGCGCGCGCGCCGCAATCGAAGTCTGGCCGCTGAGGGCGCGCGCACATGGCGGTCTACACCGAAGTCAACGACGACGATCTGACGCGCTTTATCGCCGGCTACGGCGTTGGCGAACTGCTGTCCTACAAGGGCATTGCGGAAGGCGTCGAGAACACCAACTACGTTGTGCACACCACCGGCGGCCCCTTCATCCTGACGCTCTATGAGAAGCGCGTCGAGCACGGCGATCTGCCGTTCTTTCTCGGATTGATGGAGCATCTCGCCGCGGCTGGAGTCAGCTGCCCGCTGCCGGTGCGCGACCAGAGCGGACAGATCCTTGGACGGCTATCGGGCCGGGCTGCCGCCTTGATCACATTCCTTGAAGGGTTCTGGGTCCGCCGCCCGACCGCCGAGCACTGCGCCGAAGTCGGCCGCGCACTGGCAGCGCTGCATATCGCCGGCCAAAGCTTTGGCATGACGCGGACGAACGCGCTCGGTCCCGACGGCTGGCGACCGCTTTTCGACCGCTTCAAGCGTGAGGCGGACGGCATCGCGCCGGGGCTTGCAGCTTCGATCGAGCGCGAACTCGCCGTGCTCGAACCGAGTTGGCCGAAAAACCTCCCGGCCGGCATCATCCACGCCGATCTCTTCCCCGACAACGTCTTCTTTCTCGGCTCTCGGCTGTCCGGGCTGATCGACTTCTATTTCGCCTGCAACGACGCTTTGGCCTACGACATCGCGGTCTGCATGAATGCCTGGTGCTTCGAGCAGGATTTCGCGTTCAACATCACCAAGGGACGTGCGCTGCTGCGCGGCTACCAGGAGCACCGAAAACTCGAGCCTGCCGAAATCGCCGCCATGCCGATGCTGGCGCGTGGCGCCGCCCTGCGATTTCTTCTCACGCGCGCGCACGACTGGCTGAACACGCCCAAGGAAGCGCTGGTCAAGCCGCACGACCCGATCGCCTTTCTCCGGCGCTTGCGCTTCCATCAATCCGTGCGCTCGATCGGCGACTACGGCTACGAAAGCTGACGATGACCACCGCGAACAGGCCGCATGTCACGATTTTCACCGACGGCGCGTGCTCGGGCAATCCCGGTCCGGGCGGCTGGGGCGCGATCCTGATGTCGGGCAGCCACCGCAAGGAGCTGAATGGCGGGGAAGCCGTCTCGACGAACAATCGCATGGAGTTGATGGCGGCGATTGCCGCCCTCGAAGCGCTCAAGAACCCGAGCGACGTCGATCTCACCACCGACAGCGTCTACGTCCGCGACGGCATCACGAAGTGGATTCACGGCTGGAAGCGGAACGGCTGGAAGACGGCCGACAAGAAGGACGTCAAGAACGCCGAGCTTTGGCAGCGGCTCGACGAGGCGACCAAGCGGCACAAGATCACGTGGCATTGGATCAAGGGCCACGCCGGCCACACAGAGAACGAACGCGCCGATGAACTGGCGCGTGAAGGGTTGAAGCCGTTCAAATAGGCTTTGACGTGACAAGACGTCAGCGCTCGAGCACCCAGCGCGTAACCGCCTGATGATAGTTGAGCGGACCGGGCACCGTCATGTGTGTCTTGACGTAGCGGAAGCCTGCCTTCTGCAGTGTCCGATTGGGGCCTGCGTTGAAAGCGTTAGGTTCGCAAAACAGCCGCTTCAACGAGAACTTCGCAAAATAGAGATCAGCGCTTGCCCGCACCGCGTCTGTCCCGATGCCGCGCTGCCGGAGGTTCGGCACGACGACGTGCAGATGCATGTTCGCGCGCTCCCCCGGCACGATCTTGTCGCAACTCGACATGCCGACGATAGCGTCGTCGACGATCCAAACCACGAACACCGCCTGGCGCTGCTCGGCAGGCAGGGCAAACTCGCGGGCGAAATGCTCGCGCCAGGCGTCGGGTCGCGGCAGCCGCGTCGGATCGACGCCCAGCATTTCGAGGAACTCCGGTGTCGCACCGTGGAAATAGCGAACGACCGTTTCCGTTTCGCCAAGCGTCATCTCGCGGACGGATACCATGACGGACCTCGGTCGTTCTTCATCCCCGTAAAACTAGAACAGCTTGGATGCCGGCCCTAGTCGCAGGAGAATCGTCGGCCGCTCGCCGTCGTTGTCGCAGACGACGTAGACGATACCATCCGCTGCAACGACTAGCCCCTCGATCTCCTTCTCGACCTTGCGGCCCGCGTCGAGAAACACCGGGACCAGATCGACAGCGACACGCTTCGACAGCTTCGGCGGTGGCGCGTCCGCATCCGCTCCGCCAGACAGCGGCAGCGAAAAGGTCGTGATCCACTTGATCGATTTCTTGCCGCCCTTGCCGTCCCGTTCGATCGCCGCGAAACGGTCCCCGCCGAGCGACAATATCTCGCTCAACCCGGTCACGTCGCCATCGGCGGTGCGTGCCAGCGGGTAGTGGAAGAAACGCCATGCGCCGTTCGCCGGATCGACAACGCCGACGCGCGTCATGTCCTCCGGATCGCCGTCGATCGGCGCCTGAAAAACGACGACGAGCCGCGAACCGGCACCCGCTTCAGTCAGCGTGACGCCTTCCAGGCCCTTCTTCGGCATGCGCGCGGCGATCGATGCCGGAAGCCCGAGCGAGCGTAGCATCCGCCCTGAAGCATCGACTTCGACGAGGAGATTGGGCGGAACGTTTCTCTTGGCCCCCTCCGAGGCCAGCCAGAATCCACCGTCGGGCTTGGCAGCGATGCCCTCCGTATCGAGATTTTCCAGATCGGGTGCGACGACCGCAATCTGACCGGTGACGTCGGCCGAAGCCGAGGACACGGTTATCTCGATGATCCGAATTGGCGCCGAGTCCTGGTCGGTGATCGCGAAAAGCCGTGATGCATCGGTTGGATGCGCGGTCAGGCCCGACAGGGTGCCCCATGCGGGGCCTCGGCCCGGCGCAATCTCCATGATTGTGACGCCGCCCGGAACGGCGGGCGGTGGATCGCCCGTGGTCGGTCCACCGGCGAGGAGCGCCGTCAAGCCACGGAGAAATCCCGCCGTCGCCCTCAAGATATCATCGAGCATCGGCCACTCTCCTGCCGGAAACCCGGCGGTTCAATTCGCTTTCGCTACGCTGCTTTGACGCGCGACTTAGACGGCTGAACGATGATCGAACCCTTGTCGTGGCCGATGATCTCATCGTCCCCGACGCGGAAATTCGACATGCGAACCGTATGGTAGCGATCAAAGTAGTCTCGAAGAGGGCCTTCGATGTGGCGGTCGTATTCGGGACGGGCAACGTGGGTCGCACCCTGCACCGATTTCACGATGACACCGTTTTTGACGATCAGCTCGCCATTCTTGAACACGAGTTCCGGCACCTGGAACATCGCCTCGCGATCGGCCTTGTCCTCGTAGACCGTGATATCGGCGGATGCGCCGCCACCGAGATGGCCGCGATCCTTCAGACCGAGACTCTTGGCCGGCCCGGCGCGCGTCATGATTGCAATTTCGTAGAGTGAGTATTCGCGCTTGATTGAATGCAGGATCGTCGCGGCCTGCGCGCCGGGGTGGATCTTCTGAAGCATATCGTTGCGGAAACCGCGGTCCATAAGCAGGCGGATCAGATGCGGATAGGTTGTGAACGGCGCGCCATTCGGATGATCCGTCGTCAGGAACAACCGCCACGGATCGTCGACGAGCAGAAACAATTCGAGCCCGATGGCCCACTGCAGTGCGTTGACGAAGCTCTTGTCGCGATACTTCATCGGCACCACGCCGCAACCGGCATCGCACTCGATGTCCATCACCACCCACTTCTTGGGCGCCGCACTCTTGGTATTGCCGTACTGGCGCATACTGTCGCCGGACGCGGTGCAGGTCTGGCCGAACATGATCTGCCCGACGTCGATGGAGACGTTGGTGTTCTTGTTGAGGAGCTCGGCGATGCGCGGCGCTCCCGACGAGAACTTCATGTCGCCTTCGGTGCCGTAGCTGTGGAACTGCACGTGCGTGAGATGCACCGGCAGCCCCTCCATCGCGCGGATCGTGGCCAGCGTGGTCTCGTCATTGCCGGGGACGCCGAGATTGCAGCCGTGGACGTGCAGCGGGTGGGTGACGCCGAGTTCCTTCAGGCCGCGTGCGAGGGTGAGCAGGATGTCGCGCGGAGACTGTCCGTAGTGGACGTGCTTCTCATCGAGGTCGAGCTGACGTTGATTGAACTTGAAGGCGCTGATGCCGCCGGGGTTGACGACCTTGACGGCGAGCGCCTGCGCCGCGTGCATGGTCCAGGCGATGTAGTCCTTGATGAACTCCATGCCCTTGTTGCCGGCCATCGCGCGCAGCAGGAAATCGTCGCTGCCGAGCATGACGAACGCGCCTTTGTCGACCATCGGCGTGTCGCCCATTTCCATGTGCGCCTGACGCGCATTGGCAGGCAGCATGGCCGGCTCGAAGCAGGCTGTGTATCCCATCTCGGCATAGCGATAGCCGGCCGTCAGCGTCGAAGGTACCGCATGGCCGCAGCCGGCGCGCGTGATGGCAGTGCGCGCAACCTCGTTGCCAATGTGGTCCTCGGTCATCATCATGCGGCCGATGGTGACCTTGCCGCCACCGATGTGAGTATGCGGGTCTATACCGCCCGCCATCACAACTCGGCCTTTGAGGTTGTATTCCTGACCGACGCGCTCATCGGCGCTTGCATTCACGATCCGCCCGTCGCGGACATAGATGTCGCGCACCTCCCCGTCGATGCCGTTGGCGGGATCGTAGATCTTGCCGCCGGTAAGCTTGATCAGCATGACAACCTCAAAGTGCGTGTTCGATGGACGCGAGCACGTCGGCTGCGGCCGGCAACGTGCTGCGATGTAGGTTTTTCAGCGGCAGCGACACGACGTTGTCGCAGCGCACGAGACGGCCCGCATGGTCCAAGCCCGGCGTCCCGATCGGGATCGTCACCAGCGGCGTCTTGTCGATCGTCATGCCGGGGACGCCGATCAAAATCGTCGGTACGGCTGACGCGGGCGGAGTGAGGTCGGGCGAAAACGTGGCGATCCAGACCAGCAAATCGGTTTCGCCCGACGCCAGCAGGCGATTGGCGGCATACCGCGTGGAATCGTATTCCGGTTGTCCGCTGGCATAGCTGACCCGCATCGGGAAACCCGACTGCCAGGTCGCGACGGCGCCGGCAGAAACCGCACCCTCGTTGCCGCCGAGCGCGAGGCCGGCAAAGCGGGTGGTGACGTTGAGATCCTTCACCAGATCAGAGACGACGCGAACCGTGAGATCGGCCGACGGATAGGCGAGGCTGGGCGGCGCCCAGACCATGACGCCGTATTGGGCCTTGCGGCAGCGCTCGGCCAGATCGTCGATTTGAACAATTGGAATGCCGGCGACGGTATCGACCGCGAGCGGCGTCCCCTTCGTGCGGGCGCGCAAGGCCGACATGACCTCCCCAACGGCGACGATGGGGCAAGACAGTGTCAAAACCTCGCCGATCGATCCGCCAGTGGCCGCGCTGGCATCAAGCCCCTCACCAATAAAGACGACCGTGCGCTTCTGGCCGGCGGCCAGGAACATCGGCTCTGGCGTCGCGACAATGCGCTCGAAGAAGCGCGGGTGGAGCGTGTGGACGTCGGAGCCGACGATCACGATGAGATCGGCGCGATTGCGCACCTCCGTCAGCGTCGACATGAACCAGCCCGAGGTCTGTAAAACTTCGAAGTTGCGGTATTGGCCCTCGGAAAACGCATGATCGACGACGCCGCCTGCTCGCTCCGCCGTCGCCATGACCGCGCGCATACCCTCGACATCGGTGCCAAGCCCGCCGAAAAGTGGAAGGCGCGCGACGCGAATCAGGCGTGCGGCTTCGGCGACTGCTTCGGCAAGCGTAACGTCGCGTCCTCCGATCTGCGGCGAGGCGGCAATGACAGGCCGCTCGAAGCCTGCGATGGCCAACGAACAGCCGTTTTTAGTTACTTTCAAACCGGCCACGCTGCGCTCGACTTCGAGATCGTCGCAAAGAATGCCGCAGAACGGGCAGGCGACGTTCTCTTCGACGCCGGCCGCAGCGGAGCCCGATGGCGCGCTGGCAGATTTCGTGGCCGTCATGCGGCGGTTTCCTTTGAGGGACGTGGGCAGAGAAAATGTCGCGCGAACAAAGCACGCGAAGGAGCGGCTGACAACACGGCGGGCGCGTTCCGGTCCGTATACTCGAAGCGGCCCTCACGCAGGACCTTCCAAGCAATCGAGAGGGCAAGGCCGCCGCGATAACCAGCAGCGGCCTCAGGCCCTCCGATCAGCCGAGAGAGCGGTCGATCATCGAGCACAGCGTCTCCGCGCTCGACTTGTCGTGCTGTGGCGGGGCATCCTCGACATTCAGCACCTTCACAACGCCATCCTCGACCAGCATCGCATAGCGCTTGGAGCGCACGCCGAAGCCGCGCGAGGCGAGGTCGATGTCGAGACCGACCTTCTTGACGAATTCGGCGCCGCCATCCGCCAGCATCAGCACCTTGCCGTCGGCCTCGCAGTCCTTGGCCCAATGCGTCAGCACGAAGATGTCGTTGACGGAGGTGCAGGCGATCGTATCGATTCCTTTGGCGGCAAGCTCGCCCGCACGTTGGACAAAGCCCGGCAAATGCGCCTTGTGGCAGGTCGGCGTATAGGCCCCGGGAACGGCAAACAGTGCCACCTTCTTGCCCGAGAACACTTCGGCTGTCGTCATCGGCTTCGGCCCATCGGCCGCCATGACGGTGAACGTCGCATCAGGCAGCCGGCTTCCGACCTCGATCGTCATTCGTGTCTCCTTGCGGATTTTTTGGCCCATCGGGCAAATCGGGATACGCGGAGCACAGCGGCGGGTCGCTGCTCTCCCACCCTCACGTTCTAGCGTCTCAGCGCTCAGGAACCAACCCTCGACGCTCGCATTGCCCGAAATTGGGCGCGCGGCGTCCGATCAACACGGCACCCCCGGGAAAATCCTGCCTGAACGGGCAGTTACTTGATTGCTATGACGATCTCGGACGCTCCTGAAGGAGCGGTGACGGTCGCGAAGACGGTCTTGCCGCGCAGTTCTTTGAGGTCGACGTCCTTGGACAGGTCGACGATGAGGCGGACCATGCCCTTCTTCGGGCCATCGGCGCGGCTCGGCAGCGGCATGAAACCACCTTCGTCCGTGACCAGGAAGGCGTCGATGGCATCTGCGGCCGCACCATCTGGCATCTCGACATCGAGCGTCAGGCTCGGCGGCGTCGCACCGAGTTCGACGGTGACGGCCCTAACCACGGGATCGCCCGCCCGCTCTTTCCCCCGCGCGCTCGGCAAATCCCGCATCACGTCGGACAGGTTTCCCGGCATCGGCACGGCCTGCTTCGGCGCGATGTCGAGGGTGAGATCGGCCTGGGCCGGGACACAGATGTCCTTGCACACGCCGTAGTCGATGGTGAGCTTCAATGCGACCGGCTTCGCAGGATCAGCAGGCGTGACCATGACCGGGAAGACGACGCCACCGAGGTATCCGATGGTGATGCCGCTCTTGTCGACGAGCCGTTGCGGCGCGGGATAACGCACTTCGGCGGTAGCGACATTGGTGGATTTGGACCAATCGAATGCGGGCGGCACTCCGGCATCTCCGGGATTGCGCCAATAGGTCTTCCAGTCCGGCTTGGTCTCGATTTCGACACCCGCGACGAACCGGCGTCCACCCGTGTTCTCGGACGAACCTCCGATCAGTCGCACGCGCGAGTTGTAGCCGCTAATCCACTCCGATTCCGGCGGACCCGCCGCAACAGGCGTGACGGTGCAGGCCAACAGCGGCAGGGCGGCCGCGACAAGCAGGAACGCGTTACGGTGCGGCGTGCGAATGAGGGCGGTCATATCTCAGCCTGGGTTGAAGGATCTCAGCCTGTAGGATTGGCTTGCGCGCTTCTTGGTGCGGGACGCTGACTGTCAGCGGTGCAGCATTGCGTTCGATTGCGGACATGGCCTCCGCCCGGAAACATGCGTCAGGTAAAGCACGCGATCGCTCACACGCCAATCACGAGTTGCTGACCTGCCACGCATCAGCGAACGCGCAACTGCTTTTCGCGCTTCACAATTTGCCGAAGACAGCGTTAAATTCGAGGTATGTTGACGCCACGCCGCAAACGCCGAAAGTCTGCCGAGGGCTACCTCGACGGCCAACTGCTGATCGCCATGCCGCTCATGAGCGATCGCAGATTCGCGCGGTCGGTCATCTACATGTGCGCCCACTCTGAAGAAGGCGCCATGGGTCTGATCATCAATCAGCGCGCGCCGAACATGGCGTTCCCCGATCTTCTCAACAAACTCGGCATCAAGGTCGGCGGCGACGACGGCATTGCCAACGAAATCCTGTCGCGCTCGGTGCATGTCGGCGGTCCGGTCGAAACGGGACGCGGCTTCGTCCTGCATACACCCGACTACTACGTCGCCGATACGACGATGAAGATCGAGGGCGGATTCTGCCTGACCGCGACGCTCGACATCCTGAAGGCGATCGCAGGTGGCGAGGGACCAGACCGCTCGCTGCTGGCGCTCGGGTATGCGGGCTGGTCTGCTGGACAGCTCGAAAGCGAGATCCACGCCAACGGCTGGCTCAACTGTCCGGCCGATCCCGACCTCGTGTTCGACCCCGATCTCGACAACAAGTATCCGCGCGCGATGGCCAAGATCGGTATCGATCCCTCACATCTCGTCTCAACGGCTGGTCACGCCTAACGGCGTTTCACTGCCGGCTCACTTCCGCAAACTCGAGCGAACGCATGTCACGCGTGGCGCTGGTGTAACCGCAAGCCCGTGCGCGGGACACCCGCGTCAGCTCGCCTTTTTGCCGGGTGGAAGCGGCACGGGTGGTGGCGTCGCCGATGCGCGCGGCGGTGCGGTCCCAGCGAGCTTGGCGAGGCTTGCGGCTATACCCGGCGGCAGCTTCGACAGATCGAGATCACCGGCGGGATGCGGAGGCCGCAATGATGGCGGCCGGGTCGGAGTCGCATACTGTTGCTGCGGAGGCGGCGGCGGGCCCCCACTTGTGATTGGCGGCATGGGCGGCAGCGACTGCGGCGGAGGCGGCTGCGGGGCAGCACCGTTGGACATCGGTGGCGTAGCTGGGGATTGCGACAACAAATCGAGAAGCGTGCCGTGCGACGCCGTCTGGCCGGCCGGTGGCGGCATCGGCGCAGCGTAGGCGTTTGCCGGTACACCAGTTCCATTGGTCGAACCGTTCGGATACGCGCCGTTGGGATGCGCTCCGTTCGACTGAGCCGAGTGGCCGTTCGCGTTTGTGGTGCTGTCGCCATGCGTCCGGGCCGTCGGCTGCGTGCGCGGATCGGGTACGAAAGGCGGCGGGGCGGGTGGACGCTGACGGGGACGGACGGTGGCGCGCGGCAGTCCCGCCGGCGGATGGGGTGGACGCTCGAGCACGACGGGTGGCGGCGTCGCATTGCCGTTGGCGGCCAGCGGGGCGGCTTCAGGCACCGAGACCGGGACTGACACGTCGGGCAAAGCCCCCGGAGCGTCCTTCGGCCGCTTCTTCGAGGTCTTGGTCCTGAACAACCCGCGCGGCTGCATCTTGCGTTCGGACTTTTTGACCATTTTGAGCAGTGCCATCACTTCTCGTTCAGGCATCGGCTCGCCGTAATAGTAGCCCTGCGCGAACTCGCAGCCGATCGAACGCAGGAAGCCCGCATCTTCGGCTTCTTCGACGCCCTCGGCGACCACCTTCTTGCCGAGCTCGTGCGACAACGCCACCATCGAGCGCACGATCGCCGCGCCGCGTGCGTCGCCGCTGCCGCTCGACCTGACCAGCGACCGATCGATCTTGATGGTGTCGAAGGGGAATTTCTGCAGGTAGGACAGCGAGGAATACCCCGTGCCGAAATCGTCGAGCGCCAGTTCGGCGCCCGCGCCACGCAACATTTCGAGAATTTCGGTCGCCTGCTCGGGGTTCTCCATGACGAGGCTTTCGGTGACCTCGAGCTTGAGCGATCCGGGCGCCACCAAGCCGCGGCCGAGGATGTGGCGGATCTCCTGGATCAGGTCCTGACGGAACAGCTGACGGCTCGACACATTGACCGAGACGAACAGCGCCGCGTTCTCGCGTGGCAACTCCTTCTGCCAGCGTGCGCAGTCCTGTGCAGCTTTCATCAGCACGAACGAGCCGAGCTTGACGATGAGGTCACTTTCCTCCGCGACGGGCACGAAAGCGGCCGGGTTCATCATCCCGTTGCGCGGATGATCCCAGCGCACCAGCGCCTCGAAGCCCGCGAGTTCCTCGGTCGGAAGATAGATGATCGGCTGATAGAGGACGCGCAACTCCTTCTTCTCGATCGCACGGCGCAGTTCACTTTCGATCGTCACGCGATCGTCGCGCTCGCTGCGCATCTCGGGCTTGAAGATCTCGATCTTGTCGGCGCCGCTGCGCTTGGCGCGGAACATCGCCATCTCGGCTTCCTTGAGTAGATCGTGAACGCCCTCCTCCTCGCCGTCATAGACGGCAATGCCGAGAGACCCGGTGAGCACGATCTCCTGCCCGGCGATCTTGATCGGGGATCGTAGCGACCGGCGGACGCGTTCGGCGAGACTCGCGAGTTCGCGCGGCTCCTGCTCCGACACCATCATGATGGCGAACTGATCGCCGCCGACCCGCGCGAGCGTGTCGTTCGAACCGAGATGCCGTTGCAGCCGGCGCGCGATCGTCAACAGCAGGCTATCGCCGACGACCAACCCCAGCGACTGGTTGACGCTGCGGAACTTATCGATGTCGATCATGATGATCGTAGGCCGGACGTTGGTCTCGGTCTTGGCGCGGCCAACCGCCACCGCGAGGCGATCGAGCAACAACTCGCGGTTGGGCAGTCCCGTGAGGCTGCAATGCACCGCGTCATGCATCAGCCGCTCGTAGGCGCGCTTGCCGTCTGTGACGTCGCGAATGAGCCCGACGCAGCGGATGGCCCGGCGATCGTTGGTCGGGATCGACGCGGCCTCGAGCTCGAACCAGCGATAGGAGTTATCGGCATGGCGCAGGCGGAAATCCATGCGGATCTTGCCGCCGGCACGCTCCTGGATGGACCACAACATGAGCTTGAACCGTTCACGGTCGGCCATGTGCAGATGCTTTGCGAACTCCTCCACCTTGACGGACATCTCACCTTGATTGAGGCCAAGCGCGGTTTCGACTTCCGGACTGACCTTGATCTCATCGCGGCGGGCATTCCATTCCCAGATGGCCGACCCGGCCCCGTCGACGGCCAGCGACCTGAGCTGCATCTCGTTGGGCGCCGCGCCATAGTGCGGCTCGCTCGACCGGAACGCGAACTGGGTAACGGTGAAGCCGATCAGAATTACGATCATCACGAGGCCGGCGACGAGGCCGGAGACGATGACGTCGCCCGACAGCTGGCCGGTCAGCGTGACGGCGGTGCCGAAGATCCAAACCAACAGCAGCATCCACGTCGGGATCAGCGACAACGCGCGATCCTGTCCGCGTAGCGCCAGCACGAGCGTGAACATGCCGCCGACGCCGCCGATGAGCGCGAACGAGAACCGCGCGAACGTCGACGCCAGGCGCGGATCGACGGCGGAAACGGCAACCAGCGAGAGCTGCGCGACGACCCACACTGTGGTCAGCATCCGGATCAAGCCGTGACTGAGACCCAGCCGCAAGAATGTGTGCAGGAAGATGACGAGGCTCGCGGCCATCGCCGATTCCGCGGCGGCGCGATAGACGGCGTTGTCGTCTGGCCGGAGCTGGAACAATTTGTGGAAGAAGCCGAAATCGACGCTGAGGTAACACAGCACCGACCATGACACGAGGGCCGCGGCAGGGAAGATCAGCTTGTGATTGGCGGCGAAAACGGCGGTGAGAAAGATGGCGAGCAAACCCGTAAGCCCGAGCATGATGCCGTTGAACAGCAGCCGGTCGCGGATCTTCAGCTCATAGTCGAGCGGCTTCCACAGATATATGCGCGCGAACCGCTCGGACGATAGCTCGGCGACGTAGGTGATGGTCTGGCCTGGCTCGAGCGTGATGCGGAAGATGTCGGCGCGATCACTCTTGATGCGCTCGGGGACGAAGCCAAGCGATGGCGTAACCGCCTCGATACGGCGCGCGTCGAGATCAGGCCAAATGACGCCGGAGCCGACGACCGAATAGCGCTCGGCGGTCAGCCAGCGCTCGATCGGCTTCTCGGTCGGGTTCGACAGAGCGAACACGATCCAGCTCGGATTTGTGCCCGCGGTCGCTGCGCGAACTGACATGCGGCCGGTGGTGCCCGTGGCGCCGGCCGCGGCCTCGATCTGGAGCGTGTCGCCGCGGCTTTCGTAAAGCTCACCCTGGGTCGTGATCTCGATGCGGTCGGCGTCTGATTGCAGCACGATCGGTTTCAACGCGTGCGCCGGTCCCGCAAGCCCAGCGACGAGGATTGCCCATGCGACAGTCAGCATCATGAGCGCGCGGACCATGTGCCCACGCGCCGCGCGTGGCGCCATAAAGGTGGAGGCCGGATCGCTGGTCTCGGTCATCTGTCGCCGCCCCCCGCGTCCTTGGGCGGCGGTGAGCGCAGATCGACGTCGACCAGCCCGTAGAGCAGATGATCGGACCAGACGCCATCGATGCGCAAGTACTCACGAGCGAAGCCTTCGCGAGTAAATCCCGTTCGTTCGAGAACACGGATCGAGGTTTCGTTGGTCGGCATGCACGCGGCTTCGATCCGGTGCAGCCGCAATTGCAGGACGGCATAGTGCAGAACCGCCTGGACCGCGTCAGTCATGCGGCCTTGACCAGTGTGCGCACGGCCGAGCCAGTATCCGAGCGAAGCTGATTGGGTGACGCCGCGGCGAACGCCCGACAACGTGACGCCGCCCACCAATCGATCGCCGGCGTTGTCGAAGATCAGAAAGGCGTAGCCGAGGTCCTCGCGGGCCTCGCGCGCATAGTGACGGATGCGGCGGCGATAGGCGCTGCGGGTCAACTCGTCGCGCGCCCAGGCTGGCTCCCACGGACGCAGATGCTCGCGGCTCTCGGCACGCAGCTCCGCCCAGGGCGCGTAGTCGGCCATCGCTGGAGCTCGCATCCAGACGTTGCGGCCGCGAATGACCGGGCTCGCATCCTGTCCGAGGGGAGACCTGAGGAAGACCATGCGCCGTCTGCCTCCGCGTTAGACCGCTGCCATCGCTTCGGCACGGCGCGCATATTCCGCCGATTTCTTGCCCGCACCGACGATTGCGACGGCCGGACGGCTGGCTGCGAGACGCGCCGCGAATGCCGCAACGCCTTCGGCTGTCACGCCCTCTACTGCCGCGACCAGTTCCGACGGCGGCATCAGCCGGTCGTGGATCATCAATTGCCGCGCCATCTGCTCGGCCCGCGCCGACGAGCTTTCGAGCGCCATCATAAGTCCAGCCTTCAACTGCGCTTTGGCCCGCGCCATTTCACTGTCCTCCGGGCCACGTTGGGCGATGCCTCGCAGTTCGCTTCCGACGACGTCGATCAGCTCCGCCATGTTCCCTGGTCCCGTTGCCGCATGCACCCCGACGAGCCCCGTATCGCTGAGACCCCACGCCGACGACTCGATCGAATAGCAGAGCCCCCTCCGCTCCCGGACTTCCTGAAACAGGCGCGAGGACATGCCCCCGCCGAACAACCCCGAAAAAACCTGCGCGGTGTAGGTCTCCGCGTCGCGATAGGACGGACCCTCGAAAGCCCACACCAAGTGGCTCTGTTCGAACGACTTTTTTGATACGCGCGCACCGCCCTCGAAGCGCGCTGGAAGATGCCCCTGTGACAGCTTGTGAGAGAGCCCGCCGAATAGGGCTTCAACATGGCGAACCAGCCGGTCGTGGTCTACCGCGCCAGCTGCCGAGACGATCATGTCGCCCGGCACATAGCGCGCCGCGAGGAAGGCCCGCAGATCGCCAGCGGAAATGTTTCGGACGCTCGCTTCGGTGCCGATGATCGGTCGGCCCGCGGGCTGATCTGGAAACGCCGCGTCGTGCATGAGATCGAACACGATCTCGTCCGGGCTGTCCTGGATCATCGCCATTTCCTGGAGGATGACCTCACGCTCGCGATCAAGCTCGTCGGCGTCGAAGCTGGAGTTGAGCAGAATATCGGCCAGAATATCGAGTGCCGTGCCCTCGTCCCCCTTCAGGACGCGGGCGAAATAGGCGGTGTGCTCGAGCCCGGTCGCCGCATTCAACTCGCCGCCGACGGCCTCAATCTCCTCAGCAATGGCGCGCGCGGTCCGACGTGCCGTGCCCTTGAACGCCATATGCTCCAAGAGATGCGATATTCCCGTCTCCGCTTCGCTTTCGTGGCGCGCGCCAGCCGCGACCCAGACGCCGAGCGAGGTCGTTTCGAGGTGCGCCATGCGATCGGAGACGACGCGCAGACCGTTCGGCAGCTTGGTGATCCGGACGGTCATGGAACCCTCTCGTTCGCCTTGGTTTCCACGTACCGCTGGACGGCGGCAAGATCGTTCGGCAATCGCGCGATGCGCTCGGGATCGGTAAGCAAGTTGGCGAGCCGCGGCGGCAGACCCGGCCGAATACCGGTGATCGCCTCCATCGCGTCGGGGAACTTGGCCGGATGCGCCGTCGAAAGGATCACGTCGGGCGCAACCCGGCGAAGTTGCGACTTCCCAAGTGCTACCCACGCGCAGGCGGTATGCGGATCCATCAGATAGCCGCTGTCCCCTTGCACGTGGCGGATGGCATCGGCGACCTCGGCTTCGCTCGCCGATGCGGCCTCGAATTCCTGCCTCCAAGCTTCCATCGCACCGCCAACCTCGAACCGGCCGCTCTGAGCCAGCGATTGCATCTGACCGCGAACCGTCGCTGTGTCGCGGCCGCCTGCCTCGAACAGATAGCGCTCGAAGTTCGACGAGATCTGGATGTCCATCGAAGGCGACGAAGTAGCGACCACACCGCGCATGTCATAAACGCCGGTCGCGTGCGCGCGCGGCAGGATGTCATTGGTGTTCGACGCGATGCCGAGCCGGTCGATCGGGAGCCCCATGCGCTTGGCGGCGTAACCCGCGAACACGTCGCCGAAGTTGCCGGTCGGCACCATGAACGAGACTTGACGGTGCGGCGCGCCTAAAGCCGTGGCGGCGACGAAATAATACGTGACCTGCGCGACAATGCGCGCCCAGTTGATCGAATTGACCCCGGCCAGCGCCACGCGGTCGCGGAAGGCATGGTCGTTGAACATGCCTTTGACCAGTGCCTGGCAGTCGTCGAACGTCCCGTCGATGGCGACAGCATGGACATTGGCTTCAACCGGCGTCGTCATCATGCGGCGCTGGACATCCGAGACGCGGCCGTGCGGATAAAGGATCACCACGTCGACACGCTTCGACGCGCGGAATGCCTCGATCGCCGCGCCGCCGGTATCGCCCGAGGTTGCGCCGACGATGGTGGCCCGCTGGTTGCGCTTCTCGAGCACGTGATCCATGAGGCGGGCCAGCAGCTGCATCGCCACGTCCTTGAACGCAAGCGTCGGCCCGTGGAACAGTTCGAGGACGAAAACGCCTGGCGCGATCTGGACAAGAGGCGTCGTCGCGGCATGGCCGAACACCGAATAGGCATCGCGGGCCATGCGCGAAAGATCGGCCTGCGCGATTGCGCCTCCGGTGAACCGGCCGACGATCTCGGCCGCCACCTCGTGAAACGGCCGACCGGCGAACGACCCAATCGTGTCGCGATCCAGCACGGGCCAGCTTTCAGGCAAATACAGTCCTCCGTCGCGAGCGAGGCCCGCAAGGAGCACATCCTCGAAATCGAGTATCGGGGCCTGCCCGCGTGTCGAGACGTATTTCAAGCTTGAAACTCTCTTCAAGACTTCCGGCTGCCCGGGATCGCAAACGTCCCAGCGACCGCCGAAGGCCGGCGGATGCTTTGCTGGTCTAGTGCCAGCAGCCGCCGCAAACAAGTCGCGAGACAGTCGTTCGGCAGGCAACGCACAACTGCTTCGGTGAATGCGAGGCGGCCGAATCAGGCTTGAAGACGCGCGCGTAAGCGGCCGTAAGCATAGGCGCCGTAAACGGCGATCAACGCGCCGGCGAGGCCGTACCACGTCAAGGCGTACTCGAGATGGCGGTTGGGGAGCTTGATCTCGGTCGCGCCGCCCTTGGGCCAGCCGCCCGGATTGGCTGGCGAAGCCTCGGCGTCGAGCACGAACGGAAGGACGGTGGACGTCGCATCCGGCAGCGCGGCGCGGGCCAGGGCGGGAATATCGCGCCAATACCAAAGGTTCTTCCCCGGCTCGTTCGCAGGGGTGAAGCCGCCCTTCTCGCCCTGTAGACGAACGAGTCCTGTAACTGCCGTCTCGCCAGTGGCGAGGCCCCCAGAACGCTCGGCGCGGTCCTTGACGGCTTCCGACACGTAGCCACGGTTGACAAAAAGGACTGCGGGCGTCGGCCCCGCGATCTCAAGCGGCGTCAAGACATGATACCCCGGCCCGAGCTTCGGGTGCGGGGCATAAAAAAACTGCTCGGCCTCGTGACGGAAGCGGCCTGTGACGCGCAACCGCTTGTACTCGATCTCGTTCGCGACGACGTCGGCTTGCGACGCGGTATAAAGGCCCTTGATGACGTCGAGCCCCACCGGCTCTGCTCGTATCCGGGTAGCGATCTGATCGACGAGCGCATCCTTCCAAACCTTGCGGCTCATCTGCCAGTTGCCGAGCAACACAAGGATGGCCAGCGAGACCAGCGTCATCACGGTCGGCAGCAGTAACCCGGCTGCGCGGAGACGCAAAAGCATCCGGTCAATCCTTCGCCAAGCGGCCTTCCTCGGCCCGGTTTTTGTACTGAAGCACCGCGAGGCCCGATTTCAGCAAGCGGAGGAGCGCGATGGCCAAGAGCGGCGTGACGACGCCCCACAGCACGACATGCTGCCAGACCGGCGGGTTGAAGCGAAACTCGAACCACAACGCTCCTCCGAGCACGACGGCGCCGAGGATCATTATGGCGAACACCGCCGGACCGTCGCCGGTATCGAGGAACTTGTAGTCGAGCTTGCACGACGGGCAACTGTCGGCGAACGTCAGCAGGCCCTTGAACAGCGGGGTCTTGCCGCATCGCGGGCATCGCGCGCCGACGATGGCGCCGACGGCGGAAATTTGGTCGTGCGGATGTTGTGACATGGCGCGGACCCTCGCCTGATCCCATTCAATCCGCAAGGCGGGCTTTCGCCACAGTCGATGTTTGTCGCTTTCGATGCCACCAGCGAGCTGGCCGGATGCGACGGGATGCGGACAAAGGAACGGGGCGATCCGAAGACCGCCCCGCTGCAATCGATCGCACGCAATCGGCGTCAGTGGCCGCCGGCGTGAGCGCCCGCGCCCCAGACGTAGATCGCGGCAAACAGGAACAGCCAGACAACGTCGACGAAGTGCCAATACCAGGCAGCGGCTTCGAAGCCGAAGTGCTGCTGCGGTGTGAAGTGGCCCTTGAGCGCCCGGATAAGGCAGACCAGCAAGAAGATCGTGCCGATAACCACGTGCGCACCGTGGAAGCCGGTGGCCATGAAGAACGTCGCGCCGTAGATGTGTCCCGAATAGTTGAATGCGGCATGGCCGTATTCGTAAGCCTGCAGCGTCGTGAACAGTGCGCCGAGCGCAACCGTGCACATCAAGCCGAGGATGAGACCGCGGCGATCGTTTTTGAGCATCGCGTGATGCGCCCAGGTCACCGTCACTCCCGAGAGCAGCAGAATCAGCGTGTTGACGAGTGGCAGTCCCCAAGGATCGAACGTCGACTTGAAGTCGGCCGAGGGCTTGGGCGGCCAGACGCCACCGGTCAGTGCATTGCGCTCGACGAGACCGATGACGTTCTTCGAGTTCTCGATGGTATGGACGCCACCCGGATAGAACGAGGCGTCGAAGTAGGCCCAGAACCACGCGACGAAGAACATTACTTCCGACGCGATGAACAAGATCATGCCGTAGCGGAGGTGGATCTGGACGACAGGCGTGTGATAGCCGCTGTGCGCCTCGTGGACGACGTCGCGCCACCACATGTAGGACGTGGCAAGCAAGCCGACAAAGCCGAGTGCGAACATCCACGGCCCGGTGACGCCGAACACGCCGCCCGATGCTGTCTTCATCCAGGCGATTGCGCCGACCGCCGTGACCAGAGCCGAGATCGACGCCACGACCGGCCAGGGGCTCGGATCGACGAGGTGATAATCGTGATTATTTCCGTGACTGTCGGCCATCGTGTTCTCCGTCTTCCCCTAGAATTCCTCACCCGGACCTCTCGGATCGCGCCCGCCCCCAATTGGACTTGGCACTTCACCGGCCGTCCATCTTACGTCGTTCAAGCGCCGCTTCTTCGGCTCGACCCAAGCGCTACGTCCCGCCGAGCCGTCATATCAACTGGCGATGTTCGCCGAGCTCATTCCTTCCACCGTCCTCAACCACCCTTGCCGACCGCCGCCGAAGGCGCGGTCTGCGCAACTCCAGCCGCTTTGGGATCGGCCGGGAAGAACGAATAGGACAGCGTGATCTGCGAGATGTGTCCGATGTCCGCGTCGCGGTCATAAGCTGCGTCGACGAAGAACGACACCGGCATTTCAACCGATTCGCCGGGCTGCAATGTCTGTTCCTTGAAGCAGAAACACTCGATCTTGTTGAAGTACTGGCCCGCGAGTTCCGGCGAGACATTGAACAGCGCCGTGCCCGTCATCGGGCGGTCGGACGTGTTGGTCGCGCGATAGAATATCAGCGCGTTCTCGCCGAGCTTGACATCGACGGTGCGCTGGACCGGCTCGAATTTCCACGGCAGTCCGGACCGCGTATTGGCGTCGAAGCGGACCGAAATAGTGCGGTCGAGCACACTCGTCGACGGCGCGGCGGCCACCATGGTCGTGCCGTTGAAGCCGGTTGCCTGGCAGAACAGGCGGTAGAGCGGAACAGCGGCATACGACGCACCGACCATGGCTGCGACAATCGACGTGCAGATGATGCCGACGCGGCGGTGCCGCGCGGCGAGGGCTGCATGTGGATCGAGGTTTTCTTGAGCGGCGGTCATGTTCGCGTCCTTACATCGGCCGGTTCAGGGCGTGACCGCCAAGACGAACGATCGTCGCGGCGTAGAACAGCAGCGCCATGACGACGAGCGCCACGGCGATCGCGATCGAGCGCATCCGCTGGCGCTTGTCGCGCTCGGCGCCGTCCGTGCGGTTCTCCGGCTTTTCGTCGGTCACGCTCGGCGCTCCCATCAGAACATCACCTTCGCCACCACGTGCTCGACGAGGAGCACGATGAACAGCGCGAACAGATACAGGATGGAGAACAGGAAGAGTTGCTTCGCGGCGGCGTCGCCCTCGCGGCCTTCCGTCACCTGCGTCACCTTCCAGGCGTAGTAGAGAAACGCCGCCCCGAGGCCGACCGACGTTGCGAGATAGCTGATGCCGCCTAGTCCGATGAACCACGGCACCACGGCCAGCGGTGCGAGGATCAGCGAATAGATCATGATCTGGCGGCGCGTGGCTGCGGGTCCCGCGACGACCGGCAGCATCGGCACACCGACGCGCTCGTAGTCGCGGCTGCGATAAAGCGCAAGCGCCCAGAAGTGCGGCGGCGTCCAGAAGAATATGATGAGGAAAAGGACGACGCTCTCAAGGCTGATACCGCCGGTGACGGCAGCCCAGCCGACCATCGGGGGGAACGCACCGGCCGCACCGCCGATGACGATGTTCTGCGGGGTCCGGCGCTTCAACCACATGGTATAAACGAAAATGTAGAAGGCGATGGTGAGTGCGAGCAGTCCGCCCGCGACCCAGTTGACGAGCAGACCGAGCATCAAGACCGAGCCGACCGACAACACCACGCCGAACGACAAAGCCTCGTCCGCCGTAACTTGTCCGCGCGGGATCGGGCGTGCAGCCGTCCGCTGCATATTGGCGTCGATGTCGGCGTCGTACCACATGTTGAGCGCGCCCGACGCGCCCGCGCCGACCGCGATGCAAAGGATGGCGATGAGGCCGAGAACCGGGTGCAGACCGCCCGGCGCGGCGACAATTCCGGTCAGCGCCGTCAACACGACAAGCGACATCACGCGCGGCTTCATCAGCTGCACGAAATCGCCAACCGTCGGCTCGTTCGAGCCTGCGACGGGAAGCACCATTCCGGCATCGGCGACTGCTTCGGCACTCGATCGCGACATCGCTTCTACTTCCCTAACTGCCGGTTGACCGGCGCGCTCTTCAGCCTGCGACCGGCCTTACGGGGTCCGTGCACAGCCGGAACCAAAATAACCGTCCACTTCCGAATGGATACGGCGCGACCACGTTAGCGGCCGCGCCGGGCAATCCGATTAGTGATGATCCGTCGCCTTGATGCGCGGCAACGTCTCGAACTGATGGAACGGCGGCGGCGAGGGCAGCGTCCACTCGAGCGTCGTGGCGCCGACACCCCAAGGATTGTCGCCAACCTTCTGCTTGCGAGCGAGCGCTACGAACACGCCGATGAAGAAGCAGATCGTGCCGAGGGCGGTGATGTAGGAGCCCATCGACGAGATCTTGTTCCAGTAGGCAAACGCGTCCGGATAGTCCGCATAGCGGCGCGGCATGCCGGCGAGCCCGAGGAAGTGCTGCGGGAAGAACAGCACGTTGGCGCCGATGAAGGTCAGCCAGAAGTGCAGCTTGCCCCAGAACTCGGAGTACATGTAGCCGGAGATTTTCGGGAACCAGTAGTACCAACCGGCGAAGATCGAGAACACGGCGCCGAGCGACAGCACGTAGTGGAAGTGCGCGACCACGTAGTAGGTGTCGTGCAACGCGCGGTCCACACCGGCGTTGGCCAGCATGACGCCGGTGACGCCACCTACCGTGAACAGGAAGATGAAGCCGAGCGCCCAGATCATCGGCACGCGGAACGAGATGGACCCGCCCCACATCGTCGCGATCCACGAGAAGATCTTCACGCCCGTTGGAACCGCGATGACCATCGTGGCGAACACGAAATAGGCCTGCGTGTCGACGCTGATGCCGGCGGTGTACATGTGGTGTGCCCACACGATGAAGCCGACGAGGCCGATGGCGACCATCGCATAGGCCATGCCGAGATAGCCGAACACCGGCTTCTTCGAGAAGGTCGACACGATCTGGCTGATCATGCCGAAGCCCGGCAGGATGAGAATGTAGACCTCGGGATGGGCGAAGAACCAAAACAGATGCTGGTAGAGCACCGGGTCACCGCCACCCGTTGCCGTGAAGAACGTCGTGCCGAAGTTGCGATCGGTCAGCATCATGGTGATGGCGCCGGCGAACACCGGCAGCGACAGCAGCAGCAGGAACGCGGTCACCAGCACCGACCACACGAACAGCGGCATCTTGTGGATGGTCATGCCAGGCGCGCGCATGTTGAAGATCGTGGTGATGAAGTTGATGGCGCCGAGGATCGACGACGCGCCGGCGATGTGCAGTGACAGGATCGCGAAGTCCATGGCCGGACCAGGCTGTCCTGTGGTTGCCAGCGGCGGATAAAGTGTCCAGCCACCACCAACGCCGTTCATGCCCGGCGGACCTTCGACGAACATCGAGAATACGAGCAGCGCGAGGGCTACGGGAAGCAGCCAGAACGAGATGTTGTTCATGCGCGGGAAGGCCATGTCCGGCGCGCCGATCATCAGCGGCACGAACCAGTTGCCAAAGCCGCCGATCATCGCAGGCATGACCATAAAGAAGATCATGATGACGCCATGAGCCGTCACATACACGTTGAACGAGTGGGCGTTGGCGAAATACTGCAGACCCGGATCCTGCAACTCGAGACGCATCATCACCGACAAGAAGCCGCCGATCACGCCTGCGATCATGGCGAAGATCAGGTACATCGTGCCGATGTCTTTGTGGTTGGTCGAGTAGAGCCAGCGCTTCATGCTGTAGGGTGAAGGGCTATGGCTCTCGTGCGCGTGCGCGGTGCTTCCCATTGTGCGTCTGCCTCGTTTCGTCGTGTAACGGAGCGGGCTTCGTCGCCCGTGTGATTTTGGAGTCGAATGGCCGCGCGTCAGCGCGCGGCTTCGGCGACCTTGCTCGTGCCGGCCTGCTCGAGAGCGACCTTTTCGAGGATTTCCTTCGCCTTCTTCCTATCCTTGGCCTTCAGAGCGGCGGCCCAGTCGTTGAAGACGTTCTCCTTCACGACACGGACGGCGATCGGCATGAACGCGTGATCCTTGCCGCACAGTTCCGAGCACTGGCCATAGAAGATGCCTTCCTTCTCGGGCTTAAACCACGTCGCGGACACACGGCCCGGAACGGCGTCGAGCTTGGAGCCGAAGGAAGGAATCGTCCAGTTGTGGATCACGTCGCCAGCGGTGACCAGCATGTGCACAACCTTGTTGACCGGCACGACGATCTCGTTGTCGACGGCGAGTAGGCGCGGAGCGGGAATGCCCTTCTTGATCAGCGCCTGACGGTCCTCGTCCTGCAGCATGATGCTATCGACCGCAAAACCGCCATGGTCGGGATACTCGTGCGACCAATACCATTGATAGCCCGTCGCCTTGATGGTCAGGTCGGGCTTCGGATAGGCGTACTGGAGGTTGAGAAGCTTGAACGAGGGGATCGCGATCATCACCAAGATGGCAATCGGAATGACCGTCCAGGCGACTTCGATGCTGGTGTTGTGGGTCGTCTTCGACGGTGTCGGGTTCTTCTTTTCGCTGAAGCGGACCATGACGTAGACCATCAGCAGCATGACGAAGATCGTAATGGCGATGATGATGATGTTCACGAAGTCATGGAACTTGTTGATCTCGGCCGCGACCTGCGTCGCCGGAAGCTGCAGGCCGATCTGCCCCGGAGTCGACTGGCCCATCCCCGCCAGAACAGGCCCGGCTAGCGCGATGATCACCGCTGCGGCCATAACCGCCGTGGCGGCGAACGCCATCGGCGTCGCGCTCAGAAATCGTTTCAGCATGCGTTCGCTCCCAATGCTTCCCAACCTTTCAGGCTGGGATTTCCCCTGGCCGAGCTTGGTCCGTGCGGAACTTGCAATGCGCCGCCGAAGCTTGGCGCGTCATCGCAAAATTCCGTCGCAGCGGCTTCGCGCTGTCGGTTGCCGGCATAAGCTCAGAACCTCCACAGAGCACAATCGTCTCCTGTGACTCAAGTCAAGACTATTGCGGCATATCTTCGCGTTCTCACCAGGGGTTGACGGGCATCAATGTCGGGCGGAGCGTGAGTAGCTGGTTCGCATCTAAATCGCCGTGAGATGGGGCGAGCGTGGTTGTGCGCAGCAGCAAAAACCTTGGCCGGGGGGCCCCAACTGGTCATAGCGTATTGGTGTGGCGTCGTCTTTTGGCCCAATTCGTTACGGACATGACACGCATCGCCCGAAGGCGTACGTCGTTGCCGACTGAAATTCCCTGCGGGATGCCATCAGGAGCACAATTTGTCCGACCCGATCCGCCGTCCTGCCCCTTGCGCGAGGCCGGCTCCCGCTGCGCTGCAGTCGAAACGGTCGTGGATCGGTTGGATTGCACTCGCCATCGTTGCAATATTTCCAGCCCTTGCCACACCCGCGGCAGCCCAGGACGGGACCGTCAAAGCCCAGCACGGCGACTGGCAGGTCGTGTGCAAGCCGCCGCCGCCCGGTTCAAAGGCCGAAGTCTGCGCGCTGGTGCAAAGCGTGTCGGCCGAAGATCGTAACAACGTCGGGCTGACGGTGTATTTCCAGAAATTTTCCAACGGCACGCGTGTGCTTCGCGTCTTCGCGCCGCTCGGTATCCTGCTCCCGCCCGGATTGGGATTGAAAATCGACGACAAGGACGTCGGCCACGCGCCGTTTCTGCGATGCCATAACTTCGCGTGCTATGCGCAGGTCGTGGCCGAGGACAAGCTGGTCGAACAACTGAAGACCGGGAAGACCGCAATTTTCATCGTTTTCCAGACCGAGGAAGCGGGTATCGGCATCCCTATTTCACTCGCAGGGTTCGGGAAGGCGCTGGAAAGCCTGAATTAGCGGCGGCTACTGTGCCGTCCAGCCGCCGTCGATCGGCAACGCGATGCCGGTGATCGATCTGGCCCCGTCCGAGCAGAGGAAGGCCGCGGCCGCCGCGACTTCCTCCGGCGTGACGAACTTGCGCGTCGGCTGAGCTTTCAGCAGAACCTCGCGCACGACCTCGTCCTCGGTCATTCCGCGCGCCTTCGCGGTATCTGGAATCTGCTTTTCCACGAGTGGGGTGAGCACATAGCCGGGACATAGGGCATTGACCGTGATGCCGTGCTCGGCGACTTCGAGAGCGACCGTCTTGGTCAATCCGAGGAGCCCGTGCTTGGCCGACACGTAAGCCGACTTCATTGGCGACGCCACCAGCGAATGCGCCGACGCCACGTTGACGATACGACCCCAGCCGCGCGCCTTCATCGCCGGAATCACGGCCTTAGTCGCATGAAACGCGGCAGACAGGTTCAGCGCGAGAATTTCAACCCACTTCTCATCTGGAAAGTCCTGGATCGGAGCGACGTGCTGGATCCCGGCATTGTTGACGAGAATATCGATTTCTCCGAAACGACGCACGGTCTCCGCAACGAGTTTCGCGGCAGCCAGCGGATCTTTGAGATCCGCCGCGACGAAGGAGGCCTTCGAAGTTGTGCGTTCGACGATGCTGGACGCAATGCGTTCGCCATCTTTGATTTTTGCCGGCGACGATCCCGACCCATTGACGACGACAGTCGCGCCGAGCGACGCGAGCTCCTCGGCGATGGCGAGACCGATACCGCTCGTCGATCCGGTCACGAGTGCGACCCGGCCGGTGAGCGGTCGTTGAGGTGCCGGCGGCGTGGGCAAAGCTGTTGTCACCGGTCGGCTCAAGCGACCCGGCGCGGGGGGCTCGGTCGCGGCGCGGTATCCCGCGGTTCGGTCTGCTCCTGCGTGTCGGGCACCGAGAGATAGTCGCGTCCGCGAGCCTTCGACTTGTTATCAGCCGCCGTCGGCGGCTGCGCCATCGAGGCCATCGCCGTCATGACGCGGCGGCTGCCATCGGAATACTGTTGAAACGCGGTTTGCCAGAATCGCATTTGTTCGTTCATCAGATCCTGCGGCGTGCGGCAGGTGGCCACCCGCGACGGAATTTCGAGATAGGCCTGTGCGCGGCGGCTTGCGAAGCTCATCATTTCGAGTTGGATTCTGGCGATTCCTTTCATCACGGGCTCGTATCCCTGTGCGGTATTGTCGAGACCGCCGAAGTACGACTGCATCATGTGCTGATTAGGACCGAGACCGCTCGACTCGAACTGCTGGCGAAAGGGCATAGACCGCGAACTCCTGAACAAGCGCAAAGGTGCGGCCCTCAGGGACCCGCACTCAACTTGAAATACACATAGACATTGCGGTTCGGCAGCGCAACTCGACTTCAATCTATAAGGAACGGCAAGTTTTGCCGGTAAACACGTCAAGTCACGTTTGGCATGAAGTCACTGAACATTTGTCATCGCGCGCCGACGCGAGGGTTGACCTCGCTTAGGCCGGGTCGGTTCCAATCCGAAACGCATAGGCTACAATCACAGATTGCATCATTGAATAACTATATCTTAAGTTGATTCTGGCGAAGTTTTTTAACTATGATTGACTTGCTCAAGTATTCGGCAAACACTGTTGTGTGCGGATTATTCACAACCCGCACGCTCAAGCGTTTGTTCAATTTTTGTTTCGGTTGTTTGCGTGCGTGGCGTCCAAACCAATGTTTCTGGTATGCTTGAGACTGCGACATGTGTCGCCGTCTGCATGTTTCATGTCACCCTCATCGCGGTCCTTTTCCCACAGCGATCATTGGCTGCGGAGCCGGTTTCAGCATCGACCGAGCCGTTTTGGCGTGAGGTCTGGATCGGCGCCGACGCCACCACGTCGTCCTGGCTCGTCTATTCGGGCGTAACGCTGTCGCCACTGAGTGGCATCCACGATGACGGGCCTCGGCTCAGGTTCGCTACAGGCTACGGCGGCTACAACTGGCGCGGGTCCACGAAAGCCGCCGATGGTTCGGTCGCCCACGGTGCCGGGACGACGATCTATGCGGACGCGCTGATCGGATACCTGAAGCGATTGGGCCCGTTGACCGCCAAAGCTTTCGCGGGCATCTCGCTGTCCGGCCATTCGGTGACCGAACTCGTCCAACCCCTCGATATACCGGTCGCGCCGGGCGAAGAGCCGATCGACGGCCGCGATATCGGCGTCAAGGTCTCACTCGAGTTGTGGCTCAACCTCGGCGCCCGCGGCTGGTCGTCACTCGACCTCAATTGGACAAGCGCGCATGATACCTACTCGGCGCGCTTCAGAGCCGGATGGCGGGCATGGCCGACGGTCTCGCTCGGCGGAGAAGCGATCGTCAACGGCGACCGCCGTCATGACATAACGGCCTTTATGTCGGAACCTGCCCTCGACCATTTGGAACGCCGCCTCGGCGCTTTCGCCCGCTACGAGTGGTATGGTGGGGAAGTCTCGCTGGCTGGTGGCGTGGCGGCCTCGCCTGACGGCGATGGCGTGAAGCCCTATGCGACGCTGAACTGGATCACCCAGTTCTAGGTGACCGTCCACGCCACGGCTCTTCCCAAAATAGTGCTCATAGCGGATGCACGCGACTTCTACCGCGCGCACAACGGCTCTAAGATCGACAACATTCTGCACGTGCGGAGCCCCCCAGAATGCCGCGTTGCTGCTCTCGACCACATTCTCGGTGCACGAATTTGGTGCTGTTGGCGTCACTGCTGGGCCTCGTCGCGGCGCCTGCGCAGGCCGACACATGTGCCACAGATGCTGTGACAGCTCGCGGCGAGAACTCTCGGTTCATGTGGTCTGCAAAGACCAAGGCGCGAGCGAACTGGCGGCGGCGGGTCCGCAGCCTCCAGAATTTGGGCCCCGACTATGACAATTGGAGCCGAGCGAAGGACACCGACGAGAAGTGCCTATCCGGCCCAGCTGGAGCGCTCTGCATTTTCTCCGGCACGCCTTGCAAGCGCTGACAGCCCAGCAATCGCACCACACCGCCGCCCCACCCGTTGAATAATTTCCTGTCGCTGTTTCACGCGGAACAGCGCATCGCTGCGACTTTTTGCGAACAAAGCGAACGATCATTCATCTTGACGGCGAGACAAAGGTGATCCAAAAAATACTAACGTTCGTTTTGCTCGACGCTGCGCCGACGATGTCTGAGGTGCGGCTCATTCCAAGAGTTGGACCCAGTCCGTGCCGAAACTCAAACCTGACACACAGCGCGCCCGCCGTGACCACATCCTCGATGCCGCGAGCGCATGCTTCGCGCGTCAGGGCTTCCATCGCACGACTGTGCAGGACATCTGCCGGGAGGCGGAAATGTCGCCGGGCGCGCTCTACGTGTACTTCGACAGCAAGGAAGCCTTGATCGCGGGTCTGGTCGAGCGCGACCGTGCCGAGTTCGCGCAGCGCTTCGCCGACATGGCGGCCGCGCCCAATTTTTTCGCGGCTCTCGAAGATCTAAGTCAGCACTATTTCTTCGACGATCCTGTCGAGAAGCGGCTGGTGGCGATCGACATGGGTCTCGAATCGACACGAAACGCACGCGTCGCCGACACCTACCGCTCAGTCGACTGCTTCTGTCGAGAGAGTTTTGAAAGCCTGTTTCAGCGGCTGAAGAACGAGGGCCGTATAGCCCCCGAAGCCGATATCCCGACGATCGCCCGCGTGTTCCAGGTGATGGGTGACGGTCTGTTCTGGAGGCGGGCAATCGACCCCGAGTTCGACGCGAGCAAAGTGCTGCCAGTGATGATCGGGCTTGTCGCGAAGTTGCTCAATCCCGTTGTGCCGGCCGGGCAGGAGTCGAAGTCATGAGCAGATCGACCTGGATCGGCCTTGCCGTGCTGTCCGCTCTCGCGGTCGCGACCGCCGCGTGGCTGGGTGTCAATCCGCAAGACGGGATCGCGAAACTGAAGGGTAGTGGCGAGGCCTCGAAGTCGACAAAGGCGCAGACGATGCCAGCCCCGTCGGTCTCGGTTGTTCGCGCCAGTGTTGCGGACTTTGGTGAAACGGTTCTCGTCACCGGCACCATCGTGCCGCGTGAAGAGATCCAGATCGCTCCGGAAATCGAAGGCTTGCGCATCATCGAGGTGCTCGTCGACGAGGGCCAAAGCGTGAAGAAGGGCGATGTTCTGGCCCGCGTCGAACAGGAGACACTCGACGCGCAGGCCGCGCAGAACACCGCACAGCTCGCACGCTCAAACGCCGCCATCGAACAGGCTCGCAGCGCAATCGTGCAGGCCGAGGCGCGTCTCAAGGAAGCAAAGACCTCATTCGACCGCGCCAAGCCATTGAAGCAATCTGGTTATCTGTCCGAGAGCACGTTCGATCAGCGCGAGAGCGCCGCGCGGACCGCCGATGCGCTTCTTGTCGCGGCGCGGGATGGGTTGAAGCTGGCTGAAGCCGACAGGTCGTTGGTCGAGGCGCAGCGGCGCGAACTCGAATTTCGTCGCGGCCGCACCGAAATGCGAGCTCCTGCCGACGGCCTCGTGAGCCGCCGCAATGCGCGGATCGGCAGCATCGCCACGGGCGCCGGTGAGGCAATGTTCCGCATCATCGCGAAAGGGGAATTCGAACTCGACGGCGAAGTCACCGAGACTCGCATCGCCAAACTCAAGGCCGGCCAGCCGGTACGGATCGACGTCGCCGGCGCCGGCGAAGTCACCGGCACCGTTCGCTATGTCTCGCCGGAAGTCGACCGGACGACCCGTCTCGGCCGTGCACGCGTGTTCATCGGGACCAACTCGGCGCTGAAAGTCGGCGTGTTCGGCCGCGGCCTTGTCGAGACCGCCAAGAGTCGTGGCCTGTCACTTCCCGCTTCCGCTATCCTCTATTCTGAAAACGGCGCGAGCGTTCAGGCGGTGGTTGGCGACAAGGTCGAGACACGCCGTGTGGAGACGGGCCTCGTATCCGGCGGTCAGGTCGAAATCCTCAAGGGCATCGCCGAGGGCGAATTGATTGTCTCGCGCGCCGGCAGCTTCCTGCGCGGCGGCGATATCGTACGGCCGGTCCTGGCTGAGAGCAAGGTCAGCGATGCCGGTGTCATCGGCGATGGACTGGTTCAAGACACAGCCATCAACGATCGAGTTGTCAAGGACAGCGCCCAAAAAAACAAGGCCGTTGAAGACAGCCTGGGCGGAGCGGCGAAATGAATTGGAACATCTCCTCCTGGTCGATCCGTAATCCTATTCCCGGAATAGTGCTGTTCGCCGTGCTCGCGCTCTTGGGCACGATGAGCTTCATGAATCTGCCGGTCACACGCTTCCCCAACATCGACGTTCCGGTCATCACCGTGACCGTGATGCAATCGGGCGCGGCGCCGGCTGAACTCGAAACACAAGTCACCAAGATCGTCGAAGACGCCGTCGCCAACTTGACCGGCGTCAAGCACGTGATGTCGACGCTGACTGACGGTGCGTCCACGACCGCGATCGAATTCCGCCTCGAAATCAACCCCGAACAAGCGAAGGACGACGTTCGCGACGCGATCGACAAAATCCGCACCGAGTTGCCGCGCTCGATCGACGAACCGATCATCCAGAAGATCGACGTCGAAGGGCAGTCGATCGTCACGTATGCCGCGATTTCGCCAGCCAAGACGCTCGAACAGCTGTCGTGGCATGTCGATGACGTAATCAAGCGATCGTTGCTTGGATTGAAGGGCGTCGGACGCGTCGAGCGCAACGGCGGCGTCGATCGCGAGATCCGCATCCTTCTCGATCCGGATCGCTTGCTCTCGCTCGGAATCACCGCTGCCGAAGTCAACCGGCAGGTTCGCGCAACGAACGTAGATCTCGGCTCGGGCCGCGGCGAAGTCGGTGGACAAGAGCAGGCGATCCGCATTCTAGCGGGCGCGCGCACGGTTGAAGATCTGTCGCAAACCAAGGTCGTTCTATCGGGCGGGCGAGAAGTCCGCCTCGGCGACCTCGGCAAGGTCATCGACGACGCGACGGAGCCCCGCTCATTCGCACGCCTCGACGGACAGC
The DNA here is from genome assembly GCA_022843145.1 of Hyphomicrobium sp. Classification (GTDB taxonomy): domain Bacteria; phylum Pseudomonadota; class Alphaproteobacteria; order Rhizobiales; family Hyphomicrobiaceae; genus JAKAML01. The sequence continues at coordinate 46,346 of JALHOF010000005.1, forward strand.
CCGTGGTCTCGTTCGCGGTGTTCCGTTCGAAGGGCGCGAGCGAGCTGTCGGTTGCGCAAGTGGTCGAGAAGCGGCTGGCTGAAATGCGTCTGGCACAGCCCGACGTCGACATCGTGAAAATCGACGACGCCTATTCATACACCGTCGGCAATTACCACTCGGCCATGGAGACGCTGATCGAAGGGTCGGTGCTCGCCGTGCTCGTTGTTCTCGTATTCCTGCGCAACTGGCGCGCGACGATCATTGCCGCCATCGCGCTGCCGCTGTCTGCGATTCCGACGTTCTGGGCGATGGAACTGATGGGCTTCTCGCTGAACCTCGTCAGCCTGCTCGCGATTACGCTCGTCACGGGCATTCTGGTCGATGACGCCATCGTCGAAATCGAGAACATCGTGCGTCACATCCGGATGGGCAAGTCGCCCTATCGCGCCTCGCTCGAAGCGGCCGACGAAATCGGTCTCGCGGTCATCGCCATTACCTTCACCATCGTCGCGATTTTCGCGCCGGTGTCGTTCATGGGCGGCGTCGCCGGACAGTATTTCAAGCAGTTTGGCCTGACCGTCGCCGTCGCCGTGCTGTTTTCGCTGCTCGTGGCGCGGTTGATCACACCTATGCTCACGGCCTATTTCATGCGCGATCTGCCGCCAGAGGAGCACGGCACCGGCCCGATCCTGGTCGGCTATGCGAAATTCCTCGCCTGTACCCTGCGCTGGCGCTGGATCACGCTCGTCGTCGGGCTCGGACTGTTCGTCGGGTCGATCTACGCGACGTCGCTTTTGCCGACCGCGTTCATTCCGGATGAAGACACGAGCCGCGTCGTCGTCTCGGCCGAATTGCCTCCAGGTGCCACCCTCGCCGACACGCGCGATACGACCGACCGCATCGTCAGCGAGTTGCGCACGATCCCGGAGGTCAAGAACGTCCTCGTGATCGGCGGGAGTTCGCCGACCGGAAGTCGCGAAATCCGGCGCGCTTCGGTCATTGTGCGGCTTGTTCCAAAAAGCGAGCGCAACCGGTCGCAGAAGCTGTTGAAGTCGGTTATCTCGGAGAAGCTCTCGAGCATCGCCGACACGCGCGCCTGGTACGTCAACGAGCGTGGCGAGCGCGAGCTGTCGTTCGCGCTCTTGTCGAATGACGGTCGCGCGCTCGACGAGGCCGTCGGCCGTCTCGAGGCGGCCTTGCGGAGGGTGCCGGGTTTCTCGAACGTGGCCGCCAACGCCGCCCTCGACCGCCCGGAGATCCGTGTGGTTCCGAAGTCCGACGAAGCAGCGCGTGCGGGCGTGACGCCGGACGCCATAGCCGAAACGGTCCGCGTTGCAACGATCGGCGACGTCGCCGCCAATCTCGCCAAATTCAACGCCGGCGACCGGCTGGTGCCGATCCGCGTCCAGATCGAGGAAAACGCGCGTACCGATCTTGCGCGGATCGAAGCCTTGCGCGTGATCTCGCAGACCGGCGCATCAGTCCCTCTGACCGCCGTCGCGACGGTCTCCTTCGGGCGCGGTCCGAGCGCGATCGAACGCTATGACAGACAGCGCCGCGCCAACCTCGGTGTCGATCTGGCGCAGGGCTTGCCGCTCGGCACCGCGCGCGAGACATTCTTGCGCGTGGTCGACGAGGTGAAGCTGCCGGCAGGCGTCATCCTGCAGCCGTCGGGCGATGCCGAGATCCAGGACGAGGTGGCGTCGGGCTTCATTCGCGCCATGGGCACCGGCCTGCTGATCGTACTGGGCGTACTCATCCTCCTGTTCGCAAGCGTGTTCCAGCCGATCACCGTGCTGTTGTCGCTGCCGCTGTCTTTCGGCGGCGTCGTGGTCGGTCTCCTCGCAACGAACAATCCAGTCAGCATGCCGGTCTACATCGGACTGTTGATGCTGATGGGCATCGTGACGAAGAATGCAATCATGCTCGTCGACTTCGCGGTCGAGGAAATGAAGCGCGGCATTCCGCGCACCGAAGCGCTGATCGATGCCGGCCGCAAGCGCGCGCGGCCGATCGTCATGACCACGCTGGCGATGGCAGCGGGCATGCTGCCGAGCGCCTTCGCGATCGGCGATGGCGGCGAGTTCCGCGCGCCGATGGCGATCGCCGTGATTGGCGGACTGCTCGTTTCGACAGTCCTGTCGCTGATCTTCGTGCCGTCCTTCTTCACGGTGATGGACGACCTGTCGTGGTTGACCACACGGATCTTCGGCCGCTTCGTCGGCAAGGTCGACGAGCCGCCCGAGTATATCGAGGAGCAGGCGCGCGAACGCGCCCGGTCCGACGCTCAACACAACGCGAGCATGAACCCGGGCTTGGCGCGCGAGGACAAGCCGATCCAGCACCCGGCCCGGCCGCTCGCCGCGGAATAGAGTTATTCCGCCATAACGTCATTGCAGCGTCATCGGAGAGGACTTACGTTCCGCGCTCAGACGGCTTGGCCGTCGACGACCGACCCCCAAGGAGATGCATCCATGTTCGACGCCCGCAGCCTGCTCGAAGCTCTGGTCAAAGGAGCCGCTCCGCAACCCGCGCAGCCGCAGTCTGGCGGCGGCGGCCTTGGCGGTCTGGGTGATCTGCTCGGACAGATGATGAACCAGGGCGGCCGCGGCGGCGCAGCCCCTCAGTCGGGCGGCGGCGGGCTCGAGGATCTGTTGCGCAACATGCTGCCCGGTGGTGGCGCCGGACAGGGTGGGCCGGCAATCGGCGGTGGCCAGTCGGGTGGTGGGCAGTCGGGAGGTGGGCTCGGCGACATCCTCGGCCAGCTTCAAAAGCAGATGGGCGGAGGTCAAGGCGGCGCCGGAGGTGGCGGTTTGATGGACATCCTCGGCCAGGTGCTGGGACAGGCGTCCCAGGGCGTGAAGGAAGGCGCTGGCCGGATCGAGGATGCGACCGGCGTAGGCCGCGGCATGAAGGACGCCGTAGGCAAGGCGACGGGCCAGTCGCCCGACGATCTGATGGCCCAATTGAAGGATTTGATCGCCAAGAACCAGCTCGGCGCGGGCGCGACGCTCGGCGGACTGGGCGCGGTTGTCCTCGGGACTCAGACCGGCCGCTCGGCGGCTGCCACCGCGGCGAAACTCGGCGCGCTCGCTTTGATCGGCGGCCTCGCATACAAGGCGTATCAGAACTACTCCGAGGGCCGTCCCATGATCGGCGGACATTTCGCTCCGCAGGAAGCCCCTCGCGGTTCGGGCTTCGAGCCGGCGGCCGTGACCAACGAAGCAGCGACGCTTTACATTCGCGCGATGATCGGCGCGGCGGCAGCCGACGGCCGCATTGACGGAGCGGAACAACAGAAGATCATCGGCTCGTTGAAGCAGGCCGGCGTCGACGCCGAGGCCGAGGAATTCCTCGCCAACGAGTTGAACAACCCGGCCACGCCTGAGGATCTGATCGGCGCCGTGCAAACGCCGGAGCAGGCCGTTCAGGTGTACACGGCTGCCCGCCTGGCCATTGAGCCGGACACGCAAGGTGAGCAGGTGTACCTGTCGGCGCTCGCCTCGGGCCTCGGCATCGACCGCGAGCTTGCCGCTCACGTGGACGCAACCACGCGCGGCGCGGCTGCCTGACGCGCGATCGCATTTCGAATGGATGAAGGGCTCGCGATTATCAGATCTCGAGCCCTTTTCTTCAGATCTAGCCGCCAACGCCTACGCGCATCCGCGACGGACTCACCCCTGGCGTCATTTCTTGGTTGCGGGCTCGGGCGCCGACGAAACGGCCGTCTCGTTGCGGAAGAATACATCGACCCGCATACCAGTCAGCAGCGGCGGCGTGCCGTCGAGCATGGCCTGCACTTCGAGCACTTCGACATCGGTCGGCCGGCGAGGTCCGCGCGTATTGATGCGCGGCGTGCCGAGTGCGGAAGCGATCGCCGTGACCTTGCCTTCGAATTCGCGATCCGGGAACGCGTCGGCACGCACGACGATACGCTGACCGATCTTGACCCGCGTTGCATCGCGCTCTTCGACCTCGGCGCGAACCTTGAGGCTCGACAGATCGCCGAAGGTGACGAGCACGGACTCAGGCGACGGCGCCGTCAACTCACCCAGCCGAGCCGGCACACTCAGCACCGTGCCGTCGGTCGGCGCGCGGATCCGCGTCCGTTCGATCGCCTGCTCGGCTAGCGCAAGGTCGGATCGGGCGGCGGCCAGCGAGGCTTCCAGACGCGTCGGCAGAGGTGCGCCTTGGGCAATCAACCGCGCCAGGGCTGCACGCTCAGCGACGGCCTTTTCATCGACTGCCTTGATCTTGGCCCTTGCCTCGTCGAGGGTGAGCTGATTGACACGTCCCGCACGCAGCGCGATCTGCGCCTCGTCGAACGCCATGCGGGCGCGGAACAATGCCCGGTCGGCATCAAATGCGGAGTCTTCGAGTCGACGCCGGCCGTTGGTCCCCTTGGCTTCCGGATCCTCGTCGCGCTCGCGTTTGCGGACGTGGGCCTCGGCCTCGGCAGCGACATGACGCGTCCAATGGTCTTCGTCGTCCAGGCGGACCAGAATGTCGCCTTTGACCACGCGCTCAGCGGACCGAACCGCAACTTCGACAATCCGCCCTCCGACCTGCGGCGCTAGCCTGATTTCGCCATCCTTTGGCTCAATCCGTCCGGTGGCGGATGCCGCCCACTGCGGCCGCGGACCGGTTGCATCCGCACGCGCGGCCGTCGACCAGTCCTGCGCCGCAACGGGCGCGTTGACGGCTCCTGACGTGACGTCAGGGGCGGGCTTGACCAGCGCCGCGATACCCAGCGCGATGGCACTGGCGATCCCGAGGGTGACCACTGTCGAGTCGATCTTAGGCATGAGCTTTGCGCCTCTTTGTGAGATCCGTAATTTCGGGAGCATCGAGCCCTTGCGGCCGGCGATCCTCACCCACGATCAATCCATCTTCGATTTTGATAACGCGGTCGGCATAGCCGAGCGTGCGCGGATCATGCGTCACCGCCAACACGGAGCGATTCTGCTCCCGCGCGATGCGCGACAGCAGCGCCATGACGGCATGGCCGTTCTCACTATCGAGCGCGGCGGTCGGCTCGTCGGCGAGCACGATCGAAGGCGATGTCGCAATGGCGCGGGCCACGGCGACGCGCTGCTGTTCGCCGCCGGACAAGTTGCCGGGATAGTTACGCATACGATTGGCAAGCCCGACCTCGCGCAACACTTCCTCGGCACGCGCAGCGGCCGGATATCCGGAGTCCCCACGTACATCGAGCGCAATGCGCACGTTCTCCAGGGCGGACAGCGTCGGAAACAGATTGTAGGACTGAAAGATGAAACCGAGGTGGCGGCGGCGCAGCTCGGCCAATTCTTCGGGGCCAAGACCCGTGGTCGACGTACCGGCGACCTCGATTGTGCCGGAAGTCGGCGACAGGATGCAGCCGAGTATGGACAGCAGCGTCGTCTTGCCGGAGCCGGACGGGCCCATCAAAAGGGTCAGTTCGCCGGGCACGAGCGTGATGTCGACGCCTTTCAGCGCGACGATCTTCGCGGCGCCCTCGCCAAGCTCCTTGACGATGTTACGGGCAATGAGAACGGGCGTGCTGGTCATCGGCTGAACACCGTGGCTGGATCGATCTTTGTGACTTTCACGATCGCCGACAACGCCGAGATCGCGCACATGGATAGCGTCAGAGCAAAGAGCCCGAAGGCGAGTTGGGGCGTCATCACGATCGGCAGCGCCGAGCCCTGGCTTGCGGCAACGATCAGTATGGCGATGGCCATACCAAGCATGTAACCGATGACGGCGCTGAGCCCTGCCTGGGTGAGGATGACTTTGTGAATGTAGCTGGATGACGAGCCAAGGGCACGCAGCGTCGCGAACTCGTTGAGATGGTCTTTCGTACTCGAATAAAGTGTCTGCGCCACGATAACGGTGCCGACGAGGATGCCGAGAAGCGCGCCGCCGATCAAGGCGATACCGGCACCAGTTCGGAACAGCCACTGCTTCAAGCTGCGATCGCGGAACTCGGCCTTGGTCAAAACCTCGGCGCTTTCGAGCCGCTGCAGCAGCGCCTGGCGCACCGCGCCGGCGTCGGCGCCCGGAGCCAGCTGCACCAGATAAAAGGTCGCGCGCTCGCTGTCGGCGCCCAGCAGGCTACGGGCACGGCTCAGCGGCATGAACGCGTAGGGCGACTGGGTGAACGAGCGAATACCATTCGTCAAAGCGCGAACGCGGACGCGGCCCTGGCCGATCTGGGCCGTCGCGCCCAGGCCGTCGATGCCGAGCTCTCCGAAATACGATTGATCGATGGCGATGCCTTCCGGCGCCTTCACGTTCTCCCAAGTCCCGGAGACGAGGTTCCAGGGCTCGAGGCCGCCGTCCTCGGCGTCTGCACCGACGACCACCACGCGCGACGAGCCACCGCCGGGCTTGCGCCACTCCGCAAACGACACGACGAGGGGGATGACGCGGTCGACGCCGGGCGTTGCCAAAGCCTGATGGCGTTCGCGCTGCGTCAACAGCATACCGCCATCCTCATAGCTCTTGGCGCCGAACGCCGTGATCCAGAGGTCGCCCTTGGCGCGGTCGATGTTGGCCGTGATCATGCGGCTCGCGCCGAAGTAGAGGCCGAGCTGGACAGCGACGAGAACGATCGAGAACAGGATACCGATGAGCGTCACCGCAAGCCGGATGCGATCGTGAAAAAGATTGCGGAACGCCAAAGTGAAGATCATATCGCTACCAATCTGACCGTATTTAGGGGCCCAAGCCGACGCTGGTTACACCAGCAGCCGCGGGTCGTGAATCCCAATTCAGGGCGGCGCGCATCGCGTTGACCCGGAAGGGCTCTGGTTCTCTCGAGATCCCGGTTCGTCCGCCCGCCCGGCTCATCGCTATATAGGCGTGTTGACGCCAGTCCGCCACGCACAGCTTTGCGACGGAGTAAGTAGAAGAGGTTAAGCACCAGAGTAGAACGGCGGCAAAAGGGCAGCCCAAGCGTGTAATCGTCGCATCATCGTGCCGTTACACGGCGTAGATGGTTCTCTTGCGCTCGGGTTTCGCCGCAATTGAGCCCTATGGAGCATTGAAACCACTCGAAGTTTGAAGGTTTGTCATCATGTTAGCCATGCGTTCCCACGATCATCCCGTGCTCGACGCGCGCCCGCGTCACATTCACGTTTCGACCCGCGCCAAGGCCGTCATTCTTTGGTCGTGCCTGTTGGCCGTACCCGCATTCCTATCGGCTGAGCCAGCGTCTGCGCAGAAGCAGCAACCGCTGCCGCCGCCGGTTTCGGCGCCGATCGCCCCGCCTGCTGGTCCTGTCGGCGTCTGGATCGACGATACCGGACGCGGCGCCGTCGAGATCAAGCCGTGCGGTGCGAACCTTTGCGGCATGATTTATTGGCTACAGGAGCCCGTATCCGAGAAGACGGGCCGGCCTGTGACCGACGCCAACAATCCCGATGCCGCCAAACGGAACCGCGCGGTTTGCGGGCTTCAGGTCATCGGCAGCGCCAAGCCGCAAAGCGATGGCACGTGGGACGAGGGCTGGATCTACGATCCGAAGGTCGGAAAATCCTACGATGTCGCCTTCGAACTCGAGAAGAAGGATCGGCTCTCGGTGACGGGCTACAAAGGCGTCAAGTTCCTGAGCAAGACATTCGTCTGGACCCGTGCGCCAGCAAATTTGGTGCGATGCGACGTGTCGGCCGCAGAGAAACCGATGGTTCCAGGCGCGACGACCGCCACGCCCGCGGTCAACGGGGCGGCTCAAAAGCCGCTGCCGCCGTCCCGCGCGACGACTACTCCCCTGCCATCGCCGACGCAGCGTTGAGCTTGCGGCTACCCGATGCCGGTGCTGCCTTCTCGGCAGCATTGGCAGCAGCCTCGGCCTTCATGCGCTCGATCTTGGCCTGCTCTTCGATCCGGGCCATGACACGGGCAGCGAATTCGACTGTACGATCGACGACATAGCCGCGCTGACGGTCGAGCGTGACCATGTGATAGCAATCGTCGAGGACGCTGACCTCCACCAAGCCACCGAGACGCCGCTGCAGCAACATCGTGTTCTTGAGGTCGCTCTGGTCGTCGAAGCGCGGATGGAAGATCACGGTATGCTGCGTGATCGAGCCGAGCTGTTTCTTGACCTGCCGCACAAGCCGCCGGAACTCGAGGACCATCCCGCCGCCTCGCCCGAAGAGATCTTCGAGCGAACGATTGTCGCCCTTGAAGCTATCGAGCATGAAGCTGCGGATGCGATCATCCTTGATGCCGTACGGCGCACGCTGGCTGAACTTGAAGAGACGCGCGACGAAGCGGTCGTGGACCAACTTGAACAGGTGCAGCGACTTCGGAATAGCCCAGCCGTTCGGGAAGATCGTGGGCGCGAACAACATCAGCGCCTTCACGCGATCGGGACGGTCGGCTGCGAGCTTGAGTGCGAGCATCGCTCCCGCCGAGAGACCTCCGACGAGGACGGTATCGCACGTCTCGCAAAGCGCATCGTGTGCGGTCTGAACGCTCTGGTACCAGTCCTTCCAGGTCGAAAGACCGGAGATGTCCGTGTTCGCGCCGAGGCCCGGAAGAAGCGGGCAATGGACGGTATATCCGAGGCGAGCGAGCGACTGCGCCACAAAGCGCAATTCCACCGGCGTGCCGCCCAGGCTGTGGATAAGCAGGACACCGACGCGTCCGCCCGGAATGACGATGCTGCCAGGGAGAGTCTTTGTTTTTACTTGATTATTCATCGCTCTGATCACACTCGTTCGTACGCTACTTCAACCCTGATATGACACACGAACCATCTTCGCCAAGACAATTGTTGCCTCAGCATCTGGTGCCACGCTCAATTCGTCTGCTCGTTTCCCTCAGTCTGACTGTCGAGCGCGTGCTCGTCGGCACTATGCCGAACTGCGCTGGACGCCCCGTCGTGTCGGGCAAGGAACCGCATGCGATACTCGGCACTTACCCTGAATTCATTGACGAATTCGTGGAATTCTACCGATGGAAGTCGTCGCGAAGGCAGAGGGTTAGACGCCCTCATTCGCAGTTTATGTGAAGGCAACCCCTCGACGTGGCGATAGGGCAACCTGCCGCAACCCTTTTGGAGTAGAGCGGCATCGGCCACGGAGATTGAGGCGGCATTCAATGCCGTCAACGCCCGTAAACGCTTGCTCGACCACACAAGGGGCAGAAATGTGGCAGCGCACAAATCGCGTTGTGCGCTGCGGCATACTGCGGCAATCCGCGTCAGGCCCGGCCTGCAATTTTGCGGTCGATCGAGACGCACGTCCCCACTCCGTCGCTTTGGCAATGTGAATGCCTGGACACTCCAGTCACACGCCACCAATCTATGGGGGAACTCCTCAATCTTTCATTGCGTTGCAACGATACGGTTAATTCTTTATTCGAGCACTGTCGATCTGGCTCCATCTGATGTGCGCGCCACCCGCATGACGACTGCCGCGGCGATGTAGGCCACCACCGCCGCGCCCAGCGAGACGAGATAGGGCACTGCGGTAAATTCGGTAAGGTATCCTGCCGCCCAAACTGAAGCGCCAGTCACGATCGCGGCGGCGGCACTCGCTGCGCCGCCGAAGCGCGACGTGAGACCGAACAACAGCGATACCAGGATGCCGGTGCTGCCTGCCGCGGACGCTACCTCGACCAGATCGCGTATGGACGTCGCTATGGCAGCGAGGAGCGCAGCGGCTAGAGCAAGTCCGACGACGCAAGCGCGTGCGTAGCGAACCTTGACTGCTTCACTGACCGTCGGCACCAGCCGAAGCAGGATGTTGTGTGAGAGTTGCGCCGCCGATGCCAGCAACACGGAATCGACGGTCGACAGGATGGCGGAGATCAACGCGCCGGCGAACAGGATGAACGCCAGTCCAGGTAGCAACATGCGCGCGATCTCGGGCACCACTTGCTCGGCGGTTTCACCCGCCAGTCCAGGAACGAGCGCCGGACCGACAAGGCCGAGGTAAACCGGTATCAATCCGACGACGAGGTACAGGATGCCGCCTGATACGGTCGCCGTTCGCGCCGTCTCGGCGCTGCGACAACCAAGCATGCGCGAAACCAGTTCGACAGCCACGATGGTTCCGCAGACGGGCACCGCGAACCGTTCGACCATTTCGAGAAACGGCACGTCGGCCAGAACCAGGCGCTCCGCCGGAATCGAAGCCAAACTGGCGGCGAAACCTCCCTGCATAGACGCCGCAAGAATCGCGAGAACGACGAGACCGGCGATGACGGCAATGCCTTGGATGAGATCAGTCAGTGCATCGGCCATCAAGCCGCCGAGCACGGTGTAAGCGACGACGACGACGGTCGCGACGGAGATCGCGACCAGCACGTTGATGTCGGACACGGAACTGACGACCTGACCGAACGCGCGGATCTGTGCCGCAGCCCAGAACACCGATCCGGGTAACAGCGCCAGCACGACGAGCGTTTCGACCGATGGGCCGAACCTCTGCCGGAAGAAGTCAGCGAACGTGACGAGCCCCCGTCGCCACAGCGTAGCCGCGAAGAACGCGCCCGCGACGACCAGCGCCAGCGCATAGCCGATAGGATCCGCACCCGCCCCCGCGAGACCGCTGTGGTAGACTTGGCCAGCCGTCCCGACGATCGCCTCGGCGCCGAACCAGGTGGCAAAAACCGTGAATGCACCGACGATCGGCCCGATCCGCCGGCCTGCATTGATGTAATCGCTTTCGGTGGAAATGCGCCGCGACGCCCAGGCGCCGATGACGAACTGCACGAGAACATATCCGAGCACGCCGAGCAGCACGCCGTTCATCTTCGCCCCCATCGCCATCCGCAGACCCCCGAGCCCGCGACCGCGATGATGGCTGAACCGCCGCCGCCTGAGAAGACCGGCAACCCGACAGCGGTCTCACCACCAAAAAGCCGTGGGCTATGCTGCGGACATAACGGTTTTGCCAACTTGCCCCCAATCGGTCACTGTAATTGAGACATGCTCCCTATATACAAACTACGAGACCCGTATCGGCCTGCGCCGAACGGACCCGCACCAGTTCGAGCAAGCGGAGCGAAGTGGCCACCGTGAATTCTATGCCAGTCCGGACCCTCGAGCGGCCGTCTCGCCGCAGCCGCGCCACGGCCATCCTCGCCGTCGCTGCAATTCTCGTCCCGCAAATCACGCCTGTTTTGTCGCAGCCCGCCGCCGCCCGTGACTTGATCTCGCGCGCCGACTACGAGACCTGCCAGGCGCAGGACGAGACCGCCTTCCGCTCGGCAATCGAGACGATCACCGTTAAGGCGCTCCAGCAGGGCACCGCCGCGATCGACTACAACGCGCTCGTCGCGGATGAATGGCGCAAAAACAGTCTCGACGAAGTCATCGACAAGCGGGTTGATCTTGCCATCGCAGAGGTGAAGGCGGAGACAAGCTGGGGCAGCCTGCTGCAATCACTGGCCGATGCCGAGCAGGCGCAGAAGCTCGCAGTCGCGGTGGCCGAGCGGGTGTATCGATCCGACGCGCTGAAGGCGGGCATCGAGGGACTGGCGACGGGCGTCGGCAACGCGGTCGGCTCGCGCATCGAACTCGCTTCGATCGACGCGGCCGGGCCTGCGCTGATGTGCCTGCAAGCCTTCCTCGGCCCGCGGTACGGCACCACCGTCTCCCGTGCCGTTGTCGCGGACGCTGGCAAGGAATTCGGACTCGATCCGTCGAAGGGCGGCGTCGAGGTCTCGACCGGCGCCGTGCTGAGGCAGTCCAGCGACGGCATAACAGGTGCCGCGATACTGCTCATCCGCCGCCAGCTCGCCAATCTCGCCCAGCGAGTCGGCCAGCGCCTCGTCGGCAGCGTGCTGTCGCGGCTGGTGTCGGTCGCGGCGGGAGGCGTCGGCCTCGTGCTCATCGCAAAGGATATCTGGGACCTGCGCCATGGCGTCATGCCGATCATCGCCGGCGAGATGAAGTCCGCGGACAACAAGGCGAAGGTGAAGGAGGAGCTGGCAAAGACGATCGGCGAGCAGATCGGCGAACACGTCAAGGAGATTGGCGCAAAGTCGGCCGATCGGGTCGTCGAGATCTGGCAGGAATTCCGTCGCAGCCACGCCAAAGTACTCGACATCGCCGAGCGCAATCCGGCGTTCAAGCGGTTCGTCGACGGCGTCAAGCCCGACGGTCTCGGCCGCCTCGACGAGGTGGTCGGACTGCTTCTGCCGGCCGAGGGAGAACCGGGTGTCTTGAAGCGGCTCGACGACGGGACGCTTAATGAGGCGGTCAACGTCATGCCAGCTGCGGCGATGGAGATCGCGCGCGACACCCGCTCCGTGGAGGCCGCAATCAGGTGGAATGCGATCGCGGGCAAGGATCTGGGTGCGGTCATCGAGAACCAGTTGCACAAGCGCGCGAAGCACGACGACTTCACGACGGCCTCGCTCGGCCGCATCCTGGCGATCGGCGACCGCCTGTCGATCGGGCGGCTGGCGGGGCTGACGCGGGAGGCGCGCGACACGCTGTTCGCGCTCGACACAACCGAACTCAAGTCGCTGGCGAAAAGCCTCTCGGAGGCCGAACTTGGCACGCTGGCAAGCTACATCACCGGCTTGCAACCGGCGCCGCGCGAGCGCGTTCTGAAGACCGTCGCAAAATCGGCGGGCGCGATGCAAGTACTCGCCTCCGCGCAAGTTCGGGACGCGATCATTGCCAGCCCCGACCAAATGGCTGCCGTCGACATGATGTTGCGGCCGCCGGGATTCAATCCGCAAGCGACACTCGACGACGCACGCCTCGCCTGGGAGGGCAAGATCAGCCCTTGGTTGATGTGGTCGAAGCACCCCTTAGTCGTCGGCTTGGCCGGCGGCGTAGCGTTGTTCGTCGTGCTGTTTTTCCTGCGTCTATTCCGGCCCAGGCGGCGGCCCAGTCCCCCGGCCGAAGCCAGCACTTGAGCACGGCGGGCTCAAACGGAGCCTTTCCGAAGGGGATCGCCGGGTGGCACGAACAAGTGCTATAGCCCGCGCACGTTCATTCCCGAATCGAGGACTTCCGCTTGACCGAGCATCAGAGCACGGCCGCGACGGCAGACGTTACCGGAGACGCCCCCGCAGTCGCCGACACGCCGCGCGCCCGCGCGCTGGCGGCCGAGATCGCGCGCCGACGCACGTTCGCCATCATAGCCCATCCTGACGCCGGCAAGACGACGCTCACCGAAAAGCTCCTGCTCTACGGAGGCGCGATCCAGCTCGCCGGACAGGTCAAGGCCAAGAGCGGCAAGCAGAATACGCGCTCCGATTGGATGGCGATCGAGAAGAGTCGCGGCATCTCTGTCGTGACCTCGGTCATGACGTTCGAGTATCGCGACACCGTGTTCAACCTGCTCGACACTCCGGGCCATGAAGACTTCGCCGACCAGACCTATCGCACGCTGACAGCCGTCGACGCCGCCGTCATGGTCATCGACGCCGCCAAGGGCATCGAGAGCCGCACGCGAAAGCTGCTTGAAATCTGCCGCATGCGCGACATCCCGATCATCACTTTCATCAACAAGATGGACCGCGAGGCGCGCGAGCCCTTGGACCTGCTCGACGAGATCGAGAAGGATCTGGCGCTCGACACCGCGCCGATGGTTTGGCCCATGGGCAAAGGTCGCGGCTTCCGCGGCACCTACGACCTCTTCAACCCGCGCGTTCGCCAGATCGACGAGGCGCCTGAAGGCACGGCCGTCAGCGGCCCCGACGATCCGTTCATCGACACGCTGCTGGAGCCGGACGAAGCCGGGCGCTGGCGCGAAGAAGCATCTCTCGTAGCGGACGCCTGCGGGCGGTTCGACGCGAAAGCGTTTCTTGAAGGCCATCTGACGCCGGTGTACTTCGGCAGCGCACTCAGGAACTTCGGCGTGCGCGATCTGTTGGACGCTCTCGTTGCCCATGCCCCGCCGCCGCGCGCGCAGAAAGCCGAGACGCGCATGGTGGAAGCGTTTGAACCGCAGCTCTCGGGCGTGGTGTTCAAGATCCAGGCGAATATGGACCCCAACCACCGCGACCGCATCGCCTTCATGCGTGTTTGCTCGGGCAAGCTCTCGCGCGGCATGAAGGTGAAGCTGGTGCGGACCGGCAAGACGATGGCAGTGCAATCGCCGCAATTCTTCTTCGCGCAGGACCGCGCGGTCGCCGACGAGGCTTATGCCGGCGACGTGGTTGGCCTTCCCAATCACGGCGCGCTCAGGATCGGCGACACGCTGACTGAGGGCGAGGACCTCAAATTTATGGGAATCCCGAGCTTCGCGCCGGAGCTTCTGCGCCGCGTGCGCCTCGACGATGCGATCAAGGCCGGCAAGCTGAAGAAGGCGCTGCAGGAGCTTGCCGAGGAAGGCGTCGTGCAGCTGTTCACGCCCGTCGATGGCTCGCCGCCGATGGTCGGCGTGATCGGCGCGCTGCAGCTCGACGTGCTCGCCGACCGCCTGCTGAACGAGTACGGGCTGTCGACCGCGTTTGAAATGAGCGCTTACGAGATGGTGCGATGGATTTCCGCTGCGACGCGAGCGGAGCTCGAAGGGTTCATGGAAAAGAACCGCTCGGCCGTCGCTCACGATCTCGACGGCGCGCCGATATTCCTCGCGCAATCGGGCTTCATGCTGAACTGGACGCAGGAGCGTGCTCCGGAGATCCAGTTCGCGGATATCAAGAAGTCGATGGTGTAACGGGCGGCTAGCACGTGACCGTACTCGGCCGATCACCTCCGCCGCAAAATCGGTCGGCTCGCCCAAAATCAAGGCAATCCTCAGCCGTACGCGTGACTGATACCGCGCCGAATCGCACGTCAGCATCGGCACGAAATTTGCTTAATCGAATTGGTTAATCGATTGTTAACCGGGATACGCCCGCGGCGGAGCCCACAACTGAAGGATCACCCATGTTTCGGCGTCCCATCCTGCTCAACCGTCCGGTTAAGGCGACAAAGGCACCGATTTATCGCCCGGGCGCATTGCAGCCCGCGACTGAGGGCATGGTCGAAACACCTCTGGGCCTCAAGCGCACCGCGCGTCTCGCGGACAAGCTGGAAGAGAGCCGCTGCACGCGTTGAGCTAGCTCTCCGCCCAATCGGCCAGGCGGCTGAGGAACGCCGTACATGCCGCAAGCTCGCTCACAGCGATCCATTCGTTCGCAGTATGGGCTTCCGAAATGTGACCCGGTCCGCAGACCACAGACGGCACGCCGACATCCTGGAAGAGTCCGGCCTCGGTGGCGTATGACACGGCATACGTCCGGTTCTGACCGAGCAGACGCAGCACCAGGGGCACGACCTCAGAAGTCGTGTCTGCGGCGAATGGCGGCACTTGGTTCGACAGCCGTAGGGTGATCTCGGCCTCGGGCGCGACGCGGCGCATTTCGGGCAGGCAGTGTGTCTCGGCAAAGTCGATCAATCGGCGCGCAATGGCGCCCGTGTCGAGCCCTGGCAAGGCCCGCACCTCGAACCCGAAGCGGCACGACACGGGCACGATGTTCGACGCCGTGCCACCGGACAACTCGGTCACCTGCAACGTGGGGTAGGGCGGATCGAAACGCGGATCTGGTGCTCGGTCCATGAGGTCCCGCTCGATGCGCTCGAGTTCGCCGAGCAGACGTGCGGCATAGATGATGGCATTGACGCCGAGCGGCGCCATGCTCGAGTGCGCGGCGCGGCCCTTGACCTCGACATGCCAACGCACGGGGCCCTTATGCGCGTCGACAACGGTCATACCGGTCGGTTCGCCGACAATGGCGAGGCGCGGACGCGGCAACCGCGCGCCGAATTCGCCGAGCATGGGGCGGACGCCGACGCAGCCGATCTCCTCGTCGTAAGAGAACACGATATGGATCGGAACCTTCAGCGCGCGCCGCTTGAAGTCGGGCACAGCCGCCAGCACGCAGGCGAGAAAGCCCTTCATGTCGGTGGTGCCGCGGCCATAAAGCTTGCCACCGCGCTCGACGAGACGGAATGGATCGCTGTCCCAGTTCTGGCCGTCGACCGGAACCACGTCGGTATGACCTGACAGCGCGATGCCGGGAACGCCGTATGGGCCGATCGTGGCAAACAGGCTCGCCTTCTCGCCATCCTCGGTGGGCACGAGCTGGCTCTCGACGCCGTGCCGCGCGAGATAGTCCGCGACGAAGCGAACGAGCGCGCGATTGGAATTGCGGCTCGTCGTGTCGAACGAGACGAGCCGCTCCAGGATCTCGGTAGCGGTGGCCCGTATCATGGTCATGCGTGTCAATTCATGCTGCGCAGCGCGAACGGACTGTCGAGCGAAAACGCCGGTACCGCAACGTCGAACATTTCGCCATCCTGACCGACCATCTGATAGCTTCCAACCATGATGCCGGACGGCGTCCTGAGCGGACACCCGGACGTGTAGGTGAACGTCTCGCCGGGCGGAATGTTCGGCGTTTGTCCGACGACGCCAGGTCCACGCACTTCTTCGGTCTGCCCCATTGCGTTGGTGATTCGCCACACGCGCGAGCGGAGCTGCACCGGTTTGTCGCCCTCGTTGGAGATCTGGACGGTGTAGGACCAGAAGAAATAGCTCTCGTCGGGCGACGACTGGTCCTCGATGTATTGCGGCTCGACGCGGACGCGGACACCGTGGGTGAGGGCTTCGTACATGACGGAGTGGTCCAGGTTCAGGGTGGCGTTCGGAACCGGGACGCGCTACGAGGCCGCAACATGGGGATGCGCGCTGGCCCGGTCGCCCGACACGTCGCACGACCGCGCGCCGGTTGCAACATGGCGATATGTGCCGGACGCGCGGCCGCACCGGCATTCGGGCACGCCGCATAACGGCCGGCCGGACCGCGTCACGGGGAGACACCGAACGATGCTCGATGCCCGGATAAGACCGCTGATCGACCCGCCGCTCAACGCAATGGGCCGCTGGATCGCGCGGTGGGGCGTGTCGGCGGACGCCGTGACGATAACCGGTTTCTTATTCGGCATGGCCGCGGCGGTCGCAATCGCCACGGGACACGTCCACGCCGCACTCTGGTTGTTCTTGGCCGGCCGCCTTGCCGATGGGCTTGACGGCGCAGTCGCGCGCGCAACGGTCAAAACCGACCGTGGCGGATATCTCGACATCGTGCTGGACTTTATTCTGTACGGCACGATCCCCCTTGCCTTCGCCATCCTCGACCCGACGCGAAACGCGCTCCCCGCCGCTGTGCTGCTGCTGAGCTTTTTCGCCAACGGCACGACGTTCTTGGCTTACGCGATCATGGCGGAGCGGAAGGGACTTGAGACATCGGCGCAGGGCGCAAAGTCGCTCTATTACGTTTCGGGTCTCGCCGAAGGGTTCGAGACGGTGATCGCGCTCGCCGCGTTCTGCATCTGGCCGCAGCATTTCCCCGTCATCGCCTATGCGTATGCGACACTCTGCTTCCTATCGGCGTTCGGCCGCATTCTGATTGCATGTCGGACCCTGAAATGACCGGACACGCCGAAGCCAGTTGACGGCACAGGCGAACGCGGGCGAGACCTATCAAAATTTTCAAAGCAATCGAGGATGAGCCCATGATCGGCACGACATCGACCACCACGCACGCCGCTGCACTGGCGCTGGCCGCGACGATCGCGTTTCCAGGTGCGGCATTTGCGGCAGCTTGCGGCAATGGTCCGGGCGGCTTCGATGCGTGGATCGCAGCCTACAAGCCGCGCGCCAATGCCGCCGGCATTTCGGAGAAGGCGATCGCGGCGGGGCTAGCCGGCGTTTCATACGATGCGAACGTCATCCGCCTCGACCGCGGCCAGAAATCATTCAAGCTATCGTTCGAGCAGTTCTACGCGCGGCGCGTTTCGTCGTCGCTTCTTGCGCGCGGGCGCCAGCGCATCGCGACACACAAGGCGCTGCTCGACCGCATCGAGAAGCAATACGGCGTACCGGGCGAGATCCTGATCTCGATCTGGGGATTGGAGACCAACTACGGCGCCGATGGGGGCGGCGGAAAATCAATCGTGCGCTCGCTGGCGACGCTGGCCTACGACTGCCGGCGGTCGGCCTTCTTCGAGAAGGAACTGACGGCGGCGCTGCAGATCATCGACCGCGGCGATATCGCCGTCAGCCAGATGACCGGCGGCTGGGCAGGCGAGATCGGTCAGGTGCAGTTCCTGCCGTCGTCCTACGTCAAACACGCAGTCGATTTCGACGGTGACGGTCGCCGAAACCTAAAGACGAGCGTGCCCGACATGCTGGCGTCGACCGCGAAGTTCCTGAAGTCCTATGGCTGGAAGGCCGGCCAGCCGTGGGGGCCCGGCACGGCGAACTATGCCGTGATCCGCGACTGGAACCGCGCCGAGGTCTATCAGAAGACGATCGCCATCATGGCTCAGAAGCTCGCGGGCGGGTAAAGGGACGCCTTCGCCCTAACCCCTCGCTGCTTTCGCGCCGGTCTCGAGGTCGAGCGCGAGATCATCGGCGGCTTCGAGACCGACGGACAACCGGATCATGCCGTCGGAAATGCCAAGTTCGGCGCGCGCCTCCGGCTTCAGCCGTTGATGCGTCGTCGTCGACGGGTGCGTTACGAGGCTCTTCGCGTCGCCGAGGTTGTTCGAGATTTTCGCGATGCGGAGTGCATTGAGAAAGCGGAACGCGGCTTCCTTGCCACCCGCGACCTCGAACGTCACGATCTGCCCACCCCCGGTCATTTGCCGCTGCGCCAGATCATATTGCGGATGATCCTTGCGGCCGCAGTAGATGACTTTCGACACACCCGGGAGACCGGCGAGGTGATCGGCCAGCTTGGCCGCGCTGGCGCATTGGCGTTCGACGCGGATGGGCAACGTCTCAAGCCCCTTCAGCATGACCCAGGCATTGAACGGAGACAGCGCCGGTCCGGTCTGACGGTGGAAGTCGTGCAGATAGTCCTTGATGAACTGCTTCGAAGCGAGCACCGCGCCGCCCAGGCAACGTCCCTGGCCGTCGATGTGCTTGGTCGCCGAGTAGACGACGACATCCGCGCCGAGCTTTAGCGGCTTCTGCAGCATGGGCGTCGCGAAAACGTTGTCGACGATGACGACGGCCCCGTGCTTATGCGCGATCTGACATACCGCCGCGATGTCGACGATCTCCAGCGTCGGGTTCGACGGCGTCTCGAAGAACACCGCCTTGGTATTGGGCCGGAACGCCGCTTCCCATTGCGCGAGATCACGGCCGTCGACCAGCGTCGACTGAATCCCGAATCGCGGGCACAGATCCTCGACAATGTAGCGGCACGACCCGAACAGCGCCCGGGCGGAGACGATGTGATCGCCGGCGTTGAGACAGGAGAGCACGGCGCCGGTGACGGCCGCCATGCCGGTGGCGAACGAACGGCAGTCTTCCGCGCCTTCCATCAACCTGACGCGTTCCTCGAACATGGCGACGGTCGGATTCGAGAACCGGGAATACTGATAGCCGGGACTCTTGTTGAGAAAGCGTGCCTCCGCCTCCTCGGAGTTGGCGTAAACGAAGCCCTGGGTGAGAAACAACGCTTCTGACGTCTCGCCGTACTGCGAGCGCAGGACGCCGCCATGGACGAGTTGCGTGTCGGGCGACCAGAGCGCGGGGTCGGATAGCTTGTCGTGATCCTTGGTCATCTCGGTCGTGCCCCGTCCAGAATGCAAAAACCCCGGCCTCGCCTGCCGCCCGCATGAATGCCGGGCGCAGGGAACCGGGGTCGAACCCAAATCCACGCACGGCCCTTTAGCGGAATGTTTTACGTGGTCGCAAGCCAGCCGGCCAAATCACCACGTCGTTGTCGGGCACAGTTACCACGACATCGATTGGCGCGGGAATACGCCGCGAGGGGGTTGGCGTCAAGGGGCGGTTGGTCTAGAGCGTATTTTCGCGAGGGAGATCAATATGGCCAAGTCGGCGGCGAAGAAACCGAGGAAACAGCGCGCCCGCGTCGGCGAGCGCGCCGCATCGGGAATCGTGCCGGCGCAGGCGATCCGCGCGTTGATTTCGTCGGGGCGGATCAAGCTCGCCGAGCCGCTTCTTGCGGGGCAGCTTCAGCCCGCAAGCCTCGACCTCCGCCTCGGTCCCGTCGCCTACCGGGTGCGAGCGAGCTTTCTGCCCGGTCCAGGCAGCACGATCGAAGACAAGATGCAGTCGATCAAGCTGCACGCGATCGACTTGCGCGATGGCGCGGTGCTGGAAACCGGCTGCGTCTATATCGTACCGCTGCTCGAAAGCCTGAAGCTGGTGTCGGGGCTTTCGGCGGCGGCAAACCCCAAGAGTTCGACCGGCCGGCTCGACGTGTTCACCCGCGTGATTGCCGATGGTGTGTCGGCGTTCGACCAGATCCCCGAGGGCTACCAGGGGCCGCTCTACGCCGAGATTTGCCCGCAGACATTCCCGATCCTGGTGCGCAAAGGATCGCGGCTAAGCCAAATTCGCTTCCGTCACGGCGAGATCGAAAACGGCGACCGGGCTCTCGTCGAACTGCAGAAGCGCGAGAAGCTCGTGTCGTCCGAACATGCCGACATCGCCGCCGGCATCGCGCTGTCGGTCGATCTCAACGGAGGGCCGTCGGGGCTCGTCGGCTTTCGCGCCAAGCGCCACACGGGGCTCGTCGACGTCGACGCGGTCGGTGCATGCGCGGTCGCTGACTACTGGGAGCCGATCCACGTCGGCCCCGAGAACCGGCTGATCCTCGATCCCGATCAGTTCTATATCCTGGCATCGAAGGAAGCCGTGCACGTCCCGCCGACGCACGCCGCCGAGATGGTGCCGTTCAATCCGCTCGTGGGCGAGTTCCGCGTCCACTACGCGGGATTTTTCGATCCGGGCTTCGGTCACGCGGCAGCAGGCGGCACCGGTTCCAAAGCAGTGTTGGAAGTCCGTTCGCACAAAGTCCCATTCATCCTCGAGGACGGCCAGATCGTCGGGCGTCTCGTGTACGAGCGGATGATGGAAATCCCCGAGATGCTGTACGGCCGCGACATGGGCTCGAACTACCAGGCGCAGGGCCTCAAGCTGTCGAAGCACTTCCGCTAGACAACATGCCTAATCGCAGAGGTCGGCGGCCTTAAGAATGGCTGGGATCAGACCCGGAAAACGCTCGCTGATCTCGGTGCAGCGCAACGTATTGACGACTTCCGTCCCGCGCCGCTCGGAGCGGATCAAACCAGCCTCGCGAAGCACTTGGTAGTGATGCGACTGCGTCGATTTCGGCAGATGGACGGGCGCCGCGGTCGAGCAGTTCATCGGGCAACCGCCAGCCGTCAGCTTACGCACGATCTCCAGACGCGCACGGTCGGACAGCGCGTAGAGGATGGTCTCCAGCTTGATGTCTTCGATGGTCGGATGAACGAATGGTCTTTGCATGACCCTGATATGCGGTATGTGGTTCTGTAATTCAATAGTTCGCTAGTCTTGAACCAATGATCTTTGCTCCTATTTCGGGTTGGCGCATGATCGGCCATTCCGGCCCTTGGCGCGTCGGAGATCAAAATGTCCAAGACTCTCGAAGGTAAAATCGCCCTGGTCACGGGCGCCAGCCGCGGCATCGGCCGCGCCATCGCCATCGCACTCGGTAAAGAGGGCGCTACGGTCGCCGTGCATTATGGCCGAAACGCCGCCGCCGCCAACGAGGCCGTCGCGGCGGTAATGGCTGCCGGAGGCGACGCCTTCGCCATAGAAACGGACCTTGCCGCAAAGGGCGCCGCCCCGAGGCTTTTCGCTGCGCTCGACGCCGAACTCACACGGCGCAAAGCTTCGAACAAGTTCGACATTCTCGTCAACAACGCCGGTATCGCGCCGTTTGTAGGTTTCACCGATGCCACGGAGGAGGTTGTCGACGAGATTTACGCCGTCAACGTGCGCGCGCTGTTTTTCGTCACCCAGGAGGCTTTGAAGCGGCTCAACGACGGCGGCCGCGTCATCTCGACGACGTCGATCGCTGCGCGCCTTCCGTTCTCCGCGGTGGCCCCCTATTCGATGCTCAAGGCGCCGGTCGACAACCTAACGAAATTGCTTGCCGTCGACCTCGGACCGCGCTCCATCACCGTGAATGCCGTGGCCCCCGGCGCGATTGCCACGGATATGGCGGAGTTCCTCGGCACTGCGGAAGGCCGGGAGTTTGCCAAGTCCAAACAGGCGTTGCAGCGCATCGGTCAGCCGGACGACGTCGCCGACGTGGTCGCCTTCCTCGCCGGGCCTGCGGCTCGTTGGGTAACGGGCGCGGTGATCGAGGTTGGCGGCGGCAGCGGCCTTGTATTTTGAGCGGGAGGCATGCTTGCCGGCCTTGGGCACTCGTCAACGCTGGTGAGCGGCGACCTCTGCGAAGTAGCCTTCGATGAAGCGAGCATAAATGCGCGTGAGAGTTTCGAGGTCGGCCAACGCAACGCGCTCGTCGACCTGATGGATGGTCGCGTTGACGAGGCCGAACTCGACGACCGGGCAGTGGTCCTTGATGAAGCGCGCGTCCGACGTGCCGCCACCAGTGGTCAGCGACGGCACCCGTCCGGTCTCGGCCGCGACGGCTGCGCTCAAGGTCTCCACGAGCGGGCCGGGCTTGGTCAGGAACACATCGCCCGTGCCCGAGAACGAGACGTCACAGCGCGCGCCCATCGCGGCGGTGCCCGCTTCGCATTGCAACCGCACCCAGTCCTCGACCGTGCGCCGCGACCATAGGTCGTTATAGCGGATATTGAATTTGGCGCGGGCCTCAGCCGGAATGACGTTGGTCGCAGTGTTCGGAACCGAGATCACCGTGACCTGGACGCTCGACGGCTCGAAGTCGGGCGTGCCGGTATCCATCCTCTGCGACGACAGCCGGTCGATAAGCCGCGCGAGCTTCGGCACTGGATTGTCGGCTAAGCGGGGATAGGCGGCGTGCCCCTGCTTGCCGTGGACGACGAGTTCGCCGTTGAGCGAGCCGCGGCGGCCGATTTTGATCTCGTCGCCCAGCGCGCGCGGGTTCGACGGCTCGCCGACGAGGCAGGCGTCGAGCGTTTCGCCGCGCTCAGCCAGCCAGTCGAGCACTTTCATAGTGCCGTTGATCGACGGCCCTTCTTCGTCGCCTGTGATGAGCAACGAAATCGAGCCCTTCGACATTTTCGCCGGCTCGGCCAGCACGCGCGCCGCCGCCGCGATGAAACAGCCGACGGCGCCCTTCATATCGACCGCGCCGCGGCCGTAGAGGAAGCCGTCGCGCACGTCGGCGCCGAACGGAGGCATGGTCCACGCGGCGGCGTCTCCAACGGGCACCACGTCGGTGTGCCCGGCAAAACAGAGGTTCGGCCCATGCGTGCCGCGCCGCGCATAGAGGTTCTCGACGTCCGGCGTTGCAGCTTCAGAAAATCTCATGCGGTGACACGCGAACCCCAGCGGCTCGAGCACGCTTTGCAGCAGCGTTAACGCGCCGCCCTCATCGGGCGTGACACTCGGGCAGCGAATCAACGCCTGCGCAAGAGCAACGGGATCGGTGGACTGCGGAAGCATGGGTGCCTTAATGTTGTACTCAATTGCTGCCGAGATGCCTGTGAATCGGCCACGACGTCAACGGAATGCCTGCCGTGTTGACCCATAACGCCAAATTTGATTGAACCTCAATCCATCACAGAGCAGTCTGAAAAAATGAACTCACGACAAACCGGAGGAAGCCTATGTCAAAATTCATAGTTGCCGCCCTGGCCGCGACGCTTGTGCTCGCTGGCGCCGCGGCCGAGTCGGAAGCGAAAAACCGTACGGGACGAAACGTTGCCATCGGAATCGGCGCGGCCCTCGCCACCGGCATCATCCTGAGCGAATCCGCGCGTGCCCGCGGCCGGAGTTCATATCGTGATGATGGTCATTACCGCCGCTGCCGCAGCTTGTTGCGCCAGTGCGACGATGGCAGGCGCTCGGCATGCCGCCGCTTCAACGAATACTGCGAATAAGCCGCGCAAAACTTACCGGGTCCGCCTCGCTACGCCGAAGCGGACCCGGCAAACAATGACAAATCCGGTTCAAAGAGGCGATACCAGGTCGTGCCAAGCCGAGTGCTCTGCCGCACGCCCGGCTGCCCGTCACGATCTCCCCGGCTGCTGCTTTCCCAAGGGAGAGGCGGGAGGCGCGGTATCGGCCACTCCGTTCGCCATCTGATACTGCACGATAGTAATTTTTTGCCAGATCTTGTTCGAGAGGTTGGACGTGATCTGGACGAGATCGCTTTCGGTCTCGATGACGACGGGGTCGCGCGTTTCTTGCGCATAAAGTGCAGCGACCTTGGCCGCGAGCGATAGCATTTCAGAGCAGTAGTCGAGATAGCGAACGAGTTCGAACGCGGTCAGCTGCCGTTGCGGCGAAGCCGACGTTCCGGTGCCGACCGTGGCCATCGCACTCGGATCCTTGGTCAGCTGATGCATGTCGATGACGTGAACAATCGACCTCAGCTCATTGAGATCGGCAAGCGCCCGCTGCCTGTTCCAGCGCGCTTCGACGGTGAGCAGGAACAACACGCCCGCCCCCATCAGCACAAGCGCGTTCATTGCTGCATCGATGCCTTGCAACACGCCGAACAGGTTTTCGGCGTCACGCTTGATTTCGATGATCGACGCGACGTAGCCGAGCAGAAGCATTCCGAGAACCAACAAAGCGGCAACGCCTATCCTCACACCGCGATTTGGCTTGGCCGCCGCGGCCGCCCGCTCCTTGCTGTCGCGCGCGACGTCGAGCAATTCGCTGCACACGCGTCTCAGGCCCGACTGCGGAAATCGCGCGGCAATGCGCTGCTCGAGTTGTGCGATCGTATCGATGATGCGGTCGGCGTTGAGGGTGCGGTACATGGCGCGTCTCTGATGGCCCGTCGGATCCAGGCGGCGCGCTCCGTCAATCAACCCATCGCAACCGCCAACCGCGCGAGGGTTTAGAGGCCAGCGAGCGAGAATTTCGTGAGGCCCACCTGTCACAAATTTAGTGAGGCCCCGCGGGGCCTCACGTCTCTCGAGTCGCTAGCGCGCCGATCCAATGACGCCCGAGCCTCGCTATCGCCGGTCATCGCTACTTGCGTCCGCCGCCAGCGGCTTCATTGTCGTTGCCGCTCTCCTCATCGTCATCGTCATCCTCCTCGTCGTCGTCCTCCTCCATCGACGACTTGATGAACTCGACGATCTCTTGCTCGCCATCCTTCACGGACTCTACGGGCCATTCCGCGATCACCGTCTTGCCCTGCATGAATACGACTTTGAACGGGGGATCATTGCCCGGATCGGAAACGACGTCGGCGGTTACAAAAGCCATCTTACCCTCCATGCTGAGCCTCAACATAGCATGGAGGTAACGAATGGTCGAAGCATGACGAAGCACTCTCGTGAGCGTTCGGACGCGGCGTCAATTGCGCAGCAGCTCGTTGATCGACGTCTTCGAGCGGGTCTTCTCGTCGACGCGCTTGACGATCACGGCGCAATAGAGCGACGGCCCCGGCGAACCGTCCGGTAGCGGCTTGCCCGGCAGCGATCCCGAGACGACGACCGAATACGGCGGCACGCGGCCCATGAAGCGCTCACCCGTGGCACGATCGATGATCGTCGTCGACGAGCCGATGAACACACCCATCGACAGCACAGAACCTTCACCGACGACGACGCCCTCGACGACCTCCGAGCGCGCGCCGATGAAGCAGTTGTCCTCGATGATCGTCGGCCCGGCCTGCATCGGCTCCAAGACGCCGCCGATGCCGACGCCGCCCGAAAGATGCACGTTCTTGCCGATCTGCGCGCACGAGCCGACGGTGACCCAGGTATCGACCATCGTGCCGGTATCGACATAGGCGCCGAGGTTGACGAAAGACGGCATCAGGATCGCACCGGGGGCGATGAACGCAGAATGCCGCACGATGGCGCCCGGGACGGCGCGGAAGCCCGCCGATTTGAACTGATCCGCCGACCAGTCGGCGAACTTGAGTGGAACCTTGTCGTAGCCCTGTGCGCGGCTCGCGTAGGTGCCGCTCTTCTGATACGGCATGATGTGATTGTCGTTCAGCCGGAACGACAGCAGCACGGCCTTCTTCAGCCACTGGTTGACCACCCAGTTGCCATCGCTCCCCTTCTCGGCGACGCGCGCCTTGCCCTTGTCCAGGAGATCGAGCGCAGTCTCGACGGCGTCGCGCACGGCGCCTTTGGTGTCGGTCTTGATCCCGTCGCGCGCCTCCCAGGCTGCTTCGATCGTGGTCTTGAGGTCGGCGTGGGCCATCGGGCGTTCCTTCGAGCAGGACATCTGTGTTGGGGCGGATGCGTCAGATCGCTGATGCGATATCGAGGCTGCTATTGGCGCGGGCATCGGACCGTTGTCAACGCCGCCACGGTGAACCCGAACGGCAGCACAGAGCCACACCCACGGGAAAAGCGGATTTCATCCACTGGAGTTCGCGCGCGCGATCCTTGTGGGGGGCGCACGCCGCTTTACGCTGTTGATGTGATTCGTGCGTCGATCTGCCCAACCGCCTCAACATCAGGAGATTTCGATGGCTGCTAAGGCCAAGAGCGAGAGCACCGGCAAATCCGCGGCATCGGCCGCCGCGCGCGTGATGAATAGCAAGACCGCAACGAAAGCCGAGAGATCCGTCGCGGCCTCCGCGTTGACGCAGAAAGGATCGACTGAAAAGACAGGCAAAAAGGTCGCGAGCGCCGCATCCGCAGTGCTCAAGAACCCGAAGGCGTCCAAGGACGCCAAGTCGGCCGCCGCTTCCGCCCTGACCCAGAAGCGCAAATAGGTCTGAGGTCCAAGTCTACGCAGCAAGCGTCGCCTTGCGCGTCCCAGCGCGCCGTGACGCCGGCGGTTGCCCGTACCCTCCGGGCAGCCGCCTTTATTTTGCCGGGCTGAACTATTTCAGGCTCGCCTCGACGAGACGTTTGGCGTCCGGCGAGTGCCATTCCGCCGGGCCGACAAGACGGCCGATCTCACGGCCCTCCTTGTCGATGAGAATCGTCGTCGGCATGCCCACTGCGCGCAACGTCGAGGCCGCCCGTGCCGTCGGATCGATGTAGAGCTTCAGGTTCTCGATCTTGATGCTGTCGAGAAACTTGCGCGCGGTATCAATGCCCTGCCGATCGACGCTGAGAGCGACGACCTCGAACGACGCCGAGCCGAGATCCTTCTGCAGCTTGTCGAGATCAGGCATCTCCTTGCGGCATGGCGCGCACCAGGTCGCCCACAGGTTCAACAGCACCGTCCGCCCCTTGAAATCGGAGAGTGACATTGCCTTGCCTTCGGCGTTGGTGAAGCTGATTTCCGGTAGCGGCTCCGGCGACTTCTTGAACACGAAAGCCGTCATTTGTCCGACGTTCAGCTTCTCAGCAGGGCCGCCCGATGCGACCGAATTCGGAGTGGTTGCGGACGGGTTGGGCTGTGCGGCTGGAGCACTCTTCGCGACCTCGGCCTGCGGCTGCACCTTGTCAGAGCGGCCGATGGTGACGTACACCGCGCCAAAGCCGACGACCGCTGCGGCGATGGCCACGACAATGAGCGACATCGGGCTCGCCGTTCGCGTTTCGCGCTCAACTGCCATGATCGACCGCCGTCCTCTCGCTGAAGCGCCTGCCGCGCCGACCCGTCTTGTGGAGCATGATCCGTGTCCAAATCCGACGATGACGACAAAGCCAACAAGATGTGGGGCGGACGCTTCTCGGCCCCTCCGGCCGAGATCATGCAGGAGATAAATGCCTCGATCGGCTTCGACAAGGTCTTGGCGCCCCAGGACATCCGCGGCTCCAAAGCGCATGCAGCCATGCTCGCCGAGCAGGGCATCATCTCGAAGGCCGACGCCCGCGATATCGTCAAGGGTCTGGCACAAGTCCTCGATGAGATCGAGAGCGGGACGTTCAAGTTCTCGCGAGCCCTCGAAGACGTGCACATGAACGTCGAGAGCCGGCTGCGCGAGATCGTCGGACCGGCCGCAGGGCGATTGCACACCGCCCGTTCGCGCAACGATCAGGTGGCGCTGGACTTCCGGCTCTATATCCGCGACCGGCTCGACGAATTCGACGGCGCGCTCGCAAGCCTTCTGCGGGAGCTAGCGGCGAAAGCCGAGACGCACGCCGCAGTCGTGATGCCGGGCTTTACACACCTGCAACCGGCGCAACCCGTTACGTTCGGTCATCACTTGATGGCCTACGTCGAAATGTTCGCCCGCGACCGTTCGCGCTTCGCCGATGCCCGGAAACGGCTCAACGAATGCCCGCTCGGGGCTGCGGCCCTAGCTGGAACGTCGTTTCCGATCGACCGGCATATGACCGCGGCGGCTCTGGGGTTCGACCGGCCCACAGCCAACTCCCTCGACAGCGTGTCCGACCGCGACTTTGTCCTCGAAACGCTGGCTGCGGCAACGATCTGTGCCGTGCACCTGTCGCGGTTCGCCGAGGAGATCGTGCTCTGGATGACGCCTCAGTTCGGGTTCATCAGGCTGTCGGACGGGCTCACCACCGGCTCGTCGATCATGCCGCAGAAACGCAACCCCGATGCTGCAGAGCTGAGCCGGGCCAAGGTCGGACGGATTGCAGGCGCGTTCCAGAGCCTGGTCATTGTCATGAAGGGGCTGCCGCTCGCCTACTCGAAGGACATGCAGGAGGACAAAGAGGTGACGCTCGATGCCCTGTCGAGTTTCGCGCTGGCGGTCACTGCTATGACGCGAATGGTCGAGGACATGACCCCGAACGATGCCAATATGCGAGCGGCCGCGGGGCGGGGCTACTCGACGGCCACGGATCTTGCCGATTGGCTGGTGCGCGAACTGAAACTGCCATTCCGCGACGCGCATCACGTCACGGGATCCATCGTCAAGGAGGCTGAACGGCAAGGTATCGACTTGGAACAGTTGCCTCTCGCCGCCATGCAAGGCATCGAGCCGCGCATCTCAAAAGAGGTCTATTCCGTTCTATCTGTTGAGAATTCCGTGAAAAGCCGGGTCAGTCATGGTGGAACCGCGCCACAGAATGTCCGCAAAATGGCGCGTAGCTGGCTGAAGCGGTTGGAAAAGGCCGGAAAGTCCGGGTAATGTCAGGCCTACGGGTTGGCGACTGATCGCGGCTCGAAGTTCCTGTTCGATTGTTGGGGTTTACTGAACTTTGGGATTTGCGATGCGCCGAGGCTTCAAAACTGCTGCCCTGACGGTTCTGACGGCGCTCGCGCTGTCGGGTTGCGGCGTGCGCGGTTCGCTCGAGGCGCCGGTCGAGGCCAAGGCTGAAGGTAAGGCAGCGTCCGCAGAAGCGGCCGCATCCGGACCAAACTCCGCCGCAGCTCCGAAACCACATCGCGGTTTCATACTCGACGGTTTGGTGCGCTGAACCGGCCGCGCAGGCGGGCGTGCGTCGAGCGGGGAGTTCAGCTAGAACGTCGCAACGACGTTGCCACAGCAGAGCTGTAAACCCGACGATCTCCTCTCCGACGCGCTCAAGTTCCGGCCCGAACCATGCACCATTTCCATTACAAGGACGGCGTCCTCCACGCCGAGGACGTCAGCATTGCGCGGCTCGCGATCGAGGTCGGAACGCCGTTCTACTGCTATTCGACCGCCACGCTCGAGCGCCACTACCGCGTGCTCGGAGACGCGTTCGCGGGCCTCGACGCACTGATCTGCTTCGCTGTCAAAGCCAACTCGAACCAGGCGGTTCTTGCGACCATGGCGAGGCTTGGCGCGGGCATGGACGTCGTGTCGGAAGGCGAATTGCGCCGCGCCCGCGCTGCCGGCGTCTCGGCCGACAGAATTATTTTCGCCGGTGTCGGTAAAACCCGCGAAGAAATGGCTTATGCGATCGCCGAGGGCATCCACGGTTTCAACGTCGAGAGCGAACCCGAACTGCAACAGCTGTCCGAGGTCGCGGTCGCACTCGGCACACGGGCGCGCATCGCGATCCGCGTCAATCCCGACGTCGACGCCAAGACTCACGCCAAGATTTCGACGGGTAAGTCGGAGAACAAGTTCGGCATTCCCTATCGCGATGCGCGACGTCTTTACGCCAAAGCCTCCGTGCTGCCCGGGATCACGGTCGCCGGCATCCACATGCACATTGGCAGCCAGATCACCGATCTCAGCCCATTCCGCGATGCCTTCCGGCTGATGCGCGAACTGGCTCTCGACCTTCGGCGTGACGGACACACACTCTCACACCTCGACATCGGCGGCGGTCTCGGCGTGCCCTATCGCGGAACGACCGACGTCCCGCCTTCGCCCGCCGAGTATGCGTCGGTGGTGCGCGACATGCTGGGCGATCTCGGCCTCAAGATCGTTCTGGAGCCTGGCCGCATGATCGTCGGCAACGCCGGCATTCTGGTCGCGCGCGTCATCTACACGAAGGAAGGCGTCGACAAGACGTTCACCATCGTCGATGCCGCCATGAACGATCTCATTCGCCCGACGCTCTACGAGGCGCATCACGACATCTGGCCGGTTGCCGAGGCCAAGGACGACAACCCCCCTGTCGCCCAAGACATTGTCGGCCCGGTGTGTGAAACCGGCGATTATCTGGCGCTCGACCGGCCGTTGCCGATGTTTTCCCCCGGCGACCTCATCGCGGTCATGACAGCGGGCGCCTACGGTGCGGCAATGTCGTCGACTTACAATTCCCGGTTGTTGATCCCGGAAGTCCTCGTTAACGGGTCCGACTTCGCCGTCGTGCGGCCGCGGCCCACCTATGACGACCTCATCAGCCTCGACCGTCTGCCCGGCTGGCTCCCTGCCGCATAGCCAAACAGCTCGCCAACGCGCCATCCTTTCATCGAGTTAACGTGATCGACGTGTCCCTTGTGGTCTACGCTGAGCGGGCGAGATCGTGATAGGATATCGACCATGACGGACGAGACGATACGCCGGGCGGGCCGCGACCTCGCCTTCGAACGGAAGGCGCAGCTCAGCTCCTGGGCGTTGGCGTTCGAGCGGTTGTGGCCGCGCCTTTGGCTGGTGCTCAGCGTCATCGGCCTTTTCATACTCGTGTCGCTCGCCGGACTTTGGCCGCTACTCGGTGCCACCACTCACAAATTCACGCTCGCTTTGTTCGGATTGGCGCTGGTAGCAGCCCTCGTCAACGCTGCCCGCATTCCTTGGCCATCTCGCGAGGAGGCCATACGCCGCATCGAGCGTCGCTCCGGCGTCGCGCACCGGCCCGCGTCGTCCTACGAGGATACGCTGTCCTCTGGGCGCACCAATCCAGAAACGATGGCGATCTGGCAGGCGCACCGGCAGCGCCTGTCAGACATGCTGGCGCGACTGCGTGTCGGCCCGCCCGAGCCGCGCACCGATCGCCACGACCCGATGGCGCTCCGCGCGCTGATGATGCTCGGCGTCACGGCATTGCTCGCACTCGCAGGCGAAAGTGCCTCCGACCGCATCGGTTCGGCTTTCCGCTTTGACCCGCGAGGCACGATCGCCGAGGCTCGGCTCGACGCTTGGATCACGCCGCCCGCCTACACGCTGCGGCCGCCGATGATGCTGGCCGACGGTTCCAAAACCGGCGCGCAAGGACTCGTCGCAACCGTCGGGCCGATCGAAGCGCCGGACCGGAGCGTGCTGATCGTTCGATCGAGTGGCGCAACGGCGCTTCAACTCGGCCTCGAAATGCTGCCTGACGGCGCGGCGAGGCCCGAAGTACGCGAGTCCGCCATTCTGCCCGGCACGTCAGGCGTTTCCGAGATCCGCTACGAATTGAAGAGCAGCGGCAAGCTGCGCGTACTCGGATCCGGTTCCGAACTTGCGACTTGGGCGATCAACCTCATTCCCGATGCGCCGCCGGCGATCACGCTGACCAAGGACCTCGAGCGCACCGCGCGCGGCTCGATGAAGATTCACTACAAAGCCACCGACGATTATGGCGTGGCTTCGGCTGCTGCGCGTTTCGAGAAAGTCAAAGCGGCGGCGCCTGATCCGAAAAAGGCTTGGGCACGGCGCGACGTGTTGAAGGGTCCGCGCCCTCCACTCGAACGTCCACCGGTGATGGCGCTGCGGCTTACGAAGCCGAATGCCAAGGAAGTCGAGGGCAACTCCTATCTCGAACTCGGCCAGCATCCCTGGGCTGGATTGCGCGTCACCATGCGGCTCGAGGCCAAGGATGTCGCTGGGCAGACAGGGCTGTCCTCGCCTATCGAACTCGTCATGCCCGAGCGCCGCTTCGAAAAGCCGCTCGCTCGCGCCATCGTCGAGCAGCGTCGAAAACTCGTCGATGACCCGCGCTATCGCGGCGAAGTCCTGAAGGCGCTGTCCGCATTGTCTTTGGGGCCTGAGGACTTTGGCGTCGAGCCCAAGATCTACCTACTGATGCGCTCGGCGCAGCATCGGCTTGCCCGCGACACCACGCGCGCAGGCCGCAAGAGCGTCATCGAGCAGCTGTGGCACATCGCGCTCAAGATCGAGGACGGCGATCTATCGGACGCGGAAAAGCGCCTCAAGGACGCGCAGGAGAAGCTGTCGAAGGCGCTGGAGAATGGCGCATCCGAGGAAGAGATCCGCCAGCTTATGCAGGAGATGAAGCAGGCGCTGAACGACTACATGCGCGAACTGCAAAAGGAAGCCGCGGCCAACCAGTCGGAAATGCCGGACGGCAACGACCAGAACAATCAGACGCTCTCGCAGCAGGACCTCGAGCGGATGATGAAGAACATCGAGGACATGGCGAAAAGCGGTGCGCGCGAACAAGCGCAGCAGATGCTGTCGGAGATGCGCGACCTGATGGAGCGCATGCAATCGGGCCGCATGGCGAAGGAGCAGCAGCAGCAGAACCGCCAGGCCATGCAGAAGATGGACGAACTCGGGAACATGGTCGGCGAGCAGCAGAAGCTGATGGACGACACCTTCGGTGAGATGCGCGATCAGGATCAGCAGGGCCAGCAGCGCGGGCAAGGTCAACAGCGCGGCCAGCAGCAAGGCCAGCCCAAGCAGGGACAAGGCCAGAAGGGGCAGCAGGGCCAGGGTCAGCAGGGCCAGCGCGGTCAACAGCCGGGTCAAAAGGGTCAGCAAGGCCAGGGACAGCAGCAGGGCGAGGGCCAGCAGGGTCAAGGCGGCCAGCGCCAGCAGGGATCGCAAGGCCAGCTCGGCCAGCGTCAGGGCGGGCTGCGCGACAAGCTCGGCCAGCTGCAGCGTGACATGCGCGATCTCGGCATGGGCGACAACCAGCAGCTCGAAGACGCGCGCGAGGCGATGGAGAGCGCCGAGCGCGCCCTGCGCGAGGGCGATCTCTCCGAGGCCACCGAGGAGCAGGGCCGGGCGCTCGACCAAATGCGCCAGGGCGCGCAGGCGATGGCGCAAGAGATGATGAAGAACATGCCGCAGCGTTACGGCCAGAACGGCGATAGCCCGCGCGACCCGATGGGCCGGCCGCAGCGCTCGGAAGGTCCCGACCAAGGAACGTCGGTCAAGGTGCCGGACGCCATCGACATGCAGCGCGCGAGAGAGATCCTCGAAGAACTTCGCCGCCGCTCCGGCGAAGCGACCCGCCCGCCCGTCGAGCTCGATTATCTGGAGCGGCTGCTGAAGCGGTTTTGAGGGAACAGGAGCCGAAGCTTCGTTGTCATCTTCGGAACAAGCGCGAGGATGACAAAGTGCGGTGGGCTGCACCTCGACCCGCGCACCGATCGTCCGAACATAGCAAGGACATGAATTGGTGCCGCTAAACAGGGGCGAGCAAAGTGCCCCCCCGATCCGCTGGACCGTGCTTCATCCTTGCCGCCACACTTGCATCACGTTTGCACTCGGCCCAACTCTCGGGGGACGAGCGAGGGAGGACGACAGATGCGCATCGGCGTGCCGAAGGAGATCAAGAACCACGAGTATCGCGTCGGCATGACGCCGGGGTCGGTGCGCGAGGCGACGTTGCGCGGGCACGAGGTTCTGGTCGAGAAGGATGCCGCCATGCGGCAGGGCATCTCCGACGCAGACTACGTGAAGGCCGGCGCGACCATCGTGGACACAGCGGCCGACGTGTTTGCGTCCGCCGATCTCATCGTCAAAGTGAAAGAGCCGCAGCTCGCCGAGTGCAAAATGCTGCGGCCTGGGCAGACGCTATTCACCTATCTGCATCTCGCCGCCGACCCGAAGCAGGCCAAGGCGCTGTTGAAGTCCGGCGCGACCGCGATCGCCTATGAGACCGTGACGTCCGCGCGCGGCGGGCTGCCGTTGCTCGCTCCGATGAGCGAAGTCGCGGGCCGCATGGCGGTGCAGGCCGGCGCCCACTGCCTGGAAATGGAGCAGGGTGGACGCGGCACGCTGCTGGGTGGCGTCGCGGGTGTGGCTGCCGCGAAAGTGACCGTGCTCGGCGGCGGCGTGGCGGGCATCAACGCCGCGCGCATGGCGATCGGGCTCGAGGCGCGCGTCACGGTGCTCGATATCGACGTGGCTCGGCTCTACGCCATCGACCAGCAGTTCGGCGCGTCCGTCGATACCGTGTTCTCGACGCGCGCGTCGGTCGAGGAGCACGTTCTGACATCAGACCTCGTGATCGGCGCGGTGCTCGTGCCAGGTGCCGCAGCGCCGAAGCTCGTCACGCGCGAGATGGTGGCTCAGATGCCGCGCGGCTCGGTCATCGTCGACATCGCCATCGACCAGGGCGGCTGCACGGAAACGTCGAAGCCGACGACGCACGCAGCACCCACGTATGTCGTCGACGGCGTCGTCCACTACTGCGTGACCAACATGCCGGGTGCCGTCGCGCGGACGTCCACGTTCGCACTCAACAACGCGACGCTGCCGTTCATCCTCGCACTTGCCGGCAAGGGTGCCGCGCAGGCGCTGACCGATGATCCGCACCTGCGCGCCGGCCTCAACATCCACGAGGGCCGCGTCGTCCACCAATCCGTCGCCGAAGCCGTCGGCACGCCCTACACTGACCCGCTGGAGGCGCTGCGGCTGGGGTGAGTGGCGCGGGTGCATGTCGGCACCTGAAGCGCCCAGGAAAAATGGCGCAGCATGTGGTCCTGCGGGATGCAGGCTTGCTTCCAGGAAGCCTGGGCAACGGAAAGCCCAAGCCAGCCCTCACCGCCCGTCGCGGCGGCGGAGGAGAAACACGGCCTTCTCGCCCATCATGTTCTGGAACGACCATGCGTTCTTGATCGGGATGCGGGTGCCGGAGCTGTTGAAGGCGACGGCATCCTCGACCTCCGCGCCGACGATGGCGACGAGATCGGCGAAATCCTTGATGGTGCAAAGGTGGCCATCGGGCGACAGATACCAAGGTTCGGGCAGATTCTCGGTCATCGGCATGCGACCAGTTAGCAAGAGTTGGCCGCGGATTTTCCAGTGCCCGAAATTGGGGAACGACACGATGGCGCGATGGCCGATGCGCAAGAGGTGCTCGAGCACGGTCTTCGGATAGCGCGTGGCCTGAATGGTCAGCGACAGGATGGCGTAGTCGAACGCCTGATCGGGATAGTCGGCGAGGTCTCGGTCGGCGTCGCCCTGGATCACCGATAGCCCGCGCTTCACCGACGCGTTCACCTTCTCGCGGTTCAACTCGATGCCGCGCCCATCGACGGCTTTCGTGTCGGTCAGAAGTTGCAGCAGCGCGCCGTCGCCGCAGCCGACATCGAGCACGCGCGAGCCCGTCGCCACCATCTCGGCGATCAGCAGATGATCGACGCGCGGACGTGCGGTCTCCGCACCGGCGTAGCTCGTATCAGTCGTCGCCATCATACCGCTCCTATCCCGCCCGCAACGGTGCCGCGCGCCGCGAGCCCGCGCTTGCGCGCCGCTGCGTCGATGAAGCCGCGCACGGTGTCGAAGAACTCCGGCTCCTCGAGCAAGAAGGCGTCGTGGCCCTTGCTGCTCTCGATCTCGACGAACGACACATTGGCGGCAACCGCATTGAGTGCTTTCACGATGTCCTTGCTGTCGCGCGTCGGATAGAGCCAGTCGGACGTAAAGGAAACGACGCAGAACTGCGTCCGCGTGCCGGTGAATGCGCTGGCGAGCTTACCGCCGTGTTCAGCCTCGAGGTCGAAATAGTCCATCGCGCGCGTGATGTAGAGGTAGCTGTTGGCGTCGAAGCGGTCGACGAACGTCGAGCCTTGATGGCGCAGATAGCTCTCGATCTTGAAGTCGGCGTCGAACGAGAACGAGCGCGCCGAGCGGTTCTGCAAGTTGCGGCCGAACTTCTCCTCGAGCGCTTTTTCGGAGAGGTAGGTGATGTGCGCAGCCATCCGGGCGACGGCGAGGCCACGCGCCGGGCGCGTACCGCGGTCGATGTAGTTGCCCTCGCACCACTGCGGGTCGGCCATGACGGCCTGGCGTCCGACCTCGTGGAACGCGATGTTCTGCGCGGAGTGCCAAGGCGCGGTGGCGATAGGGATGGCGGTCGCGACGCGGTCGGGATGGCGCGAGGCCCATTCGAGCACCTGCATGCCGCCCATCGAGCCGCCGACGACCGAGAACAGCGTGCCGATGCCGAGGTGATCGACGAGCCGGACCTGCGCATCGACCATGTCACCGATGGTGATGACCGGGAAGTCGAGCGCATAGGGCTTGTCGGTCTTCGGATTGATCGACGCGGGTCCGGTCGATCCCATGCAGCCGCCGAGGATATTCGAGCAGATGACGAAGAATCGGTCGGTGTCGACCGGCTTGCCCGGGCCGACCAGGATTTCCCACCAGCCAGGCTTGCCGGTAACCGGGTGCCGGTTGGCGACGTGCTGGTCTCCCGTCAGCGCATGGCAGATCAGGATCGCGTTCGATTTGTCGGCGTTGAGCGCCCCATAGGTCTGGTAGGCGATCTGGAACGGCCCAAGCGTCTGCCCACTGTCGAGTGTCAACGCCTCGCTCTCCGAGAATGTCGCGACGTGGCTCGTCGGACGATGAACCTCAGCCAGTGCCGCCGTAGCCTGAGCCGCCGCGTCCGTCGCAGCCGCCGTGGTCTTGGCTACGATCGCTTCGGGGGCGTGTTCAACATTGGGATCTGCCATTTGGGAACGGGCTCACACACGAGAGGCCGGCTCCGCTTTCGGGCAGCGCGCGGCCTGTTTAGCAAGTTGTTTAACGTGGCTGCAAGCCGGCCGGCCAAATCACCACGAGTCTCGTTCCAATATCGGATGCAAGGCCGTGGGGTCAAGCAGGTGTCTCGTGCAGACATCTCGGAAGGTCGGGGAAGCGTCAATCTTTCCTTTGCTTTGAGGGGGGCGCAGTCCTAGAAATCGGGCGTCTCGAACCATGGGATCCACCGTGTCCACATCGTCCTCGCCCGCGCCCATCCCGCGCCCCGGCATCCTCGACATCGACATCTACGTCCCTGGCGAAAGCAAGGTCGCGGGCGGGGTGAAGCCGATCAAGCTGTCGTCCAACGAAACGCCGCTCGGCCCAAGCCCGAAAGCAATAGAAGCCTATAATGCCTCGGCCAAGGACCTCGAACGCTACCCCGACGGACAGGCCACCGCGCTGCGCAACGCCATCGCCCGCCGCTATGGTCTCGATGCCGGCCGCATCGTCTGCGGCGCGGGTTCGGACGAACTTTTGACCATGCTGGCACACGCCTACCTCGGGCCAGGCGACGAAGGCATCTACACGACGCACGGATTTCTCGTTTACCGTATCGCCATTCTCGCCTGCGGTGCCGTTCCCGTCATCGCACCGGAGAAAAACCTCAAGACCGACGTCGACGCCATCCTCGCGGCTGTGACGGCGCGGACCAGGGTCGTGTTCCTCGCCAACCCCAACAACCCGACGGGCACCTATATTCCGATCGACGAGGTCCGCCGGCTGCACGCCGGACTTCCCGGCCACGTGCTTCTCGTTCTCGACGCGGCCTATTCGGAATACGTGCGCCGCAACGACTACGAGGCGGGGCTGGAGCTTGTCGCCACCACGTCCAACACGGTCATGACGCGGACGTTCTCCAAAATCCACGGATTGGCGGCACTGCGCATCGGCTGGGCCTATTGCCCGGAGGCGATCGCCGGCGTGCTCAACCGTATCCGCGGCCCCTTCAATCTGTCGTCATCCTCGATCGCCGCGGGCACTGCCGCCATCGAGGACCGCGCACACGAGGATGCGGCGATCGCCCACAACGAGCGCTGGTTGCCGTGGCTCACGTCCGAGATCGAGAGGCTGGGGCTGCCCGTGACGCCGAGCGTCGCGAATTTCCTCCTCATGCATTTCGACGGCGTGGGCGGCAAGACGGCAGCGACCGCCGACGAGTTCCTGCGCGGGCGCGGCATCATCCTGCGCCGTGTCACGGGCTACGGCTTGCCCAACGCTCTGCGTCTGACCATCGGCACCGAGGACGAGAACCGCGCCGTGGTCGCCGCGCTCGCAGCCTATCTTGGAAAGACCCCGGCATGACTGCCGCAAAAGCCAACACGCCGATGTTTAGCCGCATCGCGTTGATCGGCATCGGGCTCATCGGCTCGTCGATCAGCCATGCCTGCCGTCGCGCCAATCTCGCGAGAGAGATCGTCGGCAGTTCCGCCACCGCCGCGACACGCCAGAAGGCGCTCGATCTTGGCCTGATTTCCGAGGCCTTCGACAACGCGGCTGACGCTGTGGCCGGCGCGGATCTCGTTATTCTCTGCGCACCGGTCGGCGCCTACGCGGCGATCGCCGCAGCGATTGGCCCGCACCTGACGCCGGGCGCCATCGTCACCGACGTCGGCTCGGTCAAGGCCGCCGTCGTCCGCGACGTTGGCCCGCACATCCCCGCGGGCGTACACTTCATTCCAGGTCATCCCATAGCCGGCACCGAGCAGTCGGGCCCTGAGGCGGGCTTTGCTGAACTCTACGACAACCGCTGGTGCATTCTGACGCCGGCCGCCGATGCCGATCCAGCTGCGACCGCCAAACTCAAGCTGTTCTGGGAGCGGCTCGGCTCGCAAGTCGAGATCATGGACGCGGTCCATCATGATCTCGTTCTCGCCATTACCAGCCACGTGCCGCATTTGATCGCATTCAACATCGTCAACACCGCGGCGCATCTTGAGCGCGTCACCGACAGCGAGGTGATCAAGTTCTCGGCCGGTGGCTTTCGCGATTTCACGCGCATCGCGGCTTCCGATCCAGTGATGTGGCGCGACGTGTTTCTGAACAACAAGGACGCGGTTCTCGAAATGCTCGGCCGCTTCTCCGAGGATCTGACCGTGCTTCAGCGCGCGATCCGGTTCGGCGATGGCGATGTTCTGCAACGGATGTTTACTGACGCCCGCTCGATCCGGCGAAGCATCATTCAGGCGGGTCAGGACACCGCGGCCCCGGACTTTGGACGCTCGCGGCCCGCCGATCCCCCCTCTCCTGCCAAGCGCTGAGGCGGAAGGAGCAGAGCCGTGCAGGACCAGGTGCGCGCGGATACGGATCTCTGGGTGTTCGGATACGGTTCCTTGATGTGGAACCCCGGCATTCCCTTCATCGAGGCAATCCCCGCACGCCTGACGGGATACCATCGCGCCTTCTGCATCTACTCGATGCACTACCGTGGGACGCCGGCTCGGCCTGGACTGATCCTTGGTCTCGATCACGGCGGCACGTGCGTCGGCGTTGCGTTTCGTGTTCCGGCGCGAGACGCCGTGCAAACGCGGCATTACGTACGCACCCGAGAACTCGTTACTGGCGTTTACCGCGAGGCGCATCTGCCGATCACGCTACTCGACGACAGCCGCGCCGAGGTCTTGGCAATGACGTTCATCGCCGAACGGCAGCATCCAGCATACGCGGGAGACTTGGCACTCGCGCGGCAAGTCCGCATCGTGCGCAAAGCCAAGGGGCTCACAGGGTTTAATCTCGACTACGTGCTCAACACGGCTTGCCACCTCCAGTCGCTCGGCATCCGCGAACGGCGCATCGAGAGATTGGTGGCACTGCTCGGACCACATCTCACGACGGCCGACCCGTCGAAGACGTCGCGCCCCGAACGCACGCGCGCCTTGGCTCGCAATGCGACCGGCGGCCCAGCGCGCGTCGCCGCGGCCCGAATCAGACTGGGCGACCGCAAGCGGTTCCTGTTCAGGCGTGCGATCTCGTCACGACTTGAACAGAAGCCGGTCGATTGATGGGCTAGCCGTCAACCGGATTTCACTGCGTGGATTTCGACTTGATGAAGCCGATGATTGCTTTCCGTTGCTCGGGGCTTTCGACCGGCGGATAGATCATGCTGGTATTGGGCGCCACCGACGCCGGGCTGGCCATGAATTTGTCGAGCGTCGCCTCGTCCCAAGAAAACCCCTTGAGCGAGCCGGAGTAGGCGGCGAATCCCGATGCCTTGCCTGCCTCGGCACCGACGATGCCGTGCAGCGACGGTCCGAGGCGATGGTCATCCTTAACCGCCGTATGGCAATTCCGGCAATGCGTGTTGAACAGCACCTCGCCGTCGAGCTCGGCAGCGACGGCATGGCCGACGGCGCAAGTTAAACCGGCAACAAATGCCAAAGTGGTCGTATAGCGGTTCATGCGCGCCTCCAGAGCAAGGTCTGGATGCAAAACGTTCGGCTCGATGCGAAGTTCCCGGCGGCGCACCGCACTGACCCTCGCCCGACCTATTGCCGGTGACCTGTAGCCGGTCAACGGTGACCAGACAGCCTCACTTGGATTTCAGGAACTTGTTCAAGAAATCGTTGGCCTTCTTGGCGGCTTCGGGATTGTCGCCGAGAACCTGATCGACGATTTCGTTGGCTGACTTTCCCTTGAACTGCTTGCCAAGTTCTTTCACTGCACCAAGCGCTTTTTCAGGGTCCTTGAGAAGATCGCCGACTTCCGGCACGATCTCCGGGCGTTCCCACGACCCCTTGACCCTGAGTGGAATTTCTAGACCGCTGAGCCCTTGCGCCGCGCCTTGACCCTCGAGACTTGCGACGAGCTTCGGCTTGAGCTGGAAATCGATCTGCCGCTTTCCGAGATCGACCCGGCCGGCGCCCGTCACGCGCATCAGCGGCGAGTTCAGCTTCAGATCCTGGCTCTGCGCGACACCCTCGATGATCGCCCACGTCGCGCTCATGTCACTGAAGTCGGTCTTCGCTGTTTCAGCACGGTCCAATCCCGATAGCTGCCCCTGCTTCAGCCCGCGGATGATCTGCGCGAGATTCCAACCGACGACAGCACCATTGTTGACCGTGAGATCGGCCTTCCCCGCGAGGCCGTCCATCATCGCCTTCTGCGTCGCCCCTTCGCCCGTTACGGCGACATTGAACTTCGCGGCGCCGGCAAGCCAAGACTTGGCGCCTGCGTCCCGCAGCAGCGGTTGCAGCGAAATTCCGTCGGCGGTGATGTTCGCGCCGAAACGTGGAACGGGCGATGTTGCGTCGACCGTCACCGCGCCGCGTCCCCGCCCCTCATAGAGCGCGACATCCTCGAAAACGACCTTGAGGATTCCGCCCGTCAGCGACGCGGACACGCGCGACTGCCCGAACTTCAGTTCATGATAGACGACCTTCGCGACCTTGAGCTTGACGTCGGCGTCGAGGGCGGCGAGGCCCGCAAGCCGGATCGGCTCCTCGCTCCAGCCGGTGCGCTGTGTGAAGCCGCGCACTTGCGGCGTGACGTTGCCGGGCACCGGCCGGCTCAAGAGATCGTCGATGGAACTCGGCACACGCTCGGCAGCAGGCGACGCGGAGCTCGATGGTTTCGACGGCGACGGCATCGCCGAAGGGGTGCGAGAGGTCGCAGGCGGACCAGAACCGTCTCGGGGGGCGAGGTATGGGTTCAGGTTTAATTCCCCGATGTCGAGGTTGGCGGTCAGCCGTGGCCGCGCACTGGTGGCGTCGAGCCCCAGCGTGCCGGTGGCCGTCGTGCTGTCCAATACGATCTGCGCTCCGTCGAGCGCGGCCTTGCCGGCCGAGTATGTGAGCCGTCCCGACAGCGCACCTTGGCCAAATCCGTTGCCCGGACCGAGATCGACGCCCGCCATCGCAGCCAAGCCGCGCACGTTGCCCGACGTCATGACGAGCTTGCCATCGGCTTCCAGATTGGCCGCGAGCGTGCCGTCGAATCCGACGCTGGCCAGAGCGTTGCGGACCTTCAACGAGACATTCGACGGGCGCGCATCCAGCATCGCAACCAGCGAGCCGAGCGTGCCCGACACGTCGAGCTTCTCACCCTTGATCACGAGACTGCCCTTGATGTCGAGCGGATGGGCGATCGAGGGCAAGTCTGTTTGAACATTGACCGAGGAGATCGTCTCACGCATGCCCGTGCGCTCGTCGTGCCAGACCACCGTCCCATTCTCAATGCGCACGTCGCGCAGCGCGATCTGTTCAATGCCCGCAAGCGCGCTCGATCCGCGGCTCATACCCGCCGGCATGGCGTCCGTCGCGCTGTTCTGCGGCGTGGCCTGCGCCACCTCGATCCGCCGGGCGTAGAAATCCGACGCATCGGCCGTGCGCCTAAAATCCCAGCTCTTGCGTCCCGATTTGTCCGTGCGCAAGTCGATCACCGGATCGCGCAATACAAGGCGATCGACCTCGATCCGCCGCCCCAGCAACGGCAGAAGTCCGACGTTGATGTCGAGACTGGCCATCGTCGCCAGCGGTTGACCGCTCATGCCGGGCGGCGGCGAAAGCTCGACTTTCTCCATCGACACGCCGACTGACGGATAAAGCGTGAAGCGGGTTGGTCCGTTGATTTTGAGATCGCGGCCGGTCTTCGATTTCACCTGCGCGATGACTTCGCTTCGGATCAGGTCGACGGGCGGGTTCATCACGAGATAGCCGATGCCAGCTGCGGCGATCAGCACTCCGCCAAGCAGTGCGAAACCGGTATAGGCCGCGATGCCCCAACCCTCGCTTTCGTCGCGCAATGCGCGAATGGCGCGGGCGTCGGGCCGCCGCTGCTGTGTGCCGGGCGGAAGCGGACGCGGCGGGAACTTCTGCTGTGGCCGAACAGACTGCTGCTGAGACGGCAGATCGGTCCTCGGGCGGTAGGCGTCGAGCGGAGGCGGTCCATGCGGGGGCCTCTGAGGTGGACGGCGCTCGGTCATGACAGTCGGGCCTCGGTCGAAAATTCATGGGCTGTGGCGATCATTGTCGCTTCCCTGCGCCGGATCGCAAGCACGGCCACTTCGTAGGGTCGAATTATGTCACTGCGCTGTCCACGTTTCATCCGCCAGAAGCGAGTTTTTCCGCGCCAACTGCGGCACTTGGCGCAATTGGGGAATTGGCCTTGCGACGACCGAGCGGCTACTGTCGCCCGGGGATGTATGGATCGGGGGCTTCCATGTGGCTGGCGCTGCAAAGTGTCGTGGGCATTCTCGCGATCCCGTTGATCGCTTGGGCGCTATCGGAGGAGAGGGGGCTGCTCCCTGCGAAGACCGTGTTGCGAATAGTTGCCGGCGCGCTCGCCGTGCAAATCGTTATCGCGCTGGTTCTGCTCAAGTTGCCGGCCTCGCGGGCGTTATTCGAGGGACTCGCACATGTCGTGCTTGCCGTCCAGAATGCCACCGACGCCGGCGCGCAACTCGTCTTTGGATACCTGGCCGGTGCGCCCGCTCCGTTCGAGATGACCCGGCCTGAAAACAACTTCGTCATTGCCGCCCGCGTATTTCCGATGATCCTGGTGCTCTCGGCGATCGTGCGGCTTCTTTACCATTGGGGTATCCTGCAACGCGTGGTTGCCGGATTTGCCTATTTGCTGCGGCATTCGCTCGGCACGGGCGGGCCGTTGTCGACCGTCTCCGCCGCGAGCGTGTTCCTCGGCATCATCGAGGCACCCTTGATGATCCGGCCATACCTTTCCGGGATGGGGCGCG
Source organism: Hyphomicrobium sp. (assembly GCA_022843145.1). Lineage (GTDB taxonomy): Bacteria > Pseudomonadota > Alphaproteobacteria > Rhizobiales > Hyphomicrobiaceae > JAKAML01. The sequence goes on from JALHOF010000005.1 coordinate 89,868, forward strand.
GCGCCTTCTTCGCGACAATGTGCGTCGCGATGGCGACCGTCGCTGGAACGGTGATGGCGCTCTATGCGTCGATCCTCGCTCCGCTGGTCCCCGGCGCCGCAGGGCACCTGCTCGCGGCGTCGCTGATGAACGTTCCCGCGGCGTTGATGATCGCGCGGCTGATGGTGCCGCGGGATTTCGAGGGTGGTCCAGATACCGCAGTGATGGGCGATGGCGAGAGCAGCCGGTCGGCGATGGACGCGGTGGCGCAAGGCACGATCGACGGACTGCGGCTCGTGGCCACGGTGGCGGCGCTTCTGATCGTCATCGTGTCGTTGGTGGCGCTCGTCAACGCAATGATCGCAGCCTTGGGCGAACCCTTCGGCATTCGCGTCACGCTTCAGGGGCTGCTCGGCATGCTCTGTGCGCCGCTGGCCTGGATGATCGGCATTCCGTGGGCGGAAGCCGGCACCGCCGGCGCGCTGCTCGGACAGAAGGTCGTGCTCAACGAGTTTCTCGCCTACCTCGAGCTGGCGAAAACACCGGCCGCCGAGCTGTCGGAGCGTTCGCGGATCATCCTGACTTACGCGCTGTGCAGCTTCGCCAATCTGGGCTCGCTCGGCATCCTGATCGGCGGGCTGGCGGCGATGGCGCCCGAGCGGAGAACGGAGATTGCCGAACTGGCCCCGCGCGCGGTCGTCGCCGGGTTCTTCGCGAGCCTTCTGTCAGCCGCGATCGTCGGATTGATCGCCGCCGGCTGACGCGGATCGGTATTGTGAGTCATTCGCGGCTCAGCACAAAAGAAATCCCCGCCGACCAGTCTGGGCGGCGGGGATCGCATCATTGAACCGGCACCGTGTGATCAGCACTCGTTGCGGAGCTTGCGACAGGCCCACTTTTCGCCGTCGTCACAACGGTCGTCCCACTTCCGGCACTGCCACTTCGACGGGCCGTCACGATCACGATCACGATCACGATAGCGGCGGCCTTCGGCGTTCGATGGCTTGGAGCTGAGCAGAATGGCCGTGGCAGCGAGCGCGGCGATGCCGACTGCGACACCGGCGTTGTTGTTCCGCTTCTTGACGACGACGACCTTGTTGCCGCCCCCGCCACCACCACCGCCGAATCCGCCGCCGCCCTTGCCCTTCTGGGCAACGACCATCGTGCCGACCGCGGGGGCCGGTGCGACGAGCGCCTTCAGTTCGCTGTTGCCTGGCGCCGACATCGTGTCACGCGGCATGAAGCTCTGCGGTGCTTCCGCGGCGACTGCCGTCATGGAGCCCGCAGCGATTGCGGCAGCACTGATGGCTGCGGCCCAAAAGCCGCTCTTCGAATTGATCATATAGGACACTCCCACTTGTCAGTTTCCGCGGTGCATTTCGTCTAAATCTGATCGTCATTTGACGTTGCAATATTGCATCGTTCACTGTCGATGTCGCGTGCAATTTCAGGCTGTTCAAGGGCGGTGAGATGCTCCGCTTACTGGATGTCTCGGAGTTCCAGCGCAGTCGCATTATCGCCAGCGTCGAAGGTCGTTCGGCTCATCGACATCGAGGAAAATGTCGGACACTGTGTAAGCCACGGCGATCACGCGGTTCGGCCGCATGGCGCGTTCGGCCGCGATCAGCGCTTTGCCGCCGACATCCCCCTCCAGCGCCATTAATGACGCGAACAACCTTTTCGGCCAGATCACCGGATTGCGTTGATTGCCATCTGGCGTCGCCGCGTGGACGACAGCATCGCAGCCCGACGCCGCGAATGTCGAAATGAGTTCGTCACATATCGAAGCCCTCATGCCCGGCATGTCGCCCGGCACGATCATTGCGCTGGACGCCCAGGACGGAAGCGCCCCGATGCCGGCCGCGATGGAACTGGCGATGCCGCGGCCAGGGTCGGGATTGGCAACAATACGGAGGCGATGTGAATGAGCCATCCGATGGCCTTCCAGCGCGGCTGCAATCGCTGACGTGTCGGCAGGCGCAACGACGACGACTTCGGCGACCCGGCTAGCCAACAGTGCGCCCGCGACGCGTGCGACGAGGGTCTCGCCGTCCAGTTCAGCCAGTAGCTTGTTTTGAGGGCCAAATCGGCTCGATGCACCAGCCGCCAGAAGCACGGCGGCAACCGCTTCGGCGGATACAGGACCCGAAACCTCATCTTGCTCCATTTCGCGCGCGTTATCCATTTGTTGGTGCTTGGAAATCAGCCGATTGCAAGTTCGCACGTCGCGCTCCATATCGTCGGGAGCGCTCGGGACAGAATACCTGAGTCCAAGCAAACCGGCGGACCATCCGTCGCCCGAGTGTGACCGATGAGATGGCTGAGAAACATCCTTGTTCTGCTGACGATCGCGGGCGCGGTGCTGGTCGCGGTTCCCGCTCTCCATAAGCGCGACATTGGACAGCTGTCACCACGGAGCGGGCCACCACTGACAGAGGTCGCGACGTGGGGCTATCAGCTCCAGCGCGTCGAACCCGCGTCGATACCGGAGAGCGTCGATCTCCTCGTCACCGACTACTCGCGCGATGGCAGCGATCTCGGTGCATGGACGGCCGCCGAGGTCGCGTCCCTGCGCCGGAGATCGGGTGGCAAGCCACGGATCGTGCTGGCATATTTATCCATTGGAGAGGCTGAATCCTATCGCGGATACTGGCGGCAACACTGGCGCGTCGCACGTCCGTCCTGGCTCGGCACCGAGAACAAGGACTGGCGGGGCAACTACGCGGTTCGATTCTGGGATCCGGCCTGGCAAAGGCTCATCTTCGACGCCGATCCAGGGGTTGTGTCACGCACACTTCAGTACTGGATCCCTCGGTGGGTTCCCGCACCATACCTCGATCGTATTCTCGCGGCGGGCTTCGACGGCGTATTTCTCGACAAGGTAGACGGTTACGAGGATTGGCCGGTCGAGCGTCCGCAGGCGCCGGACGACATGGTCCAGTTCGTAACCGCGATCGCCGACTACGCGCGCCGGTTGCGGCCTGGATTTCTCGTCGTGCCGCAGAATGCCGAGGAATTGCTGAGTAAGGATGCCTATCGCGCAAAGATCGACGCGATCGCCAAGGAGGATCTGTCCTATGGCATTCCGGGAGATGGAACACCCAATGAACCCGACGAAATCGCGTCGGCTCAAGAGCATTTGTCAAGGCTAGCGGCGGATGGAAAGCCGGTATTTGTGGTCGAGTATGTGAACGATCCGGAGGTGCGCCGCATCCTCATGATTCAATCAGAGATTGCTGGCCAAAAGTTGCTGTTCGCGACGCGCGAACTCAACCTGCCGCCTGAGACTCTTGAGATAGCCGACTCACCAGCATCAAAATAATATTGATATTTTTCAGTATATTATATGGACTGTCCGCGCCTCTTGCGCGAGCAGCGACGGCGGGCGCGCGACTCCATTAAGGTTGTCAGATCTCGCCAAAATTTCGCCTGGGTTGCGCCACGCGAATCATGCAGATTCAATCTATGAGTGAATCTGTACCTGTAAAGTGCGTGTGCTCGTCGGTGGCGTTGGCGCTGATCGGCACACTCTTCTTCGGTGTCGTAGCGTCGCCGCAAACGAAAGCGGCGCGTGTCGAGGCCAATCCCTTGAGCGGCCCCGCGCGGGTGCTCGACGGCGACACGCTCGATATCGGCGGCGTCCGCGTCCGGCTCGAAGGCATAGATGCGCCCGAGCACGGCCAGAGTTGCCGGAAGCGCGGCGGCGAAAGTTGGAATTGCGGCAGCGCCGCCGCCAACACGCTCGAGAAGATGATCGGCAGCCAAACTGTCGATTGCACCCCGAGCGGCCAGGACAAATATGGCCGGACTCTCGGCCTCTGCCGCGCCGGAACTCTCGATCTCAACAACGAGATGGTGCGCCAAGGCCTAGCCTGGGCATTCGTGAAGTACTCGACGCTGTTCGTCAGCGCCGAAGCGGAGGCCCGCGCAGCGTCAGCCGGCGTCTGGCAGGGCGCGGCAGATCCGCCTTGGGTCTATCGCGAACGACGCTGGACGAGCGCCGCACCCGAAGCGCCTGAGGGCTGCGCGATCAAAGGCAACGTCTCGTCCAAGGGCAACATCTATCATCTTCCGTGGAGCCCCTGGTACAACCGCGTCAAAGTCGATGTCGTCCGTGGCGAACGCTGGTTCTGCACAGAAGCCGACGCATTGGCAGCCGGATGGCGGCCTGCGATGGCGCATTGAGGACGAGAAGCGAAGTCAGGCGTGCGGGGTGTCGTGACGTGCGTCGGCAACGCGGCCACCGGCTTTCGGAGGCGCCAAGCCGAAGCGGTTTGGTGTGACTACTTCCCGAGCAGACTTGACTTCGGAGCGATCCGCGGACACGATAATCTCTCAGAAATAGCCTATTTCCGGGAGGATTCGTCGTGTCGAAAGCCAATAGGCTCAAGGCCAACAGGACGTCTTGGACGGCTGCTGCCGTGGCGTTCGGCGCGTTGGCCGTGACAGCCTTGCTGCCAACGGCGTCCGCCGTGGCGGGCTCGACCTGGAACGGTCTCAGGAACGAAGTGTTCGGCACGCGTCCGATCGAGGACGGCGCCGGACAGATCGCCATCAAGGCTCCCTATCGCCCCGACGACGTGCGGGCCGTCCCGATCTCGATCGACGCACGCCTTCCACAGGGTCGATCCGTACGTAAGGTGACGCTGATCGTCGACGAGAACCCATCGCCTGTCGCGGCCGCATTCGAATTCGGCGGCAGTCGCGCCAATGTCGGGCTGGCGACGAAGGTCCGCCTCAATCAGGAGAGCTACATCCGTGCCGTCGTCGAGGACGACCAGGGCCGGTTGAGCATGGTTTCGACGCTGGTCAAATTCGCCGGCGGCCAGTCCGCATGCTCGGCCCCGCCGACGGGCGATCCGGCTGAGATCGCAGCCAACATGGGCAAGATGAAACTCGCGCCTGCGCCGGCCAAGGTGGCGGCGACCCAGATCGATCAGCGTGTCCGCCTCGACATCCGCCACCCGAACCACAGCGGCATGGCGCTCGACCAGATGACGCTGCTGTATATTCCGCTGCGCGTGGTTTCGAAGCTCGAAGTGAAGAAGGGTGATGCCCGCGTCTTCGCGATGACGGGCAGCATGACGTTGAGCGAAAATCCGACGATCGAGTTCGAGGTCCCGGGCCCCGGCACCGAGAAATTAGACGTCACGATGAAGGATAGCGACGGCGCGGAATGGCGGCACGAGTTCAACGTCGGGCCAGCCAGCTGACCGCTGGTCAGCCCTTTTCTCCACAACTTCGGATTGATCTCCACGTTCGGCTGACGCGCCGCGTGATTTCGCGTGGACGTTGTGCAGTGGCCGCGACATGACAACATGAACGACACGTCGTGAATTTCACAAAGCATTGATAATTAAAGATCTTCTTGTTCATGTCTTTTGTCATGCCGAGACATGAAGATCGAGGCAGCAGATGGCACCCGGCGCGGTGATGGTGCGGGCCGTGAACACCCTTCGCTACCATTCGATTGGCGAGGTCGATTGGATGCGAATGCGAAGCCGGCGCACAATTATTGGGCAACGAGAAGTCGATCACGACCGGAGCCCCTTGCCATGCTCGATCAAGACCACATCAGGGATATGCTGAACGAGATCCCGCTGTTTGCCGGATGCTCACAGGACGCGCTGTCGAGCATCGCCGAGATCGTCGTCGAGAAGAACGCGAAACGCGGCGAGATGATCTACGATGCCGGCGATCAGGCGTTGGACATGTACGTGCTCGTGAAGGGTCTCGTCAGTTTCACGACCAAATCCGGTGTCGGGCATCTGCACGTCGAAACGCTGATGAAGCGGCACATGATTTTCGGATGGGCGGCGCTCGTGCCGGAACACCCGCGCCGACTCGGCAACGCCAAATGCCTCGAGGACTGCAAACTGCTGTCGATCAACGGCGACGCGCTGCTCGAGGTGTTCGACAAACACCCGCACGCGGGTTTCATCGTCATGAAGCGGCTGTGCTCGATGATCGCGAGCACCTTCATCGAGAAGGTGTAAGGACGGCGCGATCAGCCGCCGCGGACAGGCGCGAGGCCGCGGATGGCTCGAGCGCGGACGACCTTGCCGATCGGCGCCATCGTCTCCTTCTTCGCTTCGACGACGATGACGCCGCCAAAGCTCGGCGACAGGCGCCCGGCGATGCGCTCCCAGGTGGCCGCCGAGCGATGCAGGATGAAGCGATGGTCGATCGGCGGGATGTGCAGCGCGTGGCTCCACGACACCGGCGTCAGGAGCGCATCGGTGAGTAGCTGCTGGAGTTGGTTGCGGCTGTAGGGACGGCCGTGGCCGAAAGGCGTGCGGTCGAGACGCGCCCAGACGCCGCGACGGTTGGGCACGACAAGGACCAACGAACCTTCCGGAGCGAGAACGCGCCAGATCTCACGCAACAGCGGGCCGGGCCGTTGCGCTTGCTCCAGGCAGTGCACCGCGAGCATGCGATCGACGCTGTTGTCGGGCAGCGGCAGGTGCGTCTCCTCGACCAGCACGCTGCGCACAAGCCCGGACGACGGCCACACCAGCGCGCCCTGCTCGGCCGGCATCAGAGCGCCGATGCGCCGTGATTCGTTGCGGTAGGGTCCGAGGTAGGGCGTGGGATAGCCGAGGCCCATGACGGTCAGACCCTTCACGCCCGTCCAGCGCGCACGGACCTGCGGCCCGAGCAGGCGGCGCACCACCTGGCCGAGTGGGGTCATGTAGAAGTCGCGCACGGTTTCGACGTCGAGATGCATGGCGGAAGCTGGGCCGTATGATGGGCGGTGCTGTTGGCTGAAGGAGTTGGGATGGCCGGAGTGGAACGATCATGCCCGATTTCCGCGCGAAGAGCACGCGGGCGCGGATGATAGGGCGAATGACGACTCGTGTTCCGGTTCTGTCATCGGCTTGCCATTGCGGCCACGATCCGAGCAACTGTCAGACCCAAAAAGAATACTGGCATCTCCATGTTTCTAGTGTGGATTTTTCTCCTGACGTTCGGCTTCGAGACGAGCCGCGCGCGGGGACCAAGTGTCAGGTGAGCGACGCTAACGCGCGTTGCGGGAGCCGCCGAGCGTCAGCGACAAGCCGGCGAGAAGGGCCATGACGAGAACGATCGACGGGCCGCCCGGAGCGTCGGTATAGAGCGAGAGACCAAGCCCGAGCGTGGTGCTGGCGATGCCGGTGAGCGCGGCGAGCAAGGCCATGCGCTCAGGCGTCGAGGAGAACGGGCGGGCGGCGACGGACGGCACGATGAGAAAGGCGATGACCAGGAGAATGCCGACGATCTTCATGCCGATGGCGATGGTCAACGCGAGGACGAGCGTGAAGGCGATGCGGACACGGTCGCGGGAGACGCCCTCGGCGGCGGCCAGCTCCTCGTGCACGGCGAGGCGGAGCAGCGACGACCACAGCCATGCCATCGCCGCGAGCGCCAGCGCGCCACCGCCGTAGACCCACATGAGATCGGAGCCGGTGACGGCGAACACGTCGCCGAACAGGTAGCCCATGAGATCGACGGATGGGCCGCGCACGAGAGCGGTGGCAATGACACCGGCGGCGAGTGCGCCGAAGTGCATGAGGCCGAGAATGCTGTCGACCGGCACGGCGGTTTGCCGGCCGGCGAGGATCAGCAGCCCGGCGACGGCAAGCGCAACGAGCAACACGCTGATGGTCAGGTCGAGCTGGAACATGAGGCCGAGCGCGACGCCGAGCAGACTGGCCTGGGCGACGGTCTCACCGAAGTAGGCCATGCGATTCCAGACCACGAAGCAGCCGAGTGGGGCAGCGACGATGGCGAGGCCGACGCCGGCGGCGAGCGCACGCAGCAGATAGGGCTCCATCAGCGCGGCTCCTCGCCGGACGGCCGGGAGACCGGCGTCGGGTCGCCGCCGAGGTCGTGACGGTGATCGTGGTGGTGGTGATAGACGGCGATGGCGCGGGCGGCTTCGGCGCCGAACAGCCGCACGTATTCCGGGTGCTGGGCGACGGTCTCGGGGACGCCGGAACAGCAGACGTGCCGGTTGAGGCAGACGACGCGATTGGACGCGGCCATGACGACGTGCAGGTCGTGGCTGACGAGGAGGACGCCCAAGCCGCGGTCGTCGCGGAGCTTGCCGATCAACGTATAAAGCTCGGCCTCGCCGGCATAGTCGACGCCGCGCACGGGTTCGTCGAGAACGAGAAGATTGGGCGTCCGCAGTAACGCCCTGGCGAGAACGACACGCTGCAGTTCGCCGCCGGAGAGGCTGGTCATCTGCTGGTTGGCGACGCGCACGGCACCGACCTCGGCCAGCGCCGCGCCCACCTCGGCATCGCCGGCCGGCTGGCCGAGGCGGAGAAAGCGGCTGACGGTCATCGGCAAAGCGCGGTCGATGTCGAACCGCTGCGGCGCATAGCCGATCACGAGATCGGAGCGGCGGTGAACGACGCCGCGATCGGGCGCATCGAGGCCGAGCAGCAGACGGACGAGCGTGGTCTTTCCGGCGCCGTTGGGCCCGATCACGGTGACGATCTCGCCCGGCCGGATGTCGATGTCGACGCCGGTCAGAATCGAGCGGCCGCCGCGCACGAACGTCAGGCCGCGACCGGAGAGCAGCGCACGCGGGTCGAGTTGAGCGGGGGCGGGGGGATGAACATGGTCGTGGCCACAGCAGCCGTCGTGGACGTGCGGCGCGTGGACGTGCGGTGTCGGAACCGGCGATGCAGTCGTCATGGCGTGCGGCGTGCCTCGTGGAACGGGCGTCGGCGACCGAGCCGCGGGCCGTGGTCCCGGCGCGGCGTCACCGTGAAGCCGGACGCGGCTTGGTTGACGCGCCGTTCTTCAGGGTGCGCTCGGCAGCCGGCTTGGATGCGTGCTTGGGGGCTGCGGGTGCGCCGGCCGTGACGGCATGGGCCTCGGCCTCCGCTTCGGCGCAGCGCGGACAAGTGCCGGTGACCTCGACGAATTTGACGCGCGGCTTGAACTGGGCGGACTTTGCGACACGCTCGACGATGTCGAAGATGCCGTCGCTGTCGACCTCGGCGACAGCGCCGCATTTTTCGCAGCTGAGGAACAGCGGGCGGCGGCCGGTGATGAAATCGTCGGAATGGAGACGGCGACAGGCGAAGAACGCGTTCTTGCTTTCGAGGCGATGGATGACGCCCGCCTCGAGCAGCGCATCGAGCGCGCGATAGACCGAGATCGGGGCGAGCCGGGTGCCGCGCTCGGCGATGCGGCCGAGGATCTCGTAGGCGCCGACGGAGCCGTGTGCCGCGACGATTTCTTCGAACACCTGCTGGCGAAGTTTGGTGAACCGGAGATTGCGCTCGTCGAAGATGACCTCGGCGCGCTTCATGGCCTGCTCGACGCGTTGCGCGCTACGCGGGCCCGGCGGCGGAAAGAGAATTTTGGTTTGCGTATCTGGCATGCGGGTTCCGGGACCTGTCATCGGCGCGGGGACGGATCACGTATAGCACGGCAGATGCGCGGCACGCCAACGTCTGGAAAGGTGTGCCACGGCGGCCACGGCCCGCCAGGATCGAAAAATCAGCACGCGGCCGCCGCCTGAGCTTCCAGTTTTCGCCTTCATTGCATGGTCTTCCAGGATGTGCCGTCCAGGCACGGCCCAACCGGTCGAACGGCCACCCGTTCGACCGGATCGTGGACGCCGCAGCCGGACAGATCCCGATAACCCTCAGTGTGCGTGACCATGCCCCCCGCTCCCGTCTATCTGATCGCCGCCCGCCGCTCCGCCCTCGGCAGGGTCGGCGGACTTCATAAATCGCGCCGCGTCGAAGAACTGGCCGCGCCGGTGATCGCGGCGGCGCTGGCGGATTGCGGGATCAAGAGCCGGGCGGTGGACGAGGTGATCGTCGGCAACGCCAGCGAAGGCGGCAATCCGGCCCGGCTGATCGCGCTGTCGTCGGGGATGAGCGAGGGCTGCGCGGCGGCGACCATCGACCGGCAATGCGGCTCGGGCCTCGAAGCGATCCTGACCGCGATCCGCATGATCGGCTGCGGCGACGCGAGCGTGGTGGTGGCGGGCGGCGCGGAATCTCTCTCCACCGCGCCGTGGCGGCTGGCCAAGCCGAAGACCCTTTACCAAACCCCGCACTTCCTGCGGATCGAACCCGGAACGGCCGATCAAGCCGAGGAACCGCAATTGTTCGAGGCGTCGGAAATGCTGTCGCGCAAGCTCGGCCTTTCGCGCGGGCAGCAGGACGCGTGGGCGCTGAAATCGCACATGAAAGCGGGAGCCGCGCGAGAGCGGCGGCGGTTCGTCGGCGAGATCGTGCCGATGCGGGCCAACGCCGACGAAGCGCGCGACCAGAGCGCGATCGAGCCGGGTCTAGAGGACCTCGAGAAGCTCGTGCCGTATCTGCCGCCGGACGGCACGCTGACGCCGGGCAACACCAGCGCCATGCACGACGGCGCGGCGTTCACGGTCGTCGTGTCGGACGCGGAGTGGGTGCGGCTCGGCCGGCCGCCCGCCTTGCGGCTCATCGCCAGCGCGGCGCAGGGTGTCTCGCCGGACAGGGAAGGAGGCGCGCCCGCCGAGGCGACGAAGAAGCTTTTGAAGCGTCTCGGCAATTTCGATCTCGGCCGGATCGGCGTGGTGGAACTTTCCGAGAGTTCGGCGGCGCAGGCTCTGGCCTTCGCGAGCGATCTCGGGATCGACGTCGATCTGATCAACCCCGATGGCGGCGCGGTCGTGCGCGGGCATCCCTACGGTGCGGCAGGCGCGGTTCTGGCGGTGCGGCTCTTCACGCACATGGTGCGCGGCGGCGAAAACGGCGGTAGCCGAACTCGTCCGGCGCACGGGCTGGCTGCGCTCGGAACGATGGGCGGCATGGGGCTTGCGGCACTGTTCGAAGTCGCAAAGCCGTAACCTGATCGCAGCAAAAATTCGCGATCCGGGGCGATCCGGCGGGATTTTCAGGTTACATTCACGTCACAATTGAGATCATTCCCACATTGGCCGCAATCTTGACCAGAGATCGCGTCGCTGATGTTGTATGGGAAGGGCTTCACCTACATTTTTAAGAGGCCCGCGCGCCTAGGCGCGGGCGGTCCGCCGTGGCGGAGGGCCGTCGCGCGGCGCTGAGAGGGCTGAGACATGGATGTGAAAGCACTCGTGGACTGGGGACTGACCAACGGTTCGTCGTTGTTGATCGGGATCCTGGTTTTCGTGGGCCTCGGACTGGCGCTGTCATCAGGCCCGGCCAAACGCGTCGGCCGCGCCATCGAGGAAACGTTCTTCTCAAACTGGCAACTCGCGCTCCTGGCGACGACCAGCATCGTGCTGTCGCTGGTCGCGGGGTACACGACGTTCGACGGGCTCCGGAATTTCACCGGCGGCGGCGTGCTGTCACTGATGGCGACGATCGGCATCCAGGGCGTGATGCTGGTGACGGCTTGGCTCATCGGCGAGAGTTTCGCGTCCGGCATGAACCAGAAGTCGGAAAGTGGTAGTGGCGGCTGGGATCTGGTCGCGACGGCTCTTTTCGCGCTCCTCGCCATGATCGCCGCGACGATGTGGTTCGGCCAGACCGGCACCGAGACACTGGCGGCGACGACGAACTGGTTCGACAGCCGGACGGCGCAGTCGATCCAGAATTTTGCACTTTACGGCGCGATGACTGCGCTCGTTCTCGCGCTCGTCATTGCCATGACCAAAAGCGACATCGGTAGCAACTACATCCAGAGCTTCCGCGTCATCATCAAGAATTCCATTCTGTGGGTCATGTTCCTCGCGTGCATGTCGACGAGCGTATTCTTCTCGTTCGACTCGCACTTCAGCGGCATCTTCCCGCAGTCCGAGCGCGTGCGCGCCTCGGAATTGCGCGCGCAGAACCAGGTTGCAGGCATCGTCTCCGACATCGGCAGCAGCATCACCGAGAAGCGGCTGGTGGAATCGGAGACCCTGTTCACGAGCGACGGCTGGCGCGCCTATGACGACGGCCTCGCGGCGCTGGCCAAGGCCGCGCAGAGTTCGGGCGCCGAGATCGAGACCTATTTCAACGCGATGGTCGAGGACAAGAACCGCGCGATCAAGCAGCAGCAGGAGCGCATCACGACCGCGCAGTCGAGCCAAGCCGGTCTGCAGAGCCGCAAGGTATCGCTGACCGACGAGCTGTCGCGGCTGGAGGCGGATCGGCCGTCGCTGGCGGCTGACTATGCGGAGAAGAAGACGGCGCTCGACGCGCGCGCCAAGGAAGTCGACGCCAAGCGCGTCGAGGCGATGGCCGAGGAGAAGGGCGTCGAGGGCACCGGCAAGGTGGGCCGCGGCCAGATCTATCGCCAGCGCCTGGAAGAGCTCGGCAAGCTTCAGGACTACATCAAGGTCGGCGAGGAGCGGGTCAAGGATTCCAAGAAGCGCCTCGACAGCACGGAGACGCGCATCGCGCAGATCAAGCGCGAGCTGGCGGCGGTGGACGGCGATCTCGCCAAGTACAAGGGCGAGACGGAAACCGCGCAGAGCCGCATCCAGTTGGCGCAGGAGAACGCTCTCGCCGATCCGAAGTCGAAGCTCGATCCGTCGCGGCTGCTGCCGCAATTCGAGATCGTGCGCGGCGAGTTCCGCCAGGAGCCGACAGCCGAGCGGCTGGCGAAATTGCAGCAAGCGTGCAGCCAGATCTACTCGGCGATGGCGACGGCGACTCCCGAAACCAAGAAGAAGGTCGCCGGCATCGATTGCGACCCGAAGCAGGCGTCGGAAGCGGCAGCCCTCGTGTTCGCCCTCAACTCGGGCAGCGAAACGTTCGCCAAGACCTGCGCCGGCGGCGAAAAGCTGGTCGGACTGAAGACGACCGACGAGCTGTTCGGCTTCGCCGCCCGCTGCCTCGCCGACAGCGGGCTGCCGTCGAAGGAAACCGATCAGCTCCGAAACAAGATCAATTTCATCGAACTGAACCGGGACGACAAGGCGCATCGCTTCGTCGTGACTTGGAACGCGTTCAACGACGGCAACCGGCTGGCTTATCTGGCGCTCGCAATCGCGATCACCATCGACAGCCTCGTGTTCATGTCCGGCCTGTTCGGCGCCAACGCCATCCGCTCGCCGCTGTCCGACGTGCCGACATCGAAGGCGCGGTCGGCGCGGCAGCTCGAGGCGATCATCGAAAATGCGCTGCTGCCGGATACGTTCGCGAACGCCAAGATGGTACTCGGCGCGCTGCATCCGATCACCAACATCGACGGGTTCGTGGCCGAGGTCGATATCCGCGATGTCGATCCGGAGACGGCCGCACGATTGCGCGAGGTGCTGAGCGCGGGCGCGACCATCGGTGCGGTCAAGCGAGAGGGCGCTAGCTACCACGTGCGCGAGGAGCTGATGCAGTTCCTGGCCATCGTCGCCAAGCGCAGCTATGACAAGAACCGTGGCAAGTTCACCGAGGATATCGAGCGGTCGGTGAAATCGATCGAACTCGACAAGATGGTCGCGGCGGCGCTGCTGCCGGATATCGCGGCGAATTCCGACATCGTGCTCGGGCACTTCCATCCGATCTCGGAAGAAAAGGGCTTCCCCGGGTTCGCATCCGAAGTGCTGTTGAGCGACGTGGATGAGGCAGACAAGCGGCTCGTCCGCAATGTGCTGAACGCCGGTTCGACGTTCCAGCTCGTGCATCGCTTCGACCGCCAGGACAGCCCGCCGCCGCGTTATATCGTGCACGCCGATCTGTATAAGACGCTGGCCCGGATCCGCGCGCGCGGTTTCGGAGCCGGATACGGACAAGGGTATCTCGCGGGACCGGGACGAGGCGGCGCGCGCGACGGCGGCGCGTTATCGGGTGGCACGCCGAGGATCGCACCGCCACAGCAGAAGGCGCTTCCCGCGCAATCCCCGGCTCAACCGCAAGCCCCCGTGGCGCAAGCCCCTCAGGCGCAAGCACCGCGGGCAAACGATCCCGATCGAACGCCCGATCCCGGCCCCGATGGGTTCCCCGCGAACGCGGCCCTGGAGCACAAGCGCGGCTACGTCGCGGCACTCGTCTCGTCGCTCGGCATCGAGCCCGAGCTGTTCCTCGATCTTTCGGGCGAGGCATTCGGCGCGGCAGTCGCCGCGAGCGAGGCGTTCGATCGCGCGCGGCAATCCAACCAGTTGCTCGACCGCGGCCTGACCGAGCGCGACGAGCAGGCTCGCGTGCAACTCGAAAAGTCATTTTCGCGTATCGACAGCCAGTTGCAGCCGAGCGACGCGCGGGAGCGGCAGATCCTGGTCGATGCCTACACCGACGTCGACCAGAACTGGCTCGTCATCATGATGCTGCCGGGCGGGCCATATGAGAGCCTGGTTCAGTCGGTGGTCGAAATCCTCGAAGAGGACGACGGCGGCGGCCGGCTGCCAGCGGAAAAGAAGGAATTGCTGCGGTTGGCGAAGCGGCTGCACGCGTCGCTGGCCACCAACCGCCGCGACAACGCGGATGCGTGGCAGCGGCTGTCGCATGCGCTCGGCAACCAGTTCGGCAGCGGGCAGGCTCAGGCCGGTTTCGACGGCGGCAAGCGCACATTGAACTGACGCCGGACCGGCGGCATTCGTCGATCAAATTCGGCCCGCCGGCACACCCCGGCGGGCCGGATTCGTTGTGGGCGCCGCTTACATTCGGAACGGAACCACGGTCTGACGCTGCGCGCCGAGGCCGTCGATGCCGAGGCTGACGACATCGCCGGGCTTGAGCCAAACCGGCGGCTTCATGCCGAGAGCGACGCCGGCGGGCGTGCCCGTCGTCACGACGTCGCCAGGTTCGAGCACCATGAACTGGCTGATGTAGGAGAGCAGGTAGGGGATCGAGAAGATCATGTTGGCGGTGGTGCCGGACTGCCGCCGCTCGCCGTTGACGTCGAGCCACATGCCGAGCTTGCCAGGGTCGGGGATCTCGTCGGGCGTGACGATCCACGGACCGATCGGACCCGCCGTCTCGAAGCACTTGCCCTTCATCCATTGACCTTTGCGCTCGACCTGGAAATGGCGCTCGGAGACGTCGTTGCAGATGGTGTAGCCGGCGATGTGGCGGATTGCGTCGGCTTCGTCGACGTAGCGGGCGCGGGTGCCGATGACGAACGCGATTTCGACCTCGTAGTCGAGTTTGAGCGAGCCCTTGGGGACCATGATGTCGTCGCCGGGGCCGACGATGGAGTTGCCCAGTTTGTTGAACAGGATGGGTTCGGAGGGGATGGGCGAGCCGGTCTCGGCGGCGTGGTCGGAGAAATTGAGGCCGACGGCGATGAAGTTCCAGACGCGGCCGACCGGTGCGCCGAGGCGCACGCCCGCAGGCGCGGCAGGCAGCGTGGCGGGATCGAGCGCGCGAAGACGGGCGAGCGTGTCGGGGCCGAGCGTGTCGCCGGTCACATCAGGAATGATCCCCGCGAGATCGCGCACGACGCCGTTGGCATCGACCAGCCCGGGCTTCTCTCGTCCCGCAGCACCAAATCGCACGAGCTTCATCCGTCACTCCCTGTCTGATTGCCGTTTCGTGTCGCATGCCGGACCGGGCATACGCCAGAGCTTCGGACCAAAGCCCGAGACCTAGAGCACTATCGGATCAGACGTGATCGCCAGCGCGATCGCATCTGATCGGATGGAAGTGCTCTAGAGTTATGATTCTAGAGCATCTTTATCGGGCCTGTGAATCGCGAAAGCGATTCCGTGAGGCCCGATGATGCTCTAGGTCGGACGCTTGCGGCGAACCTTCTGCCGAACGTCACACAGCCGGTGTCATGTCTCAAGGGCATCGGTGGCGGGATCGCGAACGCCGATCACAATTGCATGACCGGACAGCGCAGGGTGCGGATTGCCGGGTGCGGACTTTTCGGTCATTAGTCGTCGTGAGGTCGCCATGGTCGTGTCGAAGATGCGCCACCAGATCAGCGTGCCGATATTGCAGCGTCCGAAACAATCACGGAGAAGGTCAACGATGCTCCGCATTCTCTCTGTTGCCGCACTGGTCGCCGTCGGCGCGACGGCGCTTGCCGCCCAGAACCTCGACGTCATCAAGACCCGCAAGGAAACACTGAAGGGGTTCGGCGCCGCCGCGAAGGATCCCGGCGCCATGATCAAGGGCGAGGCGAAATTCGACATGGCCAAAGTGCAGGCCGCGTTGAAGACGTTCCAGGCGGGCGCTGCGAAGCTGCCGGACCTGTTCCCCGACGACAGCAAGACCGGCGGCGACACCGAGGCGCTTCCGATCATCTGGGAGAAGAAGGCCGACGTCGTCGACCGCTTCAAGAAGCTCGCCACGGAAGCAAAGGCAGCCGAGGCGAAGATCACCGACGAGATCGCATTCCAGGACGTGTGGCCGAAGCTGCTCGGCGACAACTGTGGCGGCTGCCACAAGATCTACCGCAAGCCGAAGTGACGGCACGGTCGATGGACGCGAAGGTCAAGTCGCCGGTGCGCGCGTGGGACCTCCCTACGCGCGCCTTTCACTGGATGCTCGTCACGCTGGTCACGGTGTCGTGGGCGTCGTTCCAGTATTCACAGCTGATCGGCGACCCGCGGCTGGTGATCCATCGCCGCACCGGCTACGCGGTGCTGATCCTGGTCGTCTGGCGGCTGTTGTGGGGCTTCGCCGGCTCGTCGACATCGCGATTCTCGAACTTCATGCGCGGCCCCGGCGCGGCACTCGGCTACGCATCGGCGCTCGCGCGCGGGCAGCCCCGGCACTATCTCGGACACAACCCGCTCGGCGCGCTGATGGTGCTGGCGCTGCTCGCGCTCGTCGGCGGACAAGCTACGCTCGGGCTCTTCACCGTCGAACACAACGATCTCGCGGCGGGGCCGCTCTATCGCCTCGTCGACGAGGAGACGCAGAAGCTGGCGTCGACGTGGCACCGGCGCGCGATTTACTGGTTTCTGCTGCCGGCCATAGGGCTGCATATCGCGGCCAATATCTTTTATTGGCTCGTGAAGAAGGAACCGCTGATCCCGGCGATGGTGACCGGCCGCAAGCCCGCGGCGCACTATGAGGATGAAGCGGAGGCGAAGATCGTCGAGCGGCCACTGCTGCGCGCGGTGGTTTGTCTGGTGCTGGCAGCGGCGTTCGTTCTCGGGGGGATTTTACTCTTGGGCGGGAGAATTTCTTAGGTGGCGCTTTGGATGCCCACACGCATCCGCGCTCTCTTAGTTGGCGCTTCGGATGCCCACATGCATCCGCGCTCTCTGAGTTGGCGCTTCGGATGCCCACATGCATCCGCGCTCTCTGAGTTGGCGCTTCGGATGCCCACATGCATCCGCGCTCTCTGAGTTGGCGCTTCGGATGCCCACACGCATCCGCGCTCTCTGAGTTGGCGCTTCGGATGCCCACACGCATCCGCGCCGGCCAGCGGCGAGATGACGAGACCCGCTGGGGTTGGCGAGGTCCGGGCGCTTCGGATGCCCACACGCATCCGCGCCGGGGCTAGTTCGGTTTCATCAGCTCGATGGCCATTTTCCAGCGGGCGTGTTTCTCGCGCTCCTGAACCCAGTAGCTCATCAGGCTCTGGCCGGTGAGCAGGTCGCCGCGCAGGCTGTTTTTCGCCGCGTAGTCCTTCCACTGCGGACTGTCGAACAGCGCGCGGAACAACTTGTCGTACCATGCCGCTGCAGCCGGACTCATCCGGGGCGGCCCGACGACCGAGCGCTGCATGAAGTAGGTGAAGTCCATCCCCGTCTCGCGCAGCGTCGGGATGGCGATGTAGGCGGGCAGCCGAGCGGGCGTGAAGGCGACGATCGGCTTGGTCATGCCCTTCGGGTAGAAATTATTCTGCTCGGCGGGATTGTTGACGGTGGAATCGGCGCGCTTCTCGGCAAGCTCCTTGGCCACCTCGCCACCACCGCCGAACGACTTGTAGGTCATGGTGAGGCCGTAAGTGGCGTTGAGGAACTCGGTCAGGAGCTGGTCCTCCGCGCCCTTGCCGGTGCCGGCCATCACCCAGTCCTTGCCCTTGGCCTTGGCCGCCTTAACGAAGTCGTCGATGGTCTTGATTTCGGCGCGCTCGCTGTTGACCCACAGCAGGAATACATCTTCCGCCAAACGAGCGATCGGCGTGAAGCGTGCGACGTCGATCTTGAGATCGGGCATGTCGAGCGGCGTCGTGTAGAAGCTGTTCAACGTGAACAGGATGACGTGATCGTCGGCGGCGCGGGCCTGAAGCTTCGACAACGCGTCGCCGCCGGAGCGGCCAGGCTCGTTGACGACGGTGAACGGCACCTTGGCGAGCCCCTGCTTGCCGATCACGTCGACGAGGAAGCGGACGGCCTGATCGGCGCCGCCGCCGGGGCCGGCCATGACGACGAATTCGATGGGCTTCGACGGTTGCCACGCGGCGGCTGGTGCGGGTGCTGTGGCAGCGGGTGCCGCGGACTTGGGTGCGGCAGGCGGCGCCACGGCTTTTGGAGCAGCAGGCTTTGTGGCGGGGGCGGGCACCACTTGGGCCGCGGCGGGCCAAGCGGCCGCGACGGTCGCGATCAACAGCACGATCCGCGCAGCGGAACCGAGCCCTCGCCCATTGAAGAGGCCCGACGGACGGCCTGAACTGGCTGGTGTCATGGGCTTACCTTTCTTGCGCGTGCGGCGGCGGCAGTCACGGTCGACAACACGGCGGCGCGCTTTGTTGCGCTGTGCCTCGCCGGCCTTCGCTGGGCTGCCCTTCGGCGAAAGGCCTCGCCCCGTGAAGAGCAGGACGAGGGGATGGTCGGCCACGTCAGCTCTTGACCCAGACTTCGACGCGGCGATTGAAGTTGCGCGCTTCGGGCGAGTCGTTGCAGGCGACGGGAGCGAGTTCGCCGTAGGCCCGCGTGGTGACCTGCGAACGCACGCCGATGCCGGCGGCGACCGTGAGCGCCCGCAGGACGGCGGCGGCGCGGCGCTCAGACAGCTTGAGGTTCGACGTGAAGCTGCCGACCGCATCCGCGAAGCCGATCAGCGTGACCTGCTTGCCGCGGTATTCCGGTGACTTCAAGAGATCGGCCAAACGCTGGATGTCGGCGTTGGCGCGGCTGTCGAGGGTGGCATCGGCGGTGCCGAAACGGAACGTGGTCGACAGCCGGCTTGCACCTTTCACTTCGCCGATCATCGTGCGCATCATGTTGATGTCGAAGTCCTCGTTCTGCGCATTGAGCGCATAGGCGATGCGGGCTGTCTGCGCCTGGAAATCCATCGCCTCGAGCGACTGATCGACGAAGTTCGCCTCCTTCAGCACCGGCTGCATCGCGGGCGACATGGCGAAGGCCAGCAACTCACGCGCGAGCGGCACCTTCGGCGAACCGGACGTGTAGAGATGCAAGCGATGCATCAGCGGATATTCCTCGGTCTTGGCCGCGAAGTTCGACGGCCGCACGATCAACCCGCAGGAAGATTCGATATTGAGCGGCTTGGCATTGCGGACGATGCCGATATTGGTGATGCCGATTCCGGACTTGTCCTGCGCAACCTTGTCGGACCAGTCGGTGGCGGCGTCGATGCGGATGATGTCGGGGCGCGCCTTGAGACTGCGCGGCTTCATCACGAGGTCCTCGAACGAGCCCCATACGCCCGAACTCTCGACCATGGAGTAGACGGTGATCTTGCCGGGCGGCAGGCCGAGCTCGGACCAGTCGTTGATCTGGCCGGCATAGATCTTGGCGATATTGTCGATCGAGATCGAGACGATCGGGTTCTCGGCGGCGACGACCATGGCGATGGCGTTGAGCGCGTAGACGTTTTCGTTGCCGGGCGCGCGCAGGTTGCCGAAGCCGAGCGCCTGCGCGCGGGCCTGCTCCTCGGCGGTGATGGGGCGAGCCGACCAGAACACATCGACCGTGCGCGCGAGCAGCCCGGCGAGGCCGGCGGGCACACCCTGGCGGGCGACGATGAAGTTGCCGATCTCGCGGCCTGCGCCGTCGGTAAGCTTGAACTCGAGATTCTTTGGGTCGCTGCCGACGGACCGGATCACCGTGGCGCCGATGGTCTTGGCGTAGGCCTGGACGAGCTTCGGCATCACGGCCGTGCCTTGCGCGCTGCCACCCATCCACGTGGCCGTCCCGAGATTGGAGCCGCGCGGCGGGGCAGCGACCACGGGCGCGGTCGGACAGCCGGATCCTTTGCATTCGAACCGGGCGGCATCGAGGGTCATGGTGCCGAGCGTCTTGCTCTCGATGACGTAACGCGCGCCGTCGAAGGACCTGAGGTCGCCCTGAACGGTGAAGCCGCCGCCCTTCATGTGCAACGTGATCTCGGCGGCGGACGCAACGCCCGCGGCCAGCAACCCGAAGCAGGCGACCGCCGCGCCAAGTGCGCCGCGCGCGGCCGCACGCCGTGCCGGCGACCTCGAATTCAAGTCCGACATGCCACGTCTCCCCGTTTCAAGTGTTCTTGTTGTTCCGCGCGAAGTCAGGGTGCTGCACTGAGGTCCGGCACTGCGTCTTCCATATATCGTCCCGCCCCCGCGAGTTGAGACCCGCAGGTGGCCGGCGCGATCACGCCACGCTCTCGGCTGAGTTCACCGCGCGCATTGAGTAAAAAGGTCTCGTAGACCACCGAAGCATGAGCGCCGTCGCCGCACGTATCAGCGCTCGGCGCCGCGCCGCGCGTTTCGAAATCGAGCGCGGTGGCGACAAGACCCGATCGTTGCTCGGCATGATGCCACAAGGTGTAGACCTCGACCTTGTCGCCATCCGCGCGGCCGTCGTCGCTCGTGCTGAGGAAGCCGCGGCCACGCTGGGAGGCGCGGGCTTCGGTCTCGGCGGCTTCAGCCGTCGACGGCGCGCCGGGCCAGATGTGTCCGGCGTCACCGTGGCGGGCGGCATACTCGTAGATGTGAAGATCGAGATTGACCGGCGCCTGCCACACGACCGCAGCTTTCGAAATCCCCGAGAGATCGACCGCATCGAGCGAAACCGGCTGCGCTGGCGATGTGCCGATCTGAAGCGAGACGGCGGGCGACTTGCCCTGGAACAGATCGAGGATGACAATCCCGCGGCCGGCCCCGTCGAGCTGACGCTTGAGCTCGAAAACTCCATACCGGACGACGACACTCTGGCCGGGGCGGCAGGGCGTGTCGACGTTGATCTCGACGCGGCCGCCGTTGATGGCACGAGCGGAAATTCGATCCGGGCCGCACTCGGTCGCGCCCGTCCGCACGGCTGGTGTGGGCGCGGGCGGCGCCAGAGGTCGCGCTGCCTTCTGCTTGGCAGCATCGGCGGCTTGACGGCGCTGTTCCTCGGCTTTCTGCTTGGCTTCCGCCTCGGCGGATTGACGGCGCTGCTCCTCGGCCTTCTGCTTGGCTTCCGCCTCGGCGGATTGGCGGCGCTGTTCCTCGGCTTTCTGCTTGGCTTCGGCCTCGGCGGATTGGCGGCGCTGTTCCTCGGCTTTCTGCTTGGCTTCGGCCTCGGCGGATTGACGGCGTTGCTCCTCGGCCTTCTGCTTGGCTTCCGCCTCGGCGGATTGGCGGCGCTGCTCCTCGGCCTTCTGCTTGGCTTCGGACTCGGCGGCTTGGCGACGTTGCTCCTCGGCCTTCTGCTTGGCTTCGGACTCGGCGGCGTCGCGCTTTTGCGCCTCGGCCTTGTCCTTGGCCTCCTGCGCTGCAGCTTTCAGACGATCTGCTTCCGCCTTCGCCTTGATTTCAGTGTCGGTCGGCGGCAACCGGCGCTCATCGACGAACGCTGGCGGCGCGGTCTGCTGGGCAACGACGGGCCACGCGCCGGCAAACGTGACCACGCACGTGAGCAGGGCGACGTCGATCCACGAACCAGCGGTCGTTCGCGCCATGCGTCAGTTCCTCACCCGTGCAATGGCGTCGTCGACGTCGGCGCAGCCGTTCGGGGCCGTGGCGCCAGATGGCACCGAGACGCTTTGGGCCTTGGCGCGCTGATAAAGGCCGAGCGCCTGCCGCGCGTTCTTCGGTACGCCGAGCCCGTGCTCGTGCAGGGCACCGAGAAAGCAGAGCGCCACCGGATCGCCGCTGCCGGCGGCCATTTCCCAGAGCAGCCGCGCCTTGCCGTAGTCGGGTGCGCCCGCAGCCGGCTGGGCATAGAGCGTCCCGAGCTGCGTCAGCGTCCAGGACAACTGCTGCGTCCCAACGGACAGAGCCAGCGACTTGCGCAGCCAGAACGACGCCTCGGCATGATCAGCGCCGCCGACGGTGGCATGCAGGCTTTCGTCGGCGAGCTTCAGAGCCGAGGGCAGATCGACCTCGGCGGCGCTGCGACCGCGCGGACTGACGACGGTGACGGCCAGAACATCCGCGAGCGAGGGGGCGGCTGCGGCGGTATCGAGGCCGCGCGGCCCGCTAACGCTGCCCTGCCGCCAAGCGAAGAGCGCCGTCAGCAGTGCGGCGACGACGAAGCCGAATGCGAACGGGAGACCCATGGCCAGCGGCTTGCGCTGCGGCCGTAGCGGCAGCTTGGGTGCAGCCGGGACCAAGTCGCGCCCGGGCGGACGGCCGAGTGACAGGGCGGTGCTCTGCGAGGGGACGGCCGGGATGCCCGCACCACTCGTCGAGGATGTCATCAGCGCCGCGATCGCGGCATTGCGCGCGGCGTTCGAAGGCGAGGCCGGAACGAACGGAGCGGGATCGGCAACGGGCGTGGCCGGCGCCTCGCCATTGGGACGCAGACGCAGTCCCGACAAGGCGCGCAATTCGCCGTCGCCACTGTCTCGGGTCGAATGCGCGCCCCCGGAGCCGTTCATCTGGTCGCGCAGTTTCTGCAGCGCTTCGGCTTCCTCACGCTGCCGGTTGGCGAGCGCGACGGATTCGAGCTCGGCCGCGAGTTCGGCGGCAGTCAGAACGACGGTCGGTGCCGTCACTGGCGCGGACACCGGCAGATCCGGCCACAGCACCTCGGCGCGAACGAACGCGGCGGGCACCGAAACAGCGACGGGCGTCCCGGGCAACAGCGGCGGCGCATCGACAATGTCGGGGCCGATAACGATCTCGACGCCCTGCGGGGTCAGGCGGGTGGCGACGGGCGCGCGATCGCCGCGCGGCCAGTCGGGCGTCAACGTCGCGGGGCTGGCGCCATCGACAGGCTCGATGCGGAAGGTGGCGTTGGTGGGCAGCAGCCAGAGGCCATTCAGCCGGATGACGGCATGACCGCCCTCGGGGTGATCGGCATCCTCGACGACTTCGATCGTGACTTCGCTCACAGCTCGACCTCGAATGGACTGGAGGCGAATCCCGTCAACAGCTCGCCGAGTTCGCGATCACGTTCCGCGGCATCGACCAGTCCCGATACCGCCGAGATATTCGCCTCGACCAGAGCGGCAACGGCACTGGTCCAGCCTGCGCCACCGAACCCGGCGGCACGTCCGGCCAGCACGGTCGCGCGCCACGGCTCGAGCTGCCGTCCGGCTGAACCGGGCGCAGGTTCCGACGGCGCACGCGACGGCCGGCCCGGCGCGCTCTCCGCCACTGGACGCGGAATACTAGCAAGATAGGCGTCGATGATCCGCACGGCCGTGGCGGCAAGGTGAACGGGCGCGCCGGTGCGACCGGACCCGGCCGCCGGCAGACGCGAGAACGCGGCGGTCATATCGGCGGCGACGCCCGTGCGCACGGCGCCGATCGCCAGCTCGTCGATGACATGCTGCATCACGGTTTGCGGTACCCCCACGTGCCGGCAGAACCGGGCGGAGCGTCCACTTTGACGCATGGCCCGGAACCAATAGGTGACGGCGGCTGAGGCGGAGTCATGGCGGAACGATGGATTTTCAGAGGCTCGTCGCGATTCCGCCCTCCCCCCGCCGCCGGACTGCGGCTCAATCGCCGCAAGGCCAATGGCCGCCGCGAGCTCGGCGTCGCTTGCGGCGAGTGCCGAGACGAGCGTGCCGGCGCTGACGCTCGCGGCACGCGCGCCGGGCATCGGGCGGCGGAGACGGTTAACGGCGACATTGGCGACCTGCCGCCGCCATTCCGCGATCTCCATCGGATCGTTGGAGAGATGATGACGGAGGACGCGCGACCTCAAGCGCCGCCGCAGCCCGCCGAGATGCAGGCCGAGCAGACGGTGCCGCTTCGAGCGGATGGCGACCGCCGAGAGCGCACGGACGAGCGCGTCGGCGCTGCACGACGCCGAGGCGGCATTTGGGGTCGAGCCGCCGACCAACCGCAGATGCGTATCGGCAAACCGCGGTCCGGCGCCGCGAACGGGTCGATCGAAGGCGAAGTAGTTGTCGAACGGATGATTGGGTGTCCACTCGCCGGGCCAGTCCTGGTCGACGCCGATGCCGTCGGTGACGCTGCGGCGCACGGAGGCGTCGGAGGCGGCATCGCGCCAGGGCTCGATACGGCTCGCCGCCGAGCCCACGGGCAACGGCCGCGTGACGACGACGAACAATCCCGTGCGCACGCGTTCGCGATGATGCGGCTCCGCGCCCTGCTCGGTATCGATCCAATCGCCGATGGCGCCCGCGAAGGCGTCGTCGGGCGGCTGCGCGGGATCGAGACAGGTGACGAGGCAGGCGAGCTGATGGCGATGGGCGGCGCGATCGAGCAGGAACACGGCCTTGGCCTGCGACAGGATCGTGACGGCGGCCTCGGCTCCCAGCCCACCGCGCACGCCGCCGACGCCCGCCATCGCAAGAGACGGGGCTTGCGCTGGATCCGCGCGCAGCAGATCGGCGACGGACGGCGCGCCGGGAAAGGTGATGATGTCGGTCTCGGCAAGACCGTGAACCGGCGGAGCGGTCAGCGTCAGCGGCAGCTCGGAGACAAGCGCCGCCATGACCGAGCGATCGAGCGCCACGGAACCGCCGAAACGCCCCGACACCTGAACCGTCGACGCGGGCATTGGACCGAGCGCGTGCGCGAGGCCCGCAAGCGTGTCCGCGGCGATGATGCTGGCGCGATGCGGCACCATCCAGCCGGTCGCCGGCTCGCGCGTGACGAGGGCGCCGAGTTCGCAGAACACCTCGGTCGCATGGCCGAGCTTTTCGATGGCGGCGTTGAGTTGCGTGTAGATCGCTGTAAGGACCGGCTCCTCGTTCCACAACAGCGCGACGAGGCGCGTACGCTCGACTTCCGGCAGATGCGCGACAGTCAGGGCGAGGCGATCCCAGTAGCCGGCAGCGGACAGCACGCGCAGCAGCGGGGAAAATGGATCGAAGCCGTGCACGTCCTCGCGCAGTTCCACGACGTCACGCGCGGACAGTCCGGCGACCGCACGCGGTTGCAACTGACGCTCCGCCTCGGCGAAGAAATTGGCGACGGCGGGCGCGGACGGAGTGTGGCTGGGTGGCGCGCCGATGTGGCTGGCGTGCGCGCGGAACACGAGCTTGATCAGGTCGAGCTGACCGATGATGCGCACCCGCACCGGAAAGCCGCGCGGCGCAGGCGGCAGGTCCTGATTGGACAAGCGGACGGCGGCCGAAGTCTGTGCTCCGGCGCGGTTCGGGAGAAGGCTCGCGAGAATGTCGAGGCTCGCTTCGCGGTTGGAGAACTCGGCCCGCAAAGGCTGCTCGGCGGCGCCCGTCAACGCGGAGAGCAAGGCGGTCTTGCCGGTGCGGTGGCCGCCCGCGATGCCGATGGCGGGGCGCGTTTCAATGGCTTCGAGGACCCGACCGACATCGCCCGCGATACTTTCGATTTCGTCGATGAGCCCGGCGATCTCGGGACGGCCGGACCTGCCGTGCTCAAGCCAAGTCAACAGCCGCTGGGCCTGCTCGGCGGCCTGCCGCGCCGACAACGTGAGGCGTTGCGCGGGCGTCATGGCTCACGGCCCGTGGCGAGTTCGACGGCGAGAGTGACAACAGTGCCCGAACCCGAGGCAAACGTGCGCGGGACGGCGTCGAGGCCGCCGGGCGGCGGCGCAGCCAGGGCCGGCGCGAGCATTGGTGTCGCGAGGTCACGTCCGATGGCGCGCACGACACGGTCGAACGCTTCGAACCCTGGCGCTGCGCGGCCCGCAAGATAAGCGCCTGCGATGCCGGCGACGCGATGCGGCGCCAGCGCGGCGGCAACGGACGATCGAAGGCCCGGGCTGTCGCCGGACGCGGCCTGACGCGCGGGAAAAACGAGGCGCCCCGGCTCGAGCGGGAGTGCGGCGACGAGCGCGTCGGCGACGGCCGGAAGGGCGGCCAGCTCGCCCGAGACGAGCACCAGATCGCAGCCCTGACGCGAGACGAGATCGACGGCGCGGCGGATGGCTCTGCCGGAGGCGGCGCGGATGGCGTGATCGAGCTGACGTTGGCTGAACCGGATCTCGACCAGATCGAGCTTGAAGGCCGCCGCGCCGTCGCGCTGCGCCAATCCATCGAAATCCGCGGCATATGGCTCGAAGCGGCCGCCGCCCCGGGTGACGAGGCCTCGCAGCGACTGGATGCGTTGTCCGCCCGCGACCCGCGGCGGCAATTCGCAGGCAATGCGCAGCAGCGCCGAGGCGGCCGGGCGAACGACTTTCGAGCGCAGCCGCCGCGCGAGGTTGCGCTCGCCGCTGTCGCGGATCGTGGTCGTATCGAGCACGCGCGACAGGAACATGCCCGGCGCCGGATGGCCATGTTCGGCGAGCGCGGCGGACACCGCGCGGAGGATGAACTCCTCGGCGAGGACGGACAGAAGACCCTGCTCGCCGTCGTCCCACTGCTCACTGACGGCTTGCAGCGGCGTGACCATGCCGTCGCCCGTCGCGGCGTAGTCCGTGACGATCGCGCTGGCTGACTCGCCGCCGAGTTCGATGCTGGCGACGCGAAAGACGTGCGGTCCGCGCGCCGAAGCGGGAACGATCGCGGCATCGCCGTCACGCGCGGCACCCGATGCGCTGGACAATGCAGCCGGATCGTTGCCATAGCGCGTTGCGATCTCGCGGCGGAGTTCGAACACCTGCGCGGCGAGTTCGGTGCCCGCGCCGATCACGACGTCAGGACGCTGCGGCGCGCCGGCGTCGCGAACGGCGTCCCAGCCCAGCACACGCCAAATGAGGTCGATCGCTTCCGTGACGTGCGTGGCATGGCCGGCGCGAACATCGGCCGCCATTCCGGCCGGCAAGGTGAGGACGATGCGCTGGAGGCGGCGTGCGCCGGGGGCGCGGGATGCGTCGGTCGCGGCAACGGCGGCGTTGACGGAAGCGAGGGCATGCAACAGCAATTCGGCCATGAAGAACGTCATCAGCGCCGACGGCGCGAACCGGGGCCGGATGGCGGGCGGGCGGCGATCGCCGTTCGCGGATAGCGGCGTGCCGTCTTCGGCGAGGTGGGCGAGCAGCGCGCCCGAAACGACCGGACCGATCGAGGCACCCGCGCCCTCGACGCCCATGCGCCAGATGTCGTCGGCAAGGGCTGTTTCGCCGATCAGCGACGGCAACGCCGATTGACCGGTGACGCCAGCAGTCGCGGTCGCACCCAGCGCAAGCGCTGCCGCTTCCCGGCCGATGCGGCCGAGGCTCGGCCAGAGGAACGCGTCGGGCCGGCCGCTGCGGCGTGACAGACCGGCATCCCCGAATGGCGCTGGCGCAAACTCGACCTGAGTCGGGATCGGCCCGGCGTAGTGGGTGACCGGATGAGCGAGATCGCGGAGAACGATCGGCGCCGCTGCCGCCATCAGCGAACTGCCGCCATCCGCCACATCGCGATCGACGAGCACCGCGGCGGTATCGGCGGCGGAGACGTCGAGCAGCAGATCGACGCCCGTGACGGGAACCGGCCAGCGGCGGCTCAAGGTGTCGAGGAAGCGGATCTCGGGCATCGCGCAGGCATGGCCGAGGAGTTCGACCAGCACGAGGTAGCGGGCGATGTGCTCGAGTTCGAAAGGCGACTGCGGCGCGCCTCCGGAGGCGCGCGCGCGATCACCCGCGAAGGCCTGACGCATCCAGCCATCGACCCAGGGCCGGCTTGCGAACCGCGCGAGGTCGCCGGCCCCGGCCGCCAGCTTGAAGGACGCGCCGAGCGCGGCGTCGTCGGTGTTGGGCGCGAGGTACAGGCGATCGCCGGTCCGGTCGGCGACTTGGAGGCGCGTGTCGAACGCGAGAACGAGACGGTAGACCGGGTCGCTTTCGTCGGTCATCGCGCCACCAGCGTCCGGGACCGGCGCGGACAGAGGCGCGATGAACACACGCGCCCAGTTCTCGGGACCAGAGTCGAACGAGGGGAGGCCGGCATCGTCACGGCCGAGGAACCGGAGATACGGCAGCGGCAACCAGCGACCCGCGAACGTTTCGAGCGCCGCCTGACCGGAGACGGACATGATTTCATCGGGCGAGAGCGCGCGATGAGAGACGGGATGCCAGACGACGTCGCCACTGCCGGCACGCTCGAGCGGCATGAGAACGGTGCGGAAGCTGCCGCCGGACGCGTAGCGGTGCTCGGCGAACGACCGATGGGTCTGAGCGATATTGGCGACCGGCAATGTCAGGTCGATCAACTGGATGCCGGAGTGCGGGACGAGGCGCGCGATGGGCCGGGCGTCGGCTGCGACCGATGGCGTGGCCGGGGACTGGCCGAGGAGATGGCCGGGAAATTGGCCAGAGAGTTGGCCAGAGAGTTGGCCAGCGTCCCGCTCATCTTCCTGCCGATCATCGCACCGTTCAGCGGGATGGGCCGAAGGTGGATTTGGCCGAGTATTCGGATCTTTGACCATTCCGAAACGCAACTCACAACGAGATGGGCCTCGATACGGCGAACGGCCGACCGACGGCTCAATTTTTCCGAACGTCACAACCGGGGCGGCCCTCGAAACGCGCTCCGGATACAACTTCCCCTTGCCGAAAATCCCCCACCCCGTCTTCGGCCGTAGTCAAGATTTGAAGCGACCGCCCTCGGGTGCTGCACGCTCTGAAACCTGACGTTCCGCCGGAGAGATCGAGCCCAACCAGCGGATTGTACGTCAGCCGGACGGACACGACACTTCAAAATGAACGTCTATAAGTTTCCAAAGCACTATCGCTGAACGGCCCATCGACTGCAACCCACGCGCGTCATCAAGAAGTCTGATCCCGACGCTTTTGCCGGCGGCGGATGCAGGCCAGCAACGGGCCTGCTTCTGATGACTTCGGTGCGCAATTCCGAGGCCGATCAACGGGCAAACCGGTCGTCGCGGGACGGTGCAGATGAAAGACCGGCCGTTATGCCGTTAACCTTTGGTTAACCTTTGGTTAACCTTTGCCGACGATCTGGGCAGGCATGGCGGGGCGGAGACATCGATTGCGTGCAGAATGTCATTCCACAACCTCAAGATGTTGCCAGAAATCATCAGACGAATGACAAACGACCAAAATGAGCATGATGACTGATTATTTGGCTGCACGGATCTGGCAATATGGTGTTGGCAGTTGATTCTTCTGACTTGCTTCAAGCGGGTAGGGGTTTGTTAACGATTCGCGATCCCTACTGGGGATACGGTTTTACTGAGCGTCGTTCGATAGCGCTTTGACTACAGATCCGCTGGTTCGAGCCTGTTTGTTTGTGTCCGTCCTGTCTGCGTCCGTTGCGTCACGAGTCCGCTAAACGCAGAGCAGGCGAGCCATGAGCCCCCATTCAATTCGATCGATTGCGATATCGACAGCGGCCGTCCTGCTGGCTGGATGCATGATCCATCCCGAGCCGCTGAGCGATGAGGCGTTGTCAGCGACATCATGGGCGTATCAGCAGAGCGTCGTGGCGAACCAGGAACCGATCGGACATTCGATCGACCTGTATGAAGCGATGGCGCGCGCGCTCAAGTACAACCTCGACCATCGCGTCGAAATAGCCGAGCAGTCGCTCCGTCTGGGCGAACTCGATCTCGCGCACTTCAGTCTGCTGCCGAACGCCGTCGCAAACACCGGCTATGCGGCGCGCGACAACGACAACGCCTCGTCGAGCTACAACCTCACGACGAACACGCAGAATTTCCCGTTCTCGACCTCGCAGGAGCGCAAGATCTCCTCGGCCGACATCGGATTTACCTGGAACGTCCTCGACTTCGGCTTGTCGTATGTCCGGGCCCGCCAGGCCGCCGACAAGGTGCTGGCGCAGGAGGAAATGCGCCGCAAAGTCATGCATCGGATCGTCGAGGACGTGCGCAGCGCCTACTGGCGCGCGGTCAGCGCCGATCGCCTGATGCAGCGGCTGACGTACCTCGAAGGCCGCACACGGAGCGCACTCAAGGAGACGCGGTCGCTCTACGACAGCCGGCAGACGTCGCCGATCACCGCGCTGACCTACGAGCGCGAACTGGTCGAGATCCAGGTCAAGATCGGCGAAATCCAGCGCGAACTGAATACGGCGAAGTCGCAGCTCGCGGCGCTGATGAACATCAAGCCGGGCACGAAGTTCTCGCTGGAAGGCGCAAAACGGCGGTCGGACAAGCTCGAACTGAAGGCCGATCTCGCCGACATGATGTCGACGGCGATCTTCAACCGGCCCGAATTGCGCGAGCTGGAATACCGGGTCCGGATCAACGAGCACGAGGCGCACGTCGCGCTGCTCGAATTGCTGCCCGGTCTGCAGCTCTATGCCGGCTCGAACCACGACAGCAACGACTTCCTGCTCAACAGCGAGTGGGGCAACTGGGGCGCCAAGGCGAGCTGGAACCTGATCAGGGCGTTCAACTATCCCGCCCGCCGCGAAGTCGTCGAGCGTCAGGAAGATCTGCTCAAGACGCGCGGCCTCGCGCTGACGATGGCCGTGATGACGCAGGTCCACGTCAGCCGCATCCGCTTCATGCACGCCAAGAAAGAGCTGGCGACGGCGAAGGAATTCCTCGACGTGCAGACCCGCCTCGTCGAACAGATGCGGACGGAAGCGTCAGCCGACCGGATCAGCAACCAGACGCTGATCCGTGAAGAGATGAACACGCTCGTCGCCGAGGCGAAGCACGATATCGCCTACGCCGCGTTGCAGAACGCGTACGCGAATCTGTTCTCATCGATGGGTCTCGATCCCTATGCCTGGGAGATCGACCGCGGCCAGAGCCTGACGGGTCTATCGGCCCAGCTTCGCGATCTTTGGCTCGAGCGCGGCGACATCAATGCCGGCTGGACCAAGCGACTCGCCGCAGCACCCTGATCGGCGGGACGGAACGACATCTCCGGAATAAATATCGCCATGTCAGCGACTTATTACCTAAAGACTAACACTCGGCCTTAACGCTCCATCAGTCTTTGTGCCGAAATACTGCGGGTTGTCGGGTTCCGTTTCGGAGCCCTCGTCGGCTGTCGCGGAGCGCCAAGATGTCGTTGACCCATTCGAACGCGCAGTGGCGTGGCCGCTCGAGCCTCGGCCTTGCGCTCGGGCTGCTATGCGCCGGCTCTGCGGCGACGCTCGGACTGACGGACGCGAGCATCGCGCTGGCCGAAAGCGCTAGATCCGGTGCGCCGGCCGCGAACGCGATCAGTGAGAACGACAGCATTCCGATCCGCGGCGTGGTGCGCGCGGTCGATCAAGCCGCGTTCTCGACCGATCTCGGCGCCCGCGTGATCGCGGTGCATTTCCGAGAAGGTGAACGGTTCAAGTCCGGCCAGCCGCTGATCGAGTTCGATTGCCGCAAGCCGCGCGCGGAAGCCGCAAGCGCGGAGGCCGTTCACCGCGAGATGCAGTTGACGCTGGACAGCAACAAGCACCTCGAACGGCATCAGGCCATCGGGCGGCACGACGTCGAAATCTCGAAGGCGCGCGTGGCCAAGGCGGCGGCGGAAGCGGAAGCGCTGAAGGCGCGGCTCGACCAGTGCGTCGTGATGGCGCCGTTCGACGGCCGCGTCGCGGTGCTCGGCGTGCAGCAGCACGAGGTTCCATCGTCCGGGAAGCCGTTTCTGGCGATCGTCGGCGCGGATCGGCTCGAAGTCGAGTTGATCGTGCCGTCATCGTGGCTGACGTGGCTCAAGATGGACGACAGCTTCACGTTCGCCATCGACGAGACGGCGCGCAGCTACCCGATGACGATCGCGCGGCTCGGCGCGACCGTCGATCCGGTGAGCCAGATGATCAAGGTCATCGCCGTGATGACGCGCAACGCCGAGGAAATCCTTCCCGGCATGAGCGGCTCGGCATTCTTCAAACCGGTGAACGGATAGCACGCCCATGTCGGTGATCAGCAGCCGCATCCGAAAGCCCAATAGCGCGCGGCCACCCGCCGCGACCGGGTCCGTATCTGCTCCGCCGCCGCTTGGCCAGCCGACACCTGCCACTCAATTGAGAAGCAACTCGGACACCGCGGCGCAGCAGACGGCCAAGCTCGGGACTGCGGCGAGCGTTCCGCGTCCGCAGGTCGCCGCCGCCGACGCACAGTCCGGTCTGCTTGCGCTGCTGCGGGTCGAGGCCGACGCACGGGCCGCCTCCTCCGAACGCGACCTCTCGTTCCTCATGGCCAACGAAACGCGCAAGCTCGTGCGCTCCCGGCAGGTCTTCGTGCTCAGCGGCCGCGCCGGCGCGATGCAGACGTCGGCGGTGTCGAGCCTCGCCGCCGTCGATCGGACCGCCCCACTGATCGGTTGGGTCGAGTCGATGGTCAACGTGGCGATTGCGGCCGGTGAAACGGCCGACGCCGTGATGCTGGAGGCGGACGCACATTCGGCCACGGCGGCAGCTGCACCGGGCGCGGCCTATCCGTTCCGCGCCATGACGGCACTGCCATTGCGGCATCGCTCGGGCGAATTGCTGGGAGCGGTCGTGCTCGCCCGCGAGCAGCCGTGGACCGAGCAGGATCTGGCCGTCGGCAAGCGGCTGGCGAACACCTACGCACACGCCTGGTCGGCACTCGCGGGTCCTAAGCGGTCGCGCCCTTGGCGGAGCTGGTCGCGGCGAAAAATCGCGGCTGGGGCGGCCGTGCTCGCGGCTCTGGCGCTCGTGCCGGTGCCGCTGTCGGCGATCGCACCGGCGGAAGTCGTGGCGCGGGGCGCACTGGTCGTCGCAACGCCGATCGACGGCGTCATTGACACGATCACGGTCGAGCCAAACCAGGTCGTCAAGCAGGGCGACGTGCTGGCGCGACTTGCCGATACGACGCTGAAGAACCGGCTGGAGATCGCCGAGCGCGAGGTCACGGTGGCGGACGCGCGGCTGAAACAGTCGACACAGATGGCGTTTTCGGATCCGCGCGGGATGCACGAACTCGGCATTGCGCGGGCCGAGCTGGCATTGAAGATGGCCGAGCGGAACTATGCCCGCGACATGCTGGACCAATCGGTGGTGCGCGCGGCCCGCGGCGGCACTGCCGTGTTTGCCGACAAGCGCGAACTGACCGGCAAGCCGGTGGCGGTCGGCGAACGCATCATGGAGATCGCCGACCCGTCAGCGGTGGAACTGAAGATCGAGCTGCCGGTGGCCGACGCCATCGCCTTGAAGCCCGGCGCACGGGTCATCGCATTCCTCGATTCCGATCCGCTGCGCCCTTTCGCCGGAAAAATAGACCGATCGGACTACAAGGCGCGCCCGGGCGAAGGCGACATCGCCGCGTTCCGCGTCATCGCGTCGTTCGCTGCCGGCGACCGGCCATCGCCGAGGCTCGGCGTGCGCGGCACGGCGCAAATCAGCGGTGACGACGTGCCGCTCGGGTTCTTCCTGTTCCGCAGGCCGATCGCGGCGGCGCGCCAATGGACAGGGCTATGACTAAGCCGGCGCCAGCCAAACCACTCCCCGAGCTGAGACAGGAGTTGCGCCTCGAGCGCGGCGCCGACACGGCGGTCGGTGCGCCGACGTGGCTGATCATCGATCCGGTGTCGAACCGCTACATCCAGATCGAGCAATCGGCATTCCAACTGCTGTCGATGTGGTCCGCCGATGCGACGGCGGCGGCACTGGCGGCGCAAGCGCGCGAGCGGTTCGGACTTGTCGTCGACGGCGGCCAGATCGAGCAGCTCGCGCATTTCCTCGACCAGCAGCGATTGACGGTCGCCCCGCGAGACGGCGGCTGGAAGACTTATGCCGAAGCCGCGCACGCACGCGACCAGGGCTGGTTCGCGTGGGCGATCCACAACTATCTCTATGTGAAAATCCCGTTGCTCACACCGCAGCGCGTTCTCGACCGCACGGCACCCTACACGGCAATGTTCTTCACGCGCGCATTCTGGTCCGGCATCGCCGCGACGGGCCTCGTCGGGCTCTATCTGGTCTCGCGCCAGTGGGAGGCGTTCAAAAGCACGTTCCTGCATCTCTTCTCGTGGGAAGGGGCGGCGATCTATGGCATCGCACTGATCCTCGTGAAGAGCCTGCACGAACTGGGGCACGCCTACACCGCGACTCGCTATGGCTGCCGCGTGCCGTCGATGGGCGTGGCGTTCATGGTGCTGATGCCGATGCTCTACACCGACGTGACCGATGCGTGGCGGCTGCGCGAGCGCCGGCAGCGCATTGCGATCGACGCCGCGGGCATGGCGGTCGAGCTGGCGCTGGCGTGCATCGCGACGGCGCTGTGGGTGTTTCTGCCCGACGGCGCAATGCGCAGCGTGGCGTTCACCATCGCCACCGTCGGCTGGGTGCTGAGCCTCGCCGTCAACCTCAACCCGCTGATGCGCTTCGACGGCTACTATCTGCTGTCGGACATGATCGGCATCGACAATCTGCAGAGCCGCGCTTTCGAGATCGGCAAGTGGCGCATGCGCGAGGTGCTGTTCGGGCTCGGCGTGCCGCCGCCAGAGCCGCTGCCGCCGCGCACGCGGCGCTTTCTCACGTGGTACGCGTGGGCGACGTGGCTTTATCGTCTGATCCTGTTCACCGGCATCGCGCTGATGGTCTATCATCTCGCGTTCAAGGTGCTCGGCATCATCCTGTTCCTCGTCGAGATCGTCTATTTCGTGTTGTGGCCGATCGCGTCGGAAGTGCGGATCTGGTGGCGCAACGGCGCGGCGATCCGGAAGCGGCGGCGGACGTGGGCAACGGCGGCGTTTGCGGCATCGCTGCTGCTGGCCGCGATCGTACCGTGGTCGACGCGGATCGAGCTGCCGGCGGTGATCGAGGCGAAATCGCTCGCACGCATCTATCCGCCGCGCCCGGCCGAGATCACCGCCGTGCACGTCGCGCAGGGTCAGGCGATCCGGGCCGGCGAACCGGTGGTGACGCTGCGGTCGCCAGAACTCGAGCATCAGGCGACGCTCGCGGCGCGGCAGCTGGCGCTGGTCGAGCTGCGGCTCGCACGGCGCGGATCCGACGAGCAGGACCGCACGGCCAGCCTGACGCTGGAACGTGAGCGGGCGGCATTGCGCAGCCGGCTGGCGGGGCTTGCGGCAGAGCGCGCGGAACTCGTGGTCCGTTCGCCGATCACGGGCGACGTGGCCGAACTCAACCTCGAAGTCCAGCCGGGGCGCTTCATCGGCCGCGCGGAACCCATCGCGCTCGTGCGCGGCGGCGACGGACTTATCGCGCGCGGCTACCTGTCGGAGCATGATCTGGCGCGTGTCGATACCGCTGCAAACGCCCGTTCGGCTGCGCTCTTCGCCCCTGACGATCCTTTGCTGGCGCGGCGCGCGCTGAAGCTCGTCAGCGTCGCGAGTTCGGCGTCGCAATCGATCGAGATCGCGGAACTCGCCTCGCAGCACGGCGGTCCGCTGGCCGTGCGGCCGAAGCCGGACGCACGCGGGACGAGGCAGCTCGTGCCGCAGGCCGCGAGCTATCTAACGGTGTTCGAGATCGCGGACGACGCGGCCGCACTCGACAAATCGGAGCGGGGCGTGGTTCAGCTCGATGGACGTCCGGAAAGCCTGCTCGCCCGCGCCTGGCGGCAAACCCTGAAGGTCCTGGTCCGTGAGAGTGGAGTCTAGGCCAGGTTCGCTCCGCCGGTCAGCGAAGAGCCCACTCAGCGGCAAAGCCGGCTGATGGCGCGATCGAGGCCGGGACCGCACCGCCAATCCGGCGTGCAATAGGTTCGCTCGATTTTCGAATAGGACAGAATGCCGGTGCCGTTCCAACAGCGCACGATCAATTCCTTGATCGGGCCGCGATCGACGACGGCCTCGACGCGGACGCCGGGACGAACGAACGCGGGATACTCGGTAAATGAAGCGGCGGCCACGACACCGAGCGCCAATACAGCTCCGATCATCACGCATTTACTCCTGCTGCAACACTCAGGCGCACCTCAACCATAGCGTGCGCTATGTAACCCGAAGGGCAAGGTTCGGGCCAGATCGACGTGTTAAGGCGCTGGCGGGCGGAAAATGCGGCCGAGAGCCGAGGCACGTGATCGTGGGAGGCCAGCAATTGCGGCCAATATCGGCTCTTATTCCGAAAACGGACGGCGTCCCAATTCGTTTCCAACTTTGGTATGCAACGGCTCTTGTTAATCAATTCGCGTTTCATTTTCGGTCGCAATCAACGCAAATTAAACTGCTCAGGACAGAGATTTTCTCTCAAAACAATACAATCTAGGCGTTTCCATTGACTGTTTCGAAAGGGAGACGGCTCAAATTGCTCATAGCTAGAGTTGGGTGTGGCACCAAGCAGCCATTTCCGGTCGTGATGAGAAATAGAGATGAACAAGATCCTGCTTCCTGCCGCCTTTCCGAACGCCGCAAAGGCCAAGGTCGCTACTGGAGCTTCGGTCGAGGCACTGAAATCGTCGATTGCATATCGTGCCCTTGAGGCGCGAATTGCATTTGACGGCGCAATTGCCGACACCGTGACCGAGATCAACCAAACGACCGAGCCTCCAGCGTCCAGCAGCGAGCCGGCTGCGGATAGCCAGGACGCGGCGCACGCGACCACGACAGATCAAGGCGAGCCGACGCCGATTGCCACTGACGCAGGCAGTGACGACGGTCTGGACGGGATGATGGCCGCAGCGGCTGAACCGGCATCCAGCCGCGATTCACGAGTTATTGTTTTCATCGACAGCGCCGTCAACGACTCCGCCCAGATCATCAGCGCCATTCCTGACGGCGCCGAAGTCGTTTTCCTCCAGCCGCATCGCGACGGCATGGCCGGGATTGCAGCCGCGCTCGAAGGGCGCCGCGATATCGATGCCATTCACATTGTTTCGCATGGCCTGGAGGGTGAACTCCGGCTCGGCTCGGCGCTCTTGAATGCCGCATCGATGCAGGGCCAATACCTCGACGAATTGACGGCCATCAGCAATGCGCTTTCGGCCGACGCCGACATCCTGATCTATGGTTGCGATTTCACCGGCGGTGATGCCGGGCTGGAAGCTGCCATGCTTCTCGGTTCTATTACGGGCGCGGATATCGCTTCCTCGTCCGACGCGACCGGGCACACAGACCTCGGGGGCGACTGGGATCTCGAGTCCGAGCTTGGCGACATCGAGACGACGTCGATCTCAGCGACAGGCTGGATTGGCTTGCTGGCCCCGCCGACGCTCGATCTGAACACGGCCAGCTTGCCGGCCAACGGCGGCGCGACGGAAGACTTCCAGTCGAACAACCTGACCGGCGGCACTGGGTGGACTGGCGCGTGGCAGGTCAGCTCGACGGGTGGCGCAGCTGCCGGCGACGCTGCACTCGTGACTGATCTCGGCGACATCTCGCTGCGGCTCGGCGACGATGGGCTTCGAATCTTAAGAACCGCCAATCTGAGTGCCGCGACGACGGCGACATTGGAGCTGTCGTATCGGCGCGACGCGCTCGACGACATCAACGATTTTGTGTCCATCCAGGCGTCCACATCGGCGACCGGTACATTCACCGAGATTGGCCGCATCGCCGGCCCTTCGAACGACGCCGCGTACCAGTCGCTCTCGCTGGATATCTCCGCCTACATCTCGAGCGGAACGACTATCCGATTTGTGACGTCGGGCGGTCTCAACAACTCTGACTTCGTCTACTTCGACGACATTTCGATCACGACCAACGCGCCGAGCTTCACGACGAGCTACGTCACCAACGCCGCGCCCGTGTCGATTGCCAGCGCCAACGTCGGTATTGTCGATGCCGACAGCGCCGATATCGCGTCGGCGACGATCACCCTGACCAACAATCAACCTCGCGACCTGCTCAGCATCATTGGCGGCAGCCTGCCGGCCGGCATCACGGCGTCGAGCTACAATTCGGCGACGGGCGTCCTGACGTTGACCGGCGTCGCCTCCAAAGCCAATTACGAGATCGCGATCGAGCAAATCGGGTTCTCGTCCACGTCGAACGTGGCAACGACCCGGGTCGTCAGCGTCGTCGTCAACGACGGCTCCAGCGACTCGACCGCCGTGACATCCACGATCGCGATCACGCTCGATACGGATGGCGATGGAGTGATCGATTCGATCGACATCGACGACGATAGTGACGGCATTCTCGACGTGCAGGAGCAAGTACTCGTCACATCCGCTCCCGTCACGACCTCGCTGACCTATAGCGCCGCTGCCTCGGCGGCCGCCCCGCAGGTCAATGGCCAGCCCGTAATCATTCTGACCGACGGCACCGTCACGGTCACCATCTCCAACAATGTCGGGGCAAGCATCTCGGGCAGCACAATAACCACCGACAGCAGCACCGGGACCGCGGAATCCGTGCGCATCACCGCAACGTCGGCGGCCGGCACTGTGCTGATCAATGGGATTCAATTTTTCGATCTTGACGACTTCGATCAAACCCAGTTCGTCGACGCCCTGGCGCTGAACGTCACCGGCACTTGGAGCAACCTGACCAACGCGAATGGGACGGATTTCCTCGTCGCATACGCCAACAACGCCGCGGGTGAGGCGGCAGCGACGACCGCCACAGGAGAAACGGTCAGCTTCGCTAATCTTCGCGCGCAAGGCGCCGTAAGTCCGGTCATCCTCAATCCCAACCGGACGCAGCAAGACAACTACCGCGCCACCTTCACGTTCGTTACACCGACGAGCACGTTCCTGGTTTTCGGCACCGACGTCGTCGCGCCGCTGGATCAGGTCACGCTATTCGGCTTCACGACGCTGCCGATCACCTACGCGCTGCAATATTACGCGGACGTCGATACCGATAGCGACGGGATCGCCGATCGCGTCGATATCGACGCCGACAACGACGGCATCACCGACAACGTCGAGGCGCAGACGACAGCCGGCTACATCGCGCCGACCGGCATCGACA
Source organism: Hyphomicrobium sp. (assembly GCA_022843145.1). Taxonomy (GTDB): domain Bacteria; phylum Pseudomonadota; class Alphaproteobacteria; order Rhizobiales; family Hyphomicrobiaceae; genus JAKAML01. The sequence goes on from JALHOF010000005.1 coordinate 128,671, forward strand.
CGGACGGCGACGGTCTCGACAACGCCTATGATGCGACACCCACGACAGGCGCGGCCGGATCGAACGGCCTGACGCCGGTCAACACGGATGGCGCCGACTCCCCCGACTATCGCGATGCCGACAGCGACAATGACGGGATCGCCGACGTCGCGGAGCGTGGCGACGGCCAGCCGACTTCGATCACGTCGATGGCCGACAACGACGGCGACGGGCTCCTCGACATTTTCGAGGGCGGCAACGTCTCCGATGGCTTCGATGTAAACGACGAGAACCGAACCGCCACGACGCTGAACCTGCTCGGAGATCCGCGTCTGAACGCCTCCGGCTCGAATGCCACCCCGTTGACTTTGGATTCGCTCTTCCGAGACATCAATAACAACGCGCCGGCTGGTGCGGATAACACGATCACGACCGACGAGGATGCTGGCTACACCTTCTCGGCGGCCGACTTCGGCTTTTCCGATCCCAACGAGATCGTGCCCGACGCGTTCCAGACCGTCAGATTGACGACACTGCCGACGAACGGAACGCTCACGCTCGACGGCGCCGATGTGGACGCCGGCGACTACGTCAGTGCAGCGGACATCGCTCTGGGACAGCTGGTCTTCACACCGTTGGCCAACGCGAGCGGGTCGCCCTACACCAGTTTCACGTTCCAGGTCCAGGACAACGGTGGCACGGCAAATGGTGGGCAGGACACCGACCAGTCGCCCAACACCATCACGTTCAACGTGACGCCCGTCAACGATCCGCCGGTGGCGACGCCGAGCACATCGTCGGGCGACGAAGACAACAACATTCCGGTCGCGCTGACCGGTACGGATGTCGATGGGACCATCGCATCGGTGACCGTGACCACACTGCCGCCGGTGGCGCAGGGCGTGCTCTACTATGCCGACGGCACCACGCCGGTCGTGGCGGGAACACCGCTGACGCCGGCCGAGGCCGCTTCGCTCGTGTTCGATCCGGCGCCGGACTTCAATGGCGACGTGACGATCCCGTTCACCGTGACCGACAACAGCGGCGCCACGTCGGCGCCGGCCGACGAAGTCATCACCGTCAACGCCGTCAACGATCCGCCGGTGGCGACGCCGAGCATGTCGTCGGGTGACGAGGACAACAATATTCCGGTCGCGCTGACCGGTACGGATGTCGATGGGACCATCGCATCGGTGACCGTGACCACGCTGCCGCCGGTGGCGCAGGGCGTGCTCTACTATGCCGACGGCACCACGCCGGTCGTGGCGGGAACGCCGCTGACGCCGGCCGAGGCCGCTTCGCTCGTGTTCGATCCCGCGCCGGACTTCAATGGCGACGTGACGATCCCGTTCACCGTGACCGACAACACCGGCGCGACGAGTGCGCCGGCCGACGAAGTCATCACCGTCAACGCCGTCAACGATCCGCCGGTGGCGACGCCGAGCACGTCGTCGGGCGACGAAGATACCAACATCACCGTCGCGCTGACGGGTACGGATGTCGATGGCACGATTGCGTCGGTGACCGTGACCACGCTGCCGCCGGTGGCGCAGGGCGTGCTCTACTATGCCGACGGCACCACGCCGGTCGTGGCGGGAACGCCGCTGACGCCGGCCGAGGCCGCTTCGCTCGTGTTCGATCCCGCGCCGGACTTCAATGGCGACGTGACGATCCCGTTCACCGTGACCGACAACACCGGCGCGACGAGTGCGCCGGCCGACGAAGTCATCACCGTCAACGCCGTCAACGATCCGCCGGTGGCGACGCCGAGCACGTCGTCGGGCGACGAAGATACCAACATCACCGTCGCGCTGACGGGTACGGATGTCGATGGCACGATTGCGTCGGTGACCGTGACCACGCTGCCGCCGGTGGCGCAGGGCGTGCTCTACTATGCCGACGGTGTGACGCCGGTCGTGGCGGGAACGCCGCTGACGCCGGCCGAGGCCGCTTCGCTCGTGTTCGATCCCGCGCCGGACTTCAACGGCGACGTGACGATCCCGTTCACCGTGACCGACAACACCGGCGCGACGAGTGCGCCCGCCAACGAAGTCATCACCGTCAACGCCGTCAACGATCCGCCGGTGGCGACGCCGAGCACGTCGTCGGGTGACGAAGATACCAACATTCCGGTCGCGCTGACCGGTACGGATGTCGATGGCACCATCGCGTCGGTGACCGTGACCACACTGCCGCCGGTGGCGCAGGGCGTGCTCTACTATGCCGACGGCACCACGCCTGTCGTCGCGGGAACGCCGCTGACGCCGGCCGAGGCCGCTTCGCTCGTGTTCGATCCCGCGCCGGACTTCAACGGCGACGTGACGATCCCGTTCACCGTGACCGACAACACCGGCGCGACGAGTGCGCCCGCCAACGAAGTCATCACCGTCAATCCGGTCAACGATCCGCCGGTGGCGGTGGACGACAGCAACGCTGGCACCGAGCACCAGACGTTGTCGGGCGATGTGACACCCGGCACGCCCGGCCAAGACAGCGACATCGAAAACGACACGCTCACCGTGACCGAAGTGGCCGGCTTGATCGCCAACGTCGGGACGGGTGTGGCCGGCTCCAACGGCGGCACGTTCACCGTCGCGGCAGACGGCACCTACACGTTCGATCCCGGCGTCAGCTTCGATGCGCTGGCCGCCGGTCAGACGGCAACAACCAGCGTCAGCTATACGATCAGCGATGGAAACGGCGGAACGGCTTCGGCCTTGTTGACCGTGACCGTAACAGGCACGAACGATGCGCCCGTCGCCGTCGCCGATACCGGCAGCACAGACGAGGACACGCCGCTCAGCGTCGACGCGGCCTCAGGCGTGCTCGACAACGACACCGACGTCGATGGCGACGCTTTGACCGTCAGCGAAGTCAACGGCCTGACCGCGGGCGTAGGAGCGGCCATCGCAGGAGACAACGGCGGCACGTTCGTTCTCGCGGCCGATGGCTCGTATACGTTCGACCCCGGCACGGCATTCAACGACCTTGCGGTCGGCGACGTGCGCACGACCAGCATTACCTACACCGTGGATGACGGCAACGGCGGCACCGACACCGCCACTCTCACCGTCACCGTCATCGGGCGAAACGACCCGGTGGTGGCGGTCAACGACGTCAACGCGACGACCGAGAACGCCTCGCTGACCGTCGATGCGGCGTCAGGCGTGCTCGACAACGACACCGACGTCGATGGCGACACCTTGACCGTGTCCGAAATCGACGGCATTCCGGCCAACGTCGGCGCGGGCGTCACCGGCACGGCTGGCGGCACGTTCACACTGCAGCCCGACGGCTCCTATACCTTCGATCCCGGCACGGCATTCGATAATCTTACGGCGGGCGAAACGCGGACGACGAGCGTCACGTACACCGTCTCGGATGGCAACGGCAGCACGGACACGGCAACCTTGACCGTCACCGTGACGGGCACAAACGACGCGCCCGTCGCGGACGACGAGACGGGCAGCACGAACGAGGACACCACGCTCACCGTCGACGCGGCGGCTGGCCTGCTCAACGGAGATACCGACGTCGACGGCGGCCCGCTGACGGTGACGCAGTTCGTCGTCGGCACCACGACGTACCTGGCTGGAGAGACGGCCAACCTCGCGTCGGGCGACCTCACGATCAACGGTGACGGCTCGTACACGTTTGTCCCTGCTCCGGACTTCAACGGCCCGGTTCCGGTCGCGACCTATACGGTCTCCGACGGCAATGGCGGCACGGACGAGGGCACGCTCACCATCGCGGTGACGCCGGTCAACGACGCGCCTGTCGCGGACGACGAGACCGGAACGACGCCGGAGGATACGACGCTGACGGTGGACGCGGCGGCTGGCTTGTTGACCGGAGACACGGACATCGACGGCGGCGCGCTGTCGGTGACGCAATTCGTCGTCGGCACTACGACGTACCTCGCCGGAGAGACGGCCAATCTCGCAACGGGCGACCTCACGATCAACGGCGACGGCTCGTACACGTTCGTCCCGACTCTGAACTTCAATGGCCCCGTGCCGATCGTGACCTATACCGTCAGCGACGGAGCGGGCGGCACCGATGAGGGCACGCTCACCATCGCGGTGACGCCGGTCAACGACACGCCGACCATTGCCGCACCTGCGACCATCGCGGTTGTCGAGGATACGCCGACCACGATCACCGGCATCACGCTCGCCGACGTCGACGGCGGATTGAGCTCCCTCCGATTGACCCTCTCGACGGCGGGAGCGGGCGTCCTCAACTGGACGACGACACCGTTCATCAGCGTCAGCGGCAACGGAACCGACACGATTATCTTGCAGGGCCAGCGCAGCGCATTGAACAATGCGATCCTGGCGGGCAGGATCGTATTTGCCCCAGCCGCGAACTTCAACGGCCCGGCGACACTGACTGTCGTCTTCAACGATCGCGGCAACACGGGCGCCGATCCGGGATTGACGGGCGATGCGACGAGCGAGGAAGCGTCGACAACGATCACGCTCGATGTGGCTCCCGTCAATGACGCGCCGATCGCCATCGCCGACACCAACGCAGGCACCGAGCATCAGGATCTGACGGGCGACGTCACACCCGGCACGCTCGGCCAGGACAGCGACGTCGATTTCGACACCTTGTCGGTGACGGCGATCAACGTCGGCATGACCTCGGTTACGGCGGGCCAGCCGATCACCGGCAGCAACGGCGGAACGTTCGTCGTCGAAACCGACGGCACGTACACGTTCACGCCCGGCTCGGATTTCAACGGCCTTGCCGTCGGCGAAACGGTCACGACGCAGGTGACCTACACGATCAGCGACAACAACGGCGGCGAGGCGAGCACGACGCTGACCGTCACCATCACGGGCGAGAACGACGCGCCGGTCTCGACGCTGGTTCCGGATACCGCGAGCATCGACAGCGCGGCGGCGACCTACGACGTGGGCGGGTACTTCACGGATGCGGATATCAGCGACACGCTGAGCTATACCGTGAGCGGCCTACCAGCAGGCTTCGCGATCGACGCCAACGGCGTCATCACGGGCACATGGGCGAATGACGCCTCGCAGGGCGGACCGGCATCGGACGGCATCTACGTCGTCACGGTCACCGTCGACGACGGCAACGGCGGCACGACGTCGCGCACGTTCGATTGGGCCGTCACGAACCCGACGCCAGTGGCGATCGACGACTCCGCGACGACCGATGAAGACACGGCGATTTCGGGTGACGTCACGCCCGGCACACTCGGCCAGGACAATGATCCGGATGGCGACGCCATCTTTGTCGGCGAGGTCGATGGCGTGCCGGCGAACGTCGGCAGCGCTGTCGCGGGCTCCGCCGGCGGCACGTTCACGATCCAGGCCGACGGCAGCTACACATTCGATCCGGGCAGTGACTTCCAGGATCTCGGACCGCTCGAAACGCGCACGACCGAAGTGAGCTACACGCTGACTGACGCCGACGGCGGCACGGCGGTGGCGGTGGTGCGCGTGACGGTAACGGGTATCAACGATGCCCCCACGGTGGCGGCGACCGTTCCGGCGCAGTCATCGCTCGACGCGCAGGCCATCACGGCACTCGACGTGAGCGGCGCGTTCGCCGATGTCGAGGCCGACACGCTGACCTACTCGGCGAGCAACCTGCCGCTCGGATTGACGATCGATCCCAACACTGGAGAGATCACCGGCACCATCGACAAGGATGCATCGGGACCGACCGGCTCGCAAACCTACACCGTGACCCTGACGGCGCTCGACGAGAACGGCGCGAGCGTCAGCACGACGTTCGACTGGATCGTCACCAACCCGGCAGTCGTGGCCGAGAACGATGCCCTCTCGACCGGCGAGAACACGCCCATCTCCGGCGATGCCTTCGCCGACAATGGCAATGGCGCGGACTACGATCCGGATGCCGACGACTTCGCGGTCGTGTCGATCACCTCCGGCGCAACGACGTATGCACCGTCCGCGAGCGTACCCGGCACCAACGGCGGGACATTCGTAATCGAGCCCGACGGTACCTTCACGTTCGATCCCGGCACGGACTTCGACAGCCTGCCTGTCGGCACGTCGGCGACGACGACCGTCGCGTATACGATCCGCGACGCCAACGGCGCGGAGGCGATCGCGACCATCACGATCACCATCGACGGTGAGAACGATACGCCCGTGGCCGTCGGCACCTTGCCGCCGCTGACCAACAACGACAGCGATACGGTCGATGTCGATACGTCAGGCTCATTCGGCGATGCGGATGCGGGCACTGTATTCACGTATGCGCTGATCGGCACGGCGGGTGTCGACTATCCGGCTGGCCTGAGCATCGACGCCAACGGCCACATCGTCGGCACAATCGACCACGAGGCGTCGCAGAGCGGCCCCTACACGGTGACCGTACAGGCGAACGACGGCGACGGCGGCGTGATCACCCAGACTTTCGAGTGGACGGTGCTCAACCCTGTTCCGGATGCGCGCGATGATGCCTTCGGCTTGCTCGAGGGGGCCGGACTGACGGGCGCCCAGGTGCTCGCCGACAACGGTGACGGCGCGGACAGCGATCCGGATGGCGATACGCTGACGGTGATCGAGGTCAATGGATCGGGTACGGGCGTCGGCACCGGCATTGCTGGCAGCAACGGCGGCACGTTCACGATCGAGGCCGACGGCAGCACGAGCTTCGTGCCCGGCACGGCGTTCGAGGATCTGCCGGCCGGCGCGACACGCACGACGAGCGTGACCTATACGGTCTCGGACGGCAATGGCGGCACCGACACGGCGACCGTGATGGTGACCGTGACTGGCGAGAACGACGTGCCGACATCGACGCCGATCGGCGGGCAGTTGAGCCTCGACGACGACACCGTTTCGATCGACGTATCCGGCAACTTCGCAGACGTCGACGGCGACACGCTGACCTTCACGCTGGAAGGCGTGGCGGGTGTCGACTATCCGCTGGGGCTCGTGATCTCGCCAGCCGGCGTGATCTCCGGCAACATCGATAGCCAGGCCTCGCAGAATGGCAACACACCGACACCGGGTCTCTACTCGGTGACCGTGAAGGTCAACGACGGCAACGGCGGCGAAACGACCGAGACCTTCTCGTGGACGGTCGAGAACCCCGTTCCGGTGGCAACCGACGATACCGGTGCGGTCGGCGCGAACGACGGCGACACGCTGCTCGCCAACCTGCTCGACAACGACGTGGACGCCGACCGTCAGGGCGCCGGCAATCCCGACGGCGACACACTGACGGTCTTCGAGGTCGACGGCCTTGCCTTGACCATGACGTCGACCGTCAGCGGGTCCGCAGGCGGACGGTTCACCGTATCGCCAGACGGAACGGTCAGCTTCGACCCCAACGGCGATTTCGCCGATCTCGGCCCCGGCCAGACGCGCCAGACGGAGATCACGTACGGCATAACGGACAGCGACGGCGGCACGTCATCCGCGACGGTCGTCGTGACCGTCACGGGCGCCAACGACGCACCGACGAGCACGGTGATTGGCGCGCAGTCGAGCGTCGACTCGTCGGCGGTCACACTCGACATCGGACCGAACTTCGCCGATGTCGATGGCCACGACCTCACCTTTACCGCGACCGGACTGCCGCCGGGCCTCAGCATCGACCCCGATACCGGCGTCATCTCCGGCACCGTCGAGAACGACGCGTCGGTCGGCGGGCCGTACTCGGTGACGGTCACCGCGGACGACGGCTTCGGCGGCACGGCCAGCGAAACCTTCGTCTGGACCGTGACCAACCCGCCGCCGGTCGCACAGAACGACGACGTGACAACCGGCGAAAACACGCAGGTGAGCGGCAGCGTGCTCGACGCGAACGGCAACGGGCCCGATAGCGACCCCGATGGCGACGACCTGTCGGTGTCCGAAGTCAACGGCGTGCCTGGCTCCGTCGGCTCGCCGGTCGCCGGCACGGGCGGCGGAACCTTCGTCATCGGCGCGGACGGCTCGTACACGTTCACGCCCGGAACGGACTTCGACGACCTGCCGGTCGGCGCCACCCGCGTCACGACGGTGGCCTACACCATCACCGACGGTCAGGGCGGAACCTCGACCGCGATCGTCACCGTGACGGTGACCGGCGTCAACGACGTTCCCGTCGCGGGCCCGCTGGCCAACGTCGGCAACATCGACGGCGATGTGGTCACGGTCGATACCGGAGCCGCGTTCAGCGATCCGGACGGCGATCCGCTGTCATTCACGACAATCGGACTTCCGCCGGGCCTGTCGATTGATCCCATCACCGGCGTCATCACCGGCACGATCGACACGAGCGCATCCGTCGGCGGTCCGTACACCGTCGTCGTGACGGCGTCCGACCCCAATGGCGGCTCGACCACGCAGTCGTTCACGTGGGCGGTCACCAATCCGCCGCCTGTCGCCCAGAACGATAACGTGACGACGGGCGAGAATGCACCGGTCAACGGTTCGGTCCTGGCCGACAACGGCAATGGCGCCGACAGCGATCCGGACGGTGACACGCTATCCGTCTCCGCGGTCAACGGCACACCGGGACAAGTCGGCCAGCCGGTGAGCGGCGCCAATGGCGGCACGTTCGTCATCGGCGCGGACGGCAGCTATCAGTTCGACCCCGGCACCGCGTTCGATGACCTCCAGTCGGGCGAAACGCGGCAGACCAGCGTGACGTACACCGTGCGCGATGCGGACGGCGCGACGTCGACCGCGATGGTCACGGTCACCGTCACGGGCGACAATGACGATCCGGTCATCGCAGCAATCGTCGTGCCGCCTTCCACGGACAGCACGAGCGTGACGGTCGATCTGTCGGTGTTCGTGACCGATCCCGATGGCGATCCCTTGATCTTCATGGCGACGGGTCTGCCGCCGGGTCTGTCGATCGATCCCATCACCGGCGTCGTCACCGGAACTCTGCCGCCAGACGCCTCGCAGGGCGGACCCTATGTGGTCACGCTGACGACCGACGACGGTCATGGCGGCGTCGTGAGCACGACGTTCAACTGGCAGGTCACGAACCCGCCGCCGCTGGCCGTCGACGACACGGCGACGACGCGCGGGAACGAGCCGGTCCGCATTCCGGTTCTGACCAACGACAGCGATCCCGACGGCGATCCGCTGACAGTGACGGCTGCGACGGCGCTCAACGGCACGGTCACCGTCAACCCCGACGGCACCATCGACTATCAGCCGAACCCGACGTTCGCGGGCACGGACCGCATCACGTACACGATCAGTGACGGCAATGGCGGCTTCTCGACGGCGACCGTCACGGTCCACGTCGACCCGCAGACAGTCGTGCTGCTCGGCGATGTGTTCGGGTTCGAAGGTCCCGAGCGCCAGCCGGAGCCGCTGCGGCCGCAATCCACGATCGAGGGCATCGCGGCCGACGGCGCCGTGGTACAGGCGGTCGAGGACGTCGGCGGCATGTCGAGCCTCGCAGCCAGCATCGGCGAGGAGGGCATCATCGTCCGGGCGGCGAACGGCGTGCGCTCGCTGGGCGGCATAGGTCAGTTCGCCGAAAGCGGCACATCGATCATCGGCGAGACCGTGCGCTATGCGCGGCAGCTCGACTTCAGCCGCAGCCCGGTCGTGGTGCGCGGTGGCACGTCAGGTGACCTGGAGGGTCTGACGGGATTCTCGTTGCGCTCGGAGATCCGCGGTAATCTTGCCGGACTCGGCGACGGCGAAATGCTGATCATCGAGAGCCTGGTGCGTGACGACATCCTCAACCTGCAGCTTTCGAACACCATCTCGCAAGGCAATCGCCAGATCGTCGGCTATCGCGTCACCCAGATCGACGGGCGGCCGCTGCCCGGCTGGCTGGAGCGTGTCGGCACCGACTTCCTGCTCGGCGAGCGTCCGGCGGATATCGAGCTTCTGGAATTGCGCGTCGAGGGCGTGTTCAACGACGGCACGGTCGTGGTGCAGGAAGTTGAAATCCAGGCCGTCACCGGCGAAATCCAACCGCTGAAGAAGCCCGCACCGATCGCGCCGCCTCTGTTCCGCGACCAGTTCCGCGCAACGCCGATGCTGACGCCGATCGAACTCGACAATCTCGGCGCGACGATCTCGCGCTGACATCGGCCGGCGGCTGAACGCGAAGCTGAGAGCAGGTACAAACGAGGGCGCCGGAACGAGATGTTCGGGCGCCCTTGTTCGTGCGCGCGAGATGCAGCTACCAGGACAGTTGCAGTCCCGCGCGTCCGCCGATGGAGCCATCGCCGAGACCAATGCCGATACCGGCGCCGACCGAGACCCTTTCGCCGCCGCCGAACGCGTTGGCGCTGAGCAGTCCGATCGCGGAGAGACCGAGCGCATTGCGGCCCTCGAAGTTGCCCCAGTTGACGCGCAGGCCGAAGCTGTCGCCGGACATGAGAACCGGATCGGCGATCGACAACGCGACGGCGACGCCTTCCATCGCGACGGACGACATCTGCTCGGCGCGGTGGATGCGGGTGCTGAACGACCCGACGTCTCGACTGAGCCCGGCGACCGATGTCTCGACCGCCGCCATGCGGCCGTCGGACTGTGCGACGCTACTCTCGAGCGAGCCGATGCGCTGGCCGTGGCTGGTGATCGTCGCGGTGTTGGCAGACGTCTGGCCCTGCAGCGTCTGGATGTTCGTCGCGTTGGTCGTGGTTTGCCGTTCGACGCTGGTGATCGAGGTCGTGTTCTGATCCGTGCGGCGCTTCAACGTCGAGATGTCGTCTTCGGACGTGGTTACGCGGCTGTCGAGCCGCAAGATGCTGGTCGTGGCGGCGCCGACGTTGGTTTCGAGCGTGCCGACGCGCGTCTCGGTATTGGTGACCCGCGTGCCGAGCGTGGAGAGACCCGAACTGTTGGCATCGACTTGGGACTGCAGCGCCCCGCCGTCGCTCGCGAGGTTGCCGACTGCGTCGGTGGTGACGAGGCCGGTTGCGCCGGATTGCGCGGCACGGCTGGCGGCGGAAGCCAAACCCGACAGCGTGTAGGTGTTCGACGTCGATCCGAACACGTATTGCCCGTCCCGACTGGTCGACACGCCTTGTCCGAACGCGGCGGTATTGGCGTGCGCGGCGATCGCGCCTTGGCCGACGGCGGTGGACCCCGCCGCAGTGGCCTGCGACAGCTCGCCGAGGGCGGTCGCGTTTTCGGCGGTCGCGGTTGCACCGCGTCCGTAGGCAGCCGTGTTGGCGGCGGTGGCTTGCGCACCGTCACCGACGGCGGTCGATCCGGACGCGAAGGCGTTGGCGCCGATGGCGACAGCGCCGGCTGAAGTGGCACGCGCGCCGAGACCAACGGCGACCGTATCGGCGGCGGTGGCACGCGCGCCGCGTCCGATCGCAGTAGACCCGGAGCCGGATGCGGTGGCGCTCTGGCCGTACGCCGACCCGTTGTTCCCGGTGGCCAGCGCGTCGGCGCCGGCCGCCGTGGAGTTGATGCCGGATGCCGACGCCGCCGATCCGAGCGCGGTGGTGGCGGAGGCTTGGGCGTTGGCGAGTGTCCCGATGGCGGTCGACGCTTCGCCGGTGGCACGCGAGGCACGGCCGAACGACGAGGCGTTGTTGCCTTGCGCCGTCGACGACGCGCCGACGGATGTGGCGTTCGTGCCTTGAGCCAGGGCGGTGCTGCCGAGCGCGGTGGCGTTGCTCGACTGGGCCTGTGCCGAGTTGCCGATAGCGGTGCCATTGACGCCTTGCGCAAACGCGGACGTGCCGAAAGCGGCGCTCTCGTCACCCAGCGCGCGCGCCATCATACCGACGGCGTTGGCGTGATAGCCGGGGGCGGAGGCCTGGGTGCCGATGGCGACGGCTCCCGCGCCGAGCGCTTCGGCGACACTGCCGCAAGCCAGCGCGCCGAGCCCGGCGGCGGCATCGGTGCCTAGGCCGCCGTACTGCTGGCAGATGAACTGGGCGGAGACCTGGGTGCCGGACAGCAAAAGGGCAAAAGCGGATACGCCCGATCTCAGCGTTGCTGAGTAGAATATCTGAGATGCGGGACGGGTGAGATTTGAAGCCGAGAAGGCACACGCCTCCTCACTCCACCGCGACGATGGAATTGCAACGGTACGCAAGGAACGAACTCCTGTTGCTGCGCGCAAACAGCGCGCGGGATCCGGCCGGACGCGGCAGACCCGCGTGACCGATCGTTAAAATACTACCTAAGATTGCTTAATTTTCGGTAAATTCGCCTTAAGCGTGCAGGCCTGCACAACCCCAAGGCGACGTCGGCCTAGGCGCTACATCCGGGCGACGACATGATCGAGCAAACGGGCGGGCAGGATGCGCCGGAGCCCCGCGGCGAGGTATGTCGGCGTCGTGACGAAGTAGCGAAGCCGCGGCTTCCGGCTCTCGAGTGCGTGCGCGAGCTTCAGCGCCACGGCCTCGGGCTCGAGCTTGAACGTCTCCTTGCCGCCACGCTCCATGCTGTCGAGACGCGCCCGGTAGACGTCGCGGTGCGGCGACCGTTCGATGTCGATCGATCGCTTGAAGTGCGCGAGCGCGGTCGGAACGAACTTTGTGCGGATCGGTCCCGGTTCGATCAGCGCAACGTGGATGCCCGTTCCAGACAGCTCGATGCGCATGGCGTCGGCGAGCGCCTCGATGGCGTATTTCGATGCGCAGTAGGCGCCACGGTAGGGTGTGGAGACGAGACCGAGGACGGACGAGCAATGCACAATGCGGCCCTGTCCGTTTGCGCGCATCGCGGGAACGATGCGGCGCGTCAGATCGTGCCAGGAAAAGACGTTGACCTCGAACTGACGGCGGAGGACGTCGGGCGTGAGATCCTCGACCGCGCCGACCTGGCCATAGGCGGCGTTGTTGAACAGCGCGTCGAGACGGCCCGACGTGCGATCGAGGACGGCTGCGGCGCAGGCCGCGATCGACGCGGGGTCCTCGAGTTCGAGATGCAGCGCCTCGACGCCCTCGTCGTTTTCGAGACGCGCGAGATCATCCGGCGTGCGGGCGGTGGCGAAGACGCGCCAGCCGCGCGATTTCATGAGCCGCGCGGAGGCGAGACCGATGCCGGACGAACAGCCGGTGATGAGAAGGGATCGAGCGGTCATGCCGGATGCACCACGTAGGAGCCGCCGAGATGACCGAAATCGACGACATCGGGATGGAGGATCTCGGCCAGAATTTCGGCGGTCTCGACGAGGCGCGGCCCCGGCCGGTTGAAGTAGGCGTTGCCGTCGGCGACGAACACCCGGCCGGCACGGACGACGCGCAAGGCCGGCCAGACGGTGTTGCCCGCCAGCTCGCCCATCGCGCGGGTCGTCGCGGCGATGTCGTAACCGCAGGGCGCGACGACGATGATGTCCGGATCGGCGGCGGCCACGGCGTCCCAGGTGATCCACGGCGAATTGCCGCCGGTGATGCCCAGAAGATCGACGCCGCCGGCGCAATCGACGAGTTCGGGCATCCAGTGCCCGCCCGACATCGGCGGCTCGACCCATTCGATGAAAACGAGGCGCGGCGGCGTGCGGTGGCGGACACGGTCGCGGATGTCATCGAGCCGGCGCATCATATCGGTGACGAGGGCTTCTCCGCGCGCGGACACGCCGGCCGCGTCTGCGATGCGGCGAATGTCGGCGTAGACGTCGCCCAGGCTGTGCGGGCGGCAGGAGACGATCGTGGCGGCGCTGTCCGTCCAGGTGCAGACGGCGCGCTCGACGTCGGCGAGCGAGACGGCGCAGACCTCGCACTGGTCTTGTGTGACGATGAGATCGGGGGAAAGCGCCTTGAGCCGGTCGGCATCGACCTCGTAGACCGCGAGTCCCTGCTCGACGAGCGCCTTGACGCGCTGGTCGATCTCGCGGCTCGTGCCCTCGACCTTGAACTTGGCGCGCGTCAATTGCGGCAGGGCGAGTACGCTCTCGGGCCAATCGCATTCGTGCGAGCGGGCCACCTGCCGGTCGCGGAGGCCAAGCGCGTGCACGATCTCGGTGGCGCTGGCGATCAGTGAGACGATGCGGGGCGCCTCGATGGCCGGCGCAGCACGGCGCAACTCGTCTGGTCCGGCGCTCAGCTCTGTCACCTGAACCTCATCGCTGCAACTTGACGACGGGCTTGCCGGCGGCGTCGACGAGCGTCAGCACCAGCCCGTCGAGCTTGTAGTTCTGCATTTTCTCGAGCGCCTTGAGCAGGGCCTGCTCCCGCTCCATCTTGCCTTCGCAGTGCATGCGCGACACCCCGATGCCGGTGAAGGCGCGGCCTTGGCTGGGAGTCGCTGCAAACTGGCCGAAGAGGCGGTTGCAGGCCGCCTTGCCGCCGAGCTGGTTGCGGAAGAAGACGAGCGTTCCGGCGTCCTCGACGGCACTGCCATCGATCTCGACGACGCGCCACTCGACGTCGGCGACTTCGGGCGAAAGGGCGGAGGCTGGCATTGTCGCGGCCTGGACCGCACACACCAAGACAGTCACGAATGCCGCAAGGCGGGGCATGGGCACGTCTCCGTTGTCAAACGACACTGTCGTCCCGCTTGTTGCCGGGATCCACGTCACCGCGAAATCTGGCGCTCGCTCGAAGCTGGATCCCGGGGCGTCATGTCGGCGACATGCTCCGCATTGGCCCCGGGATGAAACCGGCTTTAGTTCGCACCTTCCAGCACGCGCCGCGCGATGACCTGGGCCTGGATCTCGGCGGCGCCCTCGAAGATGTTGAGGATGCGGGCGTCGCACAGAACGCGGCTGATCGGGTATTCGAGCGCGAAGCCGTTGCCGCCGTGGATCTGCAGCGCGTTGTCGGCGTTGGCCCAGGCGACGCGGGCACCGAGCAGCTTGGCCATGCCGGCTTCGAGATCGCAGCGGCGTCCGTCGTCCTTCTGCCGCGCCGAGAAGTAGGTGAGCTGGCGGGCGATCATGGTTTCGACAGCCATCATCACGATCTTGTTCGAGACGCGCGGGAAGGCGTAGATCGGCTTGCCGAACTGGTTGCGATCGAGCGCGTATTTGAGGCCGAGATCGAGCGCGCACTGGGCGACACCGACGGCGCGGGCCGCCGTCTGAATGCGCGCGCCCTCGAAGGTGTTCATCAGCTGCTTGAAGCCCAGTCCCTCGACGCCGCCGAGAAGCTGCGAGGCGGGAACGTCGAACGCATCGAAGGAAATGTCGTATTCCTTCATGCCGCGATAGCCGAGCACGTGGATCTCGCCGCCGGTCATACCCTTTGCCGGGAACGGATTGTCGTCTGTGCCGCGCGGCTTTTCGACGAGCAGCATGGAAAGGCCCTTGTGGCCGGGCTCATTGGGATTGGTGCGAACGAGGAGAGTCATCAGGTCGGCGCGGACCGGATGCGTGATCCAGGTTTTCTGGCCGGTGACGACGTAGGCTTCACCCTTCTTTTCGGCGCGCGTCTTGAGCGAGGCGAGGTCGGAGCCGGTGTTGGGCTCGGTGAACACCGCGGTCGGCAGGATCTCGCCCGACGCGATCTTGGGGAGGTAATGTTCCTTCTGCTCGGGCGTGCCGTTGTGCAGGATCAGCTCGCCGGCGATCTCTGAGCGGGTGCCGAGCGAGCCGACGCCGATGTAGCCGCGCGACAACTCCTCCGAGACGACGCACATCGCCTGCTTGCCGAGGCCAAGACCGCCGAGGTCTTCTGGGATGGTGAGGCCGAACACGCCGAGTTCGGCCACCTTCTCGATGATCGAGAGCGGAATGTATTCGTTCTTGAGATGCCATTCGTGGGCGTGCGGGACGACCTCGGCCAGCGAGAAGCGGCGCATCTGGTCCTGGATGGCAGCGTGCGTCTCGTCCAGGCCCGCGTCGCCGAACGAGGTGGCGTTGGGCTGCGCCGCGATCAGCTCGGCCAGTCGCGATTTGACGCTCTCGCTCGACCCTTCGGCGACGAGGGCGGTGACGCTGTCCTCGAACTGGCGGATCTCTTTGGACGCGATGCCGAGGGCTGCCGGCCGGATGATCTCGACCTGGCTCATCGGGATGCCGCCGGCGATCTGCGGCAGATACTCGCCGAACGCGGCGACGAGCAGCAGTTGCTCGAATTCGCCGAACCGGCCTTCACCGTCGAGCGCCGTGCCCCAGGCGTGCATCTGGCGCAACGCTTCAACGGTGGTGGCGAGCCAGGCGAGACCGTGTGCCGCATGCTGGGCCGCGTCGATGCCGCCCATCTCCTGCACCTTGATCCGGACACCGGCCTTGCCGGCGGCAAGCACCTTGTCGGCCGCCGCGACGGCATTGGCCGCGGCGGCCAACAACGCGTGCGAGCCCGCAGCGAGAATGCCGGCTTCTGATTTCAGCTTGGCGACGGTCATGAGCGTGTCCTTCGAATGCTGGCGTAGGCTTTGCTGGATGGGCGTGCGGCCCAATCCGTGGAATGTCAACGCAAGATAGCGCCGGCCCGACTAGTGGCAATTGGCATTTCGCGCCAGTCCATGCACTGGAATCGGCGGGAGTGCCGCGAATTCGGGCAACTCAGCGGTCTTGACCGGTCAGCACCTTCAGAAAGCGACGCACGGTCTTGGGTTCGCCTTCCCCTCGTTCCGAAGGCGGGCGGGCGTCTGCGGCAGGAACGGTGCGGACAGCACCGCCGCGATGGACGATTTCGACGGACGCTTCCTCGACGGTGCTGCGGTAGGCCGCGTAGCCCTGTGAATCGAACTGATCGTCGGGATCGCCCGCCTTGCGCAGGCGTGATTGCAACGATCCGGCCCCGCTGCCGTACACGCGTGGCCGGGGCTCGTAATCTTCATCTTCGGGAGCAAGAGAAGACGCCGCAGGGATGATCCGAACGTCGGCTTCGGTGAAGTTCATCCCGACGATGTCGAGGAGGCTATCGGAATTGTAGTCGATCACGGAGCCGAGGTCGGGCGGATCGAGGTCAGCAAGCGAGACTTCGGCGACTGCTGGATTGTGCGGTTCGGCGACAGCGATTTCGGGCGGCGGTTGCAGGACGGGCGGGGACACGGCGAACGCGGCGGGCGGCGCCAGGACGACGTCGACCGGCTGTGGCGGCGGCACGGCGACGGCGACAATTTTGGTTCCAGCAGAGGCAGGCTCGGACGGAGCCTGTGCGGTCAGCGGCTGGGCCGGCGTTGGGTCAGCCAGAACGGGGCTGGACGAATCCGGCACGGCGGCCGGCGCTTCCGCCGACTTCGTTACGGCCCAGGGCTGCCGGAATTGGCAGGCAAAGCTTTCGTCGCGCGCGACCGCGGTCGCCGCAGGTGTTGGTGCGAGGGGGATCGCGGCCCGGCCTATGGCGGTGCGGACATGGCGCGGTGCTTGCCCCGCCGCGAGCATCGCCGCCTGCTCGATCCATTGCGTACGCCACAAGGGAGCGCCGGCACCGAGCACGGTCCGCAACTGCGCGACATCGGCCGCCGGCAATCGGGCAATCGCGGCAAAGGTCGTGAGTCCAGCGTCGGCAAGGGCCTTGGCCGAGCGCGCATCGAGCCCGCGAATGACGGTGAGGTCATCGGCGGCGAGTGCGGCAGGTGCGGCGGCAGCGACGGCTGGCTTGTCGGCCAGTGGTTCGGGCTCGATGGAGGACGGCGGCAGAACGGCCGGCTCGACCTTTGCGAGAATGGCGCGGACGGCGGCGGCGACGAGGTCCGCGACCTGGGCGGCCGGTATTGGATCGACGCGCGCGGCCGCGATCGACGGTGCGATCGCCGGGGCAACGGGAGCGGGGGCGGGCGGCGGCGGAATTTCGGTGGCAGCCGGCCGGCGACGCGCCACGATAAGCGCCGCTTGCTCGATCCAGTTCTGGCGATGAATGCGGCGTTCGAGAGTGAGCGCGTCCGTGATCCGCCGCACATCCGCCGCGCGCCAGTTTGCGACCGCGGCGAAACTGTCGACGCCGATCGCGTTGAGTCGCGCGGCGAGCGCCCCGTCGATGCCACGGATCAGCGTGAGGTCGTCGGCGACGTCGGGTGACGCAGCGGGCGGAAGATGAGGCGGGGCGCTCTCGGCGATGTTTGCGGACTTGGACGGTTCGGCGTCGGAAGCGGCAGGCGGCGCGCCCAGCAGCGTGATGGCTTCGGAGAGTTTATGCCGCGCCTGGTAGACTCGGTCGCCGGCAAGTGCCGCTTCGATATGCTCACGCAAAGCGGACGTCTCGGCGGCGGAGACGGGCCGGCCTTCGGCGTTCTGCGCGTCGAGTTGGCGCAGGGCGCGCCAAGCGCCGTTCTGCTCCAGCACCGCGTCGAGACGATCGCGCTCGCGCTCGAGAGCTTTTCGTGGATCGCCGGCCTCGGACGTCATCGGCCTCGCCTCGCTGTCGGTCTCGCCTCGGGATCGGAATGTGGTCAGTATCGCGGTCGGTCACGGCGCCCGGAATGGGAACGCGCCATGATTCGCGAGTTTAGGGATGCCCGCGCCCGCCGTCCATCCGACGCCCGCACATACGCTCAATTGCGGGCGACAGGCTTAATGAGCACCACGGCGGCCATGACCATCGCCACGCCGGCGAGTTGCATCACCGTCAACGTTTCGCCGAACATGAGATAAGCCAGCAGCGCGGTCACCGCCGGCACGAGATAGAATAGCGCCGACAGCCGCGAGACGGCGTTCTGGCGGATCAAGATCATCAACAGGTTGATCGAGACGATCGACATCGGGATGACCAGCCAAGCCAAAGCCAGCATGAATTCGCCGGACCAGATGATGTCGCGCGTTTCGAAAATGAGCGCCAACGGACCCGCAACCGCGATGGCTCCGAGGAACTGGACGACCGAGCCGGTGCGGAGATCGGGGTGCGCGTCACTGTTCTTCTGGTAGATCGTGCCGAACGTCATGCCGAGCAACGCGAGTGCGGCCGAGGTCGCGGTGGCCGGGTTGATGCCGCTGCCGGCGGTGACGGCGACGACTTCGAGTTTCGGCCAGATTACGAGCGACGCTCCGACAAGACCGAGGGCAAGGCCGCCCCAATGGAGCGCGGTGATGCGTTCGCCCAGCAGCGGCCACGCCAGCACCGCCGTCAACACGGGCTGCAGGCTGACGAGCAACGCGACGACACCAGCAGGCATGCCATGACGATGCGCCCAGAAAACGCCGCTCAGATAGACGCCGTGCATCAAGGCGCCGACGATGAAAGAATGGCGGAAGGCGGCGCCCTTTGGCCAACTCGCGCGGGCCATGAGGCAGATCGGCACCATGATGGCGAAGACCAGCAGGAAACGCACCGACAGGAAGGTGAACGGCTCGGCATAAGACGCGCCGAGCTTCGACGCGATGAAGCCCGACGACCAGAGCAGAACGAACAGGGCGGGAGCGAAGCGGGCGAGCATGGGGAATTCCGGAGCGCGCGACGGCGACAGGCGACACGCCGGGTGGACGTACGTCAGCCCCGGGCCCTTATGCAACCCGAAACATGCCGGGCAAGCGCAGCTCTGATCAAACTTGGCCGCATAGCTCGGCGCCCGCGGCCGCCGGTCGAGAGCTGGTCGTGAAGCGCAATCTTGAACAGCGGGCGTGACAAGACCGCAATGGACCTGAACGAACCGGCCCGCTAGGTTCCCCCGACAATTCCGCCTACGATCCATCGCCGCCGTCACGAGACAACGCAGTCCTCCATGAAGCGCAAACGCACCCTTATCGAAGCGATCTACCGGCTTTACGAACACTCCGGCTTCACGATGGCCGGCGCGGTGGCGTTCTCGTTCGTGGTGTCGATCTTCCCGTTCTGCATCTTTCTCGGAGCGCTGGCCGGCGTGTTCGGCGGCCGGGAACTGGCGCAGATGGCGATCGAGCAGGTGTTCCAGATCCTGCCGCCGCGCGTGGCACAGGGGTTGGCTCCCGACATCGACGCCGTGATGGGCCGCACCCGCATCGACTTGTTGACAGTCAGCGGCGGCCTCGCGCTGTTCTTCGCGACAAGCGCCATCGAGACCATGCGCGCAGCGCTCAACGGCGCCTATCGCGTGCACGAAACGCGGCCCTATCCGCTGTGCCTGCTGATCAGCACGGTGTTCGTGTTCATCAGCGCGTTATCGACGCTGGTGCTGACGTGGGCGGTGGTGTTCGGGCCGCAACTCGCGGCACAATTCGAGCCGTCGTGGCTGAAGGAGCTTCTCGACAGCACGTGGCTGACGCTCGGAGGCCGCTATGCGCTCGCGGGCGCGGTGATGGCCATCCAGCTTTTCGCCTTCCACCTGTGGCTTGCGGCGGGACGGCGGCGGATCGCCGATGTCTGGCCGGGTATCGCGCTGTCGGTGCTGCTGTGGCTGGCGATGGCGTCGGTCTATTCGTACTACCTCGACATCAACGATTACACACGGTTCTACGCCGGCTTGTCGCAGCTCATGGTGGCGCTGATATTCTTCCAGGTCACGGCGATCATCATCATTCTTGGCGCGGAACTCAATCGCGGCATGATGGAATTGAAGCGGCTGAAACTGCCCCGCTCCGACAAGGGCACACTGATCAATCCGTAGACCTTTGCGCTCGCCGAGGGTCGGACGGGACGACAACGAGAATCCGGTGAACGGACGCATACGAGGATCGACGTGGTCACTGAAAAATTCCGCTCGATCACACTTCTCCTGATCGCGGAGGTCGCGGCGCTGAGCCTGTGGTTCGTGTCCGCAGCGGTGCTTCCGGACATGCTGCGCGAAACGCCGATGTCGCCGTTCCAGCAGGCTGCGCTGTCGAGCGGGGTGCAGGCGGGCTTCGTCATTGGCGCGCTGTTGTCGGCCGTGCTCGGGATTGCCGACCGCTACGACCCGCGCGTCGTGCTCGCGACGTCAGCGGTGAGCGCGGGACTGGTCAACGCCACGCTGCTGATCTCGGAGCCGGGTGGATCGGCCGCGATCGCCGCGCGCGTCATAACCGGGGCGCTGATGGCCGGCATCTATCCGGTGGGGATGAAGATTGCGGTCGGGTGGGGCGAACGCGATCGCGGATTTCTCGTCGGCGCGCTGGTCGGGGCGACGTCGCTCGGCTCGGCATCGCCGCATCTGATTGCGCTGACGGGCGGCGCCGATTGGCGGACGACGGTGACGATCGCGTCCCTTGCGTCGATCGCCGCCGGCTTCATCGCGCTTGCGGTGTCGATCGGTCCCTATCACGTCAAGTCGGCGGGCTTCGATCCGCGCGCTATCACGGCGGCGTGGACCAACCGGCGCGTGCGTCTCGCCTATGCCGGCTATCTCGGCCACATGTGGGAGCTCTATGCGATGTGGGCGTGGATCGCGGTGGCGACGGCGGCATCGTACGGTGCGACGATGGCGGCGGCGGATGCCGAGCGGCTGTCCAAGCTGACGGCGTTCGTGGCGATCGGCTCGGGTGGCATCGCATGCGCGGTGGCCGGCTACATCGCCGATCGCGCCGGCAAGGCCAACGTCACCATCGCGGCGATGCTGATGAGCGGCGCAGCAGCGCTCGCGACCGCGTTGACGTTCGGCGGACCGGCGTGGTTGACGTTCGCGATCGTCGTCGTCTGGGGCACGACCATCGTGCCCGACAGCGCGCAGTTTTCGGCCCTCGTCGCGGATGCGGCGCCGCCGGAGCTGGCCGGCAGTTTCATGACGCTGCAAACGGCGTTGGGCTTCGCGCTGACGTTCGTGACCGTGCAGGTGACGCCCGTGCTGGCGGCTGCCGCTGGCTGGCCGATCGTTCTCGCGGGACTGGCGCTAGGACCCGCGTTCGGTGTCGTCGCGATGTTGCGGCTGAAGGCGATCCGGTAGACGGCGACCCTATCCGGATCAGGCCGACTTCTTGTTGCGATCGCGCTTGGCGGCCTTGGTAACGCGCTTCAGGGCGTTGGAGGCCTTGCGCTGCTTGGCCTGGATGCGCTTGCGGCGCGCGTTGGTCATTGTCGGCATGGACGTTCTCCTCGGTTTTGGCTTTCGTATAGCGCAGATGCCGGGTTTAGCAAGCGCCCCGGCGTGGGTGCTTGTCGGCACCTGAAGCGCCCAAAAAAGTTAAGAGCGCGAACCGCGGTTCGCGCTCTTTGTCGTTTCATGATGTTGCGCCGGGCGCGATCAGGCCTTGCGCTGCTCGGACGCTTCGATGACGTCCTCGAACGTGCGCAGTCCGGTGGTCGGCGCGGAGACGAGCACGGCCATGTTGCCTGGCTTGTGCTGGTTCTTCATCATGCGCATGTGCGCTTTCGGGATCTGCTGCCAGGGGAAGACTTCCGACATGCACGGGTCGATGCGGCGCTCGACAACGAGCTTGTTGGCTTGCGACGCTTGTTGCAGGTTGGCGAAGTGGCTGCCCTGCACGCGCTTCTGGTGCATCCAGAGATAGCGGGCGTCCATGGTCAGGTTATAGCCCGACGTGCCGGCGCAGATGACGACCATGCCGCCGCGCTTGACGACCTGCACCGAGACCGGGATCGTCGCCTCGCCCGGATGCTCGAATACGCAGTCGACGTTGACGCCCTTGCCGGTGATGTCCCAGATCGCCTTGCCGAAGCCGCGCATCTCCTTGAGCCAGTTGTTGTACTCGGGCGTGTTGACTTTCGGCAGCTGGCCCCAGCAGTTGAACTTCTTGCGGTTGATGACGCCCTTGGCGCCGAGCTGCATCACGAAGTCGGTCTTGTCGTCTTCCGACACGACGCCGATGGCGTTGGCGCCGGACGTGGCGCAGAGCTGCACGGCGAACGAGCCGAGGCCGCCCGAGGCGCCCCAGACGAGAACGTTGTGGCCCGGACGCAGGACATGCGGACGATGGCCGAACAGCATCCGGTATGCGGTGGCGAGCGTCAGCGTGTAGCAGGCGCTCTCCTCCCAGGTCAGATGCTTTGGCCGCTCGAGGAGCTGGCGATCCTGCACGCGAGCGAACTGCGCGAACGAGCCGTCAGGGGTCTCGTAGCCCCAGATGCGCTGGCTCGGCGAGAACATCGGATCGCCGCCGTTGCATTCCTCGTCGTCGCCGTCATCCTGGTTGCAGTGGACGACGACTTCGTCGCCGACCTTCCAGCGCTTGACCTTGGAACCAACGGCCCAGACGATACCCGAGGCGTCGGACCCGGCGATATGGAAGGGATTTTTATGCACATCCTTGATCGGTGAAATCGGCACGCCGAGAGCGGCCCAGACACCGTTGTAGTTGACACCGGCGGCCATCACGAGAACGAGGACGTCGTGGCTGTCGAGTTCCCACGTCGGGAGCACCTCGATCTGCATCGCCTTGTCCGGTTCGCCGTGGCGCTCCTCGCGGATCGCCCAAGCGTACATGTTCTTCGGAACATGGCCGAGAGGCGGAATCTCGCCGATCTCGTAGAGGTCTTTTTTCACAGCACCATTATCCGGCGCTTGTTGCGGCTTTTTGGCAGCGCTCTGGCTCGACATCGACCTTTGCCTCCCTACAGGCTGGTGTCACTGATCCGAAGTTCATGCGATCTGCGCAGGGTGTCCAGCGAACCTCGGATCGGGCAGGACGCCAGCGAATTCCTTATTCTTTACTGAATTCAAAGACCTAGGACTTCCACGCCATCACGAGGACCGCGTGCGGCGGGCCTCGATGACAGAAATATGGCCCTCCATGCCGGCCGTGTTGCATTGCGATATTATCGCCGCACAATCCAGAGCAAAGTTCAAGCAGAATTTCGCGCTGCAACAAAGGGGGACCTTATGGCGAGACACTCATTCTCAACTGAACGTTAATCGGCATCCGGTAGGGTCAACCCAAAGGTTTTGGCAGGTCGCCCGTAAGAATCGGATGGCCGAAGTCCAGAGCGCCGCAGCAGCGCGCTCGAGGGATCGCATCATGTACGACTATCTCGTCCTCATCATTTCCCAGGCCAACTACAATTTGGCGCTGGCAATCATCGGCGGCGCGGCGGTGGCGTACGCCTTGGCCACGGCGTTGTCCTCGGCCCTGATCGGAATCGTCCTGTTTCCGGGCCTGACGATGGGGGCTCTCGCCAGCATGGCGTTAGCGAAGCACGCCGGACTGATCGTGGGCCGCGACAAGGATCTCTACCTGCTGGGCGTCTGCGCGATCGGGCTGATAACGACGCTGTTCGCCTACTACATTCTGTACAACCTTCTCGATTGGCTGTTGTCGTACAGCCGCAAGGACCATCGCATGCTGATCGAGCGAGCGGGCGATCGCCGCTGATCGCGCCACGATGACGGATGTCGCATGACAGCCGGCTGGTTCGGCGCATCGCCCCGCGACTGGCCCCATCAATGGCCCAGGAACTGGCCTTGAAGAACTGGCCTGGAAGAACTGGCCCAAAGAACATTTTGCATCGCACCACTGGCCGATTAGGTTAGGGCATCGCACGCAGCCTCAGCCGAAGGCCGATCCATGACCGACAAGACCCGCTCTACCGACACCCGTGACAAGCCCTGGATTTTCCGCACGTACTCGGGCCACTCGACGGCTGCGAAGTCGAATGAACTCTACAAACTGAACCTGGCCAAAGGCCAGACGGGCCTCTCGATCGCCTTCGATCTGCCGACACAGACGGGCTATGACAGCGACCACGAATTGGCCAAGGGCGAAGTCGGCAAGGTCGGCGTTCCGGTGAGCCACATCGGCGACATGCGGACGCTGCTCGATGGCATCCCGCTCGCCGAGATGAACACCTCGATGACGATCAACGCCACCGCCGCGTGGCTGTTGTCGCTCTATATCGCGGTCGCCGACGAGCAGGGCGCGCCGCGCGACAAGCTGACCGGCACCATCCAGAACGACATCATCAAGGAATATCTGTCGCGCGGAACCTACGTGTTCCCGCCCGAGCCGTCGCTGCGGCTGATCAAGGACACCATCGTGTTCTCGACGCAGGCGGTGCCGAAGTGGAACCCCACGAACGTCTGCTCGTACCATCTGCAGGAAGCGGGCGCGACGCCGGTGCAGGAACTAGCTTATGCGCTGGCGACGGCCATCGCCGTGCTCGACACGGTGAAGGCATCGGGCGAGGTCAAGCCGGAAGCGTTCGGCAACGTCGTCGGCCGCGTATCGTTCTTCGTCAACGCCGGCATGCGCTTCATCACCGAGCTGTGCAAGATGCGCGCGTTCACCGAGCTGTGGGACGAGATCGCGCGCGACCGCTACGGCGTCACCAACCCCAAGGACCGGCTGTTCCGCTACGGCGTACAGGTCAACTCGCTCGGGCTGACGGAGCCGCAGGCCGAGAACAACGTCTATCGCATCCTCATCGAAATGCTGGCCGTTACGCTGTCGAAGGGCGCCCGCGCGCGCGCCGTCCAATTGCCGGCGTGGAACGAAGCGCTCGGGCTCCCCAGGCCTTGGGATCAGCAGTGGTCGCTCCGGATGCAGCAGGTGCTGGCGTACGAGACCGATCTCCTGTCCTACGGCGACATCTTCGACGGCTCGACGGAGATCGCGAAGAAGGTAGCTGAATTGAAGGAGCAGGCCCGCGCGGAATTGAAAGCCATCGACGGCATGGGCGGCGCGGTGGCGGCCATCGACTACATGAAGCGGCGCCTGGTCGAGAGCAACTCGGCGCGGCTCAGGCAGATCGAGACCGGCGAGCAGGTCGTCGTCGGCGTCAATCGCTGGACCGAAACCGAGCCGTCGCCGCTTTCAACCGGCGCCGGCTCGATTCTGGTCGTCGATCCCGCGGTCGAGGCCGAGCAAGTCGAGAAGCTCAAGGCATGGCGCTCGGCGCGCGATGCCAAAAGCGCGGCGGCGGCATTGGCCGAAGTCGAGCGCGCGGCCAAGGAAGGCCGCAACATCATGGACAGCTCGATCGCGGCGGCGCGGGCAGGCGTCACGACGGGCGAATGGGGCACGGCCCTCCGCAAGATTTTCGGCGAGTATCGCGCACCGACGGGAGTCGCGCAGGCGGCGGCGGCGCGCGAGGATGGCCGGCTTGAAATCGTGCGCGCGTCGGTCGAAGCGCTGTCGGACAAGCTTGGACGCCGCGTCAAGTTCCTGGTCGGCAAGCCGGGACTCGACGGACATTCGAACGGGGCGGAGCAGATCGCGGTCCGCGCCCGCGACGTCGGCATGGAAGTCGTCTACGAGGGCATACGCCTGACGCCGGCGCAGATCGTGCGGGCGGCGGGCGACGAGGCGGTGCATGTGGTGGGGCTGTCGATTCTGTCGGGCTCGCACGTGCCGCTCGTCAAAGAGGTCATGGAGCGGATGCGCAAGGACGGTCTCGGCGACGTGCCGGTGGTGGTCGGCGGCATCATCCCGCCCGAGGACGCCAAGACGCTGAAAGCGTTCGGCGTGGCGGCGGTTTATACGCCCAAGGACTTCCAGCTCAACGACATCATGGCGGATATCGTGCGGCTGGTATCGGGCGTGGAAAAGGCTGCCTAGCAGAGTAGGGCCACCCGCCGCCGGGTCTCAAGACTTGGGCTTCGCTCGCTCGCGCTCTTGAACTATTGTTCTGGCGCACGGCGATGCCGTGCCAGAGGCAAGGACCAGTTCATGAGGCGCGTGTCGGCAGCAGCGGCCATTTCGATCGCGCTCGTCGGTGTCATCGCCGTGGCCGTCGTGTCGCTGCTGCGGCCGAAGCCGGCGGATGATGGCGGGCTGCCCGCCGATTGTGGAACGACGCCGGCGGCGTATCACTCAGGTACGATCGTCGACTGGCCGGGCTCAGGAGGCTCCGCTTCGAATGCGCCCGATAGCACGAGCGCGGGACACTTCGCGCGCGTGCGCTTCGACAGCGGCCGCATGGTGCTGGCCTACAACGCCACCCCCGCGAGGCCCGCGCCCGGCACGCGCATCGTCGTCTCCGAGATCCGCTGCGTACACCGCACCATTCACCTGTTGACGGAGCTTGGCGCGCCCGCCGCTCCATCGGACTCGAAGGGTGCCACGCGGGCGCATTGAAGTAGCATCCCCAGCCGCCCTACCAACCGATAGCGCGCGGCAGCCAGGTGGCGATTCCGGGGTACATGAACAAAAGCGCGACGGCGATGAGCTGCAATCCGATGTAGGGCACGACGCCCTTGTAGATGGCCATCGTCGGCACCTCGGGCGGCGCGACCGAGCGGAGGTAGAACAGAGCCCAGCCGAACGGCGGCGTCAGGAACGACGTCTGCAGCACGAGCGCGATCAGCGCCGCGATCCACACCATGTCGGCGTTGGCGGCCATCAGGATCGGCAGGAACAGCGGCACCACGATGTAGCTGATCTCGATCCACTCGATGAAGAAGCCGAGAATGAAGATCAGCAGCAGCATGAACAGAATGTCGGCGTTGATGCCGCCGGGCACCCACTCGAACATGCGATGCACCAGCGCCTCGCCGCCGAGGCCGCGGAAGGCAAGCGCGAACACTTGCGCGCAGATCAGAATGAACATCATGCCGGCCGTGATGCGCGTGGTGGCCAGCGTCGTTTCCCTCAAGACCGAGAACGAGAAGCGGCCGGAGAGCGCCACAACGAGGATCGAGCCGAGCGCGCCCATCGACGCGGCTTCGGTCGGGGCTGCAACACCGCCGATGATGGAGCCCAGCACGGCGAGCACGAGTGCGACCGGGGGTAGACCGACCTTCGCGGCCCGGATCCACAGTTCCTTGCGGCTCATCGTGTCGCGCTCGGCAAGCGAAACCGGCGGCACGAACTCGGGCTTCACCATGCCGAGAACGAGCAGGTAGATGACGAAGATGCCGGAGAGCATGAGCCCCGGGAAAAGTGCGGCGGCGAACAGCGTGCCGACGGACTGACCGAGAATATCGGCGAGCAGGATGAGGATGGTCGACGGCGGGATGATCTGGCCGAGCGTGCCGGACGCACAGATGGTGCCGCACGCGGTCGGCAGATGATAGCCGCGGCGCATCAAGGCGGGCAGCGTTATGAGGCCGAGAGTGACGATGGTGGCGCCGACAATGCCGGTGGTGGCGCCGAGCAACATGCCAACGAGCACGATGCCGATGCCCATGCCGCCGCGCAAACCTCCGGCCATGTGGCCGATCACGTCCATCAGATCATCGGCGATCTTCGATTTTTCCAGCATCACGCCCATGAAGACGAACAGCGGGATGGCAATCAGCGTGTAGTTCGCCGTGACGCCGAAGATGCGCGCGGGGAGCAGGTTGAACAGGATCGGGCCGAAGCCGAGATAGCCGAAGACGAGACCGGACACGGCGAGCGTGAGCGCCACAGGCATGCCGATCGCGAGCATCGCGAAGAAGGAGACGATCGAGAGGATCGCCAGTATTTCGTTCATCGGCATGTCAGTGTCCCCCGACTTGCGGTGCATCGGCCGCTGGGGCGACATGCGGATCGACGACGGCGGCGAAGGCGCGCAGCGCGGCGGCGACGCTTTGGATCAGCAGCAGCGAGAACCCGATCGGCAGGAGTGCCTTCAGCATCCAGCGGTGCGTGAGCCCGCCGGGATCGGGCGACTGCTCGCCGATCGAATAGGATTGCTCGACGTAGGGGATCGAGACGTAGATCAGGAATGCGATCACCGCGCAGACCAATACCATCGAGATAAAATCGATGATGCGCTTCAAGCGGTCGGGAAAGCGGCCATAGAGAATGTCGACCTTAACGTGGCCGTCGTGCAGGAGGGCGTAGGAGAGGCCGAGGAGACAGATCGGCGCCATCAGGTGCCACTCGAGCTCCTGCATGGCGACGGACCCGGTGCGGAAGAAGTAGCGCAACAGCACGTTGAAGGCCATGACGACGACGAGCGCGAAGGCGCACCAGCCGGTGATGCGGCCCACCTTGTCGATGAACCAATCCAGCTTGTCGGCGACCTTCAGCAAACCGCGCATGTCGTCGCATCTCCCCCAGAACGTCGTGAATGTCAGTCCAAGCCACGGGACCACAGAACTCGCTCCGCGCCGATCAAGACGCAGAGCGAGTTCACGGTCTCTGATGCTGCAGCCGCGTCAGCCGCGGATTTGAGACTGATAGACGGCTTCGCTGATGCCGGCCCACTTGTCGTGCGTCGCCTTGAACGCCATGAAGCTGTCGTGCACTTTTTTGACCAGCGGATCCTTCGCGGTGGCTTCGGCGAGCACGGCCTGGGTCGCCTCACGCAACTTGGCGATGACTTCGGGAGGAAGCGGGGCGGCGGTAACGCCCTGGTTCTTGACGAGATCGTCGAGCGCCTCGGCGTTGGTCGCCTCGCACCAGGTGTGGCTGATGACGTTACAGGCGGCAGCCGCAGTGCGGATCACTTCCTTCAGATCGTCGGGCAGCGTGCCCCACGCCTTCTTGTTGACGATCAGCTCGGTGACCGTCGAGGTCTCGTGCCAGCCAGTGGTGTGGTAGAACTTGGCGGCCTTGTGCAGACCGAGACGGCGATCCTGGAAAGGCCCGACGAACTCGGCCGCGTCGATGACACCGCGCTCGAGAGCGGGGAAGATCTCGCCGCCCGGAAGCAGTTTCACGTCGACGCCCAGGGTCGCGTAGACCTTACCTGCGAGGCCGGGGATGCGCATCTTCAGGCCCTTGAAGTCCTCGACCTTCTCGATCGGCTTCTTGAACCAGCCGGTCATCTGGATGCCGGTATTACCCATCGGCAGCGGCACGAGGTTGAAAGGATCGTAGACCTCTTCCCACAGCTTCAGTCCGCCACCGTGATAGAGCCATGCGTTCATGCCCTGGAAGTTGAGGCCGAACGGCACGGCGGTGAAGTACTGCGCGGCAAACGTCTTGCCCGACCAGAAGTAGCTGTTGGCGCAGTTCATCTCGACGGTGCCCTTCGACACCGCATCAAAGCCTTCGAGCGCGGGGATCAACTCGCCCGCCGCGAAGTGCTGGATGTTCAGCCGCCCACCCGACAGCTTCTTGACGAGGTCGATGAAGTATTTCGGGCTGCCGGGGCCTTCGACGTAGAATGGCGCGCCGGGACCATAGGCGTTGGTCATCTTCCAGTTGAAGGTCGTCTGAGCGCGGGCAACCGCGGGCGCAGCGACGGCGGCGGTCGTGACCAATCCAGCCTTGAGACCGGTCTTCAAGAAACGGCGGCGTTCCATGTTTGCAACTCTCCCTGTCGCGGTGAACGGCGCGCGCATCGCGCGCAGCCGAAGGCTCGGACGCAAGTGGTATGCCAGGGAATTTATACATTCTAGGGCAGCAGGTTAGCCTGAAAGGCCTACTGAACTTCAGGTCAATCTGCCGTCCCCGGCAGCAACCAGCGTGGCACGCTGCCTCACAATTAGGCAAGCCATTGTCGGCTCTATCGGACGAGTGCCGTGGCCTTTAAAAGCCGGCCGCGCGGCCATCGCTGCGCGGATCCGAAGCGCCTTCGATGACGCCCGCAGCCGCGCCCGAACGATGCAGCACGAGCGCACCGGCGTGCCCCATCACCTCGTCGAACGCACCGACCATCTCGACGTCGTGGCCGGCCTTTCGCAATGCCTCGACGACGGCCGGATCGAACCGGCTCTCGATGCGGAGATTGGTCGCTTCGCTGCCCCACGTCCGCCCGAGCAGCCAGCGCGGCGCGCTGACGGCGGCCTGCAGCGACTGGCCGAAGACGACGTGGCGTGTGTAGACCGCTGCTTGCGTCTGCGGCTGGCCTTCGCCGCCCATCGTGCCGTACGGCATGACGCGGCCATCGTCGAGCAGCGCCATCGCCGGCTGGATGGTGTGGAACGGACGCCGGTGCGGGAGAAGTGCATTCTGGCGTGCGGGATCGAGCGCGAAGCTGGTGCCGCGGTTCTGCCAGGTGATGCCGGATCCGGGCAGCACGACGCCCGAGCCGAATTCCCAGTAGACGCTTTGGATGAAGCTGACCGCGCGGCCCTCGCCGTCGATCGCGCCGAGCCAGACCGTGTCGCCGCGCTTCACGGGTTGCGGCCACGGCAGCGCGGTGCGGCGGTCGATGGCGCCCGCCAGTTTGTCGAGCGCTTCCGCGGTCAGATAGTTGCGCGGATCGACGGTCATGTGGGCCGGATCGGTGACGTGGGCGTCGCGGACCATGAAGGACTGCTTGGTGGCTTCGACGAGACCATGCACATAGTCGAAGCCTTCTGCCGCCGTCACGCCGAGGCGATCGAACAACCCGAGGATCATCATCGACGCGAGGCCTTGCGTCGGTGGCGGCATGCCATAGGCGGTGCCGTGCTGCAGGCGCACGCCAAGCGGCTCGACGACGAGCGCGCGGTGGCGTTCGAGATCGGCGAGGCGCAGCGGGCTGCCCGTGGCCTCGAGGTCAGCGGCATTGCTGCGCGCGAGTTCGCCACGATAGAAGTCGTCGAGCCCGGTGCGCGCGAGATGCTCGAGCGTCGCGGCGACCTTGGGCAACCGGAACAGCGCGCCGATTTCCGGGTGGCGGCCATCGGGCATGAACGTTTGGGCAAAGCCCGGCACGTGTTCGAGTTCAGCACGTTTGCCGATGTTGTTCTTGACCTGCGTGCCGGAGGCGGGGAAGCCCTCGCGCGCGTAGTGGACCGCATCCGCAAGTAGGCGCGACAGCGGTAGCCGCCCGCCCCAACGGGCGCTGAGTTCCAATGCGGCCTGCCAGCCGGATACCGCACCCGCCGCGGTCAATGCCGCGAGTGGCCCGCGCGACGGGATGGATGTCTTGTGCCCGCGCTCGGCGTAGAAGTCGCGTGTCGCAAGCCCGGCGGCCGCTCCGCACGCATCGATTCCGACCGGCGGCCTGCCACCTTCCGAAACGAGCCAGAAGTTGTCGCCACCCAAGCCGTTCATATGTGGATAGACGACGGCAATCGTCGCCGCCGCCGCGACCATCGCCTCAAGTGCGTTGCCACCATCGCGCAACACGGACAAGCCGGCCTCGGCCGCAAGATGGTGCGGGGCCACGACCATTCCGCGCGTCGCGTGCGTCGTCTCGATCATGAAACCTCTCGACAAGTGAACGTCTTGCGCTGTCACACGCCGATCCACGGACGCGCCGCGCGATCTCCGTCGCCGACTTTGCGTGAAACGGTGGTGCGGCGCCAGCCGTCTCTGTTCATTTCGGCAGCGGGTTATCCAGGGTGTGTATGAGCTGACATTTCTCCAAATCGCATACGACTTTTGGATGAAGCTTCTTGTCGCAGCGATGTCGTCCGCTTAGTTTGCAGTGCAGCAAGTGGCGAGGCTGCGTGGGCACGGCCGCTCTTGTCGGTTCGGTTGCCGGCGTTTTCGGCGGCTGCACGAAGTCCCTCAGTTTCCCGTCATCAAACACTGCAGCGTCGACGACGCTGACGCGAACCGCACAGACCGGCATTTCAGGAGTTGCCGGCGAGCGTGCGCGAAGCGGCTTGAGTTCAAACCAGAGGTTGCGATGTCGAACATCTTCCGCAGCGGGTCATGCACGGCACTGGCCGCCGCCACGCTGATCGCCGGGCTGCTCAACGCACAGTCGCTTTCCGCTCAGCAAGGACCACCGGCGGTCCCGGTCTCGGTTGCGACGCCGATTTCAAAGCGGGTAACGCAATGGGACGAATATTCCGGGCGCTTCCAGGCTGTTGAGACCGTGGAAGTCCGTCCGCGGGTTTCAGGCTTCATCGAGAAGGTCCACTTCAAGGACGGACAGATCGTCAAGGCGGGCGACCTGCTGTTCACGCTCGAGCAGCGTGCATTCGAAATCTCGGTCGAGAGCGCAGAAGCGGAAATGACGCGCACGACGGCGCAGGTGGATCTGCAGGACGCCGAGGTCGAACGTGTCACGCCCCTGGCCAAGACGGGTGCGGCGACGAAGCGCGAACTGGATACGCGTCAGGCCAACCTCGCGATCGCACAAGCGCAGCGGCAGTCGGCGCAGGCGGGACTCAAGGTTGCGAAGCTCAACCTCGAATGGACGGAGGTGCGCGCGCCGATCGCCGGCCGCATCTCCGACCGCAAGGTCGACGTCGGCAATCTCGTCACCGGCGGCGCGGCGGGCGCCACTCTGCTCGCGACCATCGTTTCGCTCGACCCGATCTACTTCCGCTTCGAGGTCTCGGAGTCGGACTACATCCGATACGTGCGCGGCTTCATCTCGGGCGCGCGCGAGTCTGGCCGTCAAGTCGCGCACCCTGTCCGGCTCAAGCTCGCGGACGAGAAGGAGTGGACACGCGAAGGCAAGCTGGACTTCGTCGACAACCAGCTCAATTCGCGGTCCGGCACGATGCGCGGCCGGGCCGTGGTCTCCAACGGCGATCAACTGTTCACACCGGGCCTCTTCGCACGCATGCAACTCTATGGCGGCGACATCGACGCGCTGCTCGTATCGGACAAGGCGATCGTGTCGGATCAGGCCAGCAAGATCGTGTTCACGGTCGGGCCGGACGATGTGATCAAGGCGCAGCCCGTCGAGCTCGGCCAGATCGTCGACGGACTTCGCGTCATCAAGTCCGGGTTGAAGCCCGACGACAGGGTCGTTGTCGACGGACTGGCCAATCCGATGGTTCGACCCGGGTCTAAGGTCGTGCCGCAGAACGTCCAACTGACGACCAAGGCCAACTGACGCCAGCCAAGGACGATGCTGCCATGCCGTTTTCACGTTTCTTCATCGACCGGCCGATCTTTGCGACTGTGCTGTCGGTGATCATCACCATTGTCGGGCTCATCGCGCAGCGATCACTTCCCGTCGCCGAATATCCCGAGATTGCCCCGCCGACGGTCAACATCACCGCGAACTATCCGGGTGCATCGGCACAGGTGATCGCCGAGACGGTCGCCACGCCGATCGAGCAGGAAGTCAACGGCGTCGACAACATGTTGTATGTCAGTTCGCAGTCGACCGGAGACGGCCGGCTGTCGATCAACGTCGTCTTCAAGCCGGGCACCAACATCGACCAGGCGCAGGTTCTCGTGCAGAACCGCGTCGCCGTGGCCGAGCCGCGGCTGCCGGAAGACGTGCGTCGGCTCGGACTGACGGTGCGCAAGGCCTCGCCCGACCTGATGATGGTCGTGCACATGATCTCGCCGGACGGCACGCGCGACCAGCAGTACATCTCGAACTACGCGACGCTGTATGTGAAAGACGTGCTGGCGCGCATCGACGGCGTCGGCAACGTCAATGTGTTCGGCGCACGCGACTATTCGATGCGCGTGTGGCTCGATCCGGCGCTGGTGGCGGCGCGCGGCCTGACCGCGGGCGAGGTCGTGACGGCACTGAGAGCCGCGAACCTGCAGGTCGCGGCCGGCGCGATCAATCAGCCGCCGGCGACGTCGCCCGGTGCATTCCAGCTTTCGGTGCAGACGCTCGGCCGGCTGTCGGCGCCCGAACAATTCGAGCAGATCATCGTCAAGTCCGAGGCCGACGGCAGCGTTACGCGCGTCCGCGACATCGCACGCGTCGAACTCGGATCGCAGGACTACACGGTCAACGCATACCTGAACAACAAGGTGGCCACCGCGATGGTCATCTTCCAGCGTCCCGGGTCGAACGCGCTGGCGACGGCGACGGCCGTGCGCACGGCCATGGAGAGCATGAAGAAGGATTTCCCGACGGGCCTCGCCTACACCGTCGTCTACAATCCGACCGAGTTCATCCAGGCGTCGATCGATGCGGTGATGACGACGCTGTGGGAAGCGGTGCTGCTGGTCGTCATCGTGGTCATCGTGTTTCTGCAGACGTGGCGCGCGGCGATCATTCCGATTATCGCGATCCCGGTGTCGTTGATCGGCACGTTCGGCGTCATGGCCGCGCTCGGCATCTCGTTCAACTCGCTGTCGCTGTTCGGCCTCGTGCTGGCGATCGGCATCGTCGTCGACGACGCCATCGTCGTGGTCGAGAACGTCGAACGCTACTTGCGCGAGGGCATGTCGCCGCGCGAAGCCGCCTACAAGACCATGGACGAGGTCGGATTCGCGCTGATCGCGATTTCGCTCGTGCTCATCGCAGTATTCCTGCCGACGGCGTTCATCGCTGGGCTGCAGGGCACCTTCTACAAGCAGTTCGCCATCACCATTGCCGCCTCGACCGCGATCTCGGCATTCGTGTCGTTGACTCTGTCGCCGGCGTTGGCGGCCCTGCTGCTGAAACCGCACACGCCCCACGCCGAGCACGGCGGTTTCTTCCACACCATCGGCGCGCCGGTGCGCTGGTTCTTCGACAAGTTCAACCAGGGCTTCGACTGGCTGTCGAATGCCTATGGCGCGCTGACGGCGCGGCTGATACGGCTCGGCCTCGTCGTGATGGTGGTCTACGCGGCGCTGCTCGGCCTGACCTGGCAGCGGCTCGCCTCGACGCCGACCGGCCTCGTTCCGCAGATCGATCGCGGCTACTTCATCGCCGCCTTCTCGCTGCCGCCAGGATCGACGCTCGACCGCTCCGACGCCGTGGTCCGCCGCGCCAGCGAGATCATGATCTCGCGCCCCGGCGTGCGCGATGCCGTCGCCTTCGTCGGCTTCGACGGCGCAACGTTCACCAATGCCCCGAACACGGGCGTCATCTTTGTCCGGCTGGAGGACTTCGACGAGCGCGTGAAATCCGGCTTGAACAAGGACACGATCCTTGCCGATCTCCGCGCGCAGATGTTCCAGCTCCGGGACGCGTTCGCGTTCGTGATCGAGCCGCCCTCGGTGCCGGGGATCGGGACCGGCGGCGGGCTAAAGGGCTATGTGCAGGACCGCGCCGGACGCGGGCTTACGCAGCTCGAAGGCGCGACGTGGGCCATAGCCGGTGCGGCGGGACAGGTGCCAGGAATCGTGCAGCCGTTCACGCTCTACAACACGCGCACACCGCAGATCTGGGCCGACATCGACCGCACCAAGGCGGAGCAGCTCGGCGTGCCGATCGCGCGCGTGTTCGAGACGCTGTCGGTCTACATGGGCTCGTCGTTCGTCAACGACTTCAACATCCTCGGCCGCACCTATCGCGTCACCGCGCAGGCGGACAACCCGTACCGGCTGACCTTGCGCGACGTGTCCAACCTGCAGACGCGCAACGCCACCGGCGACATGGTGCCGATCGGCGCGGTCGCGAACTTCTCTGACACGACGGGTCCGTACCGGGTGCCGCGCTATAACCTCTATCCGGCAGCCGAAGTGCAGATGGGACTGGCGCGCGGCATGTCGTCCGGACAGGGCATCGCGGCGATCGAGAAGATCGCGGCTGAAAAACTGCCGTCAGGTTTCGGCTTCGAGTGGACCGAAATCGCGCTGCAGGAGAAACTCGCGGGCAACACCGCCGTGATCGCCTTCACGCTGGCGGTGGTGTTCGTGTTCCTGCTGCTGGCGGCCCTGTATGAAAGCTGGCTGTTGCCGCTGGCGGTCGTGCTGATCGTGCCGATGTGCATCCTGGCGGCGATGATCGGCGTCAACATCCGGGGGCTCGACCGCAACATCCTGGTCGAGATCGGCCTCGTCGTGCTCGTCGGCCTCGCGGCCAAGAACGCGATCCTGATCGTCGAGTTCGCCAAGCAGGCCGAGGAGCACGGCATGTCGCGCTATGACGCGGCGGTCGAAGCGGCGAAGACGCGGTTGCGTCCCATCCTGATGACCTCGCTCGCGTTCATCCTCGGCGTCGTGCCGCTGGTGCTCGCCACAGGCGCGGGCGCGGAAATGCGGCAATCGCTCGGTACGGCCGTGTTCTCCGGCATGCTCGGCGTCACGCTGTTCGGCCTCGTGTTCACGCCGGTGTTCTACGTTCTGTCGCGATCGGCGGCCGCCCTCGGCGACAGGTTCCGCACGCGATCGGGCCGATCGGACGGCACAGGCGGCCACAGCGTGCCTCCGCCGCAGGCCGCGGAGTGAAGAAAAGCGGGTGCAGACGGGCGATTGACCGGAGGAGCGTTGCGGCTATAGTGCGCGCCGCTGCGACCCCGGCCCCGGCCGATCGCAGCGGCAATTTTGCTTAGAGTGCGATTCATGCGAGTGATCGAGCGCAGGGCGCGACGATCACCGGCGACCGCCCTCTGGCCCCTGTGGCGGAATCGGTAGACGCGGCAGACTCAAAATCTGTTGTTGGCAACAACGTGCCCGTTCGAGTCGGGCCAGGGGCACCACACACTTGCGCTCACGCGCCTATGGGCGCTCCGCGGGGGCGGCGTACACGCCGGGGCGCATTGCGCCATGGGCCCGAGAGGGCCAAGAGATATCCGCCGCGCTCACGCGCCTATGGGCGCTCCGCGGGGGCGGCGTACACGCCGGGGCGCATTGCGCCATGGGCCCGAGAGGGCCAAGAGATATCCGCCGCGCTCACGCGCCTATGGGCGCTCCGCGGGGGCGGCGTACACGCCGGGGCGCATTGCGCCGTGGGCCCGAGAGGGCCAAGAGATATCCGCCGCGCTCACGCGCCTATGGGCGCTCCGCGGGGGCGGCGTATACGCCGGGGCGCATTGCGCCATGGGCCCGAGAGGGCCAAGAGATATCCGCCGCGCTCACGCGCCTATGGGCGCTCCGCGGGGGCGGCGTATACGCCGGGGCGCATTGCGCCATGGGCCCGAGAGGGCCAAGAGATATCCGCCGCGCTCACGCGCCTATGGGCGCTCCGCGGGGGCGGGGGCGCTAGCGGTTGTCCACTGCGTTTGCAGCAAGGCCAGGAGGAACACCGCTGCCTGGATCAGCACAATCGTCGGTCCGGTGGCGCCATTGATGTGGAAGCTGACCAGCGTGCCGAGCACGCTCGATCCAATGGCTACAGCGACTGCGACCATCAGCATCCGATCGAAACGGCTGGTGATGAGGTGGGCGGTGGCGCCGGGTGTGACCAGCATCGCGACGACGAGAATGATGCCGACGGCCTTCAGCGACACGACGATCGTCAGCGACAAGAGGATCAGCAGCCCATAGTGCAGCAGCCCGACCGGAAGCCCTATGGCGCGCGCGTGCTGCGGGTCGAAGCAGTAGAGCAGGAAATCGCGTCGCTTGACGAGCACGATGGCGAGCGTGATGCCGGCGATGATCGCGGTCTCGACGAGATCGCGCGCGGTTACGCCGAGCATGTCGCCGAACAGGATGTGGTTGAGATGCTGATCGGTATCGACCTTGGTGAACAGCACGAGGCCGAACCCGAACATGCCCGAGAACACGATGCCCATCACCGTGTCGGGCTTCACGCGACTGTTGTCGGCTATGTAGCCGGTGCCGACGGCGGCCAATAGCCCCGAAGCGAACGCGCCGGCCGCGAGCGGGATGCCGAGCAGGAAGGCGAGGACGATGCCCGGCAGCACAGCGTGGGAGATGGCGTCGCCCATCAGCGACCAGCCTTTGAGGACGAGATAGCACGACAACACCGCGCTGACGGCGCCGACTAGAATCGCGACGGCCATCGCGCGCTGCATGAAGCCGAACGAGAGCGGCACAGTGATCAAGTCGATGAGAGCATTCATGGCGACGCCTCGCGCACGGCATCGGGCGAGACCGGGCTCGTGCTTGCCGCACCGCCCGCAAGCCTTCGCGCAGCGAGGATGCCGTGCCGCGGCGCAAACAGGAACGCAGCGAGAAAGACCAGCGTTTGCAGAGTCACGATGACGCCGCCCGTCGCACCGTCGATGAAATAGCTGAGATAGGCGCCGGAAAAGCTCGTAGCGGCACCGATCGCCACGCTGATCGCGATGAGGCGCGGAAAGCGGTCGGTGAGAAGGAACGCGGTCGCGCCGGGCGTCACCACCATGGCGATAACCAGGACCGCGCCAACGGTCTGCAGCGCCGCAACCGTCATCGCGCTGAGCAGGGTGAAGAACAGCACCTTCAAGACGTCCGGGCGCAAGCCGGCGGCGCGCGCGTGCGCCTCGTCGAAAAATACGAGCATGAGGTCTTTCCACGTCACCAGCAGGATCACGAGCGTAACGGTGGAGATGACCACGACCTCGACGACGTCGGAATCGGAGATGCCCAGTATGTTGCCGAGTGCGATCGACTGGATGTTCACGGACGACGGATTGAGCGATGCGAGCAGCAACCCGGCGGCGAAGAAGGCGGTGAACACGATGCCGATGACAGCGTCCTCGCGCAGTTTGGAGCGCGATTTGACGAGCAGCATTCCGAGCGCGGCAAGCAGTCCGGCGATGAACGCGCCGATGGAGTAGGGCAGCTTGAGCAGGTGGGCAACGGCCACGCCGGGGACGATGGAATGGGCCAGCGCATCGCCCATCAGCGACCAACCCTTGAGCATGAGAAAGGCGGAGAGGAACGCGCAGACGCCACCGACGAGTGCCGACACCCACATGGCCTTGACCATGTAATCGTAGGCGAACGGGATCAGAAGTTCGCTCATGACGGCTCGCCCGTCTTCTCTGGCAGTGCTGGCGGTGTGCCGGTTGAATGCAGCGGTGGCGCTTCGCCGAGAGCCGAACCGTCGCCATAGAACACCAGCGGCCGCTCGTCGTCGGTGAGAACCATGAGGCCGCGTTGATCGGCGTCGTCGTGCAGGCTTGCGCCATCGAGACGGAAATGGCGAAGAACGCCGCCGAACGCCCGCTGCAGATTGGCCTGCGTGAACGTCGTCGCGGTCGGACCGGCGGCCAGGATCGTGCGCAGGATCAGAACGACCTCATCGCAGAAGTCCGGCACGCTTCCGAGATTGTGGGTCGAGACGAGCATCAAGCGGCCCTCGGCGCGCAACTCACGCAGCAACTCGACGATCGCCGCCTCGGTCTTGACATCGACGCCGGTGAACGGTTCGTCGAGCAGGATCAGACGACCCTCCTGAGCGATGGCGCGGGCAAGAAACGCGCGCTTTTTCTGGCCGCCGGACAACTCGCCGATCTGCCGGTGCCGGAGGGCGGTGAGGCCGACGCGCTCGAGCGCGGCATCGACCTTTTGGTGATCTTCCGCGGATGGGCGGCGCAACAGACCCATGTGCCCGTAGCGGCCCATCATCACCACGTCCTCGACCAGAACCGGGAAGTTCCAGTCGACTTCCTCGCTCTGCGGAACATAGGCGACGAGACCCTGACGCAGCGCGGATGCCACGGGCAGGCCCGCGATCCGGATCTCGCCCTCTCGCGGCTTGAGAAACCCCATGATCGCCTTGAACAGGGTCGACTTGCCGCTGCCGTTGATGCCGACGAGACCGCAGATCGACCCCGCGTCGAGCGAGAACGTGACGCGATCGAGGGCCGTTGTGCCGCTCGGGTAGGTGACCGTGACGCTGGACACAGACAGCAAATGCTCGGCCGTCGGGGGCGTCGTCAACTCTCGACCCCTTTGACAATGGTTTCGACCGTCACCTTGAGCAGGTCGAGGAACGTCGGCACGGGGCCGCCCGCCTCGCTCAGGCTGTCGACGTATAGAACACCGCCATAGCGCGCACCGGTTTCCTTGGCGACCTGTTTGGCGGCCTTGTCCGAGATGGTGCTTTCACTGAAGAGGACAGGGATCTTGTTGCGGCGAATTTCATCGATGACTCGGCGAACCTGCTGCGGCGTACCCTGTTCGTCGGCATTGATCGGCCAGAGATAGAGTTCTTTCAGGCCATAGTCGCGCGCGAGATAGCTAAACGCGCCTTCGCTGGTCACGAGCCAGCGGCGGTCCTCGGGCAGCGCGGCGAAGCGGGCGCGAAGGGGGGCGTCGAGCGCCGTGATGCGCTGCGTGTATTCGGCGGCATTGCGGTTGTAGGTTTCGGCGTTCCCCGGGTCGTGCTTGACGAGCGCCGCACGGATATTCTCGACGTAACGAACGGCATTCGACGGCGACATCCAAGCGTGCGGATTCGGTTTTCCGGTATAGGGGCCGGCTCGGATGCCGAGCGGCTCGATGCCATCGGTGACGACCACGCTCGGCACGTTCTTGACGTTGTCGAAAAACCGCTCGAACCAGCGCTCGAGATTGAGGCCATTCCAGATCACGAGGTTGGCGGATTGCGCCTTGACGATGTCGCCGGGCGTCGGCTGGTAGTCGTGAATCTCGGCGCCGGGCTTGGTGATGCTGTCGACGATTGCGGCGGTGCCGGCGACGTTCTGGGCGATGTCGCGGATCACGGTGAAGGTGGTGATCACGCGGAAGGGCTTCGCGGCCGGCGACGGCGATTGCGCATAAGCCGGCCCGGTTCCGAGCCCCATGATCCACGTCGCGAAGAGCAAGGCATACGCAACGGCGCGCGCCGCACATACCGGCCGTCGCGCGCTCGGGTCATTGCTCATCGTTAGGGTAACCTCCTCGGCAGTTTCGATGTACGTCCATCGCGTAGTGAAGCGACCTCAGAAAGAAAGGGAATGCCGTGGTCCGCAAGCCCCGTGCGATCGTTGCATAGATGTGGCACGCGGGGGGAGGCTCGTCAATGCTATTAGGAATGATTTGCAAGTAGGTCGAGTGCCAAACCGCGTTGCAACATGCGCCTTTCAACACTCCGAGCATAACTCCGAGCATAATTCGGCTTCCGGTTCGATGCGGCCAAGACGCTACAATAACGATCCGCCTGCACCTCTGGCGCGCGAAATCCCTCGCGCTGCGTTGCGGGATAACGGTCGAATATGCTATTGGCCGAAGTCATTGCTCGATATGGGAGATTTCATGCGCCAGTCGATGTCCCCGGCGGCCGCGCTGTTCGCGATCATGACATTCTGCGGCAGTCTCGGTTCGGCCCCCGCGAAGGCCGGCCCAGCACTGCTGTTCGATGCGGGCAACGGGCAGGTGCTGTACGCCGAAGACGCCGACAACCAGTGGCATCCCGCGTCGCTGACCAAGATCATGACGGCTTACCTGGCGTTCCAGGCCATCAAGGCCGGGAAGATGACGCTCGACTCGAAAATTCCATGCACCGAAGCCGCGCATGCCCAGCCGCCGAGCAAGGTGGGTCTCCCCATCGGCGCGGAAATGACGATGGAGCTCGCACTGCAGGCGCTCATCGTGAAGTCGGCAAATGACGTCGCGGTGATGCTCGCCGAAGCGATCAGCGGAAGCGAAGCGGCGTTCGTCGCCGATATGAATACGACCGCACGCCGGCTTGGCATGACGCGCACCCATTTTTCGAATCCCAATGGATTGCCCGCGGCCGATCAGGTGACGACCGCGCGCGACCTCGCCAAACTGTCGCGAGCGATCGCGCGTGAGTTCCCGGAGCACGCGCACCGCTGGTCGGCGCCCGAGGTCAGGATCGGCAACATCCGGCTGCGCAGCCACAACGCGCTGTTGAAGACATTCGAAGGCGCGGATGGCCTGAAAACGGGCTTCATCTGCGACTCGGGCTTCAACGTCGTCGCCAGCGCCACGCGCGATGGCCGCCGCCTGATGGCCGTGGTACTGGGCGAGCCGACCGGGCACGAACGCGCGGTGCGTGCGGCAAGCCTGCTCGAGCACGGGTTTCAAAGCTACGACTGGAAGTCGTTGTTCACGACCGTATCGACCGTCGACAGCATGCCGATGCCCGCCGACGCGAAAAGCGTCATGACGGTGCGTGAAACCGTCCTCGCCTGGGAATGCGGAACGCGCCGGCGCGGCCGCGCCGTGGCCAACGCAAAGCGGTTGAAGGCGAAGGCTGCTCTGGTTCGCGCCAAGGCGAACGCGGCGAAGGAAAGTCCGGCTGCTGGCGCTCCAGGCGCTGCGGGGCCGACCAACGCGACGGCGCCAGTATCGGCGAAGCCGGCCACGAAGTCCGCGGCAACGCCCGCCGCCACGCAGCAGAAGGTGCTGCCAGCGCCAGCCACCAAGGCGCAGTAGAGGGCGCCCAGCCGCGCTCGATCCGCGATAGCCGTTTAAAATCTCAGATCAGACGATCAGATCGAGCTTGCGGCCGCGATACGGGCAACCCTCATCAGCTCGCGGCCCGCGTTCGCCGTCGTCGAATTGTCGCGGCCAAACGCGCGGCGAAATTCCCGGCGGTTCCCCGGCGTCGGCATCCTGCTCGGGGCGCATGCCGCGGTCCGGCGCCTGAGGCGGAACCGCTAGTCCCGGGGT
The DNA here is from genome assembly GCA_022843145.1 of Hyphomicrobium sp. Taxonomy (GTDB): domain Bacteria; phylum Pseudomonadota; class Alphaproteobacteria; order Rhizobiales; family Hyphomicrobiaceae; genus JAKAML01. The sequence continues at coordinate 171,175 of JALHOF010000005.1, forward strand.
GTCGCTTCGTTTCGAATCGTCCGCGGCCACCGTCGTGGCGAGAACGGGCCATGCGGCAATTGTGGTGAGCGCGAACGCGATCACCCGCGCAAGGCCAAGTCGGGACACCGCGCGATGCGGAACAGCGTCAACCGGCCCGAGACGAGACAGCTGTCCCGTCCTGCATCGCAAACTCGACCTCGTCGCGTCACTCAAGGCGGAACTCCGTGGCGGCGAATGGGTTAACGGCCTGAACCAGCCTAGCACACAGGGCGGCGTCCCGCCTCATTGCCGGCGGGAAAAGCGAAATCTTACCCGGTTCCGATGGCCTTGCACCCCTCCCGCGAAGCGGCGCAGGGGTCCCGTAAATGAGCTCGCCAGGATTGGCGCTGAATTTGCTTTCATGATCATCGAAGCGTTCCGGCACACCCGGACAACCAACAATGATCGGCAAAAGGCGCGGCAGACGATGAACATCGCTTGGCACCCCGACGAGGATGCGACCCCGACCCCGCACGAGGTCGAAAACATGGCTGCCGTCCTCGAGGGCCGGCACGGGCGCTACGCAGCCGAAGTCGCCGATTTTCTCTCCACCTATCACGGGCAAGGCGGCGACGCCGGCCGGTCGTGGGCCTGGGCGGGCGTCGCGGAACTGGTCCGAAAGCGCGAGCGCCAGCGCATCAATCAGGTTTGGAATGGCTGAGACGGGGCAGTTCCCCTCCGCGCCAGCCCCACCCCGTAAACCAGCGGTATACGGTTGCCGCCCTACGATCGAATTGTCCTCTACCGGCAACGACGATCCCAAACCGATTGCGCACCCTCTGTCACCGACACCGCCTCTGGCGCCGCTGCGACCCGCCGGCATCGACATCACCACTGGAAACTCGATGAGCGGCTCAACAGCCACCACAGAGCCCGCGCATCTGGCCATCTCGTGGAGCGCCTCGCTCGCGGCCGGCATGCGTCAGGCCATGGTCGGCACGGGAGACCGCGAACGCACCCAGCGCGATGCAATCGCGGCGTTCTCCGTCCGCGTCGTCAGCGCGGCACTGCTGTATCTGTCTCAGATCGTACTCGCACGGTGGATGGGCTCGTCAGAGTACGGCATCTACGTGTTCGTCTGGACCTGGGTGCTCGTGCTCGGCGGGCTATGCCATCTCGGTCTGAGCATGGCCATGATCCGCCTGCTTCCCGCCTATCGCGAGAATGGCGAGATCGGTCTGATGCGCGGCCTTGTGTTCGGCGGCCGGCTGGCGGCCATCGCTCTCGGCACGATCGTGGCTGGGGCCGGACTGGTGGGCTTGTGGCTCCTCGGACCGATGGTCTCCGGCCCATATGCGATGCCGCTTTATCTGGCGCTGTTCTGCGTGCCGCTGTTCGCCCTTACGGATGTCCAGGACGGCATCGGACGCGGGCAGGCATGGATGGACCTCGCGCTGCTGCCGCCCTATGTGCTGCGCCCGATCCTGCTGCTCGCGGCGATGCTCGCCGCCAACCACTACGGTTTGCCGATGCGGGCGGAGACCGCCGCCGGCGCGGCGATTTTCGCCACATGGACCGCCGCCGTCGTGCAGCTGCTTCTCGTCAATCGCCGGCTCGGCCAGACACTCGGGACGGCCGAGCGGCAGTACGCGTGGGCGGGCTGGTTCAAGGTATCGCTGCCGCTTCTGGTCATTGCCGCGTGCGAACTGGTGCTTCAGAACGCGGACGTGCTCGTGATCTCGCGTTACATGTCGCCGGCCGACGTCGGCATCTATTTCGCCGCCGCCAAAACCATGAGCCTCATCCTGTTCGTTCACTACGCGGTCGGCAGCGCGGTGGCCAACCGGCTCTCAACGCTCAATGCCCGCGGCGACCGCGAACAATTGCGCGCCTTCGTCCGCGACGCCGTCAATTGGACGTTCTGGCCGTCGCTCGCAAGCGCGCTGATCATCCTCGCACTCGGCTATCCATTGCTTTCGTTGTTCGGCCCGCAGTTCGCGACCGCGTATCCCGTCATGCTCATTCTGGTCGTCGGCTTTCTTGCGCGTGCCTCGATGGGCCCGGCCGAGTTCCTGCTCAACATGCTCGGCGAGCAGCAATTGTGCGCAGCGGTGCTGGCGGTGACGGCCGCTCTCGACATCGCTCTCAATTTCGCACTGGTGCCCCGCTACGGCCTCGTCGGTGCCGCAACCGCGACGTCGATCTCGCTCGCCACCGCGGCGCTGCTCAACTACGTGGTTGCCCGCCGCCGCCTCGCAATCGAGATCGCGATCTGGAACAACGTCGGCAAGAAATAGCCGCGCCCTGGCCCCGCGCTCCATCCGAGGTGATCGACATCACTCCGTGTCAAACGTTGTCACGTACCCGTGAGGCTGCCTTTCCGCGACGCACGACTTGGTCCATCTGTCGGACAACAATTCGTCTTCCTGTCGAGGTCGGCAATGGGTCTACAACGCGTGAAAGCGGCATTCATCGTCGTCATGGCAGCCATCCTGCTGTCAGCCGGCGTTCTCGCGACGATCGGAACGGACCCGGTGACAACCAGCAGAAGCGCGGAGATCCGCTGAGACGATTGCCGCGTTCTGTCTTTGCGGCCGGCACGTCGATGTCCTCCACGCGTCGAACACGCCAGCCGTCGGAGGGTCCGGACCCCCACCCCCGGGCCCTCCATCCCCTGCCAGGCGCTGATGATGTCCGGCCATCGCCGCGCACCCCTCGCATTGTGGTCCTTGCAGCGCTTGCGTTATGACCGCAAGCGGCTAGGGTACGTCTCGACGATATCCGGATCGTGCAGACGCGCGGCAGCGCGACGCGGCAACCGGGCCATTTCGAGAGTATGGACGACACATGACCACCGAACCGATCTCGGCGAATGCGGTGATTGGTGCCGATCACCCCAACGATGGCCGGCCGGGGCTGGTCGATCCGTTCGGCCGGCACGTCAGCTACCTGCGGGTTTCGGTCACTGACCGCTGCGATTTCCGCTGCGTCTACTGCATGTCGGAAAACATGACGTTCCTGCCGAAGCGCGATTTGCTGACGCTCGAGGAACTCAACCGGCTATGCTCCGCGTTCGTCGGCCGTGGCGTCCGGAAGCTCCGCATCACCGGCGGCGAGCCGCTGGTCCGCAAGAATATCCTATGGCTCATGAAATCTTTGGGCTGCCATCTCGAAACAGGCGCGCTCGACGAACTGACGCTGACCACCAACGGCAGCCAGCTTCCAAAGTATGCCGCGGACCTCGCGGCGTGCGGCGTCAAGCGCATCAACATCTCGCTCGACACGTTGAATGCCGGCCGCTTCAAGGAGATCACCCGCTGGGGCGAGTTCTCGACGGTCATGGACGGCATTACGGCCGCCGAGAAAGCCGGCATCGCGGTCAAGATCAACGCTGTGGCGCTGAAGGGCGTCAACGAGGACGAGATCGAGGATCTGGTGCGCTTCGCGCATGGACGCGGCGCCGACCTGACCTTGATCGAGACCATGCCGCTTGGCGACATCGACGGCGACCGCACCGACCAGTATCTGCCGCTGTCGATCGTGCGCGCACGGCTGATGGACCGCTTCACGCTCGAGGATATTCCGTATCGCACCGGCGGCCCGGCGCGCTATGTGCACGTCAAGGAGACCGGCGGGCGGCTCGGCTTCATCACGCCGATGACGCACAATTTCTGCGAAAGCTGCAACCGCGTGCGCCTGACCTGCACGGGCACGCTCTATATGTGCCTCGGCCAGGACGATGCCGCCGATCTGCGCGTACCGCTGCGCGCCTCATCCGACGACGCGCCGCTGCTTGCCGCCATCGACCAGGCGATCGCGCGGAAGCCAAAGGGTCATGATTTCATCATCGACCGCCGCACCAAGAAGCCGGCCGTTTCGCGCCACATGAGCGTAACCGGCGGCTGAACGGGCACGTGACCGCACAATCGTCCCGCGCGCCGGAAGCCGCACCTCATCACGACAATCTCCGTGGCATCGTGTCCATGCTCGTGTCGATGGCCGCGTTCACGGCTAACGACGTCTGCGTCAAGCTCGCATCCACAACGTTGCCGCTCGGCGAAATCATTGCCGTGCGCGGCACATTCGCGACACTGTTCATCGCCATCGGATTGATCGTCTTGTCGGGTGGCCCGGCGGCGGCGCGGCGCGAACTCGGCCTCGGACAACTGTGGGCGGGCCCTCATCGGCGCACGCTGGGATGGCGGATGGCCGGCGAAGTCTTGGCGACGCTGTTCTTTCTCGCCGCACTCATTCGCATGCGCATTGCCGATGTCACCGGGATCATGCAGTTCACGCCGCTGGCAGTCACCGCCGGCGCCGCGCTCGTCCTCCGCGAGACGGTCGGCTGGCGGCGCTGGCTGGCCGCGGCGGCAGGCCTCGGCGGCGTGCTGCTCATCGTACGTCCGGGTTCGACTGCGTTCACGCCGGCTGCGCTGTTGGCGTTGGTGGCGATCGGGTTCGTCGTTCTGCGCGATCTCGCCACGCGCCAAATTCCGTCGACTGCCGTGCCGACCGCAACGCTGACGCTGATGTCGGCGGCGTCGGTGATGGCGTCGGGATTTCTGCTGCTGCCTTTCGAGACGTGGCACTGGCCCGATATGCGCACCGCCCTCGAACTGATGGTGGCCGGGTTGGCGCTGGTCGCCGCCTATGCGTTCATCGTCATCGGCATGCGCGCGGGCGAGGTCGCGGTCGTCGGACCGTTTCGCTATTCAGTGATCCTGTGGGCACTGTTGGCGGGTGTGCTGGTCTGGGGCGAATGGCCCGACGAGATCGCGCTTGTCGGCATCGCCATCGTCACGGCAGCCGGCGTTTACACGTTCCACCGGGAGCGTCCGCGAACAGCCAGATGATGTGTCTGCTCAGCTCAGCGTGGTTCGGACGAGGGCGCGGATCTGATCCAGCGTGAACGGCTTGGTGATCGTTCCCAGTTTGCCGGCCTTGAACGCCGCCCCCCGTTGCAGCGCTTCCGCATAGCCCGACATCAACACGATGCGCATTCCAGGGCGCAGTTTGAGCGCCTCCTCGGCGAGCATGATGCCGTCGAGCGCCGGCATCTCGACGTCGGTGACGACGAGATCGAAGTTCGCGTCCCCCGCCTGCAGGCGCTCGAGCGCTTCGGCGCCGTCCTCGGTGACGGTGACGGAATGTCCATCGCTTTCGAGGCTGCGCCGCACGAGATCGCGCGTAGCCGCGTCGTCATCAGCGAGAAGAATCCGAGCCATGTCCGCCCCCTTGGCTGCTGCGTCCGAACCGGCGCAAGTCCAATACCCGGACGATGCGCGACGACGTCAGCCGGTGACGACACGACCGACGAACGGCAACTCGCGGAACCGATGCGCGACGTCCATACCGTAACCTACCACGAAAACTTCCGGGCACTCGAAAGCGCGGAAGTCGGCCGCGACATTCACCGCGCGCCGGGTTCGCTTTTCCAGCAGCACGCAGGTCGTGACCGAACGCGCGCCGCGCGCTGCAAGCAGATCCTTGGCGAAGGCGAGGGTGCGGCCAGAATCGAGAACATCATCGACAATCAGCACGTTACGGCGAGAAACATCGAGATCGAGGTCGCGCAGTATTTCGACCTGGCCGGACGAGGTTGTGCTCTTGCGATAACTCGACAGGGTAATGAAGTCGACTTCCGGCGAAAGGCCCGTGCGATGCAGGGCGCGGATCAGATCGGCGGCGAAGACGAAGCTTCCCTTGAGGATCGCGACGACCAGCAGACCGTCGAGACGGAGGGCGGCGATTTCACCGGCCAGAACCTCGAGGCGCGCAGAAATTTCTTCGGGCGCGAAGATGACCTCAAGTTTCTGGGCCGGAGATGTGTCGCCATCGGCTGCGGTGTTGGCCTGCGTCATGAGGGTGTCCTGTCGGCAAAACGGCGAAAAATCAAGCGGGCTCCAGCGCTTTCGCCACAGCCCCCACCGTAAGTTGTGCACATGAAGAGGCCACATTAATGACCGATTGATCCCCGGTCACTCTTTTCGCATAAGGGGCATGCGCCGCGAACCGCCGGTTGGCCGCGCGACGTTCAACAGCAGGTGCGACGAACCCGTGATTCGACTTTCCAACATCGCACTGAAATACGACAGCGGACCCGAGGTGCTGTCGGAGGTGAATTTTCACCTGCGTCCAGGCTCGTTCCACTTTTTGACCGGCCCATCAGGTGCGGGAAAGACATCGCTGCTGCGGCTGTTGTTCATGTCCACGCACCCGACGCGCGGCCGTATCGACATGTTCAATCAGGACGTGTCGCGGATCTCGACTTCCAAGCGCGCCCAGCTGCGCCGCCGGATCGGTATCGTGTTCCAGGATTTCCGGCTGCTCGAACATCTGACGACGTGGGAGAACGTCGCATTGCCGCTGCGCGTCGTCGGAAAGGATATCGAGGACTACAAGGAGGACGTCACGGATCTGCTGCAATGGGTCGGCCTTGGCGATCGCATGCACGCAGCGCCGTCGGTGCTCTCGGGCGGCGAGAAGCAGCGTGCCGCAATCGCGCGGGCGGTCATCGGCAAGCCTGAGCTGCTGCTTGCCGACGAGCCGACGGGTAACGTCGACCCGCAGATGGCTCGCCGCCTGCTCAGACTCTTCATCGAATTGAACCGGCTCGGCACTTCGGTGCTGATCGCCACCCACGATCATCAACTCATGCGGCAATTCAAGGCGCCGCGGCTGGAGCTGCACGACGGCCATGTCCGGATCGTATGACAGAGACCGGCCGCGCGGCCCGCTCGGGCCGACGGGCGCACACGGCATGCGGCCGGCCCCGCATTTCGAGCCGTTCGACGATGTGCTGACCGGACCGCCCGGCGCGCAATCCCCTGCCCCGGCGCCACAAAACAGCCAACCGCAACCCGGCTCGTATCCCGGCGCTGCCGCCGGCTTGCCGCGCAATGACTTCTCCGCGCCGCCCGTCACGGGCCGTCCGCAATCGCAGAACGACATGCCGTTGCGCGATACCGCGCTCGCCGCGCCCTCCAACCCAGACATCTACGCCCCCGCGCGTGAGCAGAAGCCGGTTCGAGATCAGGCCAAGACGCCGATTGTTCCAGCGGGATCCGTGACCGGCCGCTCGCTCACGCTGGTGATCTCGATCATGTGCTTCCTCGCTTGCCTCACCGCGGGCGCCGTCTACATGATCAACCAATCGGCCAGCGCTTGGCTCAAGGACATCGCCAGCGAAGTCACGATCCAGGTCGAGAGCCGCGAGAACGGCGACGTCGAGAAATCGCTCCGCGATGTCGTGGCGTTCGTCTCGAAACAACCCGGCATCGCAAGCGCCAAGGCGCTGAGCATCGAGACGTCGACGGGCCTGCTCGAACCCTGGCTCGGACAGTCGGATGCCTTGAAGAGCCTGCCCGTGCCGCGCCTCGTCGCCATCGAGATCGACCGCAACGCGCCGCCCAACCTCGACGAACTGCGCGCTACGATCATCAAGCAGTTCAAGGGCGTGACACTCGACGACCATCGTCAGTGGCAACAGCAGATCCGCACTGTCACGCGCTCGTTCGCGCTCGGCGGGCTGGCGATTCTGGCGCTCGTCGCCGCCGCGACCACGGCCATCATCATCTCGGCGACGCGGAGTGCGCTCGCATCGAACCGCGAGATCGTAGAGGTGTTGCATTTCGTCGGCGCCACCGACCGCTTCATCGCCCGCGAGTTCGAGAAGCACTTCCTGCGTCTCGGCATCCGGGCCGGGCTCGTCGGGGCGGGGTCCGCGATGCTCGTGTTCCTGTTGATGCCGCCTGCGATGGAACTCCTCGGTGGCGGCTCGGTCACCACCGCCGAATTGCACCGTTTGATCGGCTCCGGCGGGCTCGACACGGCGGGTTTCGTCGTGCTCGGTATCGTCGTCGTGGTGATCTCCATCCTCTGCACGATCACGTCGCGGCTCGGCGTGTTCCGCATTCTCAACAGTCGAGGCTGACGGCGTTGAAGGTTCGGCTTTCGCTTCTGCTCCTTAGTCTAGATATGAATTTTATTCATGTTAAGCCGGGAAACGGCGTTCATAGTTTTGGTCACTCGGGCGACGAATTCAGTTAGTCTTCTATCGAGGCATCTGGCTCAACGTCAGCCGGGCTGGTCGCCGCCGTCGAGGAACCGCCTTCAGGGAATGTCGAAGTCGAAACGAGGTATGGCCGTTGCAGTCGCCGCAGTTGCGGCGCTGGTCATGTTCGGCTTCGTGATGTTCGCCACAACCGTGACCCGCGACGTGCCGCATCCCGAACAGCGCGCGGACGGCATCGTGGTGCTGACCGGCGGCGAGCTGCGCATCGCCGAGGGCGCGCGCCTTTTGGACATGGGCTGGGGCCGTCGCCTACTCATCTCAGGCGTCAATCCGAAAACCAGCCGCCAGGATGTCGTCCGCATCACCGGCCTCGGCGAAGCCAAGTTCGATTGCTGCGTCGACCTCGGCTATTGGGCCCAGGACACGGTCGGCAATGCCGACGAGACCAAGCAATGGGCGGAAAGAAACCAGTTCTCGAGCCTGATCGTGGTGACGTCGAGTTATCATATGCCGCGCAGCCTCGCGGAATTGTCGATCGAGCTGCCGCGTACACGGCTCATTTCGCATCCCGTCACGCCACGGAGTTTGCGCAACGACGCTTGGTGGCTGCACCTTCCAACCACGCGCGTGCTCATTGCCGAGTACATCAAGTTTATTCCGACCGCTGCCCGCTTGACGGCATCGCGCATCCTGTGGCCATTCGGAGCGACCTCGCTGGCCGGTAAGGCCGACGTTCACGCTGGCCGGATGTAATCTCACGATGCTTCTCGTTCGCTCGCTCGTCTATGCGTTGGCGTTCTACGTCACGACGGCGCTGTTCCTGATCGTCGGTTCGCCGCTGCTGCTGGCGCCTCGCCGTTGGGCGATGCTGGGCCTCAAAGCGCACGCGATCACGTCTCAGTGGCTGCTGGAAGTGATCTGCGGCACGCGCATCGAAGTTCGTGGCCGTGAGAAATTGCCGCCCGGCGCATTGCTCGTGGTGGCCAAGCATCAGTCGGCGTGGGACACGTTCGCGCTGATCCCGCTGTTCCGCGACCCCGCAATCGTGCTCAAGGACGAACTCAAGTGGATTCCATTCTACGGCTGGTTCTGCGTGAAGTTCGCCCACATCCTCGTCCGCCGCGACAAGGCCGCCGCAGCCTTGAAGGCGATGCTGCGTGATGCCGCCGACCGCGCCGGGCAGGGCCGGGAAATCCTGATCTTCCCCGAAGGCACGCGCCGCGCACCGGGCGCCGAGCCGGACTACAAGCCAGGCTACGTCGCGCTATACGACGGGCTCGGCATCCCGTGCGTGCCGCTTGCCCTGAACTCCGGCGTCTACTGGCCACGCCGCAGCTTGATCCGCCGCCCAGGCACCATCGTCGTCGAGTTCCTCGACCCGATCCCGCCCGGCCTGCCGCGCAAGGAATTCAGAGCCGTGATCGAAGCCCGGCTCGAAGCAGCGTCCGACCGGCTGCTGCGCGAAGCGTCGCGGCAGGTGCCAGAAGAAGCGCTTGGGCCGGAGGCGCGGACACGCCTCGCGGCGCTGAACGCAGAGAAAACATAACAGGAACATTTGTTGACTCGACACTGCATTTTGATATCCTTCTTGGGTGTCAGACTGAGCGTACGAGCAGCCAATGTCCGAACCGTCCTCACCCGCGCCGATCTCGCCCGCGCCAATCTCGAACGAGATCTGGGAACAGAAATATCGGCTGAGAGATCCCGATGGCAGCCCGCGTGACCAGACGCTCGCCGATACGTTCGAGCGCGTCGCGCGCGCCGCGGCTTCGACCGAACGCGGCGGGCGCAAGGTGCGCGACGCATGGGCGGCGCGGTATGCCGATGCGATGGGCGCGTTGGAGTTCCTCCCGGCCGGGCGCATCCTGGCCGGCGCTGGCGCGGATCGGGCGACGACGCTTTTCAATTGCTTCGTGCTCGGCGCGATTCCCGACGACCTCGGCGGCATTTTCGATGCCGTGAAGGAAGCTGCCCTGACCATGCAGGCGGGTGGAGGCATCGGCCACGATTTTTCGACCTTGCGGCCCAGTGGCGCCCTCGTTCGCAGCATCGGCGCCGACGCGTCGGGCCCGGTGAGCTTCATGGACGTGTGGGACGCCATGTGCCGCACGATCATGTCGGCGGGCGCGCGGCGCGGCGCGATGATGGCGACACTGCGTTGCGACCACCCCGACATCGACGCGTTCATCGCCGCGAAGTCCGATCCGGCACGATTGCGAAACTTCAACCTGTCCGTTCTGGTCACCGACGCATTCATGCGCGCGGTTGCCGACGATGAACCGTGGGATCTGGTTTTCGACGGCAAGGTTGTTCGCACGGTCGAAGCGCGCGCATTGTGGGATCGGCTGATGCGCGCGACCTACGATTACGCCGAGCCGGGCGTCGTGTTCATCGATCGCATCAATGCGCGCAATAATCTCGCGTACTGCGAAACCATCCACGCCACCAATCCATGCGGCGAGCAACCCTTGCCGCCCTATGGCGCGTGCCTGCTCGGCTCGATCAACCTCGCCCGCTTGGTCAATTCCCCGTTCGAGACTTCGGCACGGCTCGACACGGCGCGGCTGGAAAGCCGCGTACGGCTCGCCGTCCGCTTTCTCGACGCGGTGATCGATGTGTCGAAATATCCACTGGCTGTGCAACGCAGCGAGGCGAAGTCGAAACGGCGCATCGGGCTTGGCGTGACCGGGCTCGCGGATGCACTGATTTATTGCGGTGTGCGCTATGGCAGCGCCGAAGCGGTCGCAATAGCCGGGGACTGGATGTGGCGGATCCAGAACGCGGCCTATGCGGCGAGCGCAGAACTGGCCGCGGAGAAGGGCGCGTTTCCGCTGTACGAGCGTGATGCAATCCTGGCGAGCCCCAACGTCGCCGCGCTGGACGAGTCTGTGCGTGCGTTGATCAGACGGCATGGCCTGCGCAACGGCTGCCTGACGTCGATCGCACCGACCGGTACCATTTCGCTGCTCGCCGGAAATGTGTCGAGCGGCATCGAGCCGGTGTTCGATCTCGTCTACCGCAGGCGCGTGCTGAATCCCGACGGCAGCACGCGCGAGGAGCAGGTCGAGGACGAGGCCTATCGCACGTTCCGCGCGTTGCGTGGAGCGGACGCTTCCCTGCCGCCTGCCTTCGTCACCGCCGCGGCGTTGTCGCCGAGCGAACACATCGAAATGCAAGCCGCATTGCAGCGGCACGTCGACAGCGCCATTTCGAAGACCGTGAATTGTCCGCCTGATATCAGTTTCGACGCGTTCAAGGAGGTGTACCGCGATGCCTATGCGCTTGGTCTCAAGGGGTGCACGACGTTCCGCCCCAACCCGGTGACAGGTTCGGTGCTGTCGGCCATCGATGTGGCCGCTGCGTCCGCAGGGAAGTCGCCTGCACCGGCAACCGCTCCGGAAGGTCCGGTATCGGCCGCCCCTGCCCGCGGCGGTGATGTGGTCTACATGTCACCGCCTCTCGCGCGCGATGCGGTGTTGCCTGGCTTCACCTACAAGCTCAAATGGCCAGCGAGCGATCACGCGATCTACGTCACGATCAATGACATCGAGTGGTCACCGGCTGGCGGCACCGCGGCGATGGCTGGCGCGGCCGGAGCGGCGGGCGCCACGCAGGGGCGGGGGCTCGGGCTAGGACTGCGCCGCCGCCCGTTCGAGATCTTCATCAATACGAGAAACCTCGAGCACTACGCCTGGACGGTGGCGCTGACGCGGATGATCAGCGCCGTGTTCCGGCGCGGCGGCGACGTCACGTTCGTCGCCGAGGAGTTGAAGGCCGTTTTCGATCCGCAAGGCGGCCAGTGGATGGGAGGCCGTTACGTGCCAAGTCTGTTGGCCGCCATCGGTGAGGTGATCGAGATGCACATGACACGGATCGGTTTCCTGTCACACGGGACACATGCCGGCGGCGCGCTCGATTTCGACACCCGGCGCGATGGTGCCGCCCCGGACGAACAGGGCCGCATCGAGGTATCGACTGTGCGGTCCGGTGAGGTACGCGGTCGCGAATTCGATGTCGCGGAGCCAGGCGCGTTCGCGCCTCCCGGACGAACCATTTCCGACGCCCCAGGCCGGCCGACAACGGGAGAGAGGCATCCAAACAGCGTGAACACGACCAGCACTTCTGATGCGATGCGGTCCCGTGACGTGGCGCCGGAGCCGCCGCGCCGGCCAGCCGGGCGTCTCTGCCCGCGCTGCTCGTCGGCTGATTTTTCAATGCGCGAAGGCTGTTGGACTTGTCGCGCGTGCGGATTTTCGCGCTGCGGGTAGGACGCAAAAGATTCTTTGGGACTTTTCGATTGCACATTTTGACGCAGGGCAGGTTGTCATATAGATTGGTGGCGTTTGAAAGGTTTTGTTCACCGTGCTGTCGCAAGACAGTGAGTAGGCCATATTTCGGCTCGGAAATTCGGACATTCTTGTCAGGTGCCGACGCAAAGTAGGCCACGGGCTCGATCGGACTCGTTTGCGTAACTGAGGCCCCGTATGGGCCGCATCAAGGTGTAGTGGCGTTATGGGTGCGCGCATCATTCAACTCGCAGAAGTCCGAGCCCGTCGGCTCGATCCTGCGCAAGACGTCCGCAGCACAAAGGCCGAAGCGCGGCTCATCGAGCGATTCCACTTCTGGAGCGGTGCGTCCGCGAAGCGCTACGTCCACACCGTCTACAGCCTTCTCGAGTGCCCAGAAATCTCCAGCGGGACGTTCGTGCTCGTGCGCCGCGATGAGCAGGGCCGCCGCGAGGCGCTCACCATCGGCCGGCTCTCGCATGCCACGGCGTCGCTCAACCTCGCGGAAATCCGCCAGCGCGGCGCAATGCTCGGCGCCAACGAAGTGCATATTCACCTACTCGCCGCGACGGACCACGACATGAAACTCGTGGAGTTCGATTTGCGTACCGGGCAACTTGCTCAGGCCGAAGGCGCAATCGGGACATCGACCACGCGCCATTGAGCGGCTGGGTCACGCTTCGCAACTCTGCTGATGATCACAAACTGATTCTCATCGCGGTCACGCTGACCCGCGATTTGTCGCGCGTGGTCGCGCATGAGTGATGATGCGTGATGCGAGCGCGACATTTCGCTCAACATTCCGATGTCGGACGAGCGGCATGAGTTCAGATCCGCACTTAAGCGGTTCGTTTCAAATAAGACCCTGAATTCGGGCACTTGCGGCTTATCGCATCGCGCAGAAAACATGCGCGCGAACCGCGCGTAAAAGACAGGTGAATTCCGCGACAAAAATTTTTTGCCCCCTACCCCAAATATCTCTTGCGTGGGGGGGGGTATAGCCTCATATACGCCGTCTCCGTTCGTCCACCTGCCCTTAAGGTCAAGGACACAATCCCCACACCCCCAAGGTAAGGAGCGGACGGGTTAAATCTGTCTGCTGGTTGGGGAGGGTCATATGGCCTATAATGACACCCTCTTCCAATTGGGGATGGACTTGACTCGTTCAAGCCCTGCCCAAACGGAAGATCATGGTGATGTCTCGCGCGTCTCGCACGAGGACAGGAAGGACTTCTTTATCGAGCGTGATGGCGTTCGGTACGCTGGGAACCATCTACTCATAGATGTGTTTGGTGCCCGGCGGCTTGATGACCTCAAGCACATCGAACGGACGCTGAAGCGCTGCGTGGAAGTCGCCGGTGCGACGCTCCTGCACATCCACTTGCATCACTTCACGCCCAATGGTGGCGTGTCGGGTGTGGCGGTGTTGTCGGAGAGCCATATCTCGATCCACAGCTGGCCCGAGGCAAACTACGCGGCACTCGACGTCTTCATGTGCGGGGAATCCCGTCCGGAACTTTGCGTGGAAATCCTGCGTGAAGAGTTCGGCGCCCGCGACGTCGTGGTGAAGCCTTTCAAGCGCGGCGAAGAACTCGACAAGCTCGAGTGGAGTGCTGCGTCTTCGAAGAAGGCACCCGTACGTTTGAAGGCCGTGAAGCCGCCCAAGAAGGCAAACGCCGCCTGATCGTCAGGCGCTGCCGATCTTGGACGCTTCAACGCCCTCCCGGCTGAGGAGAGGGCGGGCACACGCAAGGCGGAGCTGGTCAACCCAGCTCCGGCTCCATAACCGGACAGACGGCAGTCGCGTGCCTGGACCCAAATCCAGGCACGCGACCCGCATTGTCGTGCCGGTACTTCATCCCAAATCATCGTCCTGTTACAAAGCCCGCGTCTGTTGGCGCGGGTTCGAAGGAGATTTGCCATGGTTCGCTGGGTCGAAGAGACGTTTCATCCGCACTGGAAGGTCGGGCTCAAGGCGGACAAGATCCTCCACGAGGTCAAGACCGAGCACCAGCACCTGGTGATCTTCACCAACGAGACCTGGGGCACCGTGCTGATGCTCGATGGCGTCTGCCAGCTCACGACCTCGGACGAATTCGTCTATCACGAGATGATGGCGCACGTGCCGCTGTTCCAGCTCGAAAAGCCGAAGCGCGTGCTGGTTGTCGGCGGCGGCGACGGTGGCGTGCTGCGCGAGGTCCTCAAGCATCCGTCGGTCGAAAAGGCCACGCTGTGCGAGATCGACCGCACCGTGGTCGACACGGCGCTCGAGCACTACCCGTCGATCCCCGGCAATGCATTCGAGGACAAGCGCGCCGACGTGGTGATCGCGGACGGCTTGAAGTACGTTGCCGACACCAATGAGAAATTCGACTGCATCATCGTCGACAGCTCCGAGCCGATCGGCCCGTCGGCGGTCCTGCACACGCGCGAGTTCTTCACCGACTGCAAACGCGCGCTCTCGGACGACGGCATCCTGGTCACCCAAAATGGCCTGCCGTTCCTGTTCCCCGACCACCTCGCCGGGACAACGCGCGTGTTCGCATCCCTGTTCAAGCGGGTCGCGCCCTATATGTGCACGCAGCCCTGCTACTTCGGCGGTCCGTTCGCGCTCAACTGGGCGTCCGACGACAAGAGCCATCTGAAGCTCGACACGAAAGAACTCGCGAAGCGCCAGAAGAAGCGCGAGATCGATGGGCTCAAGTATTGGACGCCGGCCGTTCACGGTGCGGCATTCGCGCTTCCGGCTTACGCACAGAACGTCGTCGAGGCGGCCATCGATGCAGCCGCGAAAGGCGACGACAGCGCTTATGCGGAGATCCCCGCGCAGCTCAAGAAGGCTTCGGCGAAGCCGAAGGCGGCATCCAATTCAAAGCCGGCATCGAAGAAGAACGCGAAGGCTTGAACGCGCGCGGGCGACAGGGGATCGCAGAATAGCTTCGAGGCGGAGGGAGAAACCTCTCCGCCTATTGTTTTGCACTACGCGCTGCCGATGAGGATACCGACGGCGAAGACGATGAGACCGCCGATGACGACCTCGACCGAAGCGCGCCAAAATGGCGTGTCCATGTACTTGGCGCGGATCCAGGCGATCAGCCACAGTTCGATGGCGACGACGATCGCGGCGACGCCAGTCGCCGTCCAGAAATCGGTGATGAGATACGGCAGGGTGTGACCCAATCCGCCGAGCGTCGTCATCAGACCGGTGATCGCGCCGCGCATCCACGGGTGTCCGCGTCCGGAAATCATGCCGTCGTCGGACATCGCTTCCGCGATACCCATGGAGATACCGGCGCCGATCGATGCCGCCATACCGACAAGGAAAGTCTGCCACGTATTATGCGTCGCAAAGGCGGCGGCGAAGATCGGCGCGAGCGTCGAGATCGACCCGTCGATGAGCCCGGTCAACCCAGGCTGGACGTACTGCAGGACGAAGGCCCGCTGCGCCGTCATCTGTTCGGCGGCCTTGGCATCGCCTGTCAAATGCGTGTCTTCGAGATTTTGAGCGAGATCGACGTGCTCGGCCTCGGCGGCGGCAAGATCGCCCAGCAGTTTACGGATCGAGGCATCCGTCGTGCGCTCGAGCGCCTTCAGATAGAATTGCCGCGTTTCCTGCTCAATCGCTTCGGCCTGCGCCCGCACCTTGTCGAGGCCGAGCGGCTGCACCATCCAGATCGGCTCGTGCTTGAGAAAACCTTTGACGTCTTGGCGACGGATCAGCGGGATGTGCTCGCCGAACTTCTGCCGGTAGAGATCGATCAGCCAGCGGCGATGCTCGTTCTCCTCTTCGGCCATCTCGGTGAAAACCTTGGCCGAGGCCGGGTATTCGGTGACAAGACCGTGCGCATACTCGGCGTAGATGCGGCCGTGCTCTTCCTCGAGCCCGATCGCGAGCGCCAGAATCTCGTTTTCCGTGAGGTCAGTGAACCTGCGCACGCGCATCTCCGATGTGGCTGATGCGCTCAATTTAGAAGCATTCCAATCTAAGGCAACCACCCTGCGGCGCTCGGTCGCCAAATAATAAAAAGGCCTTGGACCGCGCGGTCCAAGGCCTTGTTCGATCACGTATATACCGCGAAAGCGACGGATCTCAGCGGCTTGCGAGAGATACGAAATGGTGCCCGATATCGACGTGGATGTGGTTCATGCCAGCGTACGTCATGGTGCCACCCGAGCGATGGTTCGATGCCAGCCAGCGGATGATTTCGCCCTTCTTGCCACGCGGCGCATTGAAGTCGATGGCATTGCCGGACGCATGACGAGACGGACGGCCGGAGCCTGCGATGCGCGCACCGGGACGACAGGTCGAGATGATTTGAACGCCACCGAACTTCGACTCGATGCGGCCGAGGAGCGCGCGCGCACTCGACGTCAGACACGAGCGCGACGTGCCGCTGGAGCTGCTCGAAGTCATGGAACGGTTTGAAAGATCACCCTTGTAGCGCTTGGCCTCGGCGGCCGGCGCTTGGGCGACGACTGCGGCGAGTGCGCAGGCAACAGCGGAAACATGCCACTTGGACATGGTGTACTCCTGGGACAATTGCGAGATGAAGCTTTGATGGGTCACAAGCCCGGCGTCTGACAGACGAAACGGGAGCGAGCCCTAGGAGAAAACGGGGAGGACCGCAGAACGCCAGCCTCAAACCCCTGACCGTACCGGCCGTCGACGCGATCTCCGAGACGTGGCTCCGAGTATCTGTCCGCCGGGGTCGTGACGGCTGCCAGGGAGGCGGCCTGAAACGACGGGCTGGAACCGGCATGTGCTGGCAGGCTGTGGCCGGAATGTGGCAAGATGCAAACCTGCGGCAATTTGGGCCGATCCGGGCGTTGCGATGTCGTCTGAGATAGTGGTCGCAATGCTCTGACAAGTAGAAGAAATTTTTGTCGTTAATCAAGGCACGCGGCAGGACCTAATGCTCGACAAGGCCGATCCAAAAGCGAAGGCGAACAGCCCCGCACGGTTTCAATGGGACGACCCGTTCGACCTCGAAGGGCAGCTTTCGGAGGAAGAACGCATGGTGCGCGATGCTTCGCGCGCCTTCGCGGACGACAAGCTCGCGCCGAAAGTTCAACACGCGTTCCGCCACGAGAAAGCCGACCCAGGGATCTTCCGTGAGATGGGCGCGCAGGGCCTGCTTGGCGCGACACTGCCCGCTGAGTACGGCGGTGCCGGTCTCAACTACGTTGCATATGGCCTGATCGCGCGCGAAATCGAACGCGTGGATTCGGGCTATCGCTCGATGATGAGTGTGCAGTCGTCGCTGGTGATGCTGCCGATCTACCGCTTCGGAACGGACGAGCAGAAGCTCAAATATCTCCCCGGCCTCGCAGCGGGAACGCTGATCGGCTGCTTCGGCCTGACCGAACCGGATCACGGCTCCGACCCCGGATCGATGGTGACGCGGGCGCGCGCCGGAGCGGGTGGCGACTATGTGATCTCGGGCGCGAAAACCTGGATCAGCAACGCGCCGATTGCCGACGTGTTCGTCGTATGGGCGAAGACCGACGACGGCGAGATCCGCGGCTTCGTGCTGGAAAAAGGGATGCCGGGCCTCACGGCACCAACCATTCACGGAAAGGTCGCGCTCAGGGCGTCGATCACCGGCGAGATCGTGATGCAGGACGTGCGCGTCCCGGCGTCACACATGCTGCCGCACGTCAAAGGATTGAAGGGGCCGTTCACCTGCCTCGATTCCGCGCGCTACGGCATCGCGTGGGGTGCGCTCGGTGCGGCGGAGGACTGCGTAGCCAGGGCACGGCAGTATGTCCTCGACCGCAAGCAGTTCGGCCGGCCGCTCGCCGCGAACCAACTGGTGCAGAAGAAACTCGCCGACATGGTCAGCGAGATCGGACTCGGACTTCAGGGCTGTCTGCGGCTCGGACGGATGAAGGACGAAGGGACGGCTGCGGTCGAGCTGACCTCGATCGTCAAACGAAACTCGTGCGGCAAAGCTCTCGATATCGCGCGGACGTGCCGCGACATGCTCGGCGGCAACGGGGTATCGGACGAATACGGCGTGATCCGCCACATGGTGAACCTCGAGGCGGTCAACACCTACGAGGGTACGCACGACATTCATGCGCTGATCCTCGGCCGCGCCATCACCGGCATAGCTGCGTTCGGCGGCTGAGTGCGCGACGAAATCAGCGATCGTTGGACGTCGACGCGACGCGCTCGGCGGCGATGCCGGCGGATTGCGACAGACCGTCCGCCAGCGTCGAGTGGAGTGCGAGCCCCGCCGCAAACAGGTTGAAGGCGGCGAAGGCGACGGCTGCGAGTGCGGCGGTGGGGGACATGTCGAATCTCCTGCTGGGCTTGGGGTCGAAGCTCGTGACCCGAGATTGCCCCTACGCGCCGCCGCGCGCTGTGCCGCAGGTGACAGTTTTGCCGCAGGCCGAAGTGACGTGGATCAGCGCCGAGGCGCCGCCGCTTGACCGAGCGCAAGTCAGCCGCCGCAGATTGCGCAGATGATCGCCCCCGAACCATTCCGATCAAGGGGACACGTCATGTCGACCTGGAAAATCGCACTCATCATCTGGCTGATCGCCGGCGTGACCGTAGCAGGAATCGGCGTGCTCGCCGTGGTCGCGACCCCGCAACTCGCGGCGCAGAGCGCGATGCTGATCCCTATCGTCGCCGCCGCCGGTTTCGTGCTGGCGTTCGCGGCGAGCTGGATCGTCGCCAAACAGATCACGCAGCGCTGAGCAACTGGCGCGGCGGCCTCCGCCGCTCAGTAGAGCGTGCGATCGATGCGGCCGGGAAGCTCCGCGTCGTAGGCGGCGGCATCGAACGGTTCGGCGTCGATCGCGGCGAGGATGTCGCCGGTCGACGGCAGAGAATCCCGCGCCACTTGGCGGCTCGCGTCCCACAATCCGGCGCGGACGACGGCGCGGGCGCATTGGAAATAGACGCTCTCGACATGGATGACGACGACGCTCGAGGGCAGTTTGCCGTTGGCGGCGCAGCGCGCCAGCAGATCCGGCGCGACCGAGATTTCGGCGCGGCCATTGATGCGTATCGTCTCGCCGATGCCGGGGATCAGGCACAACAAGGCGACGCGCGGATCGCGGATGATGTTGCGCAACGTGTCGATGCGGTTGTTGCCGGGACGGTCGGGGAGCAAGAGCGTCGTGTCGGCGACGACGAGCACGGGCGCGGCGTCCCCGCGCGGCGAGCAGTCGAGCCCTTCCGGGCCCGCGCTCGCCAGAACGACGAACGGTGACGCCTCGATCATCGCGCGGTACTCGGGCGTGATCCGAACCGTCTCCTTGATCACCGACCGCCGCGCCGGGACGCCGTAGAGCGCCTCAAGTTGGGAGAGGGTGGTGATGTCGTGATCCGAGCCGCGTGCCATGGTGGTGTCTCATCTCCTAGTCGCAATCGAGGCTATCGAGGTTGCGGACGAGCGGCAACCACGCTGGCATGCGGCGCTTCTCCAGCCAATAAGGTCGCCACATCGCCACCCAAATCCGCCTTTTGCCAAGCACGTCGAGGTGTTCAGACGGCGTGCGGCCGGCACGGGTCAGGTCCTGCGCCATTTGCCACCGCGCCGCGACGTCCTTGACGTCCTCTCCGACCGCGGCGTTCCGCAGGCCCTTGATCTGCCGGACGCCGATGAACCCGTCTCCGCGCGCGCCTCGTGGACACCCGACCTCGATCGTCGCAACCGGCGCGCCGTCCCGATGGATGCGCCACACGCGCGCCCATCCGCTTGCGATCGAATTTCCGTAGTTCACGAGACAATGGTCCATTCGCCGGGCCTCGACTGCGATTTCGGCGGCCGTCGTCAGAGGCTCGAAAGAGAATCCATCGATCACCGCAGGCTGAAACCACATGTCATCGAGCGGCTTGTCACCGAGGAATACATGGAGTCCGACCAGATCGCGCCACTTTCGCGCATGCCGGTTGGCAGCTTCCCAGCCCATATCGATCGTCCACGGAATCGCGACGAGCGAGCCCGCATGGGTGTCGCGCCGCGAGCCGAACCAAGCCCACACAGCCATGCGGCGCAATCCCGTGACATTGAGTTCGTCCGGGAGCCGCGGCAGGCGCGAGAATTCGCGCGCGAGCCACACCGCGAACGCCTCGTCGCCGGCCTCGGCCGCGATCGAGACCGCACGAAGCCACATCGGGCACCATTTAGGCGACCGGGGGATGTGGTTGACGATCTGCCGCCTGAACAGCGCGCCGTCAGGCATCGAAGGCAACGGCCCCTCCAGCGCTTCAGGCGGCAACCGGCGCAGCCACATCGGCACCCCCGCATGCGACGCGATCTCCGAGAGCGGCGCTCCAGCGATAGTCCGCTCGATTGCACGCGAGGGAACAATCCCGAAACGCGGCACGGTGAGCGCGAACAATAGCGCGGGAAAGCTCACCGCGAGATCGGCAAGGCGAGACTGACTGGAAGCCAGAGCAACAACACGCGAGCGATAGTTTGGATGATAGCGAGCGAGACGGCGCGCAACGAGAGGCGAACGCACAGCCTCGCCATGCCCCGCCTGATTGCGGAGATCAAGATTCAAAGCAACCATGACACGATCCGAAAGCGCCGCTCCCGGGGGCTCGGCGAATTGACATCAAGACTGGGGATCAGTTGGGAGCCGTCACTAGTGGCGACGGCGGCGCGTCAAATATCGCGCGGAAGCCCCGGAAGGCGGACGTTGACAAACATGTAGGCCTCCCTGGCTGGTTTGGTGGACGGGAGGCGAAATAGCGCAACCCACATGCGAATTCAAGCTAAAAGGCAAGATAAGGTTGCCAAACCCTCATTGCCACGACGTCGATCGGCAGCCGAGACGTCCAGCCACCGATCGATCAGACCGCAATTGCTCAACCGTCACTCCCGGCTCAGCTTCTTCTGCGCGAGTTCGGCGAGGTAGGCGGACCAGAGAGTGTCCTTGTCGCGGCCGAGCTGCTCGAGGTAGGTCCAGGTGAAGAGACCGGTGTTGTGGCCGTCGTCGAAGCCGATGCGCACGGCGTAGTTGCCGACCGGCTCGAGCGATTTGATCTTGACGTTCTTCTTCTTGCCGACGGTCACGCGCTGGTCCGGCGAATGTCCCTGCACTTCGGCCGAGGGGCTCATCACGCGCAACATCTCGGCCGAAAGATCGTAGGACGCGCCGCCCGGGAGCGCGACCTGTAGTGCATCGCCCGCCGGCGACACATCGAGCTCTGGCGGCGCGACGCCGCCTTTGCCTGCGGTGACTTCGGCCCAGGCCCTGATCGCCAGTTCGCGGAAGATCTCGGCATGGATGCTGCCGGGAAGCGTCGCGGTGATCGGCTGGCCGCTGTCGGAGCGGGTGCGGATGTCCATGTGCAGCGGGATGGCGCCGAGGAAAGGTATGCCAAGCTTTTTCGCTTCGATTTCGGCGCCGCCGTGACCGAATATCTCCGAGCGCTCGCCGCACTTCGGGCAGAGGAAGTAGCTCATGTTCTCGATAATGCCGAGCACGGGCACGTTGGTCTTGCGGAACATCTCGAGGCCCTTCCTGGCGTCGAGGAGGGCCAGATCCTGCGGGGTCGAAACGATGATCGCGCCGTCGAGCGGGACTTGTTGCGACAGCGTCAACTGTACGTCGCCGGTGCCGGGCGGCATGTCGATGACGAGTACGTCGAGATCGTTCCAGGCGACGTCGCGCAGCATTTGATTGAGTGCCTGCACGATCATCGGTCCGCGCCAGACGACTGGCGTGGCTTCGTCGATCATGAAGCCCATCGACATGACGTCGAGGCCATAGCCGCGCATCGGCAGCAGCTTGTTGTCGGCGGTCTGCGGTTTCCCGCTGAGGCCGAGCAGCTTGGGCTGCGACGGGCCATAGATGTCGGCGTCGAGAATGCCGGCCTTGAGGCCCATCGCCTGGAAGCCGAGCGCGAGGTTCAACGCCGTCGTCGACTTGCCGACGCCGCCCTTGCCCGAACCGACGGCGACGAGATGCTTGACGCCGGGGACAGCCGCCGCGCCGCGGGCCGGTGCGCGCGCACCTGCGCCATCTCCCGCACCGCCACGAGCACGGACTTCAGCGACGCGAGCATGCTCGGCTTTGTTGCCGGCGGCCGGTTGCGCACTGCCGTTGCGCGGGGCGGGACTTCCCGACTTCGCATCGGCGGTCAGAACGGCGGTGACACCCGAGACGCCGGCGATATCGGCGACGACCTTCTCGGCGGCCTGACGCAGCGGTTCGAGTTCACTGGCCTTGTCGGGTGACACCGTGATCGAGAAATAGACGCGGCCATCGCGGATCAGCACCTCGGAAACCAAGCCCAGATCGACGATATTGCCCTCGAGATCGGGCCCCTTGATGCGGCGCAGCTCGTCGAGGACCTGCGTCTTGGTAACCGCCATGCGTTGTCTCCCGGGATGATTGGTAGATGCGGCGTGCGTTAGGCTGGAACTCGCCTCGACGCCTGATATGGTCGGCAAATGGGCATGGGTGAGGGCGATATGCAAGGGGCTCGCGGGACTGCCGCGGCAGCGGCCCATAAACCGGGGTTGCGGACACGATCGTGAGTTGGGGGGCAACGCAATGGGCGCGCTACTGGCGTTGAGCCGGGGCATCGATCGGATGACCACCGCTCTGGGACGAACGGTGGCTTGGCTGATCCTGGCGGCGATCCTGGTCAGCGCCGGCAATGCGATCATCCGAAAGGTGTTCGACCAAAGCTCGAATGCCTGGCTCGAGATGCAGTGGTGGATGTTCGGCGCGGTGTTCCTGATCGCTTCGCCGTGGACGCTGCGGTTGAACGAGCACGTCCGCATCGACGTGCTGTCGAGCCGCCTGCCGCAACGATGGCGCAATGCGATCGACGTTGTCGGGCACGCATTCTTCCTGCTGCCCGTCGCGGCTGTCGTCCTCGTCACCTCGTGGCCGTTCTTCATGCGCGCCTTCGTCCAGAACGAGCAGTCTTCGAACGCGGGCGGGCTGCCGCAGTGGCCAGCGAAATTCCTCATCCCGCTGGCGTTCGCACTTTTGCTGATCCAGGGCGTGTCCGAGCTGATCAAACGGGTGGCCATCGTCCGCGGCGATCTCGCGCCTGCGCCGCAGGAGGGCGTGGGGCCGGCGGTGGCGAACGCCAGACTGCAAACCGGCGATGGCGACGGCGGATTGCCCCCTCCGGTCAGCGCAACGAAGGGCTGAGGCAAGAACCCGTCCATGGCAGCCTTCATCGCCCAGAACCTCGCGCCGATCATGTTCGCGGCGCTCGTCGTCGTCCTTCTGCTCGGCTATCCGGTCGCGTTTTCGCTCGGCGCTGTCGGGCTCATGTTCTTTGCGATCGGCGTCGAACTGGCGCCATTCTCGCGATGCGTCGAGCTGTCGAGCGTGTGCACGCGCATCGGCGATCCCGTGATCACGCTCGATTGGCCGCTGCTGCAATCGTTGCCAGCCAGCATCTACGGCATCATGTCGAACGACACGCTGCTGGCGATCCCGTTCTTCACGTTCATGGGTCTGATCCTCGAACGGTCGGGCATGGCTGAGGATCTGCTCGACACGGTCGGGCAGTTGTTCGGCACCGTGCGCGGCGGCTTGGCCTATGCGGTGATTTTTGTCGGCGCGCTCCTGGCCGCGACGACCGGCGTCGTGGCGGCGTCCGTCATCTCGATGGGCCTGATCTCGCTGCCGATCATGCTGCGCTACGGCTACGACCGGCGGCTTGCCGCGGGCGTCATCGCGGCGTCGGGCACATTGGCGCAGATCATTCCGCCGTCGCTGGTGCTGATCGTCATGGCCGATCAGCTCGGCCGGTCGGTTGGCGACATGTACGAAGCGGCATTCCTGCCGGGGATGATTCTTGCGGGCGCCTATGCGTTCTACGTGTTCATTGTCGCGACGATCTGGCCGGAGCGCGCGCCGGGTCTTCCCGCCGACGCGATCGGCTTCCGCGAGACGGATGGATCGCGCGGTCTCGGCTCGCTGGGGATGCTCGCGATCGTTTCGGGTGTGAGCGGCTGGCTGCTGATGCGCGACACGACATTCAGGGGGCCCGATTTCGTCATCCTGACGATGGCGACTGCAATCGCCGTGGCGTTCGCAATCGCGCTGTTGAGCTTCGGAACGCGGTGGGCGACAGGCCTCCGGACGTTGTCTCGCCTCGCCGAGCAGGTGACGTTCGTCATGGTGCCGCCGTTGGCGCTGATCTTCCTCGTGCTCGGCACCATCTTCATCGGCCTTGCGACGCCGACAGAAGGCGGCGCGATGGGAGCTGTCGGAGCCATGGGCCTCGCCTATGCCAAACGTCTGCTCGACAACGATCCGAAACGCTTGAGCCTAGACATCGTGCGACAGGCGACGGAGCAGACCGCCAAGCTCTCGGCCTTCGTCATGTTCATCCTGATCGGCGCGCGCATCTTCTCGCTCGCATTCTATGGTGTGAACGGGCACCTCTGGATCGAACATCTGCTGTCGGGGCTGCCAGGTGGGCAACTCGGCTTCCTGATTTTCGTGAACTTGCTCGTCTTCGTGCTGGCATTCTTCCTCGACTTCTTCGAGCTGGCGTTCATCCTGGTTCCGCTGCTTGCACCGGTCGCGAGCAAGCTCGGCATCGACCTCGTGTGGTTCGGCATCATCCTGTCGGTCAACATGCAGACGAGTTTCCTGCATCCCCCGTTCGGGTTCGCGCTTTTCTTCCTGCGCTCGGTCGCGGCCAAACAGCCGTACATCGACCGCGTGACGCGAAAGGAAATGCAGCCTGTCACGACCGAACAGATCTATTGGGGCGCAGTGCCGTTCGTGGTGATCCAGATGGCGATGGTCGGGTTGCTGATCGCCTTCCCCGGTCTCGTACTACGCGATCACGATGGACCACCCCCAGCCCAACAAATACCCGGCTCGGTCAGTCCGCAACCCAAGGGCGGTATTTCGTTACCATCGCTCGGGCTTCCCGGCGCGGCGCCGGGCGGCTCGCCACTTGGCGGGCCGTCGTTCGGAACGCCGAAACTGGGCGCGCCGGCGATGGGTGGCCCACCCAGGCTGGACGCGGCGCCGTCCGCGCGCAAACAAGGCCCGGCGCTGCCGCGAACATCACCCTTTGCTGGGCCGGACGGCGGTCCGGTACTGCCGGACAATGCGCCGAAGATCTAAACAACGACTTTTTTTGATGCGGCTGTCGGAAACCGGCTGACGCCAGCGTCCTTGTCGCGATAGTCCTGCCGAACCCCTGACGACGAAAGCGAGCTCCGATGACAAAATCCAAATCGCGCCGCGTCCTGATCCTGATCGGAACCAAAAAGGGAGCGTTCATCGCCGAGAGTGTCGATGGCCGCCAGACGTGGAACCTGAAGGGCCCATTCTGCGCTGCATGGCCGATCAATCACGTGTACGGCGACCCGGCTACCGGCACGATCTACGCCGGCGGCGGCAACGAGTGGTTTGGCCCGGCGGTGTGGAAAACGACCGACTGCGGCGCGACGTGGACCCATTCGAGCGCCGGGCTGGCTTATGCAGAAGGCGAGCCGCCGATCAAGACCGTCTGGAGCCTGGCTCGCGCATCCGACCGGCTCTATGCTGGCGTGGAACCCGCAGGCCTGTTCCACAGCACCGACAACGGCGAGACGTGGACGCATCTGTCCGGCCTGCGCGATCACCCGACGCGAAAGGATTGGCAAGCCGGCGGTGGTGGGCTGACGTTGCATACGATCGTGCCGCACCCGAGCGACGACCGGCAAGTTTGGGTCGGTATGTCGGCGGTCGGCGTGTTCCATACGGCCGACGGTGGCGCGACTTGGACGCCGCGCAACAAAGGCGTCCGCAACGACTACATGCCGGAAGGGCAGCAGTATCCCGAGTTCGGCCAGTGCGTGCATAATATTGCGATCGCGCCGGGCGACCCCGATCGCCTCTATCAGCAGAACCACTGCGGCATGTACCGCAGCGACGACGGCGGCCAATCGTGGCGCAATATCGGAGCCGGCCTGCCGTCGACGTTCGGCTTCCCAGTCGCCGCGCACCCGCGCGATGCGGAGACAGTATATCTGGCGCCGCTCAACGGCGACGTGCTCGGCCGTTTCATGCCCGACGCCCAAACGGCGATCTGGCGCAGCCGCGATGGCGGGGCGACCTGGGCTGATCTCCGGCAGGGGTTGCCGCAGCAGAATGCCTATATCGGCGTCTTGCGGCAGGCGATGGCAACCGACCAACTCGAGCCGGCTGGAGTTTACTTCGGCACCAGCGGCGGGCAGCTTTTCGCCAGCGCGGACGAGGGTGAAACTTGGAGCACCGTGGCGCAGCACTTGCCATCGATTACGTCCATCGAGACGCTCGTCATCGATGACTGAGAATAGCGACAGTCCCGGATACAAGAGTCACGGGCACAACTCGGGCGTCCGCGTGCTGCTGCCGCGTGCGCTCGTCGATCTCTTTCCTGGATCGGTCGGTGATGTTCAGCTCGACGCCCGGACCGTCGACGAGCTGATCCATGCTCTCGATGCCCGCTGGCCAGGAATGCGCGATCGCCTTGTCGACACGACGCCCGCGATCCGGCGGCACTTGAACGTGTTCGTCGACGGCGGCCGGGCAACCCTCGATACAGGGCTCGTCCCGGGCACGACCGTCTACATTCTTACCGCGATGTCGGGAGGCTGATGCCGGGGACCGACAGCCCCAGGCAACGCTTCACTTCTTGACGACGGTGACGCTGAACGCACCGCGCAATTCGCCCGGCGCAAAGCCGACGGCCTCATCTGCGGGATAGAGCTTCTTGACCTCGGCCGCGGCGGCCGGATCGAGCTTGTCGGCCGGGCCATGGCACGCGCTGCACGGCGCCTCGGCCATCGGGATGGCTTTCATGTAGCGGACGAGCTTCTTGCCGTTCTGCTCGACCTCGGCAGTGTGGTCGAGTGTCGCCGGATCGGCGCCGGCCTTCATCTTCTGCACGAACTCCTCGAGTACCTTGCGCTCGTGGGCGTCGGGCTTGTTCTGCGGGTTGCGGATCTTTAGAGCCGTGCGTCCGACGATGAACCCGTCTGCGGTCGACGACACG
The DNA here is from genome assembly GCA_022843145.1 of Hyphomicrobium sp. Classification (GTDB taxonomy): domain Bacteria; phylum Pseudomonadota; class Alphaproteobacteria; order Rhizobiales; family Hyphomicrobiaceae; genus JAKAML01. The sequence continues at coordinate 198,413 of JALHOF010000005.1, forward strand.
TCACGCGCGATGCCCGGTGCGACGGCCTTGCACTTTTCGACCGCAGCCACCGCTCCGCCAGCCGCCATGGCGCCCATCAACTCGGCGCGGAGATTGTCTGCGAGCGTCTTGATTGCGCCCCGCGCCCTGGCAACCTCGGGCGACGGCGGCGCGCCCCCGGCATCAGCCACGGCCGCACCGGCGGCCGGCAGGACGAGCATCGAGGCGAGCAGGGCAACGCGAAGCATGACAATCACTCCCTTGGACGTTTTTGCATTCGAACATTCGCATGCTTATCATTCAGGCTGCACGGTCGTCTCGCGCAACCTCGCCGCACACTCTTTGCAAAAATCGTCGAGCCAAAAATGGCGTTTAGAGGCGAATCGGGACGCCAAACGATGCCGCGAGGCAATAGATCGCACCGAGCATGATCGCCGTGAACGTCAAGGCCATGCCGGTGACGCGCAAATTGAGGTTCTCATGGTCCTGTGACACGCCGTAGGCATGCAGAACGCGCCCGACCAGCAATGCCAGCCCCATGACATGCAGGAGCAATGGCGTCGTTTTCAAGTTCTCGGCAAGCGCCAGCAGGATCAGCGCCATCGGAACGTATTCTATGAAGTTGGCGTGCACCCGCATCCGGCGCAGCAGCGCCTTGTCCTCACCGTGGCCAATGGCGACGCGAGCGGATCGGCGCTGGCCGATGACGCGCACCGAGAGGAACACGAGAATCGGCGCGAGCAAACCGGCGTACAGTGCGGTGATCGTCATGGAGTCTCCTGATGACAGTGGGTGCGAGCGGTGCGCATGACATAACGACGCGGCGGCCGGACGAACCGGTTCAGTCGTCGAGCATGGTGAGCGCGGCCTTGCGCTCGGAGATCTTGAGCTTCAGGAACGCGCCGCGCGCCGCCTTGATATCTTTGTCGGAGCCGGTTTCGGCCGCCTTGCCCAGCGCCAGCGTGGTCGGGTGCTCGGCTCCGCAGATGAACACCAGAGCCTTGGCCAGCCGGCCCATGGCGGCACGGTCGATCTTTGTTTCGTCCAACGGACAGTCCTCTTATCTATGCGGGTCAGCTGCCGGCGCGCGTGAGAATGACAATAGCCAGGATTGCGAAGATCAACCCACTCGCAATGATGAGCCGCCGCTGTTCGTCGCTCATGCCGGCCAACCTGTCGATCCGAGTTGTTGTCAGAGCGCGTTCTTGCGCTGCTGGATCATCATGAAGGTGTCGCTCGTATATTCGGCGAGCTGGAACCACAGGTAGTTGTCGCCACGCTGCGCCTTCATTGCTTCATACACTTTCTTGAAGTCGGCGTTCTTGGCCGAGATCTCGTCGTAAACCTCGTTCGACGCCTTGAAGCAGGCGTCGAGCACGGGCTCGGAGAACGGCATCAGCTGCGCGCCCGCGTTGGCGAGGCGGCGGAGCGCTGCCGCGTTCTGCGCATCATAACGAGCCAGCATGATTGTATTGGCGGTCTGCGCGGCGGCCTTGACGACGGCCTGATAGGTCTTGGGCAGGGTCTCCCACTTGGGCTTGTTGATGAAGAAGTGCAGCATCGCCTGCCCCTCCCACCAGCCGGGGTAGTAGTAGTATTTCGCGACCTTGTGGAACCCGAGCTTCTCGTCGTCGTAAGGACCGACCCACTCGGTGGCGTCGATGGTGCCCTTTTCCAGCGCCGGATAGATGTCGCCGCCGCCGATCTGCTGTGGGACGGCGCCAAGCTTCTGCAGCACCGCGCCGCCGAAGCCTCCGATGCGCATCTTGAGGCCCTTCAAGTCGGCGGGGGAGTTGATCTCCTTGCGATACCACCCGCCCATTTGCGCACCGGTGTTGCCGCCGGGCAGGCCGAAGATGTTGTACTTGGCATAGAACGCGTTCATCAGATCGATACCGCCGCCCTCGTACATCCAAGCGTTTTGCATGCGCGCGTTGAGGCCGAACGGCACGGCGGTGGCGAAGGCGAAGGTCGGGTCCTTGCCCCAGTAGTAATAGGATGCCGTGTGCGCCATCTCGACCGTGCCGGCGGTGACGGCATCCGCCGCCTGCAAGGCGGGGACCAGTTCGCCGGGCGCGAACACCTGGATTTGGAAGCGGTTGTCGGTCATCTCGGCCACCGCCTTGGCGAACACGTCCGAAGCGCCGTGGATGGTGTCGAGCGACTTAGGGAAGCTGGAGGTCAGCCGCCACTTGAGCTCGGGCGCGGATTGGGCGATGGCCGGCGCGGCGAGCGTCGTGGCGGCGACCGTGCCGAACGAGCCTGCAGCGGTGGTCCTGAGAAAGCGCCGGCGGTCGATCGTCGTCATACATCCCCCTAAGCCCGAGTTCGCGGCGCGCACTATACTCAGGATCGGTCCAATGGCTCAACCGACCGAACAGGCCGCTTTTCCCTTCGACCGCGAGACCCGCTGTATGGGATTTGCCCCCGAGCCCGCCGTGATGGCGTCGATCCGGTATGTCCCCGGATACGCCGTGCCGTCACGAGCCGGGCGTCGCGCTTCGATCACGATCTCGACGCTGCCGTGCGGCTCGGACGCTGTTTCGGCATAGAGCCGCAACTTGAGCAACGGGCCATCGAGCCAATACTGTGTCAGGGTCTCGCGCTCGATCTTAACTGCCTTGAGACTTTCCGGGGTTCCAGGCAGCCTGATGGCCGCCGTACCTTCGAAACTCGTCAGAACCTCGCCGAGCCCGTGACTGGCGATGCCAGCCACTTCGAGCAAAAGCGCCTTGTCGTCGATGGAACACGCAAGCGAGGCGGTTGCTGCGGCGGGCGTGGCTCCAGCAAGCAGCGCGCCGGCTATGGCGGCGAACCCGTATCGATAAGCCTTCATCGCTTCGCCCGCGCCCCTTCGTCCGCTGATCGATTAGACTATAAACATCACGCGGCGTGGTCACAATTGCCGTAGCCGGGCAGGCAGACTACATGACGAGTGACGTTCGACCGGAGGACAGCACGTTGAAAGAATTCGAGGTGAGGCCCACGCCCGACGATCCGCGGCTGTCTAAGTCGGTAGCCGGGATCGACCAGGAGGGGCGCCCGGTCATCACCGACGTGGTCACCGAGCGGCCGCTGACACTGTTCCTCAACGGCCGCGAGATCGTGACGATGATGACAATCGGCGACCATCCCGATCTGCTCGCCATCGGGTATCTGTTGAACCAGGGCATGCTCAAGTCCGACGACGTGATCACCGGCGTCGATCACGCCGAGGATATCGAGACCATCGTCGTTCGCACCGAACGCCAGACCGACTACGAGGACAAACTGAAGAAGAAGGTGCAGACGTCGGGCTGCGCGCAGGGCACCGTGTTCGGCGATCTGATGGAGGAACTCGACGGCATCACGCTCTCCGAGACGGCCAAGCTCAAGACGTCCTGGCTCTACGCGCTGACCAAGAAGATCAATACCGAGCCCAGCCTCTATCTGAAGGCAGGCGCGATCCACGGTTGCGTGCTGTGCCAGGACGACCGGCCGCTCGTCTACATGGAGGACGTCGGCCGTCACAACGCGATCGACAAGATCGCGGGGTACATGTTCCGGCACGCCATCTTGCCGGACGACAAGATCTTCTACACGACCGGACGGCTGACCTCGGAAATGGTCATCAAGTGCGTGAAGATGCGCATTCCGATCCTCGTCTCGAGGTCGGGCTTCACCGCCTGGGGCGTGGAACTCGCGAACAAGGCGGGACTAACGCTTGTCGGACGCGCACGCGGCAAGCGGTTCGTGTGTCTGGCGGGCTCGGAACGGCTGGAGTTCGACGCGAACCTCGCGACCGTGGAGGTCGATAGCCCCAAGAGCGCCCGCAAGGGCAGCATGGCGGACGCCGACTGATGGCGCAGGCGGCGGATCGGGCGCGATTGCGCGACAGCACGACGTTTTGGCTCGCACTCGTCGAGGTGAAAAAGCCACGGCATGGCATCCTCTTCGCCGAAGAAGTGGAAGGCGCTTACGCATGGGCCGCCGCGGAGGCGCGGTCGAGGAGTGAGGCCAGTACGATGATCCGCCGCTTGTTCGCCGGCCACGGGCTCACGTTCGGACGTTTCGAGAGCATTTTCGAAGCGGCGATCGAGGAGATAAGTGGCTATGACCGCCTTCTGGCCGATCAGTTGTCGCAAGCCGAGCCCGGCGAGCGCTGCGCCCGCGGCTCACTCGCCTTTTTTGCAGCGGAGGCAGAGGCATGACGTTGGACCGCACGGCAATCGTAGGCGTCCTGCTGGCCGGGGGCCAGTCTCGACGCATGTTCAGCGGTGGCAATCGAGACACGGCAGAACCGCTCCAATCCGGCGACAAAGGGCTGCTCGATCTCGGCGGCAAACCCATGCTGAGCCACGTCGTTGGCCGCTTGGCCCCTCAGGTCGGCCGCATGATCATCAACGCCAACGGTGACCCGGCGCGGTTCGCTCCGTTCGGATTTCCGGTCGTTGCCGATACAGTTGGCGGCTTCGCGGGCCCACTTGCCGGCGTGCTTGCGGCGATGCGCTGGTCCGCTGCGCATGAGCCCGCTGCCAAGTTCATCGTGACGGTCTCGACCGATGCGCCGTTTCTGCCGCGCGACCTCGTCGCGCAACTGATCGCGGCGGAAGCCGCCGAGCCCGGCGGTATCGCACTTGCAGCTTCGGGCGGTGAGCTGCATCCGGTCATCGGGCTGTGGCCGGTGCGTCTCGCGGACGACCTTGACGACGCTCTCAACCAAGGCGTGCGCAAGGTGCTGGCGTGGACGGATCGGCATGGTACGCTTCCCGTCGATTTTCCATTCCAAAGGATCGGCGCCGCGTGTATCGATCCGTTCTTCAACGCCAACACGCCCGAGGAACTCGCTGAAGCGCGAGAGCTCCTTGCGGCAGGCACCTGACCGGGGACGAACCTTGGCACGTCGTACACCGCCGATTATCGGCATCGCCGGCTGGAAGAAGTCGGGCAAGACCACGCTGACCGTGCGGCTCGTCACCGAGTTCACGCGCCGGGGCCTCAAGGTTGCGACGGTCAAACACGCTCATCACGAGTTCCAGATCGACGATGGCGATACCGACAGCGCGCGCCATCGCCGCGCCGGCGCAGCGCAAGTTGCCATCGTGTCCGGCAAGCGGTGGGCGATCGTCACGGAATTGGGCGGCGCGCCCGAGCCCAATTTCGAGGAAGTCATCGCCAGCCTCGAGCCGGCGGATCTGATCATCGTCGAGGGGTATAAGTCCGCGACGATCCCGAAGATCGAGGCGCGCCGCGTGGTGCAACTGAGCAAGCGGCCGCTGGCCGACGAAGATCCGCTCGTGATCGCCATCGCCGCCGACCATGACGTGCCGAACGCGCCCGTTCCGGTACTGAAGCTTGATGACGTGATCGGGATTGCCGACTTCATCACGGAGACGCTCGACATCGGCACGATCACATCGAGGAACCACGAGCGCGGCAAAAGCCCGACCGAACGCTGACCCATCGGATCGAAATTTGACAGGCCGGAAAACCGCCAGCTCTATAGGTCTGCTCCCGACGCTCGCAGGTAATAAGCGAAACGGCTGGTTGTCGCCCCCGCCGTTGTTGCTCCGATGCGCCCACCGAATGCTGCGCGCACCAGTCCTGGCTTGCATGTTGGCCGCAGTCACCGTGCCGTGCAAAGCCGATGTGGAGCCTAGAGTGCCACCTGGCCGCGATCCCGGCGGCGTTCCCGTCGCCATGATCGGCCCTGGAATCGACTACCGCGATCCCGGCGTATTTCAACGCATTGCCCGCGACGGCGAGGGCGACCTTATCGGCTGGGACTTTATCGACAATGACCTGAAGCCGTTCACGCCCGAAACGGATTGCCCTATCCAAACGTGTGCCGCGGACGAGACCCGATGGCGCGCGAACCCCGCGCGATTGCTGTTAGGGGAAGCAGGGGCAAGCAAGCTGATCGTACTGCGAACCAAGGACGGCGACCGCGGGACGCTGGCGGCGGCGATTGCGTTCGCTTCGCGCAGCCCCGCCCGGATCGTGCCGACGCTGGCCAGCGGCGGTGACCAGGCCGGCGTCGTATCCGGCCCCGATTGGCATCTCATGATCGAAGCGGCACGTCGGTTCACGAACCTGCTCTTCATCGTCCCGGCGCACGGGCCGCCGATCAACGTGCCGGGGTTCGACAAACTGCCGATCGGTAACCTGCTGATTGTCGCACCCGTCACGCCCTCTGGTGAGGTCGCGATCGAGGATGCCGGGAAACCACGGCCGGATGCCGACATCGCCGTCAGCATCGATGCGCTTGGCGGGGCGACACTGGCCGCCCCTCTCGACGTCCGCGCCCCCCTTGAGGCCCGTGCAAAGTTGGCCGTCGCGCGTGTGGCGGCTCTCGCCGCGCGGTTGATGGCTGTCGATCCAATTCTCGACGCGCACGGCATGAAGCAGAAAATCCTATCTCTTGCGCAGCCGTTGCCGGCAGCCGCGAAAAGCGTGGCAAGGGCCGGGTGGCTGGCCGAACCGCGGCGACACTTCTGGCTGGAATAGGGCAGTTGCCGACGGTGCGGGGGCAATTCGCGCGTAGGACCGGCGTCGCGAAAGTCGCGGAAATAGTGTCGCGAGTTGGCATCGCTGATTTGGCGTCGGCGACTGTCAGCCGCTGAACTTCATCCGGGCGAAATCACCGACCCACGGCAACGAGCGGTAGCGTCTCGCGGGCGGGCCGGCCGGCGATTGCATACCGTTGGCACAGGGCTGCATCAACGTCGCCGGAACGGTATCGTCGACGAACGACTGAAGCACCTGCACGAGTTCGTCAGGCAAAGGCACGCGCTCGACAAAATCGGTGATACCGGCCTCGAAGTCTTGGCCAACGGACTGGATCTCGAAGGGCGATGCGGTGATATGAGCGACGGCGACGGGCATCGCAGCGCCCGATGCCGTATTCTCGCGTAAAACGACATAAAGCGACGGCACGCCGTTGGCGAGATTGACCCGATAGGCGATCTTGTCCCTGTCAGTCAGCACGAGCGGCAGCGTCGCCGCGTGGTAGCGAACGATGTCGCGCGCCCTTTCGACTTCCTTCCAGATCACGCCTTCGGCCGCGTTCATGATTATGCTGACCGGGCGCCACCGGTATTCCTGCCAAGGGTCGCTCGAGCGCTCGCGCGCAACGATGACGCCGATAGGTAGGGTTATGGCGTTGCTCATCTAGGCAGCCCTACTTTCCTGCGACTGCGAGTCTTATACGAAGGTATATAGACGTTAGGGGCGGATGCTCAAGGAAATTCGCATCGCCGGCGAACGAGCCTGTGCACCATGTCCACAGCCGATTGCGTTGTGTTCCAAGCATTTACCGCCCACAGCACCGGTTTGCGGCGTGGCCGTATAGCGTCTCGCATGACGGTAGGGGTGATGCCACGCCCGCACCGCGACGACACAACGCGTGGCTGCATTGCACCTCACCGGGGATAGCTGGTCGGGGCTGCGTGCCATGCCCTTTCGGCACTGCTATAAGCCCCGGTCATGGGACAGCGACTCACCGGACACCGACTGATCGGACAACGACTGGGCCGTGGCGCAGGCGCCGACGGACATATGCAAGGGATCGAAACGATGGGCCTCAAGGCACCCGGCATTCTGACGTTCATGCTGTCGGTGATCATTACCGTCGTGGTTTTGGTCGTTACGTTCTTTGGTGCGGATATTCCCCTGCTCAAGGGCAACGAGTTCTGGGCGCTTCTGGTCGCTCAGATCATCCTCGTGATGGGCTGCATCATGCGCGGCTTGTGAGCACAATCCGCCGATGTCCGACTGTTCGCGCCGACATTTTTCGGGGTGGAGCAAGGGGCAAACTCCGAGCGAGTAGTAGGCAAGCGATTTTCCCTGTGCCGTTCTGTCGCGCGGCAGAGAAGTGTCTGGTGTGATCGACGGACCGATGACTACTTTCGTCGGCATGATCCATCAACGACACTCCGTTCCCAGCCCGCTTGGCCGGCGCATTCGCCTCTCGACGCGAGAGATCGCGATTTCGGTGGCGTTGACGGTTGCCGCACTCGCGGGGATCATCGCTTTCAGTTATGGCCACATCAGCGACGAAACGGCGATGACCAAGCCGGTCGTGTCGGACGCCCGGCTGCGGGAATAGAGGTGGCCGGCGAAGCGCGTTCGCGCGCGTCGGATCCGACCCGGCGTCAGACGTCCTCTCTGTCCGAAAAAACGTACGACGCGCCGCAAAATTCGCAGGTCACGACGACGCTTCCGTCATCGGCACGCAAGTCCGACAGTTCCGCATCCCGAAACTGCGAGAGAAACCCGGCGATCCTCTCCCGAGAACATCGGCAATATGTTTCGAGCGATATGGCATCGCGCGCGCGCACACCCTCCTCGTGAAACAGACGATAGAGCAACCGTTCTGGCGGCAACGTGGGGTCGATCAACTCGTGGTCCTCGACGGTCTCGGCGAGAAGACGCACCCGCCGCCACGCCTCTTCGGGATCACTATCCTCTGAAAACGCATCAGCCGTGTCGCCGCCGGCGTCAACCGAGTCTCGTTCCGCCTCTTCGAGCCCTTCGGCAGCAAGATGCTGGATCATCAACCCGCCGACGCGCCACAGCCAGTCCGGTGACGCTTCACCAGCCGGAGGAACCAACTCGCGTGCGACGACGAGCCGAATGAATGTCGGGATCTGTTCCGATTGCCTGAAATACCCGCGTGCCGCATCGCTCAACGTGCCGCCGTCGAGTGCCGCCACGCCCTGGTAGCTCTCGCGGCCAGCACCCGGCTCGATCGTCAAGGCGAGATGCCCCAGTCCGAGAAGTCCAAAGTCCGCGTCGCCGCCAGCAAGAGCTGCGACCGCCGCGGCATCGAACCCCGCATAGCCCCGCATCCTGCCAACCGACAGCTCATCGTGCTGGTCAGGGACCTCGAAATTGACGGCCAGGCTGCGCAGCGGCCCATCCGTCCGCGCCTCGAGGATCAAGCGTCCGCCGGGCTTGATCGCCGTTCCGAGCATCGCGGTCAGAGCCATCGCCTCGCCGAGAACGCGGCTGACGGGTTCGGGATAGTCATGGCCGCCGAGAATTGCATCGGCGACGGCCGCAAGGCGGACGATGCGCCCCTCCACGCCGGACCGCTCCGTCCGGAAAGATCGCACCGCATCATCGCCCGCATGACGCTGCCGTCGTTTCGTCTCGAGCTGTCCGTTCGTCATGCCGCCTCCGCCGGTCTCTGTCCGGCCTGGCCGCCGGCTCACTGACTGCCGAGGCACCAGGCCAAGATCGCCTTCTGCACGTGCAGCCGGTTCTCCGCCTCATCGAAAACGACCGAACTCGGCCCGTCGATCACGTCGGCCGTCACTTCGTGCCCGCGATAGGCCGGCAAGCAGTGCATGAAGATCGCTCCCTTGGCCGCCTTGGCCATCAAATCGGCATCGACGGCGTAGGGTTTGAGGATCTTCTTGCGATGTTCGGCGCCGGTCTGTCCCATCGACACCCACGTGTCGGTCACGACGCAATCGGCACCGCGCACGGCCTTGACCGGATCGTCGGTGATCATGACGTCACCCTTTTCCCGGCGCACCCAGTCGATCACCGATTTTTCGGGCCGCAGCTCGGCTGGCGTCGCCACGCGTAACGTGAAGCCGAAGCGCACGGCGGCATGCATCCAAGATGCAGCGACGTTGTTGCCGTCGCCGATCCACGCAGCGACGCGGCCCTTGAGCGACCCCTTGGATTCCTCGAACGTCATCAGGTCGGCCATGACCTGGCAAGGATGGCTTTTGTCGGTGAGCCCGTTGATGACCGGAACGGTGGCGTGGCGCGCGAGCTCCATCAGCGTCTCGTGTGAATGCGCTCGGATCATGATTGCATCGATGTAACGCGAGAGGACGCGTGCGGTGTCGGCGATGCTTTCACCCCGTCCGAGCTGAAGATCGGTATGATTGAGCGGAATGGCCTGGCCACCGAGCTGGCGCATGGCGACATCGAACGACAGCCGCGTCCGCGTCGAGGGCTTCTCGAAGACCATCGCGAGCACCGCGCCCTCGATACCCTTGGGCACGAGCTTCGCAGGCGAGCGCTTGCCGGCCTTTTTCATGGCGTGCGCGGCGTCGAGAATGCCCCGCAACGTCTTGGCGTCGAGCGCATCGAGATCGAGAAAATGCCGAATGGTCATGGCCCGATGCCATTGCTCCTGAACGATTGAATTAGCTTTTGGATTTGGCAAAGCCGCCGAGCACACGCGCCAACCGCGTGAGGGCGTCCGAGATCTCGGCGTCTTCGACAACCAGCGGCGGCAGGACGCGCACCACGTTGTCTCCGGCGCCGACCAGCAACAGGTGCTCGTTTGCCGAGGCGGCACGCACCAATTCCGCGGCCGGGACATGCGGCGCGAGCTTGAGCCCCATCAAAAGGCCTCGTCCGCGCACGTCTTCGACGACTCCGTTGAACTGGTCCTTCAAGCCTTCGAGGCCCTGCTTCAGTTGCAGCGACTTCGACACGACGCCTTCGAGGAAACCCGGCTCGAGAACGACATCGAGAACCGCGTTGCCGACAGCGGTCGCGAGGGGATTGCCGCCAAACGTGGACCCGTGCGTGCCAGCCGTCATGCCCTTGGCCGCGGCTTCGGTCGCGAGCACCGCGCCGAGTGGAAAGCCACCGCCGATGCCCTTGGCCACCGCGACAATGTCGGGTTCGATTCCGGCCCATTCGTGGGCAAAAAGCCGCCCGGTGCGGCCGACACCCGATTGCACTTCATCGAGGATCAGAAGCAGTCCATGCCGGTCGCACAACTCGCGCAGCCCGCGCAGGCACTGGTCCGGCACGGAGCGAACACCGCCCTCGCCCTGCACAGGCTCGATCATGATTGCCGCGGTTGCGGAGGTGATGGCGGCTTCGAGCGCGGCGTGATCGCCGAACGCAATCTGATCGAAGCCGTCGGCCGGGTGTCCAAAACCTTCGAGGTACTTCTCGTTACCGCCTGCGGCGAGCGTCGCCAGAGTGCGGCCGTGGAAAGCCCCCTTGAACGTGATGATGCGCCAGCGTTCTGGCTGTCCCGAAACGAAGTGATAACGCCGTGCGGCCTTGATCGCGCCTTCGCACGCTTCCGCGCCCGAATTGCAGAAAAAGACGCGATCGGCGAACGTCGTGGCGACGAGCCGTTCCGCAAGCTTTTCCTGGCCGGCGACACGATAGAGATTGGAGGTGTGCCAAAGTTTGCGGGATTGGTCGTCGAGTGCCGCAATCAACCGCGGGTGGCAGTGACCAAGCGCATTCACCGCCACGCCGGACGCGAAGTCGAGATACCGGGTGCCGCCGACGGTATAGAGCCACGCGCCTTCACCACGTTCGAAGACGAGATCCTGGCGGGCGTAGGTTGGCATCACCGCGGGCGATGGCCCGGGAGCGGGTTGGGGACTGGCAGTCGTGCCCGTCGGCCGATGTGCCGGCGAGGGTTTGGACATCTTTCGTCCGCCCTATCTGCAAAGCAAAAAAGCCGCTCGTAGGCGGCCGCACAAGAGGCGTTAGTTACTTACAGCCGCCCATTCTGTCAATCTTTGTGCACTACCAAGCCAGTTGAGCCGCACATCCGCGCTCTTGCTGCACCGCCCAAGCGGAAGCGCGATATCATCCAGATAACATACAGAGAACGCGAATCGTTCTGTGGCTCATGCGCCACGAGACGGTGTCAACAGCGCAGCGAAACGCGGCTTCGGCTTGTAGCGGGAAATCTGCATGTTGTATGGTTACTGGGTCAGGGCACGATATCTCGCTGTCCTAGGCGCGTCACCGCAGTTGCGGTTCCCAGTACAGCATCAGTCAAGTACAGCGTCAGCAGAGTTCAGGCGTCCGCATCGAGTATGGACCCTGTGACGGCCGCGCGCCATGTCGGCGCAGCGTAGAGGCCCGTTCATCTGCGCGTTCACGCGTCCGCGTATCGAGTTTGCCGCGCGTTCGTGTGCATCTGTCCCGCGTTTCCCCAGTCAAGCGTCAGTAACCCGGTAAGGCCCTAGAGCCTGTTGTGCCGCGCCATTTGCGCTGCGTCGCACCTGCTCGGGTCGAACCGAAACGTCGCGTGCCGTCCTGCGGCCGCTTCGCGTTTCTGCGCGATTCCCGATGGAGTGACAAGCATGGCCTGGACCGACGAACGAGTGGAGCTTCTGAAGAAGCTTTGGGGCGAAGGGCTGAGTGCAAGCCAGATCGCTGGACGGCTTGGATCCGTCACGCGCAACGCCGTGATCGGCAAGGTGCACCGCCTCGGCCTCTCCGGCCGCGCCACCACCTCGCGCATGAAGAGCCACCGCCCGCGCGCACGCATCGCCAATGCAAAGCGTGCCGTGAAATCCCGCTTCGCCCAGATTGGCAACCCGGCGCTTCGAGCCCTGTATCAGCCGGATGCCGAGCCCTACGTGCCGCCTGCCGAGGAGATGGTGATCCCGCTCGCCGAGCGCAAAACCATTCAGACGCTGGTCGAGTGCAGCTGCCGCTGGCCGATCGGCGACCCGCAGATGGCCGATTTCCATTTCTGCGGCAAGAACAAGGTTCCTGGCCTGCCATACTGCGAATTCCATGCGCGGCGCGCCTTCCAGCCGCCGCAGGCCCGCCGCCGCGATCGCGAAGTTTCGATGCCGATCGTCCCGGCGATCTCCGCCGCACCGGCGAAGTCGGAGAAGGAAAACGCCTGATTTGAGCGCGTCAGGCTCGTGCTCGAACCTGATGCCGACGTTAGACGGGGGGAGAAGACCGGATGCCATGCGGATGGCGTTCGGTCTTCTTTTTTTGGTGCGGCGGCTCAAGAACGGCGGAGGCAGTTCATCAACGGCCGGGCGGCTCGCCGAAGACATAGCCGGATCCCCGGACCGTCCGGATCGGATCCCGCTCCTTGCCGCGAATAAGCGACTTTCTCAGCCGCCCTATGTGCACATCGACGGTGCGCTCGTCGACAAAGGCATCGCGACCCCACACACCGTCGAGCAGTTGAGCGCGCGACAGGACGCGCCCCGGGCTTTCCATGAGGAATTCAAGCAACCGGTATTCGGTCGGCCCGACGGACACGTCGCGAAGACCGCGCGTCACTTTGTGCGCCAAGCGATCGAGCATGATGTCGCCGACCTGCAGGACGTCGGACACCCGGTCGGGCGCCGCCCGGCGCAGGATCGCTTTGACCCGCGCCATCAGTTCCGGCAGCGAGAACGGCTTGACGACATAGTCGTCGGCGCCGGTGGCGAGACCTCGGATGCGATCGCCCTCCTCGCCGCGCGCGGTCAGCATCACGATCGGGATCGAACGCGTTTCCGGACGGGCGCGAAGTCTCCGGCAAATCTCGATACCGGAGGCTTGCGGCAGCATCCAGTCGAGAACGACAAGATCCGGACGCTCTTCGCGCACGAGGATTTCGGCCTCCTCGCCGGTTTCGGCGTGGGAAACGCGAAAACCCTCGGCTTCGAAGTTGTACCGCAGCAACTCGGCCAGCGGACCTTCGTCCTCGACGATGAGCACCCGGGCCGTCATGGTGCGCAAACCCTCGGCATGTCCGTATCCCACTTTCAATCGTGCGAGATCAGCGTCGTGCTGGTCTGGTCGGACTTCGGACGATCGTCTGCCACGTTGGTGCCTCTGACCAGGTAATGAACGGTCTCGGCGATGTTTGTCGTGTGATCGCCGACGCGCTCGACGTTCTTTGCGCCAAACAGGAGATGGGTTGAGATGCCGATGTTGCGCGGATCTTCCATCATGTAGGTTAGAAGTTCGCGGAACAGCGAATTGTACATCGCATCGATCTGGGCATCGTCGCGCCAGACGGCGAGGGCCTTTTCGGCGTCGCGCTCGGAATAGGCATCGAGAACCGCCTTGAGTTGCTTGAGTGCGAGTTCCACCATGTGACCAAGCCCAGTCATCAAGGGCTTCGGATGACTCTCATGGGCGATGGCAAGTGCGCGTTTGGCGATGTTCTTCGCAAGGTCCCCGATCCGCTCGAGATCGGCCGCGATGCGGAGCGCCACCATCACATGACGGAGATCGTTGGCCATCGGCTGGCGGCGAGCGATCATCGAGATCACCAATGCCTCGATGTCGCGCTCGAACTGGTCGATCGCCTTGTCGCTTTTCACGACGAGTTCGGCCTGCCGCGGATCGCGCCGCTCGAGCGCATCGAACGCCTGTCCGAGGTTATGCTCGGCAAGCCCGCCCATGTGGGCGATCTTCTTGTCGAGAAGCGCGAGCTCCTCCTCGTAGGACGTCACGATGTGCTCGTTCATGGACCTTTTTTTCCTCAATCGTCGTTTCGCGCGCCTATAGCGGCGGCAAAAGCGCGGGAGCTCAGCCGATGCGGCCAGTGATGTAGTCCTGCGTCCGCTTGTCGTTCGGATTGGTGAAGATGTGACCGGTCTCGCCTTCCTCGACGAGCGTCCCAAGATGAAAGAATGCCGTGCGCTGCGAGACGCGGGCCGCTTGTTGCATCGAGTGGGTGACGATGATGATGCTGTAGTTGGACCTGAGTTCGTCGATCAGCTCTTCGATCCTGGCGGTCGCGATCGGATCCAGCGCCGAGCATGGCTCATCCATCAGAATGACCTCGGGGCTGACGGCGATAGCACGCGCGATGCACAGCCGCTGCTGCTGGCCGCCGGAGAGGCTGGTGCCGCTGTCGGTCAACCGGTCCTTGACCTCTTTCAGGAGGCCGGCCTTTTCGAGGCTCGTCATCACGATCTGATCAAGCTCGGCGCGCGACTGAGCGAAACCGTGGATGCGCGGGCCGTAGGCGACATTGTCATAGATCGATTTCGGGAACGGGTTCGGCTTCTGAAACACCATGCCGACGCGCGCGCGCAGCTGCACGACATCGAGCGACTGATCATAGACGTCCTGCCCGTCGATGGTGATCTTGCCGGTCACGCGGCAAATCGGGATCGTGTCGTTCATCCGGTTGATACAGCGAAGAAAGGTCGACTTGCCGCAGCCGGACGGACCGATGAAGGCCATGACGCTGCGGTCGGGAATATCGACCGAGACGCTTTTCAGGGCGTGTTTCTCCCCGTAATAGACATTGCAGTCCCGGGCGGAGACCTTGAAACCGCTGCCTGGCATCACGTGTGCGGCAGCGGTGGCGGAGGAAGGGTTTGCGACGATAGCGTCCATGATGATCCTCGAATGCGCGAACTCGGTTTTTGAGAGGCGGCCCTGCGTTACCAGCGCCTCTCGAAGCGCTTGCGAAGCCAGATCGCCAAGCCATTCATGACGAAAAGGAACCCCAGCAACACGATGATGGCGGCAGCGGTCTTTGCCTGGAATGCCTGCTCGGGCAGATCCGACCAGAGGTAGATCTGCACCGGCATTACGGTTGCGCTCTCGACGAACGATTGCGGCACATCGACGATGAACGCGATCATGCCGATCATCAGCAACGGCGCGGTCTCGCCGAGTGCGTGCGCCATGCCGATGATCGTGCCCGTCATGATGCCCGGCATGGCGAGCGGCAGCACGTGATGGAAGATCGCCTGCTGATGCGATGCACCGACACCGAGCGCCGCCTCCTTGATCGACGGCGGTACCGAGCGTAGTGCGGCGCGGGAGGCGATGATGATGGTCGGCAGCACGAGCAGCGCCAGCACCAGGCCGCCGACCAGTGGAGCGGATCGCGGCAGGCCGAAGAAATTGAGGAAGACCGCAAGGCCGAGCAGTCCGAAGACGATCGACGGTACGGCGGCGAGATTGTTGATGTTGACCTCGACGAGATCGGTCAGCCGGTTCTTGGGCGCGAACTCCTCGAGATAAACGGCCGCGCCGACACCGAGCGGCAGGCACAGCGCGAGAGTGACAAGTAGCGTCAGCGCGGTTCCGACGAGCGCGCCGCGGATGCCGGCGAGTTCCGGTTCGCGACTGTCTCCGGAGGTAAAGAAGCGCCAGTTGAAACCGCTCTCGACGACGCCAAGCGAACGTAAGCGTTCGAGGAACGCTGCCTCCTGATCATTGACCTTCCGGTTCGCCTCGGGCGTCACGTAGGTCACGATCTTCCAATTGGCCGGCTTGGCCTCGTCCGCCGATTTCAACGGCAGAAGTACTTCGCCGGTGATCGCGCTATCGCTCAACTTGGTTGCCTTGACGAGCCCGCCGTTGATTTCGACGAGCACGCTCGGAATGTCGGCGTCGAGCGGTTCTTCGCCACGCGGTTGTTCGGCCCGCGCCCGAAGAGCCTTCGCCACTTCCAGAAGCTCGACGGCACGCGCCTGGTTGGCCTTGTCGGGTGACCGCTGCAGACGTCCGGCCTCCCTCTCGACACCGCCGGCACGAACGGACAAAGCGCGCTTGATCGTCGCCAATTCGTCGGCAAAGTCGTTCGATGCCGTCAGAACCGTGACTTCGCCCGTGACGCCGGACGGAGTTGCGATCCCGCGCGGGACACGGGAAACGATCTTGGAGCCGGCGCCCTTGAAATAGAGATCGGCGTCATCGGACAGCAGCAACGGCACCTTGACCGTCTTGCCGATCAACGACGGATCAGCCACCAGCGTTTCGCGCAGGATGTCTGGCGCGCCCGTCGATAGCAGCCGGTTCAGCTGCCGTTCGGCCGAGCGGCTTTCAATTCCGGGGATGGCCTTGGCGAGCGCGGCCTTGGTCACCGGATAATAGTCGCCGCCGCGGATCGCGGCCGCATCGACGCTGCCCGGCGCGCCGAACGCGTCGGCCGCGACCGGAACATCGAGCACGAGCCGGTGCTGCCAGAAGGCGGGCAATCCGCGCACGAAGACGTCGGCGAGCAAGATCACCACGAAAACGGACGTGATGCCCAGCGCGAGAAGTCCATAGCTCTTGAAACGGGCCTCCGCGCGGTAGCGCGAGCGGATGCGGCCCTGCGCCTCTGCCGAGGTGATATCGAACTTGCGATTCACGGTGTAACTGCCTGACGGCTGCGACATGGAGATATCAGTCATACTGTTCTCTGTACCGTCGGACGATGATGAGGGCGATGACGTTGAGGATCAGGGTGAAGAAGAAGAGGACAAACCCGAGAGCGAAGGCGGCAAGCGTCTTGGCGCTGTCGAACTCCTGATCGCCGACGAGGATGGTCTTGATCTGCACGGTGATCGTCGTGACGGCATCGAGGGGATTGAAGGTCAGATTGGCGGCGAGGCCCGCGGCCATGACGACAATCATCGTCTCGCCGATGGCGCGGCTAATCGCGAGCATGAAGGCCGATACGATGCCGGGTAGCGCGGCTGGCAAGATGACTTGCTTGATCGTCTCGGACTTCGTGGCTCCGAGTGCGTAGGCGCCATCGCGCATCGACTGCGGCACGGCGTTGATCACGTCGTCGGACAAAGACGAGATGAACGGGATGATCATCATGCCCATCACCAATCCGGCGGCGAGCGCACTTTCGGAGGCGATGTCGAGACCGAAACTCTCGCCCCAGCCGCGGATCAGCGGCGCCACGGTGAGAGCAGCGAAGAAACCCAGGACGACGGTGGGGATGCCAGCGAGAATCTCGAGCACCGGCTTGGCCCAGGCGCGGAACGACGGCGTCGCATACTCCGCGAGATAGATCGCGGACAACAGACCGAGTGGACCGGCAACGCAGATGGCGATCAGCGTGATCAACAGAGTGCCGGTCAGCAGCGGAATGAAACCAAATGCGGTTTTGATGTCACCCTGATCGGCCCGCAGCGCGGCCTGGGGGTTCCATTCCGTGCCGAAAAGAAAATCGGTGACCGTCGGCCTGCCCTTGAGCGCGGGATCGAAAAAGAAGCGCAGTGTTTCGTACAGAACCGAGAAAACGATGCCGATCGTGGTCAACACGGCCACGGTAGCGCACGCGAACAGCACCATCTTGACGATGCGCTCGAAGCTGTTGCGCGCGCGGAAATCGGAACTGACGTGGCCAATGCTGAAGAACAGCGCGGCCGCGGCAAGCGCGACGCCGATCGCGAAGACGATCCAGTTGCCGTAGGACGTGGCCGACCGCAGCGCTTCGGCGGCACCCTTCAGCTGAGCGGACGCCTCACCCTGGAACTTGCCAGTGAGAATATTGTAGAGATCGCGAAGGGCTGCGCCGCGCGAAAGTTCGTCACTGACCACCTCGGCCGGAAGACGGGCCAATGCCTGCGTCTCAGCCATCTTGATGACGATCGGCGAGCCGACAGCGAACACGATCAGCATCGGCAGCAGAACGAGGGTCGCGGCGAGAAGACCATGGTAAATGGGCAACGAATGCAGCGAGTAGCGGACGTCTCGCATGCCAGGCGCGGCGGCGACATTGGCCAGCGCTTGTGCGCGCGACCGCACCGCAAAGAACGCCGCTAGCATCAGCACGGCGAGCGTCCCGAAATACAAACCCGACATAGAACTTGTCCCGACTTGTCGACAGCGCGTCAGCGCGCAGAGAACCCCTGGAGAAGTCCAAAACTACCAGGGCCGGGCTTCTCCAGGAAGAGCCGGACCAACAGGAAGACAAGCGGATCGAGACCAGAGCGGCCGCCAGCCATAAGCCAGCGGCCGCCCTGTAACTTCAGATCAGTTCACGAGATCGGCCGACAACGTCTTCATGGACTTGGCGGCTTCCGCGACCTTAGCGGCTTCTTCCTTCGGCATGGCGACGAGGCCCTTGCGCGCCAGGTAGCCATCCTTCGAGATCGCCTTGTCCGACACGTATTCGGCGACGAACTTGTCGAGGCCCGGGATCACGCCGACGTGCTGCTTTTTGACGTAGACGAACAGCGGACGGGCGCCCTTGAATTTGCCGGAAGAAATGGAGTCGTAGTCAGGCTCGACGCCTTCGACCTTTGCGCCCTTGAGCTTCGAGATATTCTCTTCGAGGAACGAGAAGCCGAAGATGCCGACGGCGTTCTTGTTGGCCTCGAGCTTCTGGACGATCACGTTGTCGTTCTCGCCGGCTTCGACGTAGGCGCCGTCCTTGCGGATCGACTTCCACACCTTGTCGAACGCCTTGGCGTCGGACTTCTTGAGGGACTTCAGGCTGTCGAAGCCTTCAGCGCCCTTCTCCAAGTAAAGTTCGTGGAACGAGTCGCGCGTGCCAGAGGTCGGCGGCGGGCCGAGCACTTCGATCTTGATGTTCGGAAGTCCGGCATCGATGTCCGACCAATTCTTGTAGGGGTTGGCGACGAGGTTGCCATCCTTATCCGGCACCATCTCCGCCATGGCCTGGAACACCTGCTTGCGGGTCAGCGTGAGTGAGGGACCCGCCTTGGACTGGGCAAGCACAAGACCGTCGATGCCGACCTTGATTTCGACGACGTCCTTGACGCCGTTCTTCTGGCAATCCTCGAACTCACCCTTCTTGATCGCGCGCGACGCGTTCGAGACGTCCGGATGTCCAACGCCGACGCCGGCGCAGAACAGCTTGAAGCCGCCGCCGGTGCCGGTCGACTCGACCACCGGGGTCTTGCCGCCGCCCGACTTGCCGAACTGTTCGGCAACCGCGGTCGTGAAGGGGTAAACTGTCGACGAACCGACGATTCGGATTTGGTCGCGCGCGACTGCCGCGCCGGCGAATGCGATGCTGCCGACAACGGCCGCGGCCGCCGACAAGCTGATCATTCTGCTGTTCACGCTGTTCTCCATCTGGTGCGTGGCCCTGGGAGAGCGATCTACACCCGCTGCAACTCCCACCCAGGCCACGAGGCCCGGTGACGGAGTACTAGCGGACGAAAGATTCAGCAATGTGACAGGTTAATATGATGATTATAAACAAATATTCCTAAATATGCATCGCGTCGCCTAGTTCATCGAACTCGGCCGCGAACCGTGAGCCGGAACCCAATTCTGATGAGATCCGCAATTCCCCGCGATGGCGCATGACGATGTGCTTGACGATCGCAAGGCCGAGCCCGGTGCCGCCCTTCTCGCGGCTCGACGTGGCGCTGACGCGGTAGAATCGCTCGGTCAATCGCGGCAGATGCTCTGGCGCGATCCCTGGGCCATCGTCGACCACGGCCAACGTAAGCGTCGCAGGCTTCTTGCCGGCAGGCTGCGCGCGGTCGATCCGGATGTCGACATGTCCGCCGGGCCGTCCGTATTTGATCGCGTTCTGCGACAGGTTCTGCACGACCTGGACGATCTCCTCGCGATCCCCGCGAATGCGCGCGGGACCATCGAGCTTGTGCAGCTTGACCTCGACACGATCCGCCAGCGCCAGCGGCTCGAGCGTTTGGCGCACGTAGGCGGCGACTTCGTTGAGGTCGACGACACCTCGAGGCGGGAGATGCGCGCGCATTTCAACTCTGCTGAGGGACAAGAGGTCGTCGATCAGACGCGACATGCGGACTGATTGGCTGGCCATCAGCCCGAGGAAACGTTCGCGCGCCGCCGCATCGTCTCGTGCCGGCCCCTGCAAAGTCTCGACAAACCCCCGCAAGGACGCGAGAGGCGTGCGCAACTCGTGACTTGCGTTAGCGACGAAATCGGCGCGCATCTGGTCGAGCCGGTCCTGTTCGCTCAAATCGCGGAATGTGACCAGCAGCACCGGCATCGATGTCTCAGCGCGCGCCGTCGTCAGTCGAGCGACGGTTACTTCGATGCGGCGATCGACGGGCACGCGCTCGACGAGCTGCACCATGATCGGCTGCCCGACCGTGCTGGCGTTGTCGATCGCGGCCATCAACTCGGGATTGCGCGACACGTGGCTGAACGGCACCCCATCGCGCACCTTGGGATAGAGTTCGCGCATCGGGTGATTGGCGTGCTGAACCGCCCCGAGACGGTCGAGGGCGACCGCCGGTTCGGGCAGCGCATCGATGACCAGCCGCCATCCATCCGCCGCCTGCCTATCGACGGCAATCAACGAACCGGGTGCCGGAGCGGCGGCGGCCTGCGTCCCCCACGCGTGCTCGTCCGGCGTTTCGAAATAGCCGTTCGACGACATCCAGGCAACCACGGCAGCTGCCATCAGCAGCAACACCAATGATGTGAGAGCGGAGATCAAACCAGTTGCGGCGATGGCAAGCAAAAATGCGCCAGCGAGAGCCATCCCTGCCGCGCGGCGCTTGAGACCGCTGGCGGCGCGCATCAATCGCGGCGCGATCACGGTCGTGATCCGCGCTAACCCTTGGCGCGGCAGCTTAGGGTCATCGCCGTCGCCGAAACCGGATTTATCGAGCATCTAACTCCCTGACCGGCGTCCAATGCGACGCCGTTCGCGGGGTGGACCATCCACCGGCCACCCTGCAGCAACACTCATCATACGAGATTTGGCCTGGCGCGACATCCCAAAGCAACCATCGCCGGAATACGCTTGCGAATGGCTCCAGTCCGCTCACAATGTCTCAAACAAACGCGACCGGACCGTGTCAACCGACCGATCGGACGCTACAGGACAGGGTCGCGGCACCATGAGCAAATCTGATAAGCCCAAGAAGGGCGACAAAGCCGATGTAGCCGGCAAGCGCAGCAAGGACGGGCGGTCCGCACCCGGTCGCGACTGGTCAAAGTTCGAAATAGAAAAGTCTGAGCTGCCGGTCTGGATCGACGACAACGCCTTGTCCTCGGGCGGCTATCCATACGACGACAAGGTCAAGCGCAAGGACTACGAGGAAGCGCTCGTTCCGCTGCAGATCGAACTGCTGAAGCTGCAAGCACATATTCAAAAGACCGGACAACGCGTCGTCATCCTGTTCGAAGGCCGCGACACGGCCGGAAAGGGCGGCACCATCGGGGCGTTCATGGCGCATCTCAATCCGCGCCACGCACGCGCCGTCGCCTTGTCCAAGCCGACGGAAGCCGAGCGGGGGCAATGGTATTTCCAGCGCTACATCGGGCACCTGCCGACCCGCGGCGACATCGTTCTGTTCGATCGCTCCTGGTACAATCGCGCCGGCGTCGAGCGCGTGATGGGCTTCTGCGACGACGAGCAACTGGCCGACTTCCTGCGCGAGGCGCCGGAGTTCGAGGGGATGCTGGTGCGAGACGGAGTGAGCCTGTTCAAGTTCTTCCTGACGATCGGCCGCGAAATGCAATTGAAGAGGTTTCACGAGCGTCGCCATGATCCCTTGAAGCAATGGAAGCTTACGGACATCGATCTCGCTGCGATGGGGAAGTGGGACGATTACACGAAAGCACAACACGACCTGTTCCGATTCACGCATACGGCCACGAGCCCATGGACCGTGATCCGAGCCAACGATCAACGGCGTGCGCGCCTGGACGCGATCCGGGTGGTCCTCGCCGCATTCGATTATCCCGGCAAGGACGCCAAAATCGCAACCACACCAGACCCCAAGATCGTCGGCAGCGGGCCGGATTTTTT
Organism: Hyphomicrobium sp.; assembly: GCA_022843145.1. GTDB lineage: Bacteria > Pseudomonadota > Alphaproteobacteria > Rhizobiales > Hyphomicrobiaceae > JAKAML01. Next base: position 220,587 of record JALHOF010000005.1, read on the forward strand.
CTACGGCGACTGATCGGCTTGAGCGACCCACCAACACAACAGGGGCACGGCGATGGAGACGATCCTCGCATTCGTCCACGACAACAAACCCTACATTGACGCGGCGCACGCGCTGAGTTCGGTGATCAACATCATCGGCTGGGTTCTCGGCGCGGTGTTGCTCACCATCGCGTGGCGGCGCAATACGATCCGCAGCTTCCAGGTCGGGCCCGTCAATTTCCAGATGCAAGAGGCCGCGGTCGAGGCGACAGCCACTGCCGCGCGCGACTGGGAAGCCAAAACGCCGACGAGCACGTTCGATCTGTCGCGTATCCGGCAGACCGTCGGCCGCGCGTTCGTCCCCGCTGTCATCGACAACCTCACCGGCCGCTCCATTCTCTGGGTCGATGACCGGCCCGTAAACAATGCGCTCGCCGTGCGCGCGCTGCGGAAATTCCGGTTGGACGTCGTCGAAGCGATCAGCACGGAAGAAGCACTCGCGGTTATGGCCGAGCGCCGGTTCGACCTCGTGATTTCGGATATGGGGCGCGGCGACAACATGCGCGCGGGCTACGATCTTTTGGCCCGCATCCGTGAAACCGACGAGGCGATCCCGTTCCTCATCTTTTCCGGCGCGGACAAGCCACAGCACCGCCAGGAAGCGCTCGACCGCGGCGCTCAGCTCGCCACGAACAACATCATTGAACTGCTCGACTTCATCATCGATCGCCTGGGGAAGCAAAACTGACGCCCCCTGCCCCGATCCGGACCGGCCGTTCACCAGCGAGTAACCAGAACGGAAGGGAAGCAGATCGCCTGCCGCGCCGGACTTGAACTGTGCGCCCGGCCCTAAGACTTCGTTGGCCAACCGCGTGCATTCTGATCCTGACGCGGCGCAGTGGGCGGCCGCACGCGGGGCATGCGCATGCAACGGTGGATTATCGGAGCAATGCGGCGCCTGGCGGCCGACGAGCGCGGCGCGATCGCCATCTTGTTCGCGCTGCTGCTGATGCCGATGCTCGGGATGACGCTGACTGCAATTGACTACGGACGCGCCATCCGGCTGGAAAGCCATCTGCAACAGGCGGTGGATGGCGCGGCTGCGGCCGCCGTTCACAAGCTCGGCCAGGACTACGCGGTCGTGCATTCAACGGCGCGCCAGTATCTCGACTCGCAGTTGCCCGAACATCTCAAGGGCATGGAGTTCTCGCTTGAGATCTCGCCGCAAAACAAGGCGGTGGAAGTCCGCGTCGAGTCGTCGATACCGACCTCTCTGATCGGACTTCTCGGTCTCGACAAGTTCACAGTGCGGGCTTCGAGCAAGGCCTATGCGGAGCGCACGCTCCGGCGCACGAAATCGATCGAGGCCGATTTGCCGAAGGGCGTCGATCGCGACGTGGCGCGAGCGCTCGAGGAACTCTCGCGGCAGTCGGGAAACCGCGACCTGCAACCGACAGCCGAGCAGCAGGAGGACATCCGCCGCGCCGCAGAAGAGGCCGACCGGATGATCCGCGATGCGTTGAGCCGCCTCGGCCGCTGAACTACCGCCGGAAGGGTGCACCAATCACATGGCTGCGGCAGCCACTGCCCGCGCCCAAATGGCGCGTAGCCCTTCAGCAAAGCCGCCGTTTCCGGTCGCCGAAAGCAGGACGTAGGAAATCAAGCCGAGCGCAACCACCGGGACAAGGTAGATTTGCACGACGTGAACCACGCGCATGACTTTGGGCATTTTGCTGAGCGTTGTGTTCACCTCGAACACAGACAGCGCGATCATCATGCTGATCGACGCATAGGCGACCACGAAGATGACATCGGACAGCGTCGCCCCATCGGCCTGAGGTTGGCTCAATGCAAGATAGAGCGCAATCGCCGACAACAGCGCGGTAACCTGGATCGCGACGATCGATTCGAATTCGGATCGCGGAATGAAGTTCGCGATGTACGCCACAGCCATGATGAACGACAGCGGCACGATCACGCGTAGCAGATAGTCGACCACCTGCCGCTTCATTACCCACGTGTAGTTGAAGTTGTAGTAGGGGATGACCCGCTCCTCGTTGAGCGGTCCGCCGATCGAGCGGATGATGCGGTCGTTGGAGCCGACATAGTGGCTGTCCACGCGCCAGCCATCGACGGCGAAACTCTGGTTGCGAACGCTTTCCGACGGTGGCTGCAGTAGAAATGCGCTGGCCGTGCTCGCCGGTTGGAACGAGATCGAGAAGATCTGCTGGTCAAATGGATACTTTGCAAGATCAGGCTCGAAAGTGAAGCGCCCTGAAACCTTGTAGATCCGCGCGCCATCTTCGACGAGGCCCGCGCCGCGGTCGCTATGAACTTCACGCACGTTGATCAATGAGCCCGACGCGCCCGGGCCCCGCACGGCGTTGGTGAACTCGATCGCCGAGATCGGAACGTCGGTGGCGCTGCGCAGCGTGATGAAAAACTCGGCCTCGAAACTCTTGGCGGCGGAGTCGGCACCGTAAACCCGCGTCATGTCGAGATGCACGTTGAGGACGGGGATGCGTTGGATGCGCCCGTCCACACGCACGAATTGGAAAGGGGACAGGAACGTCTTGTTCTCGCCCGGACGCCGCATGACGATCAGAGATCGCTCGGACGACGCGCGCTCTTTAGAGAACGACCAGTCTTGCGCCCAACCGCGCCAGACGCGGCGGCCCTCGGCCAACCCCGCGAGCCGCTGCGCGATGGCCTGACGCATCGCATCGCGCATGACGCCATGCGCGGCGGCGTCGGCAACGAGTGCCAAGAGGTCGGCGTAACGAGCCCCATAGCCCGTTGCATACTCGGAATACTTACGCCCGCCACCCAGTCCTTCCGGCTGCCGCATCAATTGTTCGAGCCTTTCATTATTCAGATTGGCGATGCCGCCCTCGGCGACCTCATAGATTGCCCCCTGATAATCGCGCCCGCCGCCGCCCGGGTCGGCAAGGACGCCGCTCGTCGATCCGAGACCGATGAAGACGGGCAGCTTGACGCCGGCACGCGAGAGCCGCGCCAGAAACGCTGCACCGCGCTTGGAGCCCATCGAAAGAAAAATGCCGTCGGCGCCGCTCTTGGCGATGTCAGCGGCGATACGGTCTATCGGCTCCAACTGGTCGTCGACATTGCCTTGGATCCAAACCGGCGGGTCGAATGCGATGCCACTTCCAGGAAGCGTCAGATGATGGATGTAGGCGCGCGTGTAGAGGTCATCGGAATCACCCACGATCGCGACCCGCTTGAAATTTTCACGCGCAAACGCCTTGAACACTTCCTGCTCGTCGGCGACGGAACGGGTCAACGTGTAGACATTGGGGAAATCCGAGAACAGCGTCTCGACCGACATCTCAGAAATGAAGGGAACTCCGCTTTCGCCGATCGCCCGGACAACGGCAGCCCCGCGGGTCGAATTCCAGATGCCGATGATCGCAACCACATCGGGATCCGAAAGCACTCGATCGACGTTGGCCTTGGTTCGCGCGACGTCCGACGCATCGTCAAGGATCATCGCCTCCAGACGCGCACCGCGAATGCCGCCGTCTGCATTGATCGCGGCGACGCGGCGGATGACGAAGTCGCGGATGGCGAGCACTTCCTCCGGTCCGCTCGCGGGCGGCTTGTCGGAGCTGATCATGACGGCGATGCGCACCACGCGCGCAGTGGCCGCCGGCGTTTGCGCCTCGATCCGTCGAGAGGTGAACAGCCCGGCCAAAACCGCGATCAACGCAGCCATGACGAGCCAGACCGCCCCTACGCGAAAACGCTCAATGCGGCTCCGATCCTGCGTCATCGCCCACCGATCCACCAATGCCCCGCGCCGCCCGTCGAGCGCGTAGGATGCCATTGAGCGAAGACGTTGGCGAGGCTCGGCGGACACAGGCGGTACAAGAATGTCACCAAGCGCACGACCGCACGGCGTACCAGCCTGGACGGCGCGTCAGTCGCGCCGGGCGCGATCGAGGTTCTTGACTGTGTCGAAGTTCTTGGCCGCGGCGAGGTTCTTGATGCCACCGAGCTTGGCGGAATTGACATCGGCCCCGTCGAAATTGACGCCCGTGACGTCGGCACCGGAGAAATCGGCGGCTGCGAGTTCGCTGCCGCGCAGGTTGGCGCCGGTCAGGTCTGCCCCCTTCAGCGACGCGAACTCGAGGAACACGCGCGCCATGTTGGCGCCCTTGAAGCTCGCACCCTCGAGATTGGCGCTTTTGAATGCGCCCCGCATCAATCCCATGGACTGGTTCTTTTCGTCGGCCGAGAGGTCCGCGCCGTCGAGGATCGCGTTCTTCATGCTGGCGTTCATGAAATCGCCCGCGACCCGCGCATTGGTGAAATCCGCTCCGTCGAGCTTGGCGCCGTGAAGCTGTGTCGCGAACAGGCTTGCCCCCTTGAGCTTGATGCCGGTCATATCGGCGTTGAGCGCCCAGGCTTGATCGAGAACCACGCCCTCCAGGTTGGCGCCGGACAGATTGACCTTGTTGATACGTGCCGACTGCAACTTCGTCCGCCGCAGGTCCATCTTCGAAAGATCGAGCCCATTCAGGCTCTTCGCGCTCAAATCCAGCACCTCGCCGGGATTGAGCTTGGCGAGCTGCGCTTCGAGATCGGCGCGGCTCATCTCGGCCTTGGTGAAGGCATCCGACGTGAGATCGATGCCAGACATCATATCTTGCGCGGACGCGTGACCAGCCAGCATCGTCAGGGCCAACGCACCGGCCGCCAGGTTCAACCAACGCCGTGTCATGTCAAAAACTCCGCTTGCTGCCGGTCGCGAACCGGCCCTGCCGACTTTCGGCCGAGACTTTTTACCCGCGAATGCCCGCCCACTGCATCTCAATGATCCGTGAACGCAGCCTGAAACCGACTTAGCGGACCAGCAGCAGCGGACATTCCATCGCGAGCGTCAAGGGACGAAGGTTGCCAACACCCGGCACGACGAACCCTCCGAATTGCGCGATCACGAACCCGCCATCGAGCCGCCGAAGCCGTTCCGCCACCTCGCCCGGGTCCCGTGCCGGTTGTGACGGCTCGAGCCGGACGCGCGGCGACGCCCCGAGTACGAGCCGTGCCTGATCCTCCATCCATTCGAGTTCGCGCGCCTCGTCGCTGACGATCAGCAGCCGCACCTCAGCGCGGGTGACAGCGGCCAGCCGCTCTGCGGCGCGCAGCATCGGCGGCAGGCGGTCGATCTCTTCGATCGCGACCAGAATCGGGCCCGACAGCCGCACCGAGCGCGGCCCGGCGACCACGATGCCCGTCGCACCCAGCACGGCGTCGAACAACTGCCCGATGACCGCGGCATGGCCTGGGCCGAACGGCTCGGCGAGCGCGACGACGTTCCATGGTCCGAGCTCGGCGCAGGTCCGGGCGACTGCGCGGATCGGTTCGTCACGTAACAAGCGCTCGTGTACGCGCACGCCGGAGCGAGCGGCGACCTCGCGCACCGCGCGGCTCAATCCGGCTGCCGCGACGGCGATATCGCGGTGCAGATTCTCTGCGACCAACGGCTGCACCTGCCCCGAGCGCGACACCTCGCACGAGAACGGGAAAGCAGCGAGTTCGAACAGCTGTTGATCGGCCACAACCAGACTTTCGATCTCCGATTGGAACGCCTGGGCGATCCGCACGGCCGCCTCGAGTGCGATGCGGCTTGGCCGAGCCGCAGGATCGAGCCGCAGGACGACGCGCCCCCGATCCTCTCCGGCCTCAGCGACATGCGCGATCATGATGTCGCCTGTTCCGCCGAGCCGTCCCGGCCTTCGGCACCGAAGCGCCGCGCATGCTCGGCGAACAGCATAAGCTTGTCCTCGACCAAGCGGTTGATCGATCCGGCCGGATAGCGTCCGGCGCTGTCTCGTTCGCCGGCCTCGATGCCCGTGACTAGGGCGATGCCGGCGTCGGCAGTGGACACGGCATGGACGGCGAATTTTCCCTTCTCGACGGCTTCGACGACGTCCTCGCGCAGCATCAGATGCTGAACATTGGCCTCGGGAATAATCACGCCCTGGGTGCCGTCGAGCCCGCGCGCGAGACACGTTTCGAAAAAGCCCTCGATCTTCTCGTTGACGCCGCCGATGGCCTGCACGTCACCCCACTGGTTGACCGACCCCGTCACCGCCAGACCCTGTTTGATCGGGACGTCCGCCAGCGCGCTCAAGATGGCATAGAGCTCTGCCGACGACGCGCTGTCGCCGTCGACGCCACCATAGGACTGCTCGAAAACGAGACTAGCAGCCAGCGCCATCGGCACGTCCTGCGCATAGCGCCCGGCGAGAAAGCCCCACAGGATCATCACGCCCTTGGAATGCATGGCGCCGCCAAGCTTGGCTTCGCGCTCGATATCCGTCATCCGGCCCGATCCCATGCGCACGCGGGCGGTAATGCGGTTGGGACGCCCGAAGGCGTAACTGCCGAGTTGCACGACCGACAGGCCGTTGATCTGGCCGACTTTCGCGCCAGACGTATCGACCAGCACGATGCCCCGCCCGATGGCCTCCTGCGCGCGGTCGCTCAAGCGGTCCGAGCGTTGCGCGTGCTCGCTTATCGCGCGGGCAACGTCCTCGCGCGCGATCGTGGCCCGGCCGCCGATGCCGGCCCAGTAGTCCGCCTCGCGCACGATGTCGGCCAAGCGGCCGATCTCGATCGACAGTTTGTCGCTATCGTCGGCCAGACGCGCGCCTTCTTCGATCAAGCGAGCCACCGCCTTTTTGTCTGCCGGCCGCAACTTGTGGCCAACAACGATGGACGCGATCAGACGTGCGTAGGCCGCTTCGTTTTCAGACGAGCGCGCGATGGTATCGTCGAAGTCGGCCTGCACCTTGAACAGCCGCTGGAAGTCCGGATCATGCGCGGCGAGCAGATAATAGAGTTCACGATCACCGAACAACACGACCTTGACTTCGAGCGGGATCGGGTCGGGATCGAGCGTCTGCGTCGATTGCAGCCCCAGGCTATCAGCCGGATTGTCGAGCCTGATCTCGCCCGATTTCAGTGCGCGTTTCAGCGCGTCCCACGCGAACGGCGCGGTCAGGAGCTTGCGCGCGTCGAGCAGCAGCGCGCCGCCATTGGCATGATGTAACGCGCCCGGCTTGACGAGCAGAAAATCGGTGATGAGCGCACCCATGTGCGCGATGTGTTCGACCCTTCCGATCAGCCGGCCGTGGATCGGATTGCCTTCATCGACCACGGGTGCGCCACTGCCCCCGGCAGCGCGGCCAACCATGACATTGACCATGTACCTGCGAAACCGCGGATCGCGCGCCGTATCGAGCGACGCGGCAGGAGCGGCGTCCTGCTCAGACGCCGGTGCCAGGAACAGCTCGACGTTCTGCACGAGGTCGGCCTCGGCGGCGGCGAGGAAGGCGAGTACGTCCGGAAGATCCTGGTGCGCGGCCTCGACATCATCGAGCGTTGCGCGCAGAACGCGCCGCGCAAATTCCTCGTTGAGCGTGGACAGCCGTTGCCGCCGCGCTTTCTCCAGCCGCGGACCCTGTGCGAGAATCTGCTCCAGCTCCTTTTGCAACTCGCCGATCTTGGCCTCGACGTCGCGGCGAAGGTTCTCTGGCAACCCGCCGAAGACCTCCGGCTTGACCACCTTGCCCTCGAGCATCGGCGCCATTGCAAAGCCCATCGGGGTTCTAAGCAGCGCCACGTTCTGCTGGGCGGCCTTTCGATTGAGCGCTTCGAGCAACTCGTCCTGTCCGCCTCGAATTTCCTCGTCGATGGTGCGGCGGCGGACGACGTAGTCCTCGCTCTCGAACAACGCCGGAAGCGCGGAGCGCAACTCATCGATCGCCGCGACCATACCCTTGGCGAAGGCATTGGCCCGGCCGGGGGGCAAGCGAATGGCGCGCGGCTTGTTGGGCGCCTCGAAATTGTTGACGTAGACCCAGTCGGACGGCACCGCGGCGGATGTGGCCTGGGTTTCGAGGTAGGTCCGGACGGCCGTGCTTTTGCCTGACGCAGGTGGCCCGAGTACGAAAATGTTGAAATCCAGCGATTTGACGCCAGCGCCGAAGGCAATTGCCTTCAAGGCGCGGTCCTGACCGATCAATCCCGTCACGGGCTCCAGATCCGCGGTCGTCTTGAAACCGAGCCCAGCCGGGTCGACGCGGCGGCGCAGCCGGGCGGACTCTATCCGTGTCGTTGCAACGGCGAGCACGCGCGGGGCAGCATCGGCTGCGACCGGCGCCGTCACCGGCTCGGCCGGCGCATCCGCGATCTCGAAATTGACCGGCGGCGTTGTGCCTGCCGAAGTCTTTTCGGTAGTCTTGGCGCGTCTGAAGAACATATACGGTATCCTGCAAAGCGTTCATCGTGAAAGACTTACCGGCGACAACGACTTGATGGGCAGGCTTGACGACGAGGCCGTGCGCAGGTGCAGCCCGACTTTAGACGCCATTGCGGCGCGGCAGCGCCGCAACCCTGCTCGCAATGTCACCAGCTCGTGGCGGCAGAATGACCGACCAGACCAACATTGGCGGACCACCACCGCCCATCCCGCCTGACGGCCGTCAGTCCGATGCCGCGCTTGAAATCGCGCGTGGCGTCGGCCGGGTGTTGCTGGAGCACGGTTTGGCCCACCTTTCGGAGCTTCCGCTGGCCAATTTCCGCCGCGCCGACATCACTGGGCTATCGGCGAGTGGCGACCTGTGGATCGTCGAAGTAAAGTCGTCGATCGAGGACTTCCGCGCGGACCTCAAGTGGGCCGAATATCGCGATTACTGTGATGCGTTCTTTTTTGCCGTATCTCCAGCGTTCCCGCGTGAGCTCATTCCTTCCGATGCGGGCCTCATCATCGCCGACCGCTACGGCGGGGACATCGCTCGCGCCGCCCCGCCCCATAGGCTCTCCGCCGCACGACGCAAGGCCATGCAATTGCGCTTCGCACGCGCTGCCGCATATCGACTTGCAGCCGCGATCGACCCGGCCGCCGCAGCGGACTTCGCCGCAATCAAATTGTGATGCTAGCTCTCGTGATCGATCGGGGGCGGCAACTACTTCGGCGCGCGCTTGGCCAAGATCCGCTGCAAGGTTCGGCGATGCATGTTGAGCCGCCGAGCCGTCTCCGAGACGTTGCGGTTACACAGTTCGTAGACGCGCTGGATATGTTCCCAGCGCACGCGATCAGCCGACATCGGATTTTCGGGCGGCGGTGCCTTGGAGTTTGCAGGAGCCAGTAGCGCATCCGTCACTTCATCGGCATCGGCAGGCTTCGCAAGATAGTCGACCGCACCGAGCTTCACAGCCGTGACCGCCGTCGCAAAGTTGCCATAGCCGGTGAGCACGATGGCTCTCGCCTCGGGACGCAGACGGCCGAGTTCGGCGATGACGTCGAGACCGTTTCCATCCTCGAGCCGCATATCGACAACGGCGAAGGCCGGCGGCTTCTGGCGCATCAGTTCGATGCCCTCGACGACGGAGCTCGCCATGCGAACTTCGAAACCCCGCGATTCCATCGCGCGCCCGAGCCTGAGCAGAAACGACTTGTCATCGTCGACGATCACCAGCGATCTATCGTCGGGCAATTCGTCCTGGCGAAATGAAAGGTCTTCGGTCACTGCACGATCTCCACGGCTGGCGACACTATAAACGCCAATTCGACGCCGCCAAGCCCTCTAGCGCTGGTTAGTGCCTGAAACTGCGCCGGAATTGCCCTAGCAACTGTTGCAATCGTTAAGATCGCGAACTAGGCCGCCGCCCCCCGTGCGGGACCCGTGTGTTCGACCTGCTGATCGGATGCCGCTCCGCTACCGGGAGCCGACCGGTCGAGCGCACGCTCGAATGCCAGTCGCGGCCATGCGATCCGGACGACGGCCCCGGTTTCAGGCGCCCAGCGATTGTCGAGCGTCACCGTCGCACCAGAACGCTCAAGCAGCGTCTTCGCGATGAAAAAGCCGAGACCCAGCCCCGACGGCTCGCCGTCACGCTTGGCCCGGCCCGGACGCGTCGTGACATAGGGCTCACCCAGGGCGTCCATGACCTCGGGAGAAAACCCCTTCCCGTCGTCGGCAATCGTGACCACGACCTCGACGGCGTTCCACATCGCACCTACCGTCACCTTGCTCTTGGCGAAGTCGACAGCGTTCTCGATGATGTTGCCAATTCCGTAAATGACGCCCGGACGGCGATGGCCGACCGGCTCGATCGCCGCCGGCAGCACGACCCCATCCGCCGCGCGCGCCATGATCTCCACTACCTTTTGGCCGTCGCGATAAGGTGCGGCAGCCTCCTCCATCATTTCCCTGACCGATAAGCTCGCGTGCAGGGGGTCTTCCTCGTCGCTCGACCGGCGCGTCAGTTTCTTCAGGATCTCGCGACATCGGCGCGCTTGCGAGGACAGGAGTTGCAGATCCTCGGCGCAGCGGTGGTCCGATCCGAACTCCCGCGCCATCTCGCTCGAGATCAGAACGATCGTCGACAGTGGCGTGCCCAACTCGTGCGCGGCAGCAGCGGCCAGTCCGTCGAGCGCGTGGAGTTTCTGCTCGCGAGCGAGGACCAATTCGGTCGCCGCGAGGGCCGCTGACATCTCGCGCCCCTCCTTCGATAGCCGCCACGCATATAATGCGAGGAAGATCATACACGCCACGATCGATGCGAGAATGCCGAGCTTGTAGAGAAACGGCATATCGAGCCGCAGCCCCGCGTACCAAGGCAAAGGCTGATAGTTGAAGACGATGAACGTCGTCGCAAGCGCTGCCACGATGCCAAGGATGACGGTGTTCCGGGGCGGCAACGTCGCCGCCGAGACCGTCACCGGCGCCAGGATGAGGACGGTGAACGGGTTTTCGATCCCACCCGTGAGATACAGGAGAGCGGTGAGCTGGACGATGTCGTAGGCGAGCATGACCGTAGCGAACGTCGAGCTCAACCGATGCCGGGCCGGGTAGCGGATCGACAAAAACACGTTCAGCCAGGCCGACATCGCGATGATGCCGAGGCAGTAGCCGATCGGCATTGCGAACCCGAGTCCGAAAAAGACAGTCGCGACGGCGAGAATCTGCCCGAAGACGGCGAGCCAGCGCAGTCGAACGATGGTTTGCAGCCTGAGCCGGCTGTCGCCATCGTTGAGGAACCCCCTCAACTCACCTTGGGAGATCCGCCGCTTCACTCGCTTATGCTCCGCTGACGCCGATGTGTTCCATTCTTATGGCTCACCGCCGCGCAGCCGCCAACCCCAAGCCTGAGCGGCCAGAGCGATCCGGTTCACACACTAGCGGGCAACCGGCGCCGAGGTCTGCGTCCTGCGGCGATCGGGCCCCCTTGCGGTGACAGCCTATGCAAGCCTAATTGCTGTGATCGTCAAGTCGACGATGGCGCCGCTCGGAGGCCTGGATGCGCAGCAAATACGCGGTGATCGCGATGGCCGGCCTGGCCGCGGGCGGCATGGCCGCGCTGTTCGTCACATCCGGCCCGCAGACGTCGCTGTCGCTGCCCAAAACCCCCGCCACCTCTGGAAAAGCGCTGATCGGCGGTCCGTTCAGTCTCCTGGATCACGACGGCAAGCAGGTCTCCGAGCGCGATTTCGCGGGGCGCCCGCTGCTCGTCATGTTCGGCTTCACGCACTGCCCCGATATCTGTCCGTCGGGACTGCAATTGATGGCCGCCGCACTCGATAAGCTGGGCGACCAGGCGCGAAATCTGACGCCCGTTTTCATCACCCTCGATCCCGAGCGCGACACGCCGGCAAAATTGAAAGAGTACGTCGCGAGCTTTCACCCCGCGATACGAGGATTGACCGGATCGCTCGCTGAAATCACGGCTGCGGCGAAGGCCTACCGCGTTTATTTCAAGAAGGTGCCGCTCGAAGGTGGCGAAGGGTACACGATCGATCACTCGTCGTTCTTCTACATCATGGACCGGAAGGGCGAATTCCTGGCTCACGTGCCGCACAGCGCCAATCCGGACGCGTTGTCGCTCCGACTTAAGAGCGCCTTGTAACCGCCGCGCAGTTTTGTCCCCCTGACGAATCAGTGCATGATTCCGAAGCATTAGTGGCGAACTGAAGGTCGCCGCGCGCGGCATGAAGCCGCCGGGGAGGAAATTCGGGGCAAGGCGCAAGAGACGCCGATCCCGTGCGCTGTACCGCGTTGAGGGGAACGAGCAATCGGGGGAATTCAGCGCGTGCTCTACCATTGGTATGAGCTGGGCCACGTCGCCGTCCGTCCAGCACGGGCCGCGGCGAACGGGTACCGGCTATTCTTCAATCACCCATTTAATCCGCTGACACACACGCCGGTCGGCCGCCATGCGGTCGCTGCTTGCGAAGTGTTCGAGCGCACAACGCGGCGCTACGACAAACCGTCGTTCCGCATCGACTCGACGGTTGTCGACGGAGCCGACGTAGCGGTACGCGAGACCGTCGTCTGGGAGCAGCCGTTTTGCCGGGTGATCCACTTCGAACGAAACATCTCCGACGAACGGCGCGCCGAAGATCCGCGCGTGCTGCTGGTGGCCCCGATGTCGGGCCACTTCGCCACGCTCTTGCGCGGCACGGTGGAGACGCTGTTGCCGGACCATGAAGTCTACATTACCGATTGGACCGATGCGCGCGACGTGCCGGCTTTAGCGGGAAGCTTCGACCTCGACGACTACGTCGATTACCTCGCCGCGATATTCCGCCACTTCGAAGGTGACGTCCACGTATTCGCGGTGTGCCAGCCGTCGGTTCCAGTCCTGGCAGCAATTTCTCTGATGGAGGCCGACGGCGACCCGTGCGTGCCACGCTCGATGATCCTCGCCGGCGGACCGGTCGACACCCGCGTCAGCCCGACGGAGGTCAATCGCCTCGCCGAGAGCAAGGGCACCAACTGGTTTCGCAACAACGTCATTACGAGTGTGCCGTGGCCCAATCCAGGCTTCGGGCGTTCCGTCTATCCGGGGTTTCTTCAGCTCACCGGGTTCATGACCATGAACCTTGATCGCCACGTCAACGCCCACAAGGATCTGTTCCGCCACATGGTGCAGGGCGATGGCGACAGCGCGGAGAAACACCGGGAGTTTTATGACGAATATCTCGCCGTCATGGATCTGACCGCGGAATTCTACCTGCAGACGATCGACACCGTGTTCGTTCGACATGCTTTGCCGAACGGCGAAATGATGGTGCGAGGGCGTCGCGTCGACCCGGGAGCGATTACCCGTGTTGCGTTGATGACCATCGAAGGAGAAAAAGACGACATCACCGGGCTCGGCCAGTGTCGCGCCACGCACGACCTCTGCCCGTCGATCAGTCCCGACGACAAGCTGCACTACGAATGTCCCGGCGTCGGCCACTACGGCATTTTCAACGGCCGCCGCTTCCGATCCGACATCGCGCCGCGGATCACGCAGTTCATCCGCATGCACGACGACCGCGCCGGAGCCTGCCCGGTCCATTTATCGCTCGACGAACGCGCGGCCTTGCAGCGTGCAGGCGCGCAAGGAAGCGATCTGTCGTCGATCGCGTTCACGTTTGCGCCGGCCAATGACGTTGCTCCTGATCCGATGGCCGAGAAGCTGAAGGCGTTGGGCATCGGACAAACCGCGACTGACGCGACACAAGCAGGCGATGCCAGTTCCATGTCGGCGCCGTTCCGTCTGTGGGCTTTGGCCGGAAGCTATATGATCGACGGCCTGTTCCGCATGCACGTGCCGTCGGGCACGCTGCGCACCGACGACGAGAAGCGCACGGCGAGCTGATCGCGCGTAAACAGCAATCGCTCACGCACGCAAGTGCTTCGATCGAAGATGGGGCCGCGCAGCAACAGCGCGGCCCCGCTCTTTTTTGCGCCGCGATTTCGTGATGGAGCATCGACAGGCGAAGCTGTTACTGGTTGTTTCGTGGAGCGCCGTGCGCTTCGCTCCCATATCCGATGAGCTGCGGTGAAGCTCGCGCGTGACGGCGCGTCGTTCGTGTCGTACGTATCGTCGGAGTGTTCGTCTGTTGGTTTCGAGAGGTCACGAATGCGCTCATGTCAGGTTCCCGCCCCGGGCACCCTCCACGATCCGAGGCTCGATAATATCGGGGCTCCGGTCGAGGTGCGGCGGCACCCAGGCGCTCGACGCCTGACATTGCGCGTCAGCAGGACGCGGCGCACTGTGATCGTCACGCTTCCATCGAGTTGCGATCTCGTCGAAGCCGGATCGTTCCTGCATCGCAACATCGACTGGGTGCGCGAGCGCCTCGGCAATCTGCCGCAACCTGTGCGCTGCGCTGACGGCATCCTGATGCCGCTCCGTGGTGACCCACATCGCATTCGCTACAGCGGTTCGCGGCCATGCGCCGTCGTCCGCGGTCCGGTCAGCGTCGTACCCGCAGCGGACGGGACGAGCGAGCTTTTCATCTCTGGCCGTCCCGAACACGCCCCGCGCCGCTTGAAGGATTGGTTGTTCGGCGAAGCCAAGCGCGATCTCGAGGTCAGGGTTGCTTGGCACGCCAGCAATCTCAAGCTCAATCCCAAACGGATCACCGTGCGCGACCAGACCAGCCGCTGGGGCTCATGCTCCACGACGGGCGCACTGTCGTTTTCCTGGCGCCTCGTCCTCGCTCCGCCGGCCATCCTCGACTATGTTGCGGCGCACGAAGTCGCCCATCTCGCCGAGATGAACCACGGCCCGCGCTTCTGGAAACTGGTCGAAACCGCGATGCCTCGCATGGACGAGGCCCGTCTCTGGCTCCGCGTCTATGGCATGGACTTGCATCGGTATCAGCTCGCCGGCCGCTGACGCCTGACCAACGCCCGATACCTCAATCGGCACCGCGCGACACGTCCGCCGTCACGGCTGCTGCGGCGCTCCCAGCGTCATCATGCCTTTCGGGGCGCTTAAAGATGGCAACGGCGCAGCTTTCAGGCGCTGGCGGATCGCCTCGACGTCGAAGCCGTTCGGTAGGCCGGCGACGCTCGATGCGGGTGCGCCGATGGTGGAATCCAAAGCGCGTGCAATGAAGTCCTCGTCGATGCGGTCGGTCGGATGCGCGGTCGCCGTGCTCCGTTCGGCCTTCCGCTCGGGAGGCTTCGCAACCGCTCGCGGCGCCTGGGCAGGCTGCGGCCGCGGTTCCGGAATGGCTTTTAGAGCGGCAGGCTGCGTGCGAGTCCGCTGCCACGGCAGAATTTCGGGTTCACTCGTCCGCATCGCCGGCGCCAAGACTGCCGGAGGCGCAAGCTCGGCGACCGGTTCGCTCGATGGCGACCGCATCGGTCCGGGGAGCGCCAGCGGGGCTTTTCCAGCGTGCGCGTGCACCATCACTTCGCGCCAAATCTCGGCTGGCAAGCCGCCACCCATGACCTTGTTCATTGGTTTGCCGTTGTCGTTGCCGCTCCATACGCCGGCGACGAAATGCGCCGTGTATCCGACGAAAACAGCATCGCGGAAATCGCTCGTCGTCCCCGTCTTGCCGGCCGCGGGATGACGCACGAGCGCGGCGCGGCGGCCGGTTCCTCCCGTCAAGGCCGAGTTCAGCATATCGTTCATGGCGCCGACATGAAGGGGCGCAACGACCTGTTCGGTGCGCGTCGCCCCCTGCGCGAACAGCACTCGCCCCGAACTCATGCGGACGCGGCGGATGACGTGCGGCACGATCGCTGAACCGCCGTTTGCGAAGACACCATACGCGCCGGTCAGCTCGAGCAGCGTTACTTCGGACGTGCCGAGTGCGAGCGACGGGTCCTCGCGAAGTTCCGACTTCACGCCGAGGCGGCGGGCAGCGTCGGTGATGCGCCGCGCGCCGATGTCGAACTGCAGCCGCGCCGCAACCGTATTTACGGACTCAGCCAGCGCGCGCCGCAGCGGCATCGCTCCCTGGTAGCGGCCGGTCGTATTGCGTGGCGTCCAGCCCTCGATGCTCAACGGCAGATCGTAGACCACCGTCTCTGGGGTCGAACCGCTTTCCAGCGCCGCGAGATAGACGAACGGCTTGAACGCGGACCCAGGCTGACGCCGCGCCTTTACCGCGCGGTTGTACTGGCTGTCTGCGTAGCTGCGACCGCCGACCAGTGCACGAATGCCGCCATCGATGTCGAGCACCACCACTGCCGCCTGGCTGGTTTCAAGTTTGTCCCCCTGCTCTTCGAGCTTTTTCGAAACGATAGCGTGCGCCCTCTTCTGCAAGGCGGCATCGATCGTCGTTTCAACGACCACCTCGGCATGTCCCGCGCCGAGCAGCGCCGGCATCCTCTCGAGCACATAATCGACGGCGTATTCGACGCCATTGGGTTCCTTGGTCGCCTTGGCGTCGGCGAATTTGACACGCTCGGCGGTGGCGCGGCGCTCGTCGGCTTCGGAGATGTAGCGCGCGTCGAGCATCTTACCCAGCACGCTGCGGCCGCGGGCACGCGCCGCTCCGGGGCTCGAGGTCGGCGCATATTTCGATGGCGCCTTCAGCAACCCCGCGATCACCGCCGCTTCAGGCAGCGTCAGTGCGCGTGCGCTCTTTTCGAAGTAGCGTTGCGCCGCAGACTCGATCCCATAGGCGCCAGTGCCGAAGTAGACGCGATTGAGATAGAGTTCGAGAATCTCGGGCTTTGTCAGTTTCATCTCGAGCCAGAGCGCAAGCAGAAGCTCCTCGACCTTGCGGCCCAGCGTCCGGTCGTGGGTCAAGAACAGGTTCTTGGCCAACTGCTGCGTCAGTGTCGAGCCGCCTTGCGCGAAACGGCCGGCGCGCAAATTGGCAAAGAATGCGCGTGCCATGCCCGCCGGATCGACGCCCCAATGCTCGTAGAAGCGGCGATCCTCGGTCGCCACCACCGCGTCGGTGACGAGCTTGGGCAGCATGTCGATTGGCATGAAATCATGTGCAGTGCCGCGTTCGGCCAGCACCGAGCCGTCGTTGGCCAGAATGCGGATGACAGGCGCGCGCTCCTTGTGTCGCAGCGTCAGCGGATCGGGCAGCGCGATGGTGTAGTAGACCATCATGGCTGCGACGCCGAGCGTCCCTGCAACAGTTGCGGAAATCGCAACCTTCGCGGCGAGCCGCAGCTTATCGAGGCGGCTCCAACCTTTTCCGTGCGACGATGGCGGGGGCGGAGGCAAACCTCCTAATTGGCCATGTCCCAAGGCCGGCGGAAACGGCAGCATAGGGTGTTGCATCGGCGGCGGCCAGGCGCCGTGCTGCGAGGCAAACGGGGGCTGAGTCATCGTGCCCGGCGGAGATCCGGCCGAGGACGGCTGTTGCGGAGGCACGCTTGCCCCGACCTTGCTCTGGCGGAAAAAACCCATACGCCCTGATCCGACCCACAACGCCAATAGTTGGCGATCGGCGCCTTCCCATCGGCACCGCCATTGCGCACAGTAAACGGACGATCGCTAAGACGCGGTTAACCACGGGCGCGAGACAACCGCTTCGAAACCGTTACAATTCAATGCCGTTGCCAGATCCGTTCAAACACGGCCGTCACGATCGACAGCAGGATCCGCATCAGGACCGTGAAGCCCATGAACACGAGCTGCCGCTCCTCGAGCAGCACCCGGACCCAATTGTTGTACTCGGTCGAGAGACCTCGGCTCGTCAGCCACGCCTTGAGGCCGGCGGCAGCGTCGAGAATGGATCCCATCGCGTCCGGATACTTGATGAAGACGAAACCGAAGGCGATGGCGCCCAGTACGAGGGAGAAGAATACGTTGCCGGTTGCAAGCAGCATCCGCAGCATCGGTCAGATCCTCCGTCTCGATTTCACACGCGCAGCACAATTGCCGATGCGGCCTTGGCGTCTGGATCCGCGGGGCCTTCAATAGCATTGCTGCATCGCGATGTCCTGCTCGTGCAGCAAAAGCACATTCGCTCAATCCCCTGCCGCGCGCAGGTCACCCCGCTGATGCCCTGAGCAGGGAGCCCCGCGACAGCCGCGACGAGATCGGCTATTGCCATGTGGGGCGTTGCGTCGAGGGAGAGTTTGGGATGGCCGAGTCCAAGAGGATGCCGAGTTCGGCGATCAATCGCGCGGTCGACTACGTGTTCGGCCGAAACTCGCTGATCGGACTCGCCTCGCTGATGCTGCTGATCATTTCGGGGTATGCCACCTGGAGCGGCATGCAGGACTTTATCGTCGGCGTCTCGCAAACCCCCGGCAGCCAGGGCCGCTCGCTTGGCGGCGGCATATCGGTGACCAACAATGCGCTGGTCGTCGCCATCGTCGTCGCGCTGACGTTCCTCATGTGGATCGCGCTGCGCGAGAGCTTCGGCGCCAATCGCAGCCTGCGCGACCGTCTCATCATGTTTCCGCTATACCTGTTCCTGTTCCTTTGGTCGGTCGGCTTCGGCTACGGCTTCTGGTGGAGCCTGATTGCCGGCGAGGAGGCGACAAAGACCAGTCTTGCGGGCCTGCAGGAAGACGCGCGCGACGCCGGCCAGGTCATCGCTGCCAGGCTCGATGCCGTCAAGATCCAGCTCGACAGCGTCGCGACCTGGTCGGACGGCCAGATGACGCGCGAGGAGACGAGCGGCGGCAGTTGCGGCGTGCCGTCGGGTGCGGGACGCGGCAAACTCTATAATTCGCGCAAGACCGTGCGCGACTCGATCGCCTCGCTGCGCGACAGCGTCGTCAGCGCGTGGTTGACGCCCACCCAGACCGAGCTCGACCGCCTGCGAGAGACGGCGGCGACACTGGGCGGCACGAGCGTCGAAGAGCGCCAGCGCCTGTTCGAAGCCCGCGCCAGTCAGATCCGGCAGGCGGCGCGCGGCATCGCCGCCCGTTCAAACGAGCTCGGCACCTCGACCGCGAACCAGATGCGGGGGCTGGCCGCAGCGATCGCCATCGAACCGGAAAAGCCGGGCTTTTCCTGCTACGATCCGACCCTCGCCCAACGGCTGAGGCAAGCCGCCGATCAAGCCGAGCAGCCGGCGGTGCTCAAGCTGCGCGAGGCCGCCTTCACCGAAGGCCCGGCGGGCGTCGCCAATGCGGTCAAGAACCTGTGGGAGAACCTCGGCGCCTACTTCGCCGGCGCCATCGCTTATGTGCTGTCATGGGGCGGCGTGAAGACCGCGTGGACCTCGGGCGGCGAGCCGATCACCGGCCGCGACATGATCGCGTTGCTGGCGACGCTCGGGATCGATCTCGGCCTCTTCGCGCTGACCGCGCTCAATCCACCGAAAGCGCCGCGCAAGGAATTCAGCGGTGAGGAGCGGCGGCAAATCGAGGATGCGATCAGCACCGCCGTGGCGCGCGCCGAGAACGCGGACATGGAATGGGTGCGCCGCCATTTCGTCTATCACAACAAGGCGTCGTACCTCGTCATCCCGAACCTCTACAGTTGCAATCCCGAGGACAAGGTTGAAAGCTCGCGCGGGCTCGCCATGAACCAGCTTGCCGGCGTGCTCGACGACATGGGTATCGTGCGTTGGCCGACCGGGAAGGAATTCTTGCAATTGCGCAAGGACGAAGAATTGTCGAGCCTCACTGACCTCACCGATATCCGCCGCAAGCGGCTTGCGGATTTGCAGAAGCAGGGCGGGCTGAAGCTTGACGAAGCAAAAGCCAAGGACATCGCCGAGCACGAGCCGATCCGCAACCACGGGCTCTATTCGAAGGCCGAACGCGCATTGCAGATCGCCGGCTGGAGCGAGGCGGCGCGGCGCGACATCGAGATCTTCAAACTCGAGGACGTGGAGGGCCTGACGCCGCTGCTCGACGCGCTCAACCGCACCCGGCTCGGCGGCAACGGCAGCGTACCGACCGTGGAGCGGAAGGGTTAGAGTCCTCATCGGCGATGACGCTAATCCGCGGCGTCATGCCCGATGTCCCGAGCCCGATGTCCCCAGGATGACAAGCTGTTCGCGTGCGCCCCTCACACGTCGAGGTTGGCGACGCTGAGGGCGTTTTCCTGGATGAATTCGCGGCGGGGCTCGACGACATCGCCCATGAGCTTGGAGAAGATCTCGTCAGCCTCCGCGAGATCCCCGAGCTTGACCTGCAGCAGCGTGCGACTGCCCGGCTCGAGGGTGGTTTCGGCCAGCTGGTCGGCATTCATTTCACCCAAGCCCTTGTAGCGCTGGAGTGCGAGACCCTTGCGGCCGGTATCGTAGACGGCTTCGAGCAATGCGCGCGGGCCCGACACGGCGGCGACATGATCCTTGCGGCGCAAGCGGGCGGGCTTGCCGTAAACCTCGTGCAGGTGCGCGTGCTTCTCGTGCAGGCGGCGCGCATCGAGCGACGCCAGAAGCTGGCGATCGAGCGCATGGGTTTCCGTGACACCGCGAACCTCGCGCTGAAATACGAAGCCGTCGTTGCCGTAGCGGCCGGTCCAGCCGGTCTCGGTTTCTTCGGCGTTGCTGTCGAGGCGCTCGGCAATGGCGTCGGCGATCATCGCGGATTTGTCGGCTGATTGCAGTAAAGCGGCGTCGAATGCGCCGCCGATCGCCGACTGCTCGACCACCGCGCGCGAGTATCGCGTGTGCAGTTCGTCGATGACACGGACGATACCGCGCGCGCTGTCGACGATGTCGCGCAGGTCCTTGCCGGCACGAGCGCCGCCCGCCGTTTCAAATACGCAATCTTCGAGGCCGGCGTCGATCAGGTAGTCCTCGAGTGCGCGCTGGTCCTTGAGATACGTCTCCGATTTGCCGCGCGCCACTTTGAACAGCGGCGGCTGAGCGATGTAGAGGTGGCCCTTGTCGATCAGCTCCGGCATCTGGCGATAGAAGAAGGTCAGCAGCAGCGTGCGGATGTGCGAGCCGTCGACGTCGGCGTCGGTCATGATGATGATTTTGTGGTAACGCAGCTTGGCGAGATTGAACCCGCCCTCCTCCTGTCGGCCGATGCCGGTTCCGAGCGCGGTGATGAGCGTGCCGATTTCCTGGCTCGACAGCATCCTGTCCATGCGCGCGCGTTCGACATTGAGGATCTTGCCGCGCAACGGCAGCACGGCCTGGAAGTCGCGGTTGCGGCCCTGCTTGGCGGAGCCGCCGGCCGAATCGCCCTCGACGATGAACATCTCGGTGTTCGCGGGGTTGCGATCCTGGCACTCGGCCAGCTTGCCGGGCAAATTGGCCATGTCCAACGCGCCCTTGCGCCGCGTCAGGTCCCGCGCTTTCCGTGCCGCCTCGCGTGCCAGCGCCGCCTCGACGATCTTGCCGACAATGACCTTGGCGTCCTTGGGGTGCTCCTCAAACCAGGCGGCAAGCTCGTCGCCGACCATCGTCTCGACCACCGGCCGCACTTCCGAGGACACTAGCTTGTCCTTGGTCTGCGACGAGAACTTCGGATCGGGAACCTTGACCGACAGCACGCACGTCAAGCCTTCGCGCGCGTCGTCGCCGGTCAGCGAAACCTTCTCCTTTTTCGCGATGCCGCTCTCGTCAGCGTACTTGTTGACGATACGGGTCAGCGCGCCGCGGAAGCCTGCGAGATGGGTGCCGCCGTCGCGCTGCGGGATGTTGTTGGTGAAGCACAGCACGTTCTCGTGGTAGCTGTCGTTCCACCACAGCGCGACGTCGACCGAGATACGGTCCCGCTCGGCGCGGATCATGACCGGCTCGGGGATCAGCGGCTGCTTGGAGCGGTCGAGATAGCGGACGAACGCCGCCGTGCCGCCCTCGTAGAAGAACTCCTCGCGCTTGACGTCGGCGTGCCGCGCGTCGGTCAAAACGGCCTTGGCGCCGGAGTTGAGAAACGCGAGTTCACGCAGCCGGTGCTCGATCGTCGCGTAGTCGAACTCGATCATGGTGAAGGTTTCGGGCGACGGCGTGAACGTCACCTCGGTGCCGCGGGCGCCATCCTTGGCCGGCCCCACGACCTTGAGCGGGGCGACGGGCACGCCGTGGCGGAACTCGATCTCGTGCTCCTTGCCTTCTCGCCATATGCGGCACCGCAAGTGTGTCGAGAGGGCATTGACGACGGACACGCCGACGCCGTGCAAGCCGCCTGAGACCTTGTACGAGTTCTGATCGAACTTGCCACCCGCGTGCAGCTCGGTGAATACGATCTCGGCGGCCGAGCGCTTGGGGTCGTTGTCGTCGTCCTTCTTGATCCCGGTCGGAATGCCGCGACCATCATCGCGCACGGTGCACGACCCGTCGGGATTAAGCGTGACGAGGCATTGCGTCGCGTGGCCGGCCAGCACTTCATCGATCGCGTTGTCGACGACCTCGTAGATCATGTGGTGCAGACCCGAGCCGTCGTCGGTGTCGCCGATGTACATGCCGGGGCGTTTGCGAACGGCGTCGAGCCCCTTCAGCATCTTGATCGAATCCTCGCCATAATCGTCGACGGCGGGAAGCTTCGGGGCGGGCTTTGCGGTCATGCGCAGGGGATCCTGAAAACGTCTCGTATGTGTCTGTTTTTTATAGCACGGCCAGCGCCTGCCCGGCCAAAAAACTCGCGTTTTTCAGATCGCATTCAGAACATTTTTAGTGTTCAAAGACAGTGTGTTACAGCAGGCCAACATAAACTGGCGAACTATTGTGTCGTAGCGGTTGCGATCCCGTTGTCGATCTCGAGCAAAAGCGCGTGGCCGGCCATTGCGTCGAACGCGGAACGATCGTTGCCGGTCATCCAAGCCTGCGCGCCGAGGCGCAGGATTTCGGCGAACAGCGCGGACCGCCGATGGACATCGAGATGCGCGGTCACTTCGTCCAAAAGCAGGATGGGCGCAGCGCCCTCCTGCCGCTCGGCAACCAGCTCCGCATGTGCCAGCACGAGGCCGAGCAGCAGCGCTTTCTGCTCGCCGGTCGAGGCCAGACGCGCTGGCGTCGATTTCGGTCCGTGGCCGACGATGAGGTCGGACCGGTGCGGCCCATCGAGCGTGCGGCCGGCAGCGCGGTCCCTTTCACGCATGGTGCGCAGCGTCCGGACATAGCCATCCTCGACAGCGACGGCGGGATGCGTAGCGAGATCGCGCTCGATGGCGCCGTCGATGGCGACGGTGCTCCACGGGAACGCAGAATCGGGTTCCCGTGAGCGCCGCGTTTCGATGATGACCGTCAGCGCTGCGACGGCTTCGGCGCGCGCCGCCGCGATGGCGATGCCCGTCTCGGCCATTTGCAATTCGAACCCTTCGAGCTGCGCGTTGTCGCGTACGCCGTCGGCCAGTAGACGATTGCGCGCCGTCATCGCACGCTCGAAGCGGCCGGCGATCGTGCGATAGCCAGCGTCGAAACAGAGGATCAACCGATCGAGAAACCGCCGCCGCTCGGCGGCCGGCCCGGTGAACAGCCCGTCCATGGCGGGCGTCACCCACACCATCTCGACGTAGTCCGCGAGAATACCGGAACTTGATTGCTGCTGGCCATCGATGCGGACCTGGCGGCTCGCGCCGGTCTGCCCGGCGACAATGCCAGTGCCAATGTCTACCGCACCATGGAGCGTGTGGGTCCGCGCCGCGACGGCCCAGCCTCCCGCGCCGTCGGCACGCGCCAGCTCGGAGAACGGCGCACGCCGCAAGCCTTGTCCGGGAGCGAGCAGCGAGATCGCCTCGAGGAGATTGGTTTTCCCAGCGCCATTCGAGCCGACGAGCACAACCGGCTGAGGTCCAGCCTCGACCGTCAGCACCGGATAACTGCGAAAATCTGTGAGCGTGGCGCGCTCTATCCAGATGCGGCGATCGTCAGTCATGACACGCCGCCTCGACGGCCGGGGCGCGGCTTCGACATCGAGCGGCGATCATCGTGGGTGATGACGTCACACCCGCATCGGCATGAGAACATAGAGAGCGCTGTCGTCGCTCGCGTCCTTGACCATCGTCGGCGACCCGGCGTCGGCGAGCAGGAAGCGTGCTTCCTCGCCCTCGAGCTGGCCTGCGATATCGAGCAGATATCGGGCGTTGAAGCCGATCTCCAGCGGGGCAGCCGAATACTCGACGCCGATCTCCTCGGTCGCACTCCCGCCTTCCGGGTTGTTGACCGACAGCACGAGCTTGTCCTTGGCGATCGTCAACTTGACGGCGCGGCCACGTTCGCTGGCGATCGTCGACACGCGGTCGACGGCGCTCATGAATTCGGAGTTTGTGACCTTGAGCGACTTGTCGTTGCCCTGCGGAATGACGCGTCCGTAGTCGGGGAAGGTACCGTCGATGAGCTTCGACGTCAGCGTCACGGTTCCGATCTCGAAGCGGATCTTGGCCTGACTGACGCCGACCTTCACGGCGGCCGCACTGTCCTCGATCAGCCGCTGCAGTTCGTGCACCGTCTTCCTCGGTACGATAACCCCCGGCATGCCGTCCGCACCCATCGGCAGCGGAAGCTCGACCTGAGCGAGGCGATGACCGTCGGTGGCGACGGCGCGCAGCACCGGCTTGGCGGCTGATTGTGCCATGTGCAGGTAGATGCCGTTGAGGTAGTAGCGCGTCTCTTCGGTGGAGATCGCAAACCGCGTCTTGTCGATGAGCCGCTTCAAGTCGGCGGCGGCGATCTCGAACTCGTGCGTCATCTCTCCCGCGGCGAGGTCGGGGAAATCATCGGCCGTAAGCGTCTGCAGACTGAAGCGCGCCTGGCCTGCTGTAATCGACAGCCGCTCCTTCTCGGCATCGCGCTTGATCTCGACCTCGGCGCCATCCGGCAACTTGCGGACGATGTCGTGCAGCATATGAGCAGGCACCGTCACGGCGCCCGGCTGGCCGACCTCCGCCGGCACGGCCTCGATCACTTCGCGCTCGAGGTCGGTCGCCTTGAACTCCAGCGCGCCGGACGCGGCCTTGAGCAGGACGTTGGACAGGATCGGGATCGTGGTCCGGCGCTCCACGACACTCGTTACGTGTCCGAGGGCGCGCAACAATTCACTGCGTTCGATGACAAGCCGCATGGTTTTCCTCGGCGTCCAAATGAAGTCGCGGCTCTGATCGGGCCGCGGGTCCGGCGCGTCAAGCACCGGAAGGAGGTGGGCAGGCAAGTGTGTCCCGATTCGCATCCGAGATTCGTTCGGGACGCGCACTTGAACCGACAACGCGGCTGTTTTCAAGGGGCGCGGCATGTGCAAGACGGCCAAAATCAGCCAATAACGGGCGTGAGCCGCAACAAATTCGGGAGCGGCGCCTCTCAGCACCGCCCCCGCCCCGCTATCCTGCAGCCTCCAGTTGCCCCCTCGGGCCGCAGGTAATCCCTCTCAGGAACTCCAGCTCAATGATTGAGCAGCTTTTTCAGTTCCTCGATTTCATCACGTAGCCGCGGATTGCCGGTAATCTCGCCTTCGATCTTGCGGATAGCGTGCAAAACTGTGGTGTGATCGCGATTGCCGAACCTGCGACCGATCTCGGGCAGTGATCGCGCGGTCAACTGCTTGGCGAGGTACATGCCGATCTGGCGCGGCCAGACGACCGAGCGATGCCGGCGCTGCGACAGCAGGTCCCCCTTCGACACGCCGAAATGCCGCGACACGATGCGCAGGATGTCTTCGATCTTGATACGGCGGGGTTCCATGCCCTGCACGAGATCGCGGATCACCGTCTCGGCGATGTCGAGCGTGATCGGCGTGCGCATGTACTGCCAATTGGCATGAAGCCGCGTGACCGCGCCTTCGAGTTCACGCCCATTCTCGGTCAAACGATCGGCCAAGAGGTCGAGCACGTCACGGCCGAGCTCGAACGTCGGATCCATGGCGCGTTTATCGGCGAGCCGGCGCTCCAGCACGCGCAAACGCAGTTCGTGATCGAGCGATCCAATCTCGGAGACAAGACCACGCTGCAAACGCGACCGCATCCGCTCGTTGAGCCGGTCGATGTGGTTCGGCGCGCGAGCCGATGCCACCACCACCTGACGCCCGCCATCGAGCAGCGCGTTGATGATGTGGTCGAATTCCTGCTCGGTCCGCTCGCCCTGCATGAACTCTAGATCGTCGATGAGCAGCAGGTTGATGGCGCGGAACTTCTCTTTGAAGGACAGCGGATCCTGACTGCGCAGCGCCTCGACGAATTGATAGCGGAAGCGCTCGGCGGTCAGATACAGCACCTGCGCCTGTGGCGCGCGACGCTTCACTTCCCAGGCGATGGCGTGCAGCAAGTGCGTCTTGCCGAGGCCGACCGCTGAATGGATGTACAGCGGATTGAAGCCCGGCGTGCCGTTGAGCAACGTCTCGGCAACCTGCGTCGCGCCGGCATGCGCCATCCGGTTCGAAGTGCCGACCACGAAGCTGTCGAAGGTGTAGCGCGGGTCGAGCGGCGAGCCCTCGAAACCGCCGACGCCGGTGCGGCCGGCCGGATTGGGGAGTGCCGCAGCGGCGCCCGAGCGCGGGCCCGTCGGCTCGATCGGCTGCGGCAGTGCTTGTGCCGCGGCGGACGGAGGATCGCGGTCGTCGCGGCCGGTCGTTCCATTCGTGACTTGCGCCGTTGAGCGATTTGATGGAGCCGACGGCTGGCGCCAAGACACCTCGACACGTTCCGCTCCCTTGAATTCGGCTGCGCAGCAGGCGAGCAACTGGTCGGAATAGTGCGATTGGATCCACTTGCGCAGGAACTGAACCGGCACCGAGGTCCGCACCGTAGTACCGTCGAAGCTGTCGAAATCGAGCGTCGCGAACCAGCTCGAATAGATGTCGTCGCCCAGCGTGGCGCGCAGCATCGCACGCGCCTTCGCGCCACGGCCTTCCATGGACTGCATTTCGGCAGGCGCCGTGGCAGATGCCGCGTCTGGTTTGCGCGTCTCGGCCCCGCGTGAGGAAGCCGGAATCGGAGAATGAGCGTTGAGAGACTGCATGATCGTTACCCCGCTACTTGAATTCGATTGAATTTGGCCTCGATCGAAACCGGCAAACGACATGCGACGCCGTCCGCCATCGCGGACGCGCTCACACGCGAACACCAGTGGAAAAGGAATGCGTTACGCTGCATCCCAAGGGCCTGCCGCTGCAACCGAGCCCGGCTTGACCCTTTTCACGCCGGACGGTCGCATCGCAGCGACGCCCGGCCCGGAAGACAGGTCTCAGCCGAGACCTGATCCGGTCGTGGCGGCCACAGAAGGTGGCGCGCTGTGCAGCCCAAACGCACTTTTGCGATCGGGCACCGCGATCGACGCTGCCGCCGCACCGGGACGCGCCCTCGAGCGCCCGGACAGAAGCAATCGACCGTGGATTTGCATGGCGGACGGGCTGACCCGATCCGCCGATCCGATGCGCGATATGGTCTCCGCAGACCGCTCCCGCACATCGCGAGCGCTGATCGACCTGGTCCGCACCAAGGACGATACAGTCTCATGTCGGCTCCTCGGACTTTCCGGCGCGACACCGCCGAAACGTCGTTGGATACCAAGGTTATACATAGACCCCACTGCTACCCTCCAGACAAGAGCGCGACAGACGAACCCTCATCGGCCCAAGGTTGCCCTCTGACCATCCATCTGTCGTGCCCATGGATCTGAAGTACCAACCAATAATAAAATTGGCCGATACTCAAATTGACAACTAAACATGACGAAGCGCCGGCACGAACGACCTAGAGTTGCTCTGGCGTTACTGGCAGGCGTTACGCTCGTCGTTACTGTTTACGCTCTGGCGGTCGACATCCGCGACCGGCAGAAGTTAACTACTCTTTAACAGCCTTTGGCGCAACCCCGGCGCGGCGTGAGAAAAGTCCAAGCGTGGCCCCCGCGAGCGAGCGATTCCGGCCCGAGTCCCGCCCACAACCCCGGTGGATAACCCCCCTGAGTCCGAAGCGCTTTTCCCCAGCCCTGAACAGGGTGCAAAAAGCAAAACGGCGCCCAGTCTCTGAGCGCCGTTCAGGAGTATTTTTTGGTTGCGATCGAACTTTGCTTCGAGTCTCGCGGACGGCTAACGCTCCACCCTCGATGAACAGTTTATCCCTGGAATCCGAGGCTTAAACACGTTCAGAAATTGTGCGGGTGCGAGGGTGACGAGGGATTCCCTGTTGCGAATGTGTCACAATTCGAAGACCCGACGCGCAGACGCACTTTGTTCAGGCGGAGGCCATTGCCTTGACGCGCGCCGTAAGCCTGGAAACCTTTCGGCTTGCTGCCTTTTTCGGCACCACGCCCTTCTGGGCGGTGCGTGCGAGCAGCGGCTCGGCGGTCTTCATCGCTGCGAGCGCGGCGGACTGATCGCCGGATGCGATCGCTTCTTCGACGCGACGGACCTCGGTCTTGAGAGCAGAGCGGCGCGACTTGTTAATTTCGGTGCGGCGAACGGCCTGACGGGCCGCCTTCTTCGCCGACTTGGTATTGGCCATTCTCGGATCCTTCTCTGGTACGAACCTTGCCTCCCTTAGGATCGAACGGTCTGAAACCGGCCGACGGGCCTACGGGCGCATAAACACGGATGCCGCCCGGAATTGCCATTCCGAGCGGTCGAAGTGGCCCTCCTATACCGGTCGTCTCGAAACCGGTCAACGCACATCGGGCGCGCACCAAGGGCAAAACCATGCAGAACTGGCTCCATAACCTCAAGAATGCGTGGCATCCGGCCGGCAACGGCGCCCACGACCCCCAAGATGCCGACTTGCCGCCGATGCCTTCGGAACGCTCGACGGGGCTCGTCTTCGCAGCGGTTGCGATCATCGTCGCAGTGCTGTTCCGATCAGAGGGCCACATCTTCGCGGCATCCTTGGCCATGGCGGCCTGCTTCGCTGGTGTGGCAATCCTTGCCCCGCGTTGGCTCGCGCCCATCAACCGGGCCTGGTTCGCCCTGGCGCTGCTGCTGAACCGCGTCGTCAGCCCGGTGATTATGTTGGTGCTGTTCGCGGTGCTCATCGTGCCGGCCGGTCTCGCGATGCAGATGCGACGCGACCCGCTGCGCGCATCCCGAGATCGAGACGCCACGAGCTACTGGATTGATCGGTCCACGACCGCGCGGCCGGGCAGCATGCACGATCAGTTTTGACGCCTTTCCGGCCAAGCCGCACACGTCCGTCCAGCGCTGCCTGCTTGGCATTCCGCTTGCTTATTGAAGAACAACATTTTTCGAGCCGTGCCGTCCTTTGGGGCCGCACGCGATCCGCTCAAAGAACGGAGGCCATGCATGTTGTCATTGATGTCGGAACTCGGACGCTACATGAGCGCACGCCGCAAGTGGTGGCTGTTCCCGATCATCGCCGTGCTGATGCTCGTCGGCGGGCTCCTCGTTCTTGCACAAGGTTCTGCAATCGCCCCATTCATCTACACGGTGTTCTAATTCGGGAAATCCCGCATCCAATCAGGTCGCCAGCCGGGCGTCCCGTCGTGGAGCATTAGGTATGCGCATCCTCGGAATATCCGCCTATTATCACGACAGTGCCGCCGCACTCATCGTCGACGGGCGTCCAATCGCCGCCGCGCAGGAGGAGCGTTTCACCCGCAAGAAGCACGATCATCGCTTTCCAGCGAACGCAGTTCGCTATTGCCTCGACGAGGCAGGTCTGGACCTCGACGATCTCGACCACATTGCGTTCTTCGAGAAGCCGCTGGTCAAGTTCGAGCGGCTCCTGGAGACGTACCTCGCCAACGCACCGCGGGGATTTCGCTCCTTCAAGACCGCCATGCCGGTTTGGTTGAAGGACAAGCTGTTCCAGAAGCGCAATCTCGAGACCGCTCTGCGGCCGTTCTCGCGTTCTGGCCGGGGCATTTCGGACAAGCTGCTATTCGCCGAACATCATCAGAGCCACGCCGCCTCCGCCTTCTATCCGTCGCCGTTCGAGGAAGCGGTCGTGCTGACCATGGATGGAGTCGGGGAGTGGGCCACGACCTCGGTCGCCATCGGTCGCGGTTCGACGCTCGAAACGATCAAGGAAATCCACTGGCCGCACTCGCTCGGGCTGCTCTACTCCGCTTTCACCTACTACTGCGGCTTCAAGGTGAACTCCGGCGAATACAAGCTGATGGGCCTCGCGCCCTACGGCGAGCCGGTCTACGCCGACACCATCCTGCGCAACATCATCGACGTGAAGCCGGACGGCTCGTACTGGCTCGATCAGAGCTACTTCGACTATGCCACCGGCTTGACGATGACGTCGCCGAAGTTAGATTTCCTGTTCGGCGCGCCTGCGCGCTTACCTGAAGGCAAGCTCGAGCAGCGCCACATGGATCTCGCCGCTTCGGTGCAGAAGGTCACCGAAGAGGTGATGCTGCGCATGACGCGCGACCTTGCGCGTTCCACCGGCATCGAAAATCTGTGCTTGGCCGGTGGCGTCGCACTGAATTGCGTGGCGAACGGCAAGATCTTGCGCGACGCGGCATTCAAGAGGGTGTTTGTCCAGCCCGCCTCCGGTGATGCCGGCGGCGCGCTTGGCGCGGCCTATGCGGCGCACACGATGCACGCGGCCAAATCACGCCGGATCGGCAGCGGAATGGACGGCCTCGAAGGATCCTATCTCGGCCCCGCGTTTTCACAGCCCGACATCGAATCGCGTCTCGCCGCGTCCGGCGCGCGGTTCGATGTGCTCGACGACGATGCATTGCTCGACCAGACAGTCGCCCGCCTGGATGCAGGTGACGCCGTCGGCTGGTTCCAGGGCCGCATGGAGTTCGGCCCGCGCGCGCTCGGCAATCGCTCGATCCTCGGCGATCCGCGCAAACCCGACATGCAGAAGACGCTCAATCTCAAGATCAAGTTCCGCGAGAGCTTTCGGCCCTTCGCGCCGTCGGTGCTCGCCGAGGATGTCGCGGACTATTTCGAAATGGGCGAGGCCAGCCCTTACATGCTGATGGTCGCCGATGTGAAGCGCAATCGCCGCCGTCACTCGACCCCCGAAGAGAAATCGCTCTTCGGCATCGACAAGCTCAACGTGCCGCGCTCCGACATCCCTGCCGTCACGCACGTCGATCACTCGGCACGCATCCAGACCGTGCACCGCGAGACCAATCCCCGCTACCATGCGCTGCTTTCAAAGTTCAAAGAGCGGACCGGTTGCGCGGTACTCGTCAACACGAGCTTCAATGTTCGCGGCGAGCCTATCGTGTCGTCTCCTGAGGATGCCTTCCGTTGCTTCATGGGCACGGGCATGGAGACGCTCGCGATTGGGAACTGCGTACTGCGGAAAGATCGTCAAAACCCAGCTTTGGCCGCAAACTACACGCAAGACTTCGCTCTCGACTGAACGGCGGCGCCATAAGTCTGTGCGCCGATTAGCCGTACGCAAGTGACTTGATCGAGAAAAGAATCTCGTGCACGCGGCCAAATTTTACTTGGCTTACATGCGAACAAGACCTTCTCTGCGTGAGAGATTTCGAATCAACACGCAGGAACAACACATGGCCTCACTGTTTATTTGGATGCTTGGCATTTCACTCGGCATCGCCATCCTGGTGATTTCGGCTGCCATCGGCCAGCCGCTGTTGCACATGGCTGCGGCGGCGCTGATCAGCATCGTCATCGCCCTGATCGCGATCAGAGAGAACCATGATCTGCACGCGGCCGGCGCATCGACGCCGAAGATCGCGGCCTCGACTGCCCGGCACATGGGCTTCGTGTGGGTGTGGGGAGCGCTATCGCTGCTCGTCACCTACTTCTTCATTCTGAAGTGGCACGAGTGGTTCCACTTCTTCCTGGCGTTCGCCGTCGCAGGCGCACTCTGCCTGTTCATCGCGAGCACCCTCGAGCGCGATGCCGTCACCGGCAAAGAAGATCCGACGATGATGAAGGTCGCGCGTTACCTGACGATCGCGCAGCTCGTCGGCATGGTCATCACGGTGATCGGTCTTCTGGTCGACGGGAAGATGACGCGCTACCTGACGCCGCGCTTCACCGATTGGGCGGCCAACAACATCTTCTTCTTCGGCGCGGTCGCGCTGGCGGCATTGAGTGCGAACTCGTTGATGACGAGCAAACCGAAGTCGTAGCCCAAGACGGAGTGGGGATCGCCTAACGGAGTGCACCCGATGTCGCTTCAACGAGTCATGCCGTGGCTCGTCGCCTTGCTGCTCCTCAGCGCGGCGACGATGTGGTGGGCGGCAGAGCAAAATGCGCGAATGATCTCGGCCGTGGCGGCGTTCGGCTTCGTCGCCACCGTGATCGTCATCGCGCAGGTCGTCAACGGCGCGGCCTTGCATCGGCCCGGCGGTGAGACACGTCCGCAGTTTCATATGTTGAGACGCAACACACGGCTGATCGCGTTGATCTATGCGTGGGGCGCGGCGGCGTTGATGGCGGTCTACGTGCTCGGGGAATTGAAGTGGCGGCACGGCTGGCAGTACGGCGCCGCGATGGCTCTTGCCGCCGGCGCCCTGCTCATGCTTGTCGACAGGCTCGGCCGGCCCGGCAACGTGTTTGATACGCCCCGCATGTTCGCCAGCATCGTGCCGCTTTCGCTAATCCATGCCCTGGCGGCAGCGGGCGGGCTGGTCTACCTCGTCGGATCGGGAAAGCTCGCGACGCCCAAGGCCGACTGGGCCGCCAATCACGTGTTTCTGGCTGGCGGCCTCGGCATTCTGGCGATTGCACTGATCGCCGCACGCACGCATCACCACCTGGACAAGCCAAGCGGCGGCCGCGCGACGGCTTAGCGATCAACGGTTCTTGAACACCGGCTTCCGCTTCTCGGCGAAGGCGGCCATGCCTTCCTTCTGGTCCACGGTCGCGAACATGGCATGGAACACGCGCCGCTCGAAACGGATGCCTTCCGACAGTGTCGTCTCATAAGCGCGGTTGACCGTTTCCTTGGTCATGATGACCGCAGGCCGAGACTTCGCCGCGATGCTATCCGCGGCCTTCATCGCCTCGGCAACGAGTTCGGCGGCGGGCACGACGCGCGAAACAAGCCCCGCGCGCTCGGCTTCGGCTGCGTCCATCATGCGGCCGGTGAGGCACATCTCCATCGCTTTCGACTTGCCGACGAAGCGCGTCAGCCGCTGCGTGCCTCCAGCCCCCGGCATGATGCCGAGGTTGATCTCCGGCTGGCCGAACTTGGCGGTGTCGGCGGCGATGATGAAGTCGCACATCATGGCGAGTTCGCAGCCGCCGCCGAGCGCAAAGCCCGCGACCGCGGCAATGACCGGCTTTCGTGCACGCGTGATCCGCTCCCACGTCGAAATGAAGTCCTCGGCGTAGACTTGGCTGTAGGTCTTCGACTGCATCTCCTTGATGTCGGCGCCGGCAGCGAACGCCTTTTCCGATCCGGTGATGACGATGCAGCCGATGTTGTCGTCCGCCTCGAACGCATCGAGCGCCTGGTTCAATTCGCCGACCAGCGCGTTATTGAGCGCGTTCAGCGCCTGCGGGCGGTTCAGCGTGACGACGCCGACGCGGCCCTTGGTCTCGACGATGATGTTCTCGAAGCTCATTCCATTCTTCCTTTCCGAGCGGATCAGCGCTGACAGCTCGGACAATGGAACGTCGAGCGGCCGGCTTGGATTGTGCGGCGCACAATGCCCTTGCATCCGTCGCGAAGGCAAGGCTCTCCGGCGCGGTCATAGACCAAAAACTGATGCTGGAAGTATCCGAGCGCGCCATCCGCCTGCTTGTAATCGCGCAGCGTCGAACCGCCGGCCTCGATCGCGGCCTCCAGCACAGTGCGGATGGCGGGGATCAGGCGCTCGCAGCGTTCGGTCGGATGACCCTTGGCCGTCGCAAGGCAGGCTGCCACGCGATGCGGCGAGATGCCGGCGCGATGCAGCGCCTCGGAAACGTAGATGTTGCCGAGCCCCGCGACGATGCGCTGATCGAGCAGGAAGGCCTTGAGGTCCGCCTTGCGGCCCGTGGCGCGCGCTGCGAGGTAGCCGGCATGGAACCCGTTGCCGAGCGGCTCGACGCCGAGGCCGCGCATCAGCGGGTGCTCGTCGAACATCGCGCCAGGAATCAGCAGCATGAAACCAAAGCGCCGCGGGTCGTTGTAGGTGACCGACGTGCCGTCTTCCATGTGGAAAACGACGTGATCGTGCTTCGGATCGCCGCCTGTGGAATGAACATACGATCCGATCTCGCCGCCCGAAATCGTGAAGCGCCCGCTCATGCCAAGGTGCATCAGAAGCGTGTCGCCGCCGTCGAGATCGGCGACGAGATATTTCGCGCGGCGGCCGAGCGTGACGATGCGACGGCCCCGAACGCGCGCGGCGAAGTTCTCCGGAAACGGGAACCGCAGGTCATGCCGGCGACATTCGAGCCACTCGATCGCACGCCCCGCCATAACCGGCGCAAGCCCGCGCAAGACCGTTTCGACCTCGGGCAGCTCAGGCATCGCCGCGCTCCGCCGTTGTCAGAAGGTCGTGCGCGCCGCCGTTCACGCGCCGGTCTCGGCCACGAGCCCCGCCGCCGCGATGCCCGCGCAACAGCAGGCTTCGTCATTCTCCGAAGTGTCGCCCGAGATGCCGACCGCGCCGAGCAGCCCGCCCGCAGCATCGCGGATCAGCACGCCGCCCGGCACGGGCACCACGCGGCCACCGGTGATATGGCTCATCGCGGCGACGAAATACGCCTGCTTTTCCGCGCGTTCCATGATTTTGCGCGATGACATGCCGAGCGCGATCCCGCCATAAGCCTTGCCGTGCGCCACGTCGAAGCGATGCAGGCTCGTGCCGTCCTCGCTGGCAGCGGCGCGGATCGCGCCACGTGCATCGAGCACGACGACGGCGAGCGGCTTCATGTTCTCTGCGCGGGCCAACCGGAGGGCCTCGGCGACGATGGTCTGAGCGGTCACAAGCTGCATTGAACTGAGGTCCCTCACCTGCAGGAAAGTACGGATAACAGGCCATTTGCCGCAACTTTTCGGCTTTCGTGTTGTGGCACAGCGCCCGCCGCTTCGCTATTGTCCCGCGCATGACAGTCGAAAAAACCCAGTCTGGAACCGCTTCCGGCTCCGCGAGCTTCGGCTTCCGCGACGTGCCCGAACCCGACCGCCAGCGCCTCGTGAACGAAGTGTTCGCGCGGACGGCCGAGCGCTACGACCTGATGAACGACTTGATGTCGGGCGGACTGCATCGGCTGTGGAAGGCCGATCTCATCGGCATGCTCGCTCCTCCGAAGGGCAACCGGGCGAGCGGCGACCGGGCGTTCCATCTGATCGACGTCGCCGGCGGCACCGGAGATGTCGCGATGCGCTACGCGGCTGCATCAGGACCCGCAGCGCGCGCCACGATTTGCGATATCAGCCCGGAAATGCTGGCCGTCGGACGCCGCCGCGTCGAAAACGCCGGCCTCTCCGACCGCATCGAACTCGTCGAAGGCAACGCCGAGACGCTGCCGTTTCCCGATCGCTCGTTCGACGCCTACACGATCGCATTCGGAATCCGCAACGTCACGCACATCGACCGCGCGCTAGCTGAAGCCTTCCGCGTCTTGAAGATCGGCGGTCGACTACTGGTGCTCGAATTCTCGGAAGTCCAGGTTCCAATCCTCGACCGAATCTATGATTTCCACTCGTTCGAAGTCATCCCGCGCCTCGGCGAGGCCGTCGCTGGCGACCGCGCGTCTTACCAGTATCTCGTCGAAAGCATCCGCAAGTTCCCGCGTCAGGAGCCGTTTGCCGCAATGATTCGCACGGCTGGTTTCGAGCGCGTGTCGTACCGCAATCTGACGGGCGGAGTCGCGGCTATCCATTCCGGATGGAAGCTCTGACAACACGAATTCCAGTCCGGCAACACACGCGAAAGTGGCTGAAATTGCTGCTTTTCGGCATCACTTATCCCAAACTATCGATGTGCTCGCGACAATTCCAATATTGACACTTGCGTGGAATAGCCGAATTACCTCCATTTAAATCCAAATTCCCCAACCAACCAGGAGAATGAAAATGGCCGTCAAGAAAGCTGCTCCCAAGGCTGCGGCGAAAGCTGCTCCCGCCATCACCACCGTTACGCTGCGTCATCTCTCGGTCGCGCTCGCCGAGGCTCACGAAATGCCGAAGAAGCAGGTCAACGGCATGATGGACGAACTCATCGCCATGATGACCAAGCACCTCAAGAAGGGCGATCGCATTCGCATGAGCGGCCTCGGCATCCTCCAGGTCAAAAAGCGTCCGGCACGCATGGGCCGCAATCCCGCGACCGGAGAAGCCATCAAGATCAAGGCGAGCAAGAAGGTCGCATTCCGCGCCGCCAAGGAATTGAAGGAAGCGATCTGATTCCGAATTGGGGTTCGCCCACAAAAACGACCCGGCTCCAATTGGCCGGGTCGTTTTTTTATTGCCCGAAGTGATATGGATTGCGCGGCCCGCGTTTCAGAGGTGTCGAAACGCCGGGCAAAGACGCAGGCGGCGAAGAGCGGGGCCAGTTGTGAGGGTGGAGCCCGCGGCGGGAAGCTGCTAATCAGTTCCGCCGAACGAGCTTGACCGCCTCGTATCGTCGCGCAATCTCGGATCCTGACTGGACACATACACCGCGATGGCAAGCCCACTCGTCAATCTCGCAAGACTAGCCAAAGCCGGCATCGTGCTCGCGCAGCACGGCGTGCGGCTCGTGCCTGACGGCGCGCGGCTGCCTCCGGTTTTGAAACTGGCCTTGGCGCTGACTTGGCCGATCCGCGTCGTGACCGCGCCGTTCCGCTGGCGGCGCAAGCCCGAGACACGAATCTCGCGGGCTTTGAGTACGCTCGGGCCTAGCTACATCAAGCTCGGACAATTTCTCGCAACGCGGGCCGACATCATAGGCCCGCGGCTCGCGGGGGAGTTGGCGATGCTGCAGGATCGGATGCCCCCATTTCCACAGGAGGAAGCGCGCGCGTCCGTCGAAACGGCGCTCGGCGGCCGGATCGAGGATCATTTCTCGGAGTTCGGTCCGCCGGTCGCGGCCGCGTCGATCGCCCAGGTGCACAAGGCCGTCGCCGTCGATAACGGCACCGCACGAACGGTCGCCGTAAAGATTTTGCGGCCCGGCGTCGAGCGCCGCTTCAAGTCCGATCTCGACAGCTACTATTTCGCCGCCCGCCAAATCGAGCGCTTTCACGCACCGTCCCGCCGCTTGCGCCCGGTTGCAGTCGTCGAGAACCTCGACCGCACGACGGAACTCGAACTTGATCTCCGGCTCGAGGCCGCCGCCATTTCGGAGATGGCCGACAACATCGCCACCGATATCCCGCGCTCCGACGAGTCGACAGGCTTCCGCGTCCCGGCCATCGACTGGCGCCGCACGCAGAAGCGCGTGATGACGCTCGAATGGATCGACGGCATTCCGATCTCGGATCACGCGCGCCTGAAGGCGGCGGGCTTCGAGCCGAAGCGGCTCGGCTTGACGGTGTTGCGCTCATTCCTGACCCATGCCATGCGCGACGGCTTTTTCCACGCCGATATGCACCAGGGGAACCTGCTCGTCGACCCGCAAGGCCGCGTTGTCGCCGTCGATTTCGGCATCATGGGTCGGCTCGGCCCGCGCGAGCGGCGGTTCCTAGCCGAAATCCTGCATGGCCTCATAACGCGCGATTATCACCGCGCAGCGGCGATTCACTTCGAGGCGGGCTATGTGCCGACGCATCACTCGATCGATGTTTTCGCTCAGGCGATGCGCGCCATCGGCGAGCCGATCCACGGCCGCACGGCGGACGAGATCTCGATGGCCGATCTGCTCGGCCAGCTATTTGCCTACACGGAAGTGTTCGACATGGAGACGCGGCCCGAACTGATCCTGCTACAGAAGAGCATGGTGATTGTCGAAGGTGTCGCGCGCTCGCTCGATCCGAGCCTCAATCTATGGAGCGCGGCCGAGCCGGTGGCGCGCGAATGGATCGAGACCAATCTCGGCGTCATCGGCCGATTGAAGGAAGCCGGCGAAGGCGCGTCGGAAATGGCCAAGGTGTTGAGCGCGGCACCAGCGGTTTTGGCTCAAGCGGAGCGAACTGCATTGGCGCTCGCCGCCCTGGCAACGGACGGTGTCCGGCTCGACGACAGCACGATCGCGCGCATGGCCGCCGCGGATGCAAAGCAGAACAAGTGGTGGTCGCTGGCGCTCTGGGTGGGTGCGGCAAGCCTGGCCGTCATGGCAGCTCACCAGGTCGGATTGATCTAGCGTCGCTCCGGTCAAGTGGGCGCGAACGCACGCTCCATCTCACGGCGGAACCGCACTGCCGCGTCGGTCTCATCGATCAGTACATCCGACCATCTGAGCGGCGAGCCCACGCTGATGTCACGTGCAAGCGCGACGTTGTGCGCCAGACCAAGCGGCAGGTAGCCGTTCGCCAGCGACGCCGCGGCCGGGACCTGCTTGCCCCACACCGTGAAGCCGCCTTCGCCATCGAGTTTCTCGCCGGACTTGAGATCCCGTTTGGCCGTGGCGACGCAGTCGGAATTGAATGCCACGGGGGCCCCCGTCGGCTCGCGCCTGAGTGCCGCGGACGCAACCGAAATTCCGAGCTCGAGGCCGATCATGTGCGTGGGACGATAGAGTGCGGCGTATTTGCCCGAGCTGTCGGGGAGCGTGTTGTATTCGACAAAGCATTGACCGGCGTAGGAGCTGTCGCTTTCGATCACGACGAATGTGCCCATCGCCAAATGATGTGG
Source organism: Hyphomicrobium sp. (assembly GCA_022843145.1). Classification (GTDB taxonomy): domain Bacteria; phylum Pseudomonadota; class Alphaproteobacteria; order Rhizobiales; family Hyphomicrobiaceae; genus JAKAML01. The sequence continues at coordinate 258,807 of JALHOF010000005.1, forward strand.
AACGGCCGATCCATCGCGATTGAGCGACGACACCACTTCGGTCACGCCCTTCTTCTCGAGCCGACCGCCTTCGCTACGCGGCTTGAGAACCTCTGCGAGTTCGAACCGCGAGGCCGGTGGAAATGCCAGACCGCCCGACTGAGGCACGAGATCGCAGGCATTGCACACCGCGGTCATCTCGATCCCCGACTTGGTGCCGTCGAGGAACGAGTTGAACATCTTCAGATTGATGTGCGACTTGTCTTTGATCGGGAGATATTGCGTCAGCACGTCCCAGACCGTGTCCGGAGTCAGCTGGTGATACGTCGGGTGATAGCGCGTGCCTTTACCCGCCGCGACCACTTTGAACCCGCACGCCCGCGCCCAATCGACATGTTCGGCGATCAACGCCGGCTGATCACCCCAAGCGAGCGAGTAGACCACGCCGGCCTCGCGTGCACGCGCCGCGAGCAGGGGGCCTGCCAGCGCGTCCGCTTCGACGTTGACCATGACGATGTGCTTGCCGTGCCGAATAGCTTCGAGCGCCAGCCGGATTCCCGTTGCCGGATCTCCAGTTGCCTCAATGACAACCTCGACTGCAGGATGCGTGATCACCGCGAGCGCGTCTTCGGTCACGCACGTCCGCCCGGATGTCACCGCTTCGGACACTGAAGCCGCTGAAAACTGCTCGGCCGGCCAGCCGATGTCGATCAGCCGCTTCTTCGCGCGATCCGGTGCGAGGTCCGCGAGACCGGCCACATGCAATCCTGCCGTGAGACGCGCTTGCGACAAAAACATCGTGCCGAACTTTCCGGCGCCGATCTGGCCGACGCGAACGGGATGTCCGGCGGCGGCGCGCGCCGCAAGCATGCGAGAAAGGTTCATGGCTGGATCTTCCGACGAGGCCTTTAGCAGCGACAGTAAGCGACGGCGAGCCGCTTACCCAAAACGAAAACGCCGCCCGAGCAAAGCTCGGGCGGCGTCTCGAAGACTAATGTAAAGAGGGCTCTGACTTATTTGGTCAATCTCACTCATTGGCAGACCTGGCAACGACCTACTCTCCCATGACTTAAGTCATAGTACCATCGGCGCAGGGGCGTTTCACGGCCGAGTTCGGAATGGGATCGGGTGCAGCCACCCCGCCATAGCCACCAGGTCGGCGAATGAGTGAGATGACTTCTGGTCTTCCGTTGAATGCGCCATCCCTGAGGATGAGCAGTGCTTAATGAGAGCGTTCAAGCCGATCGAGCTATTAGTACCGGTAAGCTACACGCCTTGCAGCGCTTCCACACCCGGCCTATCAACGTGGTGGTCTGCCACGGCTCTCAAGGGAGAACTCGTTTTGAGGTGGGTTTCCCGCTTAGATGCCTTCAGCGGTTATCCCGTCCGCATATAGCTACCCTGCTATGCCGCTGGCGCGACAACAGGTCCACCAGAGATGCGTCCAACTCGGTCCTCTCGTACTAGAGTCAGATCCTCTCAATTCTCCTACACCTACGGCAGATAGGGACCGAACTGTCTCACGACGTTCTGAACCCAGCTCACGTACCACTTTAAATGGCGAACAGCCATACCCTTGGGACCAGCTCCAGCCCCAGGATGTGATGAGCCGACATCGAGGTGCCAAACGACGCCGTCGAT
>JALHOF010000006.1 GCA_022843145.1 Hyphomicrobium sp.
ACCTCGACCAGACCAAGGTCATGGACGGCCGCCTCGTGCGCGTGCTGTCGTGGTACGACAACGAGTGGGGCTTCTCCAACCGCATGGCCGACACCGCCGTCGCGATGGGCAAGTTGATCGCGTCGGATACAACAGCCGCGCGCCGTGTCCGCACGCTGAATGGCGCCAAGCTCGACGGCAAGACCGTTCTGCTGCGCGCCGACCTCAACGTGCCCATGCGCGGCGGCAAAGTGACGGACGCCACGCGTATCGAGCGTTTGCTGCCGTCGATCAATCTCCTCGCGTCGAACGGCGCCCGCGTCGTGATCATGTCGCATTTCGGCCGGCCCAAGGGGCGCGATCCCGAAATGTCGCTTGAAGGTGTCGCTGCGAAGCTCGGTGAACTGATGCCGGATCGGGCGGTCCGGTTCATTCCCGACTGCATCGGGGATGACGTCAAGGTCCGCACCGCCGGCATGCGGCCGGGTGAAATCGCTGTACTGGAGAACCTGCGCTACCACGCCGGCGAAGAAGCCAACGACCTTGGTTTTGCCCGCCAGATCGCTGCGATCGGCGACATCTACGTCAACGACGCATTTTCCTGCGCGCATCGCGCGCATGCTTCGACGCACGCCATCGCCCAGGTGCTGCCTGCGTACGCCGGCACCACGATGCAGGCCGAGATCGAGGCATTGACCGCCGCGCTCGAGATTCCCAAGCGCCCGTCCGCGGCCCTGGTCGGCGGCGCGAAGGTGTCGTCGAAGATCGATCTCCTCGAGAACCTCATCACCAAGGTCGATTGCCTGATCATCGGCGGCGGCATGGCCAACACGTTCTTGCTCGCGCAAGGCAAGGCCGTCGGCAAATCGCTGGCCGAGGCCGATCTCGTCGCGACCGCGCGGCGAGTGATGCAGGCCGCGGAACGCGCCAACTGCCGGATCGTGCTGCCGACCGACGTCGTCGTCGCAAAGGAGTTCAAGGCCGGCGCCGCCAATACCGTGACGTCCGTCGACGCCGTGCCGGCCGACGGCATGATCCTCGACGTCGGACCGGAATCCGCTAAGGCCGTTTCCGCAATGCTCGCCAACTACCGGACGCTTTTGTGGAATGGACCTCTCGGCGCGTTCGAGATCGAGCCGTTCGGCGCCGCGACGTTCGCCGTAGCCCGCGCCGCCGCCGACCTCACCAAGGCCGGCAAGTTGATCACCGTGGCGGGTGGAGGCGACACGGTCGCTGCCCTCAACGCTGCGGGCGTGACCGATGACTTCACCTACATCTCGACCGCCGGCGGAGCGTTTCTCGAATGGCTGGAAGGCAAACCCCTTCCAGGCGTCGAGGTGCTGCTCGAAAGCGCTATCTGAAAACCTGAGGAGGACCCGCGTCGTGGCACGTATCACGCTGAGGCAATTACTGGATCACGCTGCGGAGCACGCTTATGGCGTGCCGGCGTTCAACATCAACAATATGGAGCAGGGGCTGGCGATCCTCGAGGCGGCCAAGAAGACCGATAGCCCGGTCATCATCCAGGCCTCGCGCGGCGCCCGCACCTACGCCAACGACATCATGCTGTCCAAGATGATGGAAGCGTTGGAGCTGATGTATCCGCACATTCCGATCTGCATCCATCAGGATCACGGCAACAACGTCGCGACCTGCCTCTCGGCGATCCAGAACGGATTCACCTCGGTGATGATGGACGGTTCGCTCAAGGAGGATGCCAAGACGCCGGCCGACTACGACTACAACGTCGCCATCACCAAGCAGGTCGCCGATCTCGCGCACATGGTCGGCGCATCGGTCGAAGGCGAACTCGGCTGCCTCGGCTCGCTCGAGACCGGACACGGCGAGGCCGAGGACGGCCACGGCTTCGAGGGCAAGCTCGACAAGTCGATGCTGCTGACCGATCCCGACGAGGCGTTGCGCTTCGTATCCGAAACGAAGGTCGACGCTCTCGCCGTCGCCATCGGCACATCGCACGGCGCCTACAAGTTCACGCGCAAGCCGACGGGCGAGGTCCTCGCGATGAACGTCATCGAGGCGATCCACAAGAAGTTGCCGAACACCCACATCGTCATGCACGGGTCCTCGTCGGTGCCGGAGGAGTGGCAGGAGGTGTTCAACAAATTCGGCGGCGAGATGAAGGAGACCTACGGCGTGCCCGTCGAGGAAATCGTCCGCGGCATCAAGATGGGTGTGCGCAAGGTCAACATCGATACCGACCTCCGCCTCGCCGGCACCGCCGAGTTCCGACGCATCGCGATGACTGCGAAGTCCGAGTTCGATCCGCGCAAGTTCCTCAAGCCGGCGATGGATGCGATGGCCAAGGTCTGCAAGGACCGCTTCGAGGCATTCGGCACGGCGGGCAACGCGTCCAAGATCAAAGTCATGCCGATGAGCGAGATGGCGAAGCTTTACGCAAAAGGCGTCCTCGATCCCAAGATCGGCGTCGCCAAGGCCGCCTGAAGACGTTTCAGACTCCGGACACAACGACGGTGAGGCATCCGCTTCTCCGACGGGTCCGTCCTGCCCGGACGCCAATCCGGATCACTACAACTATGACGATATCAACCCGAAGCGAAGGAACGTAAATATGACAGTCAAGTTGGATACTTCGGCGAAAGAGCTTAAGGGCGCCGAGCGCTACAAGACGGGCGTCATCGAATACAAGCGGATGGGCTACTGGGACGCCGACTACGTGCCCAAGCCGACCGACATCCTTGCGCTGTTCCGCATCTCGCCGCAGGACGGCGTCGATCCGGTCGAGGCGGCCGCCGCCGTCGCCGGTGAGAGTTCGACCGCGACCTGGACGGTGTGCTGGACGGACCGCCTGACGGCCAAGGAGAAGTATCGCGCCAAGGCCTTCAAGGTCGAGCCGGTTCCGGGCTCGCCGGGTCAGTACTTCGCCACCATCGCCTATGACCTCGACCTGTTCGAGCCGGGCTCGATCGCCAACCTGACGGCGTCGATCATCGGCAACGTGTTCGGCTTCAAGCCGCTCAAGGCGCTGCGTCTCGAGGACATGCACTTCCCCGTCGCCTACGTGAAGACGTTCAAGGGTCCGTGCACGGGCATCGTCGTGGAGCGCGAGCGCCTCGACAAGTTCGGCCGGCCGCTGCTCGGTTCGACCGTCAAGCCGAAGCTCGGCCTTTCGGGCCGCAACTACGGTCGCGTCGTGTACGAAGGCCTCAAGGGCGGCCTCGATTTCATGAAGGACGACGAGAACATCAACTCGCAGCCGTTCATGCACTGGCGTGACCGCTTCCTCTACTGCGCCGAAGCCGTCAACAAGGCGTCGGCCGCGACGGGCGAGGTCAAGGGCACGTACATGAACGTGACCGCCGGCACCATGGAAGAGATGTACGAGCGTGCCGAATTCGCCAAGGAAGTCGGCTCCTGCATCGTCATGATCGACCTTGTGATCGGCTACACGGCGATCCAGTCGATGTCCAACTGGTGCCGCAAGAACGATATGATCCTGCATCTCCATCGCGCCGGTCACGGCACCTACACGCGCCAGAAGACGCATGGCGTCTCATTCCGCGTCATCGCCAAGTGGATGCGCCTCGCGGGCGTCGACCACATCCACGCGGGTACCGTCGTCGGCAAGCTCGAGGGCGATCCCAACACGACCAAGGGCTTCTACGACATCCTGCGTCAGGATTACGTGAAGAAGGACCTCTCGCACGGCGTGTTCTTCGATCAGCCCTGGGCAAGTCTCAACCAGTGCATGCCGGTTGCTTCGGGCGGCATTCACGCCGGCCAGATGCACCAGCTGCTCGACCTTCTGGGCGAAGACGTGGTGTTGCAGTTCGGCGGCGGCACGATCGGCCATCCGCAGGGCATCCAGGCCGGCGCGGAAGCGAACCGCGTCGCACTCGAGGCGATGGTTCTCGCCCGCAACGAGGGCCGCGACATCGTCAACGAAGGCCCAGAGATCCTGAAGGCAGCTGCCAAGTGGTGCACGCCGCTGAAGGCCGCGCTCGATACGTGGAAGGACATCACCTTCAACTACGAGTCGACCGACGCTCCGGACATGGTGACGACGGCCTCTCCGTCCCGCTAACCGACCGGCCCACCTGACAACGACTTGATTTCGACCAGTATCGAAAAGGACCGACTGCAATGGCAATGAGCAACACAGGCAAGCGGGTTACGCAGGGACAGTTCTCGTTCCTGCCCGATCTGACCGACAAGCAGATCACCGCTCAGATCAAGTACGGCTTGAACAACAACTGGGCGTGGAGCGTCGAGTACACCGACGATCCGCATCCCCGGAACACCTATTGGGAGATGTTCGGAATGCCGATGTTCGACCTCAAGGACGCCGCCGGCATCCTGATGGAGGTGAACAACTGCCGCAAGACGTTCCCGAACATGTACATTCGCATGACGGCTTTCGACGCCTCGCACGGCTGGGAGTCGCCGCGGATGTCGTTCATCGTCAACCGTCCGAAGGAGGAGCCGGGCTTCGTCGTCGAGCGTCAGGAGCGCAATGGCCGTTCCCAGGGCTATGCGATCCGGTCCTACGCGACCGATAAGCCAGAGGGCGAGCGCTACTGAGCCGCGGACTTCGCGGCCTCGAGACTGGTGGGGGCGGAATCCTGCCCCCACCCTGATCTCCGTTCTCCAGCTATAATGCTTCGAGTGGGATCCTCCGTGCGCTTGGGCAGGTCGGATGCCAGTGCGCATCGCCCCTCAGTGCGCATCGCCCCGGCGAGTGGTGGCTGAGGCGCTGAATTTTTTCCGGACATCTTCGAAGGAGTGACGACACCATGAGCGCCAGTGCGGAGGATCGTGCCGAGACCGCCAGTGGTAGTTCCGAACCGGTCTCGGTGGACCTCGGCGAGGAACTCCGCGCGTCGAATATCCAGGAAGTCCTGGACAAACTCGACCGGGAGCTGATCGGTCTGAAGCCGGTCAAGACCCGCATCCGCGAGACAGCAGCGCTCCTGCTCGTCGACCGGGTGCGCAAGAAATTGAACATGACGTCCTTCTCGCCGACGCTGCACATGAGCTTTACCGGCAATCCAGGTACCGGCAAGACCACGGTGGCGCTGCGGATGGCCGAGATCCTCCACCGGCTCGGCTACATTCGAGAGGGCCACCTGGTGTCGGTGACACGCGACGATCTCGTCGGTCAATACATTGGTCACACCGCGCCCAAGACGCGCGAGGTGATCAAGAAGGCGATGGGCGGCGTGCTGTTCATCGACGAGGCGTACTATCTCTACAAGCCCGACAACGAGCGCGATTACGGGCAGGAATCGATCGAGATCCTGCTGCAGGTCATGGAGAACAACCGCGACGACTTGGTCGTGATCCTCGCCGGCTACAAGGACAGGATGGACCAGTTCTTCCACAGCAATCCCGGCTTCCGCTCGCGCGTCGCCCATCACCTCGATTTCCCGGACTACAGCAATGACGAACTGTTGCAGATCTCGGATCTCATGCTCGAGACGCAGAACTATCGGCTGAGCGACGGGGCACGGACGGTCTTGGCGACGTACATCGAAGCGCGCCGGCATCAACCGCACTTCGCGAACGCGCGCTCGTTACGCAATGCGCTGGATCGGGCACGTCTGCGGCAGGCCAACCGGCTTTTCGAATCTGGCCGCAAGGTAACCGTCAATGATCTGATGACCATCGAAACCGAGGACATCACCGCGAGCCGCGTGTTTTCCGGCGGGCTCGATTCGACCGGGCCGGGCAATGGCCGGCCGTGAGCCGCTCGACGGCGCTGACATTCTGGCGTTCGGTGGCGGCATTTGTTGGGTTGGCTGAATTGCCGCACTTGGGAGCGATCCCGGTCGTGCGGTACATGAGCCCCGGCTCGCGGACTTCTCCCCGTGGGCCGGGGTCTTATCATCGAGCGCGAGAACAGGAGCGACGCGACCATGGCTGGTGACGTGCTGATTGCACCATCGATACTGTCGGCTGATTTCGCGAAGTTCGGCGAAGAGGTGCGCGCCATCGACGACGCCGGCTGCGACTGGGTCCATGTCGATGTGATGGACGGGCATTTTGTGCCCAATATCACGTTCGGACCGCGCCTCGTCGAATGCGTCCGTCCGCACACCAAGAAGATCCTCGATGTGCATCTGATGATCGCGCCGGCCGATGCGTATCTGGAGGCGTTCGCGAAGGCCGGCTCCGATATCATCACGGTGCATGCCGAAGCGGGGCCCCACCTCGATCGCTCATTGCAGATGATCCGCAGCCTCGGCAAGAAGGCCGGCGTTTCGCTCAATCCTTCGACGCCCGAGAGCGCGATCGAGTTCGTGCTCGACCGCGTCGACCTCATCCTGGTGATGACGGTCAATCCGGGCTTCGGCGGACAGGCATTCATTCCCGCGATGGTCGAGAAGACGGCGCGCATCAAGAAAATGATCGGCGACCGCAAGATCTGGCTCGAGATCGATGGCGGCGTGACGCCGGAGACAGCGCCGTCGGTGGTTGCGGCGGGAGCAAACGTTCTCGTTGCCGGCTCCGCGGTGTTCAAGGGCGGTAACCAGGCCGCCTACGCTGCCAACATGACCGCGATCCGCAAGTCATACGGCGGACGGTCGTAACCGGGCCTTGGAGCGACCCTGCATGTTGAAGGCGCTGATTTTCGACGTTGATGGCACTCTCGCGGAAACCGAGGAGGTCCATCGGGCGGCGTTCAATGCCGCGTTCGCCGATGCCGGTCTCGAGTGGCAATGGGACCGTGAACTCTATGGCTATCTGCTCAGGGTCACGGGCGGCAAGGAGCGGATCGCGCACTACATCGATACGGTCCTGCGCAAGCCGCGCAATGCCGACACCAACGATATGATCGCGCTTCTACACCGGCGCAAGACCGCGATCTACGCGGACATGATCGCCGCCGGCCAGATCGAGCTTCGGCCCGGCATCATGGCCCTGATCGATGCCGCGCTCAGTACTGGCGTCCGGCTCGCCATCGCGACGACGACCAGCAGGCCGAACGTGGACGCGCTTCTGGCGGCGACATTGTCCGGCCGGGGCGCGCCGTTCGAGGTCATCGTGGCGGGAGACGAGGTTCCGGCGAAGAAGCCGGCGCCCGACGTCTATCTCGAAGCGCTCAAGCTACTCGGATTGGATGCCCGGTCGTGCCTCGCGCTCGAAGATAGCGCGAATGGCGTTCGCTCTTCGTGCGCGGCCGGCATTCCCGTCCTCGTCACGAAGGGCATGTACACCGTGTCCGACAACTTCGACGGCGCGATCACCGTGCTCGACGATCTCGGATCGTTGGCCGAAAGGGCAGCCCCAAGCGAGGTCGGTTCCGCCATTCTCGACAGCGTCCGTGCCCATCATGAAACGGCCAACGCCCGATCCATTCACCAATTCACCTTCTAGGACCATGAACATGTCGACGCCACCCGATCTGCTCGATGCCATCGCCCGCGGTCGCCCGACCGTGGTCTTCGATCTCGATGGCTGCCTCGTGCACAGCTCCCCCGATATCGCCGCCGCACTCAATGCGACGCTCGCGCCACGCGGCGCGTCATTCACCGTGCGCGAGGTCGAGCGCATGGTCGGCGACGGCCTCAGCGCGCTTTTCGACAAGGCGATCGCAGCCCGCGACCTGAAACTCTCCGCCGCCGACGTGAAGTCCGGATTCGACGCCTTCTACGCCCGGTATGAGGCCGCGCCGTCCCAGTTGTCCGAACCGCGCGCTTGGGTGGCCGATGTCGCGCGCCTGCTCTTCGACAACGGCGGCCGTGTTTCGGTGTGCACCAACAAGGTCGAACCGATCGCGATCTCGATCATGGATCAGCTCGGCTTATCGAGCCGCGTGCACGCCATTGTCGGACACGTCGCCGGCCGTGCCAAGAAGCCGGACCCGGAACCGATGCGCCTTGCCGTTTCGTTATCCGGCGGAGACCCCGCCAAGGCGGTCATGGTCGGCGATTCCGCCGCCGATCTTGGCGCGGCACGCGGCGCAGGGATGCCGGTCGTCCTCGTGACCGGAGGATACGGCCCCGACGACGCCCGCGTGCTTCCCGCGGATTATGTCGCCGATAATCAGGTCGAACTGCTGCGTTCCATTCTGGCCGCGACCGGATGCGTCGCGCACGTCTGACTTTGCCCTGTGACATAGTCACATACGCAGTCACGTACTCCCCCTACATTGGAACTCTAACCCAGGGAGTACGTTTCATGACTTCTAATGTCGGCGGCATCGACCGCGTTCTTCGCGCCATCGTCGGCCTCGCGCTCGTCGCCTGGGCGCTAGGCCTTATTCCCGGCGTCGCACCTCAGGTCTGGGGCTGGATAGGCCTCGTTCCACTGGGCACGGCCATTCTGGGCTGGTGCCCGCCGTATACGCTCTTCGGGCTCAGCACCTGCGCCAAGCGGTAACCAAAACCCTCGGGGCTCATATGGTGCGCTTGTTCCTGAAGCCGGGTGATCTGATCTGTGATGGCCTCGGCCTTGAAGCCGAGAGCGATCATCGCCAAATTCTCCGTAGCTTTTTCAACACGATGATCTGGGGCGCTATTGCTATCGCGGCCGCGATCCAAATCTCGAATTAGCCGGCGGCGTGACGCGAACCGATCATCTCGTCACGTCGCCGCTCATCATCCCGGAGGTCTGCCGATGAACTATTCGATCGACATGTCCGTCACGCCGAAAGTCGCCGCGTTCTTCGACAAGGACACCAACACCGTAAGTTACGTGGTGCAGGATCCCGACAGCAAGGCGTGTGCGGTCTACGACAGTGTAATGGACATCGATTACGCATCGGGCCGGATCAGCTGCCAATCCGCCGACGCGCTCATCGACTATATCCGTGCGAACGGTCTCGAACTGCAGTGGCTGATCGAGACGCACGCGCACGCCGATCACCTCTCGGCCGCGCCCTACATCCAACGCAAGCTCGGCGGCAAGCTCGGGATCGGCGAGCACATCGTCACGGTTCAGGATGTGTTCGGGAAGGTGTTCAACGAGGGCACCGAATTTCAGCGTGACGGCAGCCAGTTTGACCGGTTGTTCAAGGACGGCGACACCTATGAAATCGGCGGCCTGCGCGCGTTCGTCATGTACACGCCCGGCCACACCCCGGCCTGCACGACCCACGTCGTCGGCAGCGCCGCGTTCGTCGGCGACACCTTGTTCATGCCGGACGGAGGCACTGCACGCGCCGATTTTCCGGGCGGAGACGCACGCACGCTTTTTCGCTCAATTCGCAAAGTGCTCGAGACGCTGCCGCGTGAGACCAAGCTCTACATGTGCCACGATTACGCTCCAGGCGGCCGCGAGATCAAATGGGAGACGACAGTCGACGAGCAGCGCCGCACGAATATCCACGTGCGGGACGGTATGACCGAAGACGAGTTTGTCCGGTTGCGTGAGACCCGCGATGCCACGCTCGGTATGCCGAAACTGATCCTGCCGTCTCTGCAAGTGAATATTCGCGGCGGCCGGCTGCCGGAGCCGGATCAGAGCGGAAAGCGGTTTCTCAAGGTTCCGATCAACGGTCTCTGACGCGATTCAAACTTGAGCCGGGCGAAACAGGCGCCCGGCTCGGATCTGATTGCCACGGCCTATTCCCCATGCGCGAAAACGCCACTTGCCCCGGAGGCGAGATCAGGCTTTTTTGAGCCCGCATCGTTTTGCGTCCCCACGCCCGATCCCATCGAGGAATGCCATGTCCGCTTCACCCACCGTCGCCGTGCCGGAGGGCGGGCTTGCGCATCTTCCGTTGGCACTGTTCGCAGCGCCCATGGGTATCGGCGGCTTGGGGCTCGCTTGGCGTGCAGCGCATCCGGCGCTCGGCGTTCCGGCCGTCATCGGCGAGGTCTTGCTGCTGATCGCCGGAATCCTCTGGCTGCTGCTGGCGGCGCTGCACGTGATGCGCGCGACGGCAGATCCAGCGCGGCTGGCCGCCGATCTCAACCATCCCATACGCGCTGCATTCGCGGGCGCCATAGGTATCGGGTTGATGATCATGGCCGGTGCATTGACGCCGTATGAAATCGCAACGGCCCGCACCATGTGGCTGGTTGCGGTTGTGGCACAAACGCTCGCTGGGCTTTGGGTTGTCCGGGTCATGTTCAAAGCGCCGCGTGATGCCGCGACATTGACGCCACCGCTTCTCATTCCGATGGTCGGCGGTTTCGTTGCGCCGATCTTTGGCGTGGCACTCGGTTACGTCGATCTTTCCTGGATGCTGTTCGGCGTCGGCGGAATTCTGTGGCTGACGTTGCAGCCGATGCTGTTCGGCCGGCTGGCCAGTGGCCCGGAACTGCCGCTGAAAATGAAACCGTCGTTGGCGATCATGCTGGCCCCGCCGGCCGTTGGCAGCCTTGCGTTGTGGCAGTTGACGGGCTCGTTCGGGCCGGCGCCGACGGCGCTCCTCGGATATGCCATCGCGATGGCCGCTATATTGGCCAGCCTCTACCGCGATATCGCGGCAGCGCCGTTCTCGATGGCATGGTGGGCGGTGACCTTCCCGTCAGCCGCTTTCGTGACGGCGCTCATCGCCTATTTCCGCCATTCACCTGCGGATTGGAGCGCCTTCTTGATTTGGCCTCTGCTCATCGCCGTAACGGCCGTCGTCGGCATCGTGTCGCTTCGTACGTTTCGCGCAGCGCTCGCCGGTCATTTGCTCAAGCCGGAAGTCTGATGGGGGCTGGGCATCCCCGGCAGCCTCAGCGACGACGATCGTCGGCGTCCGTTGCTGATTGCTACCCGGTCAGCCGGACGCTCAAACGCTCGTCCGAGATAGAGACAAGAACTTTTCGCTAGATAAATCAGATTGATGCATTGCGTGATCGCGCGGGGGGCCTAGCCGCCGAACAGCCAGCATGCTCGCTAATTGGGCGTTTTATTCTGATCGCGGCATTAATGTGACAGACCAACCATATCTCGGTATGCGAATATCCTGGGATTAGAACTTCGATTTCGTGTGGGGTTAAGGCCAACACAAGACCGGTCGGCGCCGGGGTTGGTCCCAAAATTTTCGTTGAGGCTAATGTTCGACGGGGCAAAGCCGCGCCGGCAAGGGGAGATCAGAATGGTCGGGAAGCTGGGAATGAGCAAAGCGGGCGGGGTTACCATCGCTCTTGCTGTGTCGGTCATCGGCGCGACGTCCGCATTCGCGACCGACGGTTACTTCGCCAACGGCATCGGCGCCCGCCACAAAGCGCTCGCGGGCGCTGGCGTGGCCGACGGCCGCGATGCGACTTCGGCGGCGCTGAACCCCGCTGGAATTCTGCGCGCCGGCAACGAACTTGCGATTTCGGCGTCGATGTTTGTGCCGCTTCGCGAGTTTGATGCGAGCGGTCTCGGTTTCCTGCCCGGAGGCACGACCGAGAGTGATCGCAATATCTTCGTGATCCCGAATATCGCTTGGAACAAGCGCACGCAGGGCAATCCCTATTTCGACGCCGTGACGTTGTCGATGTCCGGCAACGGCGGCATGAACACCACCTACGCTGCTGGCCCGGCACGTGCTGCTTGTGGCGGTGGCAACGGTATTTTCTGCGGCGGCAAAGCGGGCGTCGACCTGACGCAGCTTCTCATCTCACTCGCGATGGCCAAGAGCTTCGGGCCGGTATCGGTCGGACTCGCGCCGACGGTCGCTGCGCAAATGTTTGCTGCCAAAGGGTTGAGCCAATTCGCTGGTGGATCTTCGGATCCGGCCAATCTGACGAACAACACCCACGAAGTCGTGTTCGGCGCGGGACTTCGCGGCGGCCTCGAGTGGGCCATCACGCCGGGCGTCCGCTTCGGCCTTGCAGGCAGCACCAAGATCTATTCGCAGAAGTTCGATGATTACGCGGGCCTGTTTGCCGAGGGTGGTGACTTCGATATCCCGGCCAACCTGCAGGCCGGCATCGCGGTCGACCTGTCGCCGCAGTTGACCGTCATGGCCGACTACAAGCGGATCTGGTACTCGGGCGTCGAGTCGATTTCCAATCCGTCGACGAACATCTTCAACTGTCCCGGATTTGGCGGTGCGGATCCGACGCAGTGCCTTGGTGGCGCGAACGGCGCAGGCTTCGGTTGGAGCGATATGAACATCTTCAAGATCGGCCTCGAATATAAGGCGACGTCCGATCTGACGCTGCGCGGCGGCTATTCCTACAATACGCAGCAGGTCAAGGCGCGTGACGTGATGTTCAATATTCTCGCTCCCGGCGTCGTCCAACATCACATTACCGGTGGTCTGATGTATCGCATGAGCCCGAACATGGATTTCGAACTCGCGGGAATGTACGCACCGCGCACGCACGTGACGGGCAACGAACTGTTCGGGCCGGTCCCGGTCGACATCTCGATGGCCCAGTTCGAAGTCACCGCTGGCTTCAAGTATCGCTTCGATACGCCTGCTCCGCTCAAGTAAGCAGCGGGCTAGGTTCTGGAATTGAGAAGGCCGGCGAAATCGCCGGCCTTTTTCGTTGTCCGATCTTGGTCGTTGACCGTTCCGCAGCGCGAACCCTCAACCTGTCGTCGCGGACTTCAGCGTGCGAACTGCCGGATCGCCTTCAGGATGGCGAGCACCCATGGGATCGCATGAAACGCGAAATCGAAAATGTCGATCGGGCGCTTGAGCGTGCCGCCCGCGAGCATCTTCAGTTTCTCCCAGATGTGCGGTTCGGGAACGAACGGTGCGAGGCCGAGTGTCAGGACGCCGATCATGACGAGCGGCCAAGGAATTCCGTCGAGCCAAGCCATGCGTCGTCTCCCGATGTCGTGTGCGTTGCTCTTCACCAAAGCACACGAATCTCCCGTCTGCTGCCTGTGATTTTGTCACGTGCCGCCTCGTGCCTTTTGTCATGTCCAAACGCATGTCGAACCGAGCTTCATGTCGATGTTTGTCATGTCCATGTCGCGGTGCGCGGAAGCCACATGCTGTATCAAACATGACGTTCAGATAACGAAAGTACAATCTAAGATTGTGTTGTTTTGAAACGGATGTATCGTCGTGCTTCTTGCCGCGGCGTGCATCGCGCCCGCAAAATGCGTGGGAGATCAAAAGATTGGACTCCAACCGGATGTGGCCGCACGGCCGGTGGGCGCAGTGTGTTGGCATCGCCGTCTTCGCGTGGACGTTGTCTCGCGCCGGCCCCGCCCAAGCTATCCCCTCGCCGGAACTCGTCATCGGCACCCTGTCCAGCATCTCCCAAGTTTTCGCCGTCCTCTCCGCACTTCTTGGCGGCGGCGCTGTCGCAGCGGGGGTCGGTGCAGCCGGGCGTTCGTCCAAGCGATCGCGGCTCACGGGATGGCTGATTGGCGGGTTCGGTTTGCTGGCGTTGGCAGAACTCGAAGTGGAAATCCGGGAGCGCCGCGCGCTCGAAAACGACCTGCGGCGCGCGCTCGGCAATGGTGAATTCGAACTCCACTACCAGCCGATCGTCGACTTGGCGAGCCGTCAGGTGACCTATTGCGAGGCGCTGCTGCGTTGGCGTCATCCGGTTCGCGGCAACGTGACGCCAGCCGTCTTCATCCCGATCGCAGAAGAACTCGGATTGATTTCGGCGATCGGCGCATGGGTTCTCCGGCGGGCGTGCGAAGAGGCTCAAACTTGGCCGGAGCACGTCGGGGTCGCGGTCAATCTTTCTGCGCAGCAGTTCGAGGTTGACGACGTCTTTGCCGTGACCCTTCGTGCCTTGTCACTGTCCGGCCTCTGCCCGTCACGGCTCGAACTCGAAGTCACGGAGACGCTGCTCTTGGCAGACAAATCCGAGACCAATGGAACTCTGATGCAGTTGCGTGATCTCGGCGTCGGAATCGCACTCGACGATTTTGGTACGGGTTACGCGTCGCTCAGCTATTTGCGCAGCTTCCCGTTCGACAAAATCAAGATCGATCAATCGTTCGTCCGCGAACTACCGGAGCGCGCGGAGTGCTTCTCGATCGTGTCGGCAATTTGTGAGATGGCGCGGTCGCTGGGCATGCGAACTGTCGCAGAAGGCGTGGAGACGGGCGAGCATATTGATTGGGTGAAGCGGTCGGGATGCGACCTCGTGCAGGGCTATCATTTCAGCAGACCCGTGCCTGCGAGCGAGATCGTCGCCGTCATCGACGCCTGCGAACAGCGGTTCGTGGCTGCGGCGTAAGGCATGCCCGAATTGTGGGCAAAGGCGCGACGGCGACACGTCCGATTGCCTGCCGATCGACCAGCAAGCTGGTTGACGTCCGATTACGGATAAACAGAAATGCCACACCTGCACATAACATCGTCCTTAGACCCCCGTCTTGCAGGCTTTCCGAGACAAGCGTCTGACTTGGAAAGCGGTCAGCGCTTCACTATAGTGCCGGCGGGATGGGGATGCCGTGGGGTTTGCGGCCAATGACGGCTTCGTGGCAACCGCGGCTCGAGGCCGGCGGGGCCTGAACGCGGTCGCCGGTCTAATCGGACATGCGGTGATCGTTTCGACTGGGGAGAGTTGCTCGCAATGAAGTGCAATCCGTCGCGTTGGCTGTGGGGCGTGCTTCCAGTCGCGGTCTGGTCCTGGGTCACCGTCCTCGGCGAAAACGAGAGGATCGAAGCAGATCTGCGTCAACGCGCTTCGGAAGCATTGAAAGGCAGCGGATTGTCCTGGGCGGCGACGGGGTTCGCGGGGCGAGACGGTACGCTGACTGGATTGGCCTTCGACGACAGCGATCCCGTCAAGGCTGCAGACGTGGCGCGGAAGGTCTGGGGCGTCAGGGTTCTCGAAAATCGCGCTGAACTCGTCGAGAAAGTCGACAATTATCTCTGGTCCGCGGCGCTTTCGAACGGACGCCTGCAACTCGGCGGCTTCGTGCCCAACGAGGACACGCGCAAGGCCGTGCTCGCCGCCGTGGGAACGGCGTTCCCGAAAGTGCCGCTATCGGACAATATGAAGCTTGCACGCGGTGCGCCGGGCAAGGATGTCTGGCTTTCGGGTATCGGCTTCGGCTTGAAGCAGCTCGCGGGATTGAAGCGCGGCGCGGTCGAACTCAACGGCTCTTCGCTTTCGGTCAGTGGCGAAGCGTCGGACTTCCCGTCCTACAAGAACGTCAAGAAGGCGCTGCAGAAGCTGCCGGATGGTGTGCGGCTGGTCAGCGAGAAGGTGACGCCGCCCGTCGTCGATCCGTTCACTTGGTCTGCGAAACTTGCGGCAAACCAACTCGCGCTGTCGGGCTATGTGCCGAGTGAAAAGTTGCGCGAGGATCTCTTTGCTCAGGTCAAGAAGGGCTTTCCGAAAGTCGCCATCGTCGACCGCATGGAGATTGCCGATGGTGCACCGGAGGGGTGGGCGAACCTCGTTGTCGCCACACTGTCCGGTCTCGCGCAATTGCAGGATGGCGAAGCCGTCATGACCGGTCGCGATTTGTCACTGAGCGGGACCGCTCTCAACGAAGGCGTCGCCAACGCGGCCCGCTCGGTATTCCGCAAGGATGCTCCGAGGTCATACAAGCTCACCGACAACATCCGCTATGCCGAGATTTCATTGCCGATCGTATCGCCCTACATCTCTTCCATTTCCGCGCAGCACTCCGTCGTCCAGTTGACCGGCTCCGTTCCGAGCGAGCAGGCCCGTGCGGCGATCATCGCAGCGGTGAAGGCCAGATTGGCCGGGCGCACAATCGACGATAAAATGCTGCTTGCAGCGGGGGCCGCCGACGGCTGGCAGTCTTGTTTCGCCGCCGCCGTGTCGGGAATTGCCCGCTTGGGCGGTGGCACGGCGCAAATGACGGATCGCCAACTCAAGTTGTCCGGCGAAACCGGCGACGATGCATTGGCAGCGGCCGTTCCGGGAGAAGTCCGCGCGGCTGCCAACCGCGCTTGCGACGTCGATGCGCAAGTCGCCGTCGTGTCCGAGCCCGAGCCGAACCTGACCTGGCGTGCTGTCAATGGAGCGGCTGGCGAGATCGTGCTGGAAGGCGACATTCCGGATGAGCAGACCCGGCGTGATCTGCTGCAATCCGTGGCCAAGTATTTTTCGACGTCGCGGGCTGTCGACCGTATGACGATCGCCAATGCCAAATCTCGAAAATGGGGACAGGTCGCCGATCTTGGTCTTCGGTCTCTGGCGCGGCTGCGCCGAGGCGAAGTCGTCCTGAGCCGCCAGGAGCTCGTCGTGCGCGGAGAGGCCGGCGATACCGCGGTCGCCGCTTCCGTTAAGGAGCAGATCGGCCGCGATGTCGCGAAGGGGTACACCGCGCGAGACATCATCGACATCAGGTCGGATGCCATGATCTGGGCAGAGGCCGAAGCGAAGAAGAAGGCCGAAGCTCAGCGGATCGCCGAGGACGCGGAAGCCAAACGCAAGGCCACTGAGGGCGTCGTTTCGCAGAAGCGCAACGACGACGCGCGGCGCTGCCAGACGCTGCTGCGCACGGCGGCGGCCGAGGGGGCGATCCAGTTCGAACGCGCGAGCGCGGATCTCGCGCGCTCGAGCATGCCGACCCTCAATCAACTCGTTAAGATCGCGAATTCCTGCCCCGAGTTCAAAATCACGATCGAGGGACACACCGACGCCGAAGGCACCGACGAGCGCAATCAAAAGCTGTCCGATCGCCGGGCCCGGGCTGTCGCCGACTATCTGATCGCGGCTGGTGTCGCGGAGGCTCGACTGACGGCGGCCGGATATGGCGCGACCCAGCCGATCGCTCCGAACGACACTGCGCAGAACCGGGCGAAAAACCGGCGCATCGAATTCGGCGTGAAAGCGAACTGATTGGTCGCCGTGCGTATCCGGTCGAGACCGGAATGTAGTGGCCCGACAAGGAGTGAACCGAGATGGACTACCTGTTCGTCAAGCTGTTCTGGTATCTCGTGCCCGCATTCGTAGGCGGTCTCGTCGTTGGCTGGATTGCGTGCCGCCCGTCCGAGGATTGATCGGCCGAGAATTGATCGGAACGGGCCTACATGATCGCGCTTCGTGTCGGGGAGACTGACGAATGAGTATGCTTCTGCTGCAGACATTCCTGCTGATGTTGACGGCTTTTTTCCTCGGGGCTGTCGTCGCCTGTCTGGTCAAGTCGACATTCTTCGATGTGGCTGTGGAGAGATCGGCGGAGGCCATCCCAGTTCCCGCACCCATCGCGCAGCCGCGGCCGGCGGCCGTGATCCCGCAACCGCCGCCAAGGCCCGCCCCAGAGGCAGTGCGCCCGAAAATCGAAACTGTGACCCGGCCGGCCACCGCGCCGAGCATGCCGATCCCCGATGCGCAGCGCTTTGAGCGCGCGCTGAGGGAGCAGACGCCGGCTTCGGCACCGTCCGCGGCGGTCAGTCCGGCGCAACCCACGGCTCCACCGCGTCCCGCCGCTATTCCGCCCGCAGCCTTAGCGGCTGCTGCTCCGAAGCCGCCGGAGCCTGCGCAGGCTGCGCCTCGCATCGAAGTCAAGCCGCCGATGCCGCTCGAGCCGAAGAAACCGGACGTTGCCGCGCCGGCTGCCGTTCAGCCTGCGACACCGCTCTCCGCGGCCAAATCCGATGCCGGTATCGCCGCTGCCGTCGCTGCAGCTGCCGCCATGGCGACAGCACAGGCGAGGCCGGCTCCTGCAGGAAGTGCGCCCGCCGCGAACCCACCTGCTGCTGCACCTCAAAAGCCGATTGCTTCCCCACCGGCGTCTCCGATTGCGCGTCCGCCGACGCCCACAGCGCCGCAGCCGATCATGCCGGTTGCCGCCGGCTCGTCTGGTCCCGCAGCAGTTTCGGCACCGGTCCAACCGCCGGTCGCGCCAGTTGTGGCACCCGCGGACGATCTCACGCGCATCCGCGCGATCGACGCCAACATGCAGACTAGATTGAATGCGCTGGGCGTGAGGCGGTACGACGACTTGGCGCGGTGGACGACCGACGACGTCATGAAATTGCGGGCGGTTCCAGGGATCGGCTCGCGCATCGCCGTCGAGAATTGGATCGAGCAAGCACAGATCCTGGCGAAGGGAGGCACGACGGAGTACGCACGTCGGCGCGCGGCGCAAGGTCAGACGATGGCCACTGCGATGCCGTCACAGAATACGGGTGTCGCCTCTCCCGTTCGCGCGCAGCCACCGTCCGCCGCTCCTGCCGCCCCAATGGCGGCGCCGAAGCCGCTTCCGCCCGTTGCGCCGGCCGTACCTGTCGCCGTGTCACCGCTCCCACCAGCCGCCCCAACACAATCTGCTGCTCCTGCGCCGCCGGCGACGTTCGAATTGCCGCGTTCGGGCGCACAGGCCGCTGCGGCTGCAGCGGCCGCAATCGCCGCCGCAGCCGCCGCATCCGCGCGCCGTTCGGAGACATCGGCAGGTTCATCCGCGACGTCCGCACCGTCATCGGCGTCGGGCCGCGATGACTTACAGCGGATTCACGGGATCAACGCCGACGCGGAGAAGCTGCTCAACGCACAGGGCATCACACGCTATGCGCAGGTTGCCGGTTGGTCGGCCGCTGACACCGAGCGATTGAACGGGCTGCTCGGAACGCCAGGTCGGATCGCACGCGAGAATTGGATCGAGCAGGCCGCTGTTCTCGCGAGTGGCGCGGCAGGGACCTATACGCGGCGCGCTGACTTGCCGCCGCGCGCACCGGAGACCGAGTCGTCGCGGCCGGCACGACTGTCTGATGCGCTTCGCGAACGCGAGGCCGTCGCGAAGACCGCCGAGCCCGAGCGATCCCCGGCGACTGCCGCGCGGACCGATTTTTCAAACCTCAGAAGTGTTCGATCGGAAGCGCTGCGCGGCGACGTTGCAGGAGCGGGCGCCTCGGCCGACGACTTGAAGCGGATCCGCGGCATCGGCGTTCTGATCGAGAAGAAGCTCAATTCGCTCGGCGTTTCGAGCTACGAGCAGGTTGCGAACTGGACCGGGGCCGATATCGACCGCATCAGCCAGATCCTCGACTTCAAAGGACGCATCGAACGTGAGAATTGGGTCGAGCAGGCGCGCATTCTCGCGTCGGGCGGGCAGACCGAATTTTCGCGGCGCGTAGATAAAGGCGACGCATGACGACGCAGGGCCGACTTTCGGCGAATGCCTATCATCGCACCCAGGATCGCAAACTAGACGAACTGCGCCGTTGCCATCAGTTGCGGTGTGGACTTCGGGCTCTCGTCGCTGGATTTCAAGAATGAAGCAATGGCGCGCTGCGTCGGCTCGTCCCGCAGCAAAGGTGCATGCCCTTCACCGGGAACGGAGATCGCCGAAGCGCGAGGATGCCGGCGCCGCATTTCATCGACCGTCGCCGCCGACAGAAGGTCCGAATTCTCGCCTCGGATGACGAGCAGGGGCACGCGCTTGATCGCGTCGAACTGTGGCCAGAGCGCTGGAATGGGGCCGTCGAGAACGGAGAGCGCACGTGACAGTTTGGCGTCGTATCCCGGCGCCGGCTTGCTGTCCCTCTCGTTGAATAGCTGTCTGGCAATTGGCTCCCAATCGGCCTCGGGGATCCGCGTGAACTGCTTCTCGAAAAGATCACGCACGAGTTTTGCCGCTTCAGGCCAGGTCTTCGGCAACGGTGCGCGTCCGACGTAGCTCGCGATCCGCGCGAGGCCCTGCTGCTCAATCACCGGGCCGATGTCGTTCAGGACCAGCGCGCCGAACGCCGCTGGTTGAGCTGCCGCCATAACGAGTG
Source organism: Hyphomicrobium sp. (assembly GCA_022843145.1). GTDB lineage: Bacteria > Pseudomonadota > Alphaproteobacteria > Rhizobiales > Hyphomicrobiaceae > JAKAML01. The sequence continues at coordinate 19,514 of JALHOF010000006.1, forward strand.
CGATGAGACCGCCGCGCGAGGTCCCGACGAGGCCGACATCGTGCAATCCAACGACGGTTAAAAAGTCCAGCACGTCGAGCATTTCGATCGGAATGGCATAGTTTCGCCAATCGGTGTCGAAATCCGACGCGCCTCGGCCCCGATAGTCGAATGTGTAGACGTCGCGCGGCGCTGCGCTGTCATGGGAGAGAGCGATTGCGAGATCGTGGAAGTCGCGGCCGTTGCGCGTCAGCCCCGGAAGACACAAGACCGGCCGGGCCGACGACAGTTGCCCCGCGCGTGGCTGAGCCGGGTAGCGCCGGCCGTAGAGGCGTAGACCGTCACGCGCGGTGAAACGAATGTCTTCGAACGCCGGTCGCTGTGTCATGGCCGTCCTATCTCCGTTGGCGCCGTCGCGCCGGCGACGCACGTCCGGAATACGGGAGTCGCGACCACTGCGGCAAGCCTCGTCCGCGTAGGTATGCAAAAAGCCGGTTCAGTTGCTCGATTGCTTTCCGCCCGCGGGCCCAGCGTCGCTGGCGGAAGGGATCGGCAGCGGCGCGGATGTGTCCGCGCGCGCCCTCGCCAGATCCTCGTGAAGGCGCAACGCAGTGGCTTCGTCGCCCAGTCTTGCGCGATAGATTTGGATGTTGGACAGGACTTTGCCGACGTACTCGCGCGTTTCCTCGAACGGGATCCGCTCGATCCAGTCGATCACGTCAACCTTGGGATCGCGAGGGTCGCCGAACTGACGGATCCACTGCCGCGCGCGGCCCGGTCCGGCGTTGTAGCCGGCGATCGCGAGGACATAGGAGCCTTTGAACTCCTCCATGCGGTCGGCGATGTAGGCGGATGCCAGGGACGTATTGTACGACATGTCGGTCAACAGCCGGGGAATGTCGCATTTGATCTTGTAGTCACGGCAGACGTGACGCGCGGTGATCGGCATGACCTGCAGCAGTCCGCGCGCCCCAGCACCAGAAACGATCCGCGTGTTGAACTCACTCTCCTGCCGCGCGATCCCCAACAGCATTGCCGCTTCCGGAGGTTGGCGCAATGCTGTGTAGGCCGGGAACGGGTGCACCGGATAAGCGTAGATTGTGAGGTTCTGGCCACGCGCCACGGCACTCTTTGCGATGCGAACGGCGGCTTGCGTATCGCCAAGCGCTTCAGCGAGATGGGCGACCATCGCGACCTCGGCTTCACTGTCCATCGTCGCGCGGAGCTGATTGAGGAACGCGCGCACGATCGGAAGATCGAGGCCGGATTTGCGTGCAATCACCGCGGCCTTGACCGAGTCGAGACTGTTGAAGCGGGCAATCTGCGCTTCCGTCGCCATAGCGGGCGGCTTCAAGTTGATGGCCAGGCGGCCGCGCTCGACTTGCAGTCGTGCCAGATGTCCGTGGAAGGTGTCGGTCTCGGCTGCCGCGCGGCGGTAGGCCTCACGCGCCTTGTCCTTATCGCCCCGTTTGTCGGCCACGCGGCCAAGCCAATACTCCGACTTGGCGCGGCTGAGCGGACCATCGGCAGCTTTCCGCATGTCGGTGAAGTGGCGCTCGGCCTGCGTAAGATCGTTCATGCGGCGGAATGCCAGCCACCCGGCCATGAACGTCTGCTCTTTGATCGGGTTGACCGTCAGCGGCCCCGCATCGCGGACGAGGTCGTAGGCCAATTTTGCATTGCCGGCTTCGAGTGCCTCGTAGGCATTGGCCTGCCGCTCGTTCCACCAATCGTCGGGACTGACGATGAGCGCGGGATCTGTCGGCGCAGACAGCAGTGCTTTGGCTGCGGCGGTCTGCTGGTTCGACCGGCGCAACATCTGGATGCGCGTGAGCGACAAGCCCCAATCCTGCTTGGCGCCATCGGCGTCCGCCGGAAGCGCATCCATGAGTTTCTTCGCATCCGGCGCGCGGAGGAAAACCGCGACACGAGCCTGCGCCTTCGCTTGCTCAGGCGCGCTCAGTTTCGGGATCAGCCGGCGCACGACCGCGGCGCGTTGCTGCCTTTCGGTGGTCCACCGGCTCTCGTCCATCAACAGGCGGTCGAACCGCCACTTGTGATCTGCTTCGGTGAGGTACGTTTCGAACTTCGCCAGGAATGCCGCTTCGAGGCCGGCTGGAACCGCCACCTCACGCCATGTTTTTCGAGCGATAGCCTGAGCCTTGGCTGTGTCGCCGTCGCGTAGGTGTCCACCGGCCAAGGCGGCCCACCCGGCCGCCGTGATCGGATCTGACTTGCCAAGGAGTGCGCGGACGCTCGCTAAATCACCTCCTTGCGAAAACACAGCGTCCTCGAGGCGCTGCGTGATCAAAGTGCGGTCGGGCCACGTCGGATTAGAGTCCAGAAATGCGCGATAGGCTGCTGGATCGCCGTATCCCGAGCGCAGCTCGTACCAGTCGATGAGCTTGCGGCCGTGCGGATCGGTGGTCTGTGCTTGAAGGTCATTGGCCTTCTGGAGATTGCGTGCGCCAATGGCTGCGATCGCGTCGCGGATTCGAACGGCGTCCGCGGTCGAAACATCGGTTGCCCGGGCGGGGGCGATCGCCTTGTCGACAGCAGCGATGTAGGCCGCTTCGCCCGATGTGCCGCCGACTGGCTTCGGGACAGGCGTTCCCTTCGCCGGCGCGGCAACGGACTGCGTCGCCGGAGCAGCTTTCTGCTCCTGCGATTTACCGGGGCTCGCAGCTGCGATGCGGGGCTGTGAGGTCTGTTCGGCGGCGTTCGCGTGATCGCCGGCGGCGATGCATGTCGCGGCCGACACGATTACGCCCGCAAGGGCGGTCATGGCTAATGACATCGTCCGATTTCTCAAAGCAGCCGGCGCAACGCGGTTGTTCTGCTCAGGGCGGCTTGCGGCGGAGCGGACGACGCAATAATGTCCGCCTCCGAGCCGGGCTCCGTGCTTTGATCGCTGTCGTTGTCGTTCCATGGGCTTCCTCGATGGACCTGTCGAACAGCCTACCCGGCGGGATGCACGGACGACAAGTTGCTCCGCCAGTCCAGCGACAGGTGGTGGCGCATTGGGGCGGCAGCAAGACGGCAACTGAAAAACGCCGGCCAAACAACGGATAACGGGTCTGCCTCTCGGGGCGGATGTTCCGGTGCCGTAGGCGGATGAAACGCTAGAGGTAGCATGTTCAAGGGCTCGTATACGGCACTCATCACGCCGTTCAAGGGTGGCGCGCTCGACGAGGAGGCACTCCGCCGGATCGTCAATTGGCAGATCGCCGAGGGCACGCATGGGCTGGTCCCGGTCGGAACGACGGGCGAGAGCCCGACGCTTTCGCATGACGAGCACAAGCGTGTCGTCGAGATCACGATAGAAACCGCCAAGGGGCGCGTTCCGATCATCGCGGGCGCCGGATCCAATTCGACCGCGGAAGCCATCGATTTTGCTACGCACGCAAAGAAGGCCGGTGCTGATGCCGTTCTGGTCGTGACGCCCTACTACAACAAGCCGACCCAAGAGGGACTTTATCAGCACTACAAGGCCATCAACGACGCGGTCGATGTCCCGATCATCATCTACAACATCCCGGGTCGCTCGATCGTCGACATGTCGGTCGCCACGATGGCGCGCCTGTTCGAACTGAAGAACGTCGTCGGCGTCAAGGATGCGACGGCGAATCTCCAGCGCGTGTCGCAGCAGCGGCTCGCGTGCCGCCAAAAGGGAAAGGCCGAGTTCAATCAGCTTTCCGGCGAGGATGCGACTGCATTGGGCTTCATGGCGCACGGCGGGCACGGCTGCATTTCCGTGGCCTCCAATGTCGCGCCGCGCCTTTCGGCGGACTTCCAGAATGCGTGTCTCTCTGGAGATTTTGCCGCAGCGTTGGCTTTGCAGGACCGTCTGATGCCGCTACACGACGTGATGTTCTGCGAGACCAACCCAGGTCCGGTGAAGTATGCCGCTTCACGCCTCGGGCTGTGCAGCGCCGAGATGCGCCTGCCGATGGTACCTGTGACTGAACCCGCGCGGAAGTTGATCGACGCCGCACTCGAAAAGGTTGGCCTGGTGGCAGCGAAGGCGGCCGAGTGACCGGCGAAGGTGGGGCGATGTAATGGCGGCGAAGCAGGACGACGGCCGCAAGGTCGTGGCGGAGAACCGTCGCGCCCGCCACGAATATTTCATCGTCGAGGACCACGAAGCCGGGATCATGCTGACCGGAACCGAGGTCAAATCGCTGCGTAAAGGCCAATCGAACATCGCCGAGAGCTACGCGTCGATGGAAGAAGGCGCTTTGTGGCTGATCAACTCCTACATTCCCGAATATCAACAGGCCGGGCGGTTCTTTCAGCATGAGCCGCGACGGAAGCGTAAGCTTCTGATGAAGTCGGCGGAGATCAAGAAACTCAAGCAGGCGATCGAACGCAAAGGCATGACGCTGGTGCCGCTTGAGATCTATTTCAATGCTCGCGGCATGGCCAAGCTCAAGCTGGCGCTGGCGGAGGGCAAGAAGAACTACGACAAGCGCGAGACCGAGAAGAAGCGCGATTGGAATCGTGAGAAGGCGCGGTTGATGCGGGATAAGGGATGATGTCCCCGGCCGGCTCGTCCGCGTCCTGGCCATGGCCTTCGCCTCAGCAAGATCGAGGTGCGTGGCACTTGACCGTTGCCTTTCCGATGCCCGACGTTGATCTTGCTTCGACGGCCGGCCAGCCGATCAGCATTGGTGCAAAACGTGGGCTGGCCGTTCTTTTCATCTATCCGTGGACCGGCGGCCCGGGGCTGAACAATCCGCCCGGCTGGGACGAAATTCCCGGGGCTCATGGATCGACCCCGGAAGCCGAAGGATTCCGCGACATTCACCCCTGGTTCGCCGATCGGGGCATCGCCGTCCTCGGATTGTCTGGACAGCAGCCGGCGGATCAAAGAGCGTTCGCGCATCGCGTCGGCTTGCCGTTTCCGCTGCTTTCGGATGCCGGGATGATCTGCGCCGATGCCGCGAACCTGCCGCGTTTCGAGGCGGGCGGCACGGTTTACCTGAAGAGACTGACGCTCGTCCTGTGGCACGGACGGGTGGTCACGCGCTTCTATCCCGTCCATCCGCCGGACAGCCACGCGTCCGACGTGAGGCGCTGGTTTCAATCCGAGATGGATCTATAGGACGTCGTTCTCGGCGTCTTCGACGGAGAACCCCATGCGTTCGAGGCCCTCCTCGAGATAGTCCGACAGCTGCGGCAGTCCGATCAGGTATCCGGCGGTTGCATTCGTATGCTCGCGGCGTGCGGTCTCCACCGCCTCGTCAAGGTCCTCCGGGTCGAACGTCCCGCGGCCGATCCAGGCCAGCGCTACGAGATGCGCTTGCTCATCGTCGTTGAGCGCGTCGATGAAGCCCGTGAACTCGCCGAGCGTGGGATCGCCAGTGAAGTCCTCGAGGATGGCGCCCGGGTCTTCCGCCGCGTCTCCTTCCTCGGACGTCGCATTCCACGGTCCGACCTTCGCGGCGTACTCGCGCGCCTTTATGATGACGTGGGCGACTTTCTCGGGTGCGATCTCGAGCGGCATGGCAGGCTCCCGGGCGACCTAGCTCAGGATGGCCTGAGGTCCGCGCGTATGGAAGCGAAAACCGCGTGGAACATCTCGGTGGTCAGGCGTCCGGTATTGGTATTGTAGCGAGAACAGTGAAAACTATCGAAAAGGGTGAGGCCCGGCTCGATAGCATGGCGGCGGCCGTGTCCGAATGGGTAGCTCGCCGCCTTGTGGCCGAGCGCCGCGAGTGTCTGATCGTGGGCGATGCGGCCTAGCGCAAGAATGGCGGTAATGCGGGAGAGGGACCGGACGCGCGCGACGAGGAATGGGCGGCAGGTCCTGATTTCGTCTGGCGTCGGTTTGTTGGCAGGCGGAACACAGCGGACGGCGTTCGTGATCATGCAGTCGTCGAGTTCGAGCCCGTCGTCGGGGCGAGCCGCGTACTGTCCGTGTGCGAAGCCGAAATGCAGAAGCGTGCTGTAGAGCAGGTCGCCCGCATAGTCGCCGGTGAAGGGCCGGCCTGTTCGGTTCGCACCCTTGAGGCCTGGAGCTAATCCCACGATCAACAGTCGCGCCGTCGCTGTGCCGAATGACGGGACCGCGCCATTGAACCAATCCGGTTCGGTATCAGCACTTTCGGCACGAAACTTCGCGAGCCGTGCGCAGCGGCTGCAATCACGCGGAGGCTCGGCGCCGAGCGAATGGTCAGAAACGACGGGTTCGCGCGGCCGGCCGGGCGACACGGCGTCCGTCTCAGACTTCTTCCGGCAAGTCGTCGTTGTCCTGGAATTGGTCCGGACGCTGCAGCCCTGTGGCGGGACGAGAGGTGCTGTACGTCCGCGCATCGCGTTGTGGGCGCGAGGTGGGATCCCGGCCGATCAACTGTTCCAGATCCGCGAGATCGATGAACTGATCGGCTTGCCGGCGCAGTTCGTCCGCGACCATCGGCGGTTGGGTCTGGAGGGTAGATACGACGCTAACCCGCTTCCCCTTCATCTGGAGTGCGGCGACGAGGCTGCGGAAGTCGCCATCGCCCGAGCACAGCACGACGTGATCGAGGTTGTCCGAGAGACGCATGGCGTCCACGGATAGCTCGATGTCCATATTGCCCTTTATCTTCCGGCGGCCGGAGGAATCCGTAAACTCCTTCGTCGGCTTGGTGACCATCGTGTAGCCGTTGTAGTCGAGCCAATCGATGAGCGGGCGGATCGACGAGTATTCCTGATCTTCGATCAACGCCGTGTAGTACAGGGCACGAACCAGATGGCCCTTCTGGCGGAACAGGGCAAGCAACCGCTTGTAGTCGATATCGAAACCGAGAGCTTTTGCGGTGGCGTACAGGTTCGCGCCATCGATGAACAGAGCCACGCGCTCGGTCTGATAAAAATGCATTGCTTCATTCCTGATCGAAAATTGCTTTAGCCGGCGGAAAAGTCTGCACGAGCGATGGCAATTGGTGGTGACGTTATGATGATGACGGTAGTGACGACGGTACAGATGATTTGGACAAGGCGACCCATTTTCGAGTTCGACAACCTGATGCCTTGTTCCGTCGTTTACAACGTGAGGTCCACGAATAACAGAATTTAAAATTACTCATGAGTGTCATCATCCTCGTGATTAGCATCATCTTTTGTGAGATCTAGCTTGTATCGCAATGCGTTAAGACGCATGAGACACTTTGTCGCAACCGTCAGTTACATGACGGCCCTGGGCAATCCTGGGTTCTTGCGCACAGGGAAGGTATCTGATCGTCGAAAATGCATTTTTGAAACTGCTCGAAAATTGAGCTGTCACCCACCGTCGAGACTGTAACTTGATTGCTTGGTCGCTTCATGGCACAGAGGGCAATCCAGGGGAGTTGGCGCTTCCGCTGGCGTGAAGTTGTCCCTAAATCACATCGCCGAACTCGAGAGGGTGATCGCACTCATGGCCCGCGTGACCGTCGAAGATTGTGTCGACAAGGTTCCGAACCGCTTCGAGCTGGTTCTTCTGGCTGCGCATCGCGCGCGGTCGATTGCGAACGGCAGTGCCGTCACCATCGATCCCGACAACGACAAAAATCCGGTGATCGCGCTGCGTGAGTTGGCTGAGCGTACCGTTCCGCCGGACGATATGCGCGAGGGTCTTATTCATTCGATCCAGAAGAACGTCGAGGTCGACGAGCCAGAAGCCGCCGCCGCTCCCGTTCTCACGCACGATCGCCGCAGTCCGATTCTCGGGCGCGACGATCAGACGAGCGACACCGTGGTCGATCATATGACCGAGGAGCAGCTGTTGCGCGGCCTCGAAAGCATGACGCCGTCCGAGCCCTCGTCGAGTGGCGGCGGCGGACCACGTGATCGGGAGCGTGATCGCGGCCGGTGAACGGCTCGCGACCTGTCGCGGCATTGTTATTATCCTCGTAGTTTCTAGTCGTCGGCGTACGCGGCCCAGTTTCCGCCGCGTCGCCGTGTTGCGTGATCCCGGGTGAGGAGTGTGGCGCGTCATGATGCGCCAATATGAGCTGGTCGAGCGGGTTCTGAGCTACGACCCGACGGCGGACGAGGCTCTGCTCGACCGCGCTTATGTCTACGCCATGCGAGCACACCGCAATCAAACGCGAGCGTCAGGCGACCCCTACTTCTCTCATCCGTTGGAAGTCGCCGCGATCCTGACCGAGCTCAAGCTCGACGACGCCACGATCGTCACCGCGCTGCTGCATGACGTGATCGAGGACACCGACGCGACCAAGACTGAGATAGACCGGTTGTTCGGTGCGGAAATCGGCGGTCTGGTCGATGGCCTAACCAAGATCAAGAAGCTCGACTTGGTTTCCAAGAAGGCCGAGCAGGCCGAGAACTTCCGCAAACTGTTGATCGCTATTTCGAGCGATATTCGAGTGCTCTTGGTCAAGCTTGCCGACCGTCTGCACAATATGCGGACCCTCGAGCATATGAAGACCGAGAAGCGTCAACGCATATCGCAGGAGACGCTCGACATCTACGCGCCGCTCGCCGGGCGTATGGGCATGCAGTCGATGCGTGAAGAGCTCGAGGATCTGGCGTTCCGCTGGCTGAATCCAGACGCCTATCGCGCGGTCGGCGATAAGCTCGTCGAAATCCGTGCGCGCAATCAGGGGCTGGTCGACGAGATCACGATCGCTCTTCAGTCGAAGCTCTCGGAGACTGGCATTACCGCCGAAGTCACGGGCCGCGAGAAGAAGCCGTATTCGATCTGGCGGAAGATGGACAACAAGCAGATCAGCCTCGAACAGCTGTCCGACATCTATGCCTTCCGCGTCACCGTCCCGACCGTCGCCGATTGCTACCATGCGCTGGGCGTTGCCCACACGAGCTGGCGGACCGTCCCCGGCCGATTCAAGGATTACATTTCGACGCCGAAGCAGAACAACTATCAGTCGATCCACTCGACGATCGTCGGGCCGCGTCATCAACGTGTCGAACTTCAAATCCGAACGCAGGAGATGCATCGGGTAGCCGAGTACGGCGTCGCCGCGCATGCCCTCTACAAAGACAAGGAGGCGATGCCGCACACCCCGCGTTTCGGGTCCACGATGAACACCGCGGACGATCGCGGACCGTATGCCTGGCTGCGGCACATGGTCGAGGCGTTGCTCGTCGGATCCAACCCGGAGGAATTTCTCGAGCACACCAAGCTCGAGTTGTTTCAGGATCAGGTCTTCTGCTTCACGCCGAAGGGCCGGCTCATTGCTCTGCCGCGGAACGCCACGCCGCTGGATTTCGCTTATGCCGTGCATACCGACATCGGCAACGCGGCTGTCGGCGCCTATGTCAACGGCCGGCACGTACCGATCGATACAAAGCTGCGCAATGGTGACGAAGTCGATATTCAGACTTCGAAGTCGCATTCGCCGCCGGCGGCATGGGAGGGCTTCGCTGTCACCGGCCGGGCGCGGTCGGCGATCCGCCGCGCGGCGCGTGATGGCGTTCGCCGGCAGTATTCGGAGCTGGGCCGACGGTTGCTTTCGGCGGCCTTCGATCGCGTCGCGGCGTCTTATAGCGACGAGAAGCTGAAGCGGGCGCTACCGCGACTTGCTCAGAAGTCGGTGGACGACGTTCTCGCGGCCGTGGCGCGCAATGAATTGCCGATCAACGACGTGTTGAAGGCCGTGTTGCCGGGAATCACGCTGCCGGAACCGGTGGTCGTCCAAGCCCGTCCGCGCAACCGCTTCGATCGCGCCCGGGGGCAGGATGGCTGGTTCAATCTCGCCAAGGGTCTGGGACTGAAGTTCCGGGTCGACACTGATAAGCCCGAGACGGAAGGCCGTTCGAGTGGAATACCGATCCGCGGTTGGAAGAATGACGTCCCGGTGACGTTCGAGGAGGGCGGGGCGGTTCCAGGCGATCGAATCGTCGGGGTGCTTACGCCGGGTGAAGGTATCCGCATTTTCCAGATCCACTCTCCGCGTCTCAAGGAGCACGAGGAGGCGCGCTGGATCGACGTGACATGGGACATCGATCCTGAATTTCCCGAGCGCTTTCCAGCTCATCTCAGGGTCACCGCCCTCAATGAGCCGGGCACACTCGCCGAGATCGCCAAGGTCATCGGCGAGTCGAACGGAAATATTGATAATCTGCGGATGATGCGGCGGGCGGCCGACTTCACTGAGATGCATCTCGAAGTCGAAGTGTGGGATCTCGACCATCTCAACCGGATCATCGCCGGTCTCAAATCCAAGGCATCCGTGTCCGGCGTGGAGCGCTCATTCGGTTGAACGTCTCGTGCGCGGTGTGGCGATCCAGGATGTGCGTCCTGCACCGTCGAAACGAAGAGCATCAGAACCCGTCGAATGACAACAAGGGCCAGCACAGACATGTCGCCGAACACTGCCTCCGACCTGTCGCCCCCCTATCTCCGGCTCGGCGTCAATATCGATCACGTCGCGACGGTCCGGAACGCGCGTGGCGGGATCCATCCGGATCCCTTGCATGCCGCCCAACTCGCCATCTCTGCCGGGGCCGACGGCATCACCGCGCATCTGCGCGAGGATCGCCGTCACATCACCGACCGGGACGTCGAACGCCTCAAGGCCGAGTTGGCTCATCCACTCAATCTCGAAATGGCAGCAACCGAAGAGATGTGTGCGATCGCCTTGCGCCGGTTGCCCAATGCCTGCTGCCTCGTCCCGGAAAAGCGAGAGGAGCGCACGACCGAGGGCGGGCTCGACGTCGTGCGGCCCAATCCCTTGTTGGAACGGACCGTCGGCCGCCTGAGAGACGCTGGCATCCGCGTTTCACTGTTCATCGAGCCCGATGCGGCGGCGATCGATGCATCTGCCAAACTTCGCGCCGATATCGTCGAACTCCATACAGGGACGTATTGCGAGCTGGCGCTGGTCAGCGACGCGGCCGGTGTCGCGCGGGAGCTGCGCCGCATCGGCGACGCGGCGCGCCTCGCTCACGCCGCCGGTCTCGAAGTTCACGCAGGTCATGGGCTGACCTATGCCACCGCGGGCGCTGTCGCGGCGATGCCGGAGATGGTCGAACTCAACATCGGGCACTTCCTGATTGGAGAAGCCATTTTTGGCGGGCTGACGCAGTCGGTTGGCCGCATGCGGGCCCTGATGACCGAAGCGCGCGCCGGCACTACTAAGCAAGCCGGCCGGTGAGGCGGCATGATTATTGGGCTTGGCAACGATATCATCGATATCAGGCGGATCGCCGAGACGCTCGATAGATTCGGCCACCGGTTCTTGGATCGCGTGTTCACAGACGTAGAGCGGGCGCGGTCGGAAGCGCGCCACGGCCGGATCGCCTCTTATGCCAAGCGGTTCGCCGCCAAGGAGGCCTGTGCGAAGGCGCTGGGGACGGGGTTGCGGCGCGGCGTGTTCTGGCGCGACATGGGCGTCGTAAATTTGCCGTCCGGACGGCCCACGCTGGCTTTGACAGGCGGGGCGGCTGCGCGCTTGGCCAGTCTGATCCCGGACGGCCATGAGGCGCGGATCGATTTGACCTTGACGGACGAATATCCGTTCGCCGAAGCGGTTGTGATTATCTCTGCTTTACCCGTCAAAGGCGACAAGCGATCTTAGTGGGGTGTGTTGGACGCTGGGTCTGCGGTGGGGCCGGGTTCGCCCGGCGATTTGCGCCCCCGGGGATTTATCGTTATAGCGGATCGACTTCGCCGGTGGGCATCGGGCCGTGGGCAGGCGTGTGAGGAGCAGGAGATGAGCCTGGAGACGGACGCCAACAATGTCGGCGAGAGCCGCGGCGAGGGTTGGCGCGAAACGATCAAGATCGTCGTGCAAGCTCTGGCGATCGCCATGGTCGTGCGGGTGTTCTTCTATCAGCCGTTCAACATTCCGTCCGGCTCGATGAAGGAGACGCTCCTAGTCGGCGACTATCTCTTCGTCTCCAAGCTGTCGTACGGCTACAGCCGGTATTCGTTTCCGTTCGGACTCGGCATGTTCTCGGGCCGGATCATCGCAGGCGAACCCAAACGCGGCGACGTCGCAGTGTTCAAGCTGCCGCGTGACAACTCGACCGATTACATCAAGCGCGTGATCGGCCTGCCGGGCGATGAAATTCAGATGCGCGGCGGGTCTCTGTTCATAAACGGCACTCAGGTGCCGAAAGTCCGCAGCGGCGATTTCACGACACGCGAGGATGGCGGGCCGGCGCGGCGCATCGCACGCTTCGAAGAGACGCTGCCCAATGGCGTCAAATACGTCGTTCTCGACAGCGAGCCCAACGGGCCGTTCGACAATGTCGGTCCCTACAAGGTTCCGGCAGGGCACTACTTCATGATGGGCGACAATCGTGACAACTCGACCGATAGCCGCGCTTTGTGGGGTGTCGGCTACGTTCCGCTCGAGAACTTCATCGGCCGTGCGGAAGTGATTTTCTTCTCGGGTGCTGTCGACGAACCGGGCGCATTCCGCTGGTACACGCCGTGGACGTGGCCCTTCGATATCCGCTGGAACCGCTTCTTCAATCTCGTGCGGTAGCGCATGAACGTTTCTGATCTCGACAAGGGTGCGCGTTGACACAGCGCTTTGCGATCGTGGCGATCCATCGCGTCGTCCGGGCCGGGGCCACGGGGTCGAAAGCCGCTCGCGCCCCGCTGCAAGCCGCGCTCGGGTGGCTCGCATGATGCGCGCCCGGAAATTCAAGACACTCGAGACCGCACTCGGCTACCGCTTCAAAAGCACGCCTCTCATCGAGCGCGCGTTGACGCATGCGAGCGTGCGCGGCGGTAAGACGCAACGCGACGACAACGAGCGATTGGAATTCGTCGGCGACCGCGTGCTCGGTCTGGCCATCGCAGAGGCGCTCAGCGAGGCATTTCCGTTAGCCACCGAGGGTGAGCTGGCACGCCGCTACAATAGGCTTGTCCGGGGTGAGACGTGCGCCAAGGTTGCGCGGGAGCTGGGTCTTGGCGCGTCGCTTATTCTTTCCGACAGCGAAGCCGAGAGCGGCGGTCGAGACAAGGATACGATCCTCGCCGATGCGATCGAGGCCGTGTTGGGCGCCATATTTCTCGAAGCGGGCTTCGACAAGAGCCGCGCGGTCGTGCGGCAGTTGTGGCAAAGTCATTTCGATCTTCTCCCGCAGGTTGCGGCGGACTCGAAATCGGCGTTGCAGGAATGGGCGCAAGGTCAAGGCCTAGCCCTTCCTGAGTACGTCGAAATTGCCCGCAAGGGCCCTGATCATGCCCCGCGCTTTACCAGTGAAGTGCGGATCGTCGGCAAGCAACCCGCACGCGGAGAAGGTGCATCCAAGCGCGCCGCCGAACAGGCGGCCGCAACATCACTGCTCATGCGCGAAGGCGCGATCGGACCTAAAACGCATGGCTGACGAAAACCATATCCGCACGCCTGCGCCGCAGGCCGATGCCAGCGCAGGCAGCGAGCAGCCGCCTGCCGTGGTTGCGGACGACACCGACCGGCGCTGTGGTTTCATCGCCATCCTGGGCGCGCCCAACGCCGGGAAGTCCACGCTCATCAACGGCCTCGTCGGCGCGAAAGTCGCGATTGTCTCGCAGAAGGTCCAGACCACGCGGGTACCCGTCCGCGGTATCGCGATGGAGGGCAAGAGCCAGCTCGTCTTCATCGATACACCTGGAATCTTCCGGCCCAAGCGGCGGCTCGACCGCGCCATGGTCGAGGCGGCTTGGGCGGGCGCGGGCGACGCTGACGCCATCCTGTTCATCGTGGACGCTGCCAAAGGCATCGACGAAGACGCCGCGCGCATTCTCGAAAAGCTCGGCTCGGTACGTGCCGCGGGCCGGATCGCGGTGTTGAACAAGGTCGATCGGGTCACCGACAAGGAGCGGCTGCTTGCTCTCGCCGCCGAACTTGTGAAGCTCGGCAACTTCGACCGCGTGTTTATGGTGTCGGCCCTGAGCGGTAGCGGCGTCGATGATGTGCGGCGTCACTTGGCATCCGTCGTCCCGGCGGGCCCCTGGCACTACGACGAGGACGACGTCACCGACGCGCCAATGCGTCTCTTCGCGGCGGAGATCACGCGCGAGAAAATCTACAAGTATCTTCACGACGAATTGCCTTACGCGATTACCGTGGAGACAACCAGCTGGCAGGATCGCAAGGATGGTTCGACCCGTATCGAGCAGACGATCTTCGTCGAGCGGGAAGGCCAGCGCAGCATCGTGCTCGGCAAGGGCGGTCAGACCGTCAAACAGATTTCGATGGAATCTCGTCGCGAAATGAACGGAATATTCGAGCGGCCCATTCATCTTTTTCTGTTTGTGAAGGTCCGCGAGAACTGGGGCAGCGATCCGGAGCGGTACCGGGAGATGGGGCTCGAATTTCCCAAGGGCGACGATTGAGCCGGGCGCATGGGCGAACGGCGGGAGTGAGGAGTTCAGGGATGTCGACCGCAATTCCGATCACGGTGATCGCAGCCGCACTGTGGGTGGCACTCGTTGCGCCGGCACAGGCGGCCATACGGATCTGTCTCGCACCGGTATCGAGTGGTCTCGCCAGCGACTTGGTCGAATCCCGCGCGCGTGCCAAGGCCCTCTTGGCGTGGGCCGCGAAAGCACGCGCCGCGGGCAGTCTCGCGCCGAGCTGGCGGATCGCCGCTCAGAAGCAATTGCGATGCGCGAAGGTGGCCAGTGGCAACTTCGATTGCGTCGCTTTCGCTCAACCATGCACAATCTCTCAAGTGCCGCGTCCGTCGCCGCTGCCGCCTCCCCAACGCGGCAAAGTAAAGGATAAGCCGATCGCCACGTGAGGCTCGTCGGCGAGCAAGTGGTGCGCCGTTGAACGGCTGCAGGACATCAAATGGAATGGACTGACGAAGGCATCGTCCTCTCGGTCAGGGCGCATGGTGAGACGGCGGCCGTGGCCGAGATCCTGACGCGGAATCACGGCCGGCATCTCGGACTGGTTCACGGCGGACGTTCACGCAAGCTTCGGCCCGTGCTGCAGATCGGCAATCACGTCGACGCAACATGGAAGGCGCGTCTCTCGGAGCATCTCGGACACGTCACGCTTGAATTGCGCCGTGGCTATGCGGCATCCGCCATGGATGATCCGCTGGCGCTCGCCGGATTGACCTCGCTTTGCGCGCTGGCCCGATTGCTGCCCGAGCGTGATCCACATCCGAGCCTCTATGAGATCACTCTATTCGTTCTCGGCTATCTCGACGATTCCGCCGTATGGCCGGCGCTTTACGTGCGTTGGGAGCTTGCGCTCCTCGAAGAGCTGGGCTTCGGGCTCGACCTCGGTAGCTGCGCTGCGACCGGCAGCAACGACCAGTTGATTTATGTGTCTCCGAAATCCGGACGCGCGGTCTCTGCTTCGGCTGGCGAGCCCTATCGTGACAAGCTTTTGCGATTGCCGTCGTTCCTGGCGCCCGGCCGGCACAACGGCGTCGAGCGCGGTGACGTCAGCGATGGGCTCGACTTGACCGGGCGGTTTCTCGACGAACGCGTGTTTCGGCCGCGCGGAGAGACTTTGCCGGAACCGCGCGGCCGGATGGTCGAACTCCTGTCCCGTGCGCTGGCTTGATCGCGCTATTTCTTTGTCGCGGCGGCGGGCTTCTCGGAATCGCGCTCCTTGACGTCGATCGAGAGCTGGCCGCCGCTGGTGCTCTTGAGCGTGTAGACTTGGCCGTCTCGTGCCGTATACCGCGACTTGAGCGACGCATCAGTCTTCGCCGCCGTCGGGGGCGTGAACGTAATGTCGCTCGGCAGACAGGCCGAGTGCGTCACCGCATAGCGCGGGTTCAGCGTGTGAGTTTCGCCACCGAAGCTGTAGGCCACGGCCGTCGTCGAGACGTTCGACAGCTTGATCTGGTAGGCCATTGCCTTCGGACGGCCGAAGACTTGGACCGAGATGAACTTCGGGTCCTTGTCCGGCGCCCGCACCACGGCGACGCCGATCTCGACCACATGCGGCGCGAGCAGGTTCTTGCGGTGTCCGGGCGAGTTCTTCCAGCCCTCGACGGCCTGTTCGGCGAGCGTGCGGCTTTCGAACCCGCGGCTGTCGAGGTTGAGCGCAAGGTTCTCCGCGACCTGGCAGAACTGATAACCCGCGCTTTCCGCCCTTGCCGCCGGTTCGCGGCCATCGGCGGTATGCGAGAAACTTCCGGTGCGGGCGAGGTAGGCGGCATAGTCGCGCGCGGCCTTGGCGAGTGCCGGATTCGATTTCACCGCGCCGAGTTTATTGTCGCGGCGGAAGGCGTTGGTCATCTCGACGATGGCGATCTCGACCTTCGGGATATCGGGCAGGGTGGGCGTCATCGGGTGTGTGTCTGCTCAGGGTGATTGAGAGACGGCACCATGTGGGTGGGATTGGGCGAAAACACGGCCCGGGGAATGCCGTGCGGCCTCATTCGCACAGTCAAGGCGCCGCAACTGTGTGTTACTGCAACTTGCGGCCTTCCGGCACTTGAGCGGCAGCGCAGGGCCAAGTAATCGAGAGCGATGAGCACCAAACCGATTCTGCCGGGCGAGGGCCCGATCGAGCCCTTGAATCTCAAGGTCGCGCTTGAAGAGCGCTATCTGGCTTATGCGCTGTCCACCATCATGGGCCGTGCGCTGCCCGACGTGCGCGATGGCCTGAAGCCGGTGCATCGGCGGATCATCTACGCCATGCGCGAGCTGCGGCTCGATCCCGCCGGCGGTTATCTCAAGTGTGCGAAAATCGTCGGTCAGGTGATGGGTGACTACCATCCGCACGGCAACCAGGCGATCTACGATGCGCTCGCGCGTCTCGCGCAGGATTTCGCCGTTCGCTATCCGCTCGTCGACGGACAAGGCAACTTCGGTAACATAGATGGCGATAACCCCGCCGCCGAGCGCTACACCGAAGCGCGGATGACACAGGTCGCTTCCGACCTGCTCGAAGGCATCGACGAAGAATGCGTCGAGTTCCGGCCCAACTACGACGGGCGTGTCGAGGAGCCGGTCGTACTCCCGGCGGCATTTCCCAATCTGCTGGCGAATGGCTCGTCCGGAATCGCCGTTGGCATGGCGACGAACATCCCGCCGCACAACGCCGATGAATTGTGTCAAGCGCTGCTGCACCTCATCAAGCATCCGAATGCGACGGTCGAGAAGATCGTCGAGATGGTTCCCGGTCCCGACTTCCCGACCGGCGGCATTATCGTCGAGCCGCGCGAGCAAATTCTCGAAGCCTACAAGACCGGCCGCGGCGGATTCCGGCTGCGCGCGCGCTGGAGCAAGGAAGAAACGGGTCGCGGCGGCTATCAGATTGTCATCACGGAAATTCCGTATCAGGTGCAGAAGGCCAAGTTGGTCGAGCGGATTGCGGAATTGCTGTCGGAGAAGAAGCTGCCGCTGCTCGGCGACGTGCGCGACGAGAGCGCCGAGGAGATCCGGCTCGTTCTCGAACCGAAAACTCGCGTTGTCGATCCCGTCGTGCTGATGGAGAGCATGTTCCGGCTGACCGAGCTCGAGCTGCGCTTCGGCCTCAACATGAACGTCATCTCCGCCGGCCAGATTCCGAATGTGCTGAGCCTCAAGGATGTCTTGAAGCAGTGGCTCGAGCATCGCGTCGATGTGCTGGTCAAGCGCACGCAGCACCGGCTGAAAAAGATCGAGCACCGGCTGGAAGTCCTCGACGGCTACCTGATCGCCTACCTCAATATCGACGAGGTGATCCGCATTGTCCGCTTCGAGGATGAGCCGAAGAAGGTCTTGATCAGCACTTTCAAGCTGACCGACGTGCAAGCCGAAGCGATCCTGAACCTGCGCTTGAAGTCGTTGTCGCGGCTCGAGGAGTTCGAGATCCGCGCCGAGCATGACAAGCTGTCCGGCGAACAGCGCCAGCTTCAGTCGTTGCTCAAGTCGGAAGAAAAGCAGTGGGAAAAGATCTCCGAGGAGGTCAAGGCCACCCGCGAACGTTATTCGAAGAAGACCGAACTCGGCCGGCGCCGCACCACCTTCGCGGATGCGCCGGATGTCGATGTCGATCTCGACGCCGCACTCATCGAGAAAGAGCCGATTACCGTCCTCCTGTCCGACAAAGGCTGGGTGCGCGCGATGAAGGGCCATCACGACGATCTGTCGAAGGTCGAGTTCAAGCAGGGCGATGGCCTCAAGAGGGCGATCAAGGCATCGACGACGGATAAGCTTCTCGTGTTCGCGACGAACGGCAAGTTTTACACGCTCGAGGCCAATCAGTTGCCTGGAGGACGTGGCCACGGCGAGCCGTTGCGGTTGATGGTCGATCTCGAGGAGAACCACGACTTCGTCGATATGTTCGTCCACGAGCCCGGCCGCAAGCTGGTCGTCGCATCGAGCGGCGGTTATGGCTTCGTCGTCCCCGAGGATGAGGTTATCGCCTCCACCCGCAAGGGCAAACAGGTCCTCAACATCACCGAGCCGGAGGAGGCGAAGGTGTGCGTGCCGGTTGATGGCGACTGCGTCGCGACGATGGGCGAGAATCGCAAAATGCTCGTGTTCGGGCTTGACGAAATGAACGAGATGAACCGCGGTAAGGGCGTTATCCTGCAGCGCTTCAAGGATGGTGCGCTGGCGGACGTGCGCATCTTCCGCAAAGCCGAAGGCCTCACGTGGCTGGACAGTGCCGGCCGGACTTACACGCTCTCGTGGAGCGAGCTCAAGGAATGGGTGGGCGAACGCGCCCAGGCCGGACGCATGGCCCCGAAAGGCTTCCCACGATCGAACAAGTTCGGCCCGGCCTTCTGAACGGCCGTTAACCGCGTCGGTCGGCGGATTCCGTCGGGATGTCGCCCCTTGCCGGTGCCGCAAGTGACGGGTAGGAGTTGGTCATGGGAGCACGGGGGACATCGGGGTACGGACACTTGCGGCTTGCGGCCGCTATTCTCGCGCTGTTGGCCGCAGCTCCCTTGCATGCGAACGCGCAGGCTGCGGCCTGTTCCAAATCCGATTTTGAAGCGGTGGTCGACGACGCTGCGGCCTCACTGCGGGATTTGAATCAGAAGCATAAGCCTGATTTCCAGGAGCGGCTCAAAGCGCTGAAGGACAAGCGTGGCTGGGGCCACGACGAATTCATGAAGCAGGCGGCGCCGTTCGTGAAGGACGACGCGATTGCAGGCTTCGAGGGGCAGTCCTTCGAGCTCTTGGAGCAAATCTCGACGCTCGGGCAGGACGGCGCGGCAGCGAAGACGCCGGATTGCGGTTTGCTTGTCGAGCTGCAGGCGCGGATGAAGCGCCTCGTCGACATCCAGGGGCAGAAATGGACCTATATGTTCGGCAAACTCGATGCCGAGCTGGCGAAATAAGCCGCCTGCAACGCCGGGAAGACGATCTCCCCTCAGTACGGCATCAGCGTCGCGAACGGTTCGTCCACGGCGCGCCGCAGCAGGCGCCGATAGGCGTCGTGACAGGCATGCATGCTTCCAATGCGGCCGAACGCGATTTCCGAGGCAGGTTTTGCCTGCCCCTTGCTGAAGAGCGGAATGAAGGCGATCGGCGTCGATACCGGCGTGAGGTGGGCGCCGCGGCCCGCCTTGAGTGTGGTCAGGATTCCGTACATCTCGCCGGAGATCGTCGGACGTGACACCACAATCAGCCGGTACTGTCCGTGCCTGTTGGTTACGAGATAGATGTGACCCGACTGGTTCGGAACGGAGACGGCGCCGAACTGGGTGAACTCCGCGTCGAGCCGCTCGGATTCGCGGAACGCCAGCGCGGACGACGGCTCGTCCCATCCGATCTCGGTGCGGTAAGCGTAGATCGCGCCCGGTTCGCCGAATGAGGGGCGCAGGGTGAGATAGGAGCCTTCGATCCAAGTTACGGCGGGGCGGGCATAATTGCCAAGTTCGTCCGGCGCCACACCATGTGTGCGCGGCTTCTGGTCGATGTCGATCGCCGCGCCGTTCGTGCGGGCGCGCAAAACGAGCCCGAGTGCGTCCTCGATCCGGATCGTGGTCGCAAGCGTGAACGGCCGCCGCCCAGACAGCGCTTTCTCCAGCGTCGAGATCGAGATCCGCGCCGCGTCCGCCAATTGTTGGCGCGACCAGCGACGCCGCGCGATCTCCTCGCGCACGAGCTGGCCGACGGATCGGCTTTCATCTGAAGTCAGTCGTCGCTCGTTGGACATGGTGCTCATGCGATCACTTGGCGGACTCGTCCGCACTCTTCCGGACATTCCCTCACGATTCGCACGCGAGCAAGGCGTGAGGTGGCCTGAACGTGCCGAACAAAGCCGATGATGACGCTCGTTCTCCGGCGCCTGCTGCGGCGAGACTGGAACCGCGGTCTGAGGGAGAAACGATCGCGAACCGTGGAGACCATCCGATGTCGACGCTCATCGTAAGCATACCACCGCCTCGCCTCACCCGCAGTCGAACAGAGCCAGCGCCGTTCCCGATGCCGCATGCCGCTCTCACAGCCATCGTCCACTTTTGTCTGGTGATTGTGGTCGCAATTGCGGCGCTGAGTGGCGGCAATGCGACCGCGCAATCGTCGCAGACGGAGGTACAATCCGCTCAGCCCAAGCTCGTCACGCCTGCCGACATGAAATCGGGCGCGCTGTTGATGAAGTCGAACGAGGAGGGCCGCTTCATCGAGGCGCCGAGGCTCGGCGCCGATTACGACGTCACGGTCAGCGGCCCGACGTTGCGCGGGCGCGTCACACAGATGTTCCACAATCCGACCGAAGGATGGGTGGAAGCCATCTATGTGTATCCGCTGAGCGAGGGTGCCGCGGTCGATAGCATGAAGATGGTGATCGGCTCGCGCGTCATCGTCGCCGAGATCAAGGAGCGGCAGGAGGCCAAGCGCATCTTCGAAGCCGCCAATGCCGCCGGACAGAAGGCCGCTCTGATGGAGCAGGAGCGGCCCAACATCTTCACCAACACGGTTGCCAACATCGGTCCTGGCGAAACGGTTGTGATTGAACTCGAGTACCAAGAGCCGGTCCGGCAATCCGCCGACACCTTTTCGCTGCGCATTCCGCTGGTCGTCGGGCCGCGATACAATCCGCCGCCGCTGGTCCAGGTTGTCGATCTTTCGCCCGGGGGTGAGGGCTGGGGTAGGTTTGTCGACGATCCGGTTCCGGATCGGTCCCGTATCGAGCCGTCGGTGCTCGATCCCGCGTTGCACGCACCGACAAACCCGGTGACGATCTCGGTGCGGCTCGCGGCGGGCTTTCCGCTGGGTATCGTCAAAAGTCATCAGCACGCCGTGTCGGAAACGCAGGACACGGAGACGACGCGCACATTGAAGTTGTCGTCCGGGGCGGTCCCTGCCGATCGCGATTTTGAGCTGACGTGGACGGCTGCTGCTGCGGCGACGCCGTCCGTCGGGCTGTTTCGTGAGCGCGTCGGCGATAGCGACTACATCCTCGCGTTCGTGACACCGCCGGCGCTAAAGGAGACGCAACCTGCTGCTTTGCCGCGCGAAGTCATTTTCGTCATCGACAACTCGGGCTCGATGGGCGGCACGTCGATCCGCGAGGCGAAGGCCAGTCTCATCGATGCGCTGGGTCGGTTGAAGGCTGAGGATCGCTTCAACGTCATTCGCTTCGACAACACCTTCGATGTTCTTTACCCCGATACCATGGCGGCAACGCCGGCCAACCTTGTCGACGCTAAACGCTTCGTCGATCGGCTGCAGGCCAGCGGCGGCACTGAAATGCTGCCGGCGATGCAGGCCGCACTGGCCGATCCGCGTTCAGGGCAAGACAATCGCACTTTGCGGCAGGTCGTTTTCCTGACCGACGGGGCCATCGGTAACGAGAACCAGTTGATCGAGGCCGTGGCGGGAATGCGCGGACGGTCGCGAATCTTCATGGTCGGCATCGGTTCGGCGCCGAACAGTTTCCTGATGACTCGCGTGGCCGAAACCGGCCGCGGCAGCTTCACGCATATCGCATCACCCGAACAGGTCGACGAACGGATGCGCGCTTTGTTCGAGAAGCTCGAACAGCCTGCGGTGACCGGCGTCTCGGCAAAGGTGATGGGCCATGCGGCGGACGTGACGCCCGAAGCTTTGCCCGACCTCTATCGCGGCGAGCCGATGGTGTTGACGGCACGCCTGACCCGAGGCGAAGCGCCGTTGTCCGGTTCGATCGATGTTGCCGGTACGATCGGCGAGCAGCCATGGTTGGCGTCTCTGCCGTTGTCGGGCGCAGTCGAGGGCAAGGGGTTGTCCAAGCTCTGGGCGCGTAGAAAGATCGCCGACGCCGAGGTTGCCCGCACACTCCGGCAGATCACGATGCAGGAGGCCGATCAGCGCATCCTGGCGCTGGCCCTCGAACACCATCTCGTCTCCCGGCTGACGAGCCTCGTCGCAGTCGACAAGACGCCGTCGCGCCCGCAAGGTGTGCGCCTCACGCGTGCCGATATCCCGCTGAACCTTCCAGCTGGATGGGACTTCGAAAAGGTGTTCGGGGGGCCACTGCCGCGCGACGGCCAGCCTGGAAATCTTCAACTCCCTGGTCAGTTGCCGCATCGGCTTCCGCCTGGTCAACGTGCCGCTGCACCCCCCCATCTCAAACAGACCCGTGTCGCCGGTAACTTCCAGCAGGTGGCGTCAGCGAGCGCGCCGCGTCCGATCAACACGCAGCAGCCGCACGTCACCTTGCCAAAGACGGCCACCGATGCCGAACTCCGACTGATACTCGGAATGATCCTGCTACTCGCCAGTGCACTGGCGATGGCGATGCGGTTTCGCCGCGTACGATCTTGAACACGCGCGATAGCGGGCGAGAGCGAGAGGGCGGAGGTTCTAGTCATCCCGCCCTCCGCCGGCCCGGCGCTACGTTGTCGGATTCAATCTTTGACGGACAAGAACGAGATGAAAACCGAGGAGGCAGCATCCGTGCTCGCGACACGACGCCAGGGCCTTCATGCCGGTCGTATCGAGCCCGACGTCATGTTCGCGGCGGCACTCGCAATCCTCGGGATTGCCGCCATGACACAGGGCGGATGGATTTTCGCCAAGGCGCAACTCGCGCAGATCCTTCTCGACCGCGCCTTCAACGAGAGCTTGGCAACCGGACGACCAGTCAAGCCGTGGTCTTGGGCCGACACCTGGCCGGTCGCACGAATAGAAGTGCCACGCCTCGGTGCGCGGGTGATCGTTCTCGCTGGCGCAAGTGGACAGGCGCTCGCGTTCGGTCCTGGGCACGTGGAGAGCACACCGGCACCTGGAGATCCGGGAACGGCCGTCTACTCGGCGCATCGCGACACTCATTTCAGGTTCCTGAAAGATGTGCGCGTCGGCGACAGGATCGATATCATCCAGTTTGATGGTCGAAAAAGCCAGTTCACGGTCATGTCGACCGAGGTGGTTCAATGGAATACGTCAGGGATCGACGCCGCCTCACCTGGTCATCGGCTCGTTCTCGCGACCTGCTGGCCGTTCGATGCCAGGACGGCTGGACCGGATCGCTTCCTCGTGCATGCCGAACTCGTTCAGCTTGCGGTTCCCGACGCGGCATTCGCTGTGGTGCGTGAACCCAGTTAGGCTTCGAGGGCGTGATCTCAGAGGTCGGAAACCTCGATCTTGCGACGTACCCACCCATTCGGCGTCAACTGTTCTTGCGGCTGGAACTTCACCTTGTAGTTCATCTTGCGCGAGCCTTGGATCCAATAGCCCAAGTAGAGATAGGGCAGACCGAGCCGCCGGGCATAATCGATGTGGTCGAGGATCATCGCTGTTCCGAGGCTGCGTGCTTCATCCTCGGGCTCGTAAAAGCTGTAGACCATCGAAATGCCGTCGGTGAGTCGGTCGCAAAGTGCGATCGCCCTGAGCGGCCAAGTTTCGGGCAGAGACGAGAGGGCGTCGTCGGGCTTCTGGCGATACTCGGTCAGGAATGTCTTGATGACGCTGTCCTCGATCATCATCGCGTAGTCGAGCACGGTCATATCGGCCATGCCGCCGTCCGAATGGCGTGCATCGATGTAGGACCGGAAGAGGTCGTATTGCTCGCTCGTCGGCACCGGCGTCACGCGCGCCGAATGCAGGCTGCGGTTCCGCTCGGCGATGCGTCGCATCGTGCGGTTGGGTTTGAACTCGTCGACCAGAACCCGAACCGACACACAGGCATGGCAGCCTTCGCAATAAGGCATGTAGGCGATGTTCTGGCTGCGGCGGAACCCGCCCTTCAGCAGATTGTCGATCAGCGACGGCGACTTGTCGTGCGTGAGATGCGTGAAAAGCTTCCGCTCGAGGCGCCCAGGAAGATACGGGCAGGGCTGAGGCGCGGTCACATAGAACTCGGGAAAGTGCTTCTGCTGCTCCGTCATCCGGGGCAATCCTCCGTGCCGCTGCACCACGCTCTCGCGGGTTTTCCGTCGCGTGTCCCCCGGCAAGGCCGGTGCGAGATGATATGTGACGAGGGGCCGGCTTATCAAGCACGTCGCCGGGGGCGGAATGAAATGGCCAAGTAGATCGCGCGTTCAGCGGCGCTTTGCCGGCTCGAGTCGCAGGGCGGCCTCGTCTGCGTCGCGAGAACCGATCCAGAACCGCTGCAGGAACCGCAACCGGGCGGGCCCGAGTTGAGCACCATCGGCAACTACGTTCACCAAGTCGCGCGTCTTGTTGAATGTGCCGCCTTTATCCTTGAAGGAACAGACCAGCTTGCGGCTGCGCGGCAGACCGGTTTTGGGTCGTGAGACGTAGGATATGGCAACCGCGTTCGCTTCGCCGATCCGCAGCGTCGAAGTGACGTCGAGATCGGTCGACGCGGGGTTGATGACCGCGATGATGGATCGGCAAGCACGCACCGCGCGCTCGTCTTGGCCAGACGATGTGAACGACTGCGCCATGGCCAGTCTGGCCGCCCAAACCACGATGGGGAGTGCGAGGAGTACGATGACCGCTCGGGCGTAGGCGGAGCGCGGGAACGTGGATATTCGGGACATCGTGCTACCGGTTTTGCGCAGTCGAATAGCGATAGGATCCCGGAAGGCTCACCCCATCCGATCATCCGTTGCCCTTGGTCTCAGTCTTGCCGTGCTGCGCATGCGTTTCAAGGAAAGTTATCATGCCCGTTGCGAGGTCCGCCCCGGTCGCGGCTTCGATACCTTGTAAACCGGGTGATGCGTTCACTTCCATGACCATCGGTCCGCGCCGTGACCTCAACATGTCCACGCCGCAGGCGTTCAGTCCCAGCGTCTCGGCCGCTCGGATCGCCGTCTCACGTTCCTCCGGCGAAAGGTCTACAGCCTCGCCTTTGCCGCCCCGGTGCAGGTTCGATCTGAAATCGCCTGTCTTGCCGGTCCGCTTCATGGCGGCCGCGACCTCGCCTCCAATGACGAACGCCCGGATGTCGCTGCCCTCGGCCTCCTTGATGAACTCTTGCACCATAATGTTCACGTTCGCCGCGGAGAACGCTTCGATGATGGATTTGGCCGATGCGTTGGTCTCGGCGAGGATCACCCCCATCCCTTGCGTGCCTTCGACCAGCTTGATCACCACCGGCGCGCCTCCGACCTCCTTGATGACCTCCTCCGCCTTGCGCGGACCGTGCGCGAACGCGGTGATGGGCAACCCGATCCCGGCTCGCGCGAGCAGCTGCAGCGCCCGCAACTTGTCCCTCGCTCGCCCGATCGCGACACTTTCGTTGAGTGGAAAGACGCCCTGCATCTCGAATTGACGCAGGACGGCGAGGCCGTAGTTCGTAACTGATGCACCGATCCGGGGGATCACGGCGTCGTAGATCGGCAGTGCCTTGCCACCAAACCTGAGGACAGGGTGGTTCGAGGTGATATTCATGTGCACGTGCAACGTGTTGATCACGTCGAGCGTGTGCCCGCGAGCGACCGCTGCCGCAATCAGTCGCTGGTGCGAGTGGAGGGCTGCGTTGCGGGCGAGCATGACGAGCCGCATGTTTCCTCCAACCGGTGCGAGCCCATCCCCGTGATGAGGGCCGCCAACGGCGCTTCCTTAGTGCAACGGATCAGCTCGGGAAAGGGGGGCGTCGCCGGTTTCCCGTCCGCGAGGGATAATGTCCATAATGGCATGACAGTTTTTCGATGGCTGCGTAACACCCCGCCAGCGCGACCAGCCGTGCACTGAAATTGCAAGTTTATCCCGCACAATGGGCGCAATTATCACAGGCCGGCAGCACCCCGATGTGGCAGCGGCGTCGCGTCGCGCAACATCAACGTTCGTCGTGCCTTCGGCGGCATTGCCAACGGCCCCAGACTTGCTTCATTTGATCAACGAACTCGACGCCGCAGCGTGCTCAGCCCTGTTCGTGTTCGATCCTGGCGCGAGGCGCTGGCCATGACATTCTGGAGGCTGCCGCCTTTGCAAAAGTCGATCGACGATCGCCGCCGGTTCCCGCACGCGTTGGCGCGATCTGCGTTCCTGCTGGTTGTCCTGCTGGCGCTATTCTTAACGCCGTTCGCCGTTTCACCGCCGGCCAAGGCCATCGAGATCGAGCTTCGGGAGAAGCGCGTGACGCGCGACGTTGTTGCCCTTTATGACAGCCGGGCCGAGCGGCAGATCCATGAGACACGGATCCATCAATTCGCAGAGATGCCTCTCAACTACCTCGGCTACCGAGTGATCTATCACGACGTGTCGGCCGCGCTGCCGCCAATCGCCGAACTCGCCAGTGTTCGCGGGGTCGTGACTTGGTTCCTCGAGCCTATGGCGGCTGATACTGCGTCCGCCTTGATCTCATGGCTCGACGCCGCGGGTGGGCAAGGTCTGAAGCACGTCGTGCTGGGCGAAGTTGCGCCGGGAGCGTCCGACTCGCTCTTTCCGGAACTGTCGCGGCTGCATGAGCGACTGGGTCTCGGGCTGACCGGCGAATACATCGACGTCACCTACAAGGCGCGGGTGCTGTCGAGCAATCCAGCGGTCGTTGCGTTCGAACGTCCCTTGGACAAGGTGTTGCCCGATTTCCCCATAGTCCGGCCTTTGCGCGGGAAGGTTCAGCCACATCTGACCATCGAGGCCGATACAATGGAGGGCCCGATGTCCTCCGCCGTCGTTGCCACATCTGCCAGCGGCGGCTTTGCAGCGTCGAATTATGCGATTTATTTTGAACCGACGAGTGATCGCGTGCTCTGGTTCATCAATCCGTTCGAGTTCTTCAAACTGGCGCTCGGTGTGGAACGCATGCCGATCCCGGACGTCACGACGCTCGCTGGCCGGCGCATGTACTTCAGCCATATCGACGGCGATGGCTGGAACAATTTATCGGAGATCGAGCCGTTCCGTGAGCAGGAGCGCTTATCGTCTGAAGTGATCGCTGAAACGGCGATCATTCCCTACCCAGACCTGCCGGTTTCCGTCGGGCTCATTGCCGGTGATGTCGAGCCCGCGCTCGGCGGTAATTCAGCCGGCCGCGTCGTTGCTCGCTTCCTCTTCTCGCTGCCGCAGGTCGAGGTCGCGAGCCATACCTACTCGCACCCCTACAACTGGTCGTTCTTCGAAACTTACGACCGCGCCGCTGAAGTCGCCGCGATTGCAAAGGCCCAACGGCCTTCACAGCCGGTCCGTGATCGCTTGATCGGAGCCTTGGCGACGGTCGCCGGACGCGAGACGGTCAACCCCCGTTACAACCCTTACGTCGCCGGTACCGACGATCTGCCGAGAACCTATTTGAAAGAGCCGTTCGACCTCGAGAAGGAAATGGGCGGCGCGCTGCGGTACGCCGAAACGTACGCGCCGGCCGGAAAGCGCGCCAAGCTCTATCAGTGGAGCGGAGACACGACGCCCTTTGCAGGCGCGATTCGCAGCGCGCGCCTCGCGGGCGTGCGCAACATCAATGGTGGCGATAGCCGGCTAGACCGCTCGTTCCCGTCCGTCGCCTACGTCCCTGCGATAGGCCGCCCGGCCGGTGATGAGCGCCAGATCTATTCAGGCAATTCCAACGAAAACACCTACACCAACGATTGGACGGGTCCGTATTACGGCTTCTTCCTGCTCGAGGAGACGCTGAAAAACACCGAAAGCCCGCGGCGCCTGAAGCCGTTCAATCTCTATTATCACATGTACTCCGGTGAAAAGACCGCGGCACTCGCTGCCATCAAGTACTTCCTCGACATGGCCCGCTCCACGCCGGTGATACCAGTCGCGGCATCGACCTATGCCGCGATTGCCGACGGCTTCTACTCGACCGAGATCAGGCGTCTCGACATAGATACTTGGGAGATCGGCGAGCGCGGCGCACTGCAGACAGTGCGCTTCGACGATGCAGAGCAGTTGTCACTGGACCTCGACCGATCGCGCGGTGTCCTCGGCGCGAACCGCGCGAACGGCTCGCTTTATGTCGCGCTCGATCCGGCCGCGGAGCGTGCCGTCGTCGCTCTCAAGGAGCGCCCGCAGAATAATGACGACATCTTCGGATCGTCGCTGATGCTGGTCGAGTCGCGGTGGCAGATCCGGAGCAAGCAACTGGACGAGTGCGGGCTTGGCGTGGAGGTGGAGGGCTTCGGTCGCGGCGACATGACGTGGCGCGCGAGAGCCGGCCGTGCCTTCGAAGTCTCCGCACAGCGCGGCGCAAGTGTGTTGTCCCGCGAGATCGTCCGCGCGGACGCACAGGGGCTGTTTCGACTCAAATTTGAGATGGACGCGGTCGAGCCGATGACGGTGAGGTTCACCTGTCATGAATAGAGCCTTTCCGTCCCTCAACCTCGAACCGCATTCGATCGTCATGGCGATCGTGTTTCTCGGTGCGCTTGTTACGGGCTATGTGATGCTGCCGGGCGTCAACGAGCGTATCGCAATGCTGGAGCGGGACGGCAAGAACACTCAGGCGCTGGAAATTCTCGAGCGGAGGTTCGCCGAGGGTGACCGCCGTCCGCGGACGCTTTATCAACTCGTCGGCCTTTACGAACAGTTCGGCAATTTGCCCCGGCTCAAGCTGACGCTCGAAGCGCTGGCCGAAGCACGGCCGCGCGATGCACAGGTTCGCCGCCGGCTGGTGCAATTCTACGCGACGACCCAGGATAACGCGGCCTACCTGACGGCGCTCGAGAGCGAGGCCGATTTGCGCTACTCGGAGAACGCCTGCCGGGAGTTGATCGGCCTGCACCGTATGCGCGGCGCGTACGCGCGGGAACAGGCGGCTATCATCCAGTGCCGTCAAAAAGGCTATCGGCGCGCGGAAGACATCGTGCGGCTGGCTGAACTCGTCTCTGCCGATGGCGACTACGCACAGGCGTCTCAACTGCTGCGAAGCGTCGATGATTTGAAGCGGCTCAAGTCGGATCGCGAACGATTGCAGCTGTTCGCAATGCTCGTCGATGCCGAGCAGCCGCGCGAAGCGTTGCGTCGGGGCGTGCGTTGGGCAAAGGCGTCGCGCGATCAGGAATTCTCGCTCACGCTCATCGACACGCTTGTCAAGCGCGGCAAACATGATGCCGCAATCGAGTTGGCCAAACAGACGAGCGTGCAGGGCGATGCGATCTCGCTGACCGTAGCCGAAATCATGCTCGACCGCGGCGAAACGGTTGCCGCGCGGGCGTTCCTCAAGGGTTGGGGGCAGAGCGCGAAACAACCCTCGGTCGACACCGCAATTCGGTTTATCGAGTCTTCGCTCGATGCCGAGGATGCTGGGTCGGCGTTCGATTTTGCGACGAGTTTGGGTCTTGCCAAGTTGCCGCAGCCGCAACTCGTGGCTCTCGCCGAAGCGCTGAGCGTCGTGGGTCGCCGGCAGGACTTCGATCTGGTCCGCGCCGCGCTGACACGCGATACGCTGGCAAGCAATCCGTTGCTCGGAGCGGCCGAAGAACTCCAGCGCGGCCAACAGGCGGCCTCGCGAGAGCTCTTGGCCAAGGTCGAGCCGGACAAACTCGATGTTTGGCGGCTGACACTGTGGGCGCGCTTGATGCGGGAGACCGGCCGGGGTGCGGAGGCGGAAACGACCCTGCAGTCGCTCGGAGCCGATCAATCCGGTCCCGCTGTCGTGCCGGCGCGGGCGGCACCACCCGTCCGGCGTTCGGTCCAGTCCGTGCCCGTGGCGGCGCGCGCTGTCGAAGACGGACCGACGCGGGTCTTGCGGCGCAAGAAGCGGCCGAAGCGGCTGCAGGTGAGATTGCAGGGCCGGCCCGCTCGCGCGGCCCAGGCGCAAGTCGTGAACGACAAGAAGGCGCAACCGAAGCCGGGTGGACTGAGTTTCCCGTGGTCGGTATCGAAATAGGGGCGCGATGACCGTTTTGGACGAATTTCAACGCGTCTTGAGGCGCACGTGAATTGGCGGGCCATCTTGGGTCTGGTATCTGTCGGCATCGAACTTGCCCGGGGGCGAAGGGTGACCAAACTGTTCTGGATGGACCGCGATACGGCGACACCCGATACGGGATTGCCGGTTCTTCCTCCGCGAAACGCGGTGATCGAGCTTGCGGTCATGGTGCTCGCGATCGTCGCGATCGATTGGCTACTGCCGGACCAGGGGCTGTCGGACATCGGTCCTAATCCGTATTGGTTGCCGGTGCTGGTGATGAGCCTGCACTACGGAACCGTCAGCGGGCTTCTTGCCGCGGGCATCGGCATCGCAATGACAATGTTGCCCGGCATTCCAGAGCAAGGGGTCGGCGAGAACCATTTCGCCTTTCTGCTCCGCATCTGGGCACAGCCGATTCTGTGGATTGCCGTCGCGGTGCTACTCGGCCAGTTCCGCATCCGGCAGATCTCGGCCAAGCGCGAACTGGCGCGTCAGGTGCAGGAATTGACATCTCAGCGCCAGGCGCTGGCCGACTACGCGACGAACCTGCGGTTGCGATGTGAGGTGGTCGAGCGCACGATCGCCGGCCGCGATAATTCCCCGCCCATCGAATTGCTCGCCGCGATGGCGGATCTCGGCCGTCCCGACCTCGACATGCCGCAAGCACTCTCGCGTTTGATGCAGTTGGCCGCGCCGGGCGCCGAAGCATCGGTGTATCTTCTCGATGGCGCATGGCTGCGGAAGGTCGCGGAAAGTGGTGCGGCAGGCGGCGCCGGACGCGCGGACGCATTCACCGCAGTGCACCCGCTCTATCGCGCGATCGTCGAGAGGGGCGAGGCGTTGAGCGTGCTCGATGCAGGGCAGGAGAAAGTGCTCGGGGAAGAAGGGGTGGCTGCTGTTCCGATCCGCTCGGACGGTGCGGCGTGCGCTGGAATGTTGAAGCTCGATCGTGCAGCAGCCGGCGACCTTGGAAGCGAGACACTGCGCGCCCTGGAAGGCATCGCATTGGTTCTTGCGCACCGTCTTCAGGCGGCCCCCGTTGCCGCGTTTTCGCGCGGCGCGAAAACGGCGGGCGATGCTGCGTCGGATGAAAAGGCCGGAGCGGGCACCGTGCGCGCATTCTTCAACCGTACGTCGACATGGCTGCGGCGGCCGGGCGGGTCTTCGGACGAAAGTCCTGAATCCAGCAGTTCGCTGGCTGGCAGCGATGCCGCCATTTCAACCCAGACTCGGACGGCGCGGTGACATGTCGGCTGCACGCACCGCCATCGTCGGGGATCCACCCATAGCCGCCTCTGGCGTCCAGCCAAGTGCGCTGGCGCATGACGCGGAGTCGACGCTCTGGACGACGCTTGCCGCGCTTGCGGCAGCGGAAGCCGTGCTCGCATTCGCTCACCTTTTTATCGGTCTGGGTCTGGTCCCTGTCGCACTCCTTCATTTCCTAGTCGTCGGCATTGCAGCCCATCAGCTGCTGACCGAACAGCACGCAGGAACTGACGTGACGGCGCGCGCTTTGATGGTGTTCGCCATTGCCGCGGCCGGGCCGATCGGTGCACTCGCTGGCGGGTTGTTCGCGCGGGCGTCGATGCAGCCGCCGATACCTAGCCCGCTGCTCGATGAATGGTACCGGCGCATTGCGCTCTCTTCGGAAATCGATCCCGTGACGGAGCTCTGCGACAACGTCGCGAGCGGCCGCACCATGAATCTCGCGTCCCCGATCCCACAGTCCTTCTTGTCGGTCATGGTGTCCGGCGCCATTGCCGATCAACAGACCGCGCTCGGCCTGATCGCCCGCCGCTTTCATCCCGACTATCTGCCGGCGCTGGCTCGCGCGCTCCGAAGCCCTGAACCGGTCATTCGCGTGCAGGCGGCGGCTGTGGTCGCGCGGATCCGTGACGAGCTGCAACAACGCGTGCGCGCGAACATCGCCGCATTTGAAGATCCTGCACGACCGGAGAATGCGGCGACGCTGTTGAATGAGCTGGAGAAGGCGGTCGAGTCGGGTCTACTCGACGAAACGGATCGGCTGCTTGCCGAGGCCATCATTGCGCGGGAAGGGGCGGGCCCAGAGAATGCAGCAGCTGGTCGTCATCGCGGATACAAGGCTCTCCGCGTGACACGCCGAAGGCGGCGCATCGCCCGCAAGGGCGCGTACCGCGTTCGCAGCTTGCGCCGCGGGACCCTGACAGTGACCAACGCCGAATGACCGCGACGCCACCACCGCCCACGGGTCCATCGTCGAACGATGCCGACATCTGCATCCTTGTCGAGGGCTGCTACCCTTACGTTCCAGGCGGCGTCTCATCGTGGATCGATTGGCTGATCCGGTCACAGCCGGATACGTCGTTCTCGATCGTCGCTTTGTGGCCCCGCCCGACCGATCAGAAGCCGCGCTATCAACTTCCGCCCAACGTCATCTCGTTCCACCACGTCTTCCTTCAGGACTTCGGTGCGGCGCCGCGAACGCAACTTGCCATTCCGCCCGGCGTCAGCGAACTGGGACAGGCGCTCAACCGGCTGACGACCCAAGGTGGCGTCGAAGCGCTGTGGGATGTCACGATGCGGTTGCGGGAGATGAAGAAGCATGTGCCGCTGCCTGTGCTGTTCAATTCGCCCGTTGCGTGGCGTCTTGTGCAAGACATGTACGCCGCCGAGATGCCTTATGGTTCGTTCCTGCACTATTTCTGGGCCTGGCGCGCGCTCCTCGGCGGCCTGTTCGCCACACTCGAATTCGAGCTGCCACGCGCACGGGTGTACCATACGATTTCGACGGGCTATGCTGGCGTGCTCGCCGCGCGCGCGGCCATCGAAACAGGTCGGCCCATGCTGCTGACCGAGCATGGGATCTACACGAACGAGCGCCGTGTCGAGTTGTTGATGGCCGATTGGGTGGCGGACATCGTCGACAAGGGCCACATGCTCGACGATCCCCGCTTCGACCTTCGCGACATGTGGGTGCGCGCATTCGAGGCCTACGCGCGGACGTGCTACGAGGCGTCGTCCGAAGTCGTCACGCTTTATCGCGACAATCAGCGGCTACAGACGGCGTTGGGCGCGGATACCGCAAGGCTGCGCGTCATCGCTAACGGTATCGACGTGCGCAAGTTCGCGGGGCTGCCTCGCGCCTCCGAGACCGATCCGCCGACGATGGCGCTGATTGGCCGGGTCGTGCCGATCAAGGACATTCAAACTTTCATCGCTGCCGCGAAACTCGTGCGCGATCGCATTCCGAACCTCCGCGCTTGGGTGATCGGCCCGACCGACGAGGACGAGGCATATTTCGCCGAATGCCGCGCGCTGGTCGCCCGGCTAGGGCTCGAGGAAACCGTGAAATTCACCGGCGCTGTCAACATCGTCGACTATCTGCCGAAAGTGCACGTCGCCGTACTCACGTCGCTCAGTGAAAGCCAGCCACTCGTCGTCCTCGAGGCCGGTGCCGCGGGTATCCCCTTCGTCGCCACCAATGCCGGCTCTTGTCGCGAGATCATCGAGGGGCGCCCCGACGAGGTGCCGCAATTCGGTGCCGGCGGGATAGTCACCGACCTCGTTGCACCCGATCAGATCGCGGCCGCCGTTGTCGCATTGCTGTTGCATCCGGATCGCCGCGAGAAGGCGGGTGATGCACTCCGCGCCCGGGTCGAAACGTACTACACATCGGAACAAGCGGCTGGCGCCTACGCCGAACTCTACCAGAATCTGGTGCTTGCTCCATCCTGGGGCGCTGGTCAGGAGGCCATCTGAAATGGCAGGCATCGGCTTCGAACTGCGGCGGCTGAGCCGCCAGGAGACGCTATCGTCACTTGCCTCGGCCTTTGGTCACGCAGCGGTCGTCGCCGCCGGACCTTGGCTGTTCACGATCTTCAGCCTCGCGTTGATCACGCTGACGGTCGAACGCATCGT
Organism: Hyphomicrobium sp.; assembly: GCA_022843145.1. Lineage (GTDB taxonomy): Bacteria > Pseudomonadota > Alphaproteobacteria > Rhizobiales > Hyphomicrobiaceae > JAKAML01. The sequence goes on from JALHOF010000006.1 coordinate 53,437, forward strand.
CGGTCTCGACAATTTGGCCAACTTCCGCATCATCATCATCTACGCGTTCGCAACATCGCTGGTGTTGACGGCTCCGATCACCATCGTCGCCACGCGTCTCGTCGCCGACGCCCTGTGGCTGAAGGATCTGCGGCCCGTCCGTTCGCTGCTCCTTGGCGCGTATGCAATCGCGCTCGCCGTGGTCACGCCGATCACGCTGGTCTTGGCGCTGGTGTTTTCCGTCCCGTCCGGGCTCGCGCTGGTGCTGACCGCAATGTCGTTGACCGTCGCGTTGATCTGGATCGCGCTGAGCTTCTGCGGTGCGGTGCGCGACTATCGCGGTGTCACGCTCTCTTTCTTCAACGGGCTGATCGTCTCGCTCATTCTCAGCATAGTCGCGGCACTCGCGGGAGCCGGGCCGCGCGGCATGGCTTGGGGCTTCCTGTTCGGCTTGATGTTGATCCTGCTCGGACTGACCAAGCGCGTGCTGGTCACGTTCCCACATCCTGCGTTGCGGTTGCGCGATGGCATCGATGCGATGCTCGCGGGTACGATTCGATACCAGCTGTTGGCTATCGGCGCACTTGCCGGCACGGCGGCGGTCTGGGTCGACAAGTGGGTATTCTGGCTGTCGTCAACCGGTGAACGCGTCGACGCGGGTCTAATACATGCGCCACTCTATGATAGTGCGATGTTCATTGCGTCGCTGGTCATCATTCCGTCGTTGGCGCAATTCGTGATGCGGCTCGAAACCGGCTTCTTCGACCGCTACCAGCACTACTATGGCACCATCAAGTCACATGGTACGATTGCCCAGATCGAAGCGTCGCGAACTCGGCTCAAGGGCGATACGCTCGATCACCTCGTGCTCATCACAATCGCCCACGTAGGGATCTGTGCCGTGCTCGTGCTTCTGGCGCCGGCGATCGTTGACCTGCTCAATCTTCAATACAGGCAGATCGCGATCTTGCGCTATGGCGCGCTCGGCTCGGTCTTCCAGTTCATCTTCATCGCATCGACGTCGATGCTGCTGTTCTTCGATCGGCGGCGTTTGTTCGTGGCCTTGCAGGTGGCATTCCTGCTGCTCAATCTCGGCCTCTCGATCGCCAGCGTCGCCGGAGGCGAGGACTACTACGGCGCCGGCTATTTCATGGCCTGTCTGATCGCAAGCCTCGCAGCTTACGTCGCCGCCGAGCGGACGTTCGCGAACCTCAATTATCTGACCTTCATCGGCAACAATCCTTCGATCGAAGCGTCGAGCTCGGAACGGGACAAGCAGCGCGGCTGGCGACCGGCCTTCATGCTTCGAAGGTCTCGTAGTTGAGACGATCGAGTTCGCGATCTTTCGGCGCGATATATAGAACGTACCCGGCATCGGCAGTGTACCGAGCTGCCTCGGCAATCTTCGCTGGATCGTCGAGGTACTCGACAACGAATACGGGCTTCCCTGCAGATTTCGCGAGGTCGAGAAACTTGCGCGCCTCCGCCACTTCGGCCTTGGCGTTCTTCCGCTGTGGGCCGTTCAGGCCGTACAGCAATTCTTCCTTGGCGACAGCGTCGATCGACATGCGCAGCGCTTCGTGCTCCAGCAGGTTCTCGGCATTCTGCATGACGACAAGGAAGCCCGGTGCTTTGGACTTTGCGTGGCGGGTCAAGTCGACGACGAAGCGCACCATGTCACCTTCGAGATCAGGGCGCGTCTTGGCGGCTTTTTTCTCGCGATCCTCAAGATCCTCGAACACGTCGCACTTGTCGAGATAGACACCGTCGAATCCTGCCGCGATGATCTTGTCGAGATAACTTTGCGCTGTGCCGCACATCAGGCGTTGCCAGCCGGGATCCCAGAAGCAAACTGCAAAGTTTTCGTCCCAGTCGGGGTTTTCAGAGAGTAGCCAGTCTGGCTTTGCCGTCTTCCAGCTGGGATCCCAATAGTAGCGGTAGCTCTCTGCCTCGCCGATCGACAGATAGGCGAGGACGCGGCGGCGCTCACCGTTTGGCTTCTGCTTGAGTCTGTCGAGGTCATTGGCGCGCAACGCGGTCTCGTCAGAACCGTCGCGCGAATAATCGACGACGAGGAGGTCGAATGGCGCTGCCGCGGCGTGCGCAAGGTCGAACTTCTGAAGCTGGTAACCCCAGCTCGTGGCATTCGCGAGGATATTGCCGGTCTTGCGGGTGACGGGACCGCGCGTCGATGTGGAGGGTGCCGCGGTTGGTGTGCTGGCCGGGTGCGGGTTCCTTTCAGGCGCTGCCGCAGGACGCGCTGCGCCACCGGCCGCAGCAGGCGGTGGCGCGGCTGACGACGGCTTACGTGCGACGTCTCGGGGGATGGGTGATTGTCCATTGGCGCCCGCGGCGGCAGGCGGGGGAGTGACACCTGGACGGCGCGGGGACGTGCTGTTGACGTTATTGGTCGTTGTCGGAGCTTCTGCTGCGCGCGGTCCTGCTTGGGCAGCGGGTGGCCGCGCCGACGGCGACCGCGGTTTTGAGGGTTGCTCGGAACCGGTTCCGCTGGGCATGGGGATCTCTCCGGGCGAGCGGCCGGCGTGAGGATTGGCGCCGGCGAGGGCCGGCGGTGGCGGGGTTGACGGTAACGGCGGGCGGCGCATGGGCTTGGTGGCTTCGGCGCGGGTCTCCATGGGCGCTGCCGTGATCTCCGGTGACGAGGGAGGAGCGGCGCTCCAGGTCCGCCACAGCCACCACGCCAAGACCAGCAGGAGCAAGATGGCGGCGATCCAAAGCAAGTTCGTCCAGGTGGTCATGCCGTCCATCCGTGATCGAGGTGTCGTCGAACGTACCGCGCCCTTCCCCGGCGGGGATAGCGATGCTTCACGGCGTCATTACTTCCGGCCGGACGGGGTGTCGATGACGGATGCGGGCGCAATCGGATTGTGCAGTGATCCGAGCGATCGCTCGCCGTTCAAAAAGACGAATCCCTCGCGCGCCGCGAGCCGTGACGCTGTCGCGGAATGCTTGGCGTCGTCGAGGTATTCGACAAGGAAGACCGGGAGGCCCGCCGCCTTGGCGCGGCGCAGGTTGGCGAGCGTATCGTGCACCATCGCGGGCGGATTGGGGCGGGCGTCATGCTCGACGCCGAACAGCAGATCCTCTTTGGCCAGTCCGTCGAGCGTGGCACGGAGCGTGGCGTCGGCGAGCAATTCCTCGGCGTTTTGCATCACGACGAGAAAGGCCGGATCGTCGCGGCGGGCGGCGGCGGCGAGGTCGCGGATGAAGCGGAGCATGTCGGCGCGCGCGCCGGGTCGTTCGTGCAGCAACTCGTGATAAACATCTGCACGATCGAGATAAATTCCGTCGAAGCCTTGTGCCTTGATGCGGGCGAGGTAGGTGTCGACGCCGGAGAAGATGTGCGCCTGCCAGCCGGGCTCCCAGAAGCGCGCGCGCCAGTTGCCGTCCCAGCGGTCGTTGGCGGTCGAGAGCCAGCTCGGCGCGCGGCCGGCGTCGTACCAGTCCTGCTGCCAATAGAAGCGGTAGCGCTCGGCCTCGCCAATGGAAAGATAAGCAAGAGCAAGGCGTTGCGTGCCGCCGGGGCGCGACTTCATCAGTCGCACTTCGTCGCGCGTGTACTCGCGGACGAAGCGGCGATTGGCCGATATCGCATGGTCCAGGACGACCATGTCGAAGGGGGAAGCAGCGACTTCGGCGGGGTCGATGAGGCGCAGTTGATAGCCCCATGAACGGACGGACATGAGGCGGTTGCGGCGGGCGCTGCGACTGGCCGCATCAACGCCAGCCCGCACAGACCCTTCGCTCGCCGCAAACGACGGTGCGGGCGACTGAAAACAAACGAGAATCGCTGTGGCGACGAGCAGTCGGAGCGGCCGGATCACGGGCCGGTTCCACGGTCGGATCGAGGCTGCGGAAACACGTTCATGAACATGCCTTTTCTCGACATGAAGGCCGGCTGCCCGCGGGCATGAGTCTTGGTTCTGGAAGCATGGCCATGCGGCGGAAACCATCTTGTAAAATTTAGGCGCGCGCGGGAACTCAGAAATTTATCCCCGGCAGCCAGAGTTTGCCGAGATCGCGCGGCCCGATGTAGGGGATGTAGCCCTCGGCCTCGATCCGCCGCTTGGCGTCCTGGATCTTGCCGCGGTCCTTGACGTAGTCGACGACGAACACCGGACGGCCCGCGGCCTTGGCGAGCTTCAAGTTGGCGAGTACGTCCTTCACGTAGCTCGCACTGTTGGCGCGTTCGGAATAGTCGACGCCATAGAAGAGGTCCTCCTTGGCGATGGCGTCGATCGCCTCGATCATCTTCTTATGCTCGAGCAGCTCTTCGGCGTTCTGCAGGATGACCATGAAGTGCGGGTTCTTTTTGCGCGCATGCGCGGCGAGGCGGGCGACGAACGCGACCATTTTGGCCTCCGCGTCGGGGCACTCCTTCTTGACTTCGCTGTAGACGTCGACGCGGTCGAGGTAGACGCCATCGAGGCCAAGCTCGATCAGCCGGTAGAGCGGGCTCAACTCGATGCTGTTGTAAACGCTCATGCCGTCGTCGTCGCCTAGGATGGTCTTCTGCCAGCCCTCGTTGCAGAAGCGGATGATGCGGTTGCCCTTCCACTGCGGGTTCTCGTGCATCAACCAGTCCGGTGCATCCTCGGTCATGTATTCGGCGGTAAAGTAGTCGGGCCGATAGTCTTCCGCCTCGCCGATGGAGAGATAGGAGACGACGATCCGGCGGCTGCCGTCGGATTTCTTCTTGAGGGCGGCGACTTCGCCGGGCTGGAACGGTCGGTCCGCAGCGAGCCCTGTGGTCGCATCGACGACGAGCAGATCGTAGGGCGAGCGTGCCGCCTCGTCGATCTTGAGGCCGTTGAGTTGATAGCCCCAGCTTTTCGCAGCGTTGATGCGGGCGAGACGCTCGGTGCGGGCGACGGCAGGCGCAACGGCCGGCGCGGATGAGCGCGAGGAAGGCTGAGCGACGGGGTCGGCGGCGCCGGCTGGCGGGTTTGGCGCGGGCGAGGATTGCGGGCGCTGCGCGGGCCGGGGAGCGGGCGGCGGCAGCGCCACGTCACCTTCGGATTTCGCCCAAACGGGATGCGGAACGACGGCGAGACCGAACGGCACGATCGAGGCGCACGCGACGGTGATAGCCAGCCATGCCGCCCGTGCGCGGAGGCCGAACGACGGACTTGTGTGCGTTCGCATGTGTGATCGGACCCGTCAGAGGCGCGGCCGAAAACCGGACCGCGCCGCGGAGGCTGCGTCGAGCCGGAGACAACGGTCCGTCATCGTCATGCCGGGAGGATCAAGCGGAAGTATGGCCAGAACCGACGAGCGTCAGCCTTTTTGGTCGACGGTAACGGAGTCATTCAGCTCGGCCGTCGGCTCGATCGAGGCGTGCAACAACCACGCGCTGCCACCGATCGTGACGGTGAGGATGAGCAGGCCGAGCAGCGCCCGGCGGACCGCCCAGGCGGTCACCGAGCCGGTGGGCAGCGAAGTCGCGGTCTTGGCCGGCGGCGTCGTCGTCGCAGTCATGAAGACCTCAGCTAATCGAAGTCCGGGTGTAGCCGGAAACCCCTGGTCCCGCTTGTCGCCAAGTGGACAGGATGAGCGTTCGTATGATGGGCGATCACGGCGAATTGGCGTCCGAACAGCGCTGCGCCGGAAATTGAATTCGATGCAGAATCGAGTGCGTCGGGCTTTTGGTCAAGATGCGGAGCTGAGCAGAACTGTTTCGCGTCATGGCGCGTGTCCCAAGCGCAACGGTTCGTGTGCGGAGGAGGGCCGGCCGTGTCCGGTCTCTGGATTTCCGGGGGGGCATGTCGCGCTTATTTGATCGCAGGTTTGCCGGACGCCGCTGCCGGACCCGCAGGCGATTGTCCGTCGTCCCAAATCGTCCCCTTCGGAGCGAGCTTCCGGGCGAGCGGCTTTTGCCCACGAAGGCCGCGTCAGCGCACCTTGCGGCCGAACGCCAGGATGGCGGCCAGCGGCAGCGCGAGGCCGATGGCTGCCGCGGCGACGACCAGTGCCGGCAGGTTGCCGTAACTGCCGCGCTCGACGACGTAGATCTCGTTCAGATACTTGGTGAGAAGCTGACCGGCGACGAGCGCCAAGTTCATGAACGACCCCATCAGCGCGAACCAGATCGCGCGGTGGTCGCGCGGGGCGTAGACGGCGACCAGCGTCAGCAGCGGAATCATTCCCAGTTGAGCAAAGGGTGATGTCGCGGCGGTGTCGATGAGCGCGATGGTGCGCGCACCAATGCCGAGCACGCGCTCGGTCCAGTGATGAACCTCGAAGGCGAGCAACAGGCCGGGTATGGCGAGGACGGTGCCGAGCACGGTCAGCCAGAACAGGACCCGCGCAACGGGCTGGCGGGTGATGGCGTCAGCGAAGATCCACATGGTGACGAGCGCGATGAAGGCGCCGATCTGGCCGAGCGTGCCGTAGAACGCCTCGTCGAAGCCGAGCCGGTCGATGGAGAACCATTGGAAACCCTGGCCGACGCTGGGCGTGGCGCGGAAGGCGAAGATGAGGATCGCGGCGAAGACGATGCGCTTTTTCGTCGCCGGGTCGATATCGGCGGTGACGCGGCCGAGCATCAAGATGACGACGGTCATCGAGATCAGAAAGACGATCTCCTCTTTCCACGGCACGTCGCCGAGGCCGAACGCGACGACCGTCGCACCGAACGCGAGGCCGCCGCCAAGAATGCGCCAATCGGTCGGGCGGCTCTCGCTGCTTTCGAGTTTCACCGTGAGCGCGCCGGTGACCGAAATCAGCGGGATGACGAGGCCGATGAGGAAGACGGTCGAATACGGGAGAGCTTGGGCCAAGAGCCCTGCAATGCCGGCGGTGAGAAAGATGCCGAGCGAAAGGGCCAACCGGCCGAGCACCTGGACCATGCCGAGATCGCGGTCGATGTCGGATTTCTCTCGGGGAGTACCATCGCTGTTGGTGCGCGGGACGACTTCCGTGCTCATGGCGTCGGCGACGACGTCCTGAAGAACGACGCCGATGACGGTCATCAAGGATGCCGCGACGTAGAGAACCTCGGGCCGCGCGAAGGTGATCATCTTGGCGGCGGTGCCGGCCAACAGCAACATGCTGGCGGCGACGAGGCCGGCCCCGAGGAACACGTAGACGCGCCGCTGCGAGCCGAGAATGGGGACCGTATCGACGAGTTCGCCGAACACCATCTTGATGGTCCACGGCAGCGTGATCCAGACGCCGAGCTGGGCGAGCTGGGCGGCGCTGAGCGTCAGTTCCTTCTTGACCCAGAAGCTGTCGGCGATGGCGGTGAGGCCGAGCGCGCCATAGGCGAAGTAGACCATCAGCAGCGGCAGATAAGCGGGCCGGAAGGCGCGGATCGGCGCCAGCACGGCCTCGGTCAGGCGCTGTTGCAGGTAGGCGAGCGTTGTGGGCTGTCCGGTGGACGTCGCGGTCATAAGAGGGGCCGCGATTGCTGGGCGAGGGCGTGGGTGGCGGCAAGGTCGACCTTGCCGGAGCCGAGCACGGGGATCGATCCGACGACGAGGACGGCCTTGGGCGCCCACAACTCGGGGAAACCGCTTTTCTGGGCGTGCAAGAGCAGCGCGCCCTTTTCGGCATCGGGCTTGTCGGTGATGAGGATCAGCTGTTCACCCTTCTTTGCGTCCGGCAGGCTGACGACGACATGCTGGGCGTCGGGCCAGAGATCCTGCGCCAGCGTCTCGACGGCGGCGAGGGATACCATTTCGCCGCCGATCTTGGCGAACCGTTTGGCGCGGCCGCGAATGGCGACGTAGCCGTCCTCGACGGTGACGATGTCGCCGGTGTCGTGCCAGCCACCGTCGGGCGGTACGACCACGCCGGGATGGCTGGCGAGGATGTAGCCGGCCATGACGTTGGGGCCGCGCACGACGAGCTTGCCGCCCTCGGTGATGCCCTCGACCGGATCGAGCCGGTATTCGATGCCCGGCAGCAACGGGCCGACGGTGCCGGAGCGCGAGGCCGACGGCAGGTTGCAGGCGAGGACCGGCGCGCATTCGGTCGCACCGTACCCTTCGAGGATTTGCGCCTGGGTCTTGCTCCACAGCGCGCGCGTCTGATCCTTGACCCGTTCGGCGCCGGCGATGACGAAGCGGATCGATTGCAAATCGCCGGGGTCGGCGGCGCGCGCATAGCCCTGCAGAAAGGTGTCGGTGGCGAACAGGAACGTGGCCTTAGTGTCGCGGATCAGGCGCGGCACCTGCTTGTAGTGCAGCGGGCTTGGGTAAAGCACGGTCTTGAGGCCGTTGAGCAGCGGCATCAGCGTCGCGGCGGTGAGCCCGAAGGAATGGAACATCGGCAAGGGGTTCATGACGATGTCGGCGGGCGTCAGCATGCCGCCGGCGTGGGCGTAGATCTGGCGGGCGTTGGCGACGAGGTTGCGATTGGTCAGCGCGACGCCCTTGGGCGTGCCCTCGGTTCCCGATGTGAAGAGGATGACGGCGGTGCGGTCGGGCCGCATCGCAGCGCGTTTGTGCCAGGCGGCGGCGACCAGCGATCGCGCCGCGCCGCCGGCCTTGTCGAGCGTGCCGATCGATTTGCGGACATCCTCGAGGTAGACGATGCGGACGCGCTTTCCGGGCGAGATCTCGGCGGCGGACAGCCCCTCGATCACGTCCTCGAGCTTGGCGGTCTCGATGAAGCGGCGCGAGGTGACGACGAGTTGGGCGGGAGCGGTCTTGACGGCGGAGACGAGGTTCCTGACGCCGGCGGTGAAATTCAGCATCGCGGCAACGCGGCCGAACGCGTTGAGGCCGAACACGGTCACCGCCAGACCGTTGACGTTCGGCAGCAGTACGCCGACGGCTTCGCCGGGGCGGCTCAAGTCGGCGAGCTTCTTGCCGAGGACGAGACTGCCGAGCACCAGGCGGCCGTAGGTGAGGGTCTGGCGGTCGGCATCCTCGAGCACGATCTTCGCGGCGCCGTGCTCGTGCTTGGCGGCGAGGAGAGCGCCGAACAGGGTCTGGTCGATGCGGGCGGGATCGAAGCGGCGTGGGGACATCGGCGGGGCCATCTGGGTCGGAAGCGGCGACGGGCGAGAATGCGCATCGTTCGGGCGATGATGCAACTCGCGTGCGGTCAGGGTCTCGTGAACGGACGCATTTGCATAAAATTTGCGGACAGGTGTTTACGGGACGTCAGTGCGAATTGCGTAGGCTGTTCTAACCTTCCGTTAAAGGAGTTCAGTCATGCGCGCAGACCCGGGTCCGGAAACAACAGCCAGCCGCCGGTCGGCAGCCAGCCGGTTCGCTGTGCGGTTTGCGCGGGACGAGCGCGGCGTGACGGCGGTGATCTGGGCGATTTCGTTCAGCTCGTTCCTGATCGCGTCGGCGATGGCGATCGACTACGGCATTGCGGTCAGCGAGCAGCACCGGCAGCAGCGGGCGCTGGATGCCGCGACGCTGGCCGGATCGGTGCATATGGCCGACGAGGAGCATCTGACGAAGGTGCCGGCGACGGTCGAGGCGTTTTATGCGGCGAACCGGTCGGCCCATGGCGGCAGCACGTTGAAATCGACGAACTACGACCCGGGCAAGGGCGAGATTGCGGCGACGGCGGGCGCGTCGGTGAAGACGACGTTCCTGCGCTTGAAGGGGACGGGACGCGACAGCATCGAGGTCGGCGCGCGATCGAAGGTGGTGAAGGGCGCGGGATCGGTCGAGATCGCGCTGGTGCTCGATAATTCGGGTTCGATGGGCGGCAGCTCGGGGTCGGTCAACGGGACCTACATCGAGGATCTGAAGGCGGCGGCGACCAATCTCACGTCGGCGATGTTCGTCGGCGCGGACGGTACGGAGCGGGTGAAGCTCGGGCTGGTGCCGTTCGCGGCGTCGGTGAACGTGGGTGCGGAGAGCCGCGGCCAGAGCTGGATCGACAACGACGGGCAGTCGTCGATCCATGCGCAGAACTTCGCCGAGAGCCGGACGCGGTTCAGCCTGTTCGACGACATGGGCGTGGCGTGGAAGGGATGCGTCGAGACGCGTCCGGGCACGTTCGATACGACGGACGCTGTGGCGGCCTCGGGTACGCCGGACACGCTGTTTGTGCCGATGTTCGCGCCCGACGAGCCCGACGACAGCAATGCGTCGGCGGCGGGCGTCTCGAATTATCCAAACAACTATATTTCTGACTTCGGCGGCAGCTGCCCGCCGCCCGAGCAGGTCTGCACCAAGTTCAACAAGAAGAAGAACCGTTGCGAGCAGTATGGACCTGTGCCGATGGACGTCGCGACGGCGCAGGCGCGGACGTGCAAGTATCAGGGTGCGACGCCGTCGGCCGACAGCGGTCCCAATGCCGGCTGCACCACGGCGCCGATCCTGCCGCTGAATTCGACCAAGCAGGACGTGGTCGACGCTATCGCGGCAATGCAGGCGAGCGGCAATACCAACATCGGCGAAGGCGTGATGTGGGGATGGCGCGTGCTGTCGCCCGACGCACCGTTCACCGAGGGCCGCGATCCCGGCGAAGGCGACAACCGCAAATTCATGATCGTGATGACCGACGGCGAAAACTTCCTGTCGTCGACATCGAACCACAACAAGTCGGTCTATGCGTCGCACGGATACGCCTCGAAGGGCCGCCTCGGCAACACCTACTCGCAGTCGGCCTATACGACCAAGCTCAACTCGAAGCTGATCACCGCCTGCGCCAACGCCAAGCAGAACGGGATCACGATCTTCACGGTCGCCTTCCGGCTCGAGGACAGCCCGACGACGCAGAGCCTGCTGCGAAGCTGCGCGACGTCGCCCGAGCAGTCGTTCACGGCTGGAGACGGCGACGCGCTGCTGCAGTCGTTCCACAACATCGGGCGGCAGATCTCGCAGTTGCGCATCTCCGAGTAAGAGCCGGCGCGAGACGCGGCCGAGGTTGTCCCCAGCTTCGGTCTTGAGCGCGGGGGAAGCGCGACGAGGCGGCATGGGCCGCGCCCAGGCGGGCGAAATCCCTGTTCTTTCGGGCTGGTCCCGGCTTCGCTACGCGCAAGCGGCGGCGGCCACCGCGCCGGAACATCCTGTGGGAAAGCTGTGTGCGGTGCTTGGCGCTGCCACAACGCGCCGCCGGTCGCGCTGGCTGTCGGTCGCAAATCCGGCGATGGTCCAGCCTCTTTCGTCGAGTGCGCGTTGAACGTTGGTTACGTGCACGGCGCCCGCCCTGTGATGCGTTCACGGCGTCCTGTCCAAACATGACAAGGTCTCGGTTCCATGTGGACGCACAGATGGCGCGCCTCCGCGCTTTCTCTTTTGTGGCTGGTTGCAGCCCTCGGGCTCGCGATTATGCTCGCAGTGCCGCAGCCGGCGTCGGCGCAAGCGCGCCGCGACGCTCAAGCTCGTGACGCACAGGCTTCGGATTTCGATCCGGCGCACAAGTCGCTGTTGAAAATCCCTGCCGCTAGTCAACTTCCGGTCACACGCAAGGTGACGCTGGGCGCCGACAAGTCGATGATCGTGGAAGTGCCGGTCGACCTGCAGAACGTGCTCGTCTCCAATCCAGAGGTGATTGACGCGGTCGTGCAGACGTCGCGGCAGGTCTACATCCTGGCCAAGGAGATGGGCGAGGCGAACGCCTTCTTCATCGGTCCGGACGGCCAGAAGGTCATGTTCCTCGAAGTGACCGTGGCGCGCGATCTCGCGGCGCTGCGTGACACCATGGCGCGGCTGATCCCCGGATCGAAAATCCAGGCCGAGATGATGGGCGACAACGTCGTGCTGTCGGGCTCGGTCATGTCGCCGATCGACGCGTCGCGCGCGGGCGAACTCGCGCAGCGGTTCGTGAAGGGCAAGAACAACGTCGTCAACATGCTCAACACCGCGAGCAAGGAGCAGGTGCTGCTCAAGGTGCAGGTGGCGGAAATCCAGCGCGACGCGCTGCGCCGCATCGGCGTCGATATTCCGGCCGCGCTGCTCAACGCCGGCGACTTCACGTTCGCCAAGGTTATGCAGAACGCGTTTCCGGTCACCAGCGGCATCGTGCCGAGTGCGGTCGCGGCTGCATCGACGGCGGGCGTTCCGGGGGTCAACGCCGGATCGGCGTTCCAGCCGAGTTGGACCAACGGCAACCAGTCGGTCAGCGCAATGATCCAGGCGTTGGAGCGAACGGGCGCGCTGCGCACATTGGCCGAACCCAACCTGACGGCGATCTCGGGCGAGACGGCGAAGTTTCTCGCGGGCGGCGAGTTCCCGGTGCCGATCGCGCAGCAGAACAATTCGATCACGGTCGACTGGAAGCAGTTCGGCGTCAACGTCTCGTTCAAGCCGGTGGTGCTGTCGGAGGGCAAGATCAGCCTGACGATCACCGCCGAGGTGAGCGAGTTGTCGAGCGACGGCGCGATCACGCTGGCGACCATCTCGTTACCGGGCCTCAAAGTCCGCCGCGCGGAGACGACCCTCGAGATTCCATCCGGCGGCACCATCGCGATGGCGGGACTTTTGTCCGACGACACGCGTCAGAGCGTCGAGGGCGTGCCGGGGCTGAAAAACCTGCCAGTGTTGGGCGCGCTGTTCCGCTCGAACGACTATCGCCGCCGCGAAACCGAACTCGTCATTCTCGTCTCGCCCTACATCGCCTCGCATGCCGCCAAGCAAGATCTGGCCAAGCCCAACGACGGCTACATGCCGTCGAGCGAATTGCGCGAGTTGTTCTTCGGTCACATCAACCGCGTCTATGGCCATGACGCGCCGCCGGGACGCGGACGCTACCAAGGCGACTACGGCTTCATCGTCGATTACCCGGGGGTCAAGGGATGACAGCCCATACCACCAGGAGAGATTTCATGTCTGTTGGCCGCTCACTGCGCCTTGTCCTGCTGCCTGCGGCGGCGGCTGTGCTGCTGGTATCCGGCTGCCGCGAGCATGCGGGGCTCGACATCGAAACCGCGAGCACTCTCAGCAACCACGAGAAGCGGCACCCGATCGGCTTCTCGTCGCGCTCGGAGGCGCTGTATGTGGAGATCGCGCCTGATGGCGAGGGGCTGTCGGGCAACCAGCAGACCGACATCGTTCGATTTGTCGATCGCTACCGGGTCGAGGCGACCGGGCGGCTGACGATTGCCGTGCCGGGGTCGGCGCGCGGGCATCTGGCGTCCGGACGTGCGATGCGCCAAGTCGTGGAGATCGTGCGGGGCGCGGGTTTGCCGCCCGAGGCGGTCGCGCAGGTCCGGGCGACCGACAAGGATGGCCGGTTCGGGCAGGCCGTGCGTCTCGGCTACGAGCGGCCGGTGGCGGTCGCGCCGCAGTGCGGCGACTGGCCGGAGGATCTCGGGCGGAACCGCGAACGCTTGCCGTATGAGAACTTCGGCTGCGCCACGCAGCGCAATCTCGCGATGACGGTGGCGACCGCGCGGGATCTGCAGATACCGCAGGAGGAAGCGCCGGGCGCGGGTGAGCGCCGCACGGCGGTCTGGACGAAATATGTGGGTGCGTCTGCGGGGGGAGGCGGCGGTGCCGCTGCCGCAGCACCCGCGGCGACCGCCGCTTCGCCGCCTGCCGCAAAGGGCGGCGCGCCGTGATATGACCGCCGCCGTCGCACGGCGGCGGCATCGGCCCCCTTGCGTGTTTGGCCAGTCTTGATACCAGTCCGGTTTCGCAATCGCCGAGCGTGGGTCCATCGTGGGACCACGTTCGACTGCGCAACACTGGACGCGGTAGACCGTGAGCAACGCAACGGATCAGATACGACGCCCCGGCGCGGGCGGCGATGCGCGCACAGCGCTGCGGCGCACGGTGGCGATCGTCGCGGCGTTGAACCTCGCGTATTTCGGCGTCGAGAACATTGCCGCCGCGATGATCTCATCGGTGGCGCTGTTTGCCGACAGTATCGATTTTCTCGAGGACGCGAGCATCAACCTCCTGGTGCTCATGGCGCTGGGCTGGACGGCGGCGCGGCGGCGGGCGGTCGGCATTCTCTTGGCGGTTATAATCCTGGTACCCGGCATCGCGGCAGTGTGGACGGCCTGGCAGAAGCTCGGCTCGCCGGTGGTTCCGGACCCGGTGACGCTCACTCTCGTCGGCATCGGTGCGCTTGCCGTCAATCTGACGTGCGCGATGCTGCTGGCGCGGGTGAAGGGCGCGGGCGGCAGCCTGTCGCGCGCGGCGTTCCTTTCGGCGCGGAACGACGTCGCCGCCAACGTCGCGATCATCGGCGCGGGGTTCGCGACGGCGATCACGGTGTCGCCGTGGCCAGATCTGATCGTCGGCGTGGGAATCGCGGTGCTCAACGCGGGCGCTGCGTGGGAAGTGTACGAGGCGGCGGAGAACGAGAGCGACAACGATGACAATGGCGAGAGGGCCGTGCCATGACCGGGATGTTCGGCGTCTATGGTGCGCCTCCGCACGAACTGGCCGACGTGCCGGCAGGCGCGACGCAGCTGTCGCCGCTGGTGCCGGGTGCGCAGGCGATCGAGGATCTCGCCGAGGGCGTCCTCACGGGGGGCGCGGTGGTGGTGGCGCCGCCGGGGACGCTGGAGCGGCGGTATGTGCTGGCGCACGCCGTCCGCGCGGTGGCCGCGGGAGCGCGGCTGACGGTGATGGCGCCGAAGGACAAAGGCGGCACGCGCATCGCGCGGGAGCTCGAAGGGTTCGGCGGCGCGGTCGAGGAAGCGTCGCGGCGGCACTTCCGGATTTGTACGATGAGGCGGCCGGCGCAACCCGCGGGGCTCGATGCGGCGATCTCGGAGGGCGGGCCGCGGCTGGTCGAGGCAATCGGGTTGTGGTCGCAGCCGGGCGTGTTCAGCTGGGACAAGATCGATGCGGGCAGCGCGATGCTGGCCGGGGAGCTGCCGCGTTTCGCAGGTGTCGGCGCGGATCTCGGCTGCGGTATCGGCATGCTGGCGCGGCGCGTGCTCGCGGCATCGCCGGACGTCGTGAGGTTGACGCTCGTCGATCTCGACCGGCGCGCGGTGGCGTGCGCGCGGAGGAACGTCGACGATGCGCGGGCGCGGTTCGCCTGGTCGGACGTGCGCGATCTGGCGTTCGACGCGGGCGGCATTGATTTCGTCGTGATGAATCCGCCGTTCCACGACGGCGGCGCGGAGGACCAGGCGCTGGGCCAGAGCTTCATCCGCCGTGCGGCCGAAATTCTGAAGCCGGGCGGGGCGTGCTGGCTGGTGGCCAACCGGCATCTGCCGTACGAGGCGGCGATGGCGCCGGTGTTCAAGAGTGTGCGCGCGGTGGTGCAGCGCGACGGCTACAAGATCTACGAGGCGACGCGGTGAAAACGGCAACGCCGACGATGCGGCTCGACCGGCTGCTGGCCAACATGGGCTATGGGTCGCGGCGCGAGATCGCGCAGGCGGCGCGGGCGGGGCTCGTGGTGCTCGACGGCAAGGCGGTCAAGGATGCGGACCAGCGGATCGCCGTGACGGTCGACCTCGCGGCGCGGATGACGTTCGACGGCGCGGCGCTCGATCCGCCGCCGGGCATGGTGCTGATGCTGCACAAGCCGCTCGGGGTGACGTGCTCGCACAAGGAGACGGGGCCGCTGGTTTATGCGCTGTTGCCGCCGCGCTGGCGCAGGCGGGAGCCGATGATCTCGACGGTGGGCAGGCTCGACAAGGAGACGTCGGGGATGTTGCTGATGACCGACGACGGCGACGTGCTGCACCGGATCATTTCGCCGAAGAGCCAGATCGCGAAGCGGTATCGGGTGACGCTGGACCGGCCGCTCGCGGGCGGCGAGGTGGAGGCGTTCGCGAGCGGCAGGATGATGCTCGAGGGCGAGGACACGCCGCTGTTGCCGGCGGTGCTGGAAGTGCTGTCGCCGACGGTCGCGGAGGTGACGGTGACGGAGGGGCGCTATCATCAGGTGCGGCGCATGTTCGCCGCGGCCGGCAATCACGTGGTGGCGCTGCATCGCGACCGCATCGGCGGGCTGGCGCTGCCGGACGATCTCGCGCCCGGCGCATACCGGCTGCTGGACGCGGCGGACCTCGCGACGGTGTTTGGCGTGGCGGGACCAGCCTCCGGCTGAGTGCCGGAAGCTGCTGCTCAGTTGGCGTCGGCCGCCGCGACGGCTGGCGGGGCGGCCGGTTCGGCGCGGGAGACAGTGGCGCGCTCGCCGCCCGCCCGCAGGCTTTCGAGGTAGCTCACGTTGATGCGCGTGGTATCGGGCGGAAGCACGGACTCGCTGAGCTTGCGGGCCTCGCCGACGTTGCCCTTGAGGCCGACGAGCAGCGCGAGGTTCTGCTGCGCTTTCGGCTCCGCGCCCTTGGTTCCCGTCACGCGCTTCAGCAGCTTTTCGGCGTCGTCGTGCTTGCCGTCGAGGGCGTAGGACAGCGCAAGGTTGTTCAAGACGGACGGATGGTCGGGCGCGAGCTCCAGGGCCTTGGCGAACTGGAGCTGGGCTTCTGGCTGCTTGCCCTGCGCGGCCAGCGCGGCGCCGAGGCCGGAATGCAGACGCCAGTCGGGTTCCGAGGCATCGAACGCCCTGCGGAGGAGCGTCTCGGCCTGCCTGACCTTGCCAACCTCGAGCGCGACGAGCCCGCGCTCCTTCATCAGATCCTTGTCCTTGGGGTCCTTGTCGCCGGCCGCGTCGAGGACCTCGAGCGATTTCAGCTTGTCGCCGGCGAGGCGGAGCTTGCGCGCGTCGGCAATCACGGCCGCAGCCGCGGGCTTGGGTGACCGCGCCGCGCCAGAATCGGCCGCGGCGGTGCGCTCGGCCGAGGGTTGCGTCGTGATCGACGAGGTTTCGAGGTTGGGCTCGGGCGCGGGGAAACCGTCGAGCGAAAGCCCCTGCGCGCAGCCCGCGAGCGATGCGGCCGCGGCTAAAGTGATTGCGCCGCGCCGAATGCCAGCCGCGATGTTGTTCGTCGTCGAATTGTTTTTAGACATGGCTCACTCCTCGCGACACGCCGTCCGGCGCGGTTCGAGACCGCAAGGACGGATACAGCCCGTGGACGCCGGGCACCAAGACGCGGGACAAGGCAAAACGCGTGCTTCCGGTGGTAGTGAGATTCGCGGGGAGCAAGGGGGGATGCGCCGTGACTGTCCCCGTTATCCCCAGGGGGGCGGGACAGCGTCGCGGCGGAGCGGAGCACATGCTCAGACTTCCGCAGGGGGTGGACAGCATTGACGCGCGCGGCAATCGGGTAATAGGGTGCTCGGTATAGATTGTCGCACCCTGGCGGGCCATCCGCCGGGTCGTCCCGACCGCACCGCGTCGACACGGAACACCTGATGACGGCTGCCGATCCCATCATCCAGACCAAGGGCCTCGGCAAAAGCTTCAAAGGCTTCTGGGCGGTCAAGAATGTCGATCTCGTGGTGCAGCGCGGCACAATTCACGCGCTGATCGGCCCGAACGGCGCCGGCAAGACGACGTGCTTCAACCTGATCACGAAGTTTCTGACGCCAAGCGAAGGCACGATCCTGTTCAAGGGCGCGGACATCACCGGGACCAAGCCGGCAGACGTGGCGCGGCTCGGGCTTGTCCGCAGTTTCCAGATCTCGGCGACTTTTCCGCATCTGAGCGTGCGCGAGAACGTGCGCGTGGCGCTGCAGCGTCCGCTCGGCACGTCGTTCCGGTTCTGGCAATCGGAGGCGGCCCTCGACGTGCTCAACGACCGGGCGCTGGCGCTGCTGGAGGACGTCGGCCTCACGGAATATGCCGAGCGGCCGGCGGTGGAGCTGCCGTATGGCCGCAAGCGCGCGCTCGAAATCGCGACCACGCTGGCGCTCGACCCAGAGATGCTGCTGCTCGACGAGCCGATGGCGGGCATGGGACGCGAGGACATCGCGCGCGTGTCGGCGCTGATCCGCCGTGTCGCGCAGAACCGGACCGTGCTGATGGTCGAGCACAACCTGCACGTGGTCGCCGACCTGTCGGATCGCATCACCGTCTTGGCGCGCGGCGAGATCCTGGCCGAGGGCACGTACGCGGAAGTGTCACGCAACCCGCAAGTGGTCGAAGCCTACATGGGTACCGGCGCTGGCGCGCCCGAAGCGGGGGCGCAACATGCGTGAGGCGGCAGCGGCGGTCGCGGGATTGGCCCCAGCATCGGCGAACGTGGAACTCTCGGTGCGCGACGTGCATGCGTGGTACGGCGAGAGCCATATCCTGCACGGCATGAGCTTCGATGTCCCGAAGGGTGAAGTTGTCACGCTGCTCGGCCGCAACGGCGCCGGCAAGACGACGACCATGCGCGCGATCATGGGCCTCGTGCGCAACCGCAAGGGTTCGATCAAGTTCGGCGACACGGACACCATCGCCTATCAGCCGCATCGCATCGCGCGGCTCGGCATCGCCTATTGCCCCGAGGAACGCGGCATCTTTTCGAGCCTCGACGTCACCGAGAACTTATTGCTGCCGCCGGTCGTCAAGCCGGGGGGCATGGATCTCGACGAGGTCTATGCGCTATTTCCGCGGCTCAAGGAACGCGGCTCGAGCCAGGGCACCAAGCTTTCGGGCGGCGAACAACAGATGCTGGCGATCGCGCGCATTCTCAGGACCGGCGCGTCGCTGCTGCTGCTCGACGAGCCCACCGAAGGCTTGGCGCCGGTCATCGTGCAGCACATCGGCGAGATCATCCGCACGTTGAAGTCGCGCGGCTTCACGGTTCTGCTGGTCGAACAAAATTTCCATTTCGCCGCGACGGTGGCGGATCGTCATTACGTGGTCGAGCATGGCACGGTCATCGACATGATCGAGAACAGCCAGCTTGCCGCCAACAAACAGAAGCTCGAGGGATACCTCGGCGTTTAGATCATGCAACCCGGAGGAAATTGGAATGCGTCCTAGTCGATTGATGCTCGGTGTCGCCATGGCTGGTTTGATGGCCAGCGCCGCCCACGCCGACATGACCGAAGGCGGGATCAAGATCGGCGTTCTGACCGACATGAGCGGAACGTACTCCGATCTCTCCGGCGGCGGCTCCGTTTGGTCGGCCAAGAAGGCCGTCGAGGATTATCTGAAGGCGAAGCCCGGCCTCAAGGTCGAGGTCATCGCCGCCGATCACCAGAACAAGGCCGACATTTCGGCGAACACGGCGCGGCAGTGGTACGATGTCGACAAGGTTGACGTGATCGTCGATCTCGTGACGTCGTCGACGGCGCTCGCGGTCAACCAGATCGCCAAGGAAAAGAACAAGGTCGCGCTCGTTTCTGGAGCGGCGTCGTCGGCGCTGACCGGCAAGGACTGCACGGCGAACACGATCCACTGGACCTACGACACCTGGGCGCTGGCCAACGGCACCGGCAGCGCGATCACCAAGACCGGCGGCGACAGCTGGTTCTTCCTGACCGCCGACTATGCGTTCGGTCACGCGCTCGAAAAGGACACCGCCGCCGTCGTCGAAAAGCTCGGCGGCAAGGTGATGGGCAAGGTCCGCCACCCGTTCCCGGCGCAGGACTTCTCGTCGTTCCTGCTGCAGGCACAGGCGTCGAAGGCCAAGATCATCGGCTTAGCCAACGCCGGCGCGGATACCACCAATGCGATCAAGCAGGCGTCTGAGTTCGGCATCGTCGCCGGCGGCCAGAACCTCGCGGGCCTCCTGGTGTTCATCACCGACGTGCACGCACTGGGTCTGAAGACGTCGCAGGGCCTGATCTTCACCGAAAGCTGGTACTGGGACGCCAACGATACCAACCGCGCCTTCGCCAAGGAGTATGCGGCGGCCAACGGCGGCAAGTACCCGACGATGGTGCACGCAGGCGTCTATTCGTCGGTGATCCACTACCTGAAGGCGGTCGAGGATTTGAAGTCGGACGCCGACGGCGCGGCGGTGGTGGCCAAGATGAAGGCGATGCCGACCGACGATAAACTCTACGGCAAGGGCACTGTCCGCGCGGACGGCCGCAAGATCCACGACATGTATCTGTTCGAGGTCAAGAAGCCGGAAGAGAGCAAGGGTCCGTGGGATTACTACAAGACCCGCGCCACGATCCCCGCTACCGAAGCCTGGCGCCCGCTCGATGCCGGTGAGTGCCCGCTCGTGAAGAAGTGAACGCAAGGGCGTAGGGAGTTGGGACATGGAGAGCGGCGACACCCGCTCTCGCGACCAGCTTCCTCCGCCCGTCTCGCGTCGCAGCCGTCATAATTCCCTTCGTCCTTCCGGTCCTCATCATGTTCGAGCTGATAGGCGTGCCGCCGCAGGTGCTGTTCGGGCAACTTCTGCTCGGATTGATCAATGGTGCGTTCTACGCGCTGTTGAGCCTGGGGCTGGCTGTCATCTTCGGCATGTTGAACGTCATCAACTTTGCGCACGGCGCGCAGTACATGCTCGGCGCGTTCGGGGCGTGGCTGCTCCTCAAATACACGGGCATTCCGTACTGGGGCGCGCTCGTCATCGTGCCGCTGGTCATCGGCGCGTTCGGCATCGTGCTCGAGAGATTGTTCCTGTCGCGGCTCTATCACCTCGATCATCTCTATGGGCTGCTGCTGACGTTCGGCCTCGCCATCATTTTCGAGGGCGTGGCGCGGTACGTGTTCGGCGCGTCGGGCGTGAGCTATGAAAATCCGATCCCCGGCGGCGTCAATCTCGGCTTCATGTTCCTGCCGTACTACCGCGCGTGGGTGATCGTGTTCTCGCTCGCGGTGTGCCTCGCGACGTGGTTCATGATCGAGCGGACCAAGCTCGGGTCCTATCTGCGGGCGGCGGTCGAGCGGCCGGATCTGGTGCAGGCGATGGGCATCAACGTGCCGCTGATGATCACGCTCACCTACGGTTTCGGCGTGGCGCTGGCGGCGCTGGCGGGCGTGTTGGCCGCTCCCGTCTACTCGGTGACGCCGAAGATCGGCGCGGAGATCATCATCGTCGTGTTCGCGGTCGTCGTGATCGGCGGCATGGGGTCGATCATGGGGTCGGTGGTGACTGGCTTCGGGCTCGGCCTGGTCGAGGGACTGACCAAGGTGTTCTATCCCGAGGCGTCCAACATCGTGATCTTCGTCATCATGGCGATCGTGCTCGTGCTCAGGCCGGCAGGCCTGTTCGGTACCGCGAAATAGGGAGCGCACGATGCGATCGCGAGAAACGATGATCGGGCTGGTGCTCCTGGGGTTGCTGCTCGTCGCGCCCCTGGTGATCTATCCCGTATTCCTGATGAAGGTCCTCTGCTTCGCGCTGTTCGCGTGCGCGTTCAATCTGCTGATCGGCTATGTCGGGTTGCTGTCGTTCGGGCACGCGATGTTCTTCGGCTTCGCGGCGTATGTCGCGGGACATACGATCAAGGTGTGGGGCTGGCCGACGGAAGTGGGCATCCTGGCCGCGGCGTTGATCGCGGCGGCGATGGGGCTGGTCGTCGGGCTGATCGCGATAAGGCGGCAGGGCATCTATTTCGCGATGGTGACGCTGGCGCTGTCGCAGATGGTGTATTTTTTCTGCATCCAGGCGAAGTTCACCGGCGGCGAGGACGGCATACAGGCGATTCCGCGGCGTCCGGTGTTCGGCTTCATCGACATCTCGAAGGATTTGACGCTGTACTACTTCGTGCTGGCGATTTTCCTCGTCGGGTTCCTGCTGATCTACCGCACGATCCATTCGCCGTTCGGCCAGGTGTTGAAGGCCATCCGCGAGAACGAGCCGCGCGCGATTTCGCTGGGCTACAGGGTCGACCAGTACAAGCTGTTGGCGTTCGTGCTGTCGGCGGGTCTGGCGGGGCTGGCGGGCGCGACCAAGGCGATCGTGTTCCAGCTCGCGTCCTTGACCGACGTGCAGTGGCAGATGTCGGGCGAGGTGGTGCTGATGACGCTGGTCGGCGGCATGGGCACGGTGCTCGGGCCGGTGGTCGGCGCGGGCATCATCGTCGCGATGCAGAACTACCTCAAGGGTCTCGGCGAGTGGGTGCTGGTGATCCAGGGCATCATCTTCGTCCTGACCGTGCTCGTGTTCCGGCGCGGCGTGGTCGGCGAGATCTGGGCGCTGCTGTCGCGGAGCAAGCCGGGCCAGCGTCCAGGCGCGTGACGGAAGCGAGCGGTCTGAGAACATCGAGAGGCCGCGCCCGGGCCGCAATGCGCGCGGCGGACCGCAATTTTGTGACATGGCAAACACAGTCTTTATGCATCGATGCTGCGGCTTTTCGACCGCTGCCTTCGAAATGAGCAACTTGCCACCGTTCAATTCCAGTGCCGCCCGACTTTCGGCCAGCGATCGCGCAATGGGCAAAAATCCCAGTCAATGGGCGCATAGCTTGTCCAAGACGAGGGCAGTTGAGCGCAAAGTATTCGCCGTGGCTGGTCTGCTACGCCTAAGGAATTGGCAATAACTGCGGACTTATCCTGCTTGTTCAGCCGCGCACGAGTCGCATAGCCTCGTGACAACAGCAAAAAAAGCGATGGAGGAACACCCAGTCGAAACCGGGCCCGCTCAACGGGCCCTAGCACTTGGGAGTTCGCCGATGATCGAGATCGTCGTTTCCGTTTGCTCCATCGTGCAGGGTGCAACCTGCAAGGATGTGCGCCTGACCTACATGGCCGAAAGCGTCAGCCCCATGGAATGCATGATGAAGGGGCAGGTCGAGATGGCCAAGTGGGCCGAAGGCAACCCCAACTGGAAGATCCAGCGCTGGTCGTGTGGCGTTCCGCGACAGTTCGCCAAGATCTGACACGGCGGCGCCGAGCCCCGGCCGGCATCGTTCACGGAGCAGCTGTGAACGTGCCCGCGCAGCCGGTTTCGACGCGGCCGATCGAGGACTGAATTGTCCATCGTTGACGGTTGACTTGTCGCCGGTCATCGCTTCCCTTCTCGCTGACGCAGCCGCGCCAACGAGGAGCACAACGATGTCAGATAAGACGACTCCTAGTCCGAGTTTCCAGACCCTGGCCGTGCATGCCGGCGCTGCCCCCGACGCAGCATCGGGCGCGCGGGCGACGCCGATCTACCAGACGACATCGTACGTGTTCAACGACGCCGACCACGCAGCCGCGCTGTTCGGCCTCGAAGTGTTCGGCAACATCTATACGCGGCTCGGAAACCCGACCCAGGCGGTGCTCGAGAGCCGGGTCGCGGCGCTCGAAGGCGGCACGGCGGCGCTGGCCACGGCATCGGGACACGCCGCGCAATTTCTGGTTTTCCAGACGCTGATGGAACCGGGCGATGAATTCGTCGCCGGACGGCAGCTCTACGGCGGCTCGGTCAACCAGTTCAATCACGCGTTCAAGAAGTTCAACTGGAACGTGGTGTGGGCGGACGCGACCGATCCGGCGAGCTTCGAGAAGGCGATCACGCCCAAGACGCGCGCGATCTTCGTCGAATCGATCGCCAATCCGGGCGGCGTCGTCGTCGATCTGCCGGCCATCGCGGCGGTGGCGAAGAAGGCGGGCGTGCCGCTCATCGTCGACAACACGCTGGCGACGCCGTATCTGTGCCGGCCGAAGGAACATGGCGCCGACATCATCGTCCATTCGCTGACGAAATTCATGGGCGGCCATGGCAATTCGCTCGGCGGCGTCATCGTCGATTGCGGCAGCTACGATTGGTTGGGCGCCAGGCACCGCTACAAGACGATGGTCGATCCCAATCCATCGTACAACGGCATGAAGCTCGCCGAAACGTTCGGTAATTTCGCCTTCGCCATCGCGTGCCGGGTGATGGGCATGCGCGACATCGGACCGGCGATCTCGCCGTTCAACGCGTTCATGCTGCTGACCGGCATCGAGACGCTGCCGCTGAGGATGCGCGCGCATTGCGAGAACGCGCTGGCAGTGGCGCAATATCTGGAAAAGCATCCGAAAGTGGCGTGGGTGAACTATGCCGGACTGCCGTCGAACAGGTATAACGCGGTCGCCAAACGGATCTGTCCGGAGGGCGCGGGCGCGGTGTTCACGTTCGGGCTCAAGGGTGGATACGAGGACGGCGTTGCGTTCGTGAAAAGTCTGAAGCTGTTTTCACATCTCGCCAACATCGGCGATACGCGCAGCCTCGTCATTCATCCGGCGTCGACGACGCACCGGCAGTTGACGGACGAACAGCGCGCGGCGGCGGGGGCGGGACCCGATGTGGTGCGGCTGTCGATCGGCATCGAGGACAAGACGGATATCATCGCAGACATCGCACAGGCACTGGGCACAGGCGCTGGACGCGCCGCGCGGTAAGACAGGTTGAAGCCGGAGGGGACGCATGAACTATCAGCTCGTGATTCAGTTCGAGGACGAGGCGGGCGATGCGCTCGAAAAGATCGAGGCATTGGAGGACGAGCTGATCGAGTTGCTCGACGGCATGGCGGAGGTCGACGGGCACGAGATCGGCTCGGGGACCGCGAACATCATCATTCACACCGATAAGCCGAAGAAGGTGTGGGAGAAGGTCGAGGCGACCGTCGAGAAGGCCGCCGAAGACGATCTCGTCGCTGTCGCGGCGGCCTACCGGCCGTTCGACGCCGAGGATTATACGGTCCTCTGGCCGACCGATTACGAGGGCGAATTCGAGATGTCGTGAGCCTCGGTCACTTCTTGACGCGGGCGAGGTCGGCGCAGCCGGCGGTCGCATCGGCGCCGGGCTCGACATAGCAGGCGCTGATGCGGTCGGGTCCAAGGATACGGCCGAGGTTGTAGCCCTTGCTGTCGGACGCCACCCACGTGAAGCTCGTGTTGTCGGGATAGATGACGCCGAAGAAATCCTTTCGTCCCTCGGCGTAGACGAAATGGCCACGGAAGCGGCGGTCGGTCTGCTCGGTGATGTGGACCGTCCGGTCGCGCGTCAACAGGCCCTTCTTGTCGGAGATGGTGTGGTTCTGCCCGCTCCATGACGCGACGAGGTTCGGGATGTCGCCAGCGACTGCGGCCGGCGGCTGCGGTGCGGCGGTTTGCGCGGCTAAGTCGACCGACGACGCGGCGAAGGCCGTGAGGAGCGATGCGCTCACGAGCCATGTGGTGATGAGACCGCGGCGGGCAAATGCGTGCATCGGATACATCCTGTTGCGAGGGCGGTGGAGGGCCGAACGGCGGAGATGAAAATGGCGGCCCCTCGGGCCGCCATCTCGATTTCAGCTCTTGGTCTTGACGTAGCTGCCGGGGGCAGGCTCGATCGCGCCGATGCGGGCGCCGGGCTCGCGCGGCTCGGTCCAGCCGCCCGAGTGTTTCGCCAGCCACTCCGACCAGTGCGGCCACCAGGAGCCCGGATGCTCGCGCGCCATCGTGGTCCACTCCTCGATGGTGTCGGCGGCGGCCTTGGGCGCGGTCCAGTACTGGTACTTGATCTTGTCCGGCGGGTTGACGACGCCGGCGATGTGTCCCGATCCGGCGAGCACGAATTCGACCGGGCCGGAGAACATCTTGGCGCCGATGAAAACGGATTTCGCCGGCGCGATGTGGTCTTCCTTGGTCGCGAGTTCGTAGACCGGCAGCTTGATCTTGCCGAGATTGAGCCGCGTTCCAGAGACGACCATCTCACCCTTGGCGAGCTTGTTCTCGTGATAGAACTGGCGCAGGTAGAACGAGTGGTTGGCGGCCGGCATGCGCGTCGAATCCTGGTTCCAGTACAGGAGGTCGAACGGGAACGGCTTCTTGCCGAGCATGTAGTTGTTGACGATGTACGGCCAGATTAGGTCGCGCGGCCGCAGCATGTTGAACACGTTGGCCATGCGCGAGCCGTCGAGGAAGCCGCGCTCAGCCATCATCTCCTCGAGGCTGGCAAGCTGCTGGTCGTCGATGAAGTTCAAGAGATCGCCGGCCTTGGAGAAGTCGACCTGCGTCGTCAGGAACGTCGCAGAGACGAACGGGTCCTCGCCGCGCGCGGCGAGATAGGCCAGCGTCGTGGCCAACAGCGTGCCGCCGACGCAATATCCGAGGACGTTCGATTTGGGGACGCCCGTTTCGCGGCGGATGGCGTCGGCCGCGAGCAAGAGGCCTTCCTTCATGTAGTCTTCGAAGGTCTTGTGGGAGAGGCGGCCGTCGGGATTGACCCACGACACCAGGAACACGGTGAAGCCCTGTTCGACCGCGAATTTGACGAAGCTTTTCGCGGGCGTGAGATCGAGAATGTAGAACTTGTTGATCCACGGCGGGATCACCATCAGCGGCACCTCACGCACCTTGTCGGTGGTGGGCGAGTATTGGATGAGCTGCAGGATCTCGTTCTGGTAGACGACCTTGCCCGGCGTGGTCGCGAGATTGCGTCCGACCTCGAATGCCGAGACGTCGGTCTGGCTGATCTTCAAGAGATCGCTCGACTTCTGCATGTCCTCGGCGAGATGCGTCATGCCCTGGACGAGGTTGTTGCCGTTCGACGCGAACGTCTCGCGCACGACCTCGGGGTTGAGCATGGGGAAGTTCGACGGCGACATCGCGCTCGACATCTGCCGGAAGTAGAATTCGGCGCGCTGACGTGTCTTGTCGTCGATGCCGTCGGTGTTCTGAAGCACGCCGTCGGCCCACTGCGTGGTGACGAGATAGGCCTGCTTCCAGAAATCGAAGTAGGGGTTCTGCGACCACTCCGGGTCCTTGAAGCGATTGTCGCCGGTCTCGGGCTGGGCGACGGGCGGAACCTGCTCACCGAGCATGCGGCGGACGGTGTTGTTCCAAAGCTCGAAATAGGAATGGACGAGCTGGCCCTGGGCCTCGGCGAGCTTCATCGGATCGCCCATCCAAGCGCGCTGGACGTCGGTCATGATCTTGGCCGCTTCCGACATCTCGCTGGCGGCCGACCACGGGCCCGTCTTGCCGTCGGAGCGCTCGAGGTAGTCGGCCATCGCGCGGCCACCTTCCTCGACGAGCTTGAACATGTTGCGCGCGAACAGCTCGGGATCGGCGATCCGGTACGAGGCGGGGTCCGCTGCGGGGGGAGGAGGAGCGTTCTTTTGCATGAGCTAGTCGCAGACTTTCAGGTCGAATGGATTTGCCAATCACGCCAGAGCTGCGGGTGCGCAGCTGGCCGGTGGATTTCGAGCGCCGCGAGAGTGCCGGCCGAGCGTGCCTGACGCACGCGTGAGTGCCAGTCGCATTTGGCACATATCCGCAGGCAAGGGTCGTGGAATCAATTATTGAGCATGTGCAGCAAAATTGGTCAAATACAACGTCCGGATAGGGTCACCATGTCTCCGCCATCGTTCAATTCGATGAAATGGATCGAAAATTCACTGATATTCGGTGCGGTTGTGCTCGTTTTGTCGGCATGCGCGCAGTCGCCGACGACCTTGCCGGATACGGCGGCGATGCCGACACGAGCCTCGGCCGATGCGGACCGGGCGCGACACGCCAAGGCGATGGGCGAAACGTCGTCGGCCGCGTCATCGCGTCAGACCAAGGCGATCGAACAGATCCAAAGCAACCGCTGACGCGCGCCGCGCGGATTGAATGCCCGTATTTGCTGGGGCCGCCACCGGCTTAGGATGTGCCCGTGATCGGCCCAGATTGGGCATTGGGCGGAGTTCAACAGCCGCTGGACGCGGGCCGCGACGAAGCGTAAACACGGCTGGGTTCGTGGCAGCCTCGAATCTGCGCGGGACGTGTTCCGTGGCGCGATTTGGAGGCTGGCCGGCCTGCCATCCCGAAGATCTTTTGCTCGAGAGACCGCTCGTGATCGAGGAATTTCACCGCATCAAGCGCCTTCCGCCCTACGTGTTCGCTGAAGTCAATCGGCTGAAGGCGGCGGCGCGAGCGCGGGGCGCGGACATCATCGATCTCGGCATGGGCAATCCCGACCTGCCGACGCCGCAACACATCGTCGACAAGCTGGTCGAGACGGTCGCCAAGCCGCGGACGCATCGCTATTCGGCGTCGAAGGGCATTCCGGGCCTGAGGCGCGCCCAGGCGGCGTACTATGAGCGGCGTTTCGGCGTCGTGCTCAATCCGGACACGCAGGTCGTCGCCACGCTCGGCTCGAAGGAAGGCTTCGCCAACATGGCGCAGGCCATCACCGCGCCCGGCGACGTGATCTTGTGCCCGAACCCGACCTATCCGATCCACGAGTTCGGCTTCATCATTTCGGGCGCCGCCATCCGGCATATTCCGGCCGGCAACGACGAAGCGTTCCTGCGCGCGGTCGAGCGGGCCTGCGCGCACTCGATCCCGAAGCCGTTGGCGCTGGTCTTGAGCTACCCGTCGAACCCGACCGCGATGACGGCGTCGCTCGACTTCTATCGGGCGGCCGTCGATCTTGCGAAGCGGCTCGATCTCATCATCCTGTCCGACATCGCGTACTCGGAAATCTATTTCGACGACAATCCGCCGCCGTCGATCCTGCAAGTGCCGGGCGCGATGGATGTGGCGGTCGAATTCACGTCGCTGTCGAAGACCTACAACATGCCCGGCTGGCGCATGGGCTTCGCCGTCGGCAACGAGCGGCTGATCGGCGCGCTGGCGCGGGTCAAGTCGTACCTCGACTATGGCGCGTTCACGCCGATCCAGGTCGCGGCAGCGGCCGCGCTCAACGGCCCGCAGGAGTGCGTCGACGAGATCCGCCAGACCTACAAGCGCCGCCGCGATGCGCTGGTCGAGAGCTTCGGCCGCGCGGGCTGGGATATTCCGCCGCCGCCGGGCACCATGTTCGCGTGGGCGCCGATCCCGGAGCCCTACCGCCACCTCGGCTCGGTGGAGTTTTCCAAACTCCTGATCGAGAAGGCGGACGTCGCGGTGTCGCCGGGCCTCGGCTTCGGCGAATACGGCGAAGGCTTCGTGCGCGTGGCGCTGGTCGAGAACGAGCACCGCATCCGGCAGGCGGCGCGCAACCTGAAGAAGTTCTTCGGGCAGGGCGTCGACAGCTTGCACAACGTGATCCCCCATCCCGCCATCAAAGCAAGCCGTTAAGCCCATCATGAAAGAGCCCCTGTCTCTCGGCATCGCCGGTCTCGGCACGGTTGGCGCTGGCCTGATGCAATTGATCGAGACCAACGGCAAGCGCATCGCCGAGATCACCGGTCGCGAATTGCGCATCACGGGCGTTTCGGCGCGGACGCGCGGTAAAAGCCGCGGCGTCGCGCTGACGGGCATCGAGTGGTTCGACGATCCGGTGAAGCTCGCGACGGCACCGGGGATCGACGTGTTCGTCGAGCTCATCGGCGGTGACGAAGGCACGCCGCGCGAGGCGGTCGAGGCCGCGTTGAAGGCGAAGAAGCACGTCGTCACAGCCAACAAGGCGCTGCTCGCCAAGCATGGCGTGGCGCTGGCGAAGCTCGCCGAGAAGAACGGCGTGTCGCTCAACTTCGAAGCGGCGGTGGCGGGCGGTATTCCCGTCATCAAGGCGCTGCGCGAGGCGCTGGCCGCCAACGAGGTGCGTCGCGTCTACGGCATTCTCAACGGCACCTGCAACTACATCCTGTCGAAGATGCAGGACGAGGGCAGCGCTTTCGGCGACGTGCTCGCGGAGGCGCAGGCGAAGGGTTATGCGGAGGCCGACCCGACGTTCGACATCGGCGGCTTCGACACCGCGCACAAGCTGACGATCCTGACCAGCCTCGCGTTTGGCACGGAGGTCGCGCTCGACGAAATCCATGTCGAGGGCATCCAGTCGATCACCTCGGCGGACATCGAGGCGGCGGACGCGCTGGGCTTTCGCATCAAGCTGCTCGGCGTCGCGGTCAAGACAGAGAGTGGCATCGAGGCGCGGGTCGGGCCGGCGATGGTGCCGAAGCACTCGGCGGTCGCGGAGGTCTCGGGCGTCACCAATTGTGTCGCGATCGACGCCGATTTCGCGGGCAACATCCTGCTCATCGGACCTGGCGCTGGCGCCAAGCCCACGGCATCGGCAGTGGCGAGCGACATCATCGATATCGCGCGCGGAAGCGTGCTGCCGCCGTTCGTCGTCCCGACAGGCAAATTGAAGCGGCACAAGCGCGCGCGCATCGACGCGCATCAGGGCGCCTATTACGTGCGGCTCGCGGTCTACGACAAGCCGGGCGCGATGGCGGCGATCGCCAAGCGGATGGGCGACCGCGACGTCAGCCTCGAGAGCATCGTGCAGCGGCGGCCACGCGCGGCATTGCCGGGGATCGATGCGCGGCAAGCGCCTGGAACGGCGACGCCGGTCGTCCTCGTCACACACGAGACGACCGAGGATGCGATCAGGAAAGCGCTCGAGGCGATCGAGCAGGACGGCAAGGTGGCGGAGCGGCCGCAGTTGATCCGGATCGAACGGCTCTAGGTGCCGTCGCGGGACCGGCTGTAGCGGCCGGTGGGTGGGGAATGGGCACGGCCCGGAGGATTTGCACGATGTCGACCGACAACAACGGCAGGAGCGTCGGTCTCGATCGCGTGCTGGTGCTCGAAGTGGCGCGCGTGACGGAAGCGGCGGCAATCGCGGCGGCACGCCTGCGCGGACGCGGCAACGAGAAGGCCGCCGACAAGGCCGCCGTCGACGCGATGTGGCGCGAACTTGGCAGGCTCGCTATTCGCGGAACGGTTGTGATCGGCGAAGGCGAGAGAGACGAGGCGCCGATGCTCTATATCGGCGAAACGGTCGGCTCGGGCGACGGCCCAGAGGTCGATATCGCCGCCGATCCGCTCGAAGGCACGACGATCTGCGCGAAGTCGATGCCGAATTCATTTTCCGTTCTCGCCATTGCGGAGCGCGGCGGCCTGTTGCACGCGCCGGACATGTACATGAGCAAGATCGCTATAGGCCCCGGCTACCCGGACGGCATCGTCGATCTGGATGCGCCCGCGATCGAAAACCTCACCGCCCTCGCCAAGGCCAAGGGCGTTCCGGTATCGGAGATCACGGCTTGCATCCTCGACCGGCCGCGACACGCGGACCTGATCAAGGCGGTGCGCGACGCCGGCGCGGCCGTACAGCTAATTCCCGATGGCGACATCGCGGGCGTGATCTGGACCACCGACCCCGGCGAGACGGGCATCGACATCTACATGGGGTCGGGCGGCGCCCCAGAGGGTGTGCTGGCGGCCGCGGCGCTGCGCTGCATCGGCGGCCAGATCCAGGCCCGGTTGATGGCATCGAACGACGACGAGCGCAAGCGCGCGGCGGCGATGGGCATCACCAGCATAAACCGCAAATATCTGCTCGATGACATGGCGCCGGCCGACGTCATCTTCTCGGCCACGGGTATCACCGACGGGTCGCTGCTGGATGGGGTGCATTTCCGTGGTGATGTCGCCGAGACGGAAACGGTTGTCATGCGCTCGAAGACGGGCACGGTGCGCCGCATCAGGACCTCCTCGCGCATCATCGCAGCGTCCGCCTGACGGGTATGGAACCGCCGCGCCCAAGAGCCGCGGCGCTTGCACTTCCCATGCCCTGCCGCCGATGCTATCGAACGACCCCAACGGGCGGTGGCAGCCGGGCATTCGTTCGAGCATGACCGCACGACGCGCGGCCTCTCGCTCGGTTCGAGAGGCCGAGTTGTCGAAGGCCTGGCAGGCTCAGGGAGGTCGCTCGAAAATGGCCAAGAATGCCGTCTATGCTCAGTCCGGCGGCGTCACCGCAGTCATCAATGCATCGGCCTGCGGGGTCATCGAGACCGCGCGCCGTCACGGCGATAAGATCGGCACGGTCTATGCCGGCCGCAACGGTATCATCGGCGCGCTGACCGAAGAGCTGATCGACACTTCGGCCGAGAGCGACGCGGCGATCGCGGCGCTCCGCCATACGCCGTCTGGCGCGTTCGGCTCGTGCCGCTTCAAGCTCAAGGACCTCGAGACGTCGAAGCGCGAGTACGACCGCCTGATCGAGGTCTTCAAGGCGCACGACATCGGCTACTTCTTCTACAATGGCGGCGGCGACAGCGCCGACACCTGCTTCAAGGTTTCGCAGCTCTCCGAGAAGACGGGCTATCCGGTCCAGGCCATCCACGTGCCGAAGACGATCGACAACGACCTGCCGATCACCGACACCTGCCCCGGCTTCGGTTCGGTCGCAAAATACGTTGCCATCTCGACCCGGGAAGCATCCTACGACGTGCGCTCGATGTCGAAGACATCGACCAAGGTGATGGTGATCGAGGTCATGGGCCGCCACGCGGGCTGGATCGCGGCGGCCGGCGCCCTCGCGGCCGACGCCGAGAACGACATTCCGGTCCTGATCCTGTTCCCCGAGATCAAGTTCGACCAAGAGAAGTTCCTGGCCGAGGTCAAGGCCAAGGTCGACAAGTACGATTACTGCACGGTCATCGTGTCGGAGGGTGCGAAGAACCCCGACGGCAAGTTCCTGGCCGAGCAGGGCACCACGGATGCGTTCGGACATGCGCAGCTCGGCGGTGCGGCGCCCGTCGTCGCCGACATGGTGCGCAAGGCTCTCGGCTACAAGTTCCACTGGGCGGTCGCGGACTACCTGCAGCGCTCGGCCCGCCACATCGCGTCGGGTACCGACGTGGCGCAGGCCTACGCTGTGGGACAGGCGGCGGTCGAACTCGCGCTCAAGGGTGAGAACTCGGTCATGCCGACGATCGTGCGCGCTTCCGATCACCCCTATAAGTGGGAGATCGGCCACGCGCCGCTGTCGAAGGTGGCGAACGTCGAGAAGTTCATGCCGCGCGAGTTCATCTCGGCCGACGGGTTCGGCATCACTGAGGCGTGCCGCACGTACTTGTCGCCGCTGATCCAGGGCGAGGACTATCCGCCCTACCATAACGGCCTGCCGCGCTACGTGACCTTGAAGAACCAGTTGGTCGCGAAGCGGCTCCCCGAGTTCAAGCTCTGAGTCACAGGTTCCGGGCGACCTACAAGGTCTGGGCCACAAGCTCTGCTGCTCAGGTTTCGGGGGGCATCCGGTCGTTGGCCTTATGGTCGAGGCGGCCTTAACCCCAAGCCGAGAAACAGTGGACGGTCGCGGTCCCGGCAGGGCGACAGAAGTCATTTTCTGGCCTAGCTTCGCGTGCACGTAGCAACTCTGTATTGCGTCAGGGGGCACGATGTTGCGTGAACTGTTTTTCGTTGCGGCCGGAGCGTTGGCTTTCGATCTCGCGGCCATTGCCGTCCTCGATCAGCGGGCGCTGGCGGGCGACGATCCGGCGTCATTGACCGCGCCCGCGACCGCAGCGTCCGACAGCGCGAGTTTCGTCGCGGCGGGTGCGGCGTCGATGATCGTTCTTCCGGGCACGGCATCCGCATCTAACGCGGCGGCCGCCGCCGAAGACGCGGCACAGCAAGCGTTAATGCGACGGGCCTCGGAAGAGGCCGGCGCCGCCGCGGAGATCCGGCGCAAGGCCGAGGATCTGAGCCGCAGATTCGTGTCTGAGCACGGCGACGTGTCGGCCACGCCCGCATCCGCGCCCGACGCATCGCCAGCGATGGCGTCCATCGAGCCGGTTCGCGCGGTGCCGGCGGCAGCGATTGCGTCAACGGTGGCGCGCGGGGGCGAAGCGATCGTCACGACGGCCGATCCGCTGGACGTGGCGCGGCGTCAGGCGGCCGAGGCCGAGGCGCGCGCGGCCGCGGAAAGGACCGCACGACTGGCAGCCGAAGCCAACGCAGGCGCGGCGATCGAACAGGCTGCAAAGGCCCTGGCGCGGGCGCGCGAGGAGGCGGAGGCCGCGACCCGTCGCGCGGCGGCGGCCGAGGCGCGGGCGCTGAAAGCGACGCAGAATGCGCAGCGTCAGATCTCCAAGGCCGCAGCGGCGACCGTTTCGGTGGACAAGCAGCGGGCGGCGACGCGGGTGCATTCGGCAGCCGCCAAGATGGAGCCGGCACCGCCCGCCGTGGCCATCGTCAAGCCCGGCGCGCTGACCTCGGTGCCGAAGTCGGCGCTGGGTGCGATGCCTCCGGCGAGTGCCACTCTTCAGCCGGGCAAAGAGCCGCCGTCGAAGTGGTCGCCGCCGTCGCCTCCGGTCCTGTCCGGGCTCGTGCCGAGCTTTGCGCAATAGCGCAGCCGCTCGACCTTCTTTGGTACCAGGCTTTCCATAGTGGCAGTCAGGCCTTGGTGGCATTGAGACGGTCGAACCCTGCTGCGAGATCGGCTTTCAAGTCGTCGACGTGATCGAGGCCGATGTGGAAGCGCAGCGTCGGGCCGGCCGGCGCCCAGGTCGTCGCGGTGCGGTAGGCGCGCGCGTCGAAGGGAATGACGAGGCTCTCGTAGCCGCCCCATGAAAAGCCCATGCCGAACAGTTCGAGCCCGTCGAGCATCGCGGCGACCGCGGCGTCGGACACGGGCTTCAGAACGATCGAGAACAGACCGCTCGCCCCCGTGAAGTCGCGCCGCCAGATCGTGTGCTGCGGGTGCGACGGGAGGCCGGGATGCAGCACAGAGGCCACCTCCGGCCGCGCCTCGAGCCACCGGGCGATATCGAGCGCCTGCGCCTGGTGGCGCTCGAGGCGGACGTCGAGCGTGCGCAAACCGCGCAGGCCGAGATAGGTTTCTTCCGAGCCCGGACAGAGGCCGAGCGCATCCTTGGCGCGCTCGATGTGCCGGGCGGCGCGCGCATTGGCGGTGACCGCGCCGAGCATGGCATCCGCATGGCCGACGATGTACTTGGTTGCGGCGTGGACCGACACGTCGACGCCGTGAGCGAGCGCATCGAAATAAAGCGGGGTGGCCCAGGTGTTGTCCATGACGAGCCAAACGCCGCGCTGCTGCGTGACCTGGGCGATGGCCGGGATGTCCTGCATTTCGAAGGTCTGCGAGCCGGGGCTCTCGGTGAACACGACACGGGTGTTGGGCCGGATCAGTCTCGCAATGTCCGCGCCGGCGAGCGGATCGTAGTAGGTGGTCTCGACGCCGAGCCGTTGCAGCATGTTATCGCAGAAGCGGCGGGTCGGCTGGTAGACGCTGTCGGTCACGAGGATGTGGTCGCCAGATTCGACGAAGGCCAGCAGCGACAGTGTCACGGCTTCGAGGCCGGATGCAGTCAGAACTGTTTTGTCGCCGCCTTCGAGTTGACGGATCGCATCGGCGAGTGCGGTTACGGTGGGCGTGCCGCGGCGGCCGTAGGTGTACGGCTGGTCGTACGACTTCAACGCGGCGACCGTCGGGAACAGCACGGTCGAGCCGCGATAGACGGGCGGATTGACGAAGCCGTGGTTGGCGCGCGGATCGCGGCCGGCATGGACGATGATGGTGGCCGGGCGGCGCGGGCCGTGGCGGTCGCCGCGGTCGCCGGAATCGTTCGTGGTCATGGTGTCACCGCATCTCGTGGTTCGCGCCAAGTGCCGCGAGTTGGCCTGCGCGGTCAAGGTCTCCGCCGCAAGCGTCATTTCCGGCGGGGCAGAGCCGGGGGCCTACGATCGCGGGATTGCGCTGGCCGGTGCCCGCATTAAGGTCTGCGATGGCCGCGCGGGACGACACGGTTCGTGGCGGATCGGGCGCGCGCCTCGGGGGATGGGATGGAACTGACGGGTTGGTGGGGGGCGGCGATACTCGCGGCGCCGTTCGTGCTGCTGATCGCGGTGATTGCCGTGAGCGCACGGTCGCCCGCGCGCGCGAAGGCGCCGGTCGTGCCGCAGGACATCGCAACCGGCCGCTATGGATCGCCCGTGCCAGACCGGCGCGCCGTCGAGCGAGCGGCCGAGCCGGCGAAGGCCGCTCCGGCGGCGGTCACGGCCCTGCCGCTCGAGGATCTGCTGGCCGCGATCGCGTCGGCGGAGCGGTCGTCCGACGAGGCACGGCTTGCGGGGCTCTATGTCGCGCTGGCCCGGCATCACGTCTCGACGGGACGCACGGACGATGCGGCGGGCGTGCTGCGGCAATCGATCCGCATCGCGAGCAGGCTGGGGCTTCCGGGAGACCATGCGGCGGCGCGCATCGAACTGGGCGATCTCGCGCTTGCAAGCGGCGATCTGACGACGGCGTGCGAGCATTGGCAGATTGCGCGCGGGCTCTATTTCGATCTCAAGCATGCGCGCGAACTGGAGGCTGCCGAAGCTCGGATGCAGCGCACCGGCTGCCCGACAGACTGGGTGCTGAACGACTTTTGACGGCGTGCCGGGCCTCTGGCGCGGCTATTTGAGAACGATCTCGACCTCGACGTTGTCGCCGCTCTGGACCGAGAAGTCGCGGCGGAACGGGCGGCCACCGGACCGGGCGATGGCGGAATAGTTGCCCGGCGCGAGATGATGGATCGGCAGCGCGCCGACGCTTTCCTTGACCATTTCGCCTTGCAGCGTCTGGATCGTCCATTTGGTGTCGGCGAGCGCTTCGCCGCCGGCGCGATTGACGAGTTTGAAACGGACCTTGGCGGCGCTGTGGGCGACGGTGGCCTCGGTCAGCTTTCCGGCTTCGACGTTGACGTCGGCGCGGATGACGGCGTTGGCGTCGCCGTAGGTCGAGACGATCTGATAGAGGCCGGCGTTCAAGCGGATGATGAGGCCGGGCTTGGCGCCGGACATGACGGTCGATCGTGTGTTGAGCTGATCGCGCTCGTCGGAGAGGATGCTGTACGTGACGGTGTTCGAAGGCGCGGGAGCAGTGCCGAGCAAGGCCGTGACGCGCAATCCACCGGCGTTGAGGACGAACTGCTCGGTGGTCGGCGCGCCGGCCTTGGCGACGATCTTGCGCGTGAGGTGGGCGCGGCCGAACGAGGCGTTGACGACGTAGTCGCCCGGCGGAAGCTTCAAGGTCGGCATCGGATCGCGGATCGTGCTCAACATCTTGAGCTTGCTGTCGCGCGGCGGCTTATCCTCGTAGACGCGCCACACGATGCCTTTGTCGATGCGCTGGCCGTCGGAGGTGAGAAGCGCGACGAGCTTGACCTGGGCGACCTGCGGGGCGGCGGCGGGATCAGAGGGGTTGCGCGGGACGAGCGTGGTGTTGGCATCCGGCAAGGCAGGAGCGGGCGGGGCCGTTGAAGGCGTCTGGGTCGGAGCGGGCGTGTCGGCGGGCGGCGCGACCGGCTCGGGCACCTGTGCGGGCACCGCTTGCTGCGCGCGGACCGGCATCACGGCAGCCGCCGTCGCCACGGCGGTCGCCACGACGAGAACGAGGGCGTGCGCGAACTCAATCATGATGCGTCGGCGGCGAAGTGACATAACTCTCCCTTGCAGTGACCCGAATGAGGGGGTGCCGGATCAGACCGGACACCAGACCGAGGGTCTACGAAAATCGACGCGAAAACCACACCGGAAAAATGCGCTTCCCATGTGGCAGAGGTGCCGCCCCGCGCGTCGGCGGCGATGCGGGATGGCCACGGTGACGGGCTAGTCCGTTCCCAGCACCACGACCTTCAGTTCGCCGGACGTCACGTCGAACGGCCGTTCGAGACGGCGGCCGCGCCACTCGACCTGCGCGACGTAGCGTCCAGGCGCCAGCGTCATTTTTGCGTCGGACTGCGTGGTGCGCCAGACGACCTGGCCGCTCGTATCGCGCACTTCCCAGAACTGATCGACGGACGCCGCCTCGCGGACCTTGAGAACGACGGTGGCCACGTCCAGCGGCATGGTGAGCTTCGCGGCTTCGCCGGCCTTGATTTCGACGACGCGCACGGCTTTCACGTTCTGCAGGCCGGCTTGGAGGGTGACCTGATAGCGGCCGGACGGCAGCAGAAACTCGGGCACCGCGGCGGCACTGCGGGCGACCTCCGCACGGTCGCCGTCGAGACGGCTGACGCGGGTCAAGATGGCGGGCGCGCTCTGCCCGCCGGGGTTGCCGAACTGCGTGACGACCGACAACTTGGAAACGCCGAGCGAAATGCTGCGTTTGACGATGTCGCCGGCTCCGACGGCGATGCGCTGGCGTGCCTCGGCGCCGCTGGTACGGGCCGTCACGTAATAGGTGCCGGCGGGAAGCACAAACTCGGGCCGGGGCGCGGCCGATCGCGTGACTTCGCGGCGGCCGTCCGGAGAATCGGGATCATCCTCGGCGACGATGAAGGTCACGTCCGCGATCGGCGCACCGTCGTCGGAT
Source organism: Hyphomicrobium sp. (assembly GCA_022843145.1). Taxonomy (GTDB): domain Bacteria; phylum Pseudomonadota; class Alphaproteobacteria; order Rhizobiales; family Hyphomicrobiaceae; genus JAKAML01. The sequence continues at coordinate 91,052 of JALHOF010000006.1, forward strand.
AACGTCGCGGTGAGGTCTAGCCGCCCGGCTCCGAGCAGGAAATCCAAGGCCTTCCGGTTCCCCGCGGCCAGCGTGACCGTCTCCTCCTTGCGGACCAATCCGCTTTCGGCGCGAACGATGTAGGTGCCGACCGGAAGCACGATGTCGGTGCCGCCGCTGCGCCCGATCCAGAGTGCGCCGCTCGCCACCGCACCGGCAGATGGTGTCACCGCGCGCACCGAATAGGTGACGCCGGAGAGGATGTCGCCGTCCTTGAAGGCGCGGGCGGCGGGGGTGACGACGCCAGCGTCGAGCGCCAACTGGACGGACTTGGCGGCGCCGTCTCCGACCTCGATCGTCTGCCGCGCCACCGCGAGCCCATGCCGCGCCTCGACCACATAGCGGCCCGAGGCGAGCGGCCGCGACAATCGCGGCGCTTCGATTTGCAGCAGCGGCGACCCTGTGGCGTCCGCGCGCGCGACACGCCAGCGGATCGGCGCGGTGATCGGCGCACCGCCGGCGGTCAGGGTGGCGGCGACGTCCAAGCCGGGCGTCGTCAGTTGCGGCGGCTCGACGGCGGTCGCGGCGGCTTTGGCGGCAACCTCGGGGCTCGGAGTGGGGGCGAGTTTGTCCTTCGGGCTGGCGATCGCGGGGCGCGCGCCCGACGGGTCGAGGCTGGCGAGTTTGACGGCGTCAGCGATCATGCTGTCGATCTGCGCGTTGTCGCGTGCATCGAAGGCCTGCCCGCCCGTCGCGGCGGCGATGCATGCCGACTTCTTGGCGTCGTCCGGCTCTAGGCCGAGGCCGACGGTGTGGATCTGAAGACCGGGCTGGGTCTTGGCGATTTCGGCGGCGGCGGCGCAGGCGTCCTGCTGGCAGTTGTCGGCGCCGTCGTGGATCAGGACGATGCTCGATGGCTTGCCATCGTCGAGCGCATTGGCGGCTTCGCGGATGGCCAGGGCCAAGGGGCCTTTGCCCTTGGGATTGAGCTTTTCGACCTGCTGCATGAGTTGATCGAGGTCGAGCGGCGCCACGTCGATGATGGTCTCGACGTCGCCGCAGTCGCCGCGGCGGCGGTGGCCGAACGACGTGAGCCCGGCCTCCGTTTCCGGGCGAAGCGCCGGCAACGCGCGGCGCAAAGCCTCGCGCGCGGCCTGTAACTTCGCGATCTTTTCGCCCTCGATCTTGCCCCACATGGAGCCCGAGCCGTCGAACACCAACATCACCTGGCGCGGAGGGTCGGAGGCGCGCGCGGGCAGCGCCAGGCAAAGCGAGAGCAACAGGGCTTGAACGATACGGAAGGAATGTTGGCAGAGGCGCATGGCTGGACCGCGGGGAAGGATTGTGGCGCGAACATTGTATCAGAAGGAGATTTGCATTAGCGAGAGGTCGGAACGCGCCGAAGAGGGAAAGCAATGGATAATCCGATGCTCGAGTTGTTGTCGAACCGCCGATCGTCGAAGCCGATGATGCTGGCGGAGCCGGGGCCGAACCCAGCCGAACTCGAACGCATTTTGACAATCGCCGCGCGCGTGCCCGATCACAAGAAGCTGGCGCCGTGGCGGTTCATCGTCATCGAGGGTGCGGCCCGCGAAAAGCTCGGCATCGAGATCGCCGCGGCGTGCGCAGCCGAGGAGAAGGAGCCGCCGTCGGAGGTCCGCCTCGCCGGAGAGGCCAAGCGGCTGATGCGCTCGCCGCTCGTGGTCTGCGTCGTATCCCGCGTGACGCCGGTTCCCGCAGCGCCCGAATGGGAGCAGGTGCTGTCGGCGGGCGCGGCCTGCTTCAACATGTGCCTCGCGGCCAACGCGCTTGGCTATGGCACGTGCTGGATCACCGAGTGGATCGCCTACAGCCCGCGCGTCAAGGCGGCGTTGAAGCTTGCCGAAAACGAGCGCATCGCGGGCTTCGTCTACATGGGCACGCGGACCGAGACGCCGCCCGACCGCGAGCGTCCGGCATTGTCCGATATCGTGACGCGCTGGGAGGCGTGACGAACCTCGAAGGGCTCAGCGCCGCCTGCGTCCGGCATCATCGGCGCGGGCGATGAGGCGCTGGGCGCGGACGAGATGGGGCAAGTCGACCATGCGGCCCTGGTGCTCGAACGCGCCGGCAGCAGCGCCGCGCCGGGCGAAGGCGGCGACGAGATCCCGCGCGGTTTCGACGTCCTCGGTGCGCGGTGTGAACGCGGCGTTGATGATTGGGAGCTGGTCTGGATGGATCGCGAGCTTGCCTCCGAACCCGTCGCGGGCGGCGGCGCGCGCCTCACGCTCCAGCCCCGCGAAATCGCGCAGCGCGACGTAAACCTGGTCGATGGCGTCAACGTTCGCGGCTGTTGCGGTGATCAGGCAAAGATCGCGGGCGAGACGATAGGGCGAGGATACGCGGCCGTCCTCGTCATGTGCGGCGACGGCGCCGATCTCGGCCGACAGGTCTTCGGTACCCCACGCGAGCGCCGAAAGGCGCGGGCTTGCGCCGACATAGCTCGGCATGGCGAGAAGGGACGCGGCGCGCTCGGTGGCGATGGCGATGATCCGGGTCCGATGCTCGACGTGGCCGCGCGCGGTCTCGAGCCGGCTCATCTCGGCTGAGAGCCGCTCAACATCGGCGCCCGAGCGCGGCTTCGGCAGCATGATGGCGTCGGGCGGATCGCGCATCGCGGCGGACAAATCGGCGTTCCAGCGCTCGGTCTCAAGGCTGTTGATGCGAATGACGATCTCTGGGCGTGCCCGCGCGGCGCGCGCCGCGGCGACGACGGCGCCGGCCGTTTCGCGGGCCGCATCCTTGCGATCCTCGGGGACGGCATCCTCGAGGTCGAGAATGACAGCGTCGGCATCCGAGGCCAGCGCCTTCTCGATCATCCGCGTGTTGTCGCCGGGGACGAACAGCAGCGAGCGCATGACTAGGCGGGCTCCGGCTTGCACAGCATGAACGCCTGGCGGTGGCATTCGGCGACGAGAACGTTCTTCTGGTTGAAGGCACGGTGCTGGAATTCGACGATGCCGGCGCCAGGCCGCGACTGGCTTTCGCGCTTCGACACGATGACGGTTTCGACGTGCACGGTGTCGCCATGAAAGAGCGGCGCGGGGAAACGGACGTCGGTCATGCCGAGGTTGGCGATGGTAGTGCCCATCGTCGTGTCGTTGACGGCGATGCCGATCATCAGACCGAGCGTGAACAGCGAGTTCATCAGCGGCTGCCCCCATTCGGTGGTCGCGCAGAACTCGCGATCGATGTGCAGCGGCTGCGGATTGTGGGTCAGGCAGGAAAACAGCGTGTTGTCCATCTCGGTGACGGTACGCCGGATGACGTGATCGAAACGGCCGCCGACTTCGAAATCTTCGTAGTAGAGCCCCCGCATGTCCGTCTCCCGGTCGATCAATAGCGAAACTGCTCGGCGAGGATGCGCTCGTCGAGACTGTGGCCGGGATCGAACATCATCAGGAGGTCGATGTGGCGGGCCTCCTCGATTTCGACGCGGACGACGTGGCGAACTTCCGTGTGATCCGCCACGGCGCTGACCGGCCGCTTCTCGGCTTCACGCACCTGGATGCTGATGCGGGCGCTGTTGGGCAGCAACGCGCCGCGCCAGCGCCGTGGCCGGAACGGGCTGATGGGCGTCAGCGCAAGGAGTGGCGTGTTAATCGGCAGGATGGGACCGTAGGCCGAGAGATTGTAGGCGGTGGAGCCGGCCGGCGTCGCGACGAGCACGCCATCGCAGATCAGTTCGTCGAGACGGATCTTGCCGTCGATCGAAACTTGCAGCTTGGCAGCCTGATACGCCTCGCGGAACATCGAGACTTCGTTGATGGCGAGGCCCTTGTGCGCCTTGCCCGCGCTGTCATAGGCCAGCATCGACAACGGATGGATGCGGCTGACCTCGGCCGCTTGCAGCCGCTCCGCCAACTGATCCTCGGCATACTCGTTCATGAGGAAGCCGACCGAGCCGCGGTTCATGCCGTAGATCGGAATCTTGTCGTTCATGAACTGGTGCAGCGTCTGCAACATGAAGCCGTCGCCGCCGAGAGCGACGATCGCCTGCGCCTGGCGCGGGTCGACGCCACCATAACGCGCGGTGAGCCGGTCGAGCGCCTGCTGAGCCTCGGGAACGTCGCTGGCGACGAATGCAATTCGCTCGAAAGGCGGTCGGGTTTTTGGCATCTTCACTGTGCTGTATGGGACGATCATCGAGGATCGCCGCGGCGGTTGGAGCGCTGCCGTTCTTCATGGAATCGGAGATCGATGTTTCGAAGCGCTCCAAGACCGTGTTGAAGAGTATGGTTCACGCCCTCGATGAAAGCGTTGCCGCTTCCATCTCCGACGATCAGACTCTTGATGCGGAGGCTCGCTCAAGTGCCGGACTTCGACAAGCCCGAAAACGCAAAGGGCCGCGAAAGCGATGCCGCCGATGCGCCGATCACGGACGTCGTGCTGATCTATATGACGTTTCCGGATGGAGACGCCGCCGCCATCGCGGGCGAAACGCTGGTCGAGCGCGGACTGGCGGCGTGTGTGAACATCATCCCCGGCATGGTCTCGATCTATCGATGGAAGGGCGAGATAAATCAGGACGGCGAGGTCGTGATGATCGTCAAGACGCGGCGCGAGGCCGCCGATGCTGCCATGGCGGCCGCGCGCGAACGGCACCCTTACGAGAACCCGGCGATGCTGGTGATCCCGGTGCACGGCGGCGCGCGTGCGTTTCTCGAGTGGATCGCGGCCGAGACGCGCACGCCGCGTCCGTCATGAGCGCGACTGCCGCGCGCCGTGGGAGAACGCGCGTGTCTGGTCGGGCCTTCAGTTGGTGACGCGATCGGGCCGCGAGAACAGATTGTAGTGCATGGCACGAACGCGCGACGACTTCTGGGGTCGCGCCGCCCTTTGCGAATATGAGGAGCCGCCACTGTCGTAGGACCGCGCGCGGCGTTGCGGACGCGGACGGTCACTGTGGACGACATGCTGGGGGATGCGGCGCTGTTCGGCGGCGGGATTGGTCGTCGTCGCGGCTGGTGCTTCGACGGCGGCGACGGATGCGGGCGCCGGAGCGGCGATCGCCGCGGTCGTGGTGCGAGACCACGAGCCGGCGCTGGGGGAACCCGCGGCGGCTGCAGTCGTCCTGTCCGGTCCGCCGATCGCCATGCGCCCAGGCAGAGGTGCAAGGGCAGGCGCAGGCTGTGTGGCCGGCGCCAGCGCCGGCGGCGGGGCCGCCACGATCACGGCGGCTTTCCAGCCGTCGGTCTTCGCCGTTTTTGTGCCGAGCGAACCGGTCGAGTCCGGCGAGACCTTGGACCACATCTCAATCGCGCGGCCGACCTCGGGCGAACGCGCAGGCGCGCGCTCGGCTGTCATGACGGGAGCGGGATCGGGTGTCGCAGTGGCCGGCCGCGACCGCTTGATGGCCTTTTTCTCGGCCTGTGCCACGATCGCGCGCGGCTGGCATTTGCCATCCTTGGCCAGGACTTGTTCGGCAGGGCAGCGAGCACCGCACGCCTCGCCGCCGTGACCCTGCACGAGCGTCAACAGAATGTAGTCGGGCTCGTCGATCGGCAGAGTGGCATTGACGCGATCGGTGAACAACTTCATCGCGCGACGCGACGCGGCGGTCCAACTGCCGGTGATCTCACCATCGTAGCAGCCGACGCGCTTCAATTCCTTCTGGAGGTTGCGGGCCAACTCGCGCTGTGCGTCCTCGGCGCCGGCCTTACCCGTCGCGATGGGGGTGCGCGGCGCGGTCGCGGGCCGCTCGGACGGCGGGACGATGACGGGAGCCGCGTTCAACTCGGCGACGGTCGCGACGGGGCTTGCTGCCGCTTGGCTAGGTGCAGTCTGGCTCGGTGCAGATTGGCCCGAAGAAGTTTGGCTCGATTGCGCCAAGGCGGATCCAGGCAGGACGCGCGCGGCCAGGGACGGCGATGCGACGGTGGCCGCCGGCGCCGGCAACGTCCTCGGCTCGACATCCCCGCGCGGCACCTGTTGGAACAACGGCGCTTGCGGCGAGAAGGCGCGGCGCTGCGGATCGACGACGACAAGAGGCAATTCGGCGGTGCGCGCGGTCGACTTCGGCGGGTCGCCACTGAACGAGGCGAGTGCGCGATCAACGGCGTTCTTGCGATCGTCGGCCTCCGGATAGTAGCCGTAGAATGCGGCAGCGGCGCCCGCGAAAACGAGGGTCAATCCGGTAAGGCCACGCATGACTACGACTCCTGTGCACGTCCGGCTGACGGCGGCTTACTCAAGGCACACGCCGCGGAGACGGCTGCCGCTCCCCGCCAAGAATGGTCAAGCCTTGCAACTCAGCGCTGTACTTCAACCACTGGGAACAGGTCCGAACCATTTGACTACGGACTAGTTCTTAGCGCCAAAAACCGGCGGTTGGAATAGGCAGCGCGCTGGACACGAGGTTTATCCTATGCCGATGCGGCGCGGATGCAACCGGAAGTCGGTCGCTTCGACGGCCCGGTGAGGATGGGTTGGGCTGGTCCCGATGGCGCGCGCGCTCAACGCTAGATCTAGTGGCTGAGTAACGATCTGCATACACGATGACGTGCAAAACTCCGGCTGCCTGGGGATAACGTGTGCGCAACATGCGGATAGCCGGCGCAAAAGAAGTGTGGCGCAAGCGCCACAACGCAAGAGGCACTCGCGCTCCGGGCTTTGGGTTGCTTCGCTAGCGGGCTGAAATTCTTAACAAATCGCTACGAATCGCTTAGCGTCCACTGATGAGGGGGTGTGTTCCGCGTGTGTAACATGTCATCCCGTCCGGCGTGCCTCGTCTTTCCACAGCCTTGATCGAGCGGCGATCGAAGCTGTGCATAACGGCTCACTGGACAAAACCTCACCTGTCTCGCGTGCACCGCAACACTGACGTCTCGTCCGACGGTTTGCCATTGGGGATGGCGCCGAATGCTCAACGGATGGGCCGCGCGTGTTGAAGGGAAGCGCATTGTTTCGCGTCGGGTGAAGTGGCTTGGGCTCCTCACAAGCCGAAAAGAAATAGGCCGGCATAATAGTACGGCGTTCAGACCGGCCCGTCCGCAATGGAGAGGGCAATGAAACATGCTCTAGGCGTGCTTGGAGTTCTATCAGCCGGCGTACTACTCGCCGTATCGGCTGCGATGAACTGGCGTTTTGGCTACACGTTGGGAAGAAGTGAGTTCGACGGGCAGATCTACGGTGCGGCCAGTGCCGCGGCCGACTGCTTGAAGGCGCTGATCCCGTTTTTCCTATTTGCAGCTATACGTAATCGAATGTGGAGTCAGGCGGCCGCTGCTGCGGTCGTGGGACTCGTGGTCACGGCCTATTCGTTGACCTCGGCTCTCGGTCATGCCGCGCTGAACCGGATGGACACCTCGGGCACTCGTGCCGTCGAGGCTCAGACCTACCAGGATGCCCGTGCTGACTTGAAGCGTGCGCAGGACCAGTTGAGCTGGGTTCCCCAGCATCGTCCGGCGCAGATGGTTCAAAGCGACATCGACGCTCAGAAGAACCAGCGTCCTTGGGTTTGGACCAAAGGCTGCACCGAAGTCACCGGCAAGCAAGGCCGCGACTTCTGCCAGCAGTATCATGGGCTCTCCGCTGAACTTGCGGCAGCTCAGCAGGCCGGCACTCTGGAAACCCGCATCGCGGATATCCAGACGCGGCTCGGCAAGTCGTCGTCGCATGGCTCGGCGTCGGCCGAAGCGGATCCGCAGGCCGCAGTGCTTGCCCGCCTCGTGTCGCCGATCTTTCCATCGGTGACGACGGAACACGTACAGACGGCGCTGACGGTTTTCATCGCCATCCTTCTCGAAGTCGGTTCCGGCTTCGGCATGTACGTCGCCTTCAGCTCGTGGCGTTTCTATGATGTCCACGCGCCGGCCGCGCCTCGTATGGCGTCGGTCAGCACCGCTGCGGCAGCGGTGGCAGCTCCGAGCGTTCTCGCTCCTGCTGTTGCGATACCCAAGCCGCGTTCAAGCGCTAACGACAACGTGACGAAAGTCGCTGTCGCCGCGCCGACCCAGCAGAAGATGCTGGCACCAGAGACGGACGTTCAACGCTTCTACAAGGAGAGGGTCGAGACCCACGATGGTTCGAGTGTGACGGCGACTTCGCTTTACGAGGACTACTGCTCGTGGTGCGAGGAACGTGAAAAGGAACCCATGGCACTTCCGACGTTCGGTCGGGATTTCGGAGAACTCGGAGTTCAGAAAGCCAAGGTTGCAGGACGCGTGAGGTACATCGGCATCGCACTCAAGACTGGGCTCGATATCTCGGAGGATAAGAAGCTGCCGGCCTTAAGTTCAGAGGCCGCCTGACAAGGCACCATTCGAAAGGCCGCGAAAGCGGCCTTTCTTCTTTTTAGAGCTTGGAATGCAGAAAGGCGGCACCCACGGGTGCCGCCTTTTTTGTTGGTGCCTTCGGATGCGGCCCCCGCTACCCGTCGCGGGACGCGCGGTGGTAGCGGGGAAGAATGAGAGCATCCGGCTCTTTGGTCCGCCTTCGGATGCCCACTTCGCATCCGGCTCTTTGGTTCGCCTTCGGATGCCCACTTCGCATCCGGCGGGTTTTAGTTGGCGAGCACCGGGCCGGCCGTGCCTGCCATCAGGGCGTTGCCGATCGAGCGGAAGGCTTCACGCATGTCTTCCGACGAGTAGGGGAAGTGGTAGTCGCCGGGGCTTGCGCAGGTCGTCAGGAGAGAGACGGCCGATTCAGGGACCTGGAAGCCGACCGTGAACACCCGGATGCCCTGGGCCTTCATGTTCTGGCAGAGTTTCAGCGCCTGATCGTCGGAGCTCGTGCAGTTGCCGGTTCCGAGGCAGTAGTTGTACTCGCCGTCAGACATCAGAACTGCGGCTTTCAAGAGCTTCGGGTTGACGGGTTCGGGAGCCGATTCAGCACCCCAGAACGACGCCCACTTGTCCGACAGCGTGTACCAGGCCCAGGCGGTGCCGACATGACCGGCGGTGCCGCCTTGAGCGACGAGGCCGTTGATCTTGGCTTCGAGCACGGACCGCGTGTTGGTCAACGGCAGGATCTCGGCGTTGGCGTTCGGCGTGCAGTTCGAAACGGCGCTCGAGCTCGTCGTCCAGACGGCGGTCGAGTAGTTGCCGGTTCCGGGTGCCGCATCCTGATAGCGCGCGGCGCTGGCCGGGCTCGAGACGCTTCCGCTGTTGCGCTCAGCCACGCAGTTCTGGCGGTACAGTGTCTGATAGGATCTGCAAGAGCCATTGCTCCGGTAGCTGGTGCAGCTGCCCTGTGCCGTGGCCGGCTGGCCGGTGACGGCGGCAACCTTGGAGCTTCCCACGTTGACCGTCTGCGAGAACGGCACGATCGAGACGCGGGTGTTGGCGCCGTTGCCCGTGAAGATGATGTCGAGCAGATCATTCGCCGCGTTCTTCATGCCAGTCAGCTTGACGCCCGACGAGCACGGCTGATTGTTGCCGTCGCACATGGAGCCCGTGATATCGAGCATCATGGACAACTCGAGCTTCTTGCCGGCGAGACCGGCCTTGGCCGAGGCTTCAACCTCGAAGTACGCCTGATCGAGGATCGCGAGGATCGTCGTCTCGACGCGGGTCGTCAGCTTCGGACGGACCGTTGCGGTGTCTTCGTTGAACTCGCCGTCCTCCAGAAGGACCTTGTTGGCCTGGTTGCCGAGTTGCGGCGCAGGCTCGCCCGGCTGCTGCGGAGGCAACAGTTCGAGGTTGTGCTTGTTGAGACCTTCCTGCACGAACGTGCGCAGGCGGTTGGTCGCGGCGGCGGCATCGCCCGACTTGGTGAACTCGCTGATGGCGGCGAGAGACGCGCTGTCGACGAGCGACTGCAGCTCTTGCTTGGTCTTGGCGGCGCGACCGTAGTCGATGGCGGTGCCGATGATGCCGAATACAGGGATGGCCATGAGGCCGAACAACATTGCAACGTTGCCGCGGCGGTCTCCCAGGAACTTCTTCGATGTGGTTTTGATAGGCGTGGACATGACGTACCTCGGTGCAAGGAGTATTCGAACCTTGACCCGACTATCCGCCCAGACCTTTCCCGGAGCCTTGTCGTGAACGCTACAATTTTACGCAACACGGAATTCAATGCTGGCAAAATTGGAGCTGGTAAATCTTCTCTCTCCTTTGTGCATAAAAGTGTCGGTCTGGCGCTAACGGCTTCGTCGGACTTGGCCGCAGCGGCGCCGGTCTGGACCGCAAAACCACGGATTTGAGCATCTACGAGGGCCGTTGTGACGCGATTGGAGAAGTTGATGTCGGTCTCGCGGGCCGAGTTCGAGGCGAGCTGGCGGGCGTTCGACACCTCGCCGGCGCCGGTTTCAGGCCGGCCCGCGCGCCTGGATGTCGGGGGCGGGGTCGCGGAGATCGCGTTCGAGCCCAGGACCGGGGTGCGGCTCGGGGGATTGCTGGAGTTGCCGCGCGCCGTCGTCACATTTTCATTCGACGGCGTCGACCGGGCTGCGCGCGAGGCGCTGGTGGCCCGGTTCGACCGCGCGTTCCAGCGTGGCGGCGGTTAAGTGGCGGCTGCGACTTGCAGCGCGGCCCGCGCAACTTACATAACGGGGGCGCAACGGAGGCATGCGACGCGTGTCGCGCCGGATGCGCGCTTTCAGCACGCAATGTGCGCGCTTTCAGCACGACGAGGCCGCAAGAGGAGCAACCAATGAATTCCGACGAACGGCAGTTGATCACCGATCTTTTTGACCGGATGGCGAACCATGGACTGGCCGAGAAGGACGCCCAGGCCTCAGCACTGATCGCCGATCGCGTCAGGGCGATGCCGGATGCGCCGTATATGATGGTGCAGTCCGTGCTGGTGCAGGAGATGGCGCTGCAGCAGGCCGACGAGCGCATCCGCGCGCTCGAAGCGCAGGTTTCCGAACTCGAGCAGCGTGCGCCGGCCGCCGCAAGCGGTGGTGGATCGTTCCTCGGCGGGTTGTTCGGCGGCGGCCAGCCGTCGCGGCCGCAGGCAAGCCCGGCCGCACGGTCTGGGTCGGTGCCGGCGATGGGACAGCGGCCGATGGCGGGGGGACGTCCGCAGGGCGGCGCATCATCGCCATGGGGTAACGGTACGGGCGGAGCGTCCGCTGCGGGGCAGGCTGCGCAGGCGGGCGGCGGCGGCGGGTTCATGCGCAGTGCGATGGCCACAGCCGCCGGCGTCGCGGGCGGAATGCTGCTCGCAGATGGTATCCGCAACATGATGAACGGCGATGCGGCGAAGCCGGCGACGGAAACGGCGGCCAACGATACGGCGTCGACCGACACGACGGCGGACCAGACCGACTATCAGGATGCCGGCAGCAACGACCCCGGCTACCAGGAGGCCGCGAGCTACGACGATGGCGGCGGCGACTTCGGCGGCGATTTCGACGTCTGACGCCGGTCGCAAGACATTTGTGAAGCGGCGAGAGGCGGGCACGGTGTCCGCCTCTCTCTTTTTTCGACGTGCGTGTTAAGAGGCGGCTACGCGACCCGTATCCGCATCGAGCTTGCCGGCAATCAGCAACGCGAACGCATAATCGACCGCCAACTCCTTCAACGATTCGAACCGGCCTGACGCGCCACCGTGCCCGGCTTCCATGTTGGTCTTGAGCAGGACCAGCTTGTCGCTGGTGTTCAACTCGCGCAGCCGTGCGATCCATTTCGCCGGTTCCCAGTACGTCACGCGCGGGTCGGTCAAGCCGCCATAAGCGAAGATGTGCGGGTAGGGCTTGGCCTCGACGTTCTCGTAGGGCGAGTAGGAGCGGATGATCGCGAACTCGGCCGGGTTCTCGATCGGGTTGCCCCACTCGGGCCATTCCGGCGGCGTCAGCGGCAGATCCTTGTCGAGCATCGTATTGAGGACGTCCACGAAGGGCACGTCGGCGATGATGCCGAGGAACAGGTCGGGGGCCATGTTGGCGACCACGCCCATGAGCATGCCGCCGGCCGATCCGCCGTTGGCGACGATGCGGCCCTTCGACGTGAAGCGCTCGGCGACGAGATGCTCGCCCGCCGCGATGAAGTCGGTGAACGTGTTCGGCTTCTTCTCGAGCTTGCCGTCGGTGTACCAGCGATAGCCCTTGTCCTTGCCGCCGCGGATGTGGGCGATGGCGAAGATCATGCCGCGATCGACGAGCGAGAAGCGCGTGGTCGAGAACGAGGCCGGGATCGAGATGCCGTAGGCGCCATAGCCGTAGAGGAAGAGCGGCGCGCTGCCGTCGAGCGGGGTCCCCTTCTTGTAGAGGATGGTGACGGGAACGGTCTCGCCATCGGGCGCGGGCGCATAGAGGCGGCGGGTTACATAGTCGGCCGGCGTGTGCCCGCTCGGAACCTCCTGCCGCTTTCTCAGGACGCGCGCGCGCGTTTCCATGTCGTAGTCGTAGACCTCGGCCGGGGTCGTCATCGACGAATAGGTGAAGCGAAGCGACGTCGTGTCGAACTCGTAGCCGGCGGCCATGCCGAGGCTGTAGGCCTCTTCGTCGAAGGCGATCTGATGCTCGGCGCCGTCCGACATCCGCGTGACGACGATGCGCGGCAGGCTGTCCTCGCGTTCGAGCCGCGCCATGTGATCCTTGAAGACGACGGCCTCGAGGATCAGCCGTCCGGGCTTGTGCGGGACGATCTCGATCCAGTTGCCCATGCCCGGCGCGACGACGGGGGCGGTGCAGATGCGGAAGTCGATGGCGCCGCCGGAGTTGGTCATGATGACGAGGTGGTCGCCGTTGTGCTCGATGCCGTATTCGTGGCCGTGTACACGTGCGGCGATCATGCGGGGCGTTTCGGTGGGGGCGTCCGCGTCGATGAGATAGATCTCGTTCGACTGATGATCGTGGACGTCGATGAGAATGTACTTCGACGACTGGGTCTGCGTGACGCCGACGTAGAAGCCGATGTCGGCCTCCGCGTGCACGAGAACGTCGTCGGCTAAGGGCGTTCCGATGGTGTGGCGGTAGACGAACAGCGGGCGGTGGTTGTCGTCGACGCGCACGTAGAAGAAGGTGCGGGCGTCGTTGGCCCAGACGACGCCGCCGCGGGTGTCGGGAATCTCGTCGGGCAGGTCGCGTCCGCTGGCGATGTCGCGGATGCGGATGGTGTAAAGTTCGGAGCCCTTGTCGTCGACGGCATAGGCCAGCAGCTTGTGATCGGGGCTGTGGGTCGTGCCGCCGAGATGCCAGTAGGGCTTGCCCTTGGCTTCGGCGTTGCCGTCGAGGACGACGGTATCCTCAGCGCCGCCGCGGGGCCGCCGCCGCAGTTCGGGGTACTGCCCGCCCTTCACGTAGCTCGAATAGTACTCGAACGGTCCGTCGGGGGAGGGAACCGTGCTGTCGTCCTCCTTCAGCCGCGCTTTCATCTCGGCGAACAGCTTTGACTGCAGCGGCTCTGTCGCGGCGAGCGCGGACTGGGTATGGGCGTTCTCCGCTTCGAGGTAGGCACGGATCGCGGGATCAAGCTTGGAGGGTTCGCGCATCACCTCTTGCCAATTGTCCGCGCGCAGCCAGGCGTAATTGTCGGTCAGCGTGACCCCATGATGCGTAACGGTAGCCGGCCGGCGGGCGGCTGACGGCGTAACAGTGGCGGACGTTTGGGGGGCGGCGTTGGTCGTTGCGGGCATCGGGGTCCTTTTGCACGGCGGTCGTAGCGGGGGATGGTGCGGGTCGAGACACAGCTTATCGCAGGTTATCGCAGGCTGCGGGCGATCCGGCCATCCGGATGGACGGGCTGGGACGGGCGCCCGAGGGCACTTGGTCCGAGACTTCGGTCCAATACTGAACGACCGTTTCCAATCGCGGACCAATTCAACTTGCGGTTACTGCGCAACTGGACGCGGGAAAAACGCCCAAAGCACAGCATTGTCGGGGCAAAGTGCCCATGTTCTGCGATGTGGAGGTGCGCGATGCAGCGTCAGTAGTTAGTTGAACTTGGCCGAATGACCAATTGTTCGGCCGCGACATAATTGCACATTAGCTATACACGACAACACGCCGGTCTGGACTGTTGACACACATTGAGCGATGTAGTGTTAAGTCTCTGAAAGCTGCGAAGTAAGTCACGCGACCTTTTTTGTTCGAGCGGCATTCTTCAACCGCGGTGGCACTTCGAAGGTTTGCGGTGAAACAGAGCAATAAACACTGCGAGTCATTGTTATTCCGCTTTAGATGAACTGACGATCACGTATCAGAAGGAAGAGTTTGAATGGAAGAGCTGCCTTCACCCGAGCTCGTCGAGCTGACCGCGCGGATCGTCTCGGCTTACGTCAGCAACAATACTGTCGTTGCTGGAGATATTCCTCAGTTGATCAACGAGACACATGCGGCTCTGACGCGTGCCTCGGGAAAAGTGGCTTTGCCGGAGCGCGAGGACAGTAAACCCAAGGTTCCGGTCAAGAAGTCGGTGATGCCCGACCACATCATCTGTCTCGAGGACGGCAAGAAGTTCAAATCGCTGAAGCGCCATCTGCGTACGCACTACAACTTGTCCCCGGAAGAGTATCGCGAGAAGTGGGGCCTTCCCCACGATTACCCGATGGTTGCTCCCAACTACGCCCGCGCGCGCTCGGATCTGGCCAAGAAGATGGGCCTCGGCACGCGCCGCGAAAAGTAGCGCCGCCTCATCCGACAGTCGAAGCCACGGGCCCGCTCAACAGCGGGCCTTTTTGTTGTCCGGCGCGAGGCCGGTGCGGGCGATCGCGCGACCAGCGTCCGCGAGCGCGATTTCGGCGTCGAGGGCCGAACGGAGCTGGACGTGGCGGGCGAGGTCGTAGGTCCAGTGACCCGCCAGTCCGCGCGACCGCTCGGCCCGGAGCGCGCGGCGCAGCAGGGCGATCATCCGCTCCCGGCCGGCAGCGCTGATGTCGGCGAGCTCCGCCGGCCAAATCGGCAGCAGCAGCGGCAGGTCGCGCGCGCGATCGTAGCGGATGGCGCGGCGGTTTGGGGCGGGTCTGGTTTCGGCGCGGGGCGGGTGGGGCATCGTCGGGTCTCATCGGATGGAGCCCTCGACGATGGCACGCCCTTTGCGGACGGGGATTGGTGCGGACCCGCTAACGGCACGCGCCGATGCTTGGCGCGGTGAAACGTGAGGGGATCGCAAGCGACGGGCGGCGCTCGCTCGTTCGCTGACGTTCCGGAGTTATCCCCCCCGTTCACTCCCACAGTAGGTTTGAGCCGATGTTCCGCCCGCTCGCCCTATACTCGATCTCGATCCGAACCGCCGCTGAACCGGACCAGGAGTGATCGCCTCGATGCCTCAAGCCAACGCAGACGTGTCATTGGCCGTGCAACCCTCTCCCTCATCCGCAATCTTGCCGACGTGGCCGGTGCCGTTCCCGGTACCGCGTGCCGGCGATGGCCTGCGCTTCACGCAGCCCATCGGCGCCGCCGTCGCGCAGGTGTTCGGCGTCGATGCCGCCGCCATCGACGCGGAAACGCGTGGCCGTGCGGAGGTCGCGCTGGCGCGCCAGGTCGCCATGTATCTCGCCCACGTCGCCTGCGGCATGAGCCTCACCGACGTCGGCCGCATGTTCTCGCGCGATCGGACGACGGTGGCGCATGCGTGCGCCGTGATCGAGGATCGGCGCGACGACAAAGTCTTCGACCGCGCCATCGAGCTTCTGGAAATCGTCGTCGCAGCACTCGCCCGCGTCCGCGTCACGCATCAGCGCAACACCGTCTGAGGCCCCCCATGATCGATCCGGAAACGCCCGTGGCGCGTGCCGCGGCGGCGCGCGCCGTCCTGCGCCTGCTCGCCCGATTGTCGCGTCGTGCGGCTGCCCGCCAGCCGCACGCTGCGAGCAAGGAAGACACCGGAGCACTGAAGGTTGCTCAGCGGCGCGGCTGGGTGGAGCCGGACACGGGACACGGCGGATGGCGGCTCTCGGCGAAGGGGAAGGAGTTTCTGCGCCGCGCGATGAGCGGTCAGGATCTGAGCATCGCCAGCGCCGCCGTCGATGATCGCCGCCGCAAGGGGGCGAGCGGAGAGGCGGGGGCTGATAACCGGTCGGCGGCGGTCGCGACATCGGCCTCGATCACGGCCGCCTCGATCGACCCGGACGAGAGCCCGCTCGGGTGGTTGCGTCATCGCCGGGGGCGGGATGGCCAGCCGCTGATTTCGGACGACGAGTTCCAGGCCGGAGAGCGGCTGCGGGCCGACTTCTGGTTTGCCGGGATGACGCCGCGCGTGACCTCGCGCTGGGGTGAGGGGCCGACCGGCGGCTGCCGGCGCTCGGCGCCGGGCGCGGGTGCGGAGATGCGCGACAACGTGATTGCCGCCGAAGTTCGGGTGCGCCGCGCGCTCGCCGCCGTCGGTCCAGAGCTATGCGGCGTCCTGATCGACGTCTGCTGCCACCTCAAG
The DNA here is from genome assembly GCA_022843145.1 of Hyphomicrobium sp. Lineage (GTDB taxonomy): Bacteria > Pseudomonadota > Alphaproteobacteria > Rhizobiales > Hyphomicrobiaceae > JAKAML01. The sequence goes on from JALHOF010000006.1 coordinate 107,332, forward strand.
GGCATCGAGGATGCGGAGCGGCAAGCGGGATGGCCGCAGCGCGCGGGCAAAATCGTGCTGCGGATCGCGCTGGCGCAATTGGCGCGGCACTACGGTCTCGGCGTAACCGCCGCCGGGGGTGCCGGTCCGGAGAGGATGCGGCATTGGGGCACGCCCGATTTCAGGCCCCGTCTCGACGATGGCGGTACGTGAAACCGAAGCGGTCGATCGGACGTCAGGCGCCGGATGCGGCTTGAGCCTTGCGCGCGTCGGCCCTGATGCGCTCGACCATCGACGCGACGCCATTCGAGCGCTGCGGCGTCAGGTGATCCTTGAGCCCGAGCGAGGCCAGAACCGCCGGCGCGTCGGTCGCCAGAATCTCGCCCGCTGATTTGTCCTGATAGAGCGAGATGAGGATAGCGACCAGGCCACGGACAATGAGCGCGTCGCTGTCGCCCTGGAAGTGGAGGCGAGGTTCGGAGGCAGCGGTCTCGGTGGTTGTCGCGAGCCAGACCTGGCTGGCGCACCCGCGCACCTTGTTCGCGTCGGTGCGGAGGTCGTCGGGCAGCGGCGGCATCGCGCGGCCGAGTTCGATCACGTAGCGGTAGCGGTCTTCCCAGTCGTCGAGGAGTGCGAAATCAGACTGAATATCGGCGATCGTCATGACGGCTCCGGTGCATCGCCCCGCTGACGGGGCCGGTCCTCGTCACATAGGACCGCCGGAGCAGGTGTTGCAAGGCTCGCGACCGCCGCACGTGCGCGCGCCGGATCGGACGGGGAGCAGCAGCCAGCCGATCAGATGCCGGGGCGGACAGGGCGAACGGGTTCACGCCAGTTGGGCCGCATGTCGTCGGGTTTGAGTGTTCCGCGCGACGCGGCGGCAGGCTCGGCAGCCGGCGTGACCGGGGCGGTGACGAGTTGCTGCTGGACGAGGGTATAGACGACTTCCGCGCCGAATTCGGCCTTCTTGGAGAAGGTGTCCCACATCGCGCGACCTTCGGAGCAAACCGCCGCGTTGCGATCACAGAACGTCATCGTCCAGGTCAAAGCGCCGGTGGCGCGGTCGTAGAACTGCGATTGCTGGGCCTGATCCGTGGGGAGCACGGCGACGACAGCACCAAGAATGATCACGTTTCGGAAAAATGCCATGTCGGACGTCCAATCGAGTTCGGGCGCGATCCAACGCCATCGCGGGTTGAGAGTAGAATGACGCAACCAGCAATAGCAGGTAATCATGAACATACGACTTCCCGGGGCAATCACATTCGACTCGAATACAGTTCAAATTTGATGGGTTCCGGACGCCGTATTCGTGCATTCCGCCAAGTTGCGACGGGGCGAGGCGCGCGGATTTAGGAATCGTTAACCGTGCCGCCCCGATAGTCGACGAGGACGACCGCGGCTGCTCTTGGCAGAAGGGCGCTCGGCTGGTCGGGGCACGGGGCGGAAGATGAGCGCGAACACGCTGCGGATTGGTCTCGTCGCCTTCACGGTGCTGGCCGTCGCGGCAATCACAAACATGGTCATGCTGCAACCGACGAGCAGCCGCCGGACCGCCGCCAAGGCCACCCGCGTCGCGACCGTCAGCGAAGTTCGCCCAGACGCTGCGACGCTGCGGCACGACGAGCGCGCGCCATTGCCGCAGGCCGCGAAGGCCGAACCGAAACCAGAAGCCGCGCCCGCGACCCCGGTAGTCGGGACGTCGGCGCAGGACGTGACGCGCGCGATCCAGCGCGAACTGAAAGAGCGCGGATACGAAGCGGGTGTGGCGGACGGACAACCGGGTTTGATGACGCGCGCCGCCATCATGGCCTACGAGCACGATCGCAACATGAACCTGACGGGCGAACCGTCACCGCAGCTTCTGAAGCAGATCCTTCTGAACACCATGCCGGTTTCGGCGACGACGCGGCCGGCGGCAACCCAGGAGCAGTCGGTGCAGGCGACGCAGGTGATCCGCACCGTCCAGCAATCGCTGGTGACGCTCGGCTATCTCCCGGGCAAGGTCGACGGTCGAATGGGCGACGATACCGTCCGCGCCATCCGCGAATTCGAACTCGACCAGGGCCTGCACGAAACCGGGCGCGTCTCGGGTCAACTGGTCGCGCGGCTGTCGCGGCTCGCCGGTCAAGGCCGGCTCGGCAGCAGCCGGTGATCGGGCCCGGCGCACTTGCCCGGCGATCGCAGGCGACTAGGATGCGGGCCACATGCGGCTGAAATCCGAGATCTGGGTCAAAGCGTTCATCCGCCGATGCGCTGTCGAGGGTGCGGCGGCGGTTGTCGTACGGCATGGCGACAACGATGCCGGCGCGATCTTCATCAAGGTGTCGCGGCTCGACGGCACCTGCCGGGTTTTCGGCCCGGCGCCTGCCGGCTTGGACGATACCGCAACCGATCGCCGCTGGACAAGCCGGCTCGGCGGCGGCGACAAGCCCGACCAGGATGCCGACGCCTACCTCGCGCGGGAGGCGGAGTTCGATCCGGATCTCTGGATCGTCGAGCTGGAGGACCGGGCAGGGCGGCACTTTCTCGACGATTGGCTGCAGAAAGAGTGATCCATTTGCGCCACGGCCGCCGCGAACACCGGCGCCGCAAGGGGCGTTAACTTTTTGTTAACCAATGCAGCTGCCAACTCATGATGCAGGCGGAACAAAAAATCCGGTATCGCTTATCGAAACGAGGGCCTGACGAGGAAACGCGTGGCGCAGGGCGTGTCACGGGGGACAACATGGCCACTATCGTCGATATCCGCAGTGCTTCATCCGGCAAGTCCGTTCGGGCGCATGGCGCTCCGGCAAAAGGCTCGGCCGAAATTCTGATCTTCACCGGCGTCAGATACAGCCGCTGGGAAGACGGCCGATCCGAAGGATCGAAGTCGTCGGCCCGGCATCCGCGCGACCGGCTCGATCTGCAGGACTAGCTGCACCGATCCGACCGGGTTGTGGGCGGGCGGAATCTAGCGCGCGGCCGGTGCGCAGGTCGCCGTTGCGAGCATGGCTTCGGTCAGGCCTTGATAGGCGAGGCCCCGATCCGGCGCGCGCACGATCACGACGCCTTGCCGCGCAGCGATCGACAACTCTTGCCGCGTTGTTGGCGCGAGCCCGCGCGATTCCGGCGTCAAGCCCGTGAAGCGGTCACCCGACGGCACGAGCCTGATCGCGGCGGTCGTCTCCTGGTTGGCGAGCCCAGTGGCGGCATAGATGTTGTCGCCGGCGGTCGTGTAGACCGCGAGACTCCAGCCGACGCCGGGTAGATTTGCAGTGATGATGACAGGGCTTTTCGAGGTGTCGAACCGGCACATCGCATAGCGAGCGTCCGGCGCCAGGAACGGCAGCGGCTGCGCGGCGCGCGTGATGGGCGGCATCAGCTTCATGGCGTTGACCGGCAGCGCCGCGGCGAGGCGGCTATAGGGCGGCGCGGTCGCGAGATAGGGCGCGGCGAGGGTCGCGCAGATGTGCAGGATGGCGGCGGCGACAGCGGCGGCGAGCACGGCGCGCAATTCGATCCGGCGCAGCAAATCGAGAATTCTCATCGCGGTCTCATCGGCATTGAACCTTGCGGATCGAGGGCAGGTCGATCGGACGCGGCGCATCGACACCAGACTGCTGCGCGGCCGGATCGAAAATCGTAAGCATCAATGCAAGGCGGCCCGCGCCGCCGGTGGGCAGCCAGTTGCCGGGTCGCGCGTCACGGGCAAGCGTGACGGTGAAGCGGCCGTCGGACCCGGATGCGAGGGTGTCGCTGGTGTATGCATGACGCTCGGTCGGGTTGGCGATCAGCCGGCCATGCTCGTCGAATGCGGCGATGCTCCACCAGCTCGCTTCGAGGCTGCGGCCATCGACGGCGTAGTCGCACGAGGAATGCAGTTTGAGACCGTCGCCGTCGGTCCGCGCGAGATAGGTGTGGGCGACTTCGGTCGACAACACCATCGTGCCGATGCGGGCGAAATGGGCGCGTGTGTAGGGATCGGCATCGATACGGGCGGCGTTGGTCCACATCACCCACGGGCCGACGGTGCGGGTGGTCAATCCAAATCCGGCCTCGACCAGATGCCAGCTCGACATCAGGCCAGTGGCGATGACCAGGGCGATCACGGCGGCGAGTGACGACAGCCGGGCCGCGTGGGCCAACACCCGCTTCTTGATCTGATGCAAGCTGAAGTTCATGGGGCTCCGCTCAAGGTATGGCGCGGCGCGCGGGATCGGCGGCGGCGGAGTTGAGCGGCGTCGTGGTGGCCGCGCGGCGGTCGGCGGGTTCCGGCGCGGCGGGGGTAGCGCCGGGCGTGACGGGCAACGGCGCGGTTTCAGGGATGCCGCCGGCCTTGCGCAGCGATTGCGCGAGTTTCTTCAGAGCGTCCCGCGTCTGATCGGGCATCAGGCTCGACGACTTGCGCGATCCGGGCTGACCCGGCGCGCCGGCGACGGCGGTCGGATCGTTGCGGCGCGCCTCGGCGATGCGTTGCTGCTCCTCGACCTGCTTGGGATGCGGCGCGAGGCCAGGAATCGTGGGTATGTTCATGTTGGTGTGCGCAACCGACATAAACGATTGCCATGTCTGGGCGGGCAGGGATCCGCCGGTCACTTTGTTCATCGGACGGAAGTCGTCATTGCCGATCCACACGCCGGTGACGAGCTGGCCGGTGAAACCCATGAACCACGCATCGCGGTAGCCAGAACTGGTGCCGGTCTTGCCGACGGCGTGGGTGAAGTCGAGAGCGGCGCGCTTGCCGGTGCCTTCGTTGACGACCATCTGCAGCATCGTATTCATTTGCTCGGCGACGCGGCGTTGCACGACCTGCGGCGCCTGCGGCTCGTCGCGCTCGCGGGTGTAGAGCAGGTCGCCCTTGGAGCTGAACAGCTCGAGCACGGCGTAGGGTTTCGACAGCCGGCCGCCATTGGCGTAGGTCGCGTAGGCGCCGGTGTGCTCGATGAGCGGGATGCCGGTGTCGCCGAGCGCCATAGAGCAGGTGCGTTTGACGCCGGTGACGCCGAGCCGCTTGGTCAACTCGATCACCTTTTCGCGCCCGACCTTGAACGACAGATCGGCGGCGGTGGTGTTGAGCGAGCGTGCGAAGGCTTCACCCATCGGCAAGGAGCGTCCGGAACCGCCGCCGCCATCGTAGTTCGACGGATACCAGTTGCCGCACGCCTGCGAACTGTCACGCACCGTCGAGCGCGGCGAGTAGCCGTTCTCGAGAGCGGCCGCGTAGACGTAGAGCTTGAACGAGGAGCCGGGTTGCCGCCGCGCGGCAGTCGCGCGGTTGAACTGGCTCTCGCCGTAGTCGAGGCCGCCGACGACGGCGCGAACCGCCCCGTCGACGTCCATGCTGACGAGCGCACCGGACTTCGCCTGTTCCGAACGTCCGTGCTGGCGGATGGTCGACTGCAGCGCCTCGTCGGCCGCCTTCTGCATGGTGAGGTCGATCGTCGTGCGCGCCGTCACGACGAACTGGTTCTTGCCGTCGGCGATCCGCTGCACCTCTTCGAAGGCCCAGTCGAGAAACCAGTCGGGACTATGCGCGGTGCGGGTCTCGACGATGCGGGCGGGATGCAGCCGCGCCTGATGGACTTGTCCCGGCGAATAGAAGCCCGCCTCGACGAGGTTGGAGAGCACCTCGTTGGTGCGGGCGCGGGAGGCGGGCAGGTTGACGTGCGGGGCGTATTTCGTCGGCGCCTTGAACAGGCCGCCCATCAGCGCCGCCTCGGCGAGGGTGACGTCCTTGACCGATTTGCCGAAGTAGAACTGCGCGGCGGCTTCGACGCCGAACGCGCCGCCGCCCATGTAGGCGCGGTCGAGATAGAGTTTCAGGATCTCGCGCTTGGTGAAGCGGCTTTCGAGCAGGAACGAGAGGAACAGCTCCTTGATCTTGCGTTGGAGCGACCGTTCGGAGGAGAGGAACAGGTTCTTGGCGAGCTGCTGCGTCAGCGTCGAGCCGCCCTGCACGACATCGTTGGCCTGCAGGTTGGTGACGAGCGCGCGGAAGGTGCCGAGCACGTCGATGCCGTAGTGTTCGAAAAAGCGGCGGTCCTCGGTCGCGAGCGTCGCCTTGATGACGGACTCGGGAATGTCCTCCAGCGGCACCGCGTCGTTGTGCAGGATGCCGCGCTTGCCGATCTCGGTGCCGTTCTTGTCGAGGAAGGTGACGGAGTACTTGCCGGTGAGGAACTTGCCCTCGTCAAACTCGATGAAGGCGGGGATGGCGAGCCCATACATCACAACGAGACCGCCGGCGCCGAGCGTGAACGCCTCCGACGCCGCCTCGTTCAACAGACGCTTCCAGCCGGACAGGCGGAACCGCGCGAAAAAGCTCGAACCGGCGTTCCAGAAGTCGAGCACGCGCGCCCAGGCATCGGCCAGCGTCGAATCGATTTTCGAATCGATTCCGAGCCAGTTGATGATCTTGTCGCGTCCGCCCTGCTTGAAGAACCAATCGCTCAAAGGGGTTAGCCTTGCCGGATATCATGACGAGCCGGTGTCGCCTTGCACGAGATGTGATAGCAAGGCACCCGATTGTGGTTATTTATCATTTTCCGGCACGGGAACGCGAGAGGTCAGATTGGCAGCGGTGGATAGAATGGCGGGCGGTGCGGGAGAGGCGGTTTCCGGCCACGGCGGCGAGCGGCCGTTCTGGGAGCGGAAGACGCTCGAGGAAATGAACCAGGTCGAGTGGGAGAGCCTGTGCGACGGCTGCGGCCGCTGCTGTCTGCTGAAGCTCGAGGACGAGGACACGGGCGAGATTCACCTGATGCGGCTCGCGTGCAAGCTCTTGGATGTCGGATCGTGCCGGTGTCGCGATTATTCGAACCGGTTTGCGCAGGTGCCGGATTGTCTGACGATCGATGCCGAGAAGGTGCGGTCGCTCGGGTGGCTGCCGTCGAGCTGCGGCTACCGGCGGATCGCGGAGGGGCGCGGGCTGGCGTGGTGGCACCCGCTGGTGTCGGGCTCGAACGACACTGTGCACGAGGCGGGCATCTCGGTGCGCGGATTCGCGCGCAGCGAGACAGGCGTCGATGACGACGCGTGGGAGCGCTACATCATCAAGGGGTTCGACGAGTAGGGGGACGCGCGGCGCGACGGCGGCGGCGCGCACAATTGCACGCCGCCGGAGTTACGAAAGTCGCGATCAGGCGGCGCGGGCCGACGGCTCGTTGATGCTCTCGACGGCCATCGCGGTCAGCTTGTGGTTCGCGGCCTTTTCCTGGTCGAGGATGCCCGACAAGAGGTCGTGAGCCTCTGTGTGACCGAGCGCCTTGGCCCATTCGCGCAGTGTGCCGTAGCGCGCGATTTCGTAATGCTCGATGGCCTGGCAGCAGCCGATCAATGCGGCGTCGGCGGCGGTGCCCTTCTTGGCCTCCTCGATAATGCCTTCGCATTCCTTGATCAGACCTTCGATGGCGTCGCACTTCTCGCCGCTGGCCTCCGACTTGATCGATTTGAAGACGGCTTTCAGCGTTTTGATCTGGTCCTTGGTTTCGGTGAGATGGGCTTCGAGCCCCTTCTTCAACGCGGCGTTCGACGAGGCAGCGATGACTGACGGAAGCGCCTTCGCGATCGCATTCTCGGCGTAATACATATCCTTCAGCGTGTGCTCGAAGACCTCGGCGAGGGTTTTCATGTGCTGCTCCCTGGTATGGACCGGCGATGGGCGGATCATCCGCGCCGATACGCGCCGGCTGCGGGAACAACGCGCCCGTCGTGACGCGGTTCCGGCTCGGGCGGTCTTTATCCCCGCGTGACGGTGGTGGGGTAGAGTTCGGGTATGACGCGAGAGGTGCGGGCGGCGGGGCCGAGGCTGATGCCGGCGGCGGGGCCGCACTCGCGGGAAAGACAAACACACACATGCCACGATTGAACGACGCCCAGTGGGCGGAGGTGCGCGCGCTCTATGAGTGCGGCGAGGGGACGGTGCGGGCGATCGCCGACCGGTTCGGCATCAACGACGAAACGATCCTCAAGAGGGCGCGGACCGCTGCGTGGCTGCGGCGGGCCGGGCGGGTGGCGACGAAGGTCGGCAAGAAGGGCCCGGATGCGCCGGTGCCGCCGGGGCATCCGACGCGCGCGGTGCGGCAGGCGCTGATCCGGCGGCTCTACAAGGCGATCGATATGAAACTCAAGCACTGGGAGGACCGGATGACGGACGGCGAAACGCTGTCGGCGGCCGACAGCGAACGCATGGCGAAGGAAGTGACGACGATGATCAGCGGGTTCGAGAAAGTGGCGGAGACCGAAGGTGCGATCGAAAAACGGGACGCCCACACCGCCGCCGCCAACTCTGGAAACGCCAAGCGCGGACGCGGCAAGCGCGCCGGCGACGGCGACGGCTCAACTGATACCATCGGCGGTGACGCGGAGCGCATGCGCCGAGAGATTGCGGTCCGTCTTGAGCGCCTTCGCGCCATCGGAGCTGGCGGCCGCGCTGCGTGAACTCGACGCCGGGGAAACGGCATTCCTGCAAGCGGACTGGCAGGTGTGGGCGCGCGACGACCAGCTGCCGCCGCGGACCGGCCTCGACGGCGAGAGCTGGCGGGTGTGGCTGATCCTCGGCGGGCGTGGCGCGGGCAAGACGCGGGCGGGCGCGGAATGGGTGCGGGCGAAGGCGCTGGGCATCGGGCCGGTGGGCATCGTTCCGGCCAAGCGGATCGCGCTCGTCGGCGAGACGATCTGGCGGCAGACGGTGCTGCCGCTCGTCAATCGCACGGCGAAGGCGATGTCGGGGTGGCTCGGGCCGGCGTACGGCGGCGGGCTTGAGCTGCGCCCCGACCTCGATCAGATCGAGGCGCTGGCCTCCGAGCGCGAGGCGCTGTGGACCAGGCTCGGCAAGGCCGAGTTCCTGTCGGATGACGAGAAGCGCGCGGCAACAGGCTACGGTCCGAAGGCGGAAGAAAAATCCGGAGGTGGTGGCGCGGTCAAATTCAACCCCTATCATGACGAGCTTGGGCGGTTCACGACCGGCGATGGCGGCGGTGACACAGCGATCGTCCCGGTAGCCTTCCGGCCGCGAGGTGGAGGCGGCAAGCCTCCGCCGTCACCGCCACCACCGGCCAAGCCAGCGCAGCCGCACACGCCTGGATTGCCACCGGGAGCTGGCGGACAGGCGCAGCCCACACCGCCGAAACCATCCGAGCAGCGTCTCGAGGAAATCCTGAAGCCCGGCGGGAAGGAAATAGGGGAGCGGTTGGGAGGTGCCAAGGAACGCATCAGGTCAATAGAGAAGACCGAGTTTGATACGCTGAGGTCAAAATTGCTTGACGGCTCGAAGGAAGTGCCGACCCCAACGGAATACAGGGGGAAATGGTATGAGCGACCGGACGGAACAAGGTTTGGAGTTCGCGAAAGCACAGAAAGTGGAACGACCATCGACGTGATAAACGGTGGTAAAAGTGGGCTTGAGAACGGTTACAGGATACACCAAAAATGACCAGTGAACCGCGCCATAGGACCTACGGTACGCCAATGAGTGAATGGATTAGCTTAGTCGGCGACCTGGACAGAGATGCGACAGGAGTCTGGCAACTCGTGCCGGACGGGCGTGATGGCTTTGGCTTGCAAGGCGACGAATTGATCGACTTCGTTCGGCGGAGCATTCACGCATTGATTGATGCTGGGGCGGTTCCTGTGCGGGGTGGTGTCGGTACTGAATATGATTGGATTCCTCTGCGGCAGTACGGAACGACCAGCGACGAAATCTGTGAAGCGGTGATTGAGGAATGGCTGCGCGAGGCCGGAGACCCATCTCTGCTCTATAAGGTTTGGTTCGCGCGGCCCGATCCGTCACGTCCGACCTTCGTGAAGCTGGACTGACAGACCGTCGTCGGGGGCATTGGCCGCATGGCGACCGCGCGGGTTGTGGCGTGGGAGACCCTGGGGCAGGCTCGACCCGCCGGGATGGAACGCGAGGCGCTGTCAGTTCGCGCGCCTCCGGCACGACGTGGACCCGGCTCGGCAAGGCCGAGTTTCTCAGCGAGGACGAGAAGCGCGCGGCAACAGGCTACGGTCCGAAGGCGGAGGGTGGAGACGCGGGAAGCCCCCCTTCACCCCCTCCCTCTCCCCAAAGGGAGAGGGAGCAGGCCGCGCGCGCCGCCAAGTTCAATCCGTATCACGACGAGTTGGGAAGGTTCACGACGGGCGACGGTGGTGGGGGCGGTAGCGGCGGGGAGATTCGAGAAGCGAGAACCCAACTTGTTGCGGATCATCCGGGCCCCGCACAGCTGGGAATTGACGTCGAGGATGAGGATGCCAAATATGGTGGGCACGCATTCAAGAGGCATGTCTCCCGGCCAAACGAGGAACTAATAGGGATTGTCAGCCGGGATCGGTATTACGGGATTGGTTTCTCGGTCGCGCGTAAGGCACAGGGCAGCTTCCTGACGAAAGAAGATGCCAACAACTTGGTAAATAGGGTTCTCGAAAACTATGCGACATCCGTGGCAGAGGTTGCCTCAGGTGCGAGGTTGACGGCTGCCTTTACGCAAAGGTTTGGTTATGTAACAGGAAAGGAAGCTTTTCGATCGAACGCGGCATCCGAACCATACATGAGGCCTACGTACGAGGTCTATGTCGAGATCGATCATGATCTTCGGTCGCCAAATGGCTTTCGCATCTATACGGCATATCCCAGAAATCGACGCCAGAATTGATAGGAGTGACGGAAATGACAGTTCCGAAGGCCTTGGCGGTGGTACTGCGCAGTTTCGACGAAAACTTTTTGCCGACACCTTTCGATGAGGGCTCTTGGATTAAGCAATCGATATTGAGAGTCGATGATGCGACGAAGGCTGAGGCGAAAGTGATACTTGCGAACCTGCTGGCTGGGCAGCCTGGGTTGGATGAATTGCATCGAATCTGGGATGGCAGTGATACGCAATACCATTTGGAGGGCGATCCAAGAGGGTTCTTCGAGACGCTTCTCAAGGCTCTCTAACACTTCTCGCAGCGTTATTGCCGCAGGCGGCGGGCTTGAGCTGCGCCCCGACCTCGATCAGATCGAGGCGCTGTCAGTTCGCGCGCCTCCGGCACGACGTGGACCAGGCTCGGCAAGGCCGAGTTTCTCAGCGAGGACGAGAAGTGCGCGGCGGTGGGGTATGGGACCGGCCCCTGGTCGGGGTTACACGGCGCGAGGCCCCCTGCAGGCGAAGCATTCTTGATCGAATAGTCGAGGCTTTTGTTGCCGCTCCGGCGCAAGCGCCGACGTAGTTTAGCTCTGCCGCTCCGGCGCAAGCGCCGACGCGGCGTGGGTGCCATGTCGGCACCTGAAGCGCCCAGATACGAGAAGCGCCAGCGCGGATGCTCGTGGGCATCTGAAGCGCGAACGCGAGACCACAACACGAAAACCTAAGGGGATCGGCATGATGACCGACGCGGAGACGCGGGGCAGGGCGCTGACGCATGCGCTGGCGGCGGAGGCGAGATTCACCGCACTCGACCTGAAAAGCGTGGCCGACGACGGCCGCTTCGAAGGTTATGCGAGCGTGTTCGGCGCGGAGGATCTCGGCCGCGACGTGGTGGCGGCGGGCGCATTCCGCGAGACCTTGCAACGCCGAGGGACAACGGGCGTGCGGCTGCTGTTCCAGCACGATCCGTCGCAGCCGATCGGTGTCTGGGAGCATCTCGCGGAAGACGGACGCGGGCTCTATGCGAAGGGCCGTCTGATGCCGGACGTGGCGCGGGCACGGGAAGTGCTGGCGCTGATGCGCGCGGGCGCCATCGACGGGCTGTCGATCGGGTTCAAGGCCGAGCGCGGCCGGCGCGATCCGAAGAGCGGCGTGCGGCGGCTGGAGAAAGTCGATCTGTGGGAGATTTCGGTCGTCACGTTTCCGATGCTGCCCGAGGCGCGCATCCGCAACGTGAAAGCGCGTGCCTCAGGCGGCGCATTGCCGACCGAACGCGAATTCGAACGCTGGCTCACGCGGGATGCTGGGCTGACGCGCGGCGAGGCACGGGCGCTGATCCGCTCGGGCTTCAAGGGGCTCCATGCCTTGCGGGATGCGGATGGAGACCGGCACGGCGGGCAAAAGCTCGCGGAGGCGATCCGTCGCGCCGCGAGTTCGTTGCGCGCCTGATCGACAACACCAATCAGGCAAGGACGACAGGCATGATCGAGAAGCAGGATTTCGAGACCAAGGCGAATGGCGGAGGCGATGTGGCGGCGGCGTTCGACGAGTTCATGGGCGCCTTCGAGGCGTTCAAGGAAACCAACGAGCGCCGGCTCGGCGAGATCGAACGGCGTGGCAGCGCGGACCCCGTGACGACGGAACGGCTGGAGCGCATCGACCGCGCGCTCGATGCGACGAAGCGCGTCGTCGACGAGTTCGCGGTGAAGGGTGCGCGGCTGCCCATCGGCGGCGGCGGGCAGCGGGGCGGCGTGTCGCCGGCGCACAAGGCGGCGTTCGACGGCTATATCCGCAAGGGCGATGCGGCGACGTTGCGCACGCTCGAGAGCAAGGCGCTGTCGGCGGGCTCCGATCCGGACGGCGGCTATCTGGTGCCCGACGAAACGGAGCGGGCGGTGAACAGTGCGCTGCGCTCGATTTCGCCGATCCGCGCCATTGCCGGTGTGCGGCAGGTGTCGGGCACGGTTTACAAAAAGCCGTTCGCGACGACCGGCTTCGAGACCGGTTGGGTCGGGGAGGCGGCGGCGCGTCCGCAGACCGCGACGGCGACGCTGGCCGAGCTGTCGTTCCCGACGATGGAACTCTATGCGATGCCGGCGGCGACGTCGGCGCTGCTCGACGACAGCGCGGTCAATATCGACGAGTGGCTGGCCGAAGAGGTCCGCGTCGCGTTCGCGGTGCAGGAGGGCAAGGCGTTCGTCGACGGCGACGGCGTCAACAAGCCGAAGGGCTTCCTCGCCTATCCGACGGTGGCGAACGCGAGCTGGTCGTGGGGCAACATCGGCTTCGTCGCGTCGGGTGCGGCGGGTGCTTTCCCGGCCGTCGATCCGGGCGACAAGCTGATCGAGCTCGTCTACGCGCTGAAGGCGGGCTATCGCGCCAACGCCAGCTTCGTCATGAACCGAGCGACGCAGTCGGCCATCCGAAAAATGAAGGACGGCGACGGCAACTACTTGTGGCAGCCGTCGCAGAAGCCGGGCGAGGCGCCGACGCTGCTCGGCTATCCGGTGGCGGAGAGCGAGGATATGCCGAATATCGCCGCCGCCGCGCCGGCGCTGGCGTTCGGTGACTTCGGACGCGGTTACCTGATCGTCGATCGGGTCGGCATTCGCGTGCTGCGCGACCCGTATTCGGCCAAGCCCTACGTGCTGTTCTACACGACCAAGCGCGTCGGCGGCGGCGTGCAGGACTTCGACGCGATCAAGCTGATGAAGTTCGCGGTTTGATTTGTGCCCGGCGACTCTCCTCCGGGGAGACGGCTGCCTGGCACGTTTGATGGCATCTCCCGCGGAGTTCCTCCCGCCGCGGGTGACGGGCGTGGCCGTGGGCGCGAGCCTATAGCCACGCTCTCTATTAGTGCGCCTTCAGATGCCCACAAGGCATCCGGCGCGGGCGCTTTCTGATTCCCACACCTTGCTTGGCCCTTCGGTTGCCAAGTCTTGCTGCAAGTGAGCCCCGCCTTCGGCAGGAGCAACCGGGCCGGCACCCGGCGCGTGAACCATAACCACAGGACAGACCATGGCCCTCGTGATGACGAGCGGGCCCGCAGCGGAACCGGTGACGGTCGCCGAGGCGAAGGCCCATCTGCGGATCGACCACAACACCGAGGATGTGCTGATTGGCAGCCTGATCCTGACGTCTCGGCTGCATATCGAGGCGGCGCTCGGCATCGCGCTGATCGCACAAGGCTGGCGATTGCTGCTCGACCGCTGGCCGCGCGGGGCGAAAGTGCAGGTGCCGCTCAGCCCGATGATCGGGGTTTCCGAAATCCGGGTGCGGGATGCGGACGGAACGCCGGTGGTGGTGCCTACGGAATTCTACGCGGTCGATGCCGCGAGCGTGGGTCCGCGCATCGTGCGGCTGGCGGCGAACTGGCCGGAGCCGGGGCGCGTCACGCACGGCATCGAGATCGACTTCACGGCCGGGTTCGGCGCAGCGGCCAGCGATGTGCCCGCGCCGCTCCGCCAGGCCGTGCTGCTGCTGGTCGCGCACTGGTACGAACATCGCGATCCGATCGAGATCGGATCAGAGGCGACGGTGATCCCGCACGGCATTTCGGAACTCGTGGCGCCGTGGCGCAAGGCGAGGCTGTGATGGAAACGAAGGCGGGGAAGCTGCGCCATCGCGTCGCGATCGATGCAGTGGTGCGGACGCCCGACGAGGGAGGCGGCGCGGATGAAACGTGGGTGCAGGTCGCTGAGGCCTGGGCCGAGATCGTGCCCGCGCGCGGCAACGAGCAACTGACGGCTGACCAGATCGAGGGGCGGGTCTCGCATGTGCTGCATCTGCGCGCCGGTTTCGCCATCGAGCCGGCGATGCGCATCCGCTGGGGCGCGCGCGTGCTCGACATCCGCGCGGTGGTCGATCTCGGTGAGAGGCGGCGGTGGCTGAGGGTGCTGGCAGAGGAGAGAGACCTATGATCGGGCTGAGGCTGGTGGTGACAGGCAGGAGTTTGGATCGCGCGGCGGCGGCTTCGGAACGCGTGGCGGTGGAGGCCGCGCAACGGACCGCGGCGCGGCGGCAGGCGGCGCAGGGCGTGCGTGGCGAACGAGATGCGGGTGACGGCGCGCGCACGTCGCCGCACGTCGTGTTCATCAGATAACGGAGGCGGAACATGACGAGCGCAGGATGGGCGTTGCAAAAGGCGGTCCATGCGACGTTGACGGCGGATGCGGCGTTGCTCGGGTTGCTCGGGGGAGCGCAGGTGTTCGACGACGTGCCGCAGCAGTCGGCCTACCCCTACGTCGCGCTCGGCAGCAGCACGGAGCGTGACTGGAGCACGGCGACGGAGAACGGGGCCGAGCACGTGCTGACGCTGCACGTCTGGTCGCGCAAGGCGGGGCGCAAGGAGACGCGCGACATCATGGAGGCGGTGCGGTCGGCGCTGCATGATGCGCCGCTGACGGTCGGCGGGCATCGATTGATCAATCTGCGCCACGAGTTTTCGGAAGCGCGGCGCGATGCGGATGGGGAGACCTATCACGGCATCGTCCGCTATCGGGCCGTGACCGAACCCGAGATCTGAGCGGGTAGCAATTTCAGGAACAGGCCGGGGCGCGACTTCAACGTGCACACAGCGGGAGCGGTGAGCATGTGGGCGCGTGCCCGGCCATTGGAACACGAGAGCGAGAGAGCGACATGGCTGCACAGAAGGGCAAGGACCTGCTTCTCAAGGTCGATAGTGACGGACTGGGGGCGTTCACCACGGTGGCGGGGCTGCGGTCGCGGTCGATCGCGTTCAACGCCGAGAGCGTCGACGTCACGCACCAGGAGAGCGCTGGACATTGGCGCGAGCTGCTCGAAGGCGCGGGCGTGAAATCGGCGCGGATCGCGGGCGCGGGGATCTTCAAGGATGCGGCGTCGGACGCGACGCTGCGCGCCTACGTGTTCAACGGCACGATCCGGACCTGGCAGATCGTGGTGCCGGATTTCGGCACGGTCGAGGGACTTTTCCACATCGGGTCGCTCGAGATCTCGGGGCGGCATGATGGGGAGGTCGCGTTCGAGATCACGCTCGAAAGCGCGGGTGCCCTGACGTTCGCAGCTCTTTGAGTTGTCGCATCCGATAGTTTTGAGTGGTCGCATCCGACTCCCCTGCGGGAAGCCGGCCGGATGCGACGTTGCCGTGGGGCGCGCCGGCCGCCGGGTGCGTAGGAGCGTGGCAATTTGGCAAACAGGTATCGCGGTGAGATCGAGGCGCGGCTCGACGGGCGGACCCATCGGTTGTGTCTGACGCTCGGCGCACTGGCTGAACTGGAGGCGGCGTTCGGCGACGAGGATATGCTGGCGCTGGCGACGCGGTTCGAGAAGGGCCGCATCTCGGCGCGCGACTGCGTGCGGATCATCGGCGCGGGGTTGCGCGGGGCGGGTGAGGACGTCCGCGACGAGATGGTGGCGGCGATGCAGGCCGATGGCGGGGCGGCGGGGTTCGTCAGTATCGTGGCGGCACTGCTGAATGCCACGTTTGCGGCATCCGGACCGGCGCCCGTCGGCGCGACGGCAAGCGGCGGCGTGGCGGGAGAACAGGCAGGGGGCGCGGCCGGAGAGGCTCGCAGCCCTTTCCCTGGGACGACGTGATGGAGGCCGGGCTCGGCGTACTCGGTCATGCGCCGGACGTGTTCTGGCGCATGACGCCGCGCGAGTTGGCGGCGGCGATTGCCGGGCGAAGCGGCGAACGTGCGCGTGAAAGCCCGATGGGCAAGGGCGAGCTCGCCGCGCTGATGCAGCAATTTCCAGATGGAGGACGCAGGCATGAACGGGATCGGTGAAGATGCCGCCGGCGGCGAGATGTGGACAGTGGTGATCGATGCCGACACCAGGGCGTTCCAGACGGAGCTGAAGGCCGCGACGAACTTGGGGCGGCAATTCACGACGGTGCTAACGAACGCGTTCGAAGGCATCGCGATCAAGGGAAAGGGTGTGGGCGACGTGCTGAAGTCGCTGGCGCTCGGGCTGTCGAACCTGGTGTTGAAGGCCGCGTTGAAGCCGCTGGAGCAGGGCTTCGGAAGTTTGCTGTCGGGTCTCTTCTCGGGCGGGTTCGGCTTCGCCAACGGCGCGGCCTTCCAGCAGGGCCTGCCGGTGCCGTTCGCGAAGGGTGGCGTGATTCAGAGCCCGGTGACGTTTCCTTTGGCCGCGGGACGGATGGGGCTTGCCGGCGAGCGCGGGGCGGAGGCGATCATGCCGTTGGCGCGCGGACCCGACGGGCGGCTGGGTGTCGTTGCGCAGGGTCGCGGCGGCGGCGTCAACGTCGTGTTCAACGTGACGGCGACGGACGCGGAAAGCTTCCGACGTTCGGAGACGCAAGTGGCGGCGATGCTGGCGCGCGCGGTGGCGCTCGGCCAGCGCAATCTGTGAGGCCGCTCGATGAACTTTCATGAGGTGCGGTTTCCGACCGCGATTTCGCGCGGCGCGCAAGGCGGGCCGGAGCGGCGGACGGACGTCGTGGTGCTCGGCTCGGGTTTCGAGGAGCGCAACAGCCGCTGGGCCGACTCGCGGCGGAGCTACAACGCCGGCTACGGCGTGGCATCGCTCGACGATCTTCATCAGGTGATCGCGTTCTTCGAGGAGCGGCGCGGACGGCTCTATGGGTTCCGCTGGAAAGATCATGGGGATTGGAAATCCTCGCCGCCATCGACGGAGCCGTCGCCGCTCGACCAGGTGATCGGCACCGGCGATGGCGTCACGGCGACGTTCCAGTTGGTCAAGATCTACGGCGGCGCGTACGCCCCCTGGCCGCGCGCGATCCGGAAGCCCGTGGCTGGATCGGTTCGGGTGGCGGCCGGCGGCGTCGTGCGCAGCGAGGGCGTACACTTCGCCGCCGACCCTTCGACGGGTGTCGTGACGTTTTTCGCCGGCCATATCCCGGCTTCGGGGCTCACGATAACGGCCGGGTTCGAGTTCGACGTGCCGGTACGGTTCGACAACGACAAGCTCGAGGTGAGCCTGTCCGGGTTCAACCACGGTGCGATCCCGAACATTCCGATCATCGAGGTGCGGATATGAAGGCGCTGCCCACAGCGCTCTCGGCGCATCTCGCGACGGGAGCGACGACGCTCTGCTGGTGCTGGCGGCTGGTGCGCCGGGATGGCCAGACCTTGGGGTTCACCGATCACGACCGCGATCTCGTGTTCGACGGGACGGCGTTCGAGGCGGCGGCCGGGTTCGAGGCGAGCGAGATCCGCTCGTCGGTGGGGCTCAGCGTCGACAACCTCGAGGTGACGAGTGCGCTGACGTCGGAACGGCTGGCGGAGGCGGACTTGTCGGCGGGGCTGTACGATGATGCGCAGGTCGAGATTTTCCGGGTCAACTGGAGTGACACGGCGCAGCGGGTGATGATGCGCGCTGGAAGCCTTGGCGAGGTCAAGCGTGCGGGCGCGACGTTCAACGCCGAGGTGCGGGGGCTGTCGCACTATCTGCAGCAGACAAAAGGCCGCGTGTTTCAATACACCTGCGACGCGGACCTGGGCGATGCACGGTGCGGCGTGGCGGCGAGCGGGGCGGCGTTCAAGGGGACGGGTTCGGTCGTCGCGGTGTCGAGCGCGAGACGGTTCACGGTGTCGGGGATCGAAGGCTTCGCGCACGATTGGTTCACGCGCGGGTTGTTGCGGTTCACGTCGGGTCCGGCGCTGGGTCAGGCGGTCGAGGTCAAGTCACATGTGGCGCAGGTTGGCGGCGTGACCATCGACCTGTGGCAGCCGGCGCGTGGACCACTGACGGCGGGTCAGACGTTCGAGGTGACCGCCGGGTGTGACAAGCATCTCGCGACGTGCACGGCGAAGTTCTCGAACACCATCAACTTTCGCGGCTTTCCGCACATGCCCGGCAACGACATCCTGACGCGGGTGGCGCGCGGGGGCGGCTGAGGATCACCAGTCCATGAGTGCAAAGGCGAGCGTCGGGCGTGCGTCCGGCGAAGCGGTGGTGCGTGCGGCGCGCGGTTGGATCGGCACGCCGTATCACCATCAGGCGAGCATGAAGAATATCGGCACGGATTGCCTCGGGCTCGTGCGCGGAATCTGGCGCGAGATCCACGGCAGCGATGCGGAGATGCCGCCAGCCTACTCGCGGGACTGGGCCGAGGCGAGCGGGCGCGAGACGATGATCGAGGCGGCGCGACGGCATTTCGTCGAGATTGATCCGGTGCTGGCGCGGCCTGGCGACGTGCTGCTGTTCCGGCTGCGGCCGGGCACGGTCGCGAAACATGCAGGCATCTTGGCGACCGCGACAACGATGATCCACGCCATGGAAGGGCGGCCGGTGGCGGAAGTTCCGCTAGCGCCGTGGTGGCGGCGGCGGATCGCTGCGGCGTTCTCATTTCCGGGAGGCGAATAGTCATGGCGACGCTGGCACTCGCAGCGGCAGGCGCGGCGGTCGGCAGCGCGGTGCTGCCGGCGGGCTTCACACTGCTCGGCGCGACGATCACCGGAGCGGCGATCGGTTCGCAGTTGGGCGCGTTCGCCGGATCGTATGTCGATCAAGCGCTCTTCGGCGGCGCGTCGGCGTCGGGCCCCGCGGAGGGCCCGCGGCTGCGCGACCTCCATGTCACGGGCTCGACCGAAGGCGCGGCAATCCCGCGA
Source organism: Hyphomicrobium sp. (assembly GCA_022843145.1). Taxonomy (GTDB): domain Bacteria; phylum Pseudomonadota; class Alphaproteobacteria; order Rhizobiales; family Hyphomicrobiaceae; genus JAKAML01. The sequence goes on from JALHOF010000006.1 coordinate 126,497, forward strand.
ATCTATGGACGGGCCCGGCTCGGCGGGCAGATCATCTGGGCGACCGATTTCGAGGAGGAAGCTGTCACGCAGCGTGCGGGCGGCGGCGGCAAAGGTGGACTGGGCGGCGGCGCTGCGGGGTCGTCGATCGAATACCGATACTTTGCAAACTTCGCGGTGGCGATCGCGGATGGCGAGATCAGCGGCATCGGACGGGTCTGGGCGGATGGCCAGGAACTCGACCTCTCGACTGTATCATATCGCGTGCATCTCGGCAGCGAGGCGCAGGCCGCCGACAGCCTGATCGAAGTGCGGGAAGGCGTCGGCAATGCTCCGGGATTTCGCGGCACGGCCTACATCGTGTTCGAACGGATGGCGCTGGCGGGGTTCGGCAACCGGCTGCCGCAGTTGTCGTTCGAGGTTTTCCGCGCGGTCGAGCCGTTCGGCGGCGGCATCCGCGGCGTCGTGCTCATTCCCGGATCGGGCGAGTTCGTCTATGCGACCGAGGAAGTGACCCACGGCATCGGCGGCGGTGAGAACGCGGCGGTCAACGTGCATACGCGGCAGGGTGCGGTCGATTGGTCGGTGTCGCTCGATCAGATGGCGGCCGCGCTGCCGGAGGCGTCTTCGGTGTCGCTGGTCGTGAGCTGGTTCGGGACCGACCTCAGAGCGGGGCACTGCGAGATCAAGCCCGGCGTCGAACTCGCGAGCAAGGTCACGAGTCCGTTGACGTGGAAAGTCGCGGGCGTCGAGCGTGCCACAGCGTATGTGGTCTCGCAGCGTGACGGCCGTCCGGCATACGGCGGAACGCCATCGGATCAGACGGTGGTCGCGGCGATCCGCGATTTGAAGGCGCGCGGCTATGCGGTGACGCTGACGCCGTTCATCCTGATGGACGTGCCAGAAGGCAATGTATTGCCCGATCCCTACGGAGGCACAGCGCAGCCAGCATATCCGTGGCGGGGGCGCATTACCGCTTCGCCAGCGGCGGGCCAGCCGGGGACAGCCGACAAGACCGCGACGGCGGCGGCGCAAATCGCGGCGTTCGTCGGAACCGCGCAGGTCGCGCATTACGCGGTTGCCGGCGACGAGGTGGTCTACACAGGGCCGGTGGAGTGGACGTTCCGGCGGATGGTGCTGCATCAGGCTTGGCTCGCGAAGGCGGCGGGCGGCGTCGATGCGTTCGTGATCGGCACGGAATTGCGCGGTCTGACCTGGATGCGCTCGGGCCCTGCGGCGTATCCGTTCGTCGCCGCGTTGATCGCGCTTGCGGCGGACGTGAAATCGATCCTCGGGCCGGGCGCGAAGGTCGTCTATGCGGCGGACTGGTCGGAGTACTTCGGGCATCAGCCCGGCGACGGCACGGGCGACGTCTATTTTCATCTTGATCCGTTGTGGGCGTCGCCGGCCATCGATGCGATCGGCATCGATCTCTATTGGCCGCTGGCGGATTGGCGAGATGGGCGAGCGCATCTCGACTATGTGGCGGGCACGCGGTCGATCCACGATCTCGATTATCTGCGTGGCAACGTGCAGGGCGGCGAAGGCTACGAATGGTTCTACGCGAACGGCGCCGACCGCGCGGCGCAGATCCGAACTCCGATCACCGACGGCGCGGGGAAGCCGTGGGTCTTCCGCTACAAGGACCTGGGGTCGTGGTGGCGCGAGCCACACTACGATCGTCCGGGCGGCAACGAGGCGGCGACGCCGACGGCCTGGGTGCCGCAGTCGAAGCCGTTCTGGCTGATGGAGATCGGATGCCCGGCGGTGGACAAGGGCGCCAATCAGCCGAATGTGTTCGTCGATCCCAAAAGTGCGGAAAGCGCGTTGCCGTATTTCTCGCGGGGCACACGCGATGATTTGATGCAGCGGCGCTATATCATGGCGTTGACGGAGGCATTCGATCCGGCGCATCCGGGCCATGTCGAGGGTGCAAATCCGGTGTCCTCTGTTTATGGCGGCCGGATGATCGATCTGGCGCGCGTTCATGTTTATGCATGGGATGCGCGACCGTTTCCCGCGTTCCCGCATAACATCGCGGTGTGGGGCGACGGGGAGAATTGGCGCTTCGGGCATTGGCTCAACGGCCGTTCGGCGAGCGCGCCGCTCGGTGCACTCACGGCGCAAATCCTCGACGATTATGGGTTTGCGGACTACGACGCGACGGCGCTCGATGGGACAGTGCCGGGGTACGTCATCGATCGGCCGATGTCGGCGCGCGATGCGCTGGGGCCGCTCGAACTCGGATACTTCTTCGATGCACTGGAGACGGGCGACAGGATCGTGTTCCGGCATCGCGGCGGCGAACCGGCGATTGTGGCGTTGAGCGAGGACGAACTGGTCGAGGGAAGGGCCGGCGATCCGCTGCTGACGTTGACGCGCGGGCAGGAAACGGAGCTGCCGGCATCGGCCAAGGTGAGCTACATCGCGGCCGCGGGAGACTATCGACAGGCGGTGGCGGAGGCGCGGCGCCTGACGGGCGCGAGCGGGCGCATGTCGCAAGCGGAATTGCCAATCGTGCTCGACGGCGATCAGGCGGGCGCGATCGCCGAGGCATGGCTGTACGAAGCCTGGTCGGCGCGGGAGCGGGCGAGCTTCAAATTGCCGCCGAGCGCGTTGGCCGTGGAGCCGGGCGATGTGTTGGAGGTATCGTCGCACAACGTGACGCATACGATGCGCGTGACGGAGGTCGGCGAGCGCGGCGTGCGCGAGATCGAGGCGCGCGGCATCGATGCAGACGTCTATTCAGGGACCGCGATCCGCGACCGCCCGCCAAGGCCGGAGGCTCCGCTCGCATCGGGGCCGCCTCTCGTGGAATTTCTCGACTTGCCGCTGCTCAGGGGCGACGAGCCGGCTTATGCCGGATACGTCGCGGTGCGGCAAAGTCCGTGGCCGGGCACGCTGGCCGTTTACGGCTCGCCCGGTTCGGATGGATTTTCACTCAAGGGTCTCGTGCCGGTTGCGGCAACGACGGGTGTGCTTTTGGATCCCATGCCCGAGGGGCCGGAAGGACGGATCGACAAGGCAACGGCGATCCGCGTGGTGCTCGATGGCGGTGCGTTGCAGTCGGCGGAGCGCACACTGATGCTCGCCGGTGAGAACGTGGCGGCGATCAAGGCGGCCGATGGCGCGTGGGAGGTGGTCCAGTTCGAGACGGCGGAATTGATTGCGGAGAAGACGTATCGGCTCAGCGGACTGCTGCGCGGGCAGGCGGGCACGGAAGCGGCGATGCGGGCGCCGCTTCCGTCTGGCGCGAGGTTCGTGGTGCTCGACGGCGGAATTGCGCGGCTGGAGCTGTCGGCTGGCGAGGTCCGGCTGCCCTACCAATGGCGTACCGGGCCTGCGAGCCGCGATATCGGGCACACGTCCTACGCCGCGACCGCGCACACGTTCGCGGCGATCGGGCTGAGGCCATTGTCTCCCGTGCACGTTCGCGGGGTGCGGAAGCCCGGCGGCGATCTGGCGATGGATTGGATGCGCCGCACCCGAACGGGCGGGGACAACTGGGAAGCGCCGGACGTGCCGCTCGGTGAAGAGACCGAGTTCTATGAGATCGAGATCGTCGACGGCAGCACGGTGCGGAGAACATTGAGCTCGCCTCTTCCGGCGGTCACCTACTCCGCCGCGGCGCAGGTGGCGGATTTCGGCACGGTGCAATCGAGCGTCGGCGTCCGGGTCTATCAGGTCTCGGCTGCATATGGCCGTGGTGCCCCGCGCACAGCGTCGCTTTGACGGCTTCGCACAACCTTCAACAATCAGGCAAATCATGCAGCAACCGGGCTGGCTCGACCATGCGTGGCCGGAAAATGGGAACGCGTGAGGTTTCGGGTACGGGCAGCAATGCGCGCATCGCCGGATTCTTCAAGGATGCGGGCCATCCGAAGATTGCGTCCGATGATGTCGCGTGGTGCGCAGCCTTCGTCGGCGCGTGTCTCGCGCGATCAGGAAAGCGCGGGACAGGCTCCCTTCTCGCCCGTTCGTATCTCGCGTGGGGAGAGCCCTTGGATGCGTTCAGGCTCGGTGCGATCGCGGTGCTGTCGCGCGGCAGCGACCCCAATGCAGGACATGTCGGCTTTCTCGTCGGCGAAACGCAAGCGGCGGTTCGTCTGCTCGGCGGCAATCAAAGCAATGCGGTGACGATCGAGGAATTTCCGAAGTCGCGGCTCTTGGCGTTGCGATGGCCGAACGCTGTCCTCGACATGGTAGAGGCGCAGGCGATGCCGGAAACGGTCTCGGCCGCGGATTTCGACACGTCCCTGGTCCACGTCCTCGAGATGGAAGGCGGCTGGACCGAGGATCCGCACGATCCGGGCGGCCCCACCAACCAAGGCATCACGCTGGGCGTCTTCGCGGCCTGGAAAGGGCTCACGCTCGACGCGACGAACACGGCGGCGCTCAAAGAGGAGTTGCGGCGGATCTCACCGGAAACGGTGCGAGCGATTTATCGCAAGAGGTATTGGGAGCCTTCGGCAGCGGGAGCGTTCTCGGCGGGCGTCGCGCTGATGCAATTCGACGCCGCGGTGAACCACGGGGTCGGTTCGGCGATCCGCATGCTCCAGGAAGCCGGGGGAGCGACGATCGACGGCGAAATCGGTCCGGAAACCCACGCAGCCGTCGCACGCGCCGGCGCTGGCGAGATCGTCACGAGATACGCGGACATTCGCAAAGCGAAGTATCGCGCACTTCCGCATTTCTGGAGGTTCGGCCGCGGCTGGCTGAGGCGAGCCGATGTCACGCTCGCAAGGGCCCTTGCAGCCGAACAGCAAGAACCAATCGTCAAACAGCAGAAAGGACCTGAAGACATGCAGACGGATTTGTCTACGACACCGAAGTGGTGGGGCCAGTCGATGACCATCTGGGGCGCGATCATCACCGCGCTCGCGACCGTCGCGCCGGCGGTCGGGCCGGTCGTGGGCGTCGATATCACGGGTGAGGTCATCCAGCAGGCAGGCGGGCAGGCCGCGCAGGCATTCCAAGCGGTTGCCGGACTTGTCGGTACCGTGCTCACGATCTGGGGCCGTATCCGGGCGGTGCAACCGCTGCAGCAGCGCGATCTGACATTCAAGTTCTGAAGGCTCGCGCGCGCGCAAAGATGCAGGTATTCATAGGAGGTTCAGGCGGCAGAGCATAAGTCCTATCTGGCGCTGAACTCTGGAAACCATGATGACCCGCATCCTTCTCATTGCCGTGCTTGCTTGTTCGCACGTTGCTGCGGCGAGCGCGGCGGCGCGCGCGGGCGAGACGTGCATGAACGATTGGTCGGTCGCGGCGGTCGTTGTGCGGAAGGAAGGGCTGACGACCGTCGAGCAGTTGACCAAGCTTGCTGCAAAATCGGGGGCGGGAAACATCATCCGGACAACGCTGTGCGACGTCGATGGCACCTACGTGTACCGGATCGTCCTCAAGGAAGAGAACGGCAAGCTCAAGAGCATGACGGTCGACGCCCGCAAGCCATTTGCCCGCTAGTCTAGTATTCCGGCTTGAATGGCATGTATATTCTCGCTCGCAATGGATGACATGCAACCTGGGCCAAGGGGGCTCCCGTGCGAATACTCGTGGTCGAAGACGATCGGGATCTCAACCGGCAGCTCGTACAAGCGATTTCGGATGCGGGGTATGCCGTCGACAGCGCGAGCGACGGCGAGGAAGGCTACTTCCTCGGCGAGACCGAGCCCTACGACATCGTCATTCTCGATATCGGGCTGCCGAAGATGGACGGACTGTCGATCCTCGAACAATGGCGGCGCGCGGACCGCAATATGCCGGTGATCCTTCTGACGGCGCGAGATCGCTGGAGCGACAAGGTTGCCGGGATGGACGCCGGCGCCGACGACTATCTCGCCAAGCCGTTCCATATGGAGGAGCTGCTGGCGCGGATTCGCGCGCAAGTACGTCGTGCCTCGGGCCATGCCAAGAGCGAGATCGAATGCGGGCCTCTGCGTCTCGATACCAAGTCGGCGCGGGTGACGTGCGCTGGGCAGCAGATCAAATTGACGTCGCACGAATACCGGCTGCTCGCATACCTGATGCATCATCGGGGACGGGTGGTGTCGCGCACCGAGCTTGTCGAGCACCTCTACGAGCAGGACTTCGATCGCGACAGCAACACCATCGAGGTGTTCATTGGACGGCTGCGCAAGAAGATCCCTGCGGACGTGATCGAGACCGTGCGCGGCCTCGGATACCGGCTGGCCGAAGCAACCGATGCGACTTAACTCACTTGCCTTCCGGCTCCTTGCGACCCTTGCGGCCTGGACCTTCTTGGTTCTGCCGATCGCCGGCGTAATCATTTTCTCGATCTATCATGCGGATCTTCAGCGCGACTACGACGACCGGCTGAAGCGCCTCGCCGAGGGTGTGCGGCTCGACAGCATGGACGGGTTGACGGAGCCGCTGGCACCCATCAATCGCTTCGAGCCGCTGTTCGAGCAGACCCACTCGGGATGGTATTGGCAGGTCAAGCCGCTCGACGAAGCCGGCAAGCGCTGGCGGGTCTCGGCGTCGCTCGCGACGGGCGCGCTCGAGAGTCCGATCGAGAAGAAGTTTCCCAGTGATGCGACCGGCACCCGCTGGATGAACGTGAAGGGGCCTGCCGGAGAGCCGATCCGGATCGTCGAGCTGATCGACACGTTGCAGCATGAGCCTGGGCCGCGATATTCGATTACGGTCGCCGGCCCGATCGACGAGTTGAACGAGCGGGTGAGCGAGTTCGGGCGGCGGCTGACCATCGCCTTGGCGCTGGCCGGGCTCGGGCTACTGGCGACGACACTATTCCAGGTACGTTTCGGACTGCTGCCGCTGCAGAAAATCGAGCGCGGGCTGGCGGCGATCCGCAGCGGCGAAAAGACTGAACTCGACGGCGACCTGCCCAGTGAAATCGAGCCGCTACAGGCCGAACTCAACGCGCTGATCAAGTCGAACCAGGACATCGTCGACCGCGCGAGGACGCAGGTCGGCAATCTGGCGCACGCGCTCAAGACGCCATTGGCGGTGATTACCAACGAGGCGCGGGACGACCGGTCTCCGTTCGCTAGCAAGGTCGCCGAGCAGGCGGCGCTGATGCGGGATCAGGTCAACCACTATCTCGACCGGGCCCGGATGGCGGCGCGAGTAGGCGTGATTGGCCGGGCTACGCCGGTCCAGCCGATTGTCGAGCCGTTGACGCGTGCGCTCGAACGCATTCATCGCGACAAAGGCGTCGTCATTCAGGTCAGTTGCCCCGACGACGCGACTTTCCAGGGCGAGAAGCAGGATCTGGAGGAGATGCTCGGCAATCTCCTGGATAATGCCGCCAAGTGGTCCCGCCGGCATGTCGACCTGACGGTGACGGTCGGGGCGCCGGCCAAAGGTCAGCAGAAGCGTTTGATCGTTCTGGTCGAGGACGACGGGCCCGGCTTGTCATCGGAGCAGCGCGCGAAGATCGGCAAGAGAGGCCTGCGCCTCGACGAAACCAAGCCGGGATCCGGCCTGGGGTTATCGATCGTAACCGATCTGGCACTCTCGTATCGCGGCAGCTTGTCGCTCGACAAAGCTCAGAAAGGCGGTTTGGCGGTGCGTCTGGAACTTCCTGCCGCGTGAGCCTGTTATGCGGACGCGGCCAGACGGGCCGAACTTTCGCCCGAATCGGCGCTCATCTGCTGGACTACGTCCGGACAGAATGCGCGTGGTGGTCATAGACACGTTCACTGATAAGCCGCCCGGTCAGATGCGGCGGGGCGGTGTCGACGGGAGGTTTCGAATGGTAGTGTTCGCGCGCGGTCTAGTCATTCTATCGATACCGCTGACGTTGGCCGCGTGTGGGCCAAATGCCAGCAAAGCCGATGCTGGCATGGTAGGCGGCGCGGTGGCGGGCGGGATCGTCGGCAGCGCATTCGGCAAGGGTACGGGGAATGTGCTCGCAACGGCGGCCGGAGCTGTCGTCGGAGGAATTATCGGAAATGAGATTGGACGCTCGCTCGACGAGCGTGACCGGCTGCTAGCCCAGCAGACGGAGTTCGACGCGCTGGAGCGTGGTGAATCCGGCCGGGTTCGGACCTGGCGCAATCCAGACAACGGCCGTTATGGCGAAGTCGTGCCGAGCCGCCCCTATCGCCGGGGCGAGCGCGATTGCCGCGACTATACGCATAAGGTTTACATAGACGGCCGACCCCAGGCGATGCGCGGAACGGCCTGCCGCAATCCGGACGGAACCTGGAGTAACGTCGGCTGAATCGGGCCGATGCACTCGAACCGCGAAAAAGTGAACATGACCGCTGCGCGCCCCGGGACACCCCGGGGCGCGATTTTTTGCGTTTTTGCGGTGCGGTGACGGCAAATTCTCCGCGACAGATGGGCCACCACGATCGCGGGTACTTGTCTTGCCGCACGCGCGCCCCTAATCCGTTACGGGTTAAACCCAATCGGGATCGAACATGTTGCTTTGGATAGGGTTCGCGGTTTTGACGGCGGCGGTGGTTGCAGCACTTCTGCGGCCATTTTTCCAGGAGACATCCACCGTTCTCGATCCCGCCGCGGCGGACATGGCGGTCTATCGCGATCAGATGGCCGAAATCGCCATCGATCGGGAACGCGGGTTGATCGCGGACTCCGAAGCGGAAGCGGCGCGGACAGAGGTGGCGCGCCGGTTGCTCGCTTTGGAGCACAACGCGGACAAGTCGCGCGCGGGCAAAGCGCCCGTTCCGAAGTCCTCGGTCGGGCTGCCGCGCGCAGCGCTCGCGGTCGGTGCTGCCGTGCCGTTGCTGGCGATTGGACTCTACCTGCAATTCGGATCGCCTCAGCTTCCGGCTCAGCCGCATCAAGCGCGAGTCGCCAAGCCGAACGATACCGCCAATCTCGACGAGCTCGTCGCCAAAGTCGAAGCGCGCCTTCGTGAAAATCCGTCGGATGGCCTGGGTTGGGACGTCGTCGCGCCGGTTTATCTCGTTCAGCAGCGGCACTTGGATGCGGCCAACGCCTTCGCACGCGCAATATCGCTGCTCGGTGAGACGCCGAAGCGGTTGGCCGGTCTCGCAGAAGCCCACGTTCTTGCGTCCAATGGCATGGTCAGCGAGCCCGCGCGGCTCGCCTATGAGCGGCTGCGCGTTCTCGAGCCGCAACGTCTCGAGCCGCGGTTCTGGCTGGCGTTCGCCAAAGAGCAGGACGGAAAGGCCGACGACGCGGCGTCCGACTATCGCGCGCTGCTCGCCGATGCGCCGCCAGATGCCCCCTGGCGGTCGATGGTCGAAGAACGGCTTCAGCACGTAACCGGAAAGGGTCCGGTGACGGCTCCCGTGCAAATGCAGCCTGGCACGGGCGTTGCGGCGCCTGCGGCGGGCCCCGGGCCGCGTCAGGACGACGTCGATGCGGCGGCGAAGATGTCGCCCGAACAACGGGCGGCGATGATCGAGAAGATGGTCGACGGACTTGCTGCGCGGCTGAAGACGAACGGCAAGGATGTGGCGGGCTGGATCAACCTCGTCCGCGCGTATACGGTGATGGGCCGGCGTAATGACGCCATGGCGGCACTTGCCGAGGCGCGGGGGCAGTTGGCCGGCGACAGTGCGGCTTTAGCGGAGATCGCCGCCTTGGAGAAATCGCTTGGCCTGGGTTCGTAATCAGGCATGTCGAGGGCCGGTGGCGGCAGACGATCAAGGGTAAAGGTTACGGCATGACGCGGAAGCAACGGCGCGGACTTTTGATCGGCCTCGGCGTGGGCGTGCTGTCCGTTGCCGCGATCCTCGTGTTGTTCGCGCTCCGCGACACCGTCGTCTTCTTCCACACGCCGAGCGACGTTTCGGAGAAGAAGATTCCGGCCGGCCAGAGGATCAGGCTCGGCGGGCTCGTTGCGGATGGATCCGTCAAGCGCGGCGATGGCGCGCGGGTTGGGTTCACGGTGACCGATACGTTGAAGACGGTGCCCGTGACCTATCAAGGGATCCTTCCCGACCTGTTCCGCGAAGGGCAGGGCGTCGTGGCCGAGGGCAAGCTCGACGCGACCGGTGTCTTCATTGCCGATAACGTGCTGGCCAAGCACGATGAGAATTACATGCCGCCCGAGGTCGCCAAATCGCTCAAGGAGCGCGGCGTGGAACTCGGGGATACTAAATCGCATCCCGGTGGCGCAACCGCGCCGGCAGCCGGAACGAATTAAGGGGGCGCGCGCGTGGTCGTCGAACTCGGACATTTCGCATTGATCCTGGCGCTCGTGGTTGCGGGCGTTCAGATGGTCGTGCCTGCGCTCGGCGCCTGGCGTGGCGATGGACGGATGATGGCGATCGGCGAGCCGGCCGCGCTGATCCAGCTCGGATTGCTGCTCGCGTCGTTCATCGCGCTTGGCTACGCGTTCACGACGTCGGACTTCTCGGTTGCGAACGTGTTCCAGAATTCGCATTCGACGAAGCCGATGATCTACAAGATCTCGGGCGTGTGGGGGAACCACGAAGGCTCGATGCTGCTATGGGTGCTGATCCTGGCGCTGTTCGGCGCCGCGGTTGCTGCGTTCGGCCAGAATCTACCGGCAACGCTCCGCGCCCGGGTGCTTTCGGTGCAGGCGTCGATCGCGTTCGCGTTCTGTATGTTCATTCTCGCGACGTCCAACCCGTTCGCGCGCCTCGATCCGGCCCCTGTCGAGGGACAAGGCCTCAATCCGATCCTCCAGGATCCGGCGCTGGCTATCCATCCTCCGCTGCTCTACGCCGGCTATGTCGGCTTCTCGATCGCGTTTTCGTTCGCAATCGCCGCGTTGATCGAGGGTCGCACGGATGCGGCCTGGGCGCGCTGGGTCCGGCCTTGGACGCTGGCGGCATGGTTATGCCTCACACTCGGCATCGCTCTCGGGTCGTGGTGGGCCTATTACGAACTGGGCTGGGGTGGCTGGTGGTTCTGGGATCCGGTGGAGAACGCTTCGTTCATGCCTTGGCTGGCGGGGACGGCGCTTCTGCATTCTGCCCTCGTGATGGAGAAGCGCGAAGGCCTGAAGGTCTGGACGATCCTGCTCGCCATTCTCACATTCTCGCTGTCGTTGCTCGGCACCTTCTTGGTGCGGTCGGGTGTCTTGACGAGCGTGCACGCGTTCGCGGTCGATCCCGAGCGTGGTGTGTTCATTCTCGGATTGATGGTCATCTTCATTGGTGGCGGTCTGGCGCTGTTTGCCTTGAGGGCGGGGGAACTGCGGCAAGGGGGGCTGTTCGCTCCGATCTCCCGCGAGGGCGGGCTGGTGCTCAACAACATCCTGTTGACCACCGCGTGCGCCACGGTGCTGGTCGGAACTCTCTATCCGCTGGCGCTGGAAGCGGTCACGGGCGACAAGATCTCGGTCGGACCCCCGTTCTTCAATTTGACTTTTGGTCCGCTGATGCTGCCGTTGCTTCTGGCACTGCCGTTCGGACCGTTTCTCGCGTGGAAGCGAGGCGATATCGGCGGCGCGGCACAGCGGCTGTTCGTAGCCGCACTGGTGGCGCTCGTCGCGGTCGTGGTCAGTCTCGCGGTCTTCCAGCGCGGGCCGTGGCTGGCGCCGTTCGGAATTGCGCTGGGCGTGTTCGTCATGATGGGTGCGATCTCGGAGATCGCTCATCGCGTGAAGCTCGGATCCGCGTCACGCGAAGAGGTCCTGCGCAAAATTGGCAATTTGCCGCGTTCCGTCATCGGCACGGCGCTCGCCCATTTCGGCGTCGGGCTCATGGTCGTGGGGATCGTGGCGACGAGCGCATATCAGACGGAGACCGTTCTGGTCATGAAGCCGGGCGAAAGCGCGGACGTCGCCGGCTATCGCCTGACGTTCAGGGGCGTCTCTCCGTCACAAGGACCGAACTATCGCGAGCAGATCGGCACGTTCGAGGTGACTCGCGGCGGCGAGCCGGTGGTCGCGCTCTACCCGTCGAAGCGCATCTACAATCAGCCGCCGCAGCCGACGTCGGAGGCGGGTATCCACGCATCCTGGCGGGGTGACCTGTACACGGTGCTCGGCGATGCTCAGCAGGACGGCGCCGGCTATTCGATGCGGATCTATTTCAATCCGCTCGTGCGCTTCATCTGGATCGGGGCGCTGATCATGTCCATCGCGGGCTGCATCTCGCTGGCCGACCGGCGTCTGCGCGTCGGTGCGCCGATCCGCGGCCAGAGGCGGCGTTCGTCTCCGCAGCCTGCGGAGTGAGCCGATGATCTCATGCGGCCATGCGATGCGGTGCTTGCGCCGGATGACGGCACTACTGGCGATGCTGGCGGTCATGGCCGTCTCGGCGCCGGTACAGGCTGTCGAGCCTGATGAGATCCTGCCCGACCCCAAGCTCGAGTCGCGCGCACGCGCCTTGTCGCTCGATCTGCGCTGCCTCGTTTGCCAGAACCAATCGATCGACGACAGCAATGCGCCTCTCGCCCGCGATCTGCGCCTTCTGGTTCGCGAGCGGCTCAAGGCCGGTGATAGCGATGCCGACGTGATGTCTTACGTCGTCGCCCGCTATGGCGATTTCGTCCTTCTGCGACCACCCTTCAAATGGAACACGCTGATCCTCTGGCTTTCCGCGCCGGTGCTGCTTCTCGCTGTCGGCACCATGCTGTGGCGATCGACGGTCGGCGCGCCACGTGGTGGGACGATCAATGCCGCCGGTCCGCCGTTGTCGCGCGATGAGGAGGCGCGACTCGCGAACCTGCTGGAGGTTCGCGCTTCCGATCCGGCCACACCGCCCGACGAGGGACGACCGCGGCAGCCGGGCTGAGCGGATCGGTTGCACCGCAGAGGAACTAGTCAAGACGCCTCAGTAGCCGGCGCGTCGGCAGCCCGGTGACGGGCAAACCGGCGCGTATTTCGGCTTGCCGGATCGCGGACTTGAACTTCGGCGATAACCGGCCGTCCACAGGTCCAGCGTAGTCGCCCGCCGCGACGAGCCGTGATTGCAGATCTCGCAGCAAGGATGGCGTGGCGATCAGCCCGGCCTCCGTAAAGGCAGCAACGACGTCGGCGAGGGTATGTCCGGCGATTGCGGTGTTCGCGATCTCGCGTGACGTCGATGGCGCGGCGCTTGGTGATTGCCGCTCGCGCGCGGGTGTCGTGATCGTCGAATGGAGATACGTCCCGACATTGATCCCGACGACCTCCGGTCCATCGGGGCCGTCGATCAACAGCGGCGAACCGGACGACGAGCCGCCCGTATCGCACGTGTGCAGGATCAAGTCGTCGGAGTTGCGGAAGTCGCGTGAGATGGTTTCCCACGTCGCGCCGTCGAACGCGCGCGGGGCATCGCAGGGCGCTGAAAGTGCACGCGCGAAGTTCTCGAAGTCGCGATGGAAGCCGATATTATAGACGCGCTTGTCGCGTGCCAGATCGAGGACGTCCTCGGTCGAACGGCGGCTGAGCGCGAGGCCGCCCTTCGGGCAGACGTTGCGGTCGAGGCGGATGAGCGTCCAGTCGCTGACCGCATCGATCGGGGGCCGCAGTTTCAGATGGGTCGAGCCGACGAGAATGTTGCTGGCCGACGCGCGGCCGGCTCGACCGGCAATGCGGGCGTCGTTGTTGACGGTGTGCAAAGTCTGCCGATACCGGATCGCGTCGAGGCGTGCGCCGCTGGGCCCGGATGTGGGATAAACACAGTGCGCGGCGGTCATGACAGTGTTTGTACCGACGCAAAACGCCGTGCAAACAGTGTTGCGCTCGAGATCGACGAGGACGCCCACCTTCTCGGAAACCGCAGCGCGCTCCCTGGGCGCCTTGATCCGATCGTCCGTCCCAAACACGGCGACGCGCGTCACGTCGCTTTGAACGGCCGGGATCGATGGTCGGAGTGGTCCTGCTTCGGCGATGGAAATCGGGACTACGATCGCCATCATGGCAAGGGCCGCGCGGCAGCCGATCCGATGCGCGGGCGCGACCCGGCGCCGGCGTCCTGTATCGATCCCGATCGTGCGTCCGTTCAATTTCGGCACGGCTCACCAACATTACCAACTGTTAAGGCCGCCGAAATGCTGCCGTAAGGGCCGCTTGCGTATCCCCGTTGTCAGGAGGCGATGCATGCCTCGCACAACGGAGAACATCGATGATCGCCAAGCCTTCTATGTCGGGCTCAGCAAAATCCGGGCCATCGGCCTTTCGCGCGCCGCGGGCGGTCGCAGCCGCCGTGATTGGTGCCGGCATACTCGCTCTGGCTGGCCCGTCCGTCGTGACGCCGGCCTTTTCGCAGTTCAAGCCGGACGCCATGGCTCGCGCGCCGTTGTCGTTCGCTGACATCGTCGACAAGGTTAAGCCAGCCGTGGTCAGCATCTCTGTCAGCGGCGAGCAGAAGGTTGCCAAGAACGAGAAGGGTCCTCCGCGCAGTGCGCCAGGGGCGGCACCGGGTCTGCCCGATCTGCCGGATGACCATCCGCTGAGCGAGTTCTTCAAGAACCTCCCGAAGGAATTCCGCGGTCAGCCGGGCGCGCAAAAGCCCGTGCAGGGCCAGGGGTCGGGCTTCGTCATCTCGCCCGACGGCTATGTCGTCACCAACAACCACGTCATTGAAGGCGCGGGTAAGATCCAGGTCAGCTTTGACGAGCAGAACAAGCATGACGCGGAACTTGTCGGCACCGACCCGCGTACCGATCTCGCGCTGTTGAAGATCAAGGGAGACAAGAGCTTCCCGTTTCTCAAGTTTGCCGAGAAGCCGGCTCGCGTCGGTGACTGGGTGATCGCTGTCGGCAACCCGTTCGGCCTCGGCGGAACCGTCACCGCCGGCATCCTGTCGGCGATGGGCCGCGATATCGGCTCGGGTCCGTACGACTTCATTCAGATCGATGCGGCGGTCAATCGCGGCAACTCGGGTGGTCCGACGTTCAACCTCGACGGTGAGGTTATCGGCGTCAACACGGCGATCTACAGCCCATCGGGCGGCAACGTCGGTATCGCTTTCGCAGTCCCTGCAAAGACCGCTGCCGAAGTCGTCACGCAGCTCAAGTCGACCGGCAGCGTTAGTCGCGGCTGGCTCGGCGTGAAGATCCAAAACGTCGACGACGATACGGCCGCCTCGATCGGTCTCAACGGCCCGCGTGGCGCGTTCGTCACCGAAGTCACGCCCAATGGTCCGGCGGTCGCTGGTGGGCTGAAGCCGCAGGACGCGATCCTTCAGGTCAACGGCGACAAGATCGCCGATAGCCGTGACCTGGCGCGGAAGATCGCCGAGTATGCACCGAACACCACTGTCGACGTCAAGGTGTGGCGCAACAACGGCGAGCAGTCTTTGAAGGTGAAGCTCGGGACATTCCCGTCTTCGAAGGACGAATTGGCCAAGCTCGAACAGTCAAAGCCCGCTCCCGCTGGTCAGATGTCGCTGTCGCAACTCGGACTCACGCTGATGCCGGCGCGCCAGGGTGCGGGTAAAGACGGTGGCGTGGTCATCGCCGAAGTCGAAGCGGGCTCTGATGCCGCTCAGAAGGGTCTCAAGGCAGGCGATATCATTCTCGAAGTTCAGGGGCAGGCCGTGACGAGTGCCGACGAGGTGATGAACGGCGTCAAGAAGGCCGCGGAACTCGGTCGCAAGGCCGTGCTGCTTCACGTCAAGTCGGCCGACAATAAGCGCTTCGTGGCGGTTCAGCTCAAGAAGAGCTAAGATCGTCGTCATTCAAATCCAGCGTGGCGGCTCGCTCCATTCGGGAGTGGGCCGCCTCGTCGTATCTGACAGCAGTTGAGACAGAGGCGAAGACGACACGATGCGCGTGCTGCTGATCGAGGATGACCGCGAAACGGCGCAGTTCCTGCAAAAGGCGCTGCGCGAAAGCGGGCATACGGCCGATCTCGCGGAAGACGGCGAAGCTGGGCTCGCCATGGCTGAAGGCGGCGGCTACGATGTGCTGATCGTCGACCGCATGTTGCCAAAGTTGGAGGGCCTGGCGGTCGTCAAATCGCTCCGGACCTTGGGCCATCGGACGCCGGTGCTCATCCTGTCGGCGTTGGGTGAGGTCGACGATCGCGTGAAAGGATTGCGCGCCGGTGGCGACGACTATTTGACCAAGCCGTACGCCTACACCGAGCTGCTGGCTCGGATCGAGGCGCTGGCGCGCCGCGCCGTTCCGGAAGAGCAGGAGACGCGCTACGTCGTCGGTGATCTCGTCCTCGACAGACTAGCGCACCGTGTGAGCCGCGCCGGCGAACCTATTCCGCTGCAGCCACGCGAATATCGTCTGCTCGAATATCTCATGAAGCACGCAGGGCAGGTCGTGACACGAACGATGCTGCTCGAAAACGTGTGGGACTATCATTTCGATCCGCAGACCAACGTGATCGATGTTCATGTTTCCCGACTACGGTCGAAGATCGACAAGGGGTTCAGCGCGCCCCTGCTGCACACCGTGCGGGGCGCGGGATACATGATCCGTGTCGGCTCAGAGTAAGGCGTGGACCCAGCTGCTGGGGACAACGACGTTCCGGCTAGCCTCGGGCATCGTTGCTCTCTTCGTCGTTGCGGCCGCCGTGATCGTCTGGCTCCTGCATGCGCAGACGAACGCCGCGTTGACCGAACAAGTGCTCGCGGGATTGAGAGCAGAGGCTGAATCACTATCAGCAATGTCGCGGGACGGAGGCACAGAGGCACTGGACCGCGCCATCAGAGAGCGGAGCTTTCCGCATTCGACACAGCTCTATTCGCTCACCGACATGGCCGGCGCCCAGTTGGCCGGAAACCTCGCCGGGGTGCCGCCCGAAATTCGTGGGGAGACCGGCGGCGGCGTCTTCCGGTATCGACCGTCGGGAGTGCCAGATGCGGTTCCACGGCTCGCCGTCGCGATCCCCGTCAAGGCCGGACCCGATCGGCGGCTGATCGTTGGCCGTGACATCGAGGAGCAGCGCGGATTTGCAGAGCGTGTCCGGCTAATCTTCCTCTATGGCTTCGGCGGACTGGCATTGGCGGGATTGGCGGGCGGGCTGTTGATGAGCCGCGTCGTCGTACGCCGCATCGGCGAGATCAACGCCGCGGCGCATTCGATCATGGAAGGCAATCTGGAACGGCGGATCGAGACGCGCGGCTCCGGCGACGAGATCGATGGGCTGGCGGAAAATCTCAACGCGATGCTGGATCGCATTGAGCAGTTGATGGGCGGCCTGCGCGAGGTTTCCGACAATATCGCGCACGATCTGAAGACGCCGCTGACGCGCCTCCGAAGCCGGGCGGAAGCGGCGCTGCGCGGCAACGGCGGTGACGAGGGCTACCGCGACGGGCTCGTACGTATCCTCGAGGAAGCCGACGAGCTCATCAAGACGTTCAATGCGCTTTTGCTTATTGCCCGGCTGGAGGCAGGGGCGATCGAGGAGAACATGGAGGCGTTCGACCTCTCGGAACTCGTTCGGGATGTCGCCGAACTCTACGAGCCGGTGGCGGACGAGGCCGGTCTCAAACTGACTGTCGACGCAGCGGCAAGGCCCCGGATCAAGGCCAATCGCCAGTTGATCGGACAGGCCGTTGCCAATCTCGTCGACAACGCGATCAAGTACGGGGCTGCGACCCATACGCGCGAATTTGCGGCTGCGGCGATCGGCGTCCGTGTGGCAGAGGTTGCGAATGGCGTCGAGATCTCCGTTGCCGATCGCGGGCCGGGCATCGCGCGCGAAGATCGCGAGCGGGCCCTGAAGCGCTTCGTCCGGTTGGAGCGCAGCCGCACCAAACCAGGGACGGGACTGGGCTTGAGCCTGGTGGCAGCGGTGACGAGGATTCATGGCGGCGCCGTCCGGCTCGCCGATAGCGCTCCGGGCACCGCCACGCCTGGCCTCAAGGTGGTTGTCTGGCTGCCCAAGCGGCTTTATTGCGAGTAGCGTTGCAAACGCCGTTTCTCGGGGGCAGTGGCTATGGATCGTTCGGCGGAGGCTCAATCGGGGTTTGCAGGGCGAATTGTCGAGTGGCCGGTGTCCGACCCTACTGGCCCGGCGGCATCGGTCTTGGGCGAACTGATCGAGTTGGCTGGCGGCGATCCGGCGCTCGGCGGGCTCGCCGCCCAATTGCAGGATCCGAAGGTCATTGCTCTTTTGCGGGGAACCATCAGTGGTTCACCTTACCTCAAGAGCCTCGTCATGCGTGATCCCGCTCGACTGGAGCGCATCCTCACGCAAAGCCCCGAGGAGACGTTCGAGAACTGGCGGCGCGACCTCGAATCGACTCTCTCCTCGGTCGAGACGCTTGCAGACGCGATGCAAGCCGTTCGTGAGTTCAAATCGAACGTCGCGCTTCTGACAGCGTTGTCTGACCTTGCGGGCGTTTGGCCAGTGATGACGGTGACGCAGGTTCTCACCGAGACGGCCGATGCGACACTCGGTGGCGGCATCCGCTTCTTGTTCCGGAAAGCGGCGGAGAAGGGCGACTGGCTGCCGGAAGATCCAGAACGCGCGGAGTTTGGCTCGGGGTACATCGTACTCGGCATGGGCAAGTACGGCGCGGGTGAACTCAACTACTCGAGCGATATCGACCTGATCGTGTTCTATGATCTCGAGCGGTTGCGCTTGAAGGCAGGGCTCGAACCGCAGCTCTTTTTCGTGCGGCTGACCCGCGATGTCGTTCGCATCATGGATGAGCGCACTCAGCACGGCTACGTCTTCCGCACCGATCTCCGGCTCAGGCCCGACGCAGGCGCAACGCAGATCGCGATGTCGACGGATTCCGCCCTCCACTACTACGAGGCTTTCGGCCAAAACTGGGAGCGCGCGGCGATGATCAAGGCGCGCGCGGTTGCAGGCGACCTGGAGGCCGGCAATCTCCTGCTGCAGGATCTCGCCCCGTTCGTCTGGCGCAAATATCTCGATTTCGCGGCGATCGCCGATGTCCATGCGATGAAGCGGCAGATTCATGCCTTTCGAGGTTTCGGCGGCATCGCGGTCGCCGGGCACAACGTCAAGCTCGGGCGCGGCGGCATTCGCGAAATCGAGTTCTTCGCTCAGACACAGCAGTTAATCGCGGGCGGACGGCAGCCTCAGCTCCGGTCACGGGAGACGCTCGTCACGCTCGCCAGCCTCGTCGATAAGCAATGGATCACGGGAACCGTCGAAGCGGAGCTCGTCACGGCTTATAAATTCCTGCGCCGGGTCGAGCATCGACTGCAGATGGTGACGGACGAGCAGACGCACGAGATGCCGGAGGCGGACGATGCCCTTGAGCGGTTCGCGCGGTTTGCAGGGTATCAGACGGTCGAGGACCTCGCAGCCGCGATGATACCGGTCCTCGAGACAGTGCAGCGGCACTACGCAGCGCTGTTCGAGGACATGCCGGAGCTGACCGCGAACAGCTCGAATATGGTGTTCGCTGGCGAGGACGATGATCCCGCGACGGTCGAAGCGCTGAAGAAAATGGGCTTCAAGCAGCCGAGCCAGGTTCTGGCGACGGTGCGCGGCTGGCATCACGGTCGTAGCCGCGCGGTGCGTAGCGCGCGCTCGCGCGAGCGTTTGACGGAAGTTCAGCCTTTGTTGATTCAGGCGCTGTCGGAGACGACTGATCCAGACCGGGCGCTGATGGCATTCGATCGCTTCGTCTCGGAGTTGCCGGATGGCGTGCAGCTCTTCTCGCTGCTGCGCGCCAACCCGAAGCTGCTGCGGCTCGTCGCGGACATCATGGGGACGGCCCCGCGTCTTGCCAGTATCCTGTCGCGGCGCCGGCGGTTGCTGGATGCTGTTCTCGACCCGCGAACGTTTGCCAATCTGCCGTCAGCCGCCGAGATCGACGACGTACTATCTAAAGAGATTGCCGACGCCGAGGACATGCAGGAGGCGCTCGACCGCGCGCGTGTGGTCGGCAGCGAACAAGCTTTCCTGGTGGGAATTCGCGTGCTGTCGGGTTCGATCAACGCCAACCAGGCGGGGCAAGCCTATGCACTCCTCGCCGAGCGGCAGATTGCTCGGCTTCAGGAAACGGTAGAGCGCGAACTCGAAAAGACGCATGGCAAAGTTCCCGGCGGCGCGGCATCGGTGCTGGCCATGGGCAAGCTCGGCGGCCGCGAAATGACGGCATCGTCTGATCTCGATCTGATCGTGGTCTACGACTACGACGAGGCGGCGGCGATGTCGTCCGGCTTAAAGCCGCTCGCTCCGAGCCAGTACTTCGCGCGGCTGACGCAACGTCTGATCGCGGCGCTGTCCGCGCCAACCGCCGAGGGCACGCTTTACGAAGTCGACATGCGGCTCAGGCCGTCGGGCCAAAAGGGACCGCTCGCCACGCAACTCTCGAGTTTTGTCGACTACCAGGGAAAGGACGCGTGGACCTGGGAGCATCTCGCCTTGACGCGGGCTCGGGTGCTCACTGGTCCAGCGGATTTCCGTGCGCGCGTCGAGGCTGCGATCCGAACCGCGCTGTTGACCCCGCGCGACCGTTTGAAGACGGCCGCGGACGTCCGCGACATGCGAGAGCGCATCGCGGCAGAAAAGGGCACGGACAGCATCTGGGATTTGAAGCAGGTCCGCGGGGGGCTCGTGGACATCGAGTTCATGGCGCAATATCTCCAGCTCATTCATGCGCCGTCGCACCCGGATGTGCTCGACACGAATACGCTCGGGGCCTACCAGAAACTGGCGAGAGCGGGGATCTTGCTGCCGGAGCACGCGGATATTCTCATTCCCGCGGTACGGCTGGTGCACGATCTCACGCAGATCCTGCGACTGTGTCTCGACGGGCCATTTGACCCGTCCATGGCGCCGCCGGGCCTCAAGGATCTGATGGCGCGTGCTGGCGACGTGCCGAGCTTTGCGTCGCTCGAGACCCGGCTCAAATCGACGCTCGACAGCGTGGCACACTTGTTCCCGGTGCTGGTCGTTTGATCGGCTAGACGAGCGCAGGCTGCTGCAACATGCCGGGTCTTGCCGCGAAGAAATCGGCTTGATCGGCGCGTTCGAGATAGGTCGTCGCGCGCCAACCCGATTGCTCGCTGAGATGTTCGATGAGCGGTGCGCCGTGAAACTCGAGCAATGTGCGGGCGAGGCAAACGTCGAGGCTGCCCGGCTCGCGCAGGGCTTGGCTGGGCGCGTAGGGAACCGAAATGATGACACCGATCTGGCCGAAATCGAACTGTGCGGCAAGCTTGATCGACGATCCGGGAGCCGAGCGGGTCAGTGCCTCCGACATCAGATTTACGAGCACCTGACGAATACTGCGGCGGTCGCACACGATCTCGGTTCCGGCAGGGACGGCGATTTCGAGCGCTACGCCCTTGGTTTGCGGCAGCCGTCCAAAAAAAGCCCACGCATCATTCGCCACATCGGCAAAGTCGGTCACGTCGCACGCGGCCTTTTGGGATGACGCAGTGAGGAGCGACGTGACGGCGAGAGTGTCTTCTGCCGACTTGAGGAGATCGCGGCCGCTCTCGTGAATGTGCCGCGCGTACTCCTGATAGCGATGATGGCCGAGCGGGCCGAAGGTCCCGCGATCCATCAAGTCCGAAAAGCCGAGAACGGCGTTGAGCGGCGTGCGCAATTCGTGGCTCACCCTCGCCATCAGATCAGCCCAGTCGGGGTTGTGGGCATTGGGCCGAAACGTGCAGGTCCGAACTCCGAGCGAAGGCGCTTCGACGCGCGCTGCGGAATGCGTCGTGGAAGGCGCTGGTTCGGATTGGATGGCCGCTGGAGGAACGAAGCAAACGGGGCTTGCGCGTGTCTCTTGAGATCCAGTGGTGGTTTGGCCGATTCGGCTCCGGATCGCGGCAACCGCGGCGGCGAGCAGGGCCATTCCACTCAGAAGAAGAAGCGCGCCCGCCTCCGGTGTGGCGAAGGCCGGCGACAGGATCGCGATCAAGAAGAGGTGGCCGACAGCGAGCGCAGGCACGGCGGCGGCAATGAATTTAGTGTCTGTTATCAGCAGCCTAAGATGGTTGGGAGTTAAGGCCCGCTGGGCTTCCTTGCGGATGCCGCGTGCCCACGGATCGGCGGACGTTGTCCACGTCATCCTCGTCCCTCGCAAATTTTAGATTGTGCCCCGTGTGACCCGGCAGCCCCGTACAAGCCGAATCACAGCTATACTTCACACTATGCCGAATCGGCTGTCGAGGGAGTTTAAATGGTGGCAACCTTATGGCGCGCGTTGCCCTAAGTTTCGAGCATCCGGGACACGATTTCGAAGACGTCGCGCGACAATTCCGGTGCCTTGGACACGTGCTGCAAGGCCTTCTTGACCTTTGATCGCCGTCCGGTTTCAAGCGTGCGCCACGACTTGAAACTACCCAACAATCGCGCGGCAATCTGCGGGTTGAAGCGATCGAGCAACAGGACTTGTTCGATGACGAACTCGTAGCCCGCTCCGTCCGGCCGATTGAACTGCAGAGGGTTCTGCAACGCGAACGCTCCGATGAGTGCGCGCACCTTGTTGGGTGCCGTGAGGGCGAACTTCGGATGTCGGGTCAGTGCGCGCACGTCGTCGAGGGCTCGCGGCAGGGGCGAAAGCGCTTGAACGGAGAACCACGTGTCGATGACGAGGTGATCGTCGGCCCAGCGATCGTAGAAGTGATCGAGCGCCTTCTGCCGTTCAGGCGTGTCGGTCTGGCAGAGCGTGCCGAGCGCGTGCGCCTGTTCGGTCATGTTGTTGGATCTGAAATAGTGATCTGCGGCACGCGCGTGGTCGTCCACGGAACCGCGCGAAGTCAGAAGCGTGAGGGTGGCGTTGCGCAATGCGCGGCGGCCCGCTGAAGCGGCGTCGGGTGAGAACCGTCCGCGTCCGGCCATATCCGAATAGAGTGCTTCGAGCGTGTCGCCGAGCGTGCGGCCCACGAGCCGCGCCAATTGACTGTGGGCCCGGGCGATATGGCCCGGATCGACGTTGCGGCCGAGTTCTCGGGCGACGTCCGATTGGCTCGGCAGCTTCAGGACCTCGGCGCGATAGGCGGGTTCGAGCGCATCCGATCGGATGATTTCGCCGAGCGCGCGGGCGAATCCGGCTCCGCGCGTCGATCGTTTGCCCTCCGCCAATGCGCTGACGATCTGCACGATGGTGCGTGTCGCGTAGGAGTTGGCCGCTTGCCAGCGATTGAAAAGATCGCTGTCGTTGGCCATCAGAAACTCGAGGTCGCGGTCGGCAAGATCGACGGTCAGGGTCACCGGTGCAGAAAATCCGCGCAGCATCGACAACACGGGGCGCTTCGGGATGTCGATGAACCGGAACGTCTGGCTGCGTCGTGTGACGTCCAAGACGCCATCCGGTACGGGTCCGCCGTCCTCCAGAACGAGGTCAAGATCGGCGCCATTGCCGCCGATCAGTCCGATGCGGACGGGGATGTGCAGGGGCGACTTCCGCTGCTCGCCCGGGGTCGCGGGCAGCACTTGATCGATGCGCAGTTCGACGGTTCGCGCCGTGCGGTCATGCGACATCGCGCAGACGAGGCCGGGTGTCCCGGCTTGACTGTGCCAGAGCTTGAAGTGGCTGAGGTCGCGACCGCTCGCTTGTTCGAAGCAGGCTATGAAATCCTCGATTGTCGCCGCGGTGCCGTCATGACGATCGAAGTAGGTGTCGAGCCCCGCATGGAATGCGTCCGGGCCAAGGATCGTTTCGATCATGCGGACCAGTTCCGCGCCTTTTTCGTAGACGGTCGCGGTATAGAAATTGTTGATCTCGATGTAGCTCTCCGGACGGACCGGATGGGCGAGTGGGCCTGCGTCCTCGGCGAACTGATGGGTGCGCAACTGGCGCACGTCGATAATGCGCTGGACCGCGCGGGATCGCTCGTCGCCGGAAAATTCCTGATCGCGATAAACCGTCAGACCTTCCTTCAGGCAGAGCTGGAACCAGTCGCGGCAGGTGATCCGATTGCCCGTCCAGTTGTGGAAATACTCGTGGGCGACCACGCTTTCGATGGCCTCGAACATCGTGTCGGTCGCCGTTTCGGCGCTGGCCAGTATCAGCCGGTCGTTAAAAATATTGAGCCCCTTATTCTCCATGGCTCCCATGTTGAAGTCTGAGACGGCGACGATGTTGAAGATGTCGAGATCGTACTCTCGGCCGAACCGCCGCTCGTCCCATGCCATCGAACGCTTCAGTGCATCCATTGCCCAGGCGGCGCGCGCTTCCTTGCCGTGCTCGACATAGATGTTGAGATCCACCTTCCGGCCCGACATCGTCGTGAAACGCGACGTGACAGGCGACAGATTGCCCGCGACGACGGCAAAGAGATAGCAGGGCTTGGGGTGCGGATCGCGCCAGATCGCGTAGTGGCGCTTGCCGCGCTGAAGGGTCCCGCGCTCGATCGGGTTGCCGTTCGCCAGCAGGATCGGCGCGATCTCGGTTTCGGCTTCGAGCCGCACCGAATAGACCGACAGCACGTCGGGCCGATCGAGAAAATAAGTCATGCGGCGGAAGCCTTGGGCCTCGCATTGCGTGCAGAAAATGCCGCGCGAGCGATACAAGCCTTGCAGGGCCTTGTTGCCGTCGGGGTTGACAGTGGTCACGATCTCGAGCGTGAACGGCTTGGCTGGCGGCGCGTTGATCGTCAACGAGACGTCGTCGCGCTTGTAGGATCGCGGAGGCAGCTCCGCGCCATCGATGGCAATCCGGTCGAGCCGAAAGTGCTCGCCGTCGAGCACGAGAGTCTTATGGCTCCGGGCGTCGGGATTGGGTCTGACCTTGAGCTTGGCGCGGATTTGCGTCTCGGTCGCGTCGAGCGAAAACGCGAGGTCGACGGCATCGATGAGGTGGCTTGGCGGCTCGTAGTCGGAGAGACGGATGGTGCGCGGCGTTTCGGGCTTCATGTGGGCTCTCGTTGAAACGATGGGGGCGAGCCGCAGCGGCAGACCTCATGTCCGCGCGTCCGACGCAGCGCTTGGCCGCGATCGCAACCGTGTGTTCGACCGGAATCTGATCACGATTATAGGCAACCGGAGTTGCTGCGTCACGCCTGCTCTGGCTGGGGCGCGATGCGGCGGTGCCTAGGGGCTAGGGGGACCACCTCAACGCGTGTCCGCCAATGCTCCCTTTTCGGCAAAGTTCACGATGAAACCAAAGCCGTGTCGTTCGAAGCCGAGCTTATCGTAGAACGCGTGCGCGTCCGCGCGGGCGACATGAGACGACAGCATGAGCTTGTAGCACCCGGCTGTCTCCGCCTCCGTCATGGCATGATGCATCATCAGCTTGCCGAGCCCTTGACCTTGCATGCGCTGGTCCACGCCGACCTGCTCCACGAGCGCCAAAGGTCGGCCGCTATGCGCGATGTTGTCCACCATCACGAGGGCGTATGTGCCGACCACGGAACCGTCGCGCTCGGCCACCCAGAGCCGGTAGGAAGGATAGCGGTTGAAGCGGGCAAAGATGTCGCGCGCAGCAGCCGCCGGTAGCGGGTTGCCCCCGTCGAGGCCGGTCTCGGCATAGAGCCGCTGAACTTCGGCGACATCGTCGATGGTCGCGAGGCGGATGCAGGTCGTGGATGGGTCCGCCATTGTCGTTTGCTCCCCGCGATTGAAGTCCGGCGCGGAGCATGGCTCTAGATTGGCCCATCGTCAAAGTCCCGGCATCGAACAGTGCCAAGGCGGCATGGATTGCGTCAGTGGCGAGGGAGCGCGGAAAGTACGATCAGCCGGCGACGTAACGATATGCGCCGTCCTTGCGTTCAACGCGCGCGAGACCCGGCCAGGGCAGATGATAGCCGAGGAGACCGATCTTGTCGGTCGCCAGCATGTCCAGCACGCGCTTTCGCGTCGCCGCGCCCTGTTCCCTGTTTTCGTCAGGGCCCCATAGCCAATCCGGCCGCGCGAACGACACGACCGGATTTCCCAAGACGTCACCGCCAACGAGCAGTTGATTGGTTCCCGATTTGACCAAGACCGAGACGTGCCCCGGGGTGTGTCCTGCGGTATCGACAAGAGAAATGCCGGGCAATATCTCGGCGCCAGATTTCTGCATGTCGAAACGCTCGGCCAGATCCTTGAGCCGTCGCGCTGATCCGAGTGCCACGCCCTTCATCGCTTCCGGGACCTTCGTCGGCGTATCGGGGTTCATCCAGTAGTCGAACTCGGTCGCGGTGATGATGTGCTTTGCCTTCGGGAAGCGCGAGCCGCCATCGAAAGGATCGACGACTCCCCAAAGATGATCGGCGTGGGCGTGTGTGAAGATGACGTGCGTGACGCTGTCCGGTGTGATACCGGCGAGTTCCAGGTTTTCCGGCAGCTTGCCGACCGTCGGCATGAAATCCGTGCCACCGCCGCTGTCGATGACGACAGTCGCAGCCCCGGTCTTGATGACGGTCACGTTCATCTGCCCGGCCATGCCTACCGGCTCGCTGCCGTGCGACTTGTAGAGTGCTTCGGCCTCATCTTTCGGCGTCGTCGGCAGCACGAACGACATCGGCAACGTGAAGCTTCCGTCCGACACCACGGTGATCTCGAACGCGCCGTGTTTGAACGTGTGCGAGCCTTTGACGTCGCGCGCGCGCGCGGCTGGCCAGAGCGCGGGTAGAGGCGCCAATGCAGCCGCCGATCCGAGTAGAGACAGCGCGGACCGGCGAGACAAGCGGGCGTTCGTTAGCGTCATAGCGAGAGTGCCTTTCAACGGTCGGTGCTGTGTTGTTGCGCGTGATGATGCTTGCGCCACAGAGAACAGTCGCTGAAGCAAGGCGAGCCGGCTCGTGCGACATCGGCGGATGATAAGAGGACCGGCGGGGGCGCGGCAACAGCCTGCCCCCCGATCCTCAAGCGCCGACGATCTTGACCGATGTGTCCTCGGTGACTGTAATCGTCTTCTGGGCTTCGATGTGCTTTGAAATGACGTCCCAGATCGGCGGCCCTTCGGTGCCCTGGTTGACGCTGGCCCAGCCGGCGACAACGTATTCCTTCGCAGGATCCAGCGGCGCCTTGGTCTTCAGCATGGTCAAATCAGTGATGCGGCTGCCGATCGATTTCGAAATATCGATCGTGTAGCCGAGGCCGCCGGTGCGAACCATGTCGCCGCCCTGCTGATAGTAGGGATCGGGATTGAAGATGTTGTCGGCGACGTCCTCGAGCACTTCTTTGAGGCGCGCGCCGGTCATTTTCATCCGATAGCAGTTGGGATAACTCATCGCCGTGGCGTTGGTGACGTCCTCGAAGGTAATGTCCTGACCGGCGAGCACGCTCGTGCCCCAGCGAATTCCCGGGGACAGAGCAATCTCGGCGTCGCGCTGCTGCAGGATCGCGTCGCAGATGACGTTGTCGAACGTGCCATTGAAATTGCCGCGCCGGTACATGACGTTCTCGGACTTCCCGAGCACGCGTTCGAGATCCTTCTTGTATGGCTCGCGATGCTTGGCGATCAGCGCCGCCATGTCCGCGTCGGGTTTGATTGCGTCGGAGAATACCGGGATCAGGCGATAATTGAACCCCTTGATCTGCTTGTCCTTCACATCCAAGTCCAGGCGAGAAACAAACTTTCCGTGGCAGCCGGACGCGATCAAAAGCGTCTTGCCGATCTTCGTCACCTCGGGGATGGCGTCGTGCGTGTGACCGGTCAGAACCACGTCGATACCGGTGACTCGGCTCACCATCTTGCGGTCGACGTCGAAGCCGTTGTGCGACAACAGCACAACGAGATCCGCTCCAGCGGCCTTGGCCTTGTCGACTTCCTTTTGCATATCGCCTTCACGCAGGCCGAACGTCCAGTTCGGGATCATCCAGCGAGGATTGGCAATCGGCGTGAACGGAAGAGCCTGTCCGATGACCGCGATCTTAGCCCCGCCGCGTTCGAACATTTGCTGCGCGGGGAACACCGGCTCATCGAATTCCTTCTCGCGGATGTTCTGCGCAAGGAACGGGAAGCCGAGTTTGGCCACGAGTTCCTTGACCCGCTCCTCGCCGAGCGTGTGCTCCCAGTGCGACGTCATGGCGTCCGGCTTCAACAGCGCCATGCAGTCGACCATGTCCTGGCCTTTGGTCTGCAGCGAGGTCCAGCTGTTGGTCCAGGTGTCACCGCCGTCGAGCAGCAGCACTTTGTCGCCGCGTTCGGCGCGAACCGCCTTGACGATCGTCGCAATGCGGTCGAGGCCCCCCATGCGTCCATAGGACCGCGCAAGGGTGCCGAAGTCGTTGTATGTCAGGGCATGTGCCTGAGCCGAGCCCGGCGCCAGCTTGAACATCTTCATGAACTCGTCGCCGACGATATGCGGGACGATGCCCTTGTTCTCGCCGACACCGATGTTGAGCGACGGCTCGCGGAAATGGATCGGCATCAACTGGCCGTGGATGTCGGTGACGTGCAGCAAGGTTACGTTGCCGACAGCGTCGAACTTGAGAAGCTCGGCTTCCGTAAGCTTGGCCTGGGCGGCCGCGCGGGAAACCGGAAAGCCCGAACCCGCCATGATCGCGGCGGTGGCCGCCGTCGCCGTCATGAAATCACGTCTCGAAATCATGGCACACCTTCTCGTTCGCCGCGAAAGCATCGCGCCGGCTTCTGGACACCTATCCATTTGCAAAAAGAAACTGCCGGAAAGCGGGGCTTTCCGGCAGGTGGATTATCAGCCGACGGTGACTTTCTGCTCGGCCTTGTAGACGGAGCCGTCGTCGTCGGTCCATTCGAACGTGAAGGTGCCGCTTGCAGGAACGCGAACGAAGAACGACTGGTAGGGGTTGGCGGAGATCGCCGGATGCCAGTCGGCCTTCAGGATCTCTTTGCCGTCGAACTTGGCGACGAACTGCTTGATGATCTTGCGCGGGATCGCCTTGCCGTCTTTGTCTTTGCGGTTGCCGCTTTCCATCTCGTGGCTGATGAGCGTCTTGACTTCGACGACCTCGTTGGCCTTGGCGGTGGCGGGCATGCGAACGCGGGGAGTGGGGGTGGTCATTGCTACGAATCCTTCTGGATCAAGAGGAGGGAAATCGGGTCACGCATCGTGCGCAAGTGGCCTCAGCCGCCGCAGCCGCCGATCGTGACTTTCACTTCCTTCTTGGCCGTGTAGATCTCGCCGTTCGACATCTCTGCGACGGCGACGATATTCTGCGTCTTGGCGAGACGGATACGGATCTGCGCCGCTGCCTTCGGGCTCATAGGCGAGAAATGATACTCGGCGAGGCCCGGCCCCGGATTGCCCTCGGCATAGAGCCGCACGGACTTCACGTAATCCTTCTCGGTCATCGGGCTCTCGACCTCGAAGTTGAGCGGCACCACGAGACCGTTCTCGGCGATCGATGGCAGGTCCAGCTTGATCTTACCCTCGATCAACTTCTTGCCCGTAAAAGCCTTCTCGATTTCGGCGGCAACGTGCGAGGCATCAGCGAAAACCGAGCCTGGCGCAATCGTCAGGACAGCTGTCCCGGCGGCGGCGGCGGCGAGAAATTCGCGACGTGTGCGAGCTGACTTGACATCACCCATTGCAGCGGCTCCCTGGCGTCTTCTGTTGAACTTGGTTGGGCGCGACCTGGAACGCGCGTGCGTTCACGGCGTCGAGCCTCGAACTCTCCCGTCGGATCTGGATGCATGATTGGCTTGAGAGCCCTCATGTCAATTGATAAAGCTCCAGACACATGCCGCAATTAGCATATATTGATGCACACTTGCAACTCCGGAAATCGTATACTAACCTTGGTCTAGTCTATGGCAAGACAGACGAAGGCGTATTGCGCGCTGCGCTGCACAATAGAACGGGTCACGACACAAGTCTTGATTGACGGCTGGAGGGATCCGCACGTGACTATGGCTCGGTGTCCGCTCACTGGTGTGAGACGTTACCGAGTGGGGACCGCCAGATAAAAAGAACGCACCGATGGCCGGTGGCTTCGGCGGGTCGCAACCTCGCTGACGTCGATCAGGATATCGAGTGTGAGAGAACTTCAGACCAGGGAGGATTGTCTGCTGATGACCCATCGCATTCTAACCGCTGCGGTGATCGCTTCGTTGTCGATCGCTACGTTCGGAGCGTTTTCCAACGCCCAATCGGCGAAAAGTCCCGCGGAAGCATATGCAGAGCATGTGCGCCGGATGGATGAGGCGGACAAGAAGGCTGCCGCAGCCGCTGCGAAACCTGCGCCGGCCGCCGCCGCGCCAGCTGCCGCACCTGCTCCGGCACCGGTCGCTGCGGCACCTGCGGCTCCCGCCCCTGCCGCTGCTGCAAAGCCTGCCGCTACTGCCGCCGCCGACAACAGTGAGAAGGAGATCGAGCGCTATCGCGAGATGATCAGCGATCCGATGTCCAACCCCGGCTATCTCGCGGTGGACGCTGGCGAGATCATGTGGAAGACGGCACGTGGAACCAAGAACGTCTCGCTCGAGACATGCGATCTCGGTGCTGGCCCAGGCAAGCTCGAAGGCGCCTATGCGGGGTTGCCGAAGTACTTCGCCGACGCTGACAAAGTCCAGGATATCGAGTCGCGTCTGTTGTGGTGCATGGAGAACATCCAAGGGCTTGACACGAAGGACGTTCGCGCCCGCCGCTTCAGCAGCCCCGGCAAACCGTCCGATATGCAGGACCTCGTTGCCTTTATCGCGAACAAGTCCAACGGAATGAAGTTCAAGCTCCCGCTCGACCACGCCAAGGAGAAGCAATTCCTTGCGATGGGTGAGGCGCTATTCTATCGCCGCTCCAGCATGTCGGATTTCTCGTGCGCCACCTGCCACGCAGAGAACGGTCAGCGGATCCGGCTGCAGGGCCTTCCAAATCTGATCAAGGCGGGCGGCAAGGAGGTCCAGCAGACGATGGGCGGCTGGCCGACTTATCGTGTGTCGCAGAGCGCTCTCCGAACGATGCAGCATCGCATGTGGGACTGCTACTGGCAGATGCGCATGCCCGACGTCGCCTACACGTCCGACGTCACCGTGGCTCTCATCACCTTCCTGACAAAACAGGCTGAGGGTGGCGAGATCCAGGTTCCGAGCATCAAGCGCTGAAGCGGGGAGATACGACATCATGAAGAAAGCACTCATCGCCGCAGCCATGTTCGTGTTCGCTGGACCGGCTTACGCCCAGACTGCCGCGACGCCGATCGATCCGGCCGTTCTCGATGCCGCCGTCAAAGCGGCTTGGAAAGAATTGACTCCGGAAATGCAGAAGCGGGTGGAGCAAGACGAAACCCAGAAGATCTGCTCGGAGACGCGCAACAACCCGTCGAAGGCACAGTTCGACGCCATCGTGGCGCGCGAGAAGGCGACGATCCAGTATCCTCCCGATGGCAAGATGCTGGGCGATTGGGAGAAGGGGAAGAAGTCCGCAGGTGACGGCTTCGGCTGGCGGATGCGTGACGACATGGAAAAGCGTCAGGCCGGCGGCAACTGCTATGCCTGTCACCAGATGGAGCCGAAGGAGATCACCTACGGCACGCTGGGTCCGAGCCTCGTCGGCTACGGCAAGCTGCGTGACTTCAAGGAGGAGGCAGTAAAAGCCGCCTATGAGAAGATCTACAATGCGCACGCGGTATTCCCGTGCTCGAATATGCCGCGCCTTGGGACCAACAAGTTCCTGTCTATCGACCAGATAAAGGACGTGACGGCGTTCCTGATGTCGCCGGACAGCCCGGTGAACAAATAAAGCCGCCCAACTTCGGCGTTGATCACAAAGGAGCGGCCCGGTGACGGCGCCGCTCCTTTTCAATTGGATATCAAATGACTCGCTTCACGCACGTTCTGATCTTAGCGATCGTTCTGCTCACGCTGCGACCAAGTTCCATGGTGGCGGCCGAGCTGGTGATGTTCGAGGAGGCCGGTTGCCCGTGGTGCCGCCGCTGGCATGCGGAAGTGGGACCTGGTTACGGTAAATCGCCAGAAGGGCAGCGCGCGCCGCTGCGCCTCGTCGATGTTCACCGCTCCCGACCGCAAGACCTGACCTTCATAAAGAAGATCCAAGTCACGCCGACGTTCGTGCTGATCGAAGGAGGTCATGAAATGGGCCGCATTACGGGCTATCCTGGAGCGGATTTCTTCTGGGCTCAGCTCGGCCAAATGCTTGACCGCATACCACCGGTAAAGGATAGCGCGACAAGGTGTCCGTCCAGCGCCCGTGACGCTTTGTCCGTGGGCAATTCCTGTTAGTATCCACGAAGCAAATTCGAATGCGGTCTACGTCGCCAGGGAAAAATGGAAAAGTTGCTCCCTCAAGAAATTCTCCCGTCAATCGGTCGCGATGGAGAAGTTTCGCCCGAGCTGAAGCAGCTCGTTCATAATGCGCGTAAAGCCAGCGAATTCTTGAAAGCTCTCGCACACGAGAACCGCTTGCTGATCTTATGTCTGCTTTCCGAGCGCGAACGGTCGGTGACCGAACTCGAAAACTTGCTGGCGTTGAGCCAGCCGACGGTGTCGCAGCAACTTGCGCGGTTGCGCCTCGACGGGTTGGTTGAAACGCGCCGTGACGGCCGCACGGTCTATTACCAGCTCGCCGACGACGCGACGCGGCGGTTCATAAAGGCCGTATACGAAAAGTTCTGCAGCAAGTGCTGAACCGTCAGCGTGTGCTTCAGGTCGTCGTCGCACCTCCGCGCGCCCTCTCTGCAATTGTTTCCGCTGGAGTGATCGGACGTCTTGCAGCCGCGAACCCACACGTTCTGCGTTGCCCCGATGATGGATTGGACGGACCGGCATTGCCGCGTGTTCCATCGCATCCTGTCGCGGCATGCGCGGCTTTACACCGAAATGGTGACGGCCGAAGCCATTCTGCGTGGCGATCGCGACAGGCTGTTGGGGTTCTCCGCAGTCGAACGCCCGCTGGCGCTGCAACTGGGTGGATCCAACCCGCGCAAACTCTCTGATGCTGCCGCGATCGCCGAGGATTACGGCTATGACGAGATCAATCTCAATGTCGGATGTCCGTCCGATCGGGTTCAGGAAGGGCGCTTTGGTGCGTGCCTGATGGCGGAGCCGCAACTGGTCGCCGAATGCGTGGCTGCGATGCAGCAGCGCGTAACCGTGCCCGTGACAGTGAAGTGCCGCATTGGCATCGACGATCAGGATCAAGAGGCGGATTTTACGCGCTTCGTAGACATCGTGTCGTCTGCTGGCTGCCGCCTCTTCATCGTGCATGCCCGCAAGGCTTGGTTGAAGGGGCTTTCGCCGAAGGAAAATCGCGAGATTCCACCACTCGACTATGGGCGGGTGCATAGGCTGAAAGCTGCCCGCCCCGATCTCACGATCGTCCTCAATGGTGGGGTCGACACCTTGGACGCCGCGGAAGCGCATCTCGCAGCGCTGGACGGTGTCATGATCGGCCGCGCCGCATACCACACGCCCTACATCCTGGCGGCCGTCGACAGCCGGCTATTCGGCGGAACCGATCCGGACATATCCCGTGACGACGCACTCACGCGTCTTCTCCCGCACATTGAGCAGCACCTTTCCTCAGGCGGGCGCCTCAACAACGTGGTGCGTCACGTCCTAGGACTGTATCAAGGGCAGCCAGGTGCGCGCCGCTTTCGACGTCACCTGAGTGAAAATGCCGTCAGGGCAGGCGCTGGGATCGAGATCCTGCGCGAGGCGATGTCACTGGTCTGCGGCCGAACTTTGGACCTCGCGGCGCCGCCCGCGGCGGAGTGAGGTGACTTGATGGATTTGAGCGCGATGGCGAGCGGTCTCGCTTTAGCCAATGCGGGGCCGGTCGCGCTTGATGTGAGCGGTGTCAGCCTGAGTAATCTGGCGATGCTTGCGGCGGCGCTCCTCGTTGCCGGGCTATTCACGGGCTTTTTGTCGGGCCTGCTGGGAATTGGCGGCGGCGGCGTTCTGGTCCCCGTGCTTTATGAGACGTTCGGCGCCATCGGTGTCGAACCCGGCATCCGGATGCACATGTCGCTTGCAACGTCGCTGGCCGTGATCGCGGTGACATCGTGGTCGTCGTTCCGGGCTCACAGGACCCGCGGATCGGTGGATGTGGATATTCTGCGGCGATTGGGGCCGTGGGTTTTCGCTGGCGTTGTCCTCGGCATCTTGGTCGCGAGCCGATCGTCCAGCGATGGCCTGAAGTGGATGTGGATCGTGTTCGGATCCCTGATGGCGCTCAAGATGGCGCTGGGCCGCGACGACTGGCGTCTAGGCTCCGAACTACCGAAGGCGTTGGCGGTAGACCTGTTCGCTCTGGCCGTGGGGTTCGTGTCCGTGCTCATGAGTATCGGCGGCGGCGCCTACATGGTGACGCTCATGACGCTGTACGGTCGCCCGCTGCTGCAGGCGGTCGGAACGTCGTCCGGCTTTGGTCCGTTGATCGCGATTCCCGGAACGCTGGGTTTTGCATGGGTAGGTTGGGGTGTGGACGGATTGCCACCGCTTTCACTCGGCTATGTCAGCTTGATCGGCGCAGCGGCCATCATTCCGACCGGTATCCTCGCCGCCCCGTGGGGGGTCCGATTGGCGCACGGCATTCCGAAGCGGCGCCTGGAATTGGCGTTCGCAACGTTCCTGGCCCTCGTGGTGACGCGGTTTGCGTTCAGCCTGCTTGCTTGACCGCCAGGTTCTTGCTTTGATCTGAAAAAGCGGCAATTCAACGAGGTTCGTCGACATGACAGCATTCGGTCGAACGATGCGCGGCGGTACAATCGCAGCGTTCAGTCTCATGGCTCTCGGCATCACATGTGTTGCCGAACCGGCGATGCCGCCACCCATCGGACCGGACACGCCGGCAGTCACGCCGATCAAAGGCGATGACGGCATCTATCACCAGAGCTGGTTCGCCAAATCGTTCCTCGATCTGAAAGAGGATCACGCGGAAGCCAAGGCGTCAGGCAAGCGCTTCGCGGTCATCTTCGAACAGCGCGGCTGCAGTTACTGTGTCAAGATGCACACCGATGTTCTGTCCAAGCGCTACGTCAACGATTATGTTCGCGAGAACTTCACAGTTCTGGCGTTTGACATGTGGGGCTCGCGTGAAGTGACCGACTTCGACGGGTCCAAGATGCCCGAAAAGAAGCTCGCCGAGCGATGGGGCGTCATGTTCACGCCAACGGTCGTCTTCTTCAAAGACGATCTCAGTGGACTCGATGGCAAGTGGGGGCAGCCTCTGGAAGTCACGCGGATGAGTCTGGGCGTGGGGGCAGGAACATTCTACGACCTCTTCACCTGGGTCCGCGTGAAGGCCTACGAGAAGGACCGCAATTTCCAGAGATTTCACCTCGAGCGCGTGAAACTGCGCGACGAGTTGGCAGCGGTGCCTGGAAAGCCAACCGAATAGACCGTGCCTTCTCGGCCGTTCCGGCAATTGATGAAGCAGCGTCCGTCTGTTCACGATAGCTTGGCGCAGTTCGTGACATGGCAAGCAGGCCTGTCCATAGTCGCTGGAGGGTCTAAGCTGAGCGGCGCGGCGCGCGGAGTGAGCGCATGGGTTGGACGTCGTCGGACAGATCCAGGATTATCGAGCGTGGCCGTGATGCCCTACATCGGCCGCTTGCGCTCGGTGGCGATGCCATGCGCAGAGGCCGTGTTGCCATTGCTGTGACCGAACGCGGAATCCGTGACTACTGGTCGTCTCGTTCGCTCGTACAGCAGTTCGCCATCGTCGCCGCCGCCGTTCTCATTGCCGGCATGACCGTACTCGGCTTCTGGGTCAGCGAGCGGATCAAGCAGGGGATCATGCACAATAGTGCGGCGTCCGGCGCGTTGCTCATGGACAGCTACATCGCGCCGATGGTGCAGGAGCTTGCGAAGGGTGACGAGATTTCGCCCGCCCGGCGGGATGCGCTCGACCGGGTCTTGAAAAACTCCGCGATCGGGCATCGCGTCTCCGCGATCAAGATCTGGAGGACCGACGGCGTCATCGCCTACAGCAACTGGCATGAGAAGATCGGCCAGAAATTCAAGCCGACGCCGAATTTTATTCGCGCGCTCGGGGGTGAGATTTCCGCCGAGTTCGAAGGCCAATATCACGAACAGGACTCGCACGAGCGCGCCCTGAATTCTCCGCTGCTCGAGATTTACGCACCCGTCCGTGAGCGCAACTCCGAGCGCATCATTGCGATTTCCGAATTCTATGAAGGCGGCGCAAACGTCAAGTCCGTCCTGGCACGCGCCGAGGCCATGACGTGGATTGTAGTCGCCATTGTGACGGCGCTGATGATGGGGGCGTTGTCAGGGATCGTTGCGCGCGGCAGCCGCACGATCGAGGATCAGCGCAATCGCCTCAAAACTCAGGTCGTGGAGCTTCGTTCGCTGCTCAAAGAAAATCATGAGCTGAGCCAGCGCGTGCAGCGCGCGTCCAACCGTACGGCGATGATCAACGAGCGGCTGCTGCGCCGTGTTGGGGCGGATCTGCACGACGGGCCCGCGCAACTTCTCAGTCTCGCGTTATTGCGTCTCGACTTTCTGAGCCCGGTCCTCGACGCATCCGATGCGTCGCGTGGGTCGTCCTCGGTGTCCAGCATCGGAGAGCGGCGAGAACCGGCAGCAAGGGACGAACTCGAGAAAATTCGCGGTTCCTTGCAGGAGGCGATGAAGGAACTGCGCGAAATATCGTCCGGCTTGGCTCTGCCCGAGCTGACCCGGGCGTCGCTGACCGAGGTTGTCCAGATGGCGGTCCGGGCTCATGAACGCAAGACAGAAACGCGGGTCAGCGCTGATATCGAGTTGCTCCCCGGCCCCTGTCCCGATGAGCTGAAGACTTGCGTGTACCGGTTTGTCCAAGAAGGCTTGAGCAATGCATTTCGGCATGCGGGCGGCGAGGGTCAGCACGTCACTGCACTTGCCGACGACAGCCGAGTCTCGATCGCCGTCAGTGATCGCGGACCTGGGTTCTTGATCGACAAGCCGGGCAGCGTCACGACGTCGACGCTCGGCCTGTCTGGAATGCGTGATCGTATCGAAAGTCTCGGCGGAACGATGGAGGTCGGAGAGGCGAATGCGGGAGGTGGCCGCATCGCGGCGCACTTCGATCTCAAAACTCTCCGAGTGATGGAATAACACAATGGGTGAGAAGATCCGGATCGCCGTCGTCGACGATCATCCGATGTTGCGCGAGGGCGTGATGCATACGTTGGGCGCACTCGAGGATATGGAAATCGTAGCAGAGGGCTCGACCGGCGCGGATGCAATCCGCATCGCCGAGGAGTGGCTTCCCGACGTCATGCTGCTGGATGTCAGCCTGCCCGGAGGCGGTGTCGAGTCGGCCCGGGCTATTGCGAACAGTTGCCCTGTCGTCAAGATCGCGATGTTGACCGTCGCGCAGGACGAGGAAACCGTGAGTTCGGCGCTCGGCGCTGGCGCGCGCGGCTACATATTGAAGGGTATCAGCGGTCAGGAACTTGCCGATGCCGTCCGCAACATCCATGCTGGCGAGGACTACGTTTCTCCGAGCCTCGCGGCGCGGCTCCTGGCTGAGATGGGGTCCAAATCTCTGTTCCGGCAGGCAGAAGGACATGATGTCTTCTCGACGCTCAGCGCGAGGGAAGAAAGCATCCTCATCTTCGTTGCGGAGGGCCTCAGCAATCGTCAGGTTGGTGAGAAGCTCAGTTTGAGTGAGAAGACGATCAAGCACTACATGACGAACATCCTGCAGAAGTTGAGAGTCAAAAACCGCGTCGAAGCGGCGCTTCTCGCCCAGAAGCACCGTGCAACACCGAACGATCGTTGAACGGCGTGTGCTCAGGCTGCGACCGCTTGCCCTCTCACTTTGTGCATCGTCGGGTTCTGCCTTAAGAATGCCGGTTCGGAGCACTACGGCGGGACGTGCTCGAAGTCGGGCACGGAACCCATTGAACAGGCACTGAACATGGCGTCAGGCGTGAATCGGCGACAGATCTTGGCAGGCAGCATGGCGGCGGCGGCTCTGGCGCGTGTCGGGACGGCCGTCGCGGGCTCTGCAACCGAAGGGCTTCGCTTCGCCGATGCAACTCCGTTCGCCTTCGACGAACTGAAGCGCCGGGCGCGTGTGCTGGCAAGTTCGGCGTGGCGGAAGTCGGAGCCGGCGGCAGCCGACCTTCTCGAGAAGATCGATTACGACGCGTTCCAGAAGATCCGCTTCAAGCCGTCGAACAGCTTGCGTCTCGACCGCGAGGCCCGGTCGCCCGCGCAACTTTTTCATCTCGGCCAGTATTTCCGCGAACCGGTGCGCATTCACGTGGTCGATGGAGGCACGTCACGGGAGGTGCTCTACAACGCAGCCCTGTTCGAAACGCCGCCCGATCATCCTGCGCGGAGCCTTCCTGATGGCCTCGGATTTGCCGGCTTTCGCATCATGGCGCCGGACTTGAAAACAGATTGGCTGGCCTTTCTCGGTGCCTCGTACTTCCGGGCCTCTGGGCCGTTCAATCAGTACGGGTTGTCGGCGCGCGGCCTCGCGATCGATACGGCGATGCCGGGTCCGGAAGAGTTTCCGCGCTTTACCGAGTTCTTCCTCGAGGGATCGGAACGTGGAGGTGCGGCGCTGACGATCTTCGCGTTGCTCGACAGTCCGCGGGCAACAGGTGCTTACCGGATCCGCATCGATCGAGTGACGGATGCGCGTGACGTCCATCGTGTCGTCATGGACATCGAGTGTGAATTACATGCGCGAGGCGAGATCCGGCGGCTTGGGATCGCGCCGTTCTCCAGCATGTTCTGGTATGGCGAAGGGAGCCGCACGCAAGCGCGCGACTGGCGGCCAGAGATCCACGATTCCGACGGCCTCGCGATCGAGACAGGCTCTGGCGAAAGGATCTGGCGCCCGCTCAATAATCCCCCGCGTGTCATGACGAGCGCATTCGCCGACAACGACCCGAAAGGTTTCGGACTGCTCCAGCGTGATCGTGACTTTGTGCACTATCTGGACGACGGCGTCTTTTACGAACGCCGCGCATCGGTCTGGGTGCAGCCGCTCGATGGATGGGGGCGCGGCGCGGTGCATCTCGTCGAGATTCCGACCGACGACGAAGTGCACGACAATATCGCGGTCTACTGGTGTCCGGAAGCGCCGTTCCATGCCGGTGATGCGCGCACCTATCGCTATCGCTTGAGCTGGCTCGACGACGTTCCGATGCCCGACAAACTCGGGTTCTCCACCGCGACATGGACCGGAATGGGTGGCCGTCCGGGACAGAAGCGGCCGTCAGGGACGCGTAAGTTCGTCGTCGATTTTCAAGGCGCGGTATTCTCCGGCGTGGGCCGGAACGACGGGGTCGAATTCGTCATCACGTCGTCGCGCGGAACGGTCAGCAACGCCTATTCACATCCGGTGGTTGATCAGCGCGAGCGTTGGCGCGCACTGTTCGACATCACGGCTTCGGGATCGGAACCCGTCGATTTGCGCGGCTATCTGCGGCAAGGTGATCGCGCGCTGACCGAGACGTGGATATTCCAGTATTTCCCGGACAGCTAAGCAAGCGCCCGCCGCGTGGTCGTGCGCCGTTCGAGCATGGGAGTATCGCATGAGCAGTCATCCAGCGGACGATCCGACCCCAGGCGACGCGCGGTCATGCGATGCCATCGAACAGGTGATCGTCCCTCGCGCCCGTGATCTCGGCGGCTTTTCGGTGCGCCGCGCTTTGCCAGCGGCCGGTCGCCAGATGGTCGGGCCTTTCATTTTCTTCGACCAGATGGGCCCCGCCGAGTTTCTCCTCAACGAGGGGATCGACGTGCGCCCACATCCGCACATCGGACTTTCGACTGTGACCTATCTTTTCGACGGCGAGATCGTCCATCGCGACAGCCTCGGAACAGAGGTACCGATTCGTCCCGGCGCGCTCAATCTGATGACCGCCGGAAGCGGCATCGTGCATTCCGAGCGCACCTCGCCGGCCGAGCGGGCGAAAGCGCCAAAGTTGTTCGGCATTCAGGCTTGGGCCGCCTTGCCCCAGTCGCACGAAGAAAGCGCACCCGCATTCGTGCATCACGCTGAAAGCGAACTTCCGCGCATTACGGGCGAAGGCAAGCGCGTGCGGGTCGTGATGGGCTCGCTCTATGGACAGACGTCACCCGTCGCGTTCCCGCACGCAAGCTTCTATGCCGAGGCTGTGCTCGCGCCCGGCGCGGTGTTGCCGCTCGATCCCGACTATGACGAACGGGCCATCTACATCGTGTCGGGGACGGTCGACATCGCGGGCGAGAGTTTCGGCGCGGGCCGGCTCCTCGTGTTCAGGCCGGGCGACCGCATTTCCATTCTCGCCGTCGATCAGTCGAGGCTGATGCTGATTGGGGGAGAGCCCATGGACGGACCGCGGCACATCTGGTGGAATTTCGTGTCTTCGTCCGCCGAACGCATCCGCGCCGCCAAAGCCGATTGGAAAGCCGGTAAATTCCCGCTCGTACCCGGTGACGACAAGGAGTTCATTCCGCTGCCGGACTAGATCAGTGGCGGGTCGCTTTCGGGCGAGACTGGGCTGCCAACAGGGCGACGGCGACCGCTGGAGCATTGTAAGTCGAGTGCTGACGCAGCGCTTCGGGTGCGCCGATCAAGTCACCGAACGGAAAGCACGGCCTGTCGATCTGCAGCGCCACACGCACCGCTTCCCCGGCGCCGATGCCCGCTGCGATGATCGGAGCCGTCGCGGGCAAATCCGCCGCCGTCAACACCTGCATTGCGCCATCGGCAATCGAGCGCCGCTGCTCCTCGCGGATGTAGAACGCAGCCTGACGAAGCGCATCCCCAGATATCGCTTCCGCATCCTGGCCCAGCATGCGCGCCAACCGCGCTCGGCTCTCGCCAATCGATTTGCCCTTGCCGTCGGCGGTCGCGTGCAGGTCGACGGCGTCGAGATCATCGCCGATCACGCGGCGGACGTCCGCCATGGTCGCGAGGTATTCCCTCGCGAGCGACACCCAGCGGCCGTCGACCGGCGCACGTGTGGCAACGCCCATGACGGCCGTGCGCGTCAAGCCCGTATAGACGAGTTCGCCGGTCGCTTGCCGGTCGGCATCCGTCAAGCCGCGGGGAACGGCGCGACCGCGGACGATCGGAATGATGTCCGCTGTCGTCGAGCCGAAATCGATCAGCAGCGACGTTTCACTGCGCGGCAGGCTACCGAGCAACGCCGCGGTCGCGAGGAAGTTGGTCGATCCCGTTTCGGTGGGGTTCGACTTGGCCTCATGGCCAGTGCCAAAGCCGCGCGGGCCCATCCAGAACTGGGTCAACGGTCCGAACTGAGCAACGAGCCGGCCGACGATGGCATCGACACCCTGCTTGCGGTTCGAAAAAAGATCGGACAGTTCGCCCGTCATCGTCACCGCGACATGCGCGGCGCGAGATAGCAGTGGATTGGCTGCAGCCAGTGCCGCGTCGAGCTTGTCGAAGCCTTGCCACAGCGGGCAGAGGTGCTGCTCGACGGCGTCGACCCGATCGCGCTCGACGAGGGCGACCTTGAGGTGCGCGCCGCCGACATCAAGTCCTGCGGTCAATTCCATCGTCGACTCCCGAGCCCTCGTTTCCGGCGTTGGGTCCACGTGTTACACGACCCGGCATAGGAGACCAATGCGATGCTCGTTATTCCCGTGCTCGATCTCAAGGCTGGCGCCGTAGTCCACGCGCGCGGTGGCGAGCGGGCAGCCTATAGGCCGATCGAGACATCGCTGGCTCCCGGGACCAGCGACCCGGTCGCGATCCTTGCTGGGCTCATGGGCGCCTTTCCGTTCAAAACAGTCTACATTGCCGACCTCGACGGCATCGCCGGTCGCGGTCGCAACCACGACACCATCTGCGCGCTGCGGCTCGAGTTCCCTGAGGTGACGTTCTGGCTGGATGACGGCAGCGCGACGCCCGCCAGCGTTGCGGCGCTGGCCAGGATGCCGAATGTGCGCCCCGTCGTCGGCTCGGAGACGCTGCTGGAGGCAGGCGACCTTGCGTCGATCCGTGCAGCGGCGTACGAACCGGTGCTTTCACTCGACTTCAAGGGCGGGGTGATGCTCGGTGCGGCCGAGGTCCTGGAACAGACTGATCGCTGGCCGCAGACAATCATCGCGATGACACTCGCCAATGTTGGTGCAGATCAAGGCCCCGATATCGCCCGTGTCGTCGATATCGTTCGGCGCGCCGGGACCGGGCGGCAGGTGTTTGCCGCTGGAGGCGTTCGCGACAAAGCGGATCTCATCGCGCTTCGCAGGGCCGGCGCGACGGGCGTGCTGGTGGCAAGCTCGCTGCACTCAGGCCAGATAAAGGCCGGCGACCTCGAAGAGATCGCCGGCCAATAACGTGCGCTTCAGATCAGATCCGAATTACGACTTGGCGCCGAACGGATGCGTGACCGAGTTACGCTGCGCGGTCGCTTCGGCGGCCGTCGGCTTGCCGGCGACGGCGCGCTCGATGGCTTCCTTGGTGGCGCGATAGTTGAAGTCCTGGATCTTCGCGTCGTCAGCGGCTTCCCAGTGGATGAACACGCCGACGGCGATGTAGATATCGTCAGCCTCGGCAGCCGGAATCGTGCCTTCGGCAACGCAATCCTGAACGGCCTTGGCGACGGCGTACTGAGCCGGTCCGAACATCTGAACGGCCTGACGGGCGTCCTTGATGGTGACCTTGTTGTAAAGGATCGTGTTGGGCTTGCAGGCGAGGTTCGGCGCGATGACAGCGAGCAAGGTCGTGAAGCCGTCCTTGTTGTTGGTCAGTGCGTTGCAGAACGCCTGCTCGGCAGCCGAACCGCGCGGTCCGATGATGAGGTCGATGTGCGCGATCTCGTTGCCGTCGCCGACGAGCGACTCGCCAACCATCACTTTGTTGATTTTGGCCATGCGGGGTTTTCCTCCCAGGTTCACAAAAGGGCAGCCCAGAGACTGCGGACGACGACAGGGGACGGCGTCCGGCGGTCGGCTGGTCTTGGCGGATAGATACTATCCCTGTTAACAGCGAACGACGACATCGGATGTCATCGGACCGGTTGGCCAGATAGCGGAGCCCGGGGTACCCCCGGGTTCACCGGCGCTAAATAACGCCAGGACGGTCCATTCGACAAGGGGGATTAGGCAGTCTTCCGGTCGGTACTGTGTGTCAGGCCTTCCGCGAACAGAGTGGCAACAACGAAGTCGGCCGTTGCCCCTGGATTTAGCCCGCGATCCTTCAAATCGCGATCAAAAGCAAGAAGTTCACCGATACCGTCCGCCGTTGCCACCGGTTCATATAATCGGCGCAGTCCGATCGCCTCGAGCTTTACCGCCGATGCCGCGTCGGTTCCGTGTTTGCGCGCAATATGGCTATCCTCGAACATCGCCAGCAACGACATATGCAACGTGGTGACCGCGAGCTCTTGGGTCGATGCCAGCGCGCGCGCCGACGCGAGGCGGGGCAATGCTCGTTCGAAGATGTCGGCATACCCCGTGACGTAGGCGCGTGAAATCCGGTCACGTTCAGCCGCGAGCGCCATCGCCGCCCGCAGTGTCATGGACGGAGGCTTGGCGACGTCCTCGACGTCGACGTGGCCGAGGCCGGCCGGGTTGGCAAGCGCGATGGCTCGGAAAGCCTCGCGGGCGTCATCGAGGTCGAGAGTGTCCAACACGTGCCGCAGCCGGTCCCGCAGGGTGGCACCCGGATGATCGGTATCGGCGGCGCGTGCCAGCGGCGCCGTCAACAACAGAATGCCGAGATTGGTATTGCAGCCTGCGATCGCGAATGTCGCCTCCATGGCCCGCCAGATGCGGGCGCCGACCGGAAGCGCCGGGTCCGAGATATGCGGTGCTGCCGCTTCGGCGCTGCGCTCGAAGTGCCAGATCTGCATGCCATGACCCGGCGAATACGCATGCACGTTTCCTGGCTTGAGCGCCGCGAGTTCCGCGCGGCAGGCGTCGAGAAACGCCGCCTTGACTTCGGTGCGCTTGACCAGCGCCGTCATCGCGGCACGCGGTTCGCGACATCGACGAGGAAATCCGCCGCGAGCGCGTCGGCGATGTCCAAGCCGCTGACGCTCTGCAATCCTTTCCATGCCGGGTTGGAGTTGATTTCGAGCACGAGCAGGCGACCATCGATTGCGCGAATGAGATCGACGCCTGCGTAGTCCGCTCCGACCGCGAGCGCGGCGCGCAACGCGTAGTCGCGCATCTCATCATCCGGCTCGTGCACCACGGGCTCCGCGCCCTGGTGGACGTTCGTAATCCATGTCCTGCCGCGCCGCTTCATTGCCGATAGAATTCGCCCGCAGGATACGAGGACGCGCCAGTCCTCGAAGGTCGCGGCATCGGGCCCGCGCAGATACTCCTGCAGGTAGTAGACGTCGCCGACCTCTTCTGACGGGGGAAGCTCGTCGCCGTCTGACAGACGCTTGACGCCATTGCCCTGCGAACCGAACAGCGGCTTCAGCACGAGAGTGCCGCGTTCCTTTCGATAGGCTGCCGCCGCGTCGTGGCCTTCGGCGGTGCGTGTCACGGGCGTCGGGAGGCCTGCGCGCTGAAAGCGCCAGGTCGCGGTCGACTTATCGACGCAACGTTCGATAGCGCGGGCATTGTTCCAGACCCGGACACCGGCGGCTTCGAGAGCGTGCAGAATGCCGAGCCGCATCGTGATCTGTTCGAGGCTGCCCGCCGAGACCGAACGCACGAACGCGCCCTCAGGCAGTCCACCTTGAAAGCCCGGAATGTCCAAGCCGGACGTCAGCCGCGTATCGAAGGCGCAGCGATTGAGCGATGTCGTCACCACTATGGCGCCGCGCGCTTCGAGCGCGCGCGTCAGCCGACGCGCATGCCAATCGCCGCCGTCATCTTCGACAAA
The DNA here is from genome assembly GCA_022843145.1 of Hyphomicrobium sp. Lineage (GTDB taxonomy): Bacteria > Pseudomonadota > Alphaproteobacteria > Rhizobiales > Hyphomicrobiaceae > JAKAML01. Next base: position 170,882 of record JALHOF010000006.1, read on the forward strand.
CAGTGCGATACGCGGCCCGCCTCGCGGAATTGACCCGTCAGCGGAAGCTGGCATCGACGATGTCCGGCGCGAGCTTGCCAGCGTGGAACGAGGCTCCGCTATCGAGGTTCGACACGGTTACCAAAGCCGGGCTGAACAGCATGGCATCGATTTTGTAGAAGTCGCCGTTCACCTCGGCGAACGTTTCAGCGAACGGCTTTCCGTAGGCGCTCGATGTGCTCGATGGCAACGCGTCGGCAAGCTTTCGGGCAGCCTCGTCCGTCCCGCGTACGAACAACTGGATGCGGCCGCCGTAGATGATCGCGTCGTTGGTCCGCCCCATCGCTTTGACGAAGTCCGGGATAGGCGGCGCGATCGGCGCGACGCCGTAGCCGTCGACGATATGGTCCAGTGGGAAATGTAGCGCGTGCGCCTTGTGCAGCGCTACCTCGAGTACGCGTGAGGCGATCTGCACGGTGCCGGCGAGGCTGCCCGTCGGGGCGTAGAGCACGGTCAGCTTGGACGGCGCGATCCCGCAAGCGGTGGCGACAGACTGCGCGACGCTCGACGGCGGCGCGTTGTCTCCTTCGATGACGAGAGCGCCCGCGTCGTGATGGTCGACGTAGCCCAACTCCTTGTAGAGTTCCTCGACCCGCGACAGTGCGCGCGCAGGTCCGGAGCCAAGAGCGAAAAATCCGCTCGCTTCCTCGGTGATCGTCCAGCCCGCATACTGACTGCCGAGGCAGGCGATCACCGGATTGGATGAGTGGACGACGACGCCGAGCGGCCATTTTTCAAGGCCTGAGGACGATGTGATCGCGACCGTGCCGAGCCCACCCATACAGACTTCGCCGAGCAGCCGCCCGGCTTCGAGCCCGCCGGGGACGTTGGCTCCGAGATCGATCCGCCGTTCACCGGATTCGCCCGTGCTGACCGCGCAGCGGAGCGCGCTGGCATTGCTGGCGATCGTCTCGACGATCCGGCCTGCCCTCGCGTTCACGCTCGGTGCGGCCATCGTGGAATTGGTCATGACTGCGTTTCCTTCCCTGTCATGTCTTCATACAGCATGCGTTCCAGCGTGCCCAATCGTTCCCGGCACAAGGCTTCTGCCTGTCGGGTATCGGAGCCATCAGCGGCCACGGTGGCGACCGGGTGATGACGCGGTATGCAGCGGCCTAGCGGCGGGCGATCCAGAACCCACTCTGGCCACGTGACGGCCGGCACCAGGAGTTCGCCCCGGTCCGCGTAGAAGTAGGCCACGGCCCGCGCGACGGGAGGCGCCCAGGCTGCGAAGTGCTCATCTAGCGTCCCGGTGCCGCGCGTGGCCGTGACGTGCGCCTTGAAAAGCGTGCCCGCGTGATCGTCGAACACGTCGAGTGTCGCGCCGGGGCGGGGGTTGATTTCCAGGAGAACAGGGGCGCCATCGGGCGTGACCAGGAAATCCAGCGACACAAGGCCCACGAGCGAGAGTTCGCGTGACACGTCGAGCCCGATTTCGATCATCCGCGCTTCTAGATCGGCGTCGAGTTCGAGGCTCCCGGTTGCGCCGCCATAGCGATAGGGTTGCCGTCCTCCCGGCGCCGTCCATTGGCGGCTGAATGCGAATGCACAATCGGCCGCGCCCAGAATGCCGAGCGCCGATACCGGCACACCGGCGATCTCACGCTGCAGGTAACGGCCGGCTCCGGCCCTGGGGCGAGCTGGAAGAATATGCGTGCCGCCGGTGCCGCCTATGCGCTTCGACAGCCAGCCGCCAACATCGTCGGGCAAATCCAGTCGCGTCTCGGGGTGAGCGATGCCCCGCTCGCCGAGTAGGGCGGCCAACGCCATCGGGTCCTTCGACTTGCGGATGGTGTGGGCCGAACATCCAAGTATCCGGTAGCGATCACTCAGTCGTTCGACGAGTCCGGGCAAGCCTTCGAAACCCGCTCCGAGCACGAGTCCCACCGGCGGAACGTGCGCAGCGGAAACGAGGCGGTCTAGCGCCGCGATGAGCGACCCGGCAGAGAAGCCGTGAGTGAAGAGGCCGGGTAGAATTTCTGAGGCGGTGGCGGCTGCGCGCATGTCCTCGTCGCCGAACCCGTCGACCACGAGCGGCGCAAAGCCGGCGCGCCGGGCGGACTGTGCGAGCGCCCGCCCGGAAAAACCGGCGATGAGGATCGTTTCAGGTTCCACCTCGGATCAAGCGAGGCCGGTCAACTGCTTGCAAAGCGCGTAGGCGTGGCGGAAGTCGAGCGCGAGCGGCTTGTCGGACGCGATCATCTGCTTGAACAGTCCGCTTTCGCACTTGTACTTGATGTCCCCAATGGCCAGCGGACCGACGCCGAGGGCATCACAGCCCGGAAGCGGCGCACCGTCCATGAACAGTGCCATGCCTTCGACGCCAGGCGGCGGAACGGCATTGACGTCGGCGATCACGAGCAACTTCTTCGCCAGCGACTTGTCCTCAGCCGATACGACCTGCACGCCCGCTGCGGCCGCTGCAAAGATCACTTCTGCGTTGGCGATGATTTCGCGCTTCTGGTCCGCGGTCTCGCCGTTCACGGCCTCGAGATCGACGCCGAAACGCTGCTTGGAAATTGCCGCGCTCTTGATGACGCGGTCGACGCCGCGATGCGCGACTAGTTGCACGTCTGCGCCTTCTAGAGCCGCGATGATCGACGATGCAAATCCGACGACGCCTGTGGCGCCGAACACCGCCACCTTGGTGCCCTTCCAGCCGCGGCCAAATTTTTGCTTCAGCACGCGCTCGACGCACGCGACCATCGCCGCAGCTGTCGTGAACGAACCGGCCGGATCGGCGAACGTCGAACACTCGAACGGCGGCACCATCGCCTTGCGCGCTGCCTCCATCATATCGAGTGCAAGGATGGCGTCCTTGCCGCCCATGAAGAACCCGGTGCGGGGTCCGAAGTTGGGCGGGCGGGAGAAGATCGCATCCTGAATGAGACCGTTCACTTCCGTGAGATCGACGTTGACGTAGGGGACGATCACCTTGAAGCCCGCGTCTGTCGCCATGTTCACGTCGAACGGGCTCATGTGCTTCTGCGGTGTGAGCATATGCAGGATGGGTGTGGCGTCGCTCATTTTGTGGTGTCCTTCTCTTCAGACCTGAGCGGTATCTGGCGTCCGCTCTTCGATCTGCGCGCCGACGTTGCGCCCGCGCGCCACCAGAATCTCGAGGCCCTTGGCTTTAGCGTCTTGTACGAAAGCACGATAGAGGGTCTGAGCGACTTCTTCGGACGGGGCGAAAGCAAATCCGGTCGGCCCCCATGAACTCTGTCCAATTCCGACCGCGCCTCTCCGGGCCATGGACTTGACCATCGCCTCGACGGCCGCACTCGTCCACAATCGACCACCTTGCGCCGCAGCAAAATGGCTGCCGACGATTTCCTGGATCTCGGTCACAGCCGCTCCGAACGACCCGATGTCGCGCTCGGCGATCGCCGGCGCCAACCGCATCATGACAAGACGGCACAAGTGGCCGGCGCGCTCATCAGGGAATGGAGCGAGGTTTGCGAACGCCTTTGCCTCCTTGTCGCCATGCACCCCTTCACCGTTGCGGTCGAGGACCAGCATGATGCGCCAGTCCTCCGGAAAGGGCTGATGAACGATGACGGGCGGCGGTCGATCGCTGATGCCGCGCCCACCATCGACAACGAACCCGCCGCTATCGAACGCCGCCATACCGATCGCGGATCGGGCGCCGCGATCGAGCGCGTCACCGATCTCGTAGGCCGGCAAAATACGATTCTCGAGGCGCAGCAGGGCCGCTCCGACGGCAAGAGACAGCTGCGTGCCGGAGCCGAGCCCGGCATGGGCAGGGATAGCCTCCACGACCTCGATGTGATGGCCTGCGCGCAATCCGAATTCATCGACCACTTTGATCGCCGCAGTTGCGGCCCGCCGGCTCTCGGGCCCGACCGTGACAAGTTCGTCAGCACGCCTCGCGATCACTTCTGTCGTTGGGTTGTCGATGGCCAGGCCGAGCGAGCCGAACCGCCTTCCGAGACCGCCATTGAGATCGAGGAACCCCAGGTGCAGGCGGCCCGGCGCGCGGATGCGGATGCTGCGTTGCTCGTGCCGAGGGCGCATAACTGACGTCATTCCTTTATCGGGCAGGCAGGGCTACTGATAGGCGAGAGCGCGTCGTGATCACCGGAGCTATCGGCACAATCTGCCGTCGCATTCGGGCGACCGAGGCGACCTGTCGAGTGTCCACGAAAGGTGCGGAGAGAGCAACATGAACGACCAACGCGAAAAGCCCCTGCCGGCGCCAGAAGTCAATGCTTGGCTGGCTGCCAATCTTCCAGAGTGGCGGCTCGAAGAAGGTTGGATCAGGCGCACCTACAAGACGAACAGCTGGAAAGGCACGCTGATGGTCGTCAATACCGTCGGGCATCTCGCCGAGGCTGCGTGGCACCATCCCGACCTGACAGCCTCTTATGCGTGGGTCGAAGTGCGGCTGATGACGCATTCGGCCAAGGGGATCACCGATAAGGATCTCGCACTGGCGCGCAAGATCGAGGATGTCGTGATGTGGCAACCCGGCAAGGAAACGACCAGTTCGCTGGAAGGTACGCCGAGTGGCGACATGCGCTTCGCCTACATCAAATATGACTGAGGGCAGCGCCACCGGTCCCGTATCCGGCCGGGACGGCGCGCGGGCGCCGGCCCGTGCCGATGCCATCCTCGGGCTCGGCTCGAACATGGGCGACAAGCGGGCCAACTTGAACCTTGCTATCGCTTTGCTGGAGGCCGGGGGACATATCACGCTCGTCGCACGGTCGAGGGATTGGCGTACGCCTCCATGGGGCGTCACCGACCAGGACTGGTTCGTCAACGCCTGCATTGCCGTCTCCACGGCGCTCGAACCGAGGGCACTGCTTGAGCGATGCCAGAACGTCGAGAACGAGATGGCGCGAGTCCGCACCCGCCATTGGGGGCCGCGGATCATCGACGTCGACATCTTGTTCTACGGAGACACGCGGATTTCCGAAACAGATCTCGTGATCCCGCACCCGCGGATCACCGAACGCGCGTTCGTGCTCGGCCCGTTGTCGGATATCGCCCCGAACATGGATATCGGTGGCGAGACGGTGGCCGATCGGCTGGCCGCGATCGACCGCACCGGCGTTGATCCAATCGATTGATAGCACGCAAAAAAGCACCGCGGACTTGCCATCCGCGGTGCCACGTCTGCGCGCCAGGGCGCAAAATCACTGGTTGGTTTTGAGGAACGCGATCAGGTTCTTGCGATCCGTCTCGTCCTTGACGCCGACGAAAACCATCTTGTTGCCGGGGATGTATTCCTTCGGGTTGGCGATGTAGGCGTCGAGCGTCGCATCGTCCCACGTCTTGCCGGAAGCCTTCATCGGCTCGGAGTAGGCGAAGCCTTCAACGGACGCCGCCTTGCGGCCGACGATGCCGTTGAGCTGCGGGCCGACCATGTTCTTGGCGCCAGCGCCAACGGCGTGGCAGGCGCGGCATTTTCCGAATACGCCCTTGCCGGCTTCGGCGTCCTGGGCGGAAGCAACCGCGGGAACGGCGACCAGTGCAGCGGCGGCAATCATCCACTTCAGCATAGAATTTTTCCTCCGTCCTTGCTCTTGTAACTGGATCGCGTGCTCTTGACCCAGATCAACGTCGATCATCGCAAGTTTTGACTGAACCCGCGCTGAACACAATGCCGCACCGCCCGAATTGTGTTGCTCGCAATTCGCAAACCCCGGCCCCCGTGGCGCCGCAGCCGCCTTATTCTCCGGCGTCGGCATCGGCCGGTTCGGCCTTCGACTTATCGCCGCCAATCCGTCTGTAGACGAAAGGAGGTGCCGGCTGGTGGCTCTCCTGCTCGGCGACCTTGAACCACTCCGCATGTCGCGACGATAGTGAACAGGCCGGATCGGTGTTCGTAGCGTCGCCGGTCAAGGCGAATGCCTGGCAACGGCAGCCGCCGAAATCGATCTCCTTGCGGTCGCAGCTGCGGCACGGTTCTTTCATCCACTCGGTGCCGCGAAACTTGTTGAAGGCGGCGCCCTGGAGCCAGATGTCCATCAGCCGGCGGGTGCGAACGTTGTCGAACTCCATACCCGGCAGCGATTCCGCAGCGTGGCATGGCAGAACCTTGCCGGAGGGCGTGACATTGATGATGCCCGAGCCCCAGCCACCCATGCATGGTTTGGGATACTTGGCGTAATAGTCGGGGACGACGAAGTCGAACACCATGATGCCTTTGAGCCGCTCGCGCGCTTGCTCGACGATCTCGACCGTCTTCATGAACTGCTCGCGGGTCGGCATCAGTGCGGCGCGGTTTTTCAATGCCCAGGCGTAGTATTGGATATGTGCAACCTCCAGACGCCCCGCGCCGAGTTCCACGGCGAGATCGATGATCTTCGGCAGGTTTTCGATGTTCTGGCGATGGAGCGGTGCGTTCACCGTGAGTGGCAGCCCGAGTTCCTTCACCCAGCGGCCGACCTCGCGCTTCTTAACCAGTCCGCCCTTGTAGGCTGCAATGCGGTCGGCGTTGGCAGCGTCCGCGTCTTGGATCGACAACTGGACGTGATCGAGACCGCACTCCGCGAGCTTCTGCAGCCGCTCGCGCGTCAGCAGGACGCCCGCCGTGATCAGGTTCGAGTAGAGGCCGACATCCGCCGCCGTCTTGACGATTTCCTCGAGGTCTTTGCGTGACGTCGGCTCGCCTCCCGAGAGATGCAGCTGTAGAACACCCATCTCCGCGGCCTGCCGCAAGACGTCCTGCCATTCCGCCGTCGTCAGCTCGGTATTGGCCCTGTCCATCTCGAGAGGATTGGAGCAATACGGACACTGCAACGGACAACGGTGCGTCAGCTCGGCCAGGAGGCCGACCGGCGCCGTTGCGCACTTGGGGGCCGGCGCTGCGGCGCTGATGTGCGGTGCGATCTCGTTCATTGGCTTCATCCTCCTCGGGCCGCTCATGCGGCTGTGACGACGCCTTTGTCGGCCAATTCTTGAAGCATCGTGACGATGTCGGCGGCGATGACATCGACCGGTGCCTGATACTCCGCGGCCAAGGCCGCCGCGATCTCGTCGACGCTGCGGACGCCGTCGCAGCGCTGCAGCACGGAAACGGCGACGTCGTCGGGGTCGTAGACCCGTTCCGGCGCAAGAATGATCCAGCGCCCGCGGCTGGCGTCATGCCGCAATTTTATATGGCGTGGCAGCGCCGGTTTTGTACTGCCGGTAATGATGGCGCGGGTCCGCGGCGTGGGATCAGCCATGTAATTCCTCGGGTCTGAAGGCGCCGGGCGGTATGTGCCCCGGCTCGAGATAGGCATGGTGCAGTGCGTCGAGCATCGACCACAGCACGTTGCACTTGAAGCGGACGGCGTCGACGCACGCTTCCTGCTCGGCGCGCGAAGCAGCATGTTCGAGCACGTATGCGAGGGCGAAGTCCGCATCGCGCGGCGCTTGCGTCAAGCGGCGGCGGAAGTACGCCATCACCGTATCGTCGATGAAATCGTAGCCTTCGAGCATCCCAGAGATGCGTTCCTTGTGGATCTTCGGCGCGAACAACTCGGTCAACGATGACGCCACAGCGACGACGAGCGGTTGCTCGACGACGAAGTGAACATACGCTTCGACGGCGAAAACCGTTGCCGGCAGTGCGCCCCGGCGCGAAATCACGTAGTCGCGGTCGAGACCGAGGCCGTCGGTCAGAATCAGCCAGCGTTCGATTCCGCCGGGTTCTTCGCCGAGACCGTCGTGATCATGCACCCGATGGGCCCACTCTCGCCGCAGTCCCCGGTCGTGCACGCGGCTCATCAAGGCGGCATCCTTGCGCGGCACCGCCGATTGATAGCAGTAGCGATTGAGCGCCCAGGCCTGCACCTGCGCCTTGTTGAGCTTGCCGCCGTGCAGCAGTTTATGAAGCGGATGTTTGTCGTGATAGCGCTCGGCACCCACCGCGCGGATCGCCGCCTCGAAGTCTGCACGGTTCATCATCGGCATCGTTCGGAAGTCCGCGCTTGCGCGCTCGAGTGTGGCCGTCGGGCTCATAGTTCGATCTCCATGCCATCGTATCCAACCTCCCAACCGGCGGCCTCGACCGCTTTGCGTGCATCCGAGTTCTCGTCGAGCACGGGGTTGGAGTTGTTGATATGAACGAAAACGCGGCGCTGCACCTTGATCTGGGCAAACGATGCGATCGATCCGTCGGGGCCGGACATGTTCATATGCCCCATTCGTGAGCCGGTCTTGGCCATCAAGCCCTGCTTCAGCATCTCATCTTCGGTGTAAAGCGTGCCATCGAAGAACACGAGCGCAGCGCCATCGAGCCGTCGGGCAAGCGCGTCATCCATGCGGGCGCACCCAGGGATGTAAAAGAAGGATTTGCCCGACTTGCGCTCAGTCACCTCGAGCCCGATCGTGTCGCCGGCTTCACTTCCGAACCCGGGTTTCGTTGCGTCCTCGAGATAGAGCGCGACCTTGCCAGGCACCGGGAAGGCTTCGACCGTCAGTCCGAGTTCGATCCCATCGCCGGTGATCGGCAACTTTCTGCCGAGCGGCAATTCGATGCGCGGCACCTTTTCAGCGGCCAACACCTGAAACACCGAATTCGAGGCGAGAGTCGCGAGCACCCGGTTTGAACCATAGACGCTCAGCGGCTGTGCCTCGCGCAGGTTGATCAAACCGATGATGTGGTCGACGTCGCCGTTGGTCAGCACCGCAGCCTTGATCGGGCTGTTGCGCGGTCCGCGATCGGGATGCGGCCACAGCGCAGGCGTGACGTTGATCTGCTGGCGCAAATCAGGAGACGCGTTGAGAAGAACCCAATCGACTCCGTCAGAACTGACGGCGAGTGACGACTGCGTTCGCGGCGTGAAGCCCGGCATTCGCTTGCGGACCGCAGACGAGTTCGCGCCGTTGCAGTTCCACTGCGGGAAACCACCCCCGGCGGAAGAGCCCAGAACTCTGATGAGCATTTGAGGCCGACTTTCGAGACAGCGCGGCGACGCCGATCGCCTGACGCTGAACTGCAGGCTCTAGAAATGACAACGGCGGCCGATATGATCGACCGCCGTGCCAGAAGAGCTCACGGTGTGAGCGAGTTCGAACGTCTCGTTAGATGACGTCGATCTCGGCCGGCAGGTAGCTCGTGACTTCGAGGCCAACGCCCTGCTCTTTAACCGACGGCTTGTTCCAGATCTTCATGATGTGTTCCTCCAAAAGTTCGGCAAGATGCCTTCACTCGATTAGATGACCCCGCCGAGGGGCACCCAGCTGAGCTGGCACTTTTTCCGTGCCAGTTCAGTGTGCGAGTTGGGACCACTTTGTCAAGCTAGGTCGCCCAACCGCTTCGATATCGACTATTCATGATTGCCGGATGCGGAGCAATTCACGTCCGCTCACATTCCCGTGTGAATGCGTGAACGCTCCATGACCGCCCCGCTGCGCCGAACGCAAGCAGGGGTCAAGGAGAGCTCTATGGTGACGCGACCGTCACCGACCGTCCAACTTCAAATGTTATAGCATTGCAGTGCATTCGGCAATTTCGAAGTTGCGGATTTGCTGATCGCCGTTTCAAGATTTGGTGATCGTGACCCGTTCTGGTCGGCGTCGACCGCGATGAGTCTCGGCCTCTCTGTGCTATGAGAACCGAATAGGTTTGGAGTTCCATCATGCCGACACCACCGCGCACCACGGCCACGATCTGGGACGACCGATACCGTGACCCGGTGTTCGCATTCGGAACCGAACCCAACGCGTTCCTCGCCAGCCAACGCGATCGGTTTCGGCCCGGTCAACGCGCACTGGTGCCCGGAGACGGCGAAGGGCGGAATGGCGTTTGGCTGGCTGGACTTGGATTGGACGTCGTCACTGTCGATGCCTCGGCCGTCGGGTGCGAGAAGGCCCTCAAGCTGGCGGCGGATCGTGGCGTTCTGATCGATGCCCAATGCGCCGATCTCAACCAGTGGGCTTGGCCGGTCGGCGCCTTCGATGCTGTGATCGCGATCTACATTCATTTTCCGCCAGCGGAACGGCCGCTGCTTCACCGACGAATGTACGAGGCGCTGCGGCCGGGCGGCTTCGTGTTGCTGGAAAGCTATTCGCCGCGCCATCTGTCACGCAGAAAGGAAGGGAGTATCGGCGGCCCGCCTCCCGACATGCTCGTGACGCCTCAGGACCTCGCCGGGGATTTTTCCAACGCGGACATGGTGCTTCTGGAAGAGTGCGAGGTCGATCTCAGCGAGGGCGTGCGCCACATCGGCCGTTCGGATGTCGTACGCATGATCGCGCGCAAGCCTTGAATCGCGGCTTTGGCATCAGTTCAAAAGCGAGACGGGATCTGCCGTTCAGTTGGCGTCGATGGCGGCTTTGATGTCGGTGGCGATCGTCGTCGCCTCGGAGAACTTCTTCGCGTCGCAGTGGCTTTCCATCTTGGTCAGAAGTTCCTCGATCTTGTCGAGCTTCTCGTCCGACAGTTTCTTGCTTTCGGCCGATTGCGCCAGCTGGAATGCCTGCTTGAGGCATTCGTCCGAGTTCGCGGGAACGGTCTGGGCGAAGGCGATGCTCGCAATGCCGGCCAATGCAACGGCCAGTGTCATGGTCTTCAGCATCGTCACGTTCCTCTACTTCTATCTTCGGTACGACTATCTTCGGTCGGTTGCCCGGGCGAGCCGAGCCGAGCGCGAGTGGTCTCTCGACGTAGATTCGGCAAGAAATATGGCCGCACCGCGACACCTCCGGAGTTGGGCCGAGCGCTCACGTGACCGACCGTGGCAGGCGCGTCACACTCGCGTCCAGCCGCCGAATGGCACTATCCAACTCGTCATAGTGCGCAATGATCGCATCTGGGTTGAGGTTGGCGACCGGCGTTTCGGTATATCCGAATGTGACACCGACGACGGGGATGCCGGCCGATTTTGCCGTCGCGATGTCGACTCCGCTGTCGCCGACCATCACGGCGCGATGCGCATCGCCCCCGGCCAGCCGGATCGCGCCCGTGAGGTGACCGGGGTCCGGCTTGCAGACCGGAAAGGTGTCGCGGCCGGCGATTGCGCGGAACCGCGACGACATGCCGAGCTGATCGAGCAACAACCGCGAGAGCGACTCACGCTTATTGGTGCAGACCGTCAGAATTGCGCCCTCTTCGATAAAGCGGTCCAATGCGGCCAGCGTACCCGGAAAGGGACGGCTGTGCCGCGCGATATTGGCCGTGTAGTGATCGAGAAAAAGTTCGAGGTGCCGGTCCGTCTCGGCCTCATCGAGCGAGATCCCGCGGTGCGCGATGGCCTCGACGATCATCCGCCGCGCGCCGTAGCTGATCCACGGACGCAGCGCCGCCTCCGGCATTGGCTCCCCGCCGAGGCTATCCAGGATAAAGTTCGTGGCCGCCACGAGATCGGGTGCGGTATCGACGAGCGTTCCGTCGAGATCAAATGCAATGGTCAATCCGCGCATGGGGTCCGTTGGGGTCGTGGCCGGGCCGTGGACGCTATCCGCGCTCGGCGCTGGTGTCACCTCCCGTTGCGCGGATGCTCGGTTTTGGTCCTTGTCGCACGCGGGTGCATTGAAACGATGTGCAGGCGCGCCTAGAAGGGGCGAAGCGGGTGCGTACCTCCCCGCCTGACCGACCGGAAAACAGCCACATGACCACGCCGTCGACACCCCTGGTGAAATCCCAAGCTTATATCGGCGGGGCTTGGGTCGGCACACCGTCAACGCCGGTTTTGGACAAAGCGACTGGCGCCGAAATTACCCGGGTGCCCGACCTCGGCGCGATCGAAACGCGCGCCGCCATCGAGGCGGCCCACGCAGCTTTGAAGCCGTGGTCGCGGCTGACGGCCAAGGAGCGCGCTGCCATTCTTCGCCGTTGGCATGACCTCATCGTTGCCCATGCCGACGACCTGGCGCTGATCCTGACTCGCGAGCAGGGCAAGCCGCTTCCCGAGGCCAAAGGCGAAATTCTCTATGGCGCGGGCTTCGTCGAGTTTTTCGCTGAAGAGGCCAAACGGGTCTACGGCGAGACCATTCCATCGCCCCGTGCCGATACGCGGATCGTCGTCCTGAAGCAGCCGATCGGCGTCGTAGCCGCGATCACGCCGTGGAACTTCCCCTGCGCCATGATCACGCGCAAAGTCACGCCCGCGCTTGCCGCCGGTTGCACCGCCGTCGTCAAACCGGCCGAGGATACGCCATTGTCGGCGCTTGCACTTGCGATGCTCGGCGAGATGGCCGGCATTCCGCCGGGCGTGCTCAATATCGTCACCTGCCGCGATCCGATCCCTGTCGGAAACGAACTAACCTCGAACCCTCTCGTGCGCATGGTCACGTTTACCGGTTCGACCGAGGTCGGCCGCATCTTGATGGCGCAATCGGCGGCGACCATCAAGAAGGTGTCGCTCGAGCTCGGAGGCAACGCGCCGTTCATCGTATTCGACGACGCCGATCTCGACCGCGCTGTGCTCGGCGCCATGGCCTCGAAATATCGCAACGCCGGTCAGACCTGCGTCTGCGCCAATCGCATCTATGTCCAGGCCGGCGTTTACGACGCCTTCGCCGCCAAGCTCGCTGATGCCGTCTCGAAGTTGACTGTCGGACCGGGACAACAGCCCGGCATCACGATCGGCCCGCTCATCAACGCCGATGCCGTTGCCAAGGTCGAGGAGCACGTTGCCGACGCGGTCGCGAAGGGTGCAACCGTCACGACGGGCGGCAGGCGGCACGCGCTGGGGCGCACCTACTACGAGCCGACGATCCTGACCGGCGTCACGGCGGCCATGCTCGTCGCGCGCGAGGAAACGTTCGGCCCGGTCGCGCCACTGTTCCGATTCTCGACCGAGGACGAGGTTGTCGCATTGGCCAACGACACGCCGTTCGGGCTCGCAGGCTACTTCTATACGCGCGACCTCGGCCGGGCCTGGCGGGTCGCCGAGGCGCTCGAATTCGGAATCGTCGGCGTCAACGAGGGGATCGTGTCGACGGAAGTCGCCCCCTTCGGCGGTGTGAAGCAGTCTGGTCTAGGCCGCGAGGGCTCTCACCACGGCCTCGAAGAATTTCTGGAGATCAAGTACATGATGCTCGGCGGGCTTTGACGCGATGACCTGTTGGCCTCGCCGGCGCAAGCGCCGACGCGGTTTCTTCTTTTCCGCTCCGGCGCAAGCGCCGACGCGGCGACCTGACGCCTGTCCCATCGGGCCTGATTCGGCTCACTGTGCCGCCGCGAAGGCCCATCAATTTGTCGAAGGATTGTAGCCCCACATGACAGCGGAAGCCTGGAAGCGGCTGGCGGCCGAGCACGCCATTGAGCTGATCGAGCCCGGAATGCGGCTGGGTCTCGGGACCGGCTCGACGGCGCGGGCGCTCGTCGATCTTCTCGGGCAACGGGTCAAAGACGGCCTCGACGTCCTGTGCGTCCCCACATCAGAAGCGACCCGCCTGCAGGCGGCAGCACTCGGCATTCCGCTGACCACGCTCGACGAGACGCCGATGCTCGACCTGACATTGGATGGCGCCGACGAACTCGACCTCGAGTTGAGGCTGATCAAGGGCGGCGGTGGCGCTCTGTTGCGCGAGAAAATCGTCGCGACGGCATCCGAGCGCATGGTGGTCATGGCCGACATCTCGAAGAAGGTCGAAGTGCTCGGTGCGTTTCCGCTCCCCATCGAGGTGGTCCGGTTTGGCTACACCGCTACCCGCAACATGATCGAGATGCTCGCGGCCGATGCCGGCTGCACTGGGAAGATCACGCTGCGCATCGGCAGGGATGGCCAGCCCTACATGACCGATAGCGGCAATTACATCTACGACTGCGCCTTCGGCCGGATCGAGGAACCGGACGCCTTGGACGAAGCGCTCAAGCTCATCCCGGGTGTCGTCGAGAACGGTATGTTCCTCGGTATCGCGGACGCAGCGATTATCGCCGGACCCAATGGCGTCGAGGTCATCGAACAGGACTTCGATCTCGTCACGGACGTCGTCTGATGGCACCCTTCGACGTCGATCTGTTCGTCATCGGCGGCGGCTCGGGTGGCGTGCGCGCGGCGCGAATCGCGTCAGGCCATGGCGCCCGTGTCGCCATCGCCGAGGAATACCGGTTCGGCGGAACCTGCGTGATCCGAGGCTGCGTTCCGAAAAAGCTGCTCGTCTATGCCAGCCGCTTCGCCGACGAGTTCGAGGATGCGCGCGGGTACGGCTGGACGGTAGACCCACCTGCCTTCGACTGGACCAAGTTGATTGCAGCCAAGGACGCCGAGATCACGCGCCTCGAGGCGATCTACCGTTCGGGTCAGATGCGCGCCGGCGTCGATGTCCATGACGAGCGTGCCGAAGTCGCCGGTCCCAATGCCGTCCGTCTCGTCAAGAGCGGGCGTGTGATCAAGGCAGGCCGTATCCTTATTGCGACCGGTGGACGGCCATACGTCGATCCGTTCATGGCCGGCCGCGAGCACGTCATCACCTCCGACGAGGCGTTCCACCTCGCCGAATTGCCGCGCCGCGTGGTGATCGAGGGCGGCGGTTACATTGCCGTCGAGTTCGCCGGCATCTTTCATGGCCTTGGCGCGGAAACCACGGTCGTTTATCGCGGCGACAAGATTCTGCGCGGGTTCGACGACGATATGCGCGACGCGCTGACGGAAGAGCTGTTGGCGCGCGGCATTCGCATCGTCACGCGATCCGTCATCGAGCGCGTCGAGCAGCGTGGCTCGGATCGCATCGCTCACCTTTCCGGCGGCGTCGAATTGGCGGCCGACCAGATCATGCTGGCGATTGGGCGCAGACCGAATACCTCGGGCCTCGGACTCGAGACAGCCGGCGTTCAGATGGGTCCGACCGGCGCCGTCATCGTCGACCAGAGATCACAGTCCAATGTGCCGTCGATTTTCGCCGTTGGCGACGTCACCGACCGTGTCAACCTCACGCCTGTGGCGATACGCGAGGGACATGCCTTCGCCGACAGCGTTTTCGGTGGCAAGCCATGGGCGGCCGATCACAATCTCATCCCGACGGCGGTATTCTCGACGCCGGAGATCGGCACCGTCGGACTATCGGAGGCCGATGCTGCCAAGTTTCATGGTGCGCTCGACATCTACAAAGCCCGCTTCCGGCCGATGAAGGGCGTGCTCGCCGGCCGTTCCGAGCGAATGGTGATGAAGCTCGTTGTCGCGCAGGGCAGCCAGAAGGTCGTCGGCTGCCACGTGCTCGGTCCAGACGCCGGCGAGATCGTGCAGATGGCGGCGATCGCCATGCGCATGGGAGCGACCAAGGCGGACTTCGATTCCACGATGGCGCTGCATCCGTCATCCGCCGAGGAATTGGTCACGATTCGAGAGAAGTGGGTCCCGCCCGTCAAGGCGGCGGAGTAAGGATCACCACCATGCGGCTCGACGGCAAGATCGCGCTCATCACGGGCGCCGGCGCGGGCATCGGCCGGGCCATCGCGGAACTATTTGCCCATGAAGGCGCGCACGTGTTCGTCACCGATGCCAACGGCGAAGCCGCCGCCGCCGTGGCAGCGTCGATCGCCGGCCGCGGTGGTCAGGCGAGCGCCGCAACAATGGATGTGACACGCGGCCAGGACGTTTCGGCCGTGCTCAGGACCATCTCCTCCGGTCCGCGCCGGCTCGATATTCTGGTCAACAACGCCGGGCTCAACGTGCGCGCTGATTTCCGGCATCTGACCGACGCCGACTGGGTTCGGATCCGCGAGGTCAATCTCGACGGTGTGGTGCGCGTGGCGCGCGATGCATTCGATCTTTTGAAGGCATCGGGACGGGGCTCGCTGATCAACATCTCGTCAATCATGGGGCAACGCGGATTGCGGCCGCTCGCCGCCTATAGTGCCACCAAAGGTGCGGTCACTGCGCTGACCAAGGGGCTCGCGGTCGAATACGCCGGGTTCGGCATTCGCGTGAATTCGGTTGCGCCCGGTTACATCGAAACTGCACTGACGGAGCGCGTGTTGAAAAACCCCGCGATGGCCAAAGCGTTGCTCGACCGAACATTGATGAAGCGGTTCGGCACCGCCGAGGAAATCGCAAAGGCCGCGTTGTTTCTCGCGTCCGACGATTCGTCGTATGTCACGGGCGCAGAGCTGATCGTCGATGGCGGCATGGCTGCAGGCCTTTGATCGTGCGTTGATGGAGTACGGGAACTGGTCTCACCGTGTTGTGAGCGGCTGGCTGTGACGATGCCGCAATTCGATTGCTAGCTTCCCGAGTGAAATCAGCCGAAAGGGAGACGCACGCCATGCGACTGCTCGTGTCCGTCGCGATGACTTTCGCGTTGTCGCTTGCGGCATGGGCGATGTCCTCTCCCGCTCGCGCGGATCAATTCGCGCTCGACCCCGAGCACACCGAGGTCCGCTTCACTTGGGATCATCTCGGGATGTCCCGGCAGGGTGGGCGCTTCGTCGACGTCACAGGTCAGCTGGACTTCGATGAGACAAGGCCGGACGCAAGCAAGGTTTCGGTCATTATCAAGGTCGCGAGCATCTGGACGGGCGTGGGCGCTCTCGACAGCCAATTGATCAAGAGCAGAGAGTTCTTCGACGCTGCGAAGTTCCCGACGATCACCTTCAGCAGCACCAGCGTGCGCCAGACCAGCGCGAAGACGGCCGACGTGATCGGAGATTTGACCATCAACGGCATGGCGCGCCCCGTCGTGCTGAACGTGACTTGGAACTACGCCGGCGCCCATCCGATGGCGAAGATCAATCCAGCGTTCTCGGACCAATACGTCGCGGGGTTCTCGGCACAGACCCAGATCCGTCGTAGCGACTGGGGGTTGACGCGGACGGTGCCGTTCGTGTCGGACGAGATTCAGATCTCGATCGAGACTGAGTTGAGGCGGACGGCGGTCACCCCGCCTGCCGGCGAGCAGCCGGGCTTTGAGCCAGAGCCGCCGATCATCAGCGCACCGCTTCCAGCACCGGGCGCCGACTGATCGGGGTAGGCTCGCGTCCCACCTAAAGGCTTAGAATCGGCGGTAATTCGATTGTCCGCCGGCTCGGTTGCCCCCGCCTGGGGAGTTGTCCTATATACTGACCGAAAAGGCAGTTCCGGATCACGGTTCGCCTCCCGCGCTGGCCTTCGGGTCACGCGGACGAGGTTGTGTGATCGTTTTACTATTGGAGATCAGTCATGTCGGCCAATTGGAGCCCGGACAGCTGGCGATCGAAGCCGATCGTCCAGGTTCCCGACTACCCGGATCTGGCGGCGCTGAGCGACGTCGAGAGCAAGCTCGCGACCTTCCCGCCGCTTGTTTTTGCAGGCGAGGCGCGTGCCCTCCGCAAGACATTGGCCAAGGTGGCGGCGGGCGACGGATTCTTGCTTCAAGGCGGGGATTGCGCCGAGAGCTTCATGGAGCATCGGGCCGACAATATTCGTGATTTCTTCCGCGTTTTCCTGCAGATGGCGGTCGTGCTGACCTATGCTGGAGGTAGCCCCGTCGTGAAGGTCGGCCGGATCGCCGGCCAGTTCGCAAAGCCGCGTTCGGCGCCGAATGAAAAGAAGGGCGACGTCGAGCTGCCTAGCTACCGCGGCGACATCATCAATGGCGCCGAGTTCACCACCGACGCGCGCACGCCCGATCCTCAGCGGCAGATCGAGGCATATCGGCAGTCGGCAGCGACGCTCAATCTTCTGCGCGCGTTCGCAACCGGCGGCTATGCCGATCTCGAGCGCGTCCACCAGTGGAACATGGGGTTCGTCAAGGACAGCCCGCAGGGTCATCGCTATCAGGAGCTGGCCGACCGGATCGCCGAGACGATGTCGTTCATGCAGGCGTGCGGGATCACGTCAGAGAACACGCCGCAACTTCGCGCCACGCCGTTCTACACGAGCCACGAGGCGCTCCTGCTCGGGTTCGAGCAGGCCCTGACGCGGAACGATTCCACGAGCGGCGAGTGGTATGCCACCTCTGGTCATATGATCTGGGTCGGCGATCGCACCCGCCAGCCGGATCACGCGCACATCGAATATTGCCGCGGCATCCGCAATCCAATCGGCCTCAAATGCGGCCCATCGATCGAGCCGGAGGGGCTTTTGCGGCTGATCGATGTTCTCAATCCGGCGAATGAAGCGGGGCGGTTGACGCTCATCTGCCGCTTTGGTCACGACAAGGTCGAGAAGCATCTGCCGAAGCTCATTCGCGCCGTGCAGAAGGCCGGCCGCTCGGTCGTGTGGTCGTGCGATCCGATGCACGGCAATACCATCAGCGCGGCCACCGGCTTCAAGACCCGTCCGTTCGACCGCATCTTGAAGGAAGTCGAGAGCTTCTTCGATGTGCATCGCGCCGAGGGGACGTATGCCGGTGGTATTCACGTCGAGATGACGGGCCAGAACGTCACTGAATGCACGGGTGGCGCCACGGCGATCTCGGAAGCCGATCTGTCCGACCGCTACCACACGCACTGCGATCCGCGGCTCAATGCCGATCAAGCGCTCGAACTGGCGTTCCTAGTCGCCGAGCGGCTGAAGCAGGAACGGGCGCATCGGGCGCATCCGCTGGCCGCGACGGCGTAATTTCGTTCGGCCGGGTCACAAGTCGTGCACCGGCCGAACACTTGAGCAGACTTCCGCAAATACTGGAATCACCAAGCATTATTAGCTTTTAACAGTGCGGACCAAGGTCTGAATCCAAGGGAAATGGTCTGCGGACCTTGCAAAGTTTTTTGCCAGCTCATAAGTTCGGGACTGTGGAAACTTGAGAGAGTGCCGCGCGATTGTTCGGAACCAACAACGCACGGCCAGCATTCACTCCACATTCCGGCCAGCAACCGGACAGATCCTTTGGGGAGGCTAGCAGCGGACCAGCTGTGGGTCGGAGGATCGGGTGAGATCGGTCGGAGCGGAGCCGGTAGTTTTCATCGGCTCATACGTGAGATGTAAGGGGTGAGCCGAAGTCGGCTCGTAAGTCATGGCAACTAAAGGCAAGAGTACCGATCTGCCGTTGGGCGATGCCACGTCCGACCAGTTCGTTTTTGTCGAGGTACCGCCGCCGTCCAACGACAACTCAGGTGCCGCCGCCTCTGCGGATATGAGTTCCGTGTCGCCGAACGTGCTGTTCATGGTCGGCGAGTACATCTTCGACTTCGATTCCACCGATACCGCCAACGCGCTGATTGTGGCGCTCGATGGCGCTGAGACGGATGCGGCCGAATACGCCGCGTTCAGCTCCAGTGTCATGTTCGTATTCGGCGACGCGATCGAAGCCTGATCTCTGGCTTATATAAGCAATTCACATCAATGCCTTGACTATCGCCAGCGCGATGAGCGGCGTCGTTCATAAACATGCCTGGAACCGACATGAAGGACCGTTCGCGGCGTCGAACGTCATGACTTTAGGCGAGTATGACAGCGCAGAAGCGTGCCGCCGTCCGATCGATGAAAGCGCGAAGCGCGACTGCCGAGGCGATAAACTTGTCCTCGCAGGTCTTCCTGTCGTGCTCCCATACGCGCCCGCCTCCGGCATAAGCCTGGAACGTAAACGCCTCACCACGCCGACCCATTGCGCGGCATCCCGCAACGGCTAAGGTCGCGGTCGTCCGAGCGGGGCCGTTTCGCACCGCAGCGGATTCGAAGACGTCCTCCGCGACGAGCCTGCCGGCGCTCCCGGCCGGGTGATCGTCCGCGGCGCCACGCCAACCCCGAGGCCCTCCACTCCGTGCGCATCGCTCTCGCTCAACTTGATCCGACCGTCGGCGATCTCGACGGCAATCTGAAGAAACTCGTCACGGCGCGCAACGAGGCGGCCCGTCTCGGCGCCGATCTCGTGGTCTTTCCGGAACTGTTCGTGACCGGATACCCGCCCGAGGATCTGGTCCTGAAGCCAGCCTTCCAAAAGGCCGCGCGCGCCAAGCTCGAAGCGCTCGCGGCAACGCTCGGACCGGGACCGGGCCTGCTGGTCGGCACGATCTGGCCGGAGGACGGCAAGCTCTACAACGCGGTCGTGCTGATCGACGACGGCGCGATCAAGGCGGTGCGCACCAAAGTCGATCTGCCGAACTACGGCGTGTTCGACGAGAAGCGCGTGTTCGCGCCGGGTCCCCTGCCGGGGCCGATCCTGTTCCGCGGCGTCAAGATCGGCGCGCCGATCTGCGAGGACATCTGGAAGGACGAGGTGACCGAGTGCCTCGAGGAGTGCGGCGCGGAAATCCTCCTCGTCCCCAACGGTTCCCCGTTCGACTGGAAGAAGCCCGACGTCCGCCTCGGCGTCGCCGTCGCGCGGGTGACGGAAACCGGTCTTCCGCTCGCCTATGTCAACCAGGTCGGCGGGCAGGACGAACTGGTCTTCGACGGCGCGTCGTTCGTGCTCAACGCCGACCGCACGCTTGCCGCGCAGCTTCCGGCCTGGCGCGAGGCGATCGTCGTCACCGAATGGACAAAGACGGACGGGCGCTGGGTGTGCGCACCGGGCGTCATCGCGCCCAACGAGGAGGACGACGCGGCGGCCTACAGCGCGTGCGTGCTCGGCTTGCGCGACTACGTGACCAAGAACGGATTCCCCGGAGTCGTGCTCGGCCTCTCGGGCGGCATCGACAGCGCGCTGGTCGCGGCGATGGCGGTTGACGCGCTCGGGCCGGACAAGGTGCACGCGATCATGCTGCCGTCGCGGCACACGTCCGACGACAGCCTCACGGACGCCGCGGCGTGCGCGACGTCACTGGGCATCCGCTATGACAAGATCTCGATCGAGCCCGGTGTCGCGGGACTGGCATGGGGTCTCAAGGACCTGTTCGCGGCCTCAATGGCGCTGCCGATTCACGACGCGCCTGAAAATGGCGCGCCGATCGGAGCGCAGCCGCCCGACACCACGGAGGAGAATATCCAGAGCCGCGTGCGCGGCACGCTGCTGATGGCGGTGTCGAACAAGTTCGGCGCGATGGTCGTGACGACCGGCAACAAGAGCGAGATGTCGGTCGGCTACGCGACGCTCTACGGCGACATGAACGGCGGCTTCAATCCAATCAAGGACCTCTACAAGATGGAGGTCTATCGCTTGTCGCGCTGGCGCAACGACCACGCGCCGGCGGGCGGGCTCGGACCGCGCGGACCCGTCATCCCGGAGCGCATCCTGACCAAGGCACCGACGGCGGAGCTGCGCCCCTACCAGACCGATCAGGACAGCCTGCCGCCCTACGAGGTGCTGGACGACATTCTCGCGTGCCTCGTCGAAGGCGAGATGCCGCTGGCCGACATCGTGGCGAAGGGGCACGCGCCGGAAACGGTGTTGAAGGTCGACCGGCTGTTGCGGCTCGCCGAGTACAAGCGGCGGCAGGCGGCGCCCGGCGTAAAGATTTCATCGAAGAGCTTCGGCCGCGAGCGCCGCTATCCGATCACCAATAAATTCCGCGAGGAGATCGCGGCGGGGACGGTGGCGTGGCCGAAGAAGGCGGCGGCGCGGGTGGCGGCTCCGCGCGCGGATGGGGGCGAGGTGGGGTGAGGGGGTATGCTCGTGCAGTGACGGCCCGGGGGCGCGAGGATGCGCGAGGACTGGCCGTTGGACCGTGGATCAGGGAGGACGTCGATGTTGCGTGACGGGTGGGCCGTGGGGGTGCTGGCGATGGCCGGTCTCATGATCGCGGGGCCGACGATGGCGGCATGACGGTTTACCGGATCAAGTAGCTAATTTAGAGGTGGCACGGTAAATGTTGATAATCAACAATAAAAAATGATTTTTTGCGTGGTATGGCTTGAGCTCAGTGTCGGTTGCGGTCGCGGGCGGTCCATACGACGTAGGCGAGCCAGCCGGCGAGGACGAGGGCGAACGCGGCGAGGCCGGCGATCATGAAGCCGTGGCGGGTGGCATCGTGCGCGCCGGACGCCATGTGCGCGAGGTGCGCCGCCAATGACTGGCGGTCGCCGGCGACGACGTGATCGGCGTCGAAGCGTCCGCCGGCGGCCGTACGTCCGATCGCGAGCACGGGTTCGCCGGGGACGAGGCCGCGATATCGCACCTTCTCGGGCGGCTGGCCTGGCTCGGCGCCCTCACGTGCCGAAACGTGGTCCCAGTCGCGCACGATCTCGTCGCGCCACTCCGGCGCGAACGGCAGCATCGGGTCCTGCATCGGACTGAAGGCGTAGTCGGCATCGGCGAGTTGGACCGGGCCGGTTGCGGTGTCGAGGGTGAGAATCGCCTTGGCGGTGTCCTCGACGATCCACCACGACGAGCCGCGTCCGGCGCCGCGATGGGTCTCGCGCACGTAGGCGGCGAAGTGGCGGAACAGCGGCTGCGTCGATGGGGCAATGCGGCCTTCGAGCACGGCGGCGGTGCCGGGCGGGTGCGCGGCATCGGCTGAGGGGAGCGCGGCGAGGCGGGCCTGCCAGCGGGCGGCGGAGCGCGTCTCGCTCAGGTAGATCGGAGCCGAGGCGAGCAGGAGGACCGAAGCCAGGAGCAGCGCGGTGCCGAACACGCGCCAGCTTTCGGCGAGCGCCGAGCGGATGCGGGCGGGAGTGGAGGCGGGCAAGGCGGTGGGCACGGGTGCGGACGCGTGCCGTGGGCGCGTTGCTTTCTGGCGCTGTGGCCGGGAGCGCCGGGAACGCGACATGGACGGGATGACCTCATCAGCGGTTGCGGAGACGAGGAACTTAGCTGCCACGGACGGCGGGCGAAACCGCGCCGGCCGCGTTATCACCGCTTGTGGTTTATCGGCGGCGATGGGACGCTGTGCCGTGGCCAGCGGGGGTGCGGAACATGCTTGGACGGACGTGCGGTGGTGTGCGGGCGGCTGCGGCCGCGGGTGTGATGGCCATGGCGATGGCGATGCTGCCGGGCTATGCGCCGGGGCTCGGGGGTGGCGCGGCAGAGGCGGCGCACGCGAGCTGCAAGCAACTCTTCAAGATCAAATCGAAAAGCTCGAAGACCAAGACGACGATCACGTTCGTCAACAGCTCGAAGACGTATCGGGGCCTGTTGTGGCTCGGCTTCGACGGACAGCCCAAGGACTACGGCAACGTCGCGCCGGGTCAGGAAAAGACGATCCAGACGTTCCTGACGCATCCTTGGATGGTCGCGACCGGCCCGGGCGATTGCCTGCACATCGTCATGCCGCAGAAGGATGCGGCGGGCACGCGGGTGATCATGGGCGAGAAGGGCGTCGAGGTCGCGGAGGAGGGCGGTGAGCAGGATCACGGCGATCCGCCGATGATCATGTGCGAGAAGGCCGGTATGGACTACGACGGCGCCGCGTGCGTCCCGCGCAAGGGGAAGGGCCAAAACCAGGGCCGGAATAAGCAGGCGGCAGGCGAGGAAGGCGGCAAGGCGACCGGCTGTCCGCCGGGAACGGTGCCCGTGCCGGAAACCGACGACTGCAAGGCCGCGCCGAAGGGCAAAGAGGGCAGCGGCAAGGCGGTCGAGGGGCGGTCGCTCGGCGGCGTTATGCGCGCCAAACCGCGGCAGGACAGCTCCCGCGTCACCTCGCTGAGCGAAGGCCAGCGGATCACGATCCTGCGCAACACGGGCGTGATGATGAACGACTACCCGTGGTTCGAGATCCGCGCCGGCGGGACGACGGGCTACAAGTGGGGCGGCATCCTGTGCGCGGACGTGCCGATGCCGGGCGTCTATGAGGTGTGCAAGAGCGGCAAGGCGGACGCGCAGCCGCAGCAGGTGCAGGCGGCGGAGGGCGCGCCGGCGTGGTGCGGGACGGCGAAGATCCCGGCCGAGCACGCGATCTGCGGCAACCCGGAGCTGGGCAAGCTCGACGGCGTGCTGAACGTCGCGTACGCGCGCGCCAACAGCGACAGCCCGAGGAAGCGCGCCGAGATCGATCACGAGCACCGCCGCTGGCGCGGCCGGCGCGACGCGTGCGGTAACGACAGCGGCTGCCTCGAGCGGCGCTATCGCGAGCAGATCGGGTTCCTCGAGAGCTTCTTTTCGAATTGAGGCAGGGGCGGCTGTCCCAGCGAGAGGCTGTCCGCCTCTCGCGCTCTCCGACCAGGGGCGTGCCCCTGGACCCGCTTTGTCATCGCGGCGCGAGCGGCGAGAGATACGCTCCAAGTGCGGGTTTCCAAAGGCCTCCGGCCTTTGGTGGGAGCGCGAGGGTGAAACCCTCGCAGGACGTGCGCCATCTCTTTGATTGAGAGTCTGATTCAAGTTCTCGTTAGAAGCGTAACCGCTTCCAACTCAAACGATCAGGCTCAGGAATGGAGGCCGGGGGGCCGCGTCTAAGGATGAAGGCAGGGGGCCGCGCCTAGGGGTCGAGGCCGGGGGGCCAGATCTATACGTGGAGGCCGGGGGCCTCGTGGCCAGTGCGCGCGACGTATTCGGTGTAGCCGCCGCCGTACTGGTGGATGCCGTCGGGCGTGAGTTCGAGCACGCGGTTGGAAAGTGCGGCGAGGAAGTGGCGGTCGTGCGAGACGAACAGCATCGCGCCGTCGAACTGTGACAGAGCCTTGATCAGCATCTCCTTGGTCATCACGTCGAGATGGTTGGTCGGCTCGTCAAGCACGAGGAAGTTCGGCGGATCGAACAGCATCTGCGCCATGACCAACCGCGCCTTCTCGCCGCCGGACAGCACGCGGCATTTTTTCTCGACGTCGTCGCCGGAAAAACCGAAGCAGCCGGCGAGCGCGCGGAGCGAGCCCTGACCGGCCTGGGGGAAGGCGTATTCGAGGCTTTGGAACACGGTCTCTTCGCCGTCGAGCAGGTCCATGGCGTGCTGGGCGAAGTAGCCCATCTTGACGCTGGCGCCGATCGAGACGCTGCCGTCGTCCGGCGCGGCGGTGCCCGCGATCAGTTTCAAGAGCGTCGACTTGCCGGCGCCGTTGATGCCCATCACGCACCAGCGCTCCTTGCGGCGGACCTGGAAATCGAGGCCGTCGTAGATGACGCGGCTGCCATAGCCTTTGCGGACGCTCTTGAGCGTGGCGACGTCCTCGCCGGAGCGGGGGGCGGGCCTGAACTCGAACAGCACGGTCTGGCGGCGCTTCGGCGGCTCGACGCGCTCGATCTTCTCGATCGACTTGACGCGGCTCTGGACCTGCGCGGCATGGGAGGCGCGGGCCTTGAAGCGCTCGATGAACTTCAGTTCCTTGGCGAGCATCGCCTGCTGACGGTCGAATTGCGCCTGCTGCTGCTTCTCGGCGAGCGCGCGTTGTTGGAGGTAGTATGCGTAATTGCCGGAGTAGGTGGTGAGGCTGCCGCCGTCGATCTCGACGATCCGGGTGACGATGCGGTCCATGAACTCGCGGTCGTGCGAGGTGAGCATCAGAGCGCCGTCGTAGCCCTTGAGGAAGTCCTCGAGCCAGATCAGGCTTTCGAGATCGAGATGGTTCGACGGCTCGTCGAGCAGCATCACATCGGGGCGCATGAGCAGGATGCGGGCGAGCGCGACGCGCATCTTCCAGCCGCCCGACAGCGCGCCAACATCGCCGTCCATCATCTCTTGCGAGAAGCTCAGACCGGCGAGCACCTCGCGGGCGCGGCCTTCGAGGGCGTAGCCGCCCAATTCCTCGAAGCGGCCTTGCACCTCGCCATAGCGGGTTATGATGTCGTCCATCTCGTCAGCGCGTGCCGGATCGGCCATCGCGGCTTCGAGATCGGCGAGTTCGGCGGCGATTTCGCTGACCGGGCCCGCGCCGTCCATCACCTCGGCGGTGGCGCTGCGGCCCTTCATGTCGCCGACGTCCTGGCTGAAGTAGCCGATGGTGATGCCGCGATCGACGGCGACCTGGCCTTCGTCGGTTTGTTCCTGGCCGGTGATGAGGCGGAAGAGCGTCGTCTTGCCGGCCCCATTGGGACCGACGAGGCCGATCTTCTCGCCCTTGTTGAGCGCGGCGGATGCCTCGATGAAGACGATCTGGTGGCCGTTCTGCTTACTGATGTTGTCGAGGCGGATCATGCGGACCTTGAAAAAAGTGTCAGGCGGCGAGGCGGGCAAGCGCGCGGTCGCGGCCGATCAGCGGCAGAAGCGCCTTCAGCTCGGGACCGGTGTCGCGGCCGGTGAGCGCGAGACGGAGGGGATGGAAGAGGGCGCGGCCCTTGGCGCCGGTCTGGGCCTTGACAGCGTTGGTCCACGCGCCCCAGGTGGCGG
This sequence comes from Hyphomicrobium sp., assembly GCA_022843145.1. Taxonomy (GTDB): domain Bacteria; phylum Pseudomonadota; class Alphaproteobacteria; order Rhizobiales; family Hyphomicrobiaceae; genus JAKAML01. Next base: position 196,875 of record JALHOF010000006.1, read on the forward strand.
CGTCCCACGGCTCGGACGGCAGCAGCGACGCGGCGGCGGCGAGGAAGGCCGGGTCCTCGCGCACGGGCGCGATGTCGCCCGCGACGACGTCCCACCACGCGCGCACGTCGGCGAGGGTTGTGATGTTTCCGCGCACGGCGTCCCAGAAGGCGGAGACCGTTTCGGGAGCGCCGGAGGCGATCCCCATCGCAGCGAGCCGGTGGGCGACGGCGGCATAGGGCAGGCCGAGCAGCAAGCGGGCATTCAGCGCGCGCAGCTCTTCAACGTCGAACCGGCCGGGGGCCAGCGAGATCTTGGCGAAGTCCATCAGTGCGGCGAGCTCGGCGGGATCGGCGACGGCGTGAATGGCGTCCGAGGTGCCGACGAGGGCGGCGTGCGAAACGACGGCCATCGGCTCGAGGCCATCGTCGCGGAAGCTCTCGATCGACAGAGCGCCGAGCCGCTTCGACAGCGCCTGCCCGTCGGCGCCGACCAGAAGGCTGTGATGGCCGAAGGCGGGGGGCGTGCCGCCGAGCGCCTCGAACAACTGGATCTGGACGCCGGTGTTGGTGACGTGGTCCTCGCCGCGGATGACGTGGGTGATGGTCATGTCGATATCGTCGACGACACTGGTGAAGGTGTAGAGGTAGGAGCCGTCGGCGCGGATCAGGACGGGGTCGGACAGGGAACCGGCGTCGACGGTCTGATCGCCGCGGATGAGATCGTTCCACAATACGATGGTCGGCAGCGGCGCGAGGCTGTCGCCTTCGGTGTTGGCGAGCCGGAAGCGCCAATGCGGGCGGCGTCCCTCCGCTTCGAGGCGGTCGCGTTCGGCTGCGTCGAGCTTCAGCGCGGCGCGGTCGTAGATCGGCGGGCGGCCCATCGCCATCTGGCGCTTGCGGCGGCGGTCGAGCTCGTCCTCGGTCTCGAAGCAGGGATAGAGGCGGCCAGCGGCGCGAAGCCTTGCGGCGGCGGCATCGTAAAGCGCGGTGCGGTCGGACTGTCGCTCTTCGCGCGACCAATGCAACCCCAGCCAGCGGAGGTCGGCGCGGATGCCGTCGGCGAATTCAGCGGTCGAGCGCTCGCGGTCGGTATCGTCGAGACGCAGGATGAAGGTGCCGCCGCATTTGAGTGCGTAGAGCCAATTCAGGACCGCGGTGCGGATGTTGCCGATATGGAGCCGGCCGGTGGGGCTCGGAGCGAAGCGGACGATCGGGTGCATGAAGGAGAGGCCGTTGGTGAGGTGCGTGACGGCGGCACCCTACTCCACGAACAGCGGCCCAGTCGCCCGGTTTTTGCGGGCCGCGGCCGGCAGGGATTCTGCCGGCAGTTCGAGACCGAGCGCGGCGGCCAGCGCCTTGATCTGATTGGGATCGGCGGAGGCAAAGAGCAGCGTGGCGCCGCGGCGGGTGCGGATGTGCATCCGCCGGTAGACGATCGGGCGCAGGCCGAGGATGTCCCAGACGCTGGCGAGGGCGAGGGCGAGCAGGAAGACGCAGCCGATCAGGAACCGGGGGATCCAGCCGAATTGGGTGACGCCGACCAGGAAAACGAGGGAGGCTGTGGCGAAGACCAACGCCATGATGCGGAGGCCGTGGGTATCGCGGGAGGTCAGGGTTTCGACGGCGACACTCTCGATGCCTGCAACCACGACTTCCTTGGCACCGATGCGCAGGATGCGCACCGGACGGCCATCGGGGCCCTCGGCCTCGACGATCGACCACGGTTGCGGCATCGGCGCGAACGCCAGATCGTTCGACATGGAACGCACTCCTCGAACCGCCGATTAGAGCACGAACGCGTTCAGGGAATGCTAACGGGCCAACTTTGCCCATGGGGGCGATCGCGGGCGTGGCGGGATTCAGAGGCCGAGATGGAATCTGGCGACGGCGAGATACATGATGGCGGACATGCCGGCCGCGGCGGGGACAGTGATGACCCAGGCGGCGAGGATCGTCGTGAAGTGCGAGCGGCGGACGAGCTTGCGGCGGCGCAGCTCCTCCTGGTCGGACAAGGTCAGGTGGCGGACGGCATGGCGCGGCTTGTGCTTCTTGACGTACTTCTGCCGCCGCGCGCTGTGGGTCGTGTAGTACTCGCGGAAGAAGCCGACGCCGAAAATCGCGCCGACGGCGATGTGGGTCGAGCTGACCGGCAGGCCGAGCCAGGACGCGACGATGACGGTGAGCGCGGCGGACAGCGCGACGCAGTAGGCGCGCATTGGGTTCATCTTGGTGATCTGCTCGCCGACGATGCGGATCAGGCGGGGCCCGTAGAGCAACAGTCCGAGGCTGATGCCGACGGCGCCGATCAGCATGATCCAGAACGGCAACTCGACCTTCTTGCCGACTGAGCCGATTTCGGCGCTCTGGATGATGGCGGCTAGCGGGCCGACGGCGTTGGCGACGTCGTTGGCGCCATGCGCGAACGACAGCAGCGCGGCCGACATGATGAGCGGCAGGTGGAACAGCTTGCGCAGCGATTGGTTGCGGTTCTCCAGGCCGGCCGACAGACGGAAGATGTGCGGGCGGGCGGCGGCGTAGGTGGCGGCATAGATCGCGAGTGTGACGCCGCCGACGACCCAGGGGCCGGGCTTCCAGATGCGGCCGAGGCCTTTGATGATGAGATAGCAGGCGAACGTCGCGGTCATGATCGCGATGAGCACGGGCACCCAGCGACGGGCGGCCGCGATCTTGTCGTCCTGGTAGATGATGTTGATCTTGATGAAGGCCAGCAGGAGTGCTGCGACGATGCCGCCGAGCAGCGGCGAGATGACCCAGCTCGCGGCGATGGCGCTCATCACGTACCAGTCGACAGCGCCGGGTCCGAGGGCGGCGACGGCCGCGCCGAGTACGCCGCCGACGATGGCGTGGGTGGTGGAGACTGGCGCGCCGAGCCAGGTCGCGAGATGCACCCATAGCGCCGAGCACAGCAGCGCCGACATCATCACCCAGATGAAGACGTCGCGGTCGGCAACGGCGCCCGGATCGACGATGCCCTTGGAGATGGTCTCGACGACGTCGCCGCCGGCGATGAGCGCGCCCGCGCTTTCGAAGACGGCGGCGATGATGAGCGCGCCGGTCATGGTCAGGGCACGCGCGCCGACGGCGGGGCTGACGTTGTTGGCGACGTCGTTGGCGCCGATGGTCAGCGCCATGTAGCCGCCGATGACGGCGGCGGCGATGACGAGAACGGCGCTGGAGTTGGCGCCGACCTGGAAGCTCGCGAAAATGCCGGCGACGGCGAGGAACAGGAGCGCGATGCCCGGTGTAACGAGGTCGCGCGTGACGGTGCGCGTTGCTTCCTCGAGGCGCTCGATCTTACCGAGATCCTTGTCCAGCGACGACTTGCGCAGCCGGTCCGTGCTGTTCTTGTCCGGAATCTGATCCTGCAGCGTCATCCTGGCCCCAATCCACGAGCGAGCTTCATAGGCGACGGCATGTGGAATGACAAATTCAATGTCGGGACGACCAAGGGCAGGGGTGAATAACCGGCGGCGGGAGCGGCGTTCACGGTGCGGTGTCGGCGAAACGCTGCAGCAGGGCGGACAGGCCCGCCTCCTTGACCAGCGCCGCGGCGTGACGGGGCGGACACCAAAGTTGGCGGCGGGCGGGCTTCTCCTTCCAGTCGAGCGCCTGGACATCGGCGCGGAGGACGAAGACGTCGACCCGGCAGCGCGCCCATGACAAGAGATGCAGCCGTTTGGTGTAGTCGTAGGAGCCGAGCGGCTCGGCAGCGATATCGCCCGTGATCCCGGCCTCCTGCCGGGCTTCGAGTGCGGCGAGAGCGGACGGCGTCAGCTTGGATTTGGCCCAGCCCTTCGGAATGACCCAGCGGCCGGTGTCGCGGCTCGAGATCAGCAGCACGAGCAGGCCGTCGGGATGCTCGACATAGGGCAGTGCGGCGTATTGTTGAAGCGGTGGCATGCGCGAATCGTCCCGCCAATCATGAGCGGGAACTGTACCGCAATCCACGGCCAATGATATTTGTCAGTAGGCCGGCGCGCGGCAGCGACCCCTCTCCGCGTCTCGACGAAGAGAGGGATCGCCGGCGCGGGCTTAGCGGCAAGGCTTGGCGGTGACGATGCACGTGGCCTTGAGCGGCAGGCTCTTGCAGTCCCAGTTGACGTCGCTCGCCTTCGACAGCTTGCGGAACTTCCAGCCGTAGTTCGTCTTAGCCTTGTTTTCCCAATCGGCGGTGGCGGCGGCGCGGGCGCGCTGGGTGCCCTTGCCGAGAATGCCCTGGCCCATGCCGCTGCCGCTGACGCGCTGGCGGCACGATGCTGCGTCGGCGTCGGTCGATGTGATGGCGACGAAACCGGTGGCGGCGGTGAGCCCGGCCGCGACGACGGCCGCGGCAATGATGGATCTGCGAATGACCATAACCAACTCCCTTGAACGTCCCGTTGTCCGGGCCGGCTGCGATTGGCTGCCGGCCGTGCGAGGCTCGACAGTGCCCGGAGGATGCCATAGCGTCCCGCCGACACGACACACAAATCTTATGGCACTGGAATGACAACGAGATCGACGCGCCGGACAGGCGCGGGAGCCGGAGCGGACGCTGCCCCGATGCCGACGTTCGAGGATGTGCGCAAGGCCGCCCGGGTGGTGAAGGGCGCGGTGATCGACACGGATTTCGATCCGAGCCGCACGCTGTCGAAGTTGCTCGGCGCGGACATCTGGCTCAAGTTCGAGAACCTGCAGTTCACCGGCGCCTTCAAGGAGCGCGGCGCGCTCAACCGATTGTCCGCGCTCGACAAGGCGGCGCGCGCGCGGGGCGTCATCGCCATGTCGGCGGGTAATCACGCGCAGGGCGTTGCCTATCACGCCGGCCGGCTCGGCATCCCGGCGACGATCGTGATGCCGGAGGGAACGCCGACGGTAAAGGTCGAGAACACGCGCGCGCTGGGTGCGGAGGTGATCCTGCACGGCGCGATGCTGGAGGACGCGGCGGCGTTCGCGGTGGCGGAGGGGACGTCGCGCGGGCTGACGTTCATCCACCCCTACGACGACCCGTTGGTGATCGCCGGGCAGGGCACGATCGCGCTCGAGATGCTGCGGGTCAATCCGGACCTCGATACGATCGTCGTGCCGATCGGCGGCGGCGGACTGATCGGCGGCATCGCGCTGGCGGCGAAGGGACTGAAACCCGACATCCGCATCATCGGCGTACAGGCGAAGCTCTATCCGGCGATGTACAACAAGATCAAGCAGTCGAGCCTCGCCGTGCGCGGCGATACGCTTGCAGAGGGCATCGCAGTCAAGGCGCCGGGGCGCATCACCGAGGAGATCGTGCGGCGGCTGGTCGACGACATCGTGCTGGTCGACGAGGCCGATCTCGAGCGCGCGGTGAGCTTGCTGATCACGATCGAGAAGACGGTGGTGGAAGGCGCGGGCGCGGCGGGGCTGGCGGCGATGCTGGCCGATCCGGCGCGGTTCCGCGGGCGCAAGGTCGGCCTCGTTCTGTGCGGCGGCAATATCGATACGCGGCTGCTCGCGAGCGTGCTGACGCGGGAGTTGGCGCGCGACGGGCGGCTGTCTCGGCTGGCGATCGACATTCCCGACCGGCCTGGACAACTGGCCAAGGTGTCGGCGGTGATCGGCGCGCAGGGCGCAAATATCGTCGAGGTCTATCATCAGCGCGTTTTTACCGACTTGCCGGCCAAGGGCACGGAATTGCATCTGGTCATCGAGACTCGCGACCGCGCGCATCTCGAGGCGACGACGGCGGCGCTGAAGGCGGCGGGCTTCGGCGTGCTGATGAAGGGACAGATGGCCGGCGCGCGCTAGAGGCGCGACGGCGATCACACGGCGAATGAAGTTCAGCCACACGTGTGGCCGTGGAGCCATCGCCACGGGCGGCCGGGACGCTTAGCGTCTGGATACGAGTCGCGTCCCGCCGGTGTCGAACGTCTCAACACCGATGCAGCCGCTGGTCAGATCGCTCATGGAGACACCCATGCCGCCGAATGCTCGACCTCCAGGTACACGCAAGGCACGGCCCGTCGCGGCCGAGCGGATCAAGCCGCGCGAGGCGGCGCCGCGCGTCCATGTCCGGGCGACGGTACGCAGCAACGGCGTGCTGGTGGTCGTCGTCGGGGCCGAGGGCCGCGGCAAGGAGATGCTGGTCGCGATCGCACGGCGGCGGTTCGAGGCCGATGCGAGCCTCGATTTTCCGGCGCGAATGACGACGCGCAGTCAATCCGAGGCGAACGGCGATACGGTCGTCAACCGCCGCGCTTTGCGCGACATGGCGGCAGCAGGCGAACTGTTGTGCCGGTGGGAGACGGACGGGCACGCATTCGGACTTGGCATGGCGGTTCGCCAGTCGCTCGAAGACGGTCGCACGGTGGTGGTCGTCGCAGGCCAGGAGGCGGCCGAGGACTTGCGCCGGGTGTGGGACGACGTGCGGGTGGTCGAAGTGACGGCGGGAGCCGACAGTGCGCGGCGGCCACTGGGGAGAGGGGCACCCGCGCGGCGCGATGGCGGCGGGGCGGAGCAGCGGGTATCGACGCTGGCGCTGCACCATCCGGGCGATGTCGCATCCGCCGTCCGGGCATTCCATGACATGATCGCGCGGATGCGGCTTGAACGTCTCGGCGAGGCTGCGCCGGCCGGGCGGGCCATATCAGCGGGCGCTATCGTCAAGCGGTTCGCCGGCCGGATTTCGCCAAGGAAGGGCTTGCGAGGCGAGCGGGCGCGGGCGTAAGGGGGACAGCGATCCGGGGCGGCTGCCCTTTCTGGGTGAGGCGCTCGTGACGCTGTTTCTCGATATTCTGCTGAAAGTCACGCTGCCGATCGTCGCGCTGGTCGCGGTCGGCATGGCGGTGCAGCGGCGGCTCAAGTTCGACGTGCCGGGCTTGAACCGGCTGCAGGTCTTCATCGTGCTGCCGTGCTTTCTGTTGCACTACCTGTCGTCGGCCAAGCAGCCGATCTCGGCGCTGGTTCCGACGATCGGGTTCTCGTTTCTGCAATTCGCGGTTCTGATCGCCGTCGGGTGGCTCGCGGCGGCGCTTTTCCGGATCAAGGCGAGCTTGCGGCCGGTCTTGGCGCTCGGGACGATGTACGCCAACATCGGCTTCTTCGGCATTCCGGTGGTGCAGCTTGCGTTCGCGCCGGAGTACATCCTGCATCAGTCGGTGATGACGAGCCTGATCTCGATCGTGATCGTGACGGTGGGCGTGTGGCTGCTGGCGCCGGTCGAGGCAGGTGCAGGACCGTTCGCGCGGGTCCGGCAGGCGTTCGAGACGCCGGTCATCCCGGCGGTGGTGGCGGGGCTGCTGCTGCGCGGGTTCGAGATCACGCTGCCGCCGGTCGTCGGATTGCCGGTGCAGATGCTGGGTTCGATCTTCACGCCGCTGGCTCTCTTCACTCTGGGGTGTCAGCTCGCCGACAGCACGCGCAGCGAACGAAACCTCGGACCGTTGACGCTGATTGCGATGCTGAAGCTCGTGGTGGCGCCGGCGGTGACGTGGGGGCTGGCGCTGGCGGTGGGGCTGCCGGACGATCTGACGGACCTGTTCGTGGTGGCGGCTGCGGCGCCGGTCGGCGTGCTGCTCGCGGTGTTCTGCGCCGAGTTCGACCGCGAGCCGCAGTTCATGGCCAGCGCCATTCTGGTTACGACACTGCTGTCGCCCGTCGTGGTAACGGGGTGGCTCTTGCTTGTGCGGATGATCTAGGGGGAGACGACGGATGATCGAGCTTTATACGTGGGGGACGCCGAACGGCCGCAAGGTGTCGATCATGCTCGAGGAGATCGGCATGCCGTACCGGGCGCATCCGATCGACATCAACAAGGACGAGCAGTTCGCACCCGCCTTCCTGAAGGTCAGCCCCAACAACAAGATCCCGGCGATCGTCGATGCCGATACAGGTCAATCCATTTTCGAATCCGGCGCGATCCTGATGTATCTGGCGGAAAAGAGCGGGAAGCTGTGGGCGAAAAGCGGCCCGGCGAAATGGCAGACGATGGAATGGTTGATGTGGCAGATGGCGGGTTTCGGCCCAATCCTCGGCCAGACCCATCATTTCGTGAAATACAATCCAGGCAAGGCGCCCTATGCGGAGGCTCGGTTCAGCGCCGAGACCGACCGGCTTTACAGCGTGCTCGACAAGCGGCTCGGCGAAGCGGCGTTCGTCGCGGGCGACTATTCAATTGCCGACATCGCGATTTTCCCGTGGGCGGCGCGGTTCGAATGGCAGCGGATCTCGCTCGAGGAGTTCCCGAACGTAAAGCGCTGGTATGACGAGATTGCAGCGCGTCCGGCGGTGCAGCGCGGATACGACGTGCCGATGCCGGCGGGGCCGATTCCGAAGAGTCTCTAGGTTGCGCCTTGCGACTCCCCCGCGGGGAGCCGGCCGCCAGGCGCGAACGCATCGGAAGGGTCTGCAACGTAAAAGCCCCACCTCTGCGGGAAGAGGCGGGGCCAGGTACGGGGAGGAGGGCAGGAGAGCAGTCAACCGGATTGCGGGACTATCCGGGCGGGAGTGAAGTCGGAGAGGGAGATGCAGTCGCGGGAGAGAAACTCGTTTGAACTGGCGAAGTTCCCAAAACTTCGGCGCGGACCTTTGCGGGTGTCCACAGCGACGAGGCGAGAAGCAGTCCGGCGAGACCGAAGCAGAACACAACACCGATTTTGGCGAAGAGCCACATCCCGGCGTTGAGGTCCTTGGCGGCTTGGAGGTCCATCCAGGCAGTTCCTTTGGGGTATTCCGTTTCGTTCAGTTATGACTTTTGTAACCGATAAGGACTTGTTAGTCCATTTCGGATGGCTGCTATAGATAATGACGCAAGTGTTAAATTCAGGATTTGTTTACTTCTGTTTTTCGACGGGAAATAAAGCCGCGCAAATGCACGGTGAAACACCGGCTGGCCCAGCTTGCGGCCGCGGTGCGGAGGTGCATTGAACCGTGGACGGCGGCGCGGCGGACGCTGCGGCGGGGCGCGCGGACGGATAGGCTCGACATGATTCGGCGCGAATCGGCAATTATCCGCCGGCGTTGCGGCACGAGCTTTGGAAACGGCGGGCAAGCGTGAATTCGAAGACGAGCAGGGGCAGGCGGACGTTGTTCGGCGGCCGGCGGTTGTCGAACGCGGTTGCTCTCGCGGGTGCTCTCGCGGGTGTGCTCGCGGGTGTTCTGGCGATTGCGCTCGGCATGGTGATGTGGACCAGCACCGTGCACGCAGAGACGCGCCTCGCGCTGGTGATCGGCAACTCCGCGTATGCCTCGAACCCGCTCGGCAATCCGAAGAACGATGCCGAACTGATGGCGCGGGCGTTGAAGACGGTCGGCTTCGACGTGGTCAAGCTGATCGATGCCGATCAAGCCGCGATGAAGCGCGCTGTCCTCGAATTCGGCCGGCGGCTGCGGGCAAGCGACGCGGTGGGATTGTTCTATTATGCCGGCCATGGCGTTCAGGTCAGCGGCGAGAACTACCTGATCCCCGTCGATGCCGACATCAAGGACGCCGAGGAAGTGGCGCTCTCGGGCCTCAGTCTGAGCGAACTCCTGAAGACGATGGAGCGCACGTCGAGCCGGCTCAACATCGCCATTCTCGACGCCTGCCGCGACAATCCGTTTCCGTCGGCGACGCGATCGGCAACGCGCGGCCTCGCGCCGGTGCGCGCGCCGACCGGGACGTTGATCGCCTATGCCACGGGGCCGGGCGAGGTCGCGCTCGACGGGAACGGCACGTACAGTCCCTATTCGGAGGCGCTGGCGGCCGCGATCCCAACGATCGGCGTTTCGATCGAGGAAGTGTTCCGCAGGACGCGGCGCAAGGTTCTCGAGGTGACGGCGCAGAAGCAGACGCCGTGGGAGCATTCGTCGCTGACGGGCGAATTCTTCTTCCGTCCGAAAGCGGCGGAACCCGAGGCCAGCGCGCGGCCGAGCGATGCGGACTACGGCCTGTCGCACGCGCGGCTGTCGGAGATCCGCGACTGGGAGAAGATCAAGGACACCTCCGATATCGCGGTGCTGAAGGCGCACGCCGAGCGCTATCCCGACGGTGTCTTCCGCGAAGTGGTGGCGCTCAAGGTCTCGCGGCTCGAGAACCCGCCGACACCATGGAGCTGGATTTTCGCGTCCGACACACGCAGCGCGCAACTCGAAGAAGCGGAGCCGATCTATGAGCGGGCGGTGAAACTCGACGGACGCGCGAAGGGCAATGTGGCGCTGGCGGAAGCAGCGCAACTCTACAGGAAGGCGGCGGATCTGGGGTTGCCGGCGGCAATGTATCAGACCGCGCGCGCATTCGATCATGGCCGCGGGGTTGCGAAGAGTCCGGCCGAGGCGCTGGCGTGGTACCGCAAGGCGGCGGAGCAGAACCATCCGGGCGCGCTGGCCGCACTCGGCACGATGTACGAATTCGGCGAGGGCCTCGAGCGCGATCTGGTGGCGGCGCTGAGCCACTATCGCGCGGCGGCGGATCTGGGCGAGCCTCAGGCGATGACGGCGCTCGGCTATCTCTACTCGACGGGCAAGGGTGTCGCGCGCGATGCGGCCCTGGCCCGGCGGTGGTATGGGACGGCGGCGGAGCGCGGCAACCCGAGGGCGATGTACAACCTGGCGCTGATGGTCATGCGCGGCGAGGGCGGGGCGCGAAACCTGCCCGAGGCGGTGCGGCTGCTGAAGGCGGCTTCCGAAAATGGGCATGGAGCGGCGATGCGGGAGTTGGCGTTCCTCTATGACGAGGGGCGTGGCGTCGAGCGCAGCTCGGTTCAGGCGGCGACGTATCTGTTGGCGTCGTACAAGGCCGGGAACAAGGACGCGCGCCTCGATGTCCGGTTGAAGTCGCTGGCTTGGAGCTTCGCGACGCGGCGCGAAATCCAGCGCTAGTTGACGGCGCAGGGGCTTTATGCGGGACCGGCGCATGGCGTGTTCGACGTCACGACGCGGAAGGCGCTGGACCGCTACGCGTCGGGGGAATGATCGCGGCTGACGGGCGGGCGAACGGCGGCGACAGCGGACGCAGTGTGGCGCTTCGATCATAGGTTTTGCGGCGTGCGGCGGCTAAGGTGACGGGCGGAATAGGCGGGCGAACTCGAGTTTTGTCCACAACCTGGGAGAGCTGTCGCGCGTCTCGCGGCAGGCGTCGGATGCGTCGAGTAAGTCATCGTTGGATGGCGGCATGGGCCGGGCTGGCGTGTGGCGCGCTGGTCCTGGCGGTTGGCGTCGTGGTCGGTCGTGCCGGCGCGGTGCGAGCGCAGGACGGCAACCGCCTCCCCGGCATGGCAGCGGCCGACGAGGGCTCCCGGCGGGTGCCGATGGCGGCGGTCACGCCCGTTGCTCAAAAGTCGATGCAATCACCCGTGCAGCCGCGGCATCCGGCGGCGGCAAAGGCCTATGTCGTTCTCGAAACCTATTGCGCGCGCTGCCATCAGGCTGGGAAGGCATCGGCGCCGGGCGGCGACCTGGCGAACATTCTGAGCCTCGACGAGATCGCTCGTGTTCCGAGCCTGGTGCGTCCGGGGCATCCCGACGGTTCCGAACTCTATCACCGCATGTTCGCGCATCCGATGATGGGCCAGACCAACGGCGAGCGGCCAGAGACGGAACCGACGGCGCCGGAAATCGAGACGGTGCGCGAGTGGATCGAGGACCTGGGCACGACCGGCGGCAAGGGTGCATTGGCGCGCTGCGCGGAGCGGCCGTTTCTCGCCGCAGAGGAGCAGATGACGGCCATCTCGCAGTGGCTTCTGCGGGTCGGTGAGGCGGCGGCGCGCGACACGCGGTTCCTGTCGCTGGCGCATTTGCACAATACGTGCGCGACGGACGCCGAACTTGCGGGGTACCGGCAGGCGGTGGCGAAGATCTTGAACGGACTGTCGTGGGCACCCGACGCGGCGCGGGTCGAAACGGTCGGCGATACGCTGTCGCTGCTGGCCGTGCGTCTCGGCGATCTCGGCTGGCTGCCGGCGCATTGGGAAAAGCTGGTCGCAGCCTATCCGCGCGGCACGGCCGAGACGCCTCCGGATGCGATACGGGCGGCGACAGGAACGTCGGTGCCGATGCTGCGCGCGGATTGGCTGGCGAGCGCGGCGATGCGGCCGCCGCTCTACTACGATCTGATCGGCCTGCCGCCGACGCTGGACGCGTTCGGCACACTGGTCGGGCTCGAACTCGGACCGCGCAAGGCGGTGCGCAAGCCTGCGGCCGCGTCGCCGGCCGCGATGGCAGCGCGTCTCGGCGTGCGGGCGAGCGCGATCACCGGCACGGCGCGGATCATCGAGAGGCAGACCGGAAAGGGGCGGCCGGTGTGGCTGGCCTACGATGTGACGCCGCCCGGCGAAGGGCGCGACCCGTTCGACCAGCCGCTGGGGCCGGCGGCGCCGGGGACCGAAGTCACGGGTGCTTTCCACGCGACGGGCGCGCGGCTGATGTTCGCGCTGCCCAACGGTTTGCCGGGTTTTGGTGTCTACGACGGCGACGGCAAACGGCGGGATACGGCGGCGGATGTGACCGGTACGCCGTCGGCGGCGCGGGCGGGCAGCAGCGCGCGTGCGCGGACACCCGGCCTCGGCTGCCTCGGATGCCACGACACGGGTGTTATCAGGACGATCGACGAAGTGCGTCCGCACGTCGAGGGCGAGAAGTGGGCGGGCGATCGCGACGCGCGCGAGGCCGCGCGACTGCGCTATCCGCAGGCGGCGCAAATTCAAAAATTGTTCGACGACGACGGCGCTGCGTTCCGGCGCGCTGTGGCGCAGGCCGGCACGGACCCCGACCTCAGAGTACACGGCCTCGACATCGTGACGGCGCTGGCGCGGCAGTACGACCTCGATGTCGGGATCGAGCGGGCGGGGGCGGAGTTCGGTCTCAACACGCTGGAATTCGCCGAACGGTTGAAAAGCTTCGACGGGCCAGAAGCGGGGCAAACGCTGGCGTTGCGGCTGCGTCAATCTCCACTGAAGCGCGCCGATGCGGAACGGCTTTATCTCGCGCTGCGCACCGGCAAGCCGCTGCCGCCGGACGTCGCGGCGGGACTGCCCGGCGAGCGGGCGGCCGAGCGTCCCTTGGAACTCGCGCTGTGGTCGGAGACACCGCGCCATCGCGAAGGGCAGTTGTTCGCGGTTTATGCCGAGCCAACGGCCGATTGCCATCTGACGGTAATCAGCGTCGATCCGCAAGGCCGAGCGACGGTGCTTTATCCCAACGATTTCGATCAGGACAATCTGATCCGCGCCGGGCGGGCGCATCGCATCCCCGCGCGGAACGGGGCTTATCAGTTGCGGTTGAAGGACAAGGGCGTCGAGACGCTGGTGGCGACGTGCGACAGCCGCAACAAGACGCCCGAGCGGATCGAACACGACTTCGAGCGGCAGAGGTTCACGGTGCTGGGGAACTGGCGCAACTTTCTGCGCGGCGTGGCGGATGGCGTGCCGGTGACGCGGCGCGAGGCGGAGCGTCCCGCGCGAGGCAGGCGCACGGCGCGTGGACGGGCGGGAGAATCCCGCGCCGAACCGCGTCCGGACAGCCGTACGGACGCTGAGCATAGGCCCGACGCCGCGGCGCGCGCCGCCATCCAAATCACGGTCGAATGACAGGTCAGCAGTAGCCATGCTCGAACGGCTGATCCGCCTTGCGGGACCACGCGGCGGCTTGGCACTTTACAGGGGGGGCGCTATGCCCCATATGCGGTCCTCGAATGAGCGGCCTCAAGTGCGGATCGTCGCGGAGCGCCTGCTGGTCCAACTCGACTGGTGGAGGTTCCGAAAATGGAGCGGTTCGCGTCTGCACTGGAGATGGTCGAGGCCAAGAAGCCCGACATCCCCGTTCTCGCCGCGCGGCCCCACGCCGCCGCCCGAGCCGCCCGCTGGTTCGTCAAGAATTTCCCCGGCGAAGTGGCCTATGCCTACAAGGCCAATCACAGCGTATTTCTGCTCGGAGCGCTTTACGGCGCCGGCATCACGCAGTTCGACGTGGCCTCGCTGGCGGAGCTCGAGGATGCGGCGACGATCCCCGGCGTGCGGCTGCATTTCATGCATCCGGTCAAGTCGCGCACCGCGATCCGCCGCGCCTACCACGAGTTCGGCATCCGCTGCTTCGCGCTCGACAGCGAGGACGAACTCGAGAAGATCGTCGAGGAGACGTCGACCGCGGATGGTCCGGCGAAGGATCTCGAGCTGTTCGTGCGCATTTCGGTGCCCGCCAAGAACAGCCGCATCCCACTCGAGCGGAAGTTCGGCATCGCAGGCCAGAAGGCGGCAAAGCTTCTGGTCAAGACGCGGCTCGCCGCCGACGAGCTGGGCCTGACGTTCCACGTCGGCTCGCAAACGACGACGCCAGATGCCTTCGTCACCGCGCTCAGCGACATCCACAAGCTGATCGTCAAGGCGGGCGTGGTGGTCGACGCGATCGATGTCGGCGGCGGCTTTCCGTCGCGCTACACCGACAGCGAGCCGGCGCCCTTGAAGAGCTTCTTCGATGTCATCAAGGCCGGCATGGACAAGATGCCGGTGACGGAGCATTGCCGCCTGATCTGCGAGCCGGGCCGCGCGCTGGTGGCGGAAGCGGAGAGCCTGATCGTGCGCGTGGACGCACGGCGAGGCGACGAACTGTTCATCAACGATGGCGGCTATGGCGCGCTGTTCGACGCGGCCAACCTCGGCTTTGTGTTCCCGGTCAAATTGCTGCGGCCGGGCACCGAGAGTGAGCCGCTGAAGCCGTTCGAGCTGTGGGGGCCGACATGCGATTCGATCGACGGCATGAAAGGCCCGTTCATGCTGCCGGCGTCGGTGCGTGAAGGCGACTACATCGAGATCGGTAATCTCGGCGCGTATGGCCGGGCACTGGCCGGCGGCTTCAACGGCTATGGACGGTACCTCGAGGTCATCCTGCTCGACGAGCCGATGTACACGATGTACGGCGACGACGATGTGCAGCGGTCGAGCAAGGCGTGAGCGGGCCCGCTGGCTCCTGATCTCGATGCCTCGCCTGAATGAGTTTTCCACCACCGGGAAAGATGCGCCCGTCGATCGGCCATGATCGAGGGTGACGCTCGTCCATGGCCGATTCGGTGCGAGCGGTGTGGAGGCGGGGCGGATGACGATCGAGCACGACGAAGACGCGGAACACTCGCGGTCGCAGTTCGAGCGTATTCGCAACTATCTGACGGGCCAGTTCGGCGTGGTTCGGCAGGTCGCGGCCGAACAACAGTCGGCGGAATTGCTGCTGGAGTTGGCCGAGGGCGAACTCGGCGACCTGAAACGGGAGTTTGCGGCGGCGCGGCTTGGTGCAAAGCGCCTGGATGCAACGCCGCGCTGAACAGACGGTCTGGTCTGTGGGCAGTCGTGCGCGGAATGTGTTTGAAATGGTGGGCGGTGCAGGGATTGAACCTGCGACCCCACGCGTGTGAAGCGTGTGCTCTACCGCTGAGCTAACCGCCCGATCCGAAACGGGAGCCTCTTATGAGAGCGGGCGGCGGTGGCTGTCAAGCCACGGCGCCGCGACCAGAACGCCCTGCGCCAGCGATTCAGTCCCTGCTGCATGGCGGTTCCCGGCCGTGCGACGGGGAAGCCGGCCCGACGTGGCGGTGGCGGGTGACAGAACGATGTCCATCAGACCGCTTGCGCTGGCAGCATAGGCGATGCAACCATCGGCGCCGACGGGATGATTCCGTCCCCGATGTCCGCTCTCAGAGGCGGACCAGCCCACGCAGATGGGTTCCGGCGGGAGGGAATCGGTTAGAGCGCAGGGGACGCTGGCCAAGGGATCGGCTGGCGGGTCGCGCCGGGGGAGAGAGTGCATGGACGTGAACGACGCGCCGCGCCGATCGTTCCTGTTCTCGTTCGGGATCGACAAGCTGGGGCTGGTGCCGCTGCGCGCGCCCTACGTTGCGGCGGCGGTGATCGTCGTGCTGACTGCGCTCGCGGTTCTGGGCGTCATGCGGCTCAAGGTCGACGACAGTCTTTCGGAGCTATTCCGCACCAATACGAAGGAATTCCAGCAGTACGAGGAAATCGACCGGCGCTTCCCGTCGAGCGAGTACGACGTGCTGGTCGTGGTCGAAGGGCCGAACCTGCTGCAGAAGGCGCAGCTCGAAGCATTCGGGCGGACGGCGGTCGATCTGCAACTCGCAGATGGTGTCGGCGGCCTCGTGTCGATGCTGTCGGCGCGCGATAAGCCCGATCCGTCGGGCTATGCGCCGCCGCTCGTGCCCGATGAACTGCCGGATGGCGCCGCGTATGAAGAGATCCTCAAGCGGCTGCGCGACAATGACGTCGTCAAGGGCAAGTTCCTGTCGGACGATGGGCAGCTGGCGCTGATCGTCATCGCGCTCGATCGCAAGATGGTCGAGGAGCGCACGCCGGGCGTGATCATCGGCGGCATCGACGCGGCGGTGAAAGAAGGGCTGGCCGGTTCGGGGCTGACCTTCAAGTTGACCGGCGCGCCGGTGATGCAGCTCGAGATCCGCAACGCGGTGGAGCGCGACCGGCTGGTCTACAATGGGCTCGGCTTTCTGGTCGGCATGGTCATCGCGTACCTCTTTTTCCGGCGCATCTCGCTGACGCTGATCGCCGTGCTCGGTCCGTCGATCGCGATCCTGTGGACGCTGGGCGTGCTCGGCGGGCTCGACTACCGCCTCAATCTGTTCATCAACGTCATCACGCCGCTGATCCTGGTGTCGGGTTTCTCGGATTCGATGCATCTCGTGTTCGCGATCCGGCGCGACATCCTGGCGGGCGTCGATCGCATCCAGGCCGCGCGCAATGCCGTGCTCGACGTTGCGCCGGCGTGTCTGCTGACGGCGATGAACGCCGCTCTGGCGCTGGTCTCGTTCGCGTTCGCGGAGAGCGCGCTGATCCGGACGTTCGGGCAGGCGGCACTGTTGGCCGTGGCTATTTCCTACATCGCGGTGGCAGTCGTCGTGCCGACGCTCGCGGTGCTGCTGATCCAGCCGGAAACGGAACCGGAGCGCAAGCCCGGCGGCGACGAGACCGGCGGTGTCGGCGTGTTGCAGCGGATGACCGACGCGATCATCGGGCGGGTGATCCAGACGCCTCTGCTGTTCACGCTTCTGGGGGCGGCGGCGGTGGTGCTGACGGGCCTCGCCTACATCCAGCTCGAGCCGCATTATCGTCTGGCCGATCAGGTGCCGGACAAGGAGCAGGCGCTGGCGGCGACGGGACGGCTGGACCAGAAGCTGACGGGTGCCAACCCGATGCACGCCATGATCCAATGGAAGGACGGACAGTCGCTCTACGATCCGGGCACGCTCGAGGTGATCGCGAAGACGCACACGGTGCTGGAGACGCAGGCGGGACTCGGCAACGTGTGGTCGTTGGATAGTCTGCGGCGCTGGCTGGCGGCAGCGGGCGACACGCGCATCGAGACGGTGCAGAAGTACGTCGGCGTCTTGCCGGAGCATCTGACGCGGCGGTTCATCGACAAGGACGAGACGGCGGTTCTGGTGACGGCGCGCTTGCCGGACGTGGACGCGAGCGAGATCCTGCCGGTGGTCGAGAAGCTCGATCGTGCTCTCGACGCGGTCCGGCAGGCGCATCCGGGCTACGAGATCGCGGTGACGGGCTTGCCGGCGATCGCGGCGCGCAACTCGGCGAAGCTGATCGGCGAACTCAACTGGGGTCTCGTCGGCGACATGTTCGTGATCTTCATCTTCCTCGCGCTGGCGTTGCGCTCCATGCTGCCCGGCGTGACGGCGATCCTGCCGTCGATGTTCCCGATTTTCGCGACCGGGGCGTTGCTTTGGGTCACCGGAGAGGGGCTGCAGTTCGCGTCGATGATCGCCATCACGGTGGCGTTCGCACTGGCGATCGATTCGACGATCCACTTCCTCAACCGCTTCCGGATCGAGGAGGACCGCCTCGGTGGCAAGCCCGGAACCGAGCGGGCGGCGCTGATGGCGACGGCGCATCACATCGGCCCGGCGGTGGTGCTGACGACCATCGTGCTGGCGCTCGGCCTCGGCGTGACGATGCTGTCGCATCTGCCGTCGCTCAGGCTGTTTGGCCGGCTGGCGGCGGTCTGCCTGTTCGCGTCGCTCATCGGACAACTCGTCATCCTGCCGGCGACGATCGCGCTCTACCGGAAATATATCCCGCGCAACGGGTGACGGCGGCCCCGCGGCATCCGAGGCTGGGGATAGGCGAGCGGGCGGTGTCGCGCGCGGCGTCCGGGCGTGCTCGGATGGCGGATGCAACGATTCGCGGAGGCGTTCATGGTCGCGCTCAAGAAAAAGCCACTCGCGTCAGTGCCGGAAGCGGAGGGGGCGTTTCTCGGTGTCGCGCAATCGGCGCGCGGGTTCGCCTGGCGTGAACGGCTGCCGCGCGAAAAGCAGCCGCTGGCGACGGCCATCAGCCAGCGCCACGATCTGCCGGAGTTGCTCGGACGGGTTCTGGCGGCGCGCGGCGTCGGTCTGGACGACGTCGGCGTGTTCCTCGATCCGACGATCAAGGCGCTGATGCCGGATCCGGCCGTGCTCGCGGACATGGAAAAGGCGGCGGCACGTATCGCGGATGCGATCGGGCGGCGCGAGAAGGTGGCGATCTTCGGTGACTACGACGTGGACGGGGCGTCGTCGTCGGCACTGATGGCACGGTTTCTGTCGCATCACGACACGCCGGCGCGGATCTACATCCCCGACCGGATCTTCGAGGGCTACGGACCCAATGTCGACGCCATCAAGCAACTGGCGGGCGAAGGTGCGAAACTGATCGTCACCGTGGATTGCGGCACGACGAGCTTCGCGCCGCTGGCGGCGGCGCGCGGCGCGGGCGCGGACGTCGTGGTGATCGATCACCATCAGGCGGACGAACGGTTGCCGGACGTGCACGCGGTGGTCAATCCCAACCGGCAGGACGACGTGTCGGGCCTCGGGCATCTGTGCGCGGCGGGCGTAGTGTTCCTGACGCTCGTTGCAACTCAGCGCGAACTGCGGCGGCGCGGAGCCTATGGCGCGGCGCTGAGCGAGCCGAACTTGCTGGAGCTGTTGGATCTCGTCGCGCTGGCGACGGTCGCCGACGTGGTGCCGCTGACGGGTCTCAACCGTGCCTACGTCACCAAGGGCCTGCAGGTGATGCACGGCCGGCGCAACACGGGGCTGCGCGCACTCGGCGATGCGTCCGGGCTCAATCAGGCGCCGACGCCGTATCACCTCGGATTCATCCTCGGGCCGCGGATCAACGCGGGCGGACGCATCGGCGACGCGGCGCTGGGCGCGCGGCTGCTGTCGACCGGCGACGAGACGGAGGCGGCGCGCATCGCCGTGCTGCTCGACAAGCTCAACAAGGAGCGGAAGGCGATCGAGACGCAGATGCTGGAAGAGGCGATGGCGGAGGCGGACCGGCAGGTCGATGCCGATCCGGCGCTGCCGATCGTCATCGCCGGGTCGGAGACATGGCACAAGGGTGTCGTTGGTCTCGTGGCAAGCCGCCTCGTCGAGCGGTTCCGGCGGCCAAGCTGCGTGATCTCGTGGGAAGCGAAGAACGAGGGAACTGGGTCGCTGCGTTCGGTCGCGGGCGTGGATATCGGCGGCGCGGTGCGGGCGGCGATGGCGGCTGGGCATCTGATCAAGGGCGGAGGCCACGCGATGGCGGCCGGCCTGACGGTGTCGCGGGACAAACTGCCGGCGCTCGAAGGTTTCCTGCGACAGGCGCTGGCTGCGACGAGTACGGCGTCGCGGGATACGGCGGCGCTCGAGATCGACGGCGCGCTGACGCCGGCGGCGCTCAATAACGATCTGATGGCGTTGATCGAGCGCGCAGGGCCCTATGGCCAGGGCAATCCGCAGCCGCGTTTCGCGTTCCCGGCGCATCGGGTCAAGTTCGCCAAGGTGGCGGGCGAGGCGCACGTGCGCTGCGTGCTCGAGGCGGGTGACGGATCCCGCGTCGACGCCATCGCATTCCGCTCGGTGGGCCAGCCGGTCGGTGATCTGCTGATGAACTCGGGCGGAATGCCGCTGCATGTGGCAGGGCATGTGCGGCGCGACACCTGGGGCGGGCGTGATCGCATCGAGCTGCAGATCGACGACGTCGCAGATCCGCGCCGTCAGGCCTAGCCTCGACGCCTGTCGTCAACTGCTTGCGGCAACGGCAGAAAGAGCCGCGCGCTGGCCTTGGGCTGCGGCACTTCCGACGCGCGAAATGCCCGGCTTTACAGGGGGGGGCAAGCTCGCTATATGACGTGGCGCTGCTCCCTTCGTCTATCGGTTAGGACGCGAGATTTTCATTCTTGAAAGAGGGGTTCGACTCCCCTAGGGAGCGCCACTGTTTTTGCAGGATAAATCCTGGAAGCCAGCCGGCGCCGCTGGAGAACCTGCAAGCAATATGCAAGCGGCATTCTCACCCTGAAGCCGCTTCTGAGTGCGTTTCGTTTCGCTAGCGCGCGCCCGCGCGTAATGGTCCGAAAACCCATCATTGAGCTTCGGCATAGTCAGCGACAGAGGGAGTTGCACGGTACTCTTTCGCCGTCAGCATCGAGTCGTCCGGCCGCATTCTTTGAGGTGGAACATCGCCTCTGCGCATAAATTGGTCACCGACTTGTCCGCTTTGCAGAGAAAGCCGTCATCCGTCGTTGCCGGTATTCAGTCAGAAGTTCGACGTTGCCCCTCGGTCGCAGTACCTCTGTAAGCGGACACCGTCCGGGGAGGGCAGCGGACTCGCTGAGCCTGCAACCATTAGTGACGTTCGCAATGGGCCAGAGAACGAACCCGCTACCGCGGGAGTCCATCCATCGAGGGTTCGGAGGGGTTTTGGTGAGGGCCCAGTAACCATTTGATCGGACGATGATAACAGAACGGGGTCGGTGTCCTGAGGA
>JALHOF010000007.1 GCA_022843145.1 Hyphomicrobium sp.
GGACGCACTGGCGTAGCGACATCACTATGGTCGTCAATATGGTCGTATCGATCGCGCGCCATACCCCACAATCTCAGCCCGTCGTCAGACCGGCAACGTGGGGTCGGGACATCGCTTACTACCGAACAGCGTGGTCACGCGCTGCACGAGGTCGTCTCCAGGCGCTTGCATGTCCCTGATCGACTCGAGAACGCTGGCGTCGATCAGTATCGCGACTTCGGCATTCGCCGCGGTTGCTGCCGTGCCGCCGGCTGTTGCGTCAAGCGCCGTTGCCTTGGCGGCAACCCAGTTCTGGAGGCACCCCTCGATCGAAGCCAGCGTGAACGGCTTGGTGATGAAGTCGGACATCCCGGCGTCGCGCCATAGGCTGCTGCGTTCGCCGACGACATGCGCACTCAGTCCAACGATGGGGATGCTGACCGCCCCCGTTTCCAATTCCCAGGCGCGGATCGCGCGGGTGGCGTCGAAGCCATCGAGAACCGGCATGCTTCCGTCCATGAAGACAAGGTCGAACGTCTCCGCTTGAACGGCTGCGACGGCGGCTGCGCCGTCCTCGACGCAGGTTGTTTCGACGCCGAGCCGCTTCAAGGCTTCGATCAGAACCTCGCGGTTGACCGCGCTATCGTCGGCCGCCAGTACGCGGATCGATGCAAAGGACGCTGCCCCGGCGGACGGCCGATCACGATGCTCGGCGGACGAGGCGATGCTCGGCGCGCGGCCATCGATAACGAGCGAGGTGACCGCTCGTGCTTCGCGGCAGTCGAATGGAAGATCGACGACGGCGCGCGCGGATCCGCGACGAAGGAGTGCATCGCCCGTGCTGTCGCCGACGTGCGACAAGACGACGAGGGGGCGGCCCTGCCAATGGTCGGCGGAGGCGGAGATGCTGCACGTATGGGCAAAGACAATAGAAGCGTCCGTCAACGCGTTAGTGTCGGCGTCGGCTTCCTCCGTCTCCCTCACGTCGAGACCGAACTCGGCACAGATGTGGCCGAGAACGGTTCGAACCGGCCCCGGCGGCATCAACAGCAGCGCCCGACCGGACCATAGTGGCACCGAAGTGTCGGTCACCGGCGCGGAAACGACTTCGGCGCGAATCTCGAATGCAAAGGTCGATCCGGCGCCGGGCTTACTCTCAACCGTAAGACCACCACCCATCGCGTCGACCAGTCGGCGGCAGATGGAGAGGCCTATGCCGGTCCCGCCGAAGCGGCGCGTGGTCGACTGTTCGGCCTGGGTGAACGGATCGAAGATCGTCGCAAGCTTGTCCGATGCGATGCCAATTCCGCTGTCGCTGACGCTGAAACGAAGCGCGGGCGCGACGTCGCTTGTCATGTCGAGCCGTACCAACACGCCGCCGGTCTCGGTGAATTTCAGTGCGTTGTTGACGAGGTTCGAAAGGATTTGTCCGAGCCGGACGGGATCCCCGAGTATCTGAGTTGGCACGTCGGGCGCCACATATGCCGCCAACTCGAGCGACTTCGATGCTGCACGCTCGGAAAACAACTTCACGACATCGTCGACGATGCCAGCCGGATCCATCGGCACGCATTCAAGCGTCAGATGCCCAGCCTCGATCTTGGACAGGTCAAGAATATCGTTGATGATCGATAGCAGGGTCTGGCCGGAGCGCAGAATGACCTCGCAATGCCGTTGCGCGCGCGGGTCCAGATCGTTCGCCGCCAGAAGTTCGGCCATCACCAGGATGCCGTTCATGGGGGTTCGAATTTCGTGGCTCATCGTCGCCAGGAACTCGGTCTTTGCAGCATTCGCCTGCTCTGCCGCCTGCATGGCCGCCACGAGGTCGCGCGTGCGATCGTCGACCTGCCGCTCCAGGCTCTGACGATGCTCGGCCAGCGCTGCATCCCGCGTGTTGATCTCGTGAAGCATCTCGTTGAATGCTCCGACGAGAACGCCGGTCTCGTCGCCACTGATGCTCACCACTGACCGCTTGTAGTCTTTGGATTCGCGGACCTCGCGCATTGCGGTCGTCAATTGGGCCATGGGGACGGTGATGGCGCGTTGCATCCGATGCGAAGCGATCATGCCCGCCATTGCAGCAACGAGACCCGCGATCAGCGCCGACGAAAGGCTTCGCACGAAGCCCACCGCGACGTCGGAGATGTCGGCGATCAGAATGAGGGAGCCGATCGGAAGTCCGGCGTGCACGACCGGAACCTCGACCAGGTAGGTGCGGAAATTGTAATCCGCCGGCGCCGCGCCCCCTTCGCTGACGACGATACCCGCGCCGAACTGGAAGACCTTGACGCCGGTCCGGTCGTAAACACCGACGTGCGTCACACCGGGGATCGCGCCTATGCCCTTGAGTGCATTCGCGACCTGACGCTGATTACCGGTCGACAGTGGTTCGGACACGGTCGCGGCCAGCGCGGATGCAATGCCGCTGATCTCGGTCCGCTTGGATTCGAGGCGGCGGCCCGTTTCCCGCCAGGCTCCAAACACGGAGGCCAGCAGGATTGAAGGAATGACGGCCACCAGAACAACGGTTGCGATCTTGTTCTTGATGGATTTGTCGAACCAACGCATCACGAAGTTGTCCGGCCGGCGGCTGCACTGCGAACTGGGATCATTGCTTAGGTTGGTTGAGATCCTGTTTAGACTATAACTCGATGTCGATGAGACCCGAGGGCGGATCTGAACGAATAATGAAGTTCCGATCCATTTCTGCTGGGTCGAGACTGATATTTACGGCTCGTAGAGCAGTTCAGACAGTATCGATTTCAATCAATGTTTATCGGTATTACTGTCCAGGGAGATTTGGTCAGCAAGGCGGTTCGACGTGATTGCGCGCGTGAAGATATCGACGATCGGAGCGCCGGCATTGCTGCTGCGTTTCGTTGGCGATTCGGGCGGCGTAATCGCTATCAAGTTCGCCGTCGCGCTACCTGTCATGCTGATGATAAGCGGCTTGGCAATCGACTATTCGCGCTTCATTCGCGAAAAGGGCATATTGCAAAGCGCCGCCGATGCGGCAGCTCTGGCGGCGGCAAAGGAGCTCAGTCTCACCGATACGAAGATCGAGAGCCTGTCGGCTGTTGCCGAAGAGATCGTCAAGCGCCATCTCGAGGTTCGCTATGACCAATCCGACCGCCCGTCGGCAAAGGTCAGCACCGGCGTCACGCGAGATCCGATCGAGGTGACGGTCGATGTGGCCAGCAAGTTCGACTCGCATTTCGCTAGGCTGTTCCAATCCAGCTTCCCCGAGACGCAAGCGCGGGCCAAGGCACGCATCGTCGGCCAGCCGAACATCTGCGTGCTCGGTCTCAATGCACGCGAGGGTGGGACGATTTCTCTGGAGAAAGAAGCCCGCGTCACCGGACGGAATTGTGCTGTTTATTCGAATTCGGCTCACAATAACGGTCTCAAAGCGAAAAACAGCGCATCGCTGGAAGCAACCTTCATCTGTTCGCGCGGCGGCAAGGACGGCGGTCCGGGCAACTTCAACCCCGATCCGATGGTCGATTGCCCGCAGTTCGATGATCCCTTGATCGGCCGGCCCGAGCCGGCAGCCGGCGCCTGCGACCCAAACATGCCGACCGTCATCACCACGGATACGACCCTCTATCCCGGTACCTATTGTGGTCTGGAAATTCACTCCGGCGCTCGCGTCACACTGCGCGATGGAATTTTCGCGATCAAGAACAAGCCCCTCATCGTCAAGGACGGTGCGGCATTGATGGGCGAGGCCGCCGGGTTGTATTTCGTCGGTGCGGGAGCCAGGCTGAAATTCGAACGCCAGTCTACGATCTCGCTCAAGGCACCGACCTCGGGCCCCATGGCCGGTCTGCTGATATTCGGTTCGAGAACCCAAAGCGAATCGCTGACGCATGAAATTCTGAGCGATGACGCGCGCGTCCTGATCGGCACAATTTACATTCCAAAGGGCGAGTTGCGCGTCGACGCTCAAAGTCCGATCGCCGATCAATCCGCCTACACCGCCATCGTTGCCGATAAGATGCGCCTTTATGGAGGGCCGCATCTGGTCCTGAACACGGATTACGGCAAGACGGATATCCCGGTGCCGGAAGGCATCAAAGGCGTCGGCCAGCCCGTGACGCTTGCGGAGTAACGTGATGTATTCAGAGCAAGGACCGCTTGCCGAGCCCGATTCGCTTCAGGTTCTCGTGGCGGACGACGATCCGATCTTTACCGCTTTAGCGACGTCGAGCCTGTCGCGGGCGGGCATCGAGGTGCATGTTGCGCGCGATGGCGTCGAGGCCATCGAAGCACTCGAGCAGCGCGTGTTCGATATGGCGCTGGTCGATCTGTCGATGCCGCGCGTGGACGGCTTTCGGTTGATTGCCTTGATCCGATCGACGCCGCGATTGCAGAAGCTCCCGATCATCGTGCTGTCCTCGCTCAATGATGCGAATGCGGTCGAGGAGGCCTACGCGCTCGGTGCCGATGCCTTCTTGTCGAAACCCGTCAACTGGACGCTGTTGCCGGCGCACATGCGCCACGTCCTCAGATGCTCCAGGCACCTGGCTGGCCTTCACGTTGAAATTTCAGGCCTGCGTCGGGCGGCAGGACAGGCGTCGATCATCTGCCAGTAGAGAGCCGCCGCCGACACCACCAACGCAACAAGAGCGCATTGCGACTGCCAGCGGTTTCTTCAGGTGCAGCCGCGCACCCGCAGAACCTATGCTCGAAGACGACCACATTTGATGAGCTGGAAGCAACGGGGCTGGCGGAGGGAGTGGGATTCGAACCCACGAGACCCTTGCGAGCCTACACGCGTTCCAGGCGTGCGCCTTCAACCACTCGGCCATCCCTCCACGAGTACTGGAACGCGGCGCACTATAGCCATGCGGGGACCCGGTGCAATAAGCTTATGTGGTGCCCTCCCACGCGGCGTTCCAAACGCCGAGCCGCATTCGCCTCCATGAGTTGACGTTGACGCCTCTGCTCCCCGTAGCCGCTCGATTTCATCCCTTGCGAACGGTCGCCGACGTGCGTTAGCTGCGCTGGATCATGCCCCAAAGCGGCAGCATCTCGGGCTTGCTCCGCGCACCGGATTTCGCCGTGTTGTGTGCGCATGAGTTGCTGGTCCAGCGCAACGCCGCGCACCCGTACCGGAGCCGTCCATGACCGTCCTTCGCTTTTTTGCGGGTCTTTTTCTTCTGGTTGCCGTCATCGCACTCGTTGCGGATCTGACGCCGTGGCTCGAAGGCGCAAAACCGCTCGCAGCAACGCCATTCGCCAAGCATTGGGCCGACTTGGCGCCAGCGACATTGAAAGCAGCGCAATCCGCCGTGACGCGCTCGGTGGGCGCATGGGTGTGGGACATCTTCATCGCCAAGCCGATCGGGTTGCCGACCTGGATGTTGTTCGGGTTGCTAGCCGCGCTTTCCGGCTGGCTGGGACGCCGGCGCCGCCGTGTCGACGTGTACGTCAATTGACGCGATACGTCCCGGAACGGCAAATCTTAAAGCAGCACCAGTATTCAAAACGGCGCCGGTCCCTTGAGTGAGGCGAAGAAGAAGGCGACGCCCATCAGCAGCACGAGACTCGAACCGACGAGTCCAGCGGTCGTGGAGATCGTCGCCGCCCAGCCGTTGTCCGCGCCGCCAGCGAGTTTGGTGGCCAGCTCGCGCGAGCCCACGGCCAGCGCGGCGAGCGCAGACACGGTGATCGCCGTGCCCAGCGCCATCGCGAACGTGGCCATCACGCCTGCCCACACAAGTCCCTGTGAGATGGCGAACAACAGGACCAATATCGCGCCGGTGCATGGACGGATGCCGACCGAAACGGCGATTGAAAGAGCCTTCGGCCAATTCCACGCGCCCTCGAGATCCTTGGGCGACGGCATGTGAGAATGCCCGCAGCCACAATCGTCACTGTGGACATGGTCAGCGGCCACCGTCGTGGATGACGACTTGCTCGTCTGCGATGAAGCCGTCACATGAACGGGCCGCTGATCGTGCGCATGATGATGACCATGGCTGCAACCGGCGTCGTGATTATGCGGGTAGCTGTGGTCATGATCGTGCCCGCAGCAGCTATCATGACTGTGACTGGCTTGAACGGGCGCGACAGCGGACGTCTCATGGGCATGAGACTGATGCGCATGAGACTGATCAGGTTGAGCTGTCGCTCGCCGCGCGAAAATCGACTTCAATTGACCATACAGCAGCCATGCGCCGACCGCTGCGACAAGGGCCCAACTCAACGTTTCGATCCACGCCTCGGTGGATTTCATCGTGAGGCTCGTCGCCTTCAACGCGACCGAGAGAATGCCGACGATGATCAGCGCTGACAGCGCCTGAAAAAACGCAGCGAGGAAGCTCAGAAAAATTCCTCGCTTCACGGTGCGTTCATTGGCGAGCACGTAGGCCGATATCACCGCCTTGCCGTGCCCAGGTCCGGCGGCGTGCAGCACACCATATCCGAAGCTGAGCCAGGCCAGCAGGAATGCTGCGCCCACAGGGTCGGTCTTCATGCCGCGAACGGCCGCGACCAGATCGCGGTTCAGCCGCTGCTGTGTCTGCAATACCCATGCCCAGGCACGGTCGATCGGTCCCATCTCCTGCGGAGCAATCGCCTTCGCCGCGGATGGCCGCAAAGCGTTCAATCCGCGATCGGCCGCAGAGGGTCCGGCCCCAAATGCAGGACGCGGCTGTGCGTCTTGCGCCGGTGCACCAACCTGCGCGTGCGCAGGCGTCACCGCCTGACACAGCGCAGTCATGAGGAAAACGAGCACGGCGAGCAAGCTTCTCGCGCGTTGGGTCTGGCGCAGCATCATCGGTGCTCGCCTCACGTCTTCGGACAGCTGACAGCAATCGATTTGGCGACGCCGATGCCCATGGCTGCCCCGCCGAGTTCCTGCTGGAACGCTTGACCCAAGCGCTCGAGTTCAGCCTTGTCCTGCTCCGCCGTCAAGATGTTGGCCTGACATCCGGCAGGCGCCCCTTCGCTGAGGCGGATCGGATGATCCTTGGCAAGATCGAAGGCAATGAAAAAGCTTGGGTCGGAAACTGCGAACGAGAAACCGTCGGCTTCGGCGAGCACGGGCTGTGCCAGCGGCAGGACGAAGTTCAGAGCCAGAACACCGTCC
The DNA here is from genome assembly GCA_022843145.1 of Hyphomicrobium sp. Lineage (GTDB taxonomy): Bacteria > Pseudomonadota > Alphaproteobacteria > Rhizobiales > Hyphomicrobiaceae > JAKAML01. The sequence goes on from JALHOF010000007.1 coordinate 7,076, forward strand.
TTGTACTCGAGCCAATAGTCCTTCGGCCCGTCCGTCTTCAAAGGCTGTGCGTCGAGCTTGGCTTGAGTGAAATAGTTGAACTCCTTGAGGCCGTCCATGTTGACCTGCGCCAACTCTGCGAGCTCTTTTCTGTCGTATGCGCCATCGTTGTTGGCATCGAGGCCTTGGATAGCCATCGTCGTGTAGAGTTCATCGAACGTCCACCGATGGCGGAACCCGGCGATCGTGCCCTTGTCGTAAACCACCGTCGTTTCGACAGAGACCCACACATGAGGATGCGCCTCGGCCTTGCGAGGTACCCCTGCCACACCAAGGGCGATCAGCATCGCTGCCGTGCAATGTGCCGCCGCGTTCGAAAACCTCATCGCCGTCACCTTCGATAACCTCATTCACCCGTATGTAGTCGCGATGCACTTTGCCGGCAATGCGCAGCGTCGCCGCCCCCGTCACCCGACCGCCCTTTCTCGTCGAAACCGATCGCGGTCAACGCTGGAACGTGCACCGCGCGAGATCCGTTACCTACGCCAGCTTCGTCGGCGCGAGGCGGCCAAACAAGGCAGCAGCGTCCGCCGGATGCCAAATCCCATACATATCGTCACACCGAAGCGTGGCGCTTGCAGGGCGCCACGCTTAAAACGTATATTATATCTTATAACAACGCCACTACCGCCAAAGACGGTCGATTTCGGAGACCAACATGACCAACCTCGAGTCACGCGCGCGCCGAACGGTCGCAGCACGAGCCTCTTCTAACAGCCTGCGCGCCGCGCTGCTGATCACCCTCGCAACCGCCGCAGCGCCCGCGGTCGCCACCGATATTTCTGTTGTGGCCACTTCAAAGCCCATCCATTCGCTCGTCGCGGGTGTCATGGGCTCGACCGGCACACCGAAGCTACTCGTCGACGGAAACGCCTCGCCTCACACCTATGCGATGAAGCCGTCCGACGCGCGGGCGGTCAATCAGGCAACGGTATTCTTCCGTGTCTCGGAAGGTCTCGAGCCGTTTACAGGCAAACTGGTGAAGTCACTCCCGAAGTCCGTTCAGGTCGTTTCGTTGCAGGAGACTCCTGGCCTCAAGCTACTCGACAAACGCAGTGGCGGCGCATTCGAGCGGCACGACCACGGCAAGGATGCGCACGCGGCCAAGAAGGGCCACGGCCATCACGATCACGACGATGAGCATGATCGAGCATCAGGGACGGACCCGCACATCTGGCTCGACCCGGACAATGCACGCGCCATGGTCGATCAAATTTCTAAGTCGCTGGCGGCCGCCAACCCCGAGTCGGCGGCCAGCTACGCCGCCAACGCGAAGACGATGAAAACGCGAATCGCAACCGTCGCAGCCGACCTCGAACGCGATCTCGCGCCGTTGAAGGGCCGGCCGTTCATCGTCTTTCACGATGCGCTTCAGTATTTCGAAAAGCGCTTCGGCCTGGAAGCAGCGGGCACCATTACCATGAGCCCGGAAATCCAGCCGTCCGCCAAGCGCATCAATGCCATCCGGTCCAAGATCGGCAAGCTCGCCGCCGCCTGCGTCTTCGCAGAACCGCAGTTCAAATCGAAGCTCGTCGACACGGTAGTAGAAGGAACGACCGCGAAGACCGGCACTTTGGATCCTGAAGGCGGATTGCTGAGCCCTGGTCCCGAACTCTACCCGAAGCTCATGCAAGACCTTGCCGGCAATCTCAAAGCCTGCCTCGGCGGCGCGAGCTGATTAGTGTCCGGCGGTCGACATCGCGATCGCATGCGGCGAGCTATGCTCGCTTCCGTGCGGTCGGGATCTTTGCCTGTTGCCCGGTCCTCAAAGCCGCATCGATTCGGAGCAGGTGCCGTGCGGCCGCACGCTCCGTGTCGGCTTTGAGCGCCTCGAAATGTGCGAGCAGTTCGGCGCCGAACGGCGTCAAAGCCGCCCCGCCGCCTTTCCGTCCGCCCGTCTGCCGCGCGACGACAGGCTCGCGGAACGTGAGGTTCAGTTGCTCGACCAGCTCCCAGGCGTGACGGTAGGGTAGATCCATCGCCCGGCCTGCAGCGGAGATCGAACCGTGCCTATCGATCATCTGCAAAAGCAGGATCTTGCCCGGGCCGATCCGGCCGGCATCGCCAAGGTCGATCCGGACGATCAGGCTGGTCATTGGATTGTTCCTCTGCACGACCTTCCCATCGGCGTCGCCTGCTGGCCCATCGGCGTCGCCTGCTGGCGCCCGCGACGCGCCTCGCGATCGCGATCATACCGCAACCTCGGCCGACCTGCGAGCGTACAGCTGCCTCTGCGGATAAAGCACGCATTTCCACGAGCGGTCAGCCGAACGACAACGGGGCGGCCACTGGCCGCCCCGTCATGCAATTCGGTGTTGGAAGGCGTTATTCGACGGCGGCTTGGCGCGTCGGACGTGCGCTGTAGCGCTTGATCACCGTGCGGCGCTTCTCGGTCTGAGTGCGGCGCATTTCGGCGGCGGCGCGAGCCCGCTCGAGGCGCTCGGCGCGCAAATCTTCTTCAGATGGTCCGAACAGGCTGAAACCGCCCGATGATCCGCCGCTGTAGCCGCCCGAATAGCTTACCTTCTTGGGCTGCTCGGCTTCGGCCACGGCCGGGCCGGACTGGAAACGCTGCCACGTTACGGTGACGCGCGAGCCGACGGGAACCCGCGGATACAGATCGATGACGTCCTCGTTGAACATTCTGATGCAGCCCTTGGAGACGGCCTGCCCGATCGTCCACGGAGCGTCCGTGCCATGGATACGATAAGCGCTCGACCCGAGGTACAGCGCGCGCACGCCCAGCGGGTTCATCGGGTGCCCGCCAGGAACCCAACGCGGCAGGCGCGGGTTTTCGGCGATCATCGTCGGCGTCGGCGTCCACGACGGGTTCTCGCGCTTCTGGGATACCGAGGTCACACCCTGCCACCGGCTTTGTTCACGAGGAACAGCAATAGGATAGCTCAAAGCACGTCCTGGCTGCGTGACCAGGTACAGGCGCCGGTCGCCGAACGATACAATGACCTGCCCTGGCTTGTAGCTGGGGCTGAAATTGACGGTCTGACGGCCACCGCCCCACTCGTTTCCGCCACCCCACAGATATTCGACCTGCTGGGCATCGGCAGTGGTCGTCAGCGCGGCCATGCACGTGGCTGCAGCCATCGAGGCGGCGAAGCGGGACGAGAGACGGTACGAAGGCATCAGGATACTCCGTTTGCGTTGGCTCATGACTCTGTCACCAAATCTCCAGCGCCGTTCGACAGGGCGCTCGCGGCTGAGGCAGAGGGGGTCCGGAGATGGTCCCCGATCAGGGTGAATAGTCCGTTTATATATGTTCCTTTATATCAGTCCGAGGTTTGGGTGTTAGAGCAGGGAAGCCACACTTCCGTCATGAAGCGCGGTTGCCGTGCCCCCTGAAGACCGAGCGAACATGTTGAATCGGTGAGCATTTCCCGATTCTTTTTTGATGCATTTTCGGCTCATCGGCTGCCTTTTCACTGGGCAGTTCTCCTTGTTAACTAATTTTGTTCCATTTTTGTTCGACGTTTTTCTTGACAGGCCGCCCCGACCAGATTAGGAATAAAAACAGAACAAACGGTGTCAATCCTGTGTTGGCAGTTTCTGGTTTTCTTCACAGATTTTGCACCGCCGAGCTGTAGCGAGAGCGTATCCGTGACCGAGGTTGCCCCCCCAATCCCCCGCCCCCCGCATCACGGAATCTCGCAGCCCAAACCCGCGCCCCCATCGCACCCCGCTCAGATCGGGGCCGGGTCCTGTCCAAGCCGGAACGGTGAGTTGCCCCTCGCCGTTCCGGCGGACAGGTGGAGCGTTCCGGCGGCTCCTTGCACCGCTCACGCCTCGCCCCGCGCCGTCATCGAACGGTTGCAGGCCAAGATCCGGGCCATCGAGAGATCGGGCAGCATCACCTCATTCGAACTTGCCTCCGCCTCGCATGCGGTTGACACGCCCATGGCGCAAGACTGCGATGCCTCCGGAGGCCACGTGCGCCAGTCTCCCCAGTGGTCTTTGGGTGCCGTCGAGATTGATGCGCGCCTCGGCGCCACAGGACTTGATCCGCACGCGGTCCACGAGATCAAGCCGGGTCCCGCCATCGGCGACTGGGCGGCAGCAGCCGGCTTCATCCTGCGTCTGGCCGTCAGGCGCCTTCATGCCGCGGGCACGGCCTCCAACCCGCGCATTCTCTGGTGCACGAGCGACCGGATGATCAGGGAGCTTGGTTGTCCGCATGGCGCAGGGCTGCTGCGCATGGGGCTCGATCCCGGAGCGTTGATCCTGGTCGAGGCCGGACGGCCAGCGGATCTCTTGTGGGCGATGGAAGAGGGCTTGAAGTCGCGCAGCTTGTTGCTCGCGATCTGCCTCGCCGACACGGTCGAGCCGGTTCCTGCCCGCCGCTTGAGCCTCGCCGCCGAGGCTGGAGTGACGCCGGTGCTTCTGCTGACACACCCGGCGCGGGCACCGACAACCGCGACCGCCAGCAGATGGCGTATATCCGCGCAACCCGGCGCACCGCACCCGCTGGATCCCCGCGCGCCGGGCGCCACCCGTTTCGGCGTCACGTTGGAGCGATGCCGCACGCGTCCGCTCGCAATTCAAAACCGGTCTCATGTCGTGGAGTGGTCCGATGAGACGCTTTGTTTCCGTATGGTTGCCAGCCTGGCCGATCGAGCGCATCCGCCTCAAGCAGTCGAAAGGGCTTGTGCAGGCGCAGGACCGCCATCCCACGGGTACGACGCCAAAGCCGGGCCCGGACACCGCGCGACAGGTTGAGGCGTGCGCGCTCGTCGCGACCGGCCGGCACGGTCTCATGGTCACGGCCATCACGGACACGGCTGCGGCGGGTGGCGTGAGGCCCGGAATGGCTCTCGCCGATGCGCGCGCCCTCATGCCTGGCCTGCGCACGCAGCCGGCCCAACCAACCGCCGACCGGCGTGCCCTCATTCGGCTGGCGCGCTGGTGTGGACGCTATGGCCCGGCCCGCAATATCGATATCGGACCGGTATCGGGCAGCGCGCCCGGCGATCTCCTGCTCGATCACGGACTGTGGATCGACATCACGGGCGTCGCTCATCTGTTCGGAGGCGAAGAAGCGCTCGCCGACGATCTCGCGACACGGCTCACCGGCTTCGGGCTGACGGCATGCCTCGGGCTGGCCGACACGCTGGGGGCGGCGCATGCGCTCGCGCGGTTCGCCACGCCTGTTGGTCCGCGGCGGCGCACGCGCTTCTGGATCTCCGCTCCAGCCGGAGAGACCGCTGCCACGATCGCGCCGCTGCCGGTCGAAGCGCTGCGGCTCGCCCCCACAGCGACAGTGACACTGCGGCGGCTGGGGCTGCGGCGGATCGGCGACCTCTACGATATGCCGCGCGCGACCCTCGAACGCCGCTTTCGCGAAGCCGTGGGACAGTCCAGCGTCATCACCCGCCTCGATCATGCACTCGGACGCGCACCAGAGCCGCGCCGCCCGCTGATCGAGGTGCCGGACCTCGTCGTACGGCGCGCATTTCCCGCGCCTCTCATCTCATCCGAGAGCCTCGAGGCCGAGGCTAGGCTCCTGGTGGACGAGCTGTGTACCGTCCTCGAGGCGCGCGGGCTCGGCGTGCGCCGCGTCCGGATCGTCCTCTACCGCTCCGACGGCACCACGGCCGGCGTAGTGGCCGGCACAAGTACGCCGGTCCGGAACGCAGCCCGCATCACGGCCCTCCTCGCCGGCAAGCTCGCCAGTCTCGATGCCGGCCTCGGCCTCGACATGCTGGCGGTCGAAGTCCCGATTGCCGAGTGTCTCGCGGCTGGCTCGGTGCTGCTCACGCCGCGGCGCGGCGACACCGCTGTTCGAGAGAGCGCCGAATTGGCCGATCGTCTTTCGAACCGCCTCGGCGCACACCGTGTCACCACGCTCGTCCCCCGCACGAGCCACATCCCCGAACACAGCGAGATCCGGCACCCGCTGCTGCGCGGTGACGGCCGCGCGCGCTGGTCCGCGTCCGGCCCGTTGGCCGCCGTCATGCGCACCGCGCGGCGTCCCGCGATCTTGCTGCCGCATCCCGAGCCGATCGCCGTCACCGCCGAGGTTCCCGACGGCGCACCCGCCGTCTTTACTTGGCGCAGGACCAGCCGCCGCATCACCCGCGCCGAAGGCCCGGAGCGCATTGCACCCGAATGGTGGCGCGCGCTGGCGACCGCCTCCGACCGTCCCGAATCGCCGGACCTCGATGCGCTCGGCACACTGCAATCGAACTCCAACGCGCCACGAACGCGCGACTACTACCGCATCGAGGACAGTTTCGGAGCGGGCTACTGGGTCTTCCGCAACGGCCTTTACGACGACGAGGCCGAGGCCGAGGAGGGGATTCCGACATGGTTTCTGCACGGATTTTTCTCATGAACCGAGAGGCATGCCATCATGTCCCACATCGTCACCCTCCCGCGTCTTCCCGCCGGACGGACACGCGCCCGCGCCGGCGGCTCCTGCGCGTATGCGGAGCTGCAGGCGACATCCAACTTCTCCTTCCTGCGCGGCGCCTCGCATGCCGACGAGCTGGTCGCCACAGCCAAGGCGCTCGGTCTCTCGGCCATCGCCGTCACCGACCGCAACTCGCTCGCTGGAATCGTAAGAGCCCATGTTGCGGCCAAAGAGATCGGGCTACGGTTCATCGTCGGCGTTCGTCTCGATCTCGAGGATGCACCGAGCCTGCTCTGCTATCCGACCGATCGCGCCGCTTATGGCCGTCTCTGCCGGTTGCTGTCACTCGGACAGGGGCGCGCCGCGAAGGGATGCTGCAGCATTCGCCTCGCCGACGTCGCTGGATACGCCGAAGGCCAGATCTTCATCGTGGTGCCGCCGGACGATTGGGACTGGCGAGAGACGACCCTGCCGCATGCCTCCATCGAATACCCCAGCTTCCTGGCAGCCCTCGATCGCATGCGAACCACACTTGCGCCACAGAACCGGATACCTGGGTCAAGCAGGCTCTATCTAGCGCTCACGCAACGTCATTGCGGAGACGACCGGGCCCGCATCACGGCACTTGCGGATCTCGCGCGCCGCGTCGGACTTTCCCCCGTGGCAACCGGCGACGTGCTTTATCATGCTCCGCAACGCCGTCCCCTGCAGGACATCCTGACCTGCGTCCGTCACGGCACCACCATCTCAGAAGCCGGACTGCGGCTCGCCGCCAATGCCGAACGCCATCTCAAGCCGGCGCGCGAGGTGCACCGTTTGTTCGACGGTTTCGAGGATGCGGTCGCACGCACGCAGGAGATCGCCGCGGCATGCCGTTTCTCGCTCGACGAATTGGTCTACGAGTATCCCGACGAGCCGGTGCCGCCCGGCCGGACCCCACAAGCGCACCTCGAGGATCTAACCTGGGAGGGTGCAAGATGGCGGTTCCCCGACGGCATCCCCGAGCGCATCGCAGACACCATCCAGCGCGAGATCGCACTCGTGGCCGAGCTTGGATTTGCGCCCTATTTCCTCACGGTCCAGGACATCGTCTCCTTTGCCAGATCTCGCGGAATACTTTGTCAGGGCCGTGGTTCGGCGGCGAACTCGGTCGTTTGCTACTGCCTCGGAATCACAGCGGTCGACCCGACCGAAGTCGATCTCCTGTTCGAACGCTTCATCAGCCAAGCCCGCAGGGAGCCTCCGGATATCGACGTCGACTTCGAGCACGAGCGACGCGAGGAGGTCATCCAATATATCTACGCCCGCTACGGCCGCGACCGCGCCGGTCTTGCCGCCACAGTCATCTCTTATCGCGCACGATCAGCAGTGCGCGACGTCGGCAAGGCTATGGGACTGTCGGAAGACACCGTTTCAGCTTTGGCCGGCATGGTGTGGGGGACCCGCAGCGGCGGCGTGCTGCCCGAGAAGCATGTCCGCGAGGCGGGCCTCGACCCCGCCGACCCGCTGCTCGCACGCACACTCGAACTCGCCCGGGAACTGATGGGCTTTCCGCGCCACCTTTCCCAGCATGTCGGCGGCTTCGTGCTGACGCGAGGCCCCCTCGTCGAGGTGGTCCCCGTCGGCAACGGCGCGATGGCCGACCGCACCTTCATCGAATGGGACAAGGACGATATCGCAGCACTCGGCCTCCTGAAGATAGACGTGCTCGCGCTCGGCATGCTGTCGTGCATCCGCCGCGCCTTCGATCTGCTCGGCCAGCATCACGGGCTCGCGATGACGCTGGCTTCCGTGCCCCGCGAGGATGGCGCGGTCTACGACATGCTCTGCCGCGCCGACAGTATCGGCGTGTTCCAGGTCGAGAGCCGCGCGCAGATGAACATGCTGCCGCGGCTCAGGCCGCGCACGTTCTACGACCTCGTCATCGAGGTCGCGATCGTTCGTCCCGGCCCGATCCAGGGCGGCATGGTTCACCCCTATTTGCGTCGGCGGCAGGGCCTCGAAGCCGAGGCCTACCCCTCTCCCGCGCCCGAGCACGGCCAGGAGGACGAACTGTGCCAGATCCTCGGCAAGACCAAGGGCGTGCCGCTGTTCCAAGAGCAGGCAATGCGCATAGCGATGGTAGCGGCCCGCTTCTCGGATGCCGAGGTCAACGAACTGAGGAAGGCGATGGCCACGTTCCGCCGGCGCGGCACCATTGGATTGCTCGAGGAGAAAATGGTCTCCGCCATGGTCGGGCGCGGCTACGATCCCGCGTTCGCGGCGCGGTGTTTCGAGCAGATCAAGGGGTTCGGCGAGTATGGCTTCCCCGAGAGCCATGCGGCCAGTTTCGCGCATCTCGTCTATGTGTCGTCCTGGCTCAAGTGCCACTATCCAGCGGCCTTCTGCGCCGCGATCCTCAACGCGCAGCCGATGGGATTCTACGCTTCTGCGCAACTCGTGCGTGACGCGCGTGAGCACGGCGTCGAGGTGCGGCCCGCGGACGTCATGCACTCGGAATGGGATGCGACGCTCGAACCCGTCGCCGGGACCGCGCCCGGCAGCCCCCGCAGCGCCGCCGTGCGGCTCGGGCTGCGGCAGGTCGATGGGCTGCCTCGCGAGGAAGCCGAGCGGATCATCGCCACCCGTCGCGGCCTGTCGCAGCCCCCTGCGGCGATCGAAGACCTGATGCGGATCGCGCAAGTCAGCAGGACAACGCTGGAGCGGCTGGCCGAAGCCGACTGCTTCCGCTCGCTGCAAGTGGAGCTTGGCTCCGCCAAGACCGGGCTCGACCGGCGACAGGCGCTCTGGCAAGTGAAGGGGTTGGCCAAGGCACGGCCGTTGCCGCTGTTCGACTGGCGCGACACAGAAAGCAATGACGGCGGAACAGGCTCGGATCGATCCGGCGAGGGCTGCATCGAGCCTGCGGTTGCATTGCCGGCGATGCCGCTGTCCGAGCACGTGGTCAACGACTACCAGACGCTGCGGCTGTCGCTCAAGGCGCACCCCATGAGCTTTCTGCGAGAACGGCTGGCGGCGCGGCGCGTCGTACCGTGTTGTGCGCTGCGCGGCATGAACGACGGCGCGACCGTGACTGTCGCAGGCGTGGTGCTGGTGCGGCAACGCCCCGGCACGGCGAAGGGTATCGTCTTCATGACCATCGAGGATGAGACCGGCGTCGCCAACAGCGTGGTGTGGCCGAAGACACTCGAGCGCTACCGCAAGGTCGTGATGGGCGCGCGGCTCATTCTCATCCATGGCCGCATCCAGCGTCACGAAGACATCGTCCACATCGTCTCGAGCGAACTCGAGGACCGCAGCGACTGGCTGCTGCTGCTGTCGGAGGATGCGGCCGAATTGACAGTACCTGTCGCCAATGCCGACGAGGTCAGGCGACCCGAACCCGGATCAGCGCGCGGTGCCGCGGAGCAGACGAACTCTCATCGCGCACCCGCGCCGAGGCCGCGTGCCAACCACCCGCGCGCCGAGCGCGTCATCCCCAAATCGCGCGATTTCCATTGAACGGAGACCCAAGGCTATGGCAGTTCGGCTAGACAGGCTCTCGCGGGATAAGAATGTTGGATCACTTGCACGCAACCGTGGCGCGGCGGCTCCGGCATCTGTCACCGCAGCAGCAGAACGGGATCAACACCCGCGTCTGGCCAGCGGCAACCGCCCGGAAACTTTCAGTCATTGTCATCCTCGCCGTTTTGCACGCATCAACGGCCGTCGCTCAACGCGGCCAGATTGCACCCGAAGCCGCGACCGGAACCACCAGCCGCGCGCTCGTGACCGCCAGCCGGCACATGATCGCGACCGCCAACCCTCACGCAACCAAGGCGGGGCTCGAAATCCTGCGCGCGGGTGGTTCGGCCATCGATGCGGCGATCGCAGCACAACTCGTGCTCGGGCTAGTCGAGCCGCAATCTTCCGGGCTCGGCGGTGGCGCCTTCATTCTCCATCACGACGCACGTACGAACGAACTCATGGCGTACGACGGACGCGAACGGGCGCCTGCGGCAGCCCGCCCCGATCGCTTTCTCAAGGGCCATCTTCCCATCCCCTTCGACCGCGCGGTCCACTCCGGCCTGAGCGTCGGCGTGCCCGGACTCGTGCGGCTGATACAGGATGCGCATCGCGCGCACGGCCGGGTGCCATGGGCGTCACTGTTCGAGCCCGCCATCACTCTCGCGGAGGCGGGATTCATCGTCTCGTCCCGGCTCAACTTGCTGCTTCATTGGATGGGTTCCGGCAACTTCGCTCCCGACGCCCGACGCTATTTCTTCGGCCCGGACGGGTTCCCGCGCCGCGCCGGCGAAACCCTCCAGAACCCCGACTACGCAGCAACATTGCGGCACATCGCCACCGGAGGACCGGCCAGCTTCTATTCTGGGACGACCGCACGAGCGATCGTCACGGCTGTCACCGAAGCGCCAAACGCCCCGGGCGATATGACGGCCGCCGATCTGGAAGACTACGCCGCAGTGACGCGGCCACCGCTATGCACGGCCTATCGCGGCTACCGGATCTGCGGAATGGGACCGCCGTCATCCGGCGGCATCGTCGTCTCGCAGACACTCAGGTTTCTCGAGCGCTTCGATCTCGGTCGCGGGCCATCCGCGGCCATGAACGCGTCCGCGATGCACCTGATTGCGGAAGCCCAGAAGCTCGCTTACGCGGACAGGGACCGCTATATCGCCGACCCCGACTTCGTGCCCGTGCCGCCGGGACTATCCGATCCCGGCTATCTAGATCAGCGAGGCGAGGCGATCAGGCCCGACCGTTCCATGCCGAAACCCGAGGCAGGCGAACCACCGGGCGCCGCACGCCAGACATTTGGCATCGATGCGACGCTCGAAAGCGTCGGCACGACGCATCTTTCGGTCATCGACGCCGAAGGCAATGCGGTCTCCATGACCAGCACGATCGAGGCCGCATTTGGTTCGCGACTGTGGGCTGCTGGCTTCCTGCTCAACAACGAGTTGACGGACTTTTCATTTCGTCCCGCCGACGCGGCCGGACAGCCGGTGGCAAATCGCGTGGAGGGCGGCAAGCGTCCGCGCAGTTCGATGGCGCCGACCATCGTCTACGATGCAGACGGTCGCGTCTTCGCCGTGCTCGGATCGCCGGGTGGCGCGCGCATTCCACTCTACGTGGTCAAAGCGCTCGTCGCGCTGATCGATTGGAATCTCGACGCCCAGGAGGCGGCCGCCCTACCCAACTTCGGCAGCCGCGGCAGCGCCTTCGAGATCGAAGCCGGGTGGCATTCGCTGTCGCATGCATTGAAGATGTCGGCACTTGGCCATCGCATCGCCATCGATCTCATGACGTCGGGCACGCACATTATCGTTCGGCGCGGCGACGGAATGGAGGGCGCTGCCGACCCCCGGCGCGAAGGCGAGGCGCGTGGCGATTGATCTATCTGATGCCGCCGATCCGGTGGCGTGATACACCGCGACGTCGCCCGGGAAAGCAAATACGACGTGACCAAGAAGCCCATCATAATCGGCGGTGCCGGCATCCTCGGCTTGTGGCAAGCCCTGACGCTCGCCGAAGCCGGTCACGACGTCCGCCTCGTCGACGCCAGCCCGGAGCCGTTCACGGGTAGCGCCAGCCGGTACGGCGGCGCCATGATCGCTCCTGACTGCGAGGCGGAAGCGGCGCCCGCGATCGTCCGCGACCTCGGCCGCAACTCACTCGCGCGCTGGATGGATGTCTACCCCGGACTGACGGTGCGAGGCACATTGGTGGTCGCCGCGGCGCGCGACCGGCCGGATCTGGCGCGCTTCGCCCGTATGACCGAAGCGCATCGACAGGTGGATGCGACCGAAATCGCCGCGCTCGAACCTGAGCTCGGCGTACGCTTCCCATCGGGACTCTACTTCGCTGGCGAAGCCCACATGTCCGCGACTGAAGCGCTAACCGAGCTTCTGGCCAAAGTCCGCGGATTGGGCGTCGACATCCGGTTCGGGGAACCGTTACCTGCCACCGCGCCCCGCCAAGCCACAGTGATCGACTGCACCGGTCTCAATGCGCGCGACTCGTTGCCGGAATTGCGCGGCGTTCGCGGTGAGCGGCTCATCGTGCATGCCCCGGATGTCACGCTCACGCGGCCTGTCCGGCTGTTGCACCCGCGGCATCCGCTTTATGTCGTGCCGTGGCGCGACGGCCAGTACATGATCGGCGCGACCGTGATCGAAAGCGAAGACACGGGCCCCGCGACGCTGCGCTCCGCACTCGAGCTGATGGGCGCAGCGTACGCGTTGCATCCGGCATTCGGCGAAGCCGAGATCGTCGAACTCGGCGCCGGCGTCAGACCCGCGTTCCCCGACAACGTGCCGCGCATCGTGGTCCGCGACGACGGCCCGGGCGGTGGCCGCCGCATCTTCGTCAACGGCGCTTACAGGCACGGCTTTCTGCTTGCGCCGGTGCTTGCGGATGCCGTTGCGGCGATCATCGGCGGCTCGGCGGAAGCGGCAATGCGCCACCCGCTCGTTGCATCGTGACCAAGCCATCGGACGCTCGGCCGACGTCGCATTGCTACGCCCGGCGATAGCTCTGTCGCGTCATGGGGAGTGCGACCGTGCGAACGCCGGAAGCCGCAAGCATCGCATTGGCGACGGCCGGTAGAATTGGCGGAACGCCCGGTTCGCCGACGCCGGTTGGAGGCTGGTCGGACGGGACGATCAAAACCTCGACACGCGGCATCTCCGACATCCGCAGCACATCATAAGTATCGAAGTTCGCCTGCTCGACGACGCCGCCCTTCATCGTGATGACACTCTTCAAGGCCGCGCCCAGGCCGTACCCGATACCGCCTTCGATTTGCGCCTTGACGACATCGGGGTTGACCGCGAGCCCGCAGTCGACAGCACACACGACGCGGGTCACCTTGAAACCGCCATCCGGCTTTGCCTCGACCTCAGCGACTTGCGCCACGAACGACTTGAAGCTCTCGTGCACCGCGAGACCGAGGAACCGGCCAGCCGGCATTGGCTTACCCCAACCCGCGGCTTCGGTAGCCAATTTCAATGCCGCGGCATGACGCGGGTGCTTGCTCAACATGGAAAGCCGCAGTTCGAGCGGATCGCGGCTGGTTTCGCGCGCGATGATGTCGAGCATGTGCTCGGTCGAATGCGCGGTGTGGGTCGAGCCGACCGAGCGCCACCACAGGACTGGCACGCCGATCTTCATCGTGGCGAGTTCGACCCGCATGTTGGGGATGGTGTAAGGCAGAGTGTTCGCGCCTTCGACCGATGTCGGATCGATGCCGCCTTTCATGGCCGCGGCGAACGGCGTGCCCGACATGATCGATTGCCCGACGATCCGATGCCGCCAGGCGACGATCGCGCCCTTGGCGTCGAGACCGGCTTCGATCCGGTGCAGGTAGATCGGCCGGTAATAGCCGCCCTTGATGTCGTCTTCGCGCGTCCAGATCGTCTTGATCGGCACAGGTTGACCGTATGCCTTGGCGATCGCGCAGGCTTCGGCAACGTAATGCCCGTCCGGTGTGCCGCGCCGGCCGAAGGAGCCTCCGGCCCACAACGTGTTGATGGTGACGTTCTCGGGCTTGATGCCGAGTACGGCCGCCGCAACGCTCTGATCGATCGTCTGCAGCTGAGACCCGGTCCAGATCTCGACCTTCGCGCCATCGAAGCGGACGACGGCATTCATCGGCTCCATGGGCGCGTGAGCGAGATAGGGAAACTCGAAATCGACGGCAATGACCTTCACAGCCGACTTCAGCGCAGCCTCGGCATCGCCATCCTTGCGCACCTCCAAGCCTGGCTTGTCGAGCATCGCCTTGTATTCCGCGACGATCTCGGCGGTGCCGCGCTTCTCGGCCTTGCTGTCGTCCCAGACCACTTTCAACGCATCGCGACCCTTGAGCGCCGGCCACGTCGATTTCGCAAGCACCGCGACACCCTGCGGAACCGCGAGCACCTTGACGACGCCAGGCACTTTCATCGCCAGGCTGTCATCGAAACTTTTGACGGTCGCGCCGAACATCGGGGGCCGCGCAATGACCGCCACAAGCATGCCGTCCATCATCTGGTCGATCGTGAAGAGTGCCGTGCCCATCGTCTTCGCGCGGCTATCGACGCGCGGCGTCGACTTTCCGATCAACACGAAATCCTTCGGGTCTTTGAGTTTGACCGTGCCCGGCACGGCCTCAGCCGAAGCCCGCGCCGCAAATTCACCGAACGATCCGGCCTTGCCCGAAGCGTGGGCGAGCTTGCCCGCTTTAACGGTGATTTCTCCCGGCGGAACGCTCCAGGCTTTGGCGGCTGCGGCGACGAGCATCGCGCGCGCGGTTGCGCCGGCCTGGCGATACTGTTCGAAGGAATTCGACATGCCGTTGGAGCCGCCAACGCCTTGCACGCCGAACTCGAGATTCTTGTAACGAGCAGAGTCGGCGGGGGCGAACTCGGTTTTGATGCTCGCCCACTCGGCATCGAGTTCCTCGGCGACGAGCGAAGCCAAGCCGGTCGCAGCACCTTGTCCCTTGTCGAGATGTTTGATGATTACGGTGACGGTATTGTCGGGCGCGACGATGAGGAACGGGTTCGGCGCGAGAGACCCCGCCGCAGCCTCCTTGCCGGCTGCCGCCTCACCTCCGCCGATGGAGCGCGGCAGCGGAGCCAGTCCCAGCACGAGGCCCGATCCAGCACCGGCGGCAAGCTTGATGAACCCTCGCCGCGATGGCGCCAGAAGAGCCGTGCGTCCGGCCTCGTCGCCTTCGGTATCGAGGGCGAAAATGCGCGTCATGTCGAAACGGTTCATGCGGACCTCATGCGTTCGTAGTCGCGGCTGCGCCTGCGGTATTCTTCATGCGCACCAAGATTGAGCTGGCACGCGAAAGCTATTTCGACTGCGGACAAGGCGCGCCCGCTCCGGCCCAGGCCTTGAGTTTCGTCATGAACTCGGGATGCGGTGTCGACACTGGTTTCAGATCGCCGCCCGGCGCCCAACCCCACAGCACGAGCGCGTCCTTTTCCATGTGCTCCACCAGCGCGGCGATCGATTTGCCGCCGTTGGCTTTTTCGTCCTTCAGTGTGGTGCAGAGCGCGGCATCGTCCAAACCTTCCCACCCCATGGAGAGCGGTGCCAAGTGCCAATTGGGGGCTCCGGGGACGCCCGTAAACGAATTGTTCTCGTCGCGATGGCAGGCGTTGCAGCGTGCATTGACGAAGCCCATGCCGTCGATACCGCGCACGACATTCTGCAGATGGAGATGACGCTGATCGGTCTGCCGCGGACGATCTCCGCGCGGATGACAATTCATACAGCGCGGGTGTCGCAAAACTTCGGCGACAGGCGCGAACAACTCCGGCGAACCGGACGCCGCCTCCGCAGGAGACGCAAAGGGCACGATCGCACTCTGGCGATCACCCCATCCGCCAAAAGATCCACCCAATACAAGTCCGATCATGACCACCGCGGCGGTTGTGATCAGGACGTTCCAGCGCGTCGGACGTTTCATGTGCAAGGCCCTTGTCGCTGGGTGTGTCGGCGCGAATGCCTGACGATCTGGATCGACCGTCCGTTATTGAAATCGATCAGCCGGGGAGAGTTTTGGCTGCTTCGTGGATGGCCAGGCGAATGCGATGGTAGGTATTGCAGCGGCACAGATTGCCATCCATGGCCTTGTCGATGTCGTCGTCGGACGGCTTGGCGATTTGCGTCAGGAGGCCGATGGCGGCCATCACCTGACCCGTCTGGCAGTAGCCACACTGAACCACGTCCAGCTTGATCCATGCGTCTTGGACTGCCTTGGCAACATTGCCGGTGACGCCTTCGATGGTCGTCACATCCCTGCCCGCCGCGTCTTGCAGTTGGATCTGACATGATCGGACAGCTTCGCCATCGAGATGGACATTGCAGGCGCCACACAGGGCCGCGCCGCATCCAAACTTTGTTCCGGTCAGCTTGAGATCATCCCGCAAAACCCATAGCAGCGGGGTTTCTGGATCGACGTCGACGGTCCGCTTGGCGCCGTTGACGGTGAACGAGATGGGCATCGGTGCGCTCCGAAATTTCGATCTTCGCCATGAGAGCCGGTGCCGTGGCACGTCTAACAGGGCATCTCGACGTCTGAAGTCATGTGGACGCTTTGATGCTGGTCTGCAACCCTCGGCTCGCCGAAAAAGTTCCGGCGATCCGATCAGATTTTCAGCAGTGCACCGCCTCCAACGAAGGCCTTGATCAAGGAATGTGCAATGGCTTGTCGTCCCGGGACCCACAAGCCTTCGGGATGGGCGCCCGCGAGCAAGGTCCGGCAATCGTCCCGGTCGAACCAACGCGCTTCGGCAATCTCGGCCGGATCTGTCTTCAACGGTCCGCTTTGCGTGAACGCGACGCAACCGATCATTAGCGAATGGGGAAACGGCCACGGCTGAGTGGTCAGATACCTCACCTCACCGACGTCGACTCCGAGCTCTTCGAATGCCTCCCGCCTGACCGCGTGGTCCACGTCTTCACCGGGCTCGATGAACCCGGCGATTGTCGAAAACATCCCTTCGGGAAAATGTGGTTCGTGCGCCAACACACAGCGTTCGCCGTCCGAGACCAGCATGATGACGACCGGATCGATGCGCGGAAAGAACTGATGTCCGCACGCCCAGCATTTCCGCTTCCAGCCGCCATCCTTGACGGTGGTTACACCCCCGCAATGGCCGCAGCATCGCGCTGTGTCGTGCCAGGCCGCGAGGGATTTGGCCTTGCCGATGAGCGCGACTTCGGATTCGCTCATGATCCCCTGCGTGGCGATGGTACGAAGGTCGACGAGTGGCCGCAAATGTTCAGTGGCGCCGCGCACGAGGCTGGCGCGATGCTCGGTCAGCGACAACGCGAAATGTCCAGCGCCACTTTGGCGGTCGACGCCGAGAAACAGGACGTCCTGGTCCGACAGTTCGAGCCGCCGCAGATCGGCCGGAGTGAACCAGCGGATCGCGGCCTCGTTCCGGGCTTCGTTCGAAACGATCACCGGCTTGAGGCCGATCAGCACGACGAATCGCGCTTCGGCCGCGAGCTGTAATGATGCAAGGAAGTCCGGATCGCAGCGCTTGTGCGAAAGCCGGTCGAGCAGGGTCGAGGCGCCGAGCGTGGGCTTCATCGGAGATCCTCCCTCATCTGGACAAAAGCACATAGCCGACCAGTGAGGCAACGCAACACCGAGTGCGCCCATCGACCGTGCGATCACAAAGTTCGCGCCGCTGATCCTAAACCTCTTGCAGGGCTCCACAGAGCAGCGGCCGCCACTTGGTGAGGCGATCGAGTGTGTTGCGAGTCGCGCCAGATATCCGGCAGAAGACCCAATGGCCTCTTCTCAACTGTTCGCGCGAATCGCTGGAACCCCGAGGCGCAACCCCCACTTCTGCAGGCGCTTTTTGCCATTCACCGAACGTCTCTGGCGCGGGCTGAATAGTCAGGCTTGCACCGGCGCGCTCGAGCGGCCATATTCCGCGCGGGCTGGCGGCGGACGAGTCCCTCGCCAACCGGGTCAGGTCGGGAACGAAGCAGCCCTAACGATCAGGACGCGGGTCGTCCGCCAGCTCAAATGACCGTCCCAAACCTGCCGCATGATGTTGTGCCCGTCGCGGGCCGGCATTGTCGGCTCACGCCGGCTCCCGCATTCGCCACCGCAAATTGACGAATGGGCCGTGGCGGTCTCCAATCCCGGTAGGTATAGTCGCGGCCCATGACACGGAAGAAATCCGATCCGCCGGCGACGCCCGCCGTCACATCCGCAGTGGCGCCAGGACGGCCCGCAGGGCGGCCATATGTCGTGCTCGCGCGCAAGTACCGCCCCCAGACGTTCGACGATCTGATCGGCCAGTCGGCGATGGTGCAGACGCTCACCAACGCCTTCGAGCAGGGCCGCATCGCGCAAGGCTTCATGCTGACCGGCGTGCGCGGCATCGGCAAGACGACCACGGCGCGCATTCTGGCGCGCGCGCTCAACTATGAGCGAGATTCGATCGACCGGCCGACCATCGACATCGCCATTCCCGGCCGTCACTGCATCGAGATCATGGAGAGCCGGCATCCCGACGTGATCGAGATGGACGCCGCTTCGAACACCGGCATCGACAACATCCGCGAGATCATCGAGAGCGCACGCTACAAACCAATTCTCGCGCGGCACAAAGTCTTCATCATCGACGAGGTTCACATGCTGTCCAAGGGCGCGTTCAACGCGCTCCTGAAGACGCTCGAAGAGCCGCCCGAGCATGTGAAGTTCATTTTCGCCACGACCGAGATCCGCAAAGTTCCCGTCACTGTCCTGTCGCGCTGCCAGCGGTTCGATCTCCGGCGCGTCGATGTGCCTGAACTCGTGCAACACTTCCGCCGCATCGCGACGAATGAAGGTGCCGAGGCCGACGACGACGCGCTGGCCCTGATCGCACGCGCGGCGGGCGGCAGCGTGCGCGACGGTTTGTCGATCCTCGATCAGGCGATCGCCTCATGCTCGACCGATGCCTCCGGTACGACGTCCGGACACGTCACCGCGCCGGCCGTCCGCCAGATGCTCGGATTAGCCGACCGCGGCCGCATCTTCGACTTGCTGGATCACCTCATGCGCGGCGACGCAAAGTCCGCGCTGCTGTCGTTCGCGGCACTCCACCATGATGGTGCCGAGCCGGTGCAAGCGCTGACCGATCTGGCCGAGGCGGTGCATTCGATTTCCCGCGTCAAGGCGACCGGTGGCGATGGCGCGGAGGATGTGCTTTCGGCCGAGGAGCGGCGCCGTGTCGGCGCCCTTGCCGGCCAACTTTCGATGCCGCTGCTCTCGCGCGCATGGCAAATGCTGTTGAAAGGCATCGAAGAGGCCGGCCGCGCGCACGATCAGCTCGCCGCTGCCGAGATGGCGCTGATCCGCCTTGCCTACACCGCCGATCTTCCATCACCCGACGAGGTCATCAAGTCGCTCGGCGGCGCGACGATCTCCGCCAACCGTGGCCGGCCGCAAGCAAACCGCACAACCGAGACACGCGGCCCGATGAATGAGGCTGTGGATGCCTCACCCGTGTCTTCGGCTTCCGGCGAGACGACAATCGACGATGACGTTACGGCCGCCGTCGAAGGACCAACGGACTTCATCATGCCTGTCGACAACGACGGCGATGACCTAGGGCTCGACGATCCGGATGAAACGCCAGCCGCCTTCGTCTATCCGCAGGTGCGCTCGTTCGCCGAAGTCGTGGCACTCGCACGTCAGCGACGGGATGCCAAACTCACGGTGCATCTCGAAGAACACGTCAGTCTCGTCAAGCTCGACGCCGATTCGGGCTCGATCGATCTGTTCCTGCTGCCCGGCGCGCCCGCCGAGATCGCCAACGATCTTCGCGAGAAGCTCAACGCCTGGACCGGACGCAAATGGATGGTGATGCTGTCGCGACAGCGCGGCGAACCGCCCATAGGCGAGGTCCGGCGCCGGAACGAGGCGGCCGAGCTAGAGGAACTGAAACGTCACCCCGCCGTCGCCGCCGTTCTCGAGCAGTTTCCCGATGCCAGAATTTCGTCGGTCAAGCCCTTGGACCTGAGCGCGGCAAAACCGCTCGACGTTCGCAAGGACGAAACCGGAACGGGCTAGCCTGATCCGGCTTGCACGGCTAGTCATCACCTGAATCGAACGCGCCATCCCGCACGGCACGCGGACGCGCAGCGCATCCAGAGAAAGGACACTGCATGAAAGACCTGATGGGCATGATGGGCAAAGTGCGTGAGATGCAGACCCGAATGCAGAAGGTCCAGGAGGAGCTCGAAGCATTGGAAGTCGAGGGTGCGGCCGGTGGTGGTGTCGTGTCGGTGATGATGACCGGCAAGGGCGACATGCGCCGTGTCCACATCGATCCGTCTTTGATGAAGCCGGACGAAGCCGAGATCCTGGAGGATTTGATCCTGGCCGCCTGCAATGACGCCAAGCGCAAGGTCGAAGCGACCATGCAGCAGAAGATGGCCGAAGTGACGGGCGGACTGCCGATGCCACCGGGTATGAAGCTCTTTTAGTGGCGCGCCCGCGTCGGCGCTTGCGCCGGAGCGGTCACCTAAAGGCCAGTCACGTCGGCGCTTGCGCCGGAGCGGCCACCTAAAGGCCAGTCGCGTCGGCGCTTGCGCCGGAGCGGTCAGAAAGAAACCAGTCGGCGCTTGCGCCGGAGCGGGCAAGATGGAGCCCACCGCGCCGCCGCAACTTCGTAGATCCGGATTGCACCATGTCGTCGAAGAAAGTCGCAGGCCCAGAGATCGAACGGCTCGTGCAATTGCTAGCACGGCTGCCGGGACTTGGGCCGCGTTCGGCGCGCAAAGCGACCCTCGCGCTCCTGAAGCGGCGCCACGATCTGCTCGAACCGTTGTCGCAAGCATTGGCCACCGCGGCGGCCCGCATCGTCGAATGCCCGTCATGCGGCAATCTCGACACCGTGGCCCCGTGCACGCTGTGCCAGGACCCGAGGCGCGATCCGAGTTTGATCGTTGTCGTCGAGGAAGTGGGCGACCTCTGGGCGCTCGAGCGCGCCGGAGTCGTGTCCTCTCTCTACCATGTGCTCGGTGGCCACCTGTCGCCGCTCGACGGCATCGGTCCCGACAAGCTCAATATCGCAAAACTCATCGAGCGTGCGGGGGCAGAGCCGGTCAAGGAAGTTCTGCTGGCGCTGAACACGACGGTTGAAGGCCAGTCGACGGCGCACTACGTGACCGAGCAACTGGCCGCAACCGGCGTCGCCGTTTCGCGGCTGGCTCAAGGCGTCCCCGTCGGCGGCGAACTCGACTATCTCGACGAAGGGACGCTAGCGGCCGCCATACGATCGCGCCGACGCGTGTGACGCACTCGCTGAAAAGGCGCGACATTTCTTCGCGCAATGCCACACCGGGACGCCTCGACTGAGACGCCGCACTCTGAAAGTGAGCCGAAATTGGCTGCCCCCGTCGACGTCCCGCCTGATACGACCAGCACGCGCACCCGCGGACGCGGCGGTGAGCCGCCGAAGTTCGTTAGCGGCTCGATCCTGCGCCACATCCTGGTGATGACGGGCGCCGGCGCGGTCGGTCTCATGGCGATCTTCATCGGCGACCTCGCCAACATGTGGTTTCTCAGCCGCCTGAATGACGAAGCCGTCATTGCGGCCATTGGCTACGCGAGTTCGATCCTGTTTTTCACGATTTCGATCGGCATCGGCCTGTCGATCGCCGCCACGTCTCTCGTGTCGCCCGCGATCGGCGCCGGCTATCGGATGCGTGCACGCCGGCTGTCGGTCAACGTCCACCTTGCCACATTCGCCGTCTCGCTCGTGCTCGGCATCGGAGTTTGGGCGGCCTCATCGTGGATGCTGACCAAGCTCGGCGCTGCGGGACGCACCCACGACCTCGCCGGCGACTATCTCGACATCCTGCTGCCTTCGCTGCCCTTGCTCGCCGTGGCCATGACGTCGGCGGCCGTGTTGCGTTCGGTCGGCGATGCCCGCCGCGCGATGAACGTCACGTTGATCATCGCCGTGGTCAACGTCATCCTCGATCCGATCCTCATTTTTGGATTGGACCTCGGCATTCGCGGAGCCGCCATTGCATCGACGGTCGCGCGCGTCGCCGCACTCGCCGTCGGGCTTTACGGCGTCATGAAGGTGCACGATCTGATGGGCCGCCCGCGCCTGCGTCCGTTCCTGGGCGACGTGCGCGCCATGCTCGCCATCGCGGCCCCGGCCATTCTCACCAACATCGCCACGCCGGCCGCCAACGCCTATGTCACCGCCGCCATCGCGCCGAGCGGAGACGCCGCCGTCGCCGCCTGGGCGATCATCGGCCGCATCATGCCGGTCGCGTTCGGCGCGATCTACGCCCTTTCCGGCACCATCGGTCCGATCATCGGGCAGAATCACGGCGCCCGCCGCTACGACCGGGTGCGGGAAGCAATCCGGCAGTCACTCGCGGTTACGGCCGTGTTCACATTGCTTGCCTGGGCGCTTCTCGCAATCTTCGCCGAACCCTTGGCATCCACGTTCCGCGCTACGGGTGAAGCGGCGGAACTCGTCATCCTGTTCTGCCGCACGCTCGCGCCGTTGTTCGTATTCATGGGCGCGCTGTTCATTGCCAACGCGGTATTCAACACCCTCGGCTACGCGCACTACTCGACCGTGCTGAACTGGTTGCGCGCCACCGTCGGCACGGTGCCGTTCGTCGACGCGGGCGCCACGATGGCCGGCGCCAAGGGGGTGCTCGCCGGCAACATGATCGGCGGTGTGCTGTTCGGCATTGTGGCCGCTGGATTGTCGTTCTGGCTCGTCGACCGCATCGCCGCCCAGCGCGGCCTGCCTGCAGCCCCCGGCGGCGGAGATGCCGGACCGCGTTGACGCGAACGCGCCCTGCGCCTATTCACATTCGTCCGGAGCGCGATTCCCTTTCGTCTGTTTGGCGTCGTTTTTCTGCTCGGCCCGGCGCCCGGCTGCAACAGACGACCGCGGAACATCATGCAGATGACGGCCTCACAATGACCACTGGCCGCGCCGAACCCGCAGCCGTCGACCGCGTGGCCATCGCCGGCCCGTCCGATCTGGCCCTGCTGCGGAACCGCGACAGCCTCATCCGCGAACTGGTGGCGCGCCGCAAGACCGTGCTCTGTATCGCGCCGTCCTTCGATGCCGACCGGCGGCGCGCGCTCAACTTGATGGGCGCGGAGACCGTCGCCTTCGATCCGCCGCCCGGCCGCATCCGGCTGCTCGACGACTGGCAGCGGCGGAAATCGCTCGCGGAACTTCTTGCGGACTGGAAACCCGACGCACTGCTTGGCTTCGGCCTGCCGATGATGATCGAAGCGCTGCTGGCGGCGAAGCGGGCACGTGTGCCGCGACGCGTGGCTCTCATCAACGGTCCGCTCGAAAGCATTGCCGCCGACGGCAAGCCGGTGCCCACGCGACACCTGGTACAAGCCCTCTCATCGATTGACGCGGCCATCGCGCACAATCCGCACCTTGCGCATCAGGCGCGTGCACTCGCCGGCCCCAAGAATTCGGCCACGTGGACGGTCGTGCCGGGCGCCGGCGTCGATGTCTCTCATCATACGGTCGCACCGCTCCCTCCGATTGAAGGTGGGCTCGTCTTTCTGATGATTGCACCACTCGACACACGCCACGGCGTTCTCGATTTCGCAGATGCCGCACGTCAGATTCGAGCGCATGGTCGCCGCGCCCGATTCCAACTCGTCGCAACGCCATCCTTAGCCGCCGACGCCATTTCGCGCGACGACCTCGCGCCCTACGCCGGCGACCTCGAAATCCTCGACCCCGTCGACGACGTTCGCCCGCTGCTCGCAGCCTGCCACGTCTACGTCTGTCCGTCGCGCGCCGAGGGGATGCCGCGCACGGTGCTCGAGGCGCTGGCGGCAGGCCGGCCCGTCATCACGACGAACACACCCGGCTGCCGGGAGGCGATCGACGAGCGCGTCAACGGCTGCCTGGTCCCGCCACGCGACGCCGGCGCCCTCACGCTGGCGATCGAGAGCGTCCTGAAACGCCCAGACCTGATTCCCTCTCAATCTCGAGCGAGCAGGCGCAAGGCCGAGCGCCGTTTCGACGTCAGAGACGTCAATCGCACACTGTTGGACGCACTCGGTATTCTCTGAAGCTAGCGCCTCCGAGCGGATCTCTATCGGGCATGGGCCTCGACGGCCGCGATGATCGGCGTCACCACATCGATGCCTGCGGCTTTCTCGATAGGCGACAAGAGCGGCGCTGTCGCCACCGCGACCACACCGTGTTTTCCCTCGGCAGCCGCGATATCGACCGTCGCTAGCCCGAGCCGCAGCGCCCGTGTCGCGCGCCGTGCGATCGATCGCATGTCGACCGGTGGCCGTCCGTCGATTGCGACAAGCCGCCCGCGCTTCAATTCCACCGCCGCGACCACCTTGTGATCGACGAGCAGCAACCGCAGCACGCGTTCTGGCGAAGATGCGTCCATCGGCGGCCGCTCACCACCGAATGCCAAGCTCGCTGTCGGAGACAACACGCCGGCGCGGAGCAGCGCCTGCATCACCGTGACCTCCGATCGCATCCGTTCGAGCGCCTCGGCGGGATTGAGCGCGAACGCGCCGATCATTTCAAGCTGCCTGACCACCGCCGGACCATGCGGGTTGGCGCCGCCAATGCGAGGAATGACCGCGTCGAACGGGCCGAATGGCTCGGCCGCGCGCATCAGACCCGGAATCGCGTTGTGGAACGTCAGCGTCAAAGATGCCGGGTCGATGAATTCGAGAGTATGACCACGTGCCGCCGCCACCTCTGCAAGACGCCGGCTGGAAACGGCGTCGGGACGCTTTGTCACGACCGCGATGCGCAATGGCCGGATCGCGAGCTCGGGCCGCGGAAGGCTGCGATAGGTCCGATAACTGAGCTTCGGCTGGCGAAAGGATGTCCCGGGCTCCACGATCATATCGGATCGGATTGCCTGCCGTCCCAGAAGCATCCGGTACGACATGGTCACACGGTTCGTCAGCGTTACTTCGATCGGCCAACTGTGTGCGCCGATGCGGATCGTTGTCGAAATGACATAGCGGCTCTCGCTGTCACCATTCGAACTCGTCACGTCGCGACGTCCGATGACCGGGGCTGAGCACGAGACCGCAAGGCTCGCTCGGGCCGGGTGCGGATGTACGACGAACCGGACCTTGGGCGCCACCGCGGGGCCGAAAAGCTCGATGTCGCTGGCATGGAGCGCCGACGTCCGCGCGCCGGTATCGACCTTGGCCTTCACCGCAGGCAAGCCGAGGTCGGGCAGCGCGACCCACTCCTCCCAGCCCAAGATCAACGGTGCCGGCACGACGTCCATCCGATAAAATTAAGTTGATGCGAGAGAGCTAGTGCAAGGCACTGGAATGCGCAACTTTTCCGTCCGTGCGGACACGAACATTCATTCCCCGTCCGGCCGCTCGGCCGTGCCGTCGTCGCGATCCAGCCGCGAGCCGGTGTGTATGTTCTCTCCGAGCTCTGCGGTCAGGGCTTCACGGCAGGCGCCGTTCCCGCGTACACCAAGCCGACCGATCAGCCCGCGAGGACAAATGCGAGACGGAAAGACTATCGGCGTCGTCATCCCTGCGTTGAACGAGGAGGAGGCGATCGGCCGAGTGATCGCGGACATCCCGGCCTGGGTCGATCGCATCGTCGTCGCCGACAATGGTTCGCACGACCGCACCGCCGACGTCGCCCGGCATGCCGGTGCGATTGTCGTGGCCGAGCCGGAACCCGGCTATGGCGCCGCCTGTCTCGCGGGGCTCGAGCAACTTCGCGACATCGACATCATCGTCTTCCTGGACGGCGACTATTCCGACTACCCCGAGGACATGGCCGATCTCGTCGCGCCGATCACGTCCGGCACGGCCGAAATGGTCCTTGGTTCGCGCGTGCTCGGCCAGCGTGAGGCAGGGTCACTCACGCCACAGCAGCACTTCGGCAATTGGCTCGCGACATCGCTGATCCGGATGATCTGGGGCGCGCGTTACACCGATCTCGGGCCGTTTCGCGCTATCAACCGCAGGGCACTCGACACACTCGCAATGGCCGACCGCAATTATGGCTGGACCGTCGAAATGCAGGTGAAGGCGGCGGAACTCGGTCTCAGGTCGCATGAAGTGCCTGTCCGCTACCGGCGCCGGATCGGCGTTTCCAAGGTTTCTGGCACCGTCTCCGGTTCGATCAAGGCCGGCGTCAAAATCCTGTCGGTCATCGGGCGACATGCCATGCGCGCCCGCTCGTCTCGCGCCCGCGCACAGGGTTGAGAAGCGCCGGCTTGGGCCTCGCCCGCTCGCACGAGGCGATTTATCGCGATACTCTTGCCTCATGATTCGTCGCGCTGCACGTCACGTCGGCACCGGCATCGCGGCCCGAGCGGCTGCGGTCATCGTGATGCTGCTATCGTCCGCGTCGGCCGCGACGTCTACCGAGAGGCGCCGCTCGCCGCCGCCGGCCTCGATCGAATTGCAGCCGTCCCAGCGCGCGGATCTCGACAGCATCGAAGTTGAAATTTCCGACCCGCGTCAGACACGTTCTCCTCGCCGCGCCGTCACCGACCTGCTGGTCGTCCTGCTTCCCGGCCGGACCCCGCTCGACCGCGCCCTCGATCCGTCGGGGGGCCTCGGCGTCGCCACCGAACGCCGATTGTTCCGCGCACAAGTCACGGTTGTCAGCGGCGGCAGGATGCATCGCGGGCCGGTCGCATGGTGCAGTGGCTTTAACGATGGCTTGTCAATTTGTGACGTCGAGTGCGACGGCGGACGCCTGAGCATCAGACACAGCCCGAAGGCCGCAACGAAGTTCGCGCTGATCGTCGGACCTGGCGCCAGCGGCGACGACAGCGGCGGATCATCCGGCGGAGGCATTTCGCTTTCGGCTTGCAGCCTTGACGGCGCCGACGATATGCGACTTGTCGCCCGGCGGGGCTCGGTCGCCGATATCGATTTGAGCGACGACTGACGGCCGCTTCGGCCGGCCGCAGCATATCCTATCGTTTTGCTTGAGCGGGACGCGGCGAACTGGCCTCCGGTGACGTGCCGCTGCCGGCTTTGACGGCAACCGGCGCCATCAATTTGTCCAGCGCGCGCGGACCAAAATACGAGATGAAGCCGCGCTGCTTGAGATCCGCCTGTGCGGCTTCGACCTGCGGCGGCTGATCAATGTACTCGATGACCATGACCGGACGCCCGGCCACCGTCGCGTGCGAAAGCCAGCCGAGGCTGTTCGCAATTTGCGCCTGCGAGTTCGGTTGCCCTTCGGTCGGGCTGCCAAACAGCAGGTCCTCTTTGGCGATCGCATCGATGGCCGCAACGTAAGCGGGTCGCGTCAGCAGTTCCTCGCCGTTCTGGGGCACAACGAGAGCACCCGGCTTCGCGGTGCGTGCCGCTGCCGCCAGCCGAACGACAAACTCGACCATGTCTTCGGCGGCGCTCGGGTGTTCATCGATGTGCTCGTAGTACGCATCGACACGATCGAGATAGATGCCGTCGAAACCCAGCGCCAGCACGCGTTCGACGAACGAGTCTGGTTTGCCGAAGATCAGATCCTGCCAGTCCTTGTCCCAGTATTTGACCGCGAAGTTGCCGGACCACGTCTCGCTTTCATCGCCGAGCCACGCCGGTGCCTTGGGTGACAACCAGCGATCAGGCTTGGCTACTCCAGCCGAAGACGGCGCGAATGACGGGTTTTGCGCGTCCGCTCCACCGGGTGCCGGCACCGGTGTCGCCGTCGCCGCGACCGGCTTGTCAGGGGTGGCCGTCTCCACCCACTCGTCGTTCCAGTAAAACCGGTAGTCCTCTGCCTCGCCGATGCTGACGTAAGCAAGAACGAGCCGCCGCCCGCCGTCCGGCTTTTTCTTCATGCGTTGGACGTCAGCCGGCTTCAACGGCAAGTCCGGGTCGCCATTGCGCGTATAGTCGATCACCACCAGATCATAGGGTGTGCGAGCGATTGCCTGGGGATCGGCATGTTGAAGCTGATAGGCCCAGCTTCTCACCCCGCCTAGAATTTGTGCGGGAGTTTGGTTGCTGGCTGCCTTCGTTGCAGGTTTTGCCGCCTCGGCGGCCTGCGCACGCATCGGTAGTTGGGCGTATATCAAGGCCAGGACCAATACCGTCCAAGCCGTACACGTCCGGACACTGCGGGATTTCGACGTCTTGCGGAAAGGTGTGATCATAGCCTAGACCCTGGCGGCGCATTCTGAATTGGTCAATGGCTTCCCGCACGATGGACTCGTCGTGCCCCCAGTTTCACTTTTGGCGACATGGCTGCGACATGGCAAAACTTCCAATCGTCACCCTCCCCGATCCGGTGCTTCGGCAAGTTTCGAAACCTGTCGAGCGGATCGACGCAGCCCTTTTGAAACTGGCCGACGACATGCTCGAAACGATGTACGCGGCCCCCGGAATTGGCCTCGCCGCGATCCAGGTCGGCGTGCCGCGGCGCCTGCTGGTTCTAGACGTCGCGGACAAGGACGCCACGCCGCAGCCGCTCACGATCATCAATCCCGAGATCGTCAAACTTGGTTCCGAAACGCGCAGCTACGAAGAGGGCTGCCTGTCGATCCCCGAGGTTCACGTCGAAATCGAGCGGCCGGCGACCCTCGCCTTCCGCTACACCGGCCGCGACGGCAAGATTCACGAAGTATCGGCGGACGGATTGCTCGCGACCGCCGTGCAGCATGAGATGGATCACCTCGACGGAAAGCTGATCATCGACTTCCTCTCGCGGCTCCGGCGCGACATCGTCGTCCGCAAGTTCAAGAAGATCGCCCGCGGCTGATCGCAGGCTTCGCACCCGAAAAGGCCCGTGATGACATTGCGCGTCGTGTTCATGGGTACGCCTGAGTTCTCGGTGCCGGCGCTGTCGGAGATCATGGCGGCCGGACATCAGGTGACCGCCGTATATGCGCAACCGCCTCGACCCGCTGGCCGGGGTATGGAGCCGCGAAAGTCACCCGTGCATCGCTTCGCCGAAGCGGCCGGTGTCCCCGTTCTGACGCCCCAGACCCTCAAGGGTGAGGCCGAACAGCGGACATTCGCCGCGCACGCTGCCGACGTTGCCGTTGTCGCCGCCTATGGCCTGCTATTGCCAAAGGCGGTGCTGGACGCGCCGCGTCTGGGCTGCCTCAATCTGCACGCCTCCGCTCTGCCGCGCTGGCGGGGTGCGGCGCCGATCCAACGTGCGATCATGGCCGGAGACGCGACGACCGCCATGATGATCATGCGCATGGAAGAAGGCCTCGATACAGGTCCCGTCTGCCTCGCCGAGAACGTACCGATCGGAGCCGATACCACGGCCGGCGAGCTGCACGACCGGCTGTCTCGGCTCGGTGGCGACCTCATCGTGCGCGCACTCGCGGCACTCGAACGCGGAATACTCACCGAAACGCCGCAGCCGGCCGCGGGCGTGACCTACGCGGCAAAGATCAGCAAGGACGAAGCTCGCATCGATTTCGACCGTCCGGCCCGAGACGTCCACAATCGCATTCGTGGTCTGTCGCCCCATCCCGGCGCGTGGTTCGAAGCCGGCCCGGAAGGAAAGCGCGAACGCATTAAAGTCCTCGCATCGACGCTCGCCCATGACGTCACCCCCGTCGAGGCCCCGGGCACCGTACTCGACGACCAATTGACCGTCAGTTGTGGCAGCAGCGCCATTGGCATTCTCGAGGTGCAGCGCGCCGGCAAGAAGCCGATGACCGTCAAGGAGTTCCTGCGCGGCTTCCCCCTGCCGCCCGGAACGCGCATCGCTTGACGGCCCACGACGACGCCCGAGTTGCAGCGCAAATTCGCAATCGCGGTCGTCCTTCGGACCGATTAAGCATGGTTGCGAAAGGCTGAACCACGTCGCCGCGGCTGACCTATTATGGGACGAACGGGTTCGCGCCGCCTTCCGGCTTCGCGCGCCCGAATGACTTCGCGCCGTCCGAGGAGCCCACCATGTCTCGCGTCCTTCCGCTGCTCGCCGCTGCCACTGCGGCCGTCCTCTCCGCTCTCCCCGCCATTGCCGGAGAGGCCTACACCACGCGAATCGAGCCGCATGGCTTTTACGGCGCAACCGTTTCCATCGAACAGGGCGTCCGGGTGTTTCGTCCGTTGCCGCCCGTCCGTCACGTCGTCGTCAATCCCGGCGGGGCGACCCCGCTCAACCTCAGCTACTCCGACGTCCGCGTGAATGAGCAGCGCACGAACTACAATTACAACGAGGGTGCGCCGGTCTCCTACGGCGGCGGCGGATATGGCGTTGGCGGCTTCTACGGCGGTTACGGCAAGGGCTTTCACGGTCAGCGCTCCGGCCGTGTCGGCGGCTACGGCGCCCCCGCGCGCGGCGGCCATCATCGCGGCGGCGGCAAGGGCGGTCATCAATGACCTTGCAATCTGCGATGCAACTCGCCTGCACGCTTGAGCGTACGGCCGATCGCAAGTAGGGGTGTGGCCTCTCCAAATCCATGAGCGGCCACATCCTCCGAACCCATGCCCCGCTATCGCATCACAATCGAATACGACGGGACGCCATTCGTCGGCTGGCAGGCGCAGCCCGCGGGCCTTTCGGTGCAGGGTGCGCTGGAGGAGGCAATCTTCCGCTTCTCCGGCCAGAGAGTGCGCGTCAAAGGCGCGGGCCGCACCGACGCCGGCGTTCATGCCCTCGGACAAGTCGGGCATTTCGATCTCGCGCCTGACAAGACCGGCCAGCCCTGGCCGCCGGGGCGCATCCGCGACGCGTTGAACTTTCATCTGCGGCCGGCCCCCGCCGTCGTCATCGATTGCGAAGCCGCCGACGATCATTTCGACGCCCGCTTCTCCGCGACCGCGCGTCACTACCGCTATCGGATCCTCGATCGCCGCGCGCCTCCGGTGCTCGACCGCGACCGCGTGTGGTGGCTCACGCTGCCCCTCGACGCGGATGCCATGAATGACGCCGCGAGCAATCTGGTCGGCCGCCACGACTTCACGACATTTCGTGCGCAGGCCTGCCAGGCAGCATCGCCCATTCGCACGCTCGACCGTCTCGGTGTCTGCCGCGACGGAAACGAGATCATCATCGAGGCCTCCGCACGCTCGTTCCTGCACAATCAGGTGCGTTCGATGGTCGGCTCGCTCAAACTCGTCGGCGAAGGCAAGTGGACCCGCGACGATCTCGCGTCCGCCCTCGCAGCCCGCGAACGCAGTGCCTGTGGTCCCGTTGCTCCCTCGGCCGGCCTCTATCTCGTGAAAGTGGACTATCCGGCAGACGACGGCGGCGGGTCCTCCAACTTCGAGGGCTGAAATGGAGAAGCCCTCCAAGCTTGGGCAAGGAGAGCTTCGTCGTCACAACCTGCGGTCGCCCGCCCTCACTCCACCATCGACAGGAACTCCTGCCGCGTGCTGGCATTGTCGCGGAATGCGCCGAGCATCCGGCTTGTCACCATGTCCGTGCCGTGCTTGTGAACGCCGCGCGTCGTCATGCAGTGATGCTCGGCCTTGAGCACCACGCCGACGCCCTGCGGCTGCAGCACCTGCTGGATCGTGTTGGCGATTTGCGCGGTCATCTTCTCCTGGATCTGCAGCCGTTTCGCGTAGATCTCGACGACGCGCGCGAGCTTCGAAATGCCGACGACGCGACCGTTCGGAATGTAGCCGACCCAGGCCTTGCCGATGATCGGCGCCATGTGGTGCTCGCAATAGCTTTCGAACCGGATGCCGCGCAGAACGATCATCTCGTCGTAGCCTTCGATCTCCTCGAAGGTCTTCTTCAGGATCGCCTCGGGGTCGTCGGCATAGCCTTTGAACCATTCCTCGAAGGCACGCGCCACCCGCGACGGCGTTTCATGCAGTCCATCTCGTTCGGGGTCGTCGCCGGCCCAGCGGATGATCGTTCGAAATGCGGCTTCCGCCTCGGCTCGGCTCGGTCGTGTCAACGTGACACCCTCCTTGTTCAAGAACCCTGATCTCAGTCGCTCCACCTTCGCCCTTGCGGTTGTAGTCCCCTTTGTAGCGCGAACGCCTTCGTTACGCGGACGCTGCCCGCCCGGATCGCCGTTCTTGGCCATTGCGTAAGTGTCCTCGGACGATTGTTCCTGAAACGGATCGCGCATTCTGCGGCGCCATCACATGCTAATTGTCATCATATAGGCATCTTGAGATATTTCGACGAGCCATGATGGAATTTATTGTCGCGGAGCAATTGATCCCCGTAGCCGCGCCGTTACGGTCGTACGCATGGATACCATCGTCCTGATCCAGCGCCTTTCGGTTGCCCTGGCTATCGGCCTGCTGATCGGCATCGAACGCGGCTGGCACGCGCGAGGCGAGCGCGAAGGCGAACGCGCCGCGGGGCTGCGCACACACGCGCTCGCGGCACTGTTGGGTGGCGTCTGGGGTGCCATCGCGACGGCGGGTGGTCCCGCCGGCCATGTGGCGCTCGGAGTTGCGTTTGCCACCTTCGCCGCGATCATCGCCGCCTATCGGTTTCGTGAGACAGGACACGATGGAACGTTCGGCGCCACCACGGTGGTCGCCGCCATGCTGTCGTTCACGCTCGGCGCCTATGCCGTGATCGGGGACGCGACCGTGGCAGCCGCTGCGGCGGTGACGACCGCAGGCCTGCTTGCGCTGAAATCGGCACTCCACGAATGGGTCGCGAAGCTGTCGTGGGCAGAATTGCGATCGGCGCTGTTGTTGCTTGCGATGACATTCATTCTTTTGCCCCTGCTCCCGGACCGGGCCATCGATCCTTGGTCGATGATCAACCCGTTCGAGCTTTGGCTGATGACGATCGTGCTCGCGGCCATCTCGTTCGCCGGGTACGTCGCGATCAAGCTCGCAGGCGATCGTGCGGGAAGCATCATCACCGGCATCGCGGGAGGGCTCGCGTCTTCGACCGCCGTCACATTGACGCTGTCGCGATTGGCGCGCACGCACCCTGGCCAGCGCGCTCATCTGCTCGCCGGCATCCTGCTCTCAGGGGCGACCATGATGGCGCGCGTCCTCGTCGTCGTGGCACTCGTGAACGCATCATTGGTCGGCAGCATCGCCGCGCCGATCGGCATCGCGGGGCTGACGCTCGCTGCAACGGGCCTCCTGCTGCTCATGCTCAAATCCGAAAGCGCCGAAACGGATGGCCGGGCGCTGACCCTCGTCAATCCGTTCGAACTCGGGACGGTCCTCAAACTTGGGGCGCTGCTGACGGTCGTCACGATCGCCGCGAAGATCTTGGTCGTCTCTGCCGGCGCGGCGGGCGCCTACATGTTGGCAGCCGTATCCGGCATCGCCGACGTGGACGCGGTGACGCTCTCGATGTCGCGGCTGGCCAAAGGGCAATTGGCGCCCGAGATCGCCGCACGCGCGATTTGCATCGTGGTTGCTGTCAATACGCTGGCGAAGGCGGCACTCGGATGGTTGACGGGCGGCGCCGACCTCGGCCGATGGCTACTCGCGGCATCGGCAGCCGCGGTCTCGGCCGGAGCAATCGCTCTCGCCGTCACGGCAAATCTTTGAATGATCTGAACGATTTATGGTGCTGCCGGAGGGGATTGAACTCTCGACCTCTCCCTTACCAAGGGAGTGCTCTACCACTGAGCTACGGCAGCAAGGACGGGCGCAAGCCGGTAAGTCCGGATCACAAAAGCTCGTCATCTTCGGCCGCGCGGGCGGCGAAGTTGGCGGACACTGCCACAAGCAATCCGGTCCGGCAAGTCGCAGTTCACCCGCTCGCAACGACAGCGCGCGGCGGCTGTGGGCAACCCGCGCAGGGTGCGCACGGGCGTGTTAGAGCTAAAGTAACATTGTACGATCCAGCGCTGCAAACCGACACCGATCCGATGACCGATCCCGAAGATCCGCCGCCGCCAGCGTCCCGCAAAGCCGGTCATAAGCCAGACCGAGCGGAGCGGCTGGCCGAGGAACTCCGCGCCAACCTGCGGCGCCGCAAGGATCAGGCCCGCAACCGGTCCGCACCCGGCGATACCGCTTCGGCGACGGACAGCTCCTCGGACCGCATCGCCCCAAATCCAGGCAAGAATGGCGAATAGACCGAGATCTCGCATCGTGCGCCGAGCCGCAGTGCGTCGATTCGGGCACAGCCAAGTCCGTTGCGGGCCTTGCTGAACCTCGGCCGAAGCGACTAATCATGGCGGCGACTGACTGCTTCGGCTGCCGGACCCGGCAGTTCCGGCTCGTGGGCCCCGCTTCGGACAGCCCCGCTCCATTTCAAGGACACGCGATGGATCGCATCAAGATCGTAGGCGGCGGAAAACTGACAGGCACGATCCCGATCTCCGGTGCAAAGAACGCGGCACTGCCACTGCTCATCGCCAGTCTGCTGACGGCCGACAGGCTGACGCTGAAGAACGTCCCCAACCTCGC
Source organism: Hyphomicrobium sp. (assembly GCA_022843145.1). GTDB lineage: Bacteria > Pseudomonadota > Alphaproteobacteria > Rhizobiales > Hyphomicrobiaceae > JAKAML01. The sequence continues at coordinate 41,293 of JALHOF010000007.1, forward strand.
CGACGTCAACCTGCTCGTTCGCATCCTGCGCAACCACGGCGTCGATCTCGCCGTCGACGGCAAACGTGCCGACGGCGCCTCGCACCTCGGCGAGACATTCCATCTCACCGCCCGCGACATCGTCGATACGACCGCGCCATACGAGATGGTCTCGCGGATGCGCGCCAGCTTCTGGGTGCTCGGCCCGCTCATCGCCCGTATGCGTCAGGCCAAGGTGTCGCTGCCCGGCGGTTGCGCCATCGGCACGCGTCCGGTCGATCTGCATCTCCAGGGCCTCAAGGCGCTCGGCGCCGAGATCGACATCGACCGCGGCTACGTCCTGGCCAAGGCGCCGAAAGGTCTGCGCGGCGCCCGCATCATTTTCCCCAAGGTTTCGGTCGGCGCGACCCATAACGTACTGCTCGCCGCAGCCCTCGCCAAAGGCGAGACGGTGATCGAGAACGCCGCCCGCGAGCCCGAGGTCGGCGACGTCGCGGACTGTCTCGTGAAAATGGGCGTCCGCATCGATGGCATCGGCACATCGACGCTGCGCATTCAAGGCAAGGACCGCCTCGAGGGCGCCGTCCACACCGTGCTTCCCGACCGCATCGAGGCCGGAACGTTCGCGATGGCCGTCGCCGCCACCGGCGGCGATGTCCTGCTGCAAGGCGCCCGCGGCATCGATCTGACCACCGCGCTCGAAGCGCTGCGCCAGACCGGAACCGATGTGACGGAGGTCGAGGGCGGACTGCGCATCGTGCGCAACGGCAACGGCTTGCTGCCGATCTCGATCGAGACCCAGCCCTTCCCTGGATTTCCCACCGATCTTCAGGCGCAGCTCATGGCGCTGATGACGCGCGCTCAAGGCACGAGCGTCATTCGCGAGACGATCTTCGAAAACCGGTTCATGCACGTGCAGGAGCTGGCGCGTCTTGGCGCGGATATTCAACTACACGGTGACACCGCGACGATCAAAGGCGTCAAGGCCCTGCAGGGTGCGCCCGTCATGGCAACCGACCTGCGCGCCTCCGTATCGCTGGTGATCGCGGCGCTGACCGCCGACGGAGAAACGACGATCAATCGCGTCTACCATCTCGATCGCGGGTTCGAGCGGCTGGAGGAGAAATTGTCGCGTTGCGGTGCCAACATCGAACGCATCAGCGCCAGCTGATCGCGCCCGGCGTAGCCTCTGCCCGGTCAATTGACGCCAGCCGCGCCGGGACGTTGGGCCGTATCCGCGCACGCGCCGCCATCCTCGCGTGCGCCGCCAGGGTCACCGCGGTTTCGCGCAGCCATACGACTACATCGTGCACACCGACGTCGGGGAGCCGTCCGGGGCTCAACCCGTGACGCGCGCGGGCGCGCAGTTCCGCGAGTACGCCACTCTCCGTTTCGGTGCCTGCCGGGCTCCGAGCTTCGATCGTCTCGTCCTCGGAAAGAGACGGGGACCAGGCGAACTGTTCGGAAGCGATGGCGATTGGCATCAACTCCTCACGCGGAACCTTGCCGCTGGCTGACCAGTCTGCGCGCTGAGGCAGCATATGTGAGACCATCGAGATTGGCGGAACATCCGCTGAAACGTGCTGATCTGCATCAGGCTCCATTGCCGCGACGGCGGTCACCGGCAACCCCACCAGTATCGAGGAATCCGGCCGCGCCGGCACCCGCGGCAACTCCGAAACGCGGACCAACGCCTCGTGGGCCTCGGCGATCGATCGATGCGCGCCGATCGGTCCATGCACCGGCCAATACCGGCGAAGCCGCCGATAACTGGTCTCTTCCGCCCGCGGCGAGGCGATGACGCGCACCTCGAGGTCGGCAAGCCCCTTGGCCCGGAAGCCGAGCGCATCAGCCGTTGCCACCGACACGTCGATCAAACGGCTGGAATGATAGGGCCCCGCGTTGTTGACGCGCACGACCGCGGCGGCTTCCGTCTCCGGATAATAGAGCAGGAGCATCGTCCCATCGGGATAGACCGGACTTGCGGCGTTATCGGGCGATCCTGGACGAAACACCTCGCCGGAACTCGTCAGCGTGCAGGGGTTGAAGCGGTCGCGCGCGCAGTCGTCATAGAAGGAAGCGCGCAGGATCTCGGTCTTGCCCAGTCTCGTTCGTGTCTCAGCCAGCGTGAGTACGCGATGGCAGCGGCCGAGGAAGCAATAGCTCCGGCCCGGCGTTTTGGCATCCGCCGTTTCCATCATGCCGGCCGCCGCCGCCAACACGAGCACAAACAACATCGCCAACGCTCGGAGGCGACCGGCCGTCGTTCGGGTGATTTCGCGATGTGCCGTCATATGATCCCAGAAGTCGCCGTCGCCGACATAAACGGCGTGAACGTCGATTTTGTCACGCGCTCCACCAAATCGGCTCGCGAATTGGTTAACGGACCGCCAGCGGTCAGCGCCATCCGGGTTGCATAGCATCCCGCCCTCCCGAGTGACACGCGGTTGCACGCTCCGAGTGTGGCCGCTATCAACGATCCTGATGGGTCAACCGCGCCGCGGCCCGCCCGCCGCCAGGGATTTCGACAGGATGCCGGACGTCAAGCTGATCGCGCTCGATGCGGAAGACCTCGGCGTCGTGTCAGCCAATGTGCAGGACGCCATCGTCCGCATGGCAGACATGACATTTCGCGCCAAGGAGAAGCGCTTCGTTCTGGTGTGCAACCGGTTCGATGCACTGGCGGCCATGCGTGCAGGCGGCGCTGCAGACGAAGTTTTCACGCGCCGCCGCGCCGGTCTGCGGTTCGAGCGCGTGCTCAGCGCCCAGGTCGCCGGTCTCGATTTGCGCGATGCCTCGCGATTTCTCGTGATGTTGTCTGCGACGTACGAGCCTCTGGCCGGCAAGGAGCCTGAAGGCTACGTCATGCTCACATTCGCGGGAGACGCCGCCGTGCGCCTGCACGTCGAGTGCATCGAGGCGGAGCTGCGGGATCTCGGCGCGGCCTGGCAGACCGAGCGCAAACCACGCCATGACGATGAACTTTGACGACGTTGCGGCCGCCGCCGCTGGAAGGACCTGATGCCCAAGAGGCTTTCGACCCGCGATGCCGATTTCGAGGCTGCGTTCGCCGCGCTGCTCTCGGAGAAGCGCGAAGTCTCAGATGATGTCGATCTCGCCGTCGCCGGGATCATCGCGGACGTGCGTGCGCGCGGCGATGCGGCGCTGATCGAGCTGTCTCGCAAATTCGATCATATCGACCTGACCGCGACCGGCATTCGCGTCACGACGGCGGAGGTCGACACCGCCGTTGCCCAATGCAGCGCCGAGACGCTTGCGGCGCTCGAACTTGCGCGCGACCGGATCGCCGATCACCATGAGCGGCAAAAGCCGGCTGACGGCCGATACGCGGACGCCATCGGCGTCGAACTCGGGCATCGCTGGACTGCCGTCGAGTCGGCGGGGCTCTATGTCCCTGGCGGTCTCGCATCCTATCCGAGTTCGGTTCTGATGAACGCCGTCCCCGCCCGGGTCGCTGGCGTGCCGCGCATCGTGATGGTTGTGCCGTCGCCGCGCGGGGAACTCAATCCGCTGGTGCTCGCCGCAGCCCGTCTTGCCGGCGTCGAGGAGATCTACCGCATCGGCGGGGCGCAGGCCGTCGCCGCCCTCGCCTACGGCACGGCGACGATCCGCCCCGTCGTCAAGATCGTGGGGCCCGGCAATGCCTGGGTCGCCGCCGCAAAGCGTCGCGTTTTCGGCGTTGTCGGCATCGACTCGATCGCCGGCCCGTCCGAAGTGCTGATCATCGCTGACCGCAACAATGACCCAGAGGTTCTGGCCGCCGACCTGCTCGCGCAGGCAGAGCACGACCCGGCGGCGCAATCGATCCTCATGACCGACCACGAGCCGCTGGCCCGTGCGACGGAGGCCGCCGTGCTGCGGCAGCTCGCCACCCTTCCACGCGGCAATATCGCGGGCGAAAGCTGGAGCGTGTTCGGCGCGACGATCGTGCTGCGTTCGCTCGCCGAAGCACCCGCGCTCGCCGATCGCATCGCGGCTGAACACCTCGAGATCGCGACCGACGACGCCGAATCGCTCGCTGCATCGATCCGCAATGCCGGCGCGATCTTTATCGGGCATCACACGCCGGAAGTGATTGGTGACTACGTGGCGGGCTCGAACCACGTCCTGCCCACCGCGCGCAGCGCCCGCTTCTCCTCGGGGCTTGGCGTTCTCGACTTCATGAAGCGGACGGCGATCTTGAAGCTGGATCCCGCTGCCCTGCAGAAGCTCGGTCCGGCGGCGATGACGCTCGCCCGCGCCGAAGGTCTCGAAGCCCATCGCCGATCCGTCGAGATCCGGCTCGATGAACTCAACAGGAGCTGAGGCATGACGACCAATCCGGGCCCTGTTCCGGTATCCGGAGCCGCCAGCGGCGGCACGGCGCGTCTCGTCGCGATCACGCTCGACGAGAATTCGGTCGGCACGTCCAACTCCAATATCGAGCATGAGCGCGAAGTCGCGATCTTCGACATTCTCGACGGGAACTCGTTCGCGCTCGAAGGCCGCGACGACGGCCCGTACAAGCTGCATCTGGCGATGGTCGACGATCGTCTCGCCTTGCAGATCGGCAACGAAACGACGGACCAGCTCGTCACTCACCTGTTGTCGCTGACACCGCTCAAGCGGATCATGAAGGACTACTTCATGGTCTGCGACAGCTATTACGAGGCGATCAAGTCGGCGCCGCCCTCCCGCATTCAGGCCATCGACATGGGTCGTCGCGGGCTGCATGACGAAGGCAGCCGCATTCTCGCCGACCGGCTGGTCGGCAAAGTGATCGTCGACTTCGATACCGCACGACGCTTGTTCACGCTTATCTGCGCGCTGCACTGGAAGGGATGAGCCGTGGCCGGTAACGCCGATTTGCCCGGCGCCGTCTTGTTCGCATGCACCATGAACGCCGTGCGCTCGCCGATGGCGGCTGCGATGCTGGGCCATCTCGCGGGGCGGCGCGTCTACGTCGAAAGCGCAGGCGTGCGCGCCGGGGAGCCCGACACCTTCGTCACGGCGGTGATGAACGAAGTCGGCATCGATCTGTCGGCGCATCGGCCGCAAACGCTTGCCGAACTCGCCGACACGTCATTCGATCTGATCGTCACGCTCTCACCCGAAGCACACCACACCGCGCTCGAGTTGACCCGCACGATGGCCGTGGACGTCGAATACTGGCCGACGATCGACGCCACCGTGATGCTGGGACAGGGCAGCCGCGAACAGACCTGCGCCTACTACCGCTCCGTTCGCGACCAGCTCTTCAAGAAGATCAAATCCCGGTTCAATCTCACGGGCGGTCCAAGCGTGTGACCCGCGCGGATGCTTGGTCGCCGCTCCGGGGCAAGCCCCGACGCGGGCCGGCCGGGTTGCTGGTAGGCAACCGAAGGGCCGCCCGCCGTCACCGAACTCCGATTGTATCGTGATTTGGCCGCTGGCCGGCCCGGTTGCTGGTGGGCAACCGAAGGGCCACCCGCCGTCACCGAACTCCGATTGTATCGTGATTTGGCCGCTGGCCGGCCCGGTTGCTGGTGGGCAACCGAAGGGCCGCTAATGTACTTCCCGCACGACGTACCACGTCTCTTGCGCGCCCATTCCCTTGATGTCGATCGTGCCGCGACTCTCGAACTCGAATTGGCCCTCGAGCATCGCCCGGCAAGTCGGACAAGCCAGCACGCGGCCAGGTGCTGCCTGCTGTTCGAGGCGGGCGGCAAGATTGACCGCATCGCCCCAGACGTCATAGCTGAACTTCTTGGCGCCGATCACCCCCGCCATCACCGGGCCCGACGCGATGCCGATCCGAATCGAAAGATCGAGCCCGGTCTCCGCGTTGAGACGTCCGATCGTCTGCTGCATGTCGAGCGCAAGCGCCGCCAGCCGGCACGTGTGATCGGGCGCGGGGTCCGGCAGACCCGCGACCGCCATGTATGCGTCGCCTATGGTCTTGATTTTTTCGACGCCGTGCCGCTCCGCCAGCGCATCGAACGCGATGACGATGCGGTTGAGCAGCGCCACGACCTCCGCCGCGCCGAGCCGCCGCGCCAACGCGACGAAACCCGATATATCCGCGAACAGCACGCTGGCGCTGTCATGGCTGTCGGCGATCGGCTCGCCAGGATTGGCCTTCAGCCGCTCGACGATGCTGTCGGGCAGGATATTGCGCAGCAGCGCGTCGGTTTCCGCCTTCGCCTTCTCCGCGAGATTGAAGGCGTAGTAGACCGACGCCGCGATCAAGCCCACGGTCGTAATCGCGGCTTGCGTGTAGCCCGCGTCGATCACGGATTGATCCATGACCACCATCGGGTCGTGATAGGCGAACCAGGCGCGGAGATGCAGCACGAGGCCGAGCGCCACGACGCCCAGGACCAGCCAGATCCGCTTGAGGCCGAACACGACGAACGGCGCCGCTGCGGCCAGGATATAGTTCACCTGCGCACCGCCATCGCGGCCGAAGAACGCCGAGAAGTATTGCAACGCCACATACTCGACGCCGACCAGCAGCAAGCCGCCGGCGACGTCGCTCAGCCGATGCGCCAGCGGCACCATCAGCGACGCCACGACGATCGCCACGTTGAGCATGATCGCGGGTTTCAGCTTCTCGAAATCCGCGCTCGCTTGCTGGATGCCGTAGATGGCCGTGGTCAGCGCGATAAGATAGGCGATGACATTGAGGATCTTGAGTCGGCGCTGCACATCGGGCGGATAGCCTGCGGTTCCGGCTGCGGCGAGCCGGGAGCCGAGCCGCTTGACGGCCCGCAACGGACCGCGCCCCACCACTCCCTCGGCAATGCGGCTGAACCGGACCGCGACGCGCTTCAGAACTGATGGGTGAGCCTCATCCCCGCGCCGCGCCGGCAACTGGACCCCAGACCCCCGCATCCAAGACCGTCCGCGACCCTCTATCGACACGCCTCGTCCTCGATTGCTGCTTGAAGATCGGGTGCGACCACCGTCCGATCATGTCGCAACTCGGCCGCCGCAACAACCTCGACCCCATGACGCAGTGAACGTTGCCCCACTCACTCGCTTCCGGCGATCGACTTCAACTCGTCGAGATCGCAGGTGATCTTGTTGCCCGACCGCGTGATCGCGCCCGACGCCTCGAGCATGGACAGCGCCGTATTCACCTTGGGGCGGCTTGCGCCGACCAGGAGCGCGAGGTCGGATTGCGACATGCCGAGATCGAGCACAACGCGCCCCGGCTTATCCGTGCCGGCCTTCTGCTGCGCGCTGGCCAGAAAAAATCGCGCCAGGCGGCCTTCGATCGGATAGAGCGCAATGGTTTCGAGTTGCTGATCCGCCTCTCGAATGCGCTTGCAGAGAAACCGCGTCATCGCGTCGCCCACGGCAGGCCGCGAGGCCGCCGCGCGCTGATACGCCGCCTTCGAAAGCGAGAGTGCGACAACCTTGGTCACGGCCGTTGCGTCGGCGGTCCGCGCCGCTCCGTCGAGCATCGCGATTTCACCAAACCACTGCGCGGGGCCGACTTGCGCGAAACTCAACTCCCTTCCCTCGCCGGTCAGGATCGACAACCGCACCCGCCCCTCGGCCACGAGATACATGTCGTTGCCCGGATCGCCGCGCGAAAAGATGAGCTGTCCGCCGTCGAACTTCACCTCGCGCACTTCGGCGCCGATGGCCGCGAGGTCGGATGGCTCCAGGCCGCCAAAAAGCGTCGTCTTGCCGATCAACTGTCGTTGGGCGTCCGATGACAGCATGTTCCGCGGCCCTCCCCGTGTTGCGAGGCGATATATCCCGCCGCGCCCCTCGCTTGGCAACGCGAATGTGATATTTCGCGGCCGGTCACGGCCCCACCGCAATTTACTATCCAACTGCGGCGGCTTTGTTGACCGCCCGGGCCTTGCAATTCGGTCATTGCCTCTGCATTCTCCGCCCGGTTCGCAAGGCCATCCGGCGCTGGACGGCGGGCCGTTTGTCGTGACACTGGCGTGCATGCCGCCTGAGAGTCGAGCGCACCCGTTCTGACGAAGTTTGGCCGGGCCTGCCCAAAGGATCGCGATGTCTTTGCCGAGAGCCGCATTCTTCAATGTCTTCACGCGTACCGACGGCCCGCGCCGTGAAACGTTGCGCCGCGAGCGGGCGCGGCTGCGCGCTCAGTCGAAAGCGCCGGTCGAAAAGCCGAAACTCATTCTCGCCAGCGCCAGCCCGCGCCGGCTGACACTGCTGGCTCAAGTCGGAATTGAGCCCGACGCGCTTCGTCCCGCGTCGATCGACGAGAACCCGAAACGCGGGGAAATGCCGCGCGGCCTCGTCACCCGCCTCGCGCGCGCCAAGGCAGAGACAGCCCGCGATCAAATCGCCAATGACACCGACATCGCCGATGCCTTCGTGCTTGCCGCTGATACCGTCGTTGCCGTCGGCCGCCGCGTTCTCGGCAAGCCTGAGCATATCGAGGAGGCGGTTGCCTCGCTCCAACTTCTCTCAGGCCGTTCGCACAGGGTCTTGACCGGGCTCTGCCTGATCACGCCCGACGACCGCGTCCGCATCAAGATCGTCGACACCCGCGTGCGCTTCAAACACCTCTCGCGCAGCGAAATCGAAGCCTATGTGTCGTCGCGCGAATGGCGCGGCAAAGCGGGCGGCTACGCGATCCAGGGCCTGGCCGGCTGCTTCGTCCAGAAGATCACAGGCTCGTACACCAATGTCGTCGGCCTGCCGTTGACCGAGGTCGTCCAGGTCCTGAATGGCGAGAGCTTCCCGATCCACTTCAACTGGCTGAAAGCCGCCGAGGCCGACCCGGAATGAGCGCCGCGTTTGCGCTCCCGCGGACCCTCCGCCGCCGGCCACCAGCAAGGGCCAATCACAGCTATGTCTGACGACAAAGACGCGCCGGCCAGCGTGACGGCCGCCACTGCAACCGACGCGGCTTCAACTCGCCCCTGTCCGGTTTGCAAAGGCCCGATCGTCGACGGCAGCCCGGCCGCCACCAAGTTCCGGCCGTTCTGTTCCCGCGCCTGCGCCGACATCGACCTCCTGCGCTGGCTGCGCGGCAGCTATGTCGTCGCAGGCACCGGCGCCGAAGACGACGAGGACGGCGAAACCAACCGGTCCGTACCGGCCGCCGATCCGTCCGAAGACACCCGCCACTGAGTTTGACCGGCCATTTCCCAGCGCCCTTCGGAAGCAACTGGACAGCCCCGGATCAACTCACTATAACGCCCAAGCTCGGCGGTCGGGTACACCCCCGTCAGAAGCAAAAAAGCCCAGGTAGCTCAGTTGGTAGAGCACGTGACTGAAAATCACGGTGTCGCTGGTTCAATTCCGGCCCTGGGCACCACTGCCCTCCAATCCGCAGCATCCGTCTCGGTCCGCGCGGTCCCCGCCTCGACGGCGACCTTGTCGTGGGGCGGACGATGAGTTGGATCGCCCAGTTTCCTGGGCTCGCCCGTCTCGAACCCGGCATCGCAGCCACCCTCGAACGTAGCGGCCGGCTCGTCTACCTGCCTGCCGGAAGCCGCATTTATGGATCCGGACAACCGCCTGAAAGCTTCCTGCTCCTGCTCGAAGGTACGGTGCGCGTGCAGCAGGTCTCCGACACGGGTCGAGAGATAGTGCTTTACCGTGTCGAGGCCGGCGAAAGCTGCGCGCTCACGACCGCTTGCCTGATGAGCTTTGAGGATTACCTCGCGGAAGCCCTGTCCGAGACCGCCATCCGCGCCATAGCCATCCCGCGCGCCGTGTTCGACGAACTCGTCGGCCGCTCGCCCGTGTTCCGCCAATTCGTCTTCACGGCCTTCTCGAGCCGCATCACCGATCTCTTCCGCATCATCGACGACGTCGCATTCCAACGGCTCGACATTCGTCTAGCGCAGAAGCTGGTTGAACTCTCGCGCGGCGGCGAGACCGTCTCGGCCACCCAGCAGCAACTTGCCTCCGAGCTCGGCACGGCCCGCGAGGTCGTCAGCCGCGTCTTGGGCGAGTTGTCGAGGCGCGGACTGATCGCGATCGCTCGCGGCGCCATCACGATCGCCAACCGCCCGGCTCTCGAAAGGCTCGCCAGCGGACGCTGAGCCGGTGGATGCGGGCCGTCGCGCTATGTCTTGAGCATCAGACGGATCAAGAGCCCCACCGCGGTGACGGTCGCGACGCCGCTCGCCCACAGCAGCACGAACCAGATCAGCCGGGAGACCGTCGTCGGCGGCTTGCGGTCGCCGCTCAATGGTAGCCCCCATCGGGGTCGACCTTGCCGCGGAACACCCAGTACGAGTACGCGGTATAGGCGAGGATCGTCGGCACCAGAACGGCCGAGCCGACCAGCAGGAACGCGAGGCTCTTGTCGGGCGCGGCGGCTGCCCAGATCGAGATGCTGGGCGGCACGATCATCGGAAACAGGCTGATGCCCAATCCGACGAAGCAGAGCACGAACAGGATGACACTCGACACGAACGGCTCGACCTCGTGCCGCAATTGCAGCCCGCGGAAGAGCCGCACGACGGCGATCAGCGTCATTACCGGAACCGGCGCAACATAGAGGATGGCCGGCCATGAGAACCAACGGTCGAGGAACTGCGGATTGAGGAACGGCGTCCACAAGCTGATGAGGCCGATACAGCCGACCAGGGCCGGCGCCAGCCTCCGCGCGAGACGATACGCGGTCTCCTGAACCTCGCCCTCGGTCTTCAGGATCAGCCATGTCGCGCCGAGCAGCGCATAGCCGATCAGCACCGAAATGCCGGTCGCCACCGAGAACAGGCTCAGCCAGTCGAACCAGCCGCCGGAGTACGCGCGACCCTCGACCTTGATGCCTTGCACCAGCGCGCCGAGCATGATCCCCTGTGACAGCGCTGCGACCACCGATCCCGACGTGAAAGCCCAATCCCAGAGAAATTTCCCGCGCTCGGTCTTCCAGCGAAATTCGAACGCGACACCGCGCAGGATGAGCCCGAGCAGCATGGCGATCATCGGCGCGTAAAGTGCGGGTAGAATGATTGCGTAAGCCAGCGGGAACACCGCGAACAGTCCGCCTCCACCCAGAACGAGCCACGTTTCGTTGCCGTCCCAAACAGGCGCGACCGAATTCATCGCCGTGTCGCGATTGCGTGTCCCCTCCATGTACGGGAACAGGATGCCGACCCCGAGGTCGAACCCGTCGAGTACGACGTAAGCGAGGACCGCGAATGCGATGATCATCGCCCACACGAATGCGAGATCGATGATCATGCGCCCCTCCCGCCTGCTGCTTGAGCCTTGTCCGGATTGGCACTGCCGAGCGCCTTGGCCGGCGCGGGCATGATGCCGGCGGCGCGCGTCGGCTGTTTGGGGTCGGGGCCCGCGACACCCGTCGATGGCGATTTGCCCATCAGCCTCAAGATATAGAACGTTCCGGCGCCGAACACCGCGAAGTACACCACCACGAATGCCGCAAGCGATGTTGCGACGGCCGGCGCGGCAATGGGCGAAATGCTGTCCGCCGTCCGCAGCAGGCCATAAACGGTGTACGGCTGGCGCCCGACTTCGGTGACGATCCAGCCGCAGATCACGGCGACGAACCCGGCTGGTCCCATCAAGACGGCCGCCCGCTGCAGCAGCCGGGCTTCGGCGAGCCCTCCGCGCCAGCGCGCATAAAGGCTCCACAGTCCCAATCCCAGCATCGCGAAGCCGATGCCGACCATGACGCGGAAAGACCAGAAGACCAGCGGACCGTTGGGCCAGTCCTTCTTCGGCCATTCGGAAAGCCCCTTGACCGTTCCGTTCCAGTCGTGGGTCAGGATGTAGCTGCCGAGCTTTGGAATTTCGACCTTGTAACGCACCGTCGCCGTTTCGTGGTCAGGCCAGCCGAACAGGATCAGCGGCGCGCCGGCCTGGGTCTCGTAGTGACCCTCCATCGTCGCGACCTTCATCGGCTGGTGCTCGAGCGTATTGAGGCCATGCAGGTCGCCAGCGACGATCTGTAACGGCGTGACGACCACCGCCATCCACAGCGCCATCGAGAACATCAATCGCGCACCGGCATCCGTCTTGTCGCGCAGCAAGTGATAGGCGCCCGTCGCTCCAACCACGAACGCCGTCGTGAGATAGGCCGCCAGCACCATATGGACGAGCCGGTAGGGGAACGACGCGTTGAACACGACCGCCCACCAGTCGGTCGGGATGAACTGGCCCTGGTCGTTGATCGCGTAGCCGCCGGGTGTCTGCATCCAGCTGTTGACCGCCAGAATCCAGAACGCCGACATCAACGTGCCCGCCGCCACCATCGAGGTCGCCAGGAAGTGCAGCTTCGGCCCGACGCGCTTCAATCCGAACAACATGACGCCGAGAAATCCGGCCTCGAGGAAGAACGCCGTCAGCACCTCGTAGCCCATCAGCGGGCCCAGGACCGGTCCGGTCTTGTCGCTGAACACGCTCCAGTTCGTGCCGAACTGGTAGCTCATGACGATCCCCGAGACGACGCCCATCCCGAACGCCACCGCGAAGATCTTCAGCCAATAGTTGAACACCTGCAGGTAGATGTCGCGGCCGGTCTTGAGCCACAGGCCCTCGAGAACGGCCAGATAGCTCGCGAGCCCGATCGAAAAGGCTGGAAAGATGATGTGAAAGGCGATGGTGAAAGCGAACTGGAACCGGGCCAGATCGATCGCGAGTGTATCCATCAAGGATCTCCAGGCTCAATCGTCGGTCGGGATCTACGGGCTGAACAGGATCGTACGCGCCGCCGCGGCGCGCGACAGGCGGCAAACTACCACACTCCAGTCGCGTGATGCACGTCCGTCCCCGCCGATCTCCGCCGGCAATTGCCGAGCACTGGCCCCTCCGCTAGAACCTCGCGTCATGAGCAAAGCCCCGAAGAAATCCGCGAGCCGTCCGCCCGTTCCCTCGATGCGCACCATCCATGTGCGCGGCGCGCGCGAGCACAACCTCAAAAACGTCGATCTCGAAATCCCGCGCGACGCCCTCGTCGTGTTCACGGGGCTGTCGGGATCGGGCAAATCCTCGCTCGCGTTCGACACGATCTACGCCGAGGGTCAGCGCCGCTACGTCGAGAGCCTGTCGGCCTACGCGCGGCAGTTCCTCGAGATGATGCAGAAGCCGGACGTCGACCACATCGACGGCCTGTCGCCCGCCATCTCGATCGAGCAGAAGACGACATCGAAGAACCCGCGCTCGACCGTCGGCACCGTCACCGAGATCTACGATTACCTGCGCCTTCTGTTCGCGCGTGTCGGCGTGCCTTACTCGCCCGCCACCGGCCTGCCGATCGAGAGTCAGACCGTGACGCAGATGGTCGACCGCGTGCTCACACTCCCCGAGGGGACGCGCCTCTATCTGATGGCGCCCGTCGTTCGCGGCCGCAAGGGCGAGTTCCGCAAGGAGCTCGCCGAGTGGCAGAAGAAGGGCTACCAGCGCGTCAAGATCAACGGCACGATCAGCGAGATCCCCGACGCGCCGAAGCTCGACAAGAAGTTCAAGCACGACATCGACGTGGTGGTCGATCGACTGGTCCTGCCCAAATCGAGCGACGAGGTGTTGCCGAAGGCGAGCCAGGAGAAAGCCCGCGCGGACTTCGCCTCCCGCCTCGCCGACAGCTTCGAGCAAGCACTCAAACTCTCCGACGGCCTCGCCATCGCCGAGTACGCCGACAGGCCGCTGCCGAAGTCCGACACCGAGGGCGCCAACAAATCCAAGAACGACACGCACGAGCGTATCGTCTTTTCGGCGCGCTTCGCCTGTCCCGTATCCGGCTTCACGATCGACGAGATCGAGCCGCGTCTGTTCTCGTTCAACGCGCCCGCCGGCGCCTGCCCGACCTGCGATGGACTTGGAACCGAGTTGCGCTTCGAGCCCGAACTCGTCGTCCCCGACGCCTCGCTCTCGCTGGCCGGGGGCGCTGTCTACCCGTGGGCCAAGACCGGCGCGACGTCGCCCTACTACGAGCAGACGCTGTCGGCCATCGCCAAGCACTACGGCGTGTCGATGAAGACACCGTGGGATCGGTTGCCGAAGCATGTCCAGCTCGCCGTGCTCTTCGGCTCGGGCGGCGAGGAGGTCGAGTTCACCTACGAGGACGGTGTCCGCAAGTACAAGACGATGAAGGCCTTCGAAGGCGTCATCGGCAACATCGAGCGGCGCTTCCGCGAAACCGACTCGGACTGGGTCCGCGAGGAATTGTCGCGCTATCAGGCCGCCCATCCGTGCGAGGCGTGCGGCGGCTATCGCCTGAAGCCGCAGGCGCTTTCGGTCAAGATCGGCGGCAAGCACGTCGGCGAGGTCGGCGACCTGTCGATCAAGGCGGCCAACGTCTGGTTCGAAGACATCCCGCGCACCTTTTCGAAGCAGCAGACGGAGATCGCCACCCGCATCCTGAAAGAGATCCGCGACCGCCTCAAGTTCCTCAACGACGTCGGCCTCGAATATCTCACCCTGTCCCGCGCCGCCGGCACGCTGTCGGGCGGCGAGAGCCAGCGCATCCGATTGGCCTCGCAGATCGGCTCCGGCCTCACAGGCGTGCTCTACGTGCTCGACGAGCCGTCGATCGGCCTGCACCAGCGCGACAACGACCGCCTCCTGGTCACGCTCAAGCATCTCCGCGACATCGGCAACACGGTCATCGTCGTCGAGCACGACGAGGACGCCATCCTGGCCGCCGACTACGTCGTCGACATCGGCCCTGGCGCGGGCATCCACGGCGGCCAGATCATCGCCCAGGGCACGCCCGACGAGATCATGTCCAACCCCGACAGTCTCACCGGCCAATACCTCACCGGCCTCAAGTCGATCCCGCTGCCCAAGGTTCGCCGCGCGCCCGTCGCGGGCAAATCGCTCAAGGTGATCGGCGCGCGTGCCAACAACTTGCAGAACGTCTCCGCCGAAATCCCGCTCGGGCTGTTCACCTGCATCACCGGCGTCTCCGGCGGCGGTAAATCCACGCTGTTGATCGACACGCTGTTCAAGGCTGTCGCGCGCAAGCTCAACGGCACGCGCGAGCACCCCGCCGCGCACGACCGCATCGAGGGCCTCGAGCATCTCGACAAGGTCATCGACATCGACCAGTCGCCGATCGGCCGCACGCCGCGCTCGAACCCCGCGACCTACACCGGCGCCTTCACGCCGATCCGCGAGTGGTTCGCCGGCCTGCCCGAGAGCAAGACGCGCGGCTACGAGCCCGGCCGCTTCTCGTTCAACGTCAAGGGCGGCCGCTGCGAGAAATGCCAGGGCGACGGCGTCATCAAGATCGAGATGCACTTCCTGCCCGACGTCTACGTCACCTGCGAGGAATGCAAGGGCAAGCGCTACAACCGCGAGACGCTTGGCGTCACCTTCAAGGACAAATCCATCGCCGACGTGCTCGATATGACGGTCGAGGAAGGCGCCGAGTTCTTCCGCGCCGTGCCCTCGATCCGCGACAAGCTCGAAACCCTCGCCCGCGTCGGCCTCGGCTACATCCACATCGGCCAGCAGGCGACCACCTTGTCGGGCGGCGAAGCGCAGCGCATCAAGCTGTCGAAGGAGCTGTCGAAACGCGCCACCGGGCGCACGCTCTACATCCTCGACGAGCCGACCACGGGGCTGCATTTCCACGACGTCGCGAAGCTGCTCGAAGTCCTCCACGAGCTGGCCGACGCCGGCAACACCGTCGTCGTCATCGAGCACAACCTCGAAGTCATCAAGACCGCCGACTGGGTCGTCGATCTCGGCCCCGAAGGCGGCGACGGCGGCGGCCGCATCGTCGCCTCAGGCACGCCAGAGGACGTCGCCAAAGTGAAGGAGAGCTACACCGGCCGCTATCTGAAGGAGCTGCTGGGCCGGCGTGCCGCGCACCGATCGTCCGAGGAAACCGTGGACGCGAGCCGGCAGCGCAAAGAAAAAGGCGGCAAGACACGGGCGGCGGAGTAGCCACGCCTCCGTGTAGCCGCGCGAATTTCTTTTGTGCTAACGTCGCGCAATGACCAAGCTCGAAGAAATCGAAAACGCCATCCGCGCCCTCTCCGCCGAGGAAATTGCGAAGTTGCGCGCGTTCCTCGACGAGCTCGACGGCCAGCTTTTCGACGCCAAGATCGAGCGCGACGCCAAGTCGGGCAAGCTCGACAAGCTCGCGGCATCCGCCCTCGCCGGTCATCGCGCAGGCAAGAGCCGCGAGCTGTGAAGCACCACGCCTCGCCCGAATTCTGGGCGTTGCTCGACGCACTCCCCAGCCGGATACAGGATCTGGCCTACAAGAATTTCGCGCTGCTGAAAGCGGATTCCCGTCATCCGTCGCTGCAATTCAAGCCGGTCGGCGCGTACCGGTCCGTCCGTGTCGGTATTCACCATCGGGCGCTCGCAATCCCTGTGGACGACGGCTTCCTGTGGTTCTGGATCGGCACCCACGCCGCCTATGATCGGCTGCTCGCGTAGAACGCACGCCACGGCCCGAGGGCATTGCGAAAGTTTAAGGATCTGCACCGGGCGACCGCAGCGGAGCGAAGTCGCGGGCGGCAGAGTAGGTGGGAAGTTATGCAGGAGCGGTAGCGCACCGGCATACGGGCGGCGGCGCTTTGAACGTCCGCCCTCGGGTGAGGAGCCGTCGCGGTCCACTTTCGCAGTCCGGCTCTTTATAACTCGGTTCTGCACTTTTCGGGATTGTCAAACCGAACCCAGGTTCGTCGGCTGGGCGTCCGAATCGCGGACTATGCTTTTGGGCACGAGTTCTACAGCTCAAGTATCATCCTCCCACATGACTGCTGATTCGGGAGTGCACTGTGATGCCGCCGTCAGACCCTTGGGCCTTCGGGTTCAATCAATTGCTGACCGTGATTGGACTTCTAATCACGGTAGGGATTGCTACTGCTGGTTTTCGATCTTTCGAAAAGTGGAAGCGAGAGAAGATTGAAGAGCGGCGGATCGATATCGCGTTTGACGCACTAGTATTAGCATATGAAGCCAGCTTCATATTCGAAAGCATCCGCAGCCCCTTGTCGTTTGAAGGCGAATGGGCGGAGATGAAAGGGATTGACGATCCTGAGAAGAGATTGACGGCTGGTCCATTCTTCGCAATCCTAAAGCGGATCGAACATCACAAAGACTATTTCGAGCGAGTATGGAATATACAGCCCCGGTTCATGGCGGTATTTGGCAAGGATGCTGCGGACATCTTCATTAAGCTTCACAAGGCTCGGCGAGATATAGAAGTCTCAGCAGGGATGTTGTTACGTTCGGCTGCAAGGGGCGAACCCTTTCGAGACACCGAGTTTCGAAAAAAGCTTGAAAACGACATCTGGAAGATCGATGAGGAATCCGACAATATTGCCCCGAAGGTGAAAGAGTTCGTCGAAGGCGTTGAGAAACATTGTCAGCCGGTTGTCACGCACCGCTACGCAGGATAACCGTGGACTTAGGCAGCATCGACAAGGCCAACCGGTAGAACCGTTGCGTACCACATCGAAGCCCTGACGCGGAAATCGTCGCCAGCAAGTTCCAATCCGCCGTAAATTGCGGAGCGCCACGAAGCGGCGCGGATGCTCGAGGGCATCCGAAGCGCCACTAAAGAGAGATTTATCCCCGCCCCTTCCTCCCCGCGCTATCCTGCCCTGGTCCCGCCCATGGGGACGGGTGCGAGATCGTCTCGCGCTCGTGGGAAGTCTCCGGATGCCGGCCAGCAATGGGCGGCCGCTCTGGAGAGTGGATGCGGAGTGGCGGCGTTCCGGAGCTTAACGGCCTCTGGGACGTGCGCGGCGAGCCGACAACCGTGTCGCGTTGTGAAACCCACGCCCGGCCGACAGAACAGCAACCGCATAAGACGGGGCGTCACGGAGCCTGAATAGCCTACCCCTGCGGAAGACCGCGGCACCGTCGCGCCCCGTCCCCTTATTGCTTTGCGCCATCCGACTCCCGTTCCGGGAGCCGGCCGGATGGCGCGTTGGCTGTTGAGACACTGGCCACGCGCGCGCCGCAGGCCCCCCTGGTCTCCACAACAAAAAGTAGGAGGGTCCGGGAGGCTCTGCCTCCCGGCGGGGCGCGGGGCTGGCCCCGCTTCGAGCAAAGCTCGAACTTCGTGCAGCCCGTCTCCCCTGCCCGCACTCCCCGCTCCCTCGTCACTCCCCCTTGACGCCAGTCCCATAGTTCATTAAATCCGAACTACAAAACAAAACGGTAGGAGCCACGATGCACACGCACGACGCCATCAGCGCACGCAGGGCCGTCAAGCACTACGACCCGAGCTTCGCCATGCCGGCCGCGGACGAAGCCAAGCTGATCGATCTCGCGCGTCAGGCGCCGACCTCGTTCAACCTGCAGAACTGGCGCATCGTCAACGTCAAGGATACGGCGTTGCGGCGGGAGATTCGCGCCGCCGCGTGGGATCAGGCGCAGGTGACCGATGCCAGCCTGCTGTTCGTGTTCGCGGCCGATCTCAAGGCTCACGAGCGCGACCCGGCCCGCTACTGGACCGACGCGCCGAAAGCGGCGCAGGACATTCTGGTGCCGATGATCCGGCCGTTCTACGACGGGCGCGACTGGCTGGCCCGCGACGAGGGCATGCGCTCGGTCGGCTTCGCGGCCCAGACCATCATGCTGGCGGCCAAGGCGATGGGCTACGACAGCTGCCCCATGATCGGGTTCGACCTCGACAAGGTGTCGGCGCTCGTCCGCGTGCCGTCCGACCACGCCATCGCCATGATGATGGCGATCGGCAAGGGGACCAAACCGGCGTGGCCGAAGCCGGGATTCATCCCGATGGCAGAAGTGGTCGTCACCGATCGTTTTCCGGTATAATCGCCGGGCGTGACGGGCACGAATGCCCATCCGCTCATCTCGCGAGGCCGCCGATGTCGAAACTGCTCTACGCGCTCGCGGGCATCGTGCTCGGTTACATCGCGGGCGCCGGCCTCGGCTATATGGCGATCACGCTGTTGTCGTCCAACACGCACGACAAGGCGGTCGAGGCGGCGATGACGTCGGCGTTCGTCGCCGGTCCGATCGGCGCGGTGATCGGGCTCATCCTGGCGCTGATGCGCCGCCGCTGACCACCGCGCGCGACGGTTTCCAAAGCGCCGGCCGCCAGACGCCGAGCACGATGTTGGCCACCGCGAGTGCGCCGATGACGATCAGCCCGCCCCACTCCGACGCGATGACGCTCGACAGCGCGGCTTGATCGGCCTTCCCCGCCGCGATGTCCGCGGCAAGCTCGGACGCGCTGCGGGCACGGCCGCTGATGACGACCAGCGTGCCCTCGAACGTGCCGATGCCCAGCACCGCCTTGAACCACACCCAGCGCAGATCGAGGAACGGCTTGTGCGCCGCCATCGCAAGCAGGCCCGAGACGAGCACGATGCCGAGCGAGGGCACGAGCAGATAACTGCAAATGACGTCGATGCTGGCGCGCATGTCGGCGTAGGCGCGCGGCGTGCCCTGCGGGGCGTAGGTCAGGATCACGGCGTAGGCCAACAGCGCACCGGCGTAGGCGGACGCACCCAGCGTATGCAGGAACTTGAGCGCCTTCCGCATTGCCGGCCCCTGTCACCTCGGCCCCTGACAGGCCTTATACCGCCAGCACCGACCGGATCTGGTCCTCGTACTGTTGCACGGCGTCGAGCGCACGCTTGCGGGTGACGGGATCGGTGTCGTTCATCTTGGTGAAACCGTCGATCGCCTCGCGTGCGTTCGACATAATACGGCCGGCGGCGGCTTGCGGATTGAGTTCCCGCTTGCACATCGTCTGCAGGAGCTGGGTGAGGATCACGCCGGTCGCGAGCGACAGGCCATTGAGTTCGGCGTTCTCGCGCTTCAGCCGCTCGAGTTCCGCCTTGATTGCCGTGTCCGTCATGGGCCGTCCTTCCGTGTCTTGATATCCAAAATGGGTGCTAGCGCTGGCGCCGGTTATGCGCAATCCCGCTCGCGCGTGCTAGGCTGAAACGAGAATCAGCGAGGGGTTCGCCGCCATGCGCCACATCCACATCGGTCTTTATGCCGCCCTCATGGCGGTTTCTGGCACGGCCGCCCTCGCCGCACCGTCTACGTCCGCCAATCCGGCCTATGTCGGAACGTGGGCCGCCAATCCCGCCGCATGCAAGGTGCCGCAGGACCGGCAGGGGGCACCGATGGTGCTGCGCCGGAAGCGTTACGACCAACACGAGGCCCATTGTGCGTTCAAATCCGTGCGCCGGTCCAGCAACGCCTGGTGGGTATCCGCTCAGTGTCTTGTCGAAGGCTCCAAGCAGGCCGATCGCTTCACGCTCCGGTTGAAGGGCGACACGCTGGTCATGGCCCACGGCAAGAACGCCATCAGCATGAAGCGGTGCAGGTAGCCCGCGGGCGCGACACGGTCACGCTGCGCGCTCGACCTTCGCCTTCATCGCTGCAAGACCCTTCTCGAATTCTCCGCCGACCATTTTGTCCATGTTCATGAACGTGCACGCGAGGCGGCCTGCGAACGAGTTCTGACCCGTCATTTGCCATGTCACACGGCTCCCGGCGCCGTCCGGCCCGATCGTGAACAATGCCTCGTTGGTCGCCCGCATCGGCTTCTGGAAATCGAGCCGGATCCGAACGCGGTCGTAAGGCCGGCTCTCGACGATGGTCATCGAACCGACGCCGACCTTGCTGTTGCCCGCCCAGCGGAACTGCGCGCCCTCGCCCTTCTCGGGACCGGAAAACGCCGCCTGGGCGAAGGGGTCGAGCTTGGCCCAGGGCGACCAGTCTTCCCAGCGATGGAAATCGTCGATCTCGGCAAAAACCGCTTCCGGCGCAGCGGCGATCGTCGCGGTCCGGGAAATCGTGAAAGCCGACGACTGCATCGCGGCATAGACCAGAATCGCCGCGACCAGCAGCCCGATGAGTCCGACGATCGTCCACAGCATCATCCACCTCCGGTCGGGCGTTGCAGTTTCCTCAACGGCCTGATCTACACCAGCGCTCCGCCGATTGCACCGTGGTCAACCGCCGGCTGCCGGCTGCGGTTTGACGGACAGCTTTGCCACCGCATCGGCCAGGTGGGCGTCGGTAATATTCTGGGCGCCGGCCGCGACGCGAATGTCGTGCGCCGTCCGCAGTACGTCGGCGTGGCTTATTCCGAGCGGCGGTTCGAACCGGTAACACGCCAGCTCCAGCAACTGACCGAGCGGGTCGCGGAAGTAGAGACTGTCCATGAAGCCGCGATCGACCGCACCGGAGTTGGGGTAGCCTTGCGCCTCCAGCCGTTCCTTGGCCTGCGTGAACGTGGCGCGCGAGACGTTGAACGCGAGATGATGCAGGTTACCGACTCCCGTCGGGTTCGGCCGCGGATCGATCGGCCACTCCTCGGACGTGAACACCGTGATCAACCTCCCGTCGCCGGGATCGAAATAGAGATGGTTCATCCGCGCATCGTCGAGATTCGGCTGCTCGAACACGAACGGCATGCCGAGCACACCTTGCCAGAAGTCGATCGACGTCTGCCGGTCGGCGCCCATGAACGTGATGTGATGAATGCCCTGCGTCTGAATGGTGCTCACGCTCGGTCCTATCCTCCCTCTCGTTATCCGAGCAATCATATGGTGTGCGGGACGATCGACGCCAACCGCTGTGCGCCCTCTGCGCACCTGATCAACGCGGCAGGCTGTTGCTGCCCGCGCTCGTGCGCCCTATGAGGTCGGGACGGCATGTGTCGCGCCGCGCGTTGAACCCGAACCCTGAGCGTGGAAGCGAACCCAATGACCCGCGTCGGAAAAGTGCGCGAAACGCTGATCCGCTCCGGTTTTCGGACCGTCAGCGCCATCGCGCCAGGCCCTGCTGGCCGTTTCGCCTTCCGTCTCTTTTCGTCGCCACCACACCGTCGCGCGCTGACGCCGGGTGAATCGCGCATGGCTTCCCGCATGGCGCCGCTGATCGACAAGGCTGAGAGGAGAATGATCTCGTTCGATGGCGGACGCGTCGCGACGTTCGCATGGCGGAGTGAACGGCAGGTGTCGCGGGGACGCGTGCTGCTGGTACACGGCTGGAGCGGGCGCGCGCTCGTCATGACCGCCTTCGCCGAACCGCTGCTTCGCCAGGGATTAGATGTCGTCGCGCTCGATCTGCCGGGTCATGGCGACAGCGACGGCCGGCGTCTAACCTTGCCGCTCGGCGCGAAGGCCGTTCAAGCCGTGGCCGAGGCGCACGGCGGGATCACCGGCGTCATCGCTCATTCGTTCGGGTGTCCCATTTCCGTGCTCGCTGCCGAGGGTGGCCCCCCCATGCGATACGCAATGCCGATCCAGCGCCTCGTGCTGATCGCCTCGCCCAACGCGTTGTCCATCGTCGCGCGGCGCTTCGCAGACCGGATCGGGCTCGGTGAGGGCGCGCGAGGTGTCTTGGAAGGCGAGATCCGACGCGTCGGCGGCCGACCGTCCAGCGGATTCGTCGTCGGGGAAATGTTGGCCCGCCTGGCCAAACCCGTGCTCGTCATTCACGACGAGGGAGACGCCGACGTTCCCTTCGTTCGCGGCGAGGAAATCGTCGCAGCCGCCTCTTCCGTCGCCCGACTGTTGCCGACGACCGGCGTCGGCCATCGCCGGATCGTCGTCGCGCCGCAGGCGATCAAGGCCGCCACGCGCTTCCTCAGCGACCCTGCGCCGGAAGAGGTCGTACAACCTGCCGAGAGCTGACGGCGCGGACATCAGTGCTTCAAGAGCTTACCCTGGAGCTGCAAGATGCAGCTATCGACGTTGAAGATCGTCTCGTCGATGGCATGGATCTCGCGCTCGATCATCGACACCGTCCTGACAGCCGGGGCAGCCACGCGCGCGACCGTCGACTGCGCCGCCTTGATCCGCTGCCAAAGCCGCCCGATCGCATGCTTCGACGGCCTTGGCTTGCGGCCCGCCTTCTCCACGGCCGTCCGCTCGCGCATCAGTCCGCGCTTGGTGAATTGAAGCTCCTTCTTCTTGTGCTTCAGCTCTTTCAGCGCTTCCTTCGCCTCATGGGGCGACGTGACGTGCACCGAAACCTTGGTGCCGTCGATCTTCGCGAATTTCAGGGTTGCGAGTTGCATGAGCTGGGTCGGTTCAGGTGCCAGAGTTTGACGGTGGTTGTCTGATATGTCCGGAAGGCCGAGTGATAGCATCCTGGCGCGGTATCCGACTACGCCCGTTCGTCGCGGCGCACAGCAACGAAGAAGGCCCGCGCCGATCCGGTGTGGATGAGCGCGGGCCTCGTCATTCCGTCAAATATTGCGCGTTTCGTGGTGCCTCAGACACCGGCCTTGAAGCCGCCGCGGCCCCGGCCACCGTCCGAGCTGCGCCCGGCAGGTCGACCGAACGCCGGCTTGCCACCGCCGCGCGGCCCATTGCGGTTGTCGCCGCGCTGCTCGGGACGTCCTTCACCGCGATGGGCAGGGCGTCCTTCCGGCGCCCGGCCGTCGGCCTGACGGCGATCGTCATTGCGGCGCGGGCCGCGATCACCCTGCGGACGATCTCCCGGTGCGCCCGAACCTTGCGGACGGGGGCCTTGGCCGCGCGGACCGTCGGCGCGGTGCGACGGAGCCCGATGGCCGCCGTCACGAGATCCGTTGGAACGCGGCGCGTGTCCGCGCTCGTTCCGGTCGTCGTCGCGACCTCGTGCCGAAGGCGCGACTGCGTCGCGACGCGGCGCCGCCATCGGCGGCTCGCCGAGCATAGGAGACCAACCGCCGGCGCTGATCAGCCCATTGCCACGCTCTTCGTGACGCTCGCGGCCTCGCTCACCGCCGCTGCGCGGCGCACTCCGATCATCGGAACCACGGTGCGCCGGACGGGCGTCGCCGCCCGCACGCGGACCACGCGCGCCGCGATCATCGCCACGCGCTGCGCCGCGTTGTTCCGGACGCGCTCCACCGCGCTGCTCCGGACGCGCTCCGCCGCGATGTTCGGCACGAGCACCGCCGCCATTCAAACCACGTGCGCCGCCTGCGCTGAAACCGTTGCGCTGCCCATTGCCCTGGCGGCGATCACGCCCACCATCCGCCGACCGCGGCATGCTACGCTCGCCGATCGCGGTGGCGACCAGCGTCGCATCGTTGCGGCGATCTTCATGCTTGATCTGCTGGCGCGTCGTGCGCTCGATATCGCGCAGCAAGCCGCGCTCCTCGTTGTCGCAGAACGAAATCGCCACGCCCGCCGCACCCGCGCGCGCCGTGCGGCCGATGCGGTGAACGTATTGCTCAGGCACTTCCGGCAGCTCGAAATTGATGACGTGCGAGACGAGGTCGATGTCGATCCCGCGCGCCGCGATGTCGGTCGCAACCAAAACCCGCGTCTTGGATTGACGGAACGATTCGAGCGCCCGCTCGCGCTGCTGCTGGCTCTTGTTGCCGTGGATGGCCGAGGCCGAGATGCCCGCGCCCTCGAGATATTGGGTCACCTTGTCGGCACCGCGCTTCGTGCGCGTGAAAACGAGCGCCCGCGACATGGCAGGGTCCGCAAACAGCTCCGCAAGCAGCGCACGCTTCTTGGTCTGCTCGACCAGGATCACGCGCTGCTCGACCCGCTCCACCGTGGTCGCGGCCGGCGCGATCTCGACGCGCTTGGGCTCGACCAGAAGTTCGGCGGCCAGCGCCCCGATCTCGTGCGGCATGGTTGCCGAGAAGAACAGGTTCTGACGCTTCGATGCGAGCATCGAGACAATCTTTCGGATCGGCTTCATGAAGCCGAGATCGAGCATCTGGTCGGCCTCGTCGAGCACGAAAATCTCGGTACCCGAGAGCACGACGTTACGTTCGGCGACGTGGTCGAGCAAGCGGCCCGGCGTGGCGACGAGAACATCGACTCCGCGCGCCATTGCGGTCTGCTGCGGACGATGCGCGACGCCACCATAGATCACGGCGACGCGGAGATCGAGGAAGCGGCCGTATGTGCGGAAGCTCTCGGCGATCTGGTTGGCAAGTTCTCGGGTCGGCGACAGGACGAGTGCGCGGCAGCCCTTGTGCATCGGCATGCGGCGGTCGGCGGCCAGGCGATCGAGAATCGGCAGCGCAAAGGCCGCCGTCTTGCCGGTACCGGTCTGCGCGATTCCGAGGAGATCGGCACCCGACTTCACGATCGGAATGGCTTTAACCTGGATTGGCGTCGGTGTCACATAACCTTCGGCGGCAAGCGCCTTCTCGATGGGCGCGGCGAGGCCGAGATCAGAAAAAGTTGTCAAGTTAGGATAGCTTTCAAACGTGAGCCACGCCTCGCCAGCATGCGGTCCCACAATCGTGGATCACCGGGACGCTGGGCGCGGCTCGTTGCGAGGACGCCCCGCGTGGCCTGGGCTGTCTGGTGGGAGTCGTTCAGGGCGCTCAACAGGGGGATCAGAGGGGCCGACTTGACTGTCGAATGGCCCGAAACATCCCTTCACGCGGCTGGAGCGCCGGAAATCGCCTCTTGGACGATGCGAGCTTCTCTCATGTTGCGCCGCAATAGTCAATGCAGATCGCGGGCCTCGGTGTCTTTCGAGACTGCGGCGCGTCGCTGCAGCCACGGCCGGATCACGAGGCTGCAGCGATACGCCACTTCGAGCGACTGCCTGACGCCAGGCCATCCGGCCACTCGTCCGAGCCAACCGAAGCCGCGGATGCCCAGCCACAGCCGAGCGAACGCCGCGGCACCGCTGAGCAGCTTCCCGTCGCCATCCCGGACGTGGAAACGGGCCATCGCGTCGGCGTGGCACAAGTCGGGGGCGACCATTCCATCGCGATCGGCGCTGACGTCGGTCCAGTCGAAATCCTCGGCACCTGGACGCGCGCGATAATAGCCGATCTCGAGGTGGCATAGCGGGCAGCTGCCATCGTAATAGACGGTTGGCTTGGAGGCGGTCATGTTTCGGATACTCACTCGCGTAGAGTTCGGATCAGATCGTGCGCTCCACATTGGAATTGCAGAATGTGACACGACGCCCGCGCGCCTCGAAAAGCAGCTTCCTCTCGAACATGGCATGGCCGCGCCCTTGCATGCGCCAAGAAGATCCCGATCTAACGAGTGAGAAAAAACGGAGAAAAATGGTGATGCACCGAGCACTCATTCTCGCGATCGGCGCGGTAATCGGCCTGACGGCACCAGCCGCAGCAGCCGGCTTGGGCTCCGCGATGGAGCTTGAAGCCGCGCGTGCCAACGCCCGGGCAGGCGGACCGGTCAGCGCGCGCGACGCCGAGCTACTGGAGCGGCATGGCTGCCTGAGCGGCACCCGCAACAATTTCTGCCGGAGGCTCGAGGGTCGGTCGGCCTTTACAGAAGAGCCGCGCCGCCGCTGGCGCAAGCGCCGCTGACAACTTGCCTGTCCGGTTTTCCACTATCTCAGCTCGGCTTCAATGCGTGCTGAATGACCTTTTTCATGAGGCTTGGAAGCGCCGCGCGGTCGAGATCGCGGCGCTGCAGCCATTGGCAGCGCTCCGGTTCCGCCCAGAACGTCAACTCCGCACTCTCCGGCACGATCGCTCGGTAAACCATCAATTCCAGCCGGAAGTGCGTGAAGACATGCACGACACTACCCGGCACCATCCACCAATCGCTGTCGATCGGTGCCGCCGCCAACGCATCGTCCGCCGCCATCCATTGATCGACCCACGGTGTCGATGGCACTTCCAGCATACCGCCCAACAGGCCCGCCTCTACGCGCCGCCGTAACAGCACGCGGCCATCCTCGCGCAAAGCCAGAAACGCTACGCCGTACCGGGTCGGCCGTTCAGCGCGTGCCGCCTTGGCCGGCAACTCGGCCGCAATGCCACGCGCATTGGCGTGACAATCAGATTGCAGCGGGCACATCAGACATGATGGACGCCGTGGCGTGCAGATCGTCGCGCCGAGATCCATCATCGCCTGCGCGAAATCCCCCGGCCGCCGCGCGGGCGTGAGCGTCGCGGCGAGCCGCTTCAATTCCTTCTTGGCGCCCGGCAGCGGCTGCCGCACGGCGAACAACCGCGCCGTCACGCGCTCGACGTTGCCATCGACCGGTGTCGCTTTCTCGCCGAACGCGATGGCGGCGATCGCTGCCGCCGTGTAGGGCCCGATACCGGGCAGCGTGCGCAATTCGTCCTCGGCTCGCGGAAACACGCCGCCATGCACCTCGACGACCGTCTTGGCGCACGCATGAAGGTTGCGGGCGCGTGAGTAGTAGCCGAGCCCTGCCCAAGCCGCGAGCACCTCGTCGAGATGGGCGGCCGCCAGCGCCTCGACCGTCGGCCAGATGTGCACGAACCGCTCGAAATAGGGGATAACAGCCTTCACGGTGGTCTGCTGCAGCATGATCTCGCTCAGCCAGACGCGATAAGGGTCCGCGCGCAGCGATCGGCCCCTGGTCCGCGGCTTCACCCGCCAAGGCAAATCGCGGTGCTCGCTGTCGTACCAGTCGAGCAATTGCGCCACAGTGTCCGGACCAGACGGACGGAGCGGAAGTTGCTTTCGCGCCACAGCACCCACCAGAACCCCCTACACGATCCCGCGAATCGGTCTCCCGATGTTAAGTGCGTTGCAGCGTACTTGGAACAGCAGGGGCGTGTCGCCGTGGCCAAGCTAACAGAGAAAGCGCGTCTGCTCGCTCATCGGCTGCCTGCCGTCCGCGGCTCGCCGATACCTGTCATGCGCGCACGCCGTCCCGCCTACATTCCGGTCAAGGCGGTCGGCACGTTCGTACCCCGGCTGACCCAGAAAGCTTTCGAAAAGTACGGCTTTTCCGCCGCGACACTTCTTACCGATTGGTCGACCATCGTCGGCCCGGCCCTCGCACGGGACACGCGACCCGAGCGCCTGAAATGGCCCCGCAGCGTCGAAGCCTATGGCGAGACCGACGAGAGCGCCAGCGGCCGCCCGGGCGCGACGCTCATCCTCAAGGTCGATCCGGCGCGCGCACTCGACATCGAATATAAGCGCGCCCAGATCCTCGATCGCATCAACGGCTATTTTGGCTATCGCGCGGTCGCGGAAATCAAGATCCTGCAGGAGGCGATAGCCGCGATCCCGCAAACGACTCCCGTCACGCCCCGTCCAGCCGCGACGCCCTCTGGCGCCAAGCCCGACCTCTCGACCGTCAGCGACGATGGCCTGCGGGCGGCACTGGAACGGCTTTATGCCGGCATGACCGCGCGGACCGTTGCCGTCTGATCCACTGGGCGACGGCGTTGCACACGACTTGTTGATCTCCGTCTCTGCCGAGCCGGACCCCGCGTGGCGCCCAAGGCGGCGGGCATTCAGTTGCCATTCAGCGCCATTCTGCCTTAATCGGGCACTCCGTCCGTGTTATCGCGGCCGCTCATCAGTCATGGAGCCTCGCCTTGCCCGACCTCAAACTCCTCCCCGGCCGCATCGAATTGTCCCGCCGCGGACTCGTACTGACCTCGTGCGCCGCAGCGGTCGTGACCATCGTGCCGTCGCTGTCAGTCCCCGCGTTCGCTCAGCGCGCAACCGGGCCGACCGAAGTCGCGGTCGAAGAACTCATGAAGCCGGGTGAATTGCCTGACGTCGTGCTCGGACCCGCCGAAGCCAAGGTGACGGTCGTCGAGTACGCGTCGATGACCTGCGGCCACTGCGCCACGTTCCACACGAAGGTGTTCCCCGAAATCAAGAAAAAGTACATCGATACGGGCAAGATCCGCTTCGTGATGCGCGAATTCCCGCTCGACAATCTGGCCGCCGCGACGTCGATGCTCGCCCGCTGTGCGAGCCCCGAGAAGACCGGCGAGAAGACGTACGCGCTGATCGACACCTTCTTCGCCAAGCAGGCCGACTGGGCGTTCAAGGAAGGCAGCCCAGTCCCGCGCCTTTTCGAGATCGCCAAGCAGGCCGGCTTCACCCAGGACAGCTTCGATAAGTGCCTGACCGACCAGAAGCTGCTCGATCAGGTGCAGGCGATCCGCTCCCGCGCGTCCGAGAAGTTCGGCGTCACCGCGACGCCGACGTTCTTCGTCAACGGCAAGAAGTTGCCGGGACCGACGCTGGCAGATTTCGAGAAGGCCATTGATCCGCTGCTGGCTCAGTAGAGCCCCGCCCCTGTGCGTGATATCGCGATCCTCTGCGAGGTCACGCACACCAAGGCCAACGACTGAACTCGAACCCTGGGACGTCCAGCACGTGACACGATCCCGTTTGATCCGGTCGGCCGTGAGACTGTCCGCGATCGCCCTCGCAACCCTCGTTTCCGCCTGCGCCAATGAAACGCTGCTTCCTGCCGGTCCGGTGACGACCGAGCAGAGTACCGGCACCACTGGTTCAAGCTCCGCCTATGGCGACGAGACCACCGGCGCGGCCAAAGTGGCCGGCATCCCGAACCCCTTCGCCGACCAGCCTGCCTCGGCATCAGGCGGGCGCGAGGTCATCGAGAAGCCGACGCTGGCCGACGTGATGTTGACCGGCCCATTGCCGGAGATGAGCTGGGGTCGCACGGACGCGCCGGTCACGCTCGTCAAATACGCGTCGCTGACCTGCCCGCATTGCCGGAAATTCCACATCGAGGTGTTTCCCGAACTGAAGCGGACCTACATCGACACCGGCAAAGTCCGCTTCATCCTGCGCGAATTCCCGATCGGCCGGACGTCCGGCACGGCCACTGTCGCGCTGCGCTGCGCAAAGCCCGAGAAGTACCTCGACCTCTACGCCAAATACCTCACCCAACAAACGAGCTGGGTCAGCCAAGAGGTCCGTCTCGACCCGATATTTGCCGTTGCCGCTCAGGTGGGGATGAAGCGGTCCGAGTTTGACGCGTGCCTTCAGAATCAGGGCATGATCGCCGGGCTGAAGTGGGTCAAGGACCGCGGGCGCAAGCTCGGCATCATCGGCACGCCCAATTTCTTCGTCCAGGGCAAGCTCATCAAGAGCACGCTGGGCTGGACCGAGGTGCGGCAGCTGATCGAAGCGGAACTCGCCGCCCCCGGCGCCAAGGGCGCTTCCGGTGCCGCCGCGACTGCCGCTGCCGGTCGCTGACGCCGGGTTGGAACCGTGCTCGGCCCGTCCGCTCAGCGTTAGGCGACACGTCGTGCCGGAGGCGCGCCGTCACGCAGGACGAGGGTAATACGATGAAGATGAGCCGGCTCAGACTTCTGGGGTTCAAATCGTTCGTCGAGCCGACCGAGCTCGTCATCGAGCGCGGCTTGACGGGTGTCGTCGGCCCCAACGGCTGCGGCAAGTCGAACCTGCTCGAAGCGCTCCGCTGGGCCATGGGCGAGACGTCGCACAAGTCGATGCGCGCGGCCGCCATGGACGACGTCATCTTCTCCGGTACCAACCACCGTCCCGCGCGCAATTCCGCCGAAGTGACGATCTTCCTCGACAATTCCGAGCGCAAGGCGCCGGCCGAATTCAACGGCAACGACACCATCGAAATCACGCGCCGCATCGAGCGTGAGGCCGGATCGGCGTATCGCATCAACGGAACCGAAGCGCGCGCCCGCGACATCAAGATTCTGTTCGAGGACGCCGCGACCGGCGCCCGTTCGCCAGCGCTCGTCCGTCAGGGCCAGATCGGCGAGATCGTCAACTCCAAGCCGGAAGCACGCCGCCGCATCCTTGAAGACGCCGCCGGCGTCGCCGGCCTGCACAGCCGCCGCCACGAGGCCGAGCTGCGCCTCAAAGCCGCCGAGGCCAATCTTACACGCCTCGCCGACGTGATGGGTGGCATGACCTCGCAGCTCGATAGCCTGAAGCGGCAGGCGCGCGCTGCCCGCCGCTACAAGGAAATCTCAGCCGAGATCCGCAAGCAGGAAGCCCTTTTGCTGCACCTGTCGTGGTCCGAGGCCGCCGCCGAAGTGGACAGCCAGGAAGGGCTGTTGACGGACATCCTTTCCAAGGTCGGGCTCGCGCTGCAGGCCGAAGCGGCCGCGATCGTCGACGAGGCGTCAACCGCCGAATCCATCCAGCCGTTGCGCGAAGCCGAGGCCAAGCGCGGCATCGTGCTCAATCGGCTGCGGATCGAGCACGAGAATTTCGAAAAGGAAGCCCAGCGCGCCGCCGAACGCGAAAAAGAGCTGCAGGCACGTTCGGGCCAGCTCACGCGCGATATCGGCCGCGAGGAGCAATTGATCCAGGAAGCGCGCGAGCTGATCGCGCGCCTCGAAGCCGAGGTCGCCACTCTTGCCGAGGCCGAAGCCGAGGCCGACATCGCCGAAGAAACAGCGCGCACCGCGCTCGATGACAGCGAAGAGCGGCAGCGCGCCGCTGAGTCTCGGCTGTCCGACGTGACGCGCAAAGCCGCCGAGCGCCGCGCCCAGCGCCGCAGCCTCGATCAGAGCCACGCTGAGCGCAAGGAACAAGCGGCGAAGATCGAGCGCCAGCTCGCTGCACTATCCGCCCAAGTCCGCGAGATCGCAGGTCGCGCGCCCGATGCCGTCAAGCTGACCGAAACGGCCGAGCGCGGCAAGGACCTGTCCGCCCAGCTCGCGTCCATCGAGAATGAGGCTGCGGAGGCCGAGGAGCGCATCACCGCGCTCGCCGTCTTCGCGCGGGCCCGCCGCGAGATCAGCGAAAAGGCGCGGCTGGCCGCCGGCGCCATTCGCACAGAACGCGAGACACTGGTGAAGCTGCTGACACCGGCGCGCGATGCCGGCTTCCCGGCCATCGTCGAAAAACTTGCGGTGGCTGCCGGTTACGAGGCCGCGCTGGCCGCCGCCCTCGGCGACGATCTCGAAGCCGCGCTCGACGAGGCCGCGCCGATCCACTGGCGTCACCTCGAAGCAGAGGGCAAGGACGGTCAGCTTCCGGCGGACGCAGAGCCGCTGTTGATCCACGTTTCCGGACCGCCCGAGTTGCACCGCCGTCTTGCGCAGATCGGCATCGTCGAGCGCGCCGAAGGCGGCAGACTGCAGCATCATCTGAAGCCCGGCCAACGTCTCGTCAGCCGCGAAGGCGACTTGTGGCGATGGGACGGCTTCGTTGCTGCCTCCGACGGCATGACCGCCGCCGCGCAGCGCCTTGCCGAGCTCAATCGGCTTTCCGCGATGGCGGGGCAGGTCGTCGAAGCCGAGCAAATTCTCGCTTCAGCCGAAGCGGAGGAACGCGACGCCACGCGCGCGCTGGAGGACGCCGAGGCGGACGTCCGCCGCCTGCGTCTGGCCGCGCGCGAAACTCAGACCGGCCTGCAGGCCGCTCGCGACGAACTCACCGCGATCGAACGGCTGGCCCGCGAGACCGAGGCGCGGCTGTCGGCGGTCAATGAAGCCAAATCGCGCGCCGAAGACGATCTGGTCGAAGCGGTCAGCCGCGTCGACGAAACTGCAACTGCCATCGAGCTATTCGACGAGGGCGAGGATCTGGAGCCAGCCGTCGCAACAGCCGAGTCTGACGCAGCCAACAGCCGCCGCGCCGCTTCCGAGGCCCGCGCGAAACTCGCGAGCCTGGAGCGTGATCGCCAATTGCGCGGTGAACGTGCCCGCATTGCCGACAACGAGCGCACCCGCTGGGCCACGCGCTCGCAAGGTGCAGAGCAGCAGATCGCGACTCTGAAGGAGCGGCTGACCGAGACGACGGGCGAACTCGAGACCTATGCCGAGTTACCTGCGCTGATCGACGAGCGCCGGCAGAAACTGCTCGACGAGTTGAGTACCGCCGAGCGCGAACGGCAGTCCGCCGCCGACGTTCTGGCGACCGCCGAGACCGCGATGAAGGCCGCTCAGACCGCGCTTCGCGCCGCACAGTCAGCCGCGACAGAGTCGCGTGAAGCGAAAGCCCGCGTCGAGGCTCGCCTCGAGGGCGCGCGCACACGCCGTCAGGATGAAGCGCGCAAGATCCGCGAAATTTTGGGCGTCGTGCCCGAGGGCTGCTTGCCGCTGACAGGGCTGTCAGCAACCGAAAAGATGCCTCCGCTGGCCGAGGTCGACACGCTGTTGACGCGGCTCAAGGCCGATCGCGAGCGCCTCGGCGGCGTCAACCTGCAGGCCGACGAGGAACTGACGACGATCGCCGCTCAGGTGGAATCAATGGAGGTCGAGAAGGCCGACGTCGAACAGGCCATCGCCAAGCTGCGCGGCGCCATCGGACAGTTGAACCGCGAGGCGCGGGTCCGGCTCATGGAAGCGTTCGATACCGTGAACGGTCACTTCCAGTCGCTGTTCACGACACTTTTCCAGGGCGGGGAAGCGCGGCTGGAAATGGTCGAGAGCGAGGAAGACCCGCTCGAAGGCGGTCTCGAAATCATCGCACGGCCTCCCGGCAAGAAGCCCGCGACGCTCTCGCTGTTGTCAGGCGGTGAGCAGACGCTGACGGCGCTATCGCTGATTTTCGCTGTTTTCCTGACCAACCCGTCGCCGATCTGCGTGCTCGACGAGGTCGACGCGCCGCTCGACGACGCCAACGTCGACCGCTTCTGCACATTGATGGAGAAAATGGCTGCCGACACCGAAACGCGGTTCCTGGTCATCACGCATCACCCGATGACCATGACGCGCATGAACCGGTTGTTCGGCGTGACGATGGCCGAGAAGGGCATTTCCCAGCTCGTCTCCGTCGATCTTGAAACCGCACAGTCATTCCGCGAGGCGGTCTAGCGGCGCGTTCGGCTGCTTATTCGCGATGCCTGACGACGCGGAAGCCGACAGTATTGTCCGCCTCGGCTATGCCGATCGGGGCGCGCGCCGCGAAGTGCAGATGACCGGCGGTGCTGGCCCAGCTTCCGCCTTTGACGGTTCGTGACGAACATTCACCCGTCGTGACCGTGGTCGGCGATTCCGATGTATTCCAGCAGTTGCGGATCATCTCCGCGGCGTTGCCGTGAACGTCGTAGAGGCCGAACTTGTTCGACGTGAACGTACCCACGTTGCTGGTGCCGTTGCGGTTCTGGCCCACCGCCCGGTACTGCGCCTGAGCGCCGTGGATCTGTTTGCCCGTCGCAAAGCTGTCCAGTGACCCGGCCCGCGCCGCGTGCTCCCATTCGACCTCATTGGCGACATCATACTGCCGCCCGGTCTTGCGGGTCAGCCACTCGGCATAAGCAGCGGCATCGTACCAACTCACGCATACCACCGGATGGTCGGGGCTTTGGTCGAACCCGGGCGAGCGGAACGTCGTGCCTTCGCGAACCTCTTTGCCGATGCGACAGGTGTTTGCGGGCTTGTAGCTCTTCTCCTTCACGAACGCCTCGAACTGCCCGACCGTGATCTCGTAGCGGCCGATCGAATAGGCCAGCACCTTGGCTTCCTGCAACGGTCCGAGAATGGGTCCGCCCTGGCCGGCCTCGCGGAACAGCGTACCGATCACTGTGTCCGCGCCCGTCAGACGGACCATCGGCGGGCAGACGTCGCAATCACGGCCATCCGGCGTCTCGACGCTGGCGCTGCTCTGCGCCTTCGAACCGTCGACATCGCCGTCCCCGGATGATGCACCACCGGCTTTCGTCGTGGCCTCGGCTTCAGCCGGACCTCCGTCGTCGGCCTCGCTGACCTCCGCGTATTGCTTGGACTTCTTGCCGCCATTCTTGCCCGAACTCGCCCAGTCGCCGTAGACGAACGCCGATTTGTCTTCGACCATCATGAACACGACGCCGATGAGCCCGAACAGGCTGAAAAGCGCGTAGACGAACCTGGACTTGTGTTTGTCCTCGACGCCGCTGTCGATCAACATGGCAAGCGCGCCGATACCGACGATCGCCAGTACGAGAAGTCCGACAAGTATCCAGTTCAACATAACGCGTTCCCGATCATCTGCGGCAATGGTCCGAGCCTACCAACGAACAGTCAGCAAACCCTGAACAAACCTCGGAAAAACGTATCTGCAATCCCAACAAC
Source organism: Hyphomicrobium sp. (assembly GCA_022843145.1). Lineage (GTDB taxonomy): Bacteria > Pseudomonadota > Alphaproteobacteria > Rhizobiales > Hyphomicrobiaceae > JAKAML01. The sequence goes on from JALHOF010000007.1 coordinate 75,875, forward strand.
CGACCGATCATGGAACGGTCGGGGCCGCGAGCTGGAAAACGGCCCGGCGGGCCGGCCTGTTCTGTCCATCGCTGACAAATGAAGCACCTGCGCGGTTTCGCCATACCCATTACCCGACAATGGTCGAGGGTGGTTTTCTTGACACCCCCTGACACCGTCACTATGGTCCGCGCCGACGATAAACCCATACCGTTCAGCGGCGTGTCACTCGGGATCGGTCTGCTATGCCGGAGACGAACCAGGGCGGCGGTCCACGGGGCTCAAATCTAAGTCCCGCGGAAAAGGCGGCTTTCGAGCGCCGGATCGCCGGGCTCGACAAGCGGCTCGACGACGTAAAGGCGCGTGACGCGGCCGAGGACAAGGCTGGCCGGGACCGCAGGTCCGCCAACCGGGGCATGGCCTACGGGCTGCGGATGGCCTCCGAGCTCGTTGCGGCCGTGCTGGTGGGTGGGTTGATCGGCTATGGATTGGACCAGTGGCTGGGCACAACTCCGTGGCTGTTTCTCGTGATGTTCCTCATCGGCTTCGCCGCCGGGGTGCGCAACGTGATGCGGGGCTATCAGCAGGTCCAGGCCGACGTGGCCAAGACGACCGGCGGTAATATCGGCAAATCCGTGCCGGACGACGTGGACGATTGAGCTTTACGGGGGATTGACGTGGCAGCTTCACCAGGTGCAGCCGGAGGCGGTTCGGGAATGCCCGATCCAATCCATCAGTTCGACCTCCAGCGCATTTTCAATATCAATCTGCTGGGCTACGACGTCTCGTTCACCAACTCATCGATGTATATGCTGATCTCCGCGATCGCGGTGGTGGGCTTTCTCGTCTATGCGATGCAGTCCCGCTCGCTCGTGCCCGGCCGCCTGCAGTCGCTGGCCGAGATGTCCTACGAGTTCGTCGCCGGCATGATCCGCGACAGCATGGGTGAGCAGGGGATGAAGTTCTTCCCCATGATCTTCACGCTGTTCATGTTCATCTTCGCGGCGAACATGATCGGCCTCATCCCCGGCGCGTTCACCGTCACCAGCCACATCGTCATCACGGCGGCACTCGCGCTCTTGGTGTTCGTGACTGTCATCATTGCCGGCTTCTGGAAGAACGGCTTCGGCTTCCTCAAGCTTTTCGTACCTGACGGCGTGCCGATCTACGTCCTTCCGCTGGTTTCCGCGATCGAGGTCATCTCGTTCTTCTCGCGCCCGATCAGCCATTCGCTGCGCCTGTTCGCCAACATGCTGGCCGGGCACATCACACTCAAAGTGTTCGCGGGGTTCATCGTCATGCTGCTCGGCGCCGCCGGCAGCGTGAAGCTTTTGGCCCCGCTGCCGCTGATCGCCGTTGTCGGCATCACCGCACTGGAATTCCTCGTCGCATTCCTGCAGGCCTACGTCTTCACGATGTTGACCTGCATGTACCTCAACGACGCCCTGCACCCCGGCCATTGAAGGCTGGATGAACGGGCAGTTCTGCAACACACGATCAACCACAAGGAGAAGTCTCATGGACGCTGCTGCCGCAAAACTCATCGGTGCAGGCATTGCCGCTCTCGGTATCGGCGTCGCCGCCATCGGCGTCGGCAATCTGTTCGGTCAGTTCCTCCAGGGCGCACTGCGCAACCCGTCGGCTGCTGACGGCCAGTTCGGCCGTCTGATCTTCGGCTTCGCCGTGACCGAAGCGCTCGGCATTTTCGCGCTCGTCATCGCCTTCCTTCTGCTGTTCGCATAAATCGAGATCGACGAAACGGGATCTGCGGCGCTGTTCCAGTGATGGGCGGCATCGCAGTCCCGTAGCGTCGCAACTCCGCGTAACGGAAGCAGGCGCCTCGGACCCTGTCCGACGGTGCCAGCAAGTCCCGCGGCATCCGCCGGTCGATCTGCACAAGCCGGAATTTCGCGCGCTTGCCGACAGCGCCTGATGTGATTGCAACCTGGACGATCCCATGGCCCAGAAGGTCAATACCGGAACCGAGGCGCCGCACGCCAAGGTGTTCCCGCCTCTCGATACGCAGTTCTACCCTTCGCAGCTTGCCTGGCTGGCGCTGACATTCATTGTTCTTTACGTTCTGCTGTCGCGGTTGGCACTGCCGCGGATCGGCGAAGTTCTGGCCGAGCGTCAAGCCCGCATCCGCCGCGACCTCGATGAAGCCGAGCGCCTAAAGGCCGAGACCGAGAAAGCGCTCAAGGGATATGAGCAGGCGATCGCCGATGCGCGTGGTCAGGCCGGCGCCACGGCGCGAAGCATGCGCGAAACTCTCGCGGCCGAAACAGAGCGCGAGAAATCGTCCGTCGAAACAGCTTTGAGCGCCAAGATCGCGGACGCGGAGGCTCGTATTGCGGCGACCAAGTCCAAAGCGATGCAGAGCGTTTCTGAGATCGCTATCGATACGGCCGGCGCAGTGGTCGGCGCGCTGATCGGGCAGACGCCGACACCAGACGAGATCAAGAAGGCGCTCGCCAGCGCCGGCAAGTGAGGTTTGCATGTTCAATCCAGCCGCCGCCGAATTCTGGGTTCTGATCGGCTTCATCGCGTTCATGGGCATCCTGCTTTACGTCAAGGCCCCGGCAACGGTGGCCAAGGCGCTTGATGATCGCGCCGACATGATCCGCAAGGAACTCGACGAGGCTCGCCGTCTTCGCGAAGAAGCGCAGGAACTGCTCGCCGATTATCAGCGCAAAAGCCGCGAGGCCGACGACGAGGCCAAGAGCATTCTCGATCAGGCCCGGCGCGAAGCCGAGGCACTAGCGTCCGAGACACGCAAATCACTGGCGGAGCAGCTCGAACGCCGCACGAAGCTCGCCGAGGACAAGATCAAGCGGGCCGAGACACAGGCTCTGAGCGAAGTGCGGTCGACCGCAGTCGACGCGGCGCTTGCCGCGGCCGAAGCCATGATCAAGTCCAAGGTCCAGTCCGGTGCGGGCGACGCCCTCGTCTCCCAGAGCATCAAGGACCTCAAAGGCAGGCTGAATTGAGCTTTGACAGGGTGCAGGACGTAGCGTCCGGTGTCCCGCCCGTTGGTCTCCCAGAAGCCTGCTGAAATGCCATCCGCATACTGGAAGATTAGCGCATTGATCGGCGTCAATACCTTCCCGCCATCACCTTGCCTTTATGTCGCAACCGGGGCATATTTACATCATCGAACACGCCTTGGTTACACGTCGGCGGGCATTGCGCTGCCTCACTAAGTCTCCAGTGCGCGTTGTGATGGGCCCCTGACCGATCGTCAGGGAAGCGGATGGGTATGGAGAGACGCGATGCCTAACGGCACTGTGAAGTGGTTCAACGGTCAAAAGGGCTACGGTTTCATTCAGCCGGATGACGGTGGAAACGATGTGTTCGTACACATCTCCGCAGTCGAGCGGGCCGGGCTCCAGGCACTACGCGAAGGCCAGAAGGTCGCCTATGAGATGGAACGAGGCCGCAACGGCAAATTTGCCGCGGTGAACCTGCGTCCGCTCTGACGGCGAAATTGCCACAATCAAATCCTGGGGAGCAGCGCCGCCTGCTCCCTTTGTCTATTTGGAAGCACGTGATACGCGCCGCCGAAGTGCTATAGAACAACCCGCGCGTCACGGATCATGAGGAGGCGGCCGCATCGCGGCGCCGTCACAAAACCGGAGTTTGAATGGCCAAGGAAGAAATGCTCGAGTTCGAAGGCGTGGTGGACGAAGTTCTGCCGGACGCCCGCTGCCGTGTGAAGCTCGACAACGGGCACGAGGTGATCGCTTACACCTCCGGCCGCATGAAGAAGAACCGTATCCGCATTCTTGCCGGTGATCGTGTCACGGTCGAGATGACGCCCTACGACCTGACCAAGGGCCGCATCAACTTCCGCCACAAGGACGCGCGCGCAGGCGCAGGCGGCCCCGGTGGGCCTGGCGGACCGGGCGGCGGCCCAGGTGGCGGCGGTCAGCGCCGTCGCTGAGACGGGATTTAGTTTATGATTGCGTCGTCGCCGGTTTGCGGCCCAGCGAACGGCTGGTCGCAAGCCAGACGAGTGCAATCGGCAATGTCATGAGCGCGATCGAAGACACGCCAAAGCCGAGCCCCTTCGACAAGGCGCCAAACATCCAACCCGAAATGGCATCGCCGCCCCGATATACGACCGTATCGATGAAGCTTTGTGCCTTGTATTTTTCTTCCGGGTCCACGGACGTATAGAGCGTCTTGACCGCGGGATTGGCGAGCGCAAACCCGACAGCCCGCTCGAGCGCCATCACCGTGACGATCACGCCCAGCACCGGGGCGATCGACAGCGCGATAAGCCCCACGATCGCGATGGCCGGCAGCAGCGCCGCCGTCGTCGCAACGCCGAGTCGTTCGAGGACGCGCGCCGTCAAGAACAGTTGCGCGAGGATCGTCAAGACACTGACCGCGAGATCCAGCCGCGCGAACAGCTGCACGCGGCCGGCGCGGTCGGGGATGGTTTCACCCACGATGCGCGTCTGCTCGAAGTAGAAGAACGTCGACACGACATTCGCGAGCAAGATCCAAAGTGCGATCCGGAACAGATACGGTGATCGCCACACTGCTTCCGCACCCGCCAGAATACCTTTACCGGTCAGCCGCGCGCTACCGTCCGACGCACCGGCTTGTCCTTCGAACAATCGGCGAAGTTGCATAGCGGCCAGCATTGCAAGCGACAGCAGCGCGGCGGAGATGAGCAGCAGGTTCGTCGGCCCCGTGATCTTGACGAGACTCTGCGTGATGAGCGGGCCGCTGAGGGCCCCAAGGCTGCCTCCGGCGGCGATGAACCCATAGAGCCGTTGCGCCTGTTCTGTACGCCAGAGGTCCGACATGAGTATCCAAAACATGGACACCACGAACAGGTTGAAGACGCTCGCCCAGACGAAAAAGGCGCCGGCAACGAGCTTGCCGCCGCCGCCCGCTTCGAGCGCCACCCAGAACCCAAGCAGATGGGCGATGAAGAACGCATAGACGTACGGCACGATCCGCCGCTTCTCGAACCGCGACACGACCCAGCCGAACAGCGGGACCGCGGCCAGCATGACGAAAAAGACGATGGTAAACAGCCGCTCGAGCCCCGCTTGCCCAACCGTTACGCCCATTTCGTCGCGCACTGGCCGGATGATGTAGTAAGCGCAGAGCACGGAAAAGAAATAGCCGAACGACAGCAGCGCGCCCGCGATCTCGTGGCGCTCGATCTGCATGGCACGACGCAACTGGCGGATCAGCCAAGTGTCGTCGCGTTCGGAAGTCGTGTCGCTCACGTAGGGCCTCTGAAAACGGCAGTAGGCTGAGCCTCGAGCACTAACACGGTTTGCGCGCGATGCGTAAACCTTGCCACGATGGAAGTTGTTCACGCCAAAGCTGGCCGGGCTTAAGCTGGGGCAGAGCGAAAAGAACGCGGCAGCGAGGCCCTCCATGCGACGAATGCAAGCGGTTCACGGGTTGGCGATGCTGGCGTTGGTGTGGACTGCCGTCGTCAGCGTCTCGCCGAACCGCGCGGAGGCACAGGAAGCCGCGAAAGCGGTGGCAGATGATCTGTCCGCCTCGATCGCAAAGTCGAACGCCTATATCGGTTTGATGAACCGCTCGCTGCGGGCCGTGCAGTCCTGGAACCGCTACACGAGCTGGGTCAACCTGAAGACCGGGCCGACCGGACGAGAGCGGTACATCGATTACGGGCTCTACAGCCTTTATGATGTGCGCGACGAGATCGCCAAGGCGCGCGCCGCGATCGACAAGCCGCCGATGGTGCCTGAACTCGACGCGACGATGGGGCGGTACATCGCATCATATGAAGTCCTCGCGCCGCTGCTCACGTCGGCCAACGGCTATTACGAGCGGAAGGACTACAAGGCCGATAAGATGGCCGAGGGCAAGGCGCTACACGCCAAGCTCGTGCCGGCGGCGAAAACGTTCCTCGCCGAACGCGCGGAACTCGACAACCACATGCGCGGGTTCAAGTCGGACATCGACCGCCGCTCACTCGCGGCCATCGAGGCGAAGGAAGGCAGAAGTGCCCGCTGGCACGTCAAGAACGTCATGGTCGAAGCACAGCGGATGATCGACCTGCTGCCGACGAATGACGTGCCGGTGATCAACGTCAAGACATTCGACACGGCACTCGCCAGCTATGCCACGGCCGTCAAGGACATGGACCACTTCAGCGAGGCGTATCCGGGCAAGTTCTCGGTGTTCGAAAGCCAGCCGCGCTCTCTGCTCGGCAAACTCAGGGATTTCCGCGACAAGGTGGCGCGCGCAAAAGGCGATGCGAGGCGCGGCGGGGGCAGCGACCTGACGTGGATCATCAACGATTACAACATGATGGTTTCGACGTCCGACAGCGCCTTGCGATTCAGCCGCTGAAGCACGAACCGCGCACGCCATCGTGATTGGTTGTGACCGGGTCCGACGCCCATATACCCGCTATGGCGCTTGGTTAATTTAATGCGCCAAAGCCGATCAAAACAAGCGGGCGCGCCGACGTGCGCATGACATCCCGCACCCAACATCATGAGGTTTCAAGACATGAAGATCGCAATTGCTGCTGCTGTCGCAGCCTTCTCATTCGCCCTTCCCGCCATCGCCGCTGAGTCCGCGGATGAGCTGGCGAACGTCAAAGCCGCCGTCGGCGCCGAAATGACCCACGCCGCCGAGGCACGCCAGGCGCAGCGGATCCTGCTCGGCAAGGGCTATGAGACGGTCTCGACGATGGAGCGCGCGCAGAACGGCCATTGGGTTGGCACAGCGACCAAGGCCGGCAAGACGATCCTCGTCTCGGTCTACCTGCCGAAGCCGGTGGTCAACGCCGCGAACTGATCGCGACTTCGCCTTCCTAATCGAGAGGGCCGCACTCATTGAGTGCGGCCCTCTGTTTTTTCGCAACTGGCGCTGACGCCTTCTTCTCCGGCACGCTATTTCTTGCCCGCTTCCGGCAGGTGCTATTTCTTGCCCGCCTCCGGCAGGAGTTATTTCTTGCCCGCCTCCGGCAGGAGCTATTTCTTGCCCGCCTCCGGCAGGTGCTATTTCTTGCCCGCCTCCGGCAGGAGCTATTTCTTGCCCGCCTCCGGCAGGAGCTATTTCTTGCCCGCCTCCGGCAGGACGACGCGGAGCGAAAGTTCGCGCAGCTGCTTCGGCATGACGTCGCTCGGAGCGCCCATCAGCAGGTCGTTGGCCTGCTGGTTCATGGGGAACAGCGAGATCTCGCGCAGGTTCTTGGCACCCACCAACAGCATGATGACGCGATCGACGCCCGCAGCCATTCCTCCGTGCGGCGGCGCGCCATATTGGAATGCGCGGTACATGCCGCCGAAGCGCGCCTCGACGTCGGCCTGGGTGAGGCCGGTGATCTCGAACGCTTTGACCATGGTCTCGGGGCGATGGTTGCGCACCGAGCCCGATGCGATCTCGAAGCCGTTGCAGACGATGTCATACTGGTTGGCCTTGAGCGCAAGGAGAGCATCGCGGCCTTCCTTCTCGGCGGCCTCGAGTGCCTCTTTGCCGCCCTTCGGCATGGAGAAGGGATTGTGGGAAAAGTCGATCTTCTTGTCGTCCTCGTTCCACTCGTAGAACGGGAAGTCGACGATCCAGGCGAGCTCGAACCGGCCTTCGTCGACGAGTTTCAACTCATGTCCGACGCGGTCGCGCGCGAGGCCGGCGAACTTGTAGAACCGCGACGGATCGCCGGCTGTGAAGAAGCAGGCGTCGCCGGTCTTGAGTCCGAGCTGGGCCTGAATGGCGGAAGCGCGCTCGGCACCGATGTTCTTGGCGACAGGGCCAGCGCCCGCGCTGCCCTCCTCCTCCCGCCACATGACGTAGCCGAGCCCCGGCTGGCCTTCGCCTTGCGCCCAGCTGTTCATGCGGTCGCAGAAGGCGCGACTGCCGCCCGTCGGCGCGGGGATGGCCCACACGCGAACCTTGGGGTCCTTGGCGATCATGCCGGCGAACACCTTGAAGCCTGAGTCGCGAAAGTGCTCGGTCACGTCCTGCATCACGATCGGGTTGCGCAAGTCCGGCTTGTCGGAGCCGTACTTCGCAATCGCCTCGTCATAGGGGATGCGCGGCCACGACTTCGTCACCGGCTTGCCGTTGGCGAATTCCTCGAAGATGCCGGTGATGACCGGCTCCATGGCCTGGAAGATGTCCTCCTGCTCGACGAAGCTCATCTCGAGGTCGAGCTGATAGAACTCGCCCGGCAGGCGGTCCGCGCGCGGGTCCTCGTCGCGGAAGCAGGGCGCGATCTGGAAGTAGCGGTCGAAACCGGACACCATGAGGAGCTGCTTGTACTGCTGCGGCGCCTGCGGCAACGCGTAGAACTTGCCGGCGTGAATGCGCGACGGCACCAGGAAGTCGCGCGCGCCCTCGGGGCTCGAAGCCGTCAGGATGGGCGTCGAGAACTCGAAGAACCCGGCCTCCGTCATTCGCCGCCGCATCGACGCGATGACCGCAAGGCGCGTCATGATGTTCTTGTGAAGTGTCTCTCGGCGGAGATCGAGGAAGCGGTAGGTGAGGCGCAGGTCCTCGGGATAGTCGGGCTCGCCGAACACGGGGATCGGCAGCTCCTTGGCTTCCGACAGCACTTCGATCTCGGTCGCGTAAAGCTCGATCTCGCCTGTCGGCAGCTCGGCGTTGGTGGTGCCGGCGGGCCGGTCGCGCACTTTGCCGTCGATGCGGATCACCCACTCCGACCGCACGGCCTCGGCCGACTTGAAGGCCGCGGAATCCGGATCGGCAACGACCTGGGTCAGACCATAGTGATCACGCAGGTCGATGAACAGAACGCCGCCGTGGTCGCGCACGCGATGCACCCACCCCGACAGCCGAACGTGTTGACCGGTATCGGATTTTCGCAGTGCCCCGCAGGTGTGCGAGCGGTAGCGGTGCAGTTTCGCCTCGGCCATGGCCGGCCCTCGTCGGATGTGTTGGAATCGACGCGGAAAAGCGCACGCGCCCAGGGGAATGTCAAGGTTTGCGGGGTTTGGCGTAAGCACGTCAACGATTGCCGTCGTGCGCTTCGCCGCAACTGCTCGGTTGCAACTCGTGGCCCATGCTTTATATCCCCGGAGCCATGCGCGTCATCACCTCCACAGCGGAACTCGAACAGGCCTGCCGAGAGTTGGCCCAGGCCGACTATGTGGCCGTCGATACCGAGTTCATGCGCGAGCAGACCTTCTGGCCCGAGCTGTGCCTCGTGCAACTCGCCGGCCCGACAGCCGAAGTCATCGTCGACCCAATGGCCAAGGGCATCGACCTCGCGCCGTTCTGGGCGCTGATGGGCGACACCTCGACGGTCAAAGTCTTCCACGCCGCCCGCCAGGACATCGAGATCGTTTACACCGAAGCCGGCATCGTGCCCGCGCCCGTGTTCGACACGCAGGTCGCGGCGATGGTATGCGGCTTTGGCGAGAGCATAAGCTACGTCAACCTCGTGAAGAAGGTGACCGGCGAGGATCTCGACAAGTCATCGCGCTTTACGGATTGGAGCCGCCGCCCGCTGAGCGAGAAACAGCTTGTATACGCGCTCGGCGACGTCACCCATCTCTGCAAGATCTACCAGCACTTGAAGGCGGAGCTGGAGAGTAGCGGCCGCGCGGGCTGGCTCGACGAAGAAATGGAAGAGCTGACCAACCCGAAGACCTACGAGACGCACCCCGACGACGCATGGCAGCGGCTCAAACTGCGGGTCAAGAACAAGAAGTCGCTGGCCGTGCTGATGGAACTCGCGGCTTGGCGGGAACGGCTGGCGCAGGCGCAGGACGTGCCGCGTGGCCGCATACTGCGCGACGAGGCGCTCTACGATCTTGCCAACCAGATGCCGTCGAGCACGGAGCAGCTTGGCGAGTTGAGGACGTTGAGCGAAGGTTTTTCACGTTCGGCGCGGGCGAAGGAAATCGTCGACGCGGTGCGGCTCGGCCTTGCGCGTGACCCGAAATCGCTGCCACCGCTGAACCACGGCAACCAGCTCTCGGCGGAAGCGAATGCGACAGTCGAGCTGCTGAAGGTCTTGCTGAAGTCGGCGGCGGCCCGGCATCGGGTGGCCCCGCGCATGATCGCCGATACCTCGGAGCTCGAACGGATCGCGGCCGACAAGGACCCCGACGTGCCAGCGATGCGCGGCTGGCGTCGGCAACTGTTCGGCGAGGACGCGCTGCGGCTGAAGCGCGGGGAGCTGGCACTGACGCTGTCGGGTGGCGAGGTGATCGCGATCCCATCGCACAAAGCGTGAATTACACAACTTTACGCGCTCGCCGCGAAGCAGAGGCATTTGCGTCGCGATTTGCCCCCGGTTCGCGTGGCATCGATGATCCGACGGCACGGGCGGCCATCCCGCACCTCACCGCCACGATAGCTGAGCCGATCCCGGCCAATCCGCCGCGATTGCCAAACACATGAGGATGATCGAGATGACCACGCGCTTCACCATGACCGCACTCGCCACGCTTCTGATCGCACCTTTGATCACAGCCATTCCCGCAGCCGCCCAAGCACCGCAACCAGCTCCGCAAGCCGCAGCAGCTGGCAAGGGCGGACCGCTGGAAGCCTGCCGCGCCGACGTCGACAAGCTGTGCGCGAAGGCCGAACGCACGCAGGGCTGGCGCGGCAAGTGCCTGCGCGAAAACGCAACAGCGCTGTCCGACGGCTGCAAATCCGCCATCGTCGCGGTGCGCGAGGGCCGCGAGAAAGTGCGCGCGGCGTGCTCGGGCGATATCGCGACGCTGTGCAAGACCGAAGGGGACAGCAAAGATGCGCGGCCGATGAGCTGCCTCAAGACCAACGAGGCCAAGCTGAGCGCGGGCTGCAAGACAGCTTTCACTGCGTTTACCAGCAGCGAGCCCGAAGGCGATGCGCCGGCTACGAAACAGTAGCCACGACTGGCGGCCCGGTCGGCGGTTTCGTCAAGCCGCCGACCGGTTGCAGCCGGCCGGGCTTACTTGCGGCCGGGATCGTAGCGGTGCTTCTCACGCCACTCGGTCATGAAATAGGACAGGGTCTCGTCGATCGGATCGGGAAGCACGATGCGAACGGTCACTAAGTGGTCGCCGTGGCCGCCCGACGCGCCGTTGGCGATGCCCTTGCCCTTGAGCCGGAAGACGCGACCTGAACTCGTGCCCTTCGGAATTGTGAGCGTGACGCGGCCGTCCACCGTCGCGACGTCGATTTTGGCGCCGAGCACCGCCTCGTCGATGGTCACCGGCACGTCGCTCATGACGTCGAAGCCCGAGCGCTTGAATTCGCCGCTCGTCCGGACGCGGATTTCGACCAGCGCATCGCCCGCAGGCGCCCCGCCCATGCCTGCTCCGCCCTTGCCGCGCAGTCGGAGCACCTGATTGTCGGCGACACCCACCGGCACGGCGAGATCGAGCACGCCGCCTTCTGGCAGCGTCACGCGCTTCTTCGCGCCGAGCGCGGCCTCGAGAAAATCGATCTCAAGCGTGTAGCGAACGTCCTGACCGCGTCGCGCGAAATTACCCCGCGCGCCGCCGCGTCCGGGCTGGCGCCCATCCTGGAAGATGTCGGAGAAGATGTCTCCGAAGCCAAACTCCTCGAACCGTGCGCCGGACCCGCGCTGGCCGGCGCCGGGGTGCGCACCATGAAATCCGCGACGCGGTTCGCCCGCAGCGTCGATCTCGCCGCGATCGTAGGCGCGGCGGCGCTCGGCATCGCCGACGATCTCGTAGGCGGCCGTGCCCCGCTTGAAACGATCCGCGGCGGCGGTGTTGCCGGGATGGAGATCGGGATGGCTTTCCTTGGCGAGCTTGCGGAACGCCCGGCGGATATCGTCCTCTGACGCATCTTTCGAAACGCCCAGGACGGAATAGGGGTCATCGGCCATGTGAGCGGTCGGCTTTCGCGTTGACGTTGCGACTCGTAATGTAGCACCAATTGTGGCTGTCCCGCGCCGGTGGAACACGCCGACGGCGGCCATCGACATATTTGTGGTGTCACGCAGCACGCTGCAATGGCGCGTCGTGTCTCAGCGCACCAGGCGGATTTCGGGCTCGCAGCCGACGAGTTCGGCGAGGGTCTGGAAGCGCCGCCGCAGACGCTCGCCATCGAGGCTGGCATAGACCCGCGGGATCGTCAGCACGAGCTTGTTACCCTTGTAGCAGAGCGGCGTCTCGTCGATGATGCCGGGCATCCCGATCGACAGCATGTGGGCCGCGCGGATCGCCGCGCCGAGGATGCGGGCACGCTTCAGCGTCCGTCGCGGAACGGAAGCCGTCAACCGCGACGACAACGAGGTCGCGTCACCGTCGTCGGGACCGGTGTGACGGAAGAAAATCGAGAGCGCGAGGAAGATGCGGCCGGGATGGTCGATGCCGCCGAGCGCCGAATGGGCGACAACGTTGAGGCTTTGCTCGCCGCGGTAGTCGGGGTGCGCGCGCCAGCCGATGTCGGACAGGAGACACGCCGCATAGCGCAGGCGCCGCTCCTCGGCGGTCTCGCCGGGGCCGGGTTCCTGGAACAGGGCATCGGTCCATTTCGCGAGTTCGTGCGCGTGATCGACCGAGCGCGACCGCAATCGCGCATAGTCCTCGCAGAAGCAGATGAGTGGATCCTTGCGCTGCTCGTGCTCGGGCAGCAGTCCGAAAACCAAGCCCTCGCGGATGCCGAAGACCGAGAACACGACATCCGACGGTTCCAGCTTGCGCAGCAGCCGCTCCATGACAAGCGCACCGAACGGCAGCACCTCTCGGCGTTGGCGGGAGACCTCCTCGATGCCACGCACGCCTGAAAGTTTTTTCGCGCGCCGCACCTGCTCTGCGAACGTGATGGCATCGCGCGCGGGCAGCGAGTAACCGTGCATGACGCGCAGGGGGTAGTGCGACTGCTCCATGTGCAGCTTGGCGAGCGAGCGCCATGTGCCGCCGACAGCGTAGAATTTGCGGCCCTTGCCCTTGCTGATCCACGGCAGTCGCGACAGCGCCTCGTCGATCACGTCCTGCGCCTTCTCGATGCGGTCGCCGGTCACATCGATCAATCGCAAGCCGCCGAGCGGCAGTGTGCCGGCCTCGTTGAGGCGATTGCCGGAAATGTCGATCAGCTCGAGGCTGCCACCACCGAGGTCGCCGGCGATACCGTTGGCATCGACAAAGCCCATCATGATACCGAGGGCGGCGAATTCGGCTTCCTTCTCACCGGACAGAATTTCGATGTGAACGCCGGCGGCCCGCTCGCCGCGCAGGATGAATTCGCGTCCATTGGTCGCCTCGCGCACCGCTGCCGTGGCGATGGCGCGGAGGTTCTTGACCCGAAGCACCCGCGCGATTGCCCGGAATCGAGACAGCGCCGTGATCGCGCGATCGACGGCGCTGTCGTCTAGGCGTCCGGTGGATGCGACCGAGCGGCCAAGACCGCACAGCACCTTCTCGTTGAAGATCGGCGTAGGGGCACGAACCGCGCCATCGTAGACGACAAGCCGCACGGAATTCGAACCGATGTCGATGACGCCCAAGGGCTCGAGCGCCGCGCTGCGCAGCGCTTCCTCCGACAGAAGTTCCGAGATCGATCCCAAGCGGGGCCTCACTAGCTTCAGTCTTTCTGCGGCAGCTTGAAACGCGGCGGAAAGTGTTCTTTCAACGATTTGCCACGACCCGACAGGCTAGGATTGGTCATGAAGTACTGGTGCGCGTTGAACTGCTCTTCGCCGGGTTCGAGCACGATGCGCTCGGACGAACCATCGGCGAGGATGCGCCAGCTCTGCTGATTGTCCTTAAGATTGGCCACCATGATCTGATCCAGGATCTGCTCGTGCACGGTGGTATTCCGGATCGGCACCATCGCCTCGACGCGGCGATCGAGGTTGCGGGGCATCATGTCCGCGGAGCTGATGTATACGGCGGCGCGGGGCGAGGGCAATCCCTCTCCGCAGCCGAAGCAATAGATTCGCGCGTGCTCCAGAAAGCGCCCGATAATGCTCTTGACACGAATATTGGACGAGAGCCCTGGGATGCCTGGCCGGAGACAACAGATGCCGCGCACCACGAGGTCGATCTCGACGCCCGCCTCGCTCGCCTCATAAAGCGCGGTGATGATCTGCTGATCGACGAGCGCGTTCATCTTCATCCAGATGGCGCCGGGCTTACCGGCTTTCACCGCTTCGATTTCGCCTTGGATATGGGACAAGATGCGCTCGCGAACGCCGCGCGGGCTGGCCGCCATCTCCTCGAGCTCGGCCGGTTCGCCATAGCCGGTGACGAAATTGAGGATACGGGCGACGTCCCGGCCGATAGCCGGGTCGGTGGTGAATAGCGAAAGATCGGTATAGATGCGCGCCGTCTGCGGGTGATAGTTGCCGGTACCGATGTGACAGTAGGTGGCGAGTTCCGAACCCTCGCGCCTGACGATCAATCCGAGTTTCGCGTGCGTCTTGAGTTCGATGAACCCGTAGACGACGTGGACACCGGCGCTCTCGAGATCGCGCGCCCAGCGAATGTTGGCGGCCTCATCGAACCGCGCCTTGAGCTCGACCACGGCCGTCACCGACTTGCCGGCCTCGACGGCTTCCTTCAGCGCCTGCACGATCGGGCTGTCGCGCGAGGTGCGTAGAGCGTCCACTTGATCGCCATGACGTTCGGATCGGCAACCGCCTGACGCAGGTATTGCACGACGACGTCGAAGCTCTCGTAGGGATGGTGGACGACAATGTCCTTCTTGCGGATCGCGGCGAAGCAGTCGCCGTTGAATTCACGGATCCTCTCGGGGAATCGGATGTTGAAGGGCTTGAACAGCAGCTCGGGGCGGTCGGATGTGATGAGCTGCGACGTGTCGGCCAACGCGAGCAGCCCGTCTTTCACAAACACCGAGTGCTCGTCGACCTCGAGTTCGTCGACGACCATCTTGCGCAGGCGCTCGGGCATGCGGCCGTCGATCTCGAGTCGGATGACGTTGCCGCGGCGTCTACGCTTGAGCTGCGTTTCGAATGAGCGGACGAGATCTTCGGCTTCTTCCTGAAGCTCGATGTCGCTGTCGCGCAGCACGCGGAACGCACCCTGGCTGCGGATCTCGACTCCAGAGAACAGCTCGGACAGGAAAAGGCCGATCACCGTTTCAAGCCGGATGAAGCGGATCTCCTTCGGTCCGGCATCGCCGGCGCGGAGACGGATGAAACGTTCGAGCTGGCCAGGAATGGGGATGAGGCCGTTCATCACCTTGCCATCGCCCTGCCGCTGCATCTCGACGGCCATCGTCAGGCCCTTGTTGAGAATGAACGGGAACGGGTGCGCGGGATCTACGGCGATCGGCGTCAGGATTGGGAAAATGTGGGCCATGAACAGGGCTTCGAGCCATACGCGTTCATTGTCGCGCAGGGATTCGCGATCGACGATGTGGATGCCGACCTTGTCCATCTCCGCCGTGAGCGAACGCCAGCAGGCCTGTTTCTCGTTGACGAGATCGCCGACGAACCGGTTGATCTCGACAAGCTGCTGCTCAGGCGTCAGCCCATCCTGCGACGGCGTGGTGATGCCGGCGCGCACCTGGCCATACACGCCCGCCGCACGCACCATGTAGAACTCGTCGAGGTTCGACGCCGAGATCGACAGGAAGCGCAGCCGTTCGAGAACGGGATGATCGGGATTCTGCGCTTCCTGGAGAACGCGTCGATTGAACTGCAGCCAGGACAGCTCCCGGTTGTAGAAACGGGCGGGACCGACAGGCGGCGCGACCTTGGCGGCCGGCTTCTCTCGCGCCTTGCTCTTTGTCGATGTCATGGCCGATTCAGCTCCTCTGAGATTTCGTTCCGGCGGATCTGAGGCATGTTTCACGACACCTCGATGACAGCCAGCCAAGACGACCATTCCTGCGCTGGCCAGCACTGCCGCCGCCCGAGTTCCGCCGTGTTATCCTTTTTCGTCCTGCGCCGCGCAAACGGCCAGCGCCTCGGCCGCGATAGCTCGTGTGACGCGCCGCTGCCGGGCCAGCGCCAGCCTGTCCGATGCCGCCACGATACTGTTGGCCGCCCGCATCGAGCGTTCCATGTGAAGAGCGAGATGTCCAATGACGTGCGGCTCGACGGAGAGTTGACGATCGGCGAACAGCTTGACCAGCACGGACTTGAGCAGCGCCTCGTCGGGGACATCGATCGTTGTCAAGGGTGCGGCGCGAAGCCGCGACCTGAGATCGGGCAGCGCAATGTCGAGATCGCCCGGGGCGCGGCGTGTCGTGAACAGGATCGACAGCCGATGCTCACGCGCGAGATTGAGCAGATGGAACAGCACGCGTTCATCGCCGATGCCACGTTCGAGATCCTCGACCAGCAACGCACGCGACCGCGCAAGCCGAGCGATTTCCGCCTCTGACACATCAGGGGCCGAGACCACGTCGGCGCCGGACTTGAGGCGCCACACTTGCCCGAGGTGGCTTTTCCCGGACGCCTCGGGACCGACGACGACAGCGGCCCAGTGCGGCCAATCGGGCCAGCGGTCGACGAGGTCGACGGCTGCGGCATTGGAACTCGAAACAAGGAAGTCCTCGAGCCCAAGCGCCGCACGGTGGGAGAGATCGAGGACCAGCTGTTCCGGCTCACCGGTCATGTCGCATCCTGCCTCATGGTCGTCAGATCCGGGATGCCGGATGTTTGCAGTCCTGCCGCGGCCGCGGGTTCGCCGTGATAGACTGGGCTGTTCAGGTAGAGCTTCAGCGCAAAGCGCACGATGACGCCGGTCGCGGCTGCCACCGGAACGGCCACCAGCACACCGACGAAGCCGAACAGATAGCTGAACACGAACAGGGCGAAAATCAGCCAAACCGGATGTAGTCCGATCTTGGAGCCGACGATTTTCGGCGAGAGAAAGCCCGCATCGAACGCTTGTCCAGCTAGGAAGATCCCGATGATGATGAAAATCGGCGTCGTTTCCGGCCAGAACTGGACAACGGCGAGCCCCGTCGAGGTGATCAGCCCCAACGCCCAACCGACGAACGGGACGAAGCTCAAGGCGCCCGTCGCGAGCCCGATCAAGAGGCCATAGCGCAGACCGGCGAAAGTGAGCGCGACGGCGTAAAAGATGCCGAGGATGACGCAGACGAGCCCCTGACCTCGAATGAAGGCGGAGACGGCATCGTTGACGTCACTTGCCAACAGCCGTATCGCCGGAGCATGGGCGCGAGGCAACCAACCGTCGAGCTTCTGCAGCATCGCGTTCCAGTCGATCAGCAAGTAGAACACGACCAGCGGTGTGATCAGCAGCAGCGAAAAGAAATTGAAGACCGCGAGGCTACGGCTCCACAGCGACGAAGCGGCCCAGGTCGCGAGGTTGGCCCAGTTTTCACTCGCTGCCCCCGTCGCCCGCCGGATCCCCTCCTCGATCTCGGGAAAACGCGTGCCTAACCGTTCTCTCGCCCAGGTTTCGAGCAGCGTGCGGATGCGGTCGATCTCGCCGGGAAGCGCTATCGCGAACTGCTGCGCTTGCGCCGCGAGCAGCGGCACCAGCAGCACGAGAACGGTGATGAGAGTGATGGCGCCGACCGCGACGATGAGAATAGACGCCCAGACGCGTGGAATGCCCATGCGTTCGAGCCAATCGGCCGCGGGATTGAGGAAATAAGCGATCACGAGGCCTGCGACGAACGGCAACAGGATGTCGCGCAGAAGCCCAATGAGGAGCAACAGCAGCGCCAGCGCCGCCAGCCAGAAGATCACCTGACGTTCGACCCGCATGCCTACTCCCTCACCTTGCCGTTAGTGATCCCGCTCCGACCCCGTACCCGTCCCACTCCTCGGGCCCGGCTCGCTCGTCGCCTCATGCCCCGACATATGCCGCAGCCACGCGTCGAGGTAGGCGACAAGTGACCCAAGGGTCAACGCCGCCGTCAGCCATACGAGCACCAGCCGCACGCTGTCGAGATTGAGCGTGAACGCCTCATCCGCCAGGACGACCGCTGCGAGAACGATCTGCGACAAGGTATTTGCCTTGCTGAGCGCGAGCGGCTTGATCTCGACCGGATGCCCCATGAACCAGGATAGCACGATCCCGGTGACGATCAGGACATCGCGCGAGACGACGGCGATGACCAGCCACGACGGCAGCTCTTCCCGCACACCAAGCGCGATAAAGATGCAAACGATGAGGAGCTTATCAGCCAAGGGGTCGAGGTAGGCACCAAGTTCGGTCGCCCAGTCGAAGCGCTTAGCGAGAAAGCCGTCGACCGCGTCGGAAATGCCGGCGATGACGAACACCAGGAACGCCGCCGTCATTTGATTGGTGACAAGGAGCCAGAACACGACGGGGACCAGGATCACTCGCCCGAGCGTGATGAGATTGGGAATGCTCAAGTTCGATCCCGTGTGGCCGGTTGTTGCGCGAGAACCCTTTGGCGCGCGCGAGTCTTACGCCAGCCGCCGATAGGCTGACGTGAGTCCCGGCCCACCGATCCTCCGGCAATGCTCGAAAAATATACAGCTTCCTGCCCGATCGTCGAGCCTTTGTAGCGCAAGCGACTGTTTTTCCGCAAAAAATGGAGTGGGTGGCAAATCTCAAGCCGTGGAGGCTAAAGACGGACCGTTCGCGCGCCTAGAACCGACCGCGCAGGACCCAGGTGCCTGCCTCGTTCTTGAGCGCAAGCCCTTTCGACGCCATGGCGTCGGCCAGCTGTTCCGCGCCACCCGGATAGCTGAGCGAAACGTCGGCGCTCCGAGCGGACACGCCATCGATCCGAACATCCTCGACATCGCGTGTTTCGAGTAGATGGCCGCGCATCTCGTTCCATTCCCGAATACTTGCGAACTCGACGATGATGCGTACCGGAGCGCCACCCCCAGTGATTTGATCGACACCGCCGCGCGATGCGGCTTGGGTCGCCTTCCAGCGGCCTTCGAGCACGCCGAGGCCGACCACCGCGGCCAGGTCCATCGTATAGGCGTGATCACCGGGCGCCATCCGATAGGCGCGCTTCCAATTGATGAAGCCGACGGAGTCCTGGCCCGACATGGTCACCGTCAGGCGCTTTGCAGCGTCGTCGATTTCTGCGATTGCAACGACAACGAGGTCCGACTTGTATTCACCCGCAAGAACACGGTCGGCGCCACCACTGCCGTCGGTCAGCGCTTTTAACGTGTCAGCGTGGATTTCGGGCTTCAGCGCTTCAAGCGTAACCGGGGTCAGCGTGTTCGAGAGATCCAGTCCTTTCCAGGATCCGGACCAGGACGCGGAAGCGGATGCGGGACCCGATGCCGCGCCTTCGCGAACCGCCGGAACCAGGATGATCTTCGGGGCCTGCTTATCGACATAGGGTACGCCCTCGCGGCGCAGAATGGTGCGCACGCCGTCGGGCTGAAACGTGAAATCGAGGTTGGCCATGTACTCGGTCGAGGAATTGCTTTCCGACCGCACCGAAACTCCGTCGATCAGATCGACGGCCTTGACGCCTTTCAAGCGCTTCAACCGGTCATAGGCGGTGACCGGAACGATCCTCTTGAGCAGCGACCGGAAGGCGGCCTGCTGACCGTCGGTCATGGCGCGGTCCTTCGCGGTCACGGCATCCTTGGCGCGCGCCTCGACCGGGTAGTTGGAAACGGTGAACACCGTGTCTGCGCCGGCCGCGACGGACATCGAATGTGTGGACGGCGCGACGAGCGCCAATACCGCCAGAAGAACCGGCCAGATGGCACGGTCGAGGATCGTCCGCTGACTAGGCAATCGAGCGGCAAGTCTTCGAGAGACCGGAAAGAGCGCTAGATGGTGAGGCTCAGCCGTTGTCGTCACGATAGTTTCCCTGCTCCAACCGTTCGATCCGGCGACACCCACGCTCTCGCCCGGTCGTCGGCCTTACCAGACCGTGTGCCCGATTGCCGCCCGCCGACCAAGCTGATAGGACGCCCCATCTCCCGTGCCGATTGGGGCGCGATCAATGGGGCGGAAGTTGGGTTCGGCATCTGACGCCGTATGCAGTAGCGTCCCAATAGCCCGGCATCAGAAAGACCAACCGAGGCAGCATGGCAACTGGCGCGTCTGGCGGCAAACCGCCCATCACCTATCTCGATTCGGGTGTCGATATCGATGCCGGCAACGCGTTGGTCGATGCCATCAAGCCACTGGTCAAGGCGACCCGGCGCCCTGGCGCGGACGCCGAACTGGGTGGCTTCGGCGGACTGTTCGACCTCAAGGCTGCCGGGTTCCGCGATCCGATCCTGGTTGCCGCAAACGACGGCGTGGGCACTAAACTCAAGATCGCAATCGACAGCGGCCGCCACGCGACGATCGGCATCGACCTCGTCGCCATGTGTGTCAACGACCTCGTCGTCCAAGGCGCGGAACCGCTGTTCTTTCTCGATTACTACGCCACGGGAAAACTCGACGTCGCGGTCGCGCGCGATGTGGTCAAGGGCATTGCGGACGGTTGCCGGCAGGCCGGCGCGGCGCTGATCGGCGGCGAGACCGCCGAGATGCCCGGCATGTATCAGAAGGACGATTATGATCTCGCGGGATTCGCGGTCGGCGCGGTCGAGCGCGGCGAGATCCTGCCACGCGGCGATATCGTGCCGGGCGACGTTCTGATCGGACTGCCGTCGTCGGGTGTGCATTCCAACGGCTACTCTCTCGTGCGCCGCCTGATGACGGAGGCGGGCCTCGGGTGGAGCGACGCTGCGCCGTTCGCGCGTGAAATGTCGATGGCGGAGGCGTTGCTCACACCCACGCGAATTTACGTGAAGCCGGTACTGGCGGCGATCCGCGCGACTGGCGGCAGCGGACCGCAGGGCGCCATCAAGGGCCTGTCGCACATCACCGGCGGCGGCATTTCCGAGAACTTGCCGCGCGTGCTGCCGGACAACGTATCCGGACGCGTCGATCTCGGCGCGATTGCCATGCCGCCGGTTTTCGGATGGCTGGCTGCGACGGGCGGCCTCGATGACGCGGAGATGCTCCGCACGTTCAACTGCGGCATCGGCATGATCGTGATTGCCGACAAGGCGCGCGCCGACGAGGTCCTTGCAGCCTTGCGCTCAGCAGGTGAGGCGCCGGTCGTCATGGGCGCGGTCCTGCCTGGCGGCGGCGAGAGGTCATCTGCCAAGGGCAAAGGTGAGTCCTGGGCGGTGTCTTATCGTGGCCGCTTGAGTGCCGGGACATGACACAACCCAGAAAGCGCGTCGCCGTGCTGATATCGGGCCGTGGCTCCAACATGATGAGCCTCGTGGAGGCGGCGCGCGCGCCGGACTATCCAGCCGAGATCGTCTGCGTCATCTCGAACCGCCCGGAGGCTCCGGGACTGGCCTGGGCGGCAGCGCAGGGCATCGCAACGGTCGCGATCGACCACAAGGCGTACGCCACGCGCGTCGCGTTTGAGGCGAAACTGCACACGGCCATCCTCGACGCGCGCGGCGAACTCGTCTGCATGGCCGGTTTTCTGCGCATGTTGACTGGCGGCTTCATCGATCGCTGGCGCGACCGGCTCGTCAACATCCACCCCTCGCTGCTGCCGTCGTTCCCCGGTCTCGATACCCATGCCCGCGCGCTCGACGAGGGCGTTAAGATCGTCGGATGCACCGTGCATCTGGTGCGGTTGGAGATGGACACAGGCCCGATCATCGCCCAGGCCGCCGTTCCCGTCCTGCCGGAAGATACGCCGGAAACGCTGGGCAGCCGCGTGCTCAAGGCGGAACATCGGCTGTACCCGCATGCCTTGAAGCTGTTTGCCTCTGGGCAGGCACGTGTTGTCGGCGAGACTATTCAAATACTGCAAAGTGTTAACCAGGATACGGCGCTATTCTCGCCAAGTTTCTAAGCCGCGGTTACATGACCGTTGCTAGTCAGCATCGTATCAACCGAAAGTCGCAATGCGACAACGCGCGTGATTGGACATGCCGCGAAACTGGGTGCTAGTGACCAAACGCGCTCTCGCGCCCGTACGCATTCGTCCGAATCCGGCCGCCAATTCGGTTCGGCCACGATTTCGGGCCGGTACCTACGAGGGTGGCGTCCGGGGGGACGACTCGGTGAAATTGGAAAGCCGTTCCGCGGCCGGTCGTCGAACATGCCCGGCTCGTACTTGTCCAGCGCGGCCGGTGACGACGCGCCTGCGTCGGAGTGGCTCCGGCCACCACTCACGAATACTAAACACGCCCACACCGGGCGTCTCGAGGGCCTTGCGCCATGAATGCCATTGACATGACAGCCGTCGAAGCGGCCGCACCCGATACGATCGGACCGGCACACGCTCAGGGATTGGGCGACGAGAACAGCATCTGGTTCAAATTGACCGCTCTGCATAAGGGCGATCTCGAGAACCCCATGCGCATCCTGATGCAGATGGCAGACCGCTACGGGCCGGTCATCACGGTCAACATGGCCAATCAACGTGTCGTGCTGTTGACCGAACCCGATCATTTCAAGCATGTGCTGGTGACGAAGGCCGACGATTACATCAAGTATTTCGACGGGCTGAAGCCGGTATTCGGCAAATCGATGATCACCAACGACGGCGCGTTGTGGCAGAAAATCCGCATGCCGCAGCAGCCGGCATTCCATCCCGACATGTTCGTCGAATACGTGCCGTACTTCCTCGACGCGATCCGCAGCAAAATGGAGCTGTGGTCCGAACTGGCGAAGACCGGCGAAACGGTCGAAATGGTCGAGCAGACCTGGACGCTCGCAGCGGACATGATCTGCAAGGCGCTGTTCGACCGCAACATGCCGTTCAATCCGCACTTCGTGTTCAAATGCGTCAAGACTTATACCGACGTGATGAACCACAAGGCGATCCGCCTGAAGAAAGTGGCCGGCGAAGACTTCGAGATCACCGAAGAGGACGCGGCGAAGGCGATGGAAGTCTGGGGCGGCGTTCCATCGATGGTGTTCGACGCCGACCCGCGCGAACAGCGAGAGCGCACCCTGCTCAAGATGATCGAGGCAGTGGTCGCCGACCCGAGCGTGCCGGAGTTCGACCAGGCGCAGGCGATCGACGAACTGAAACAATATCTCTGGGCGGGAACGGAAACGACCGCGCTGACCTTGGCGTGGGCGCTTTACGAGGCTTCACGGCATCCGGAGACGGCCGAGCGCATCCGGCGCGAGGGCGAGGAGGTCTATGGAGACCGCGAGCCGACGGCGGCGGACTATTCGGCGTTGTCCTACACCCGCGCCGTCATTCAGGAAACCATGCGCCTCTATCCTCCGATCTGGGGATTGATGCGGCTCGCCTCCAAACCCGACGTCATCGCCGGCAAGGAGATCAAGCCGGGCGATCGCATCGTCATGTTCGCCTACGGCGCGCACCACAATCCGAAGTTTTGGGACGAGCCCGAGGCGTTCCGCCCAGAGCGCTGGATGGCCGGCGCGGCGAAGAAACAGGTGAAATATTCATACCTGCCGTTCGGTGGCGGCAAGCGCTCGTGCATCGGTGGCGCGATGAGCCAGGTCGAGAACACGCTCGCACTCTCGCTGCTTTTGCGTCGGTTCCGGCCCGAGTATGTCGGCCCCAATCCCGCCGGTATAAACGCCACCGTAACCCTGACGCCGAAGGGCGGATTGCATTTCCGCATTCACGCACTGAGTTGAGGCGTTTCTTAATATCGCCGCGACTGCAGAAACGAAAATTGCCGGACTGGGAAAAGCCCAGCCCGGCAAGAAACCGCCGAAAGGTGCGTGGCAACGGACCTTTCAACTAGATCCGTGAACGCTGACTGAGTTCAGCCGGATTACCGTTCGTGTTCAGGAATTCGTGTTTGGCGACTTAGCGCCGCGGCGCGTCGTATAGGTCAGTTTCACGACGCCATCCTGAAATGTTTCGATGCCTTCGAACGACAACTCTTGTCGCTGCGCCAGATCGGCGATCAGCGGCAACCCGCGCCCCAGCAGCATGGGAACGATGAAAACGTCGATCAGATCGACGAACCCGCCATCGAGTGCCGATTGCATCGCCAGCGCGCCGCCGACGACCCAGATGTCTTTGGTGGTCGCCTTGCGCGCACTCTCGATCGCACCCACCATGCCACGCGACGTCGGCAAGACGCCGTCGGGCACGCCGACAAGCGTGCGCGACGACAACACGAAACACCGCCGACCGGCATACGGCCAGTCCTCCCGCATGGCGCGGGCGAACTCGTAGGTCCGCCGCCCCATGATGACAGCGCCGACTTCGGCAAAAAACTGGTCATAACCGTAGTTTCGAGGGTCGTGGGCTTCGAGCCAGTCAACCGAACCTTCCCGATCAGCGATGAAGCCGTCGAGACTGGTTGCGACATAAAGGCGGACGCGGGTCATCGTGAACGTTTCGCCTGTGTGGCATCAAGAAGGAACCCGCGCAACGCGCTTCAGCCGACGATTTCGTCGAGCCGGAAGTTGAGCGCGATCTCGCGCTCGGCCGCGGCCGGGCTGTCTGATCCGTGGGTCGAGTTCTCCCCCTTGGAAACCGCGAACAGCTTGCGCACCGTGCCGTCCTTCGCCTCCTTGGGATCGGTCGCTCCCATGACGTCGCGATATTTCGCAATCGCGTTCTCACCCTCGAGAACCTGAAGCACGATCGGACCGGAGGTCATGAAATCGCACAGTTCGCCATAGAATGGGCGCGCCTTGTGTTCCTCGTAGAACTTCTCCGCCTGGGCGCGGGTCCAGCGCACGCGCTTCTGCGCGACGATGCGCAAGCCGGCTTTCTCGATGACGGCATTGATTTCGCCGGTCAGATTGCGCCGCGTCGCGTCGGGCTTCAGGATTGAGAACGTGCGCTCAATAGCCATAGATAATCTCGCTCATGTCTTGATGTTGAAAGCTTGTGACTGAGCGCGCCTTATACCGGTGCACCCTACCGCCTTCAAGCCATCGTGCTCGAAGGACTCTCCGCCGCGACTTGGCAGCGCGCTTCGCCACGACCCGCCACGTCCAGAGTGACGGCTCCTCCCGGTGGCGACAGGCGTTGTTCGGCACGGCTTGATCACGCGCCTTCGTGCGGCCCGAATTGCTAGTGCATCAAAGACATGGCGACTTTAGCGGCGAATACGTGTGCATAGCATCGAAGCCGGGCGCGTTGGCCCGCATGACGGATTGGTGCACGATTGACGCATGGGGCCGAGACGTGGAAAGTGCGGGAATGTGCGTATCGGCGGTGTTCGGCCAGGGAAATGGCCGTTGAGAGTGCCGGCGGCGTTCAATCGAAACGGGCCAGCATTCGAAAAGGGCTGGCGGAGGGTGAGGCGACCCTGCTGCCATCCGAACGACACCATCAATTCGCGGCGCTTGAACCTGATGAGCCCATGACCTCCGAGATCCAGTGGTACATCGCCCGCGACGGCAAGCAATACGGTCCATTGAACGACCCAGAGATGGGATTGTTCGTGAAGGGTGGCCATTTGCGGCCAACCGATCTCGTCTGGCGCGCGGGATTCGCCGATTGGCAGCCGGCGCTCGGTGCCTTTCCCTCACTCGCCCCCGCGCCGCAGCCGCCCCCCACGCCGAGCCCCACCGATCAAGCAGCCGCACGGACGGGCGGAACTCAGGGACCGTCGAACGCTGCCCAGCAACCGGAAAACCGTCCATCGTATCCCGGTCCGGCCGGCGCTCCGCGAATGCAAGCCCAGCCTGCCGACAAGGGCTCGCGCCCCAACGCCAATCACCAGCAAACCACTCGTGAGGCCCAAAGTTCCGGAGCGGCAGCGGATGGCCAAGCGAAAGGACCGCAAGCCGGCCCGATTGCTGCGGCTGTTCAATCGGCTGATACAGTTCGCGGCGGGCGATCGGTGGTCCCGATCGAGACCGGTTTCCCGGACGACGAACTGGCCGAAGAGAGCAGCAGCGGCGGAAAATCTCGGGTCGCGCGCATTTTCACCGTCGCGGCCGTGCTCATGCTGCTCGCTGGCGGCGGCTGGCTGACGTATCAGACGCGCGACGGCATCAAGGCGCTCGTGAGCGGCTTGGTCGCCGGAAAGTCAGGCCGATCCGCGGCGCTCGATCCGTCGGTGCCGGCTTTCGTGATCGAAGCTGGACCGGCCGATGCGATCGATGCGCGTCTGCAGAAAACGGCTCTGTGGAGCGTCGTTAAGCGCGAGTTCCCCGAGTGGTACGGCGAGCGCATGACCGAAACGGCGAAGCTGACGTCGGAGAAGAAGTCCGGCAGCGATATCACCAAGCACCTTCTCGATGCGCTGGTCGGCCTCCGCCGCAAGCACGCCAACGACGCACTCGCCGCTTCGAACCAGCGGCTGCTGGGGATCGCCGATGCATTCCTAGCCAATCTCAAACGCATCAGCGCGCACAGCACGACCACCTGCTACAGCTTCATCTCACAGGGTGAAGCAAGCCCCGCCATCATCGATTTCGTCCAAAAGCAAGGTTCCGACGCCGGCCTTCAGGCGCAGGTTGCCGCGATTTTCGAGGCCGTCGCCGAGGGCCGGAAAACGCCGATCAAGCACGCCTCCCCCGACAAGACCGACTATGACGCATTGGCGGAGCAGCTGACGCGCCTCGGCTGGAGCCAGGCCGACCTGCAGCTCTTCGCCGACCCGCGCGCCCTTGCCCGCACCAGCCACGACCGCGTCTGCAAGATGGTCCAGGACTGGTTCAGCGCACACATCGCGGTCAAGGATCGCGCTGCGCAGGAACGGCTGTTGATCGAAACACTGCGGCCGGTCGTCGCCGGCTGATATATTCGGCATCGGAGCTAAAGGGAGCTGCGGGATCGGCATCAAGGGGATTGGATGATCGAATATGCCGTGAAGATCGCAGTTACGGCCGTCCTGGTCGTGGCGATCAGCGAGGCCGCAAAGCACTCGACCCTGCTCGGCGCACTCCTCGCGTCGCTGCCGCTGACATCGCTGATTGCCATCGTCTGGCTCTACGCAGAAACCCGCGATGCCGCGCGCGTCGCTGACCTCTCGTCCGGCATTTTCTGGCTCGTATTGCCGTCGCTCGTGCTTTTCATCGCTCTGCCCGCGTTGCTGAGACATGGCGTCGCGTTCTGGCCTAGCCTGGTGATCGCTGCGGCTTTGACAGCGTTGTCGTACGTCTCCCTCGTCGCCATCCTGCGGCGCGCCGGCATCTCGATTTGACGCTGGTGATATCGGGGTGCGTGACAGTGCTCCAGCGCCGGGGTATGCCGACGCGTCATGCTTCACATCAACGACATCACGTTTCGCATCGAAGGCCGCCTCATTCTCGATGCGGCGACCGCTGCGATCCCCACCGGACATAAGGTCGGCCTCGTCGGACGCAACGGCGCCGGCAAGACCACGCTGTTGAAGCTCGTCACCGGGGACCTGTCTCCGGATGACGGCAGCATCAACGGGTCCAAAGGCGCGCGCATCGGCCACGTCGCCCAGGAGGCGCCAGGCGGCGAGGCAACGCTTGTCGAATGGGTGCTGTCGACGGACATCGAGCGGCATGCACTCCTCGCGGAAGCGGAGACGGCGACCGATCCTCATCGTATCGCGGAGATCCAGATACGGCTCGCCGATATCGGCGCGCATTCGGCACCCGCGCGCGCGGCTGAAATTCTCGACGGCCTGGGCTTCGACGCCACGGCGCAGGCCCAGCCATGCCGGGCGTTCTCGGGCGGCTGGCGCATGCGCGTGGCGCTGGCCTCGGTGCTGTTCAACGAACCCGACGTGCTGCTGCTGGACGAGCCGACGAACTATCTCGATCTCGAAGGCACGATGTGGCTCGAGAGCTACCTGAAGTCCTATCCTCACACCGTACTGATGGTCAGCCACGATCGCGACCTTCTCAATCGCGCGGTCACCGGCATCCTCCATCTCGAACGTGGAAAGCTCACCCTGTACTCGGGCGGCTACGACGACTTCGAGGAAGCCCGGCGCGAAAAGCAGCGACTCGAATCCAAGCTGAAGCGCAAACAGGACGACGAGCGCAAGCGCCTGCAGGCTTTCATCGACCGCTTCAAGGCGAAAGCGACGAAGGCCAAACAGGCGCAGAGCCGCGTCAAGGCGCTGGCGCGGATGCAGCCGATCGCCGATCAGGTCGAGGACCGCGTGCCGGCGTTCGCGCTTCCAGATCCGAAGAAGCTTCTCGCCAGTCCGTTGCTGCGGCTCGAAAAGGCCGCCGCCGGATACGAGCCGGGCAAGCCGATCCTGTCGGGTATCGACCTTCGCATCGACCAGGACGATCGCATCGCATTGCTCGGACAGAATGGTAACGGCAAATCGACCTTCGCCAAGCTGATCGGCGGGCGGCTCGCGCCGCTCACCGGCGAGGTCTGGGGCATGGCCAAGGTCGACGTCGGCTACTTTGCCCAGCACCAGCTCGACGAGTTGAACCCGCAATCGACGCCGTTCGACTACATCGTCAAAAAAATGCCGGAAGCGACGGAAGCCCAGCGCAGAGCGCGGCTCGGAGCAATTGGCTTCGGCGCGGACAAGGCCGATACAAAATGCGGGAATCTGTCGGGTGGCGAGAAGGCGCGGTTGCTACTCGCGCTGACCGCGTTCGACGGACCACACATCCTCATTCTCGACGAGCCGACGAACCACCTCGACGTCGACAGCCGTGAAGCATTGATCCACGCGCTGAACGAATACCAGGGCGCCGTGATCCTGATCAGCCATGACCGCCATCTCGTCGACGCAACCGCCGACCGCTTATGGATCGTCGGAAACGGCACCGTGCGGCCCTACGACGGCGACATGGAAAGCTATCGCGCCGAGTTGCTGTCGCAGCGTGGCGCCAGGGCACGCCCATCGGCCAACGCCATCGCTTCTGACGACACGCGCGCGAGCCGGGCGGATCAGCGCCGGCAGGCGGCAGAGCGCCGCGCTGGCCTCGCACCATTGAAAAAATCGGTGCAGGCGGCCGAAAAGTCGATCGAGAAACTCACGTCCGAATTGACGGCCCTCGACGAACGGCTTGGTGACGCCGCATTCTATTCACGCGACCCTGCCGCAGCACAAAAGGCGGTGGTCGAACGTGGACAGATTGCGAAGCGATTGAACGCCGCAGAGGAGGCATGGCTCGCTGCGAGCGAGGCGTACGAAGCGGCAGCGGCGAATGCGATTGAGGTCGCCGACGCCGAGTAAAGGACAAGCGTGTCCGTGGTCCGCCACATTCGCACGCAACAGTTCGAGCAATTTCAATGTGAAGCTTTTTTTTCATCGCGGACGCGGAAAACTCTTGTCTGAAATCCGCTCATGCGATCCGCCGCAACAGCGATTAGGTTCCGGCAAGGAGGCTGGCTGGACAGGATCGCGGGGGTCTGATCCGGGCGATGAGGGCATCGACCGGTGGTCCAGCTGGCCTCTTTAATTCCGAGGCAGGAAAGTAACCGGGCGTCGCGCGAAAAATCGCGAGTACTGATCTCGCGACCAAGCATTGCGCAGCAGCAGCCGCATCGACTAGCATCCGGACCAGATCGTCATCGATGCGAACGAGACCTCCACGATGTTGCTGCTCTCTGCTCCGGCTTCGCCATTCGGCCGTAAGGTCAAAATCACGGCTCGTATCAAGGGTGTGTTCGACCAGATCACCGTCGAAACGATCGACACCAGCCGCACGGACAATCATGCGCTGAGAGCCAAGAACCCGCTTCAGAAAATTCCTGTACTCATTCTCGACGACGGCACGGAACTCTACGACAGCCGCGTCATCTGCGAGTATCTCGACAGCCTCTCGCCGTCGCCGGCCGTGTTTCCGCCGCAGGGCCGC
The DNA here is from genome assembly GCA_022843145.1 of Hyphomicrobium sp. GTDB lineage: Bacteria > Pseudomonadota > Alphaproteobacteria > Rhizobiales > Hyphomicrobiaceae > JAKAML01. Next base: position 105,412 of record JALHOF010000007.1, read on the forward strand.
GCACGCTTCGACGTCTTGAAGCGCGGAGCTTTGGCTGACGGCGTGATGGAAGCAGCATTGCTGCTGGTCTACGAAAAGCGATTCCGGACCGAAGAGCAGCGGTCAACGCTTTGGTCGGACAGGCAGCAAGCAAAAATCGACGCCGCACTTAACGTCGTCGAGACTGATCCGCCGAAGTTTCCCGTCACGCCCGACTATTCCCAGATCGCGCTGGCGTCGGCCCTCGGATACCTCGATTTCAGGCACGACGGACGCTGGCGGGATGGCCGGCCGGCGCTGATTGCATGGCTCGCCGACTTCGAAGCGCGCGTTCCGGCCTTTGCCGAAACGCGCCCGGCCTGAGCAGTGCGTGAACGGCCCGCTCGTTCACTCCGGCTTGCTGACATCGGGCGGTACGGACACACTTGGCCCGACTCGGCCGCCGATCACGACGTCGAGCGTAACCTTGTCACATGCGATTTCTGGCATCTTTCGACGGCCGTGACTGTGTCGGAACGTGATCAGTCCGAACCGTTCGAGACGGCGCAGCGTTTGGGTCAGACTTGCCTTGGGCCGCCCGGTCAATCGAGCCAACTCGGCGACAGACGTGGGCCGGCTGTCACGAACCGTATGCAGCAGCGCAACGTTCGATTCCGAGAGTAGGCGCATCAATTGCTGCAGCGAACCGACTGCAACTTGCCGTTTCGTAGACTTCCCATTCACACCTGTAGAAATCGTGACCGAGCGCTCGCCTTTGACCGCCGGCACAATTTCGACGTGCAAGACTTTACCTTCATCCATGTGGCGCACCCTTCAACCTCTTCCACCGCAGAAGAGGCGCTGTCTCGCCTGAGCCGGAGACCTCGGCCAACACGCCTGCCCGGGTTGCGCGGACGTCCCATCGCAACCTCGAGGTTTACTTACTGGAGTTGTTACGGCGGCAATGGCGCAAAGGATCACGTGCCAAGCGACAACTCATCTCGCAGCCGCCGCGCCGTGCCAGCGCCAAGAGGCTAAGCTCGCTCACTCGCCAGGTTGAACGACAACCCGGCTCCACACGCGGCTGAGGAAAGTTCGCGTTGTCACGAGGCCGACCGGTCCGACCACCGGCCCGAGGGAATACGCGGATAACGAGCGGCATCAAGGATGTAGCGATAAAGCCAGGCTTCGATTCGCGATCCATCATCGAGCGTCACCGTCGTCGAGACGCGGCGATACTCATTTACCGCCCCGGGCCGCGGATCGATGCTCTCGTATGCGTCGAGCCAAATCAATGTATGGATCGGGTCACGCAGTTTGACGACCTCTCCGCAAACGACGGCGGGTGCGCAATGGTCGATCACGAGCCCAGGATAGCTCCCGAGGTCGAACAAGAACCCCTCGACGACGGCAGGGGCGACAAGGGCCGATTCCCGCCGTAGGCGCCCGCGGGCGTCGATTCCCATGGCATCGGACGCTGAAGACATCAGCGTGCCATACACGAAAAGGTGTTCGATGGTGGTCAACACATATGCTCGCGAAGGCATCAAAGACGATTTGTGCAGCCTTGAGAACAAACACTCAATTGCCGCAACGCGAAGGTCAACGCTGCTCTTGACCCCAGTTTGATCTCGGTCGATGTTGCATATCAATTGTGCGGTGCGATGAAGTGCGTGAGACCAGTCGAAGTCGTCGACTTCTGCAACTTCTGGATGAGATCCCGAAGTTCGAAACAGGGTCGACGACCAATCGTCGTTGCTCGAGGTAGCAGGTGTCGTCCGGCGGCTTCGTTGTGCATTGAGCCGCTGCATACGCGCTCCTCGCTTGACGCCAGTCGCCAAATCGCCGCGTTTGTTGATACCTTGCGTGACGCCGTCCGTCTTCAAGAGAGCGGGGCCAAAGCCCCTGGGAAACAGCTGCAATGCGAACGTCTCACCGTCGCCGCACCGCCCTCGTGACAGCAGGTCTGCTGATGGCCGGCGTGGCAGCTTCTTGGCCACTCGCGACGGCGTCGGCGCGACCGTCACAAGAAAGCCCTGCGGACGATAGGGAAATTTCCCGCTCGCTGATCGGCAGTTACCTTGCTGGACGTTTCGCCCGCGGCCAGCACGACAGCGAAGCTGCCGCCAATTACTACCGGGTCGCGCTGCAGCGTGATCCGAACAACGAAGTGCTGATCGAACAGGCATTTCTGATGGAAGCGACGGCGGCGAACTGGCCGCGCGCGATCCTGCTTGCCGACGATTTGGCCACCAAGCATCCGACGCATCGCATGGCGCGCCTGTTTCTGGGCATCGCCGCCTATAAGCACGGTCAACTCGACAAAGCCGATTTGCATCTGGTCGCCGCAGGTAACGGACCCATCGGCGAGCTGACGAGCGCTCTGGCTCGCGCCTGGGTCAAGCTTGCGGCCAACGAGGCTGATCAAGCGCTGCAACTGCTCGAGATCCCGAAGCAAGCCGACTGGGCGCAGTATTATCTGCGCTATCATCGCGCACTGATCGCTGACATTTCGAGCCGCAGGGCGGACGCGCGCGCGTCTTATGAACGCGTTTTCAAGCAGGATGCGCGCACACTGCGCACGGCTCTAGCCTTCGCGCGTCATGCTGCGAATTCCGGCGACGCGAAGCTCGCTCGCGCGATCATCAAGGAGCACCTCGACAAGACGCAGGGCGAAGGCCACCCGCTGGCTCGCGAACTCCGGTCGATGATCGAGACGGAGACCTCGATACCGCTGCTGATCCAGGACCCGACGGACGGCTTGGCCGAGGTCTTTTACGGGCTGGGCGAAGCTTTGACCGGTGAGGGAGGCGTCAGCATCGGCGTGCTCTACCTCCAAATGGCACTGTTCCTGAAGCCCGATCACCCGTTTGCGCTGGCGGCGCTCGCCAATGCGCACGAGACGACCAAGCGATACGAGGATGCGAACGAGGTCTATGACCGCATCCCGCAGGGTTCAGCACTGCAGTCCGCCATCGACATCCGTAAGGCATTCAATCTCAATGCCCTCGACCGCACGGACGAAGCGAAGGCGCTGCTCGATAAGGTCGTCACCGCGGAACCGAAAGACCTGAAGCCGCTCGATGCTCTCGGCAACATCATGCGCTCCAAAAAACGCTACAGCGAGGCTGCGGACTACTACACCCGCGCGATCGCGATGATCGACAAGCCGGAGAAGCGGCACTGGACGTATTATTACGCGCGCGGCACGTCATACGAACGCCTGAAGAAGTGGCCTCTCGCCGAGGTCGATTTGCAGAAAGCGATGCAGCTCTATCCGGACCAGCCGCTCGTCCTCAACTATCTCGGATATTCGTGGGTCGACCAGGGCCGGAATCTCAAGCAGGGCATGGCGCTGATCGAGAAGGCCGTGTCTTTGAAGCCCGACGACGGCTACATCGTCGACAGCCTCGGCTGGGCACACTTCAAGCTGGGCAACTACAAGGATGCCGTGCGCTACATGGAGCGCGCGGTTGAATTGCGCCCAGAGGACCCCGTTCTCAACGACCACCTCGGCGATGCGTTATGGCGCGTCGGCCGCGATCGTGAGGCACGCTACCAGTGGGAACAGGCGCTCTCGCTCGAGCCAGAACCGGAGGACGCCGCCAAGATCAAGCAGAAGCTGTCCAAGGGTCTGCCGCCGCTGAATGTCGCTCGGACACCGAAGAAGGTGCGAGAGGCGGCTCGGCCGGTCACGCAAAAAAAGCGCGAGACAAAACTCAACCCGGACAAACCGTTCTTCGAGTAGAGCGAGCGCGACGGCCGCCACAGATGACCCGGCTCTCCGAAATCGCGCGCGCGAAAGTCAATTTGACCCTCGGCGTCCGGGGACGGCGGCCCGACGGATGGCATGAACTCGAGAGCCTCGTCGCCTTCGCCGATTTGGGCGATTGGCTGACGCTCGACCCGGCGAGCGACGAGCATGTGTCAATGACCGGGCCATTCGCGCCGACAATCGCCGGAGCGAATCTTGTTGCGGTCGCCATGGCACGTGCCAGAGAAAGCGGTCGCGATATGGCCACGGGTCACGTGACGCTCGACAAGCGGTTGCCGGTTGCCGCTGGCCTCGGCGGCGGCTCAGCGGATGCCGCCGCAGTGCTTCGGCTGCTCCGCCGCGTCAACCCGTATGTCGACGTCGACTGGCTGGCGATCGCCGCAAAGATTGGAGCGGACGTGCCAGTCTGCTTCGGAAACCGCGCAGCATTCATGACCGGTACGGGTGATCGCATCGCGCCCTGCGATGCGCTGCCGCCCCTCCATGCGGTGCTCGTCAATCCGTTGGTTGCAGTGCCAGCCGACAAGACCGCGCAGGTATTCCGGCGATTGGCGGCCCGGCCGCTGGCGGAAGAGTTCGCACAGGGAGCGGCGCCTGGTCCATTCGCGTCGGCTGCTCAGCTTCTCGGCTATTTGACAGGCCAGGGAAATGATCTCGAAGCGCCAGCCCGCACGCTCGTACCGGTCATTGCGGACGTGATTGCGGCTTTGTCACGGAGCGCGGGCTGTCGTCTATCCCGGATGTCGGGTGGCGGCCCGACTTGCTTCGGGATCTACGATACGGCTGAGGATGCCGTGGCGGCCGCCCTGGCGATCGCACGTGAACGGTCGACCTGGTGGGTCGCCGCGACCCGGCTCGGCTAGCGCGGGTGCTGGCCGGTCCGGAGTTCCGGGCGGTTGCGAGAGGGCAACCAAAGCGCGACCAATCAATGTGCCCGGCTGATGCAGAACGTGATCACGTCGTCCAAGGCCGACTTCTCAGCGGACGATCGGAACACGCCGAGCGCGTCGCGGGCAATGCCGCCGTAGGATCGTGCCCGCTCGAACGTCGCCTCGATCGCCTTGTGCCGGCGCATCAGAGCGGTGGCGTGTTCGAAATCTCCGTCGCGGATGTCGCCCTCGACGATGGTGCGGTTCCAGAATGCGCGCTCATCCTCGGTGCCGCGCCGGAACGAGAGGATGACCGGTAGTGTGATCTTGCCTTCGCGGAAATCGTCACCGACGGATTTTCCGAGCCGCGAGCTGTCGCCCGAGTAGTCGAGCGCGTCGTCGACGAGCTGAAACGCGATCCCGAGATTCTTGCCGTAGGACCGGAGCGCGGCCTGCTCCTCGGCCGGCCGGCCCGAAAGCGCCGCGCCAACCTCGGCCGCAGCCAGGAAAAGCGCTGCCGTCTTGGCGTTGATGATGGCGAGATACTCGTCCTCTGTCGTTGCCGTGTTCTTGGCGGCGGCGAGTTGCATGACTTCGCCTTCGGCAATAACGGCCGCGGCGTTGGACAGAATGCGGAGCACGGCGAGCGAGCCGACGTCGACCAGCATTCGGAAGGCCTGGCCGAGCAGGAAATCGCCGACGAGGACGCTTGCCTGATTGCCCCAGATGAGGCGCGCCGTCTTGCGACCGCGCCGGGTATCGCTTTCGTCGACGACGTCGTCGTGAAGTAGCGTGGCGGTGTGCATGAACTCGATCGCCGACGCCGTGCGGATGTGACCGCTGCCTTGATAGCCGCAGAGCTTGGCCGAAGCGATAGCAAGCATCGGCCGCAGCCGCTTGCCGCCCGAATCGATCAGATGATGCGCGAGTTCCGGGATCATCTCGACGTTGGACACGGCCTTGTCGAGTATGATCCGATTGATCGCATCCATATCTTCGGCAACCAGCCGAAGCAGTGGCTTCAGGCTCTCGGCAGGATCCCTTGCCTCATCAATCGAGACCACAACACCCACGGCGGTTTCCCCGGCTGTTTCCATTTTCTGCTTTATAGTGAGCGAACCGGCGACCGCTGTCACGCCAGATTGCCGCACGGCACAGTTCGTCCAGCGGTCCGCCATGGAGTCAAGGACATGCTAGTCGAAATCGTCAGGACCGATGACCCTGTACTGGTGAGTTACGTCGAGGCACTCTTACGCGACCGCGGCATCGGCGCCGTTGTTCTCGATCAGAATTTGAGCCGTCTGCATGGCGCGGTTGGGATGCAACCGCAGCGGATTGCGGTGATCGATAGCGATTGGGCGGATGCGCGGCTCATGCTGGTCGAGGCCGGCCTCGGCGCGTGGGTGCGATCACCCGGAGATACCTGAAATGGTCATGCCCGGCTCCCCGGTCGAGGGTCCTCTGTCCGACCTGGAACTGACGGACGACGCCTTTCTCGGCGGGCAGTTGCATATCCTGCAGCCAAAATCCGGTTACCGGGCTGGAGTCGACGCCGTTTTGCTCTCAGCGACCGTGCCAACAGAGTTGGGCGCGGGTGCCGCGGTCCTCGATCTCGGAGCTGGGGTCGGTACGGTCGGATTGAGCGCGGCCAGCCGGCTCGGACAGATCCAGGTGACACTGGTCGAGGCCGAACCCGAGATGGCCGCTCTCGCCGTTCAGAACATTGCCCGCAATGGCCTGTTGGGGAGGGCTCGGTCGGTCACTGCCGATGTGACGGGGCCGGCGAGCTTGCTCGAAGCGGCCGGGGTGCCGGCAGATTTCTACGCATGTGTGGTCGCCAATCCGCCTTTCCATGCAGAGGGGCAGGGCACGCCCGCGCCGGGCGAGATCAAGGCCGCGGCACACGCGATGCCCGCGGATGCGCTGGACCGTTGGGTCCGTGCCATGGCGCGCCACGCGGCTCCCGGAGGCACGGCGATCATGGTGCACAAGGTCGAAGCCCTCGGCGAGATCCTCGCAGCTTTCTCGCCGCGTTTCGGCGCTGTGCGCGTACTACCCGTGCATCCGCGGGCGGGCGCCAATGCCATCCGCGTCATCGTTTCCGGCATCAAGGGCAGCCGCGCGCCGCTCGCGATCCGCGCCGGCTTCGTTCTGCACGAGGAGGGACACACCTTCACGGCGGAGGCCGCGAAGATCCTCCGTGCCGGTGGCGGACTTGTACTTTGACGACCCGGTGTTTTACGTCGCAGATTCCTGGCAACAATCGCTCAATTGCCGGGTTCGGGGCGGTAGGAAAACACTGACCGAGTAGCACCCCAACTTAGAGGTTCGATCATGTGGCCGTTCGACAAGTCTCCCGTCGTTCCCGTGCTCAGGTTCAACGGACCGATCGGTATGGCGTCGCCATTACGGCCGGGGCTGTCGATCGCCGCGCTGGCCGAACCACTCGAGAAGGCCTTCACGCTGTCGAAATGCTCCTCGGTCGCCATCGTCATCAATTCACCGGGCGGGTCGGCGGCGCAATCGCACCTGATCTACCAGCGCATCCGCCAACTCGCCGACGAGCACAAGAAGCGCGTCTCGGTCTTCTCCGAGGACGTCACCGCGTCCGGCGGCTACTTCATCGCCGTCGCCGGTGACGAAATCTATGCCGACCCGTCGTCGCTGGTCGGTTCGATCGGCGTCGTCTCCAAGTCGTTCGGGTTCGACAAGGTCTTGAAGCGGCTGGAGGTCGAATATCGCGTCTACACCGCTGGAACCTCGAAAAACATCCTCGACCCGTTCTTGCCGGAAAAGCCGGAGGACGTCGCCCGCCTGAAGGAGATCCAGTCGCATATCCACGACATCTTCATCGGGATCGTCAAAGAACGGCGCGCTGGAAAGCTCAAGGCCCCCGACGGCGAACTGTTCTCCGGGGCGTTTTGGGCAGGCGCAATGGCACTCGAGCTTGGTCTCGTCGACGGGATCGGCGACGTGCGCTCGCGGATGCGCGAGATCCACGGCCCAAAACTGAAGCTCAAGCTCGTGCCCCTCCAGCGGGGCGGGTTGCTGTCGCGGCTGCGCCGCTTGCCGGGTACAACGGCGGCGGGTGGCGATCCCCGCCTTGCTTTGGCCGACGATCTGGTGTCGGCTATGGAGATCAGGGCTCTGTGGTCGCGATACGGGCTCTAGCGCATGTGCTGGTTGGCACCTTGAACGCCAAAGAGAGAGAGAGAGGTTGGATATGCCGCCGTTCATCGCGCTCGCCATCGCTGGCGTCGGGATCTATGCGGGCTTCAAGTGGGTAACACGGGAGTGGCAGCGCGCCGCCTCCGAGCATGGCGTGGACGCCGCGGGCGCCGACGCACGCCATGTGCCCAAGGACCTCGGCACGCTCGAATGGGACGCGTCGACCGGCGTCTATAAGCCGCGCAAGGAATCGGCCGGCTGATCGACCGGCCCACCCGATCGCATCAGTCTTTGACTTCGAACGTCACTTTCACCGTGACGCGGTAGGTTTCGATCTTGCCCTTCTGATCGACCGTCGCGGAGAAGTCCTGCACCCACACGGATCTGATGCCTTTCAGCGACTTCCCTGCCTTGTCGATGGCCTTTTGGGCGGCATCTTCCCAGCTCTTCGACGACGAGGACATCAACTCGATAACTTTGTTCACGGCCATTACGCAACACTCCTGTTTGCCGCCAGCATCGCGCTGGCGGACATGCGACACTCGTCCGTAACGATCCTAAGCGGACGCCAGTCGAAAACAAGCCTTCTGACGCGCCCCAAACGCGCCGAAACTGCGCCCCGTGACACGACCCGGCGAATGCTTATAGTGCGCCGCACATCGGCGCATATCTGCGACGTGCGCGCCACGGCAAAGGCCACGACAATGCCCAAAACAAGCGCCTCAGCAGCAACGCCATCCTCGGCCACGCCGCCACACGGACTGCGCCCCAAGGAGTCGTTTCAGGACTTGATCCTGAAGCTCCAGCAGTTCTGGGGCCGGCAAGGGTGCGTGGTCCTGCAGCCCTACGACATGGAGGTCGGCGCTGGAACTTTCCATCCCGCCACGACCCTGCGAGCGCTCGGACCGAAGCCATGGAGTGCGTGCTACGTGCAGCCCTCGCGCCGGCCCAAGGACGGCCGCTACGGCGAAAACCCCAATCGCCTCCAGCACTACTACCAGTTCCAGGTGATCATGAAGCCGTCGCCGAGCGACATTCTCGATCTCTACCTGCAAAGCCTCGACGCAATCGGCATCGACACCGCGAAGAACGACATCCGCTTCGTGGAGGACGATTGGGAAAGCCCGACACTCGGCGCATGGGGGCTCGGCTGGGAAGTCTGGTGCAACGGCATGGAGGTGACGCAGTTCACATACTTCCAGCAGGTCGGCGGCTACGACTGCAACCCGGTCGCGGGCGAAATCACCTACGGTCTCGAGCGCCTCGCGATGTACGTCCAGGGCGTCGACAGCGTGTTCGACCTCAACTTCAACGGCCGTGATGATGCGCGCAAGTTGACCTACGGCGACGTATTCCTGCAGGCCGAGCGCGAATACTCGCGTCACAACTTTGAGCACGCCAACACCGACATGCTGCTCGCCCACTTCAAGGACGCCGAAGCCGAGTGCAAGTCGCTGCTCGAAAAGGGCTGGGCAAGCCCACCTTCCGGCCGGCTGCCCGCAGGGGAGTCGGAAGGCGCCTCAACGAACCATCTCATGGCCTTGCCGGCCTACGACCAGTGCATCAAGGCCAGCCACATTTTCAATCTGCTCGACGCGCGTGGCGTCATCTCAGTCACCGAACGGCAGAGCTACATCCTGCGCGTGCGCGAGTTGTCGAAAGCGTGCTGCGGCGCGTGGCTCGCGACCGACGGCGGTGGCAAAAGCTGAGGGCGCGATCGGTGACCGCGCCCTCGAGCGAATTCAGTATTCGGGGGGAGTATTAAGCCGCCGAGACCCAGCGGCCCTGTCGCGACATGTAGCCGAAGGCGACCGCGTCGGGGTCGCGCCGCGCCGCCTCCGCTAGCTTCTCCGGAGCTTGAATGTCTACAGCTTTCCCGGTCTTCTTTTCCTTGCGCGCGCCATTCAGAAGAATAACGATCTTGCCCTGCACCTCGGTTCTCGCACCGTCCATGCCAGCCTCCTCGTTTCCGTGCGCCGTCGTGAACGCAGATTGCCTATGACGCACACCTAGAATGGAATTGATACCAAAGTATGACAGATCAGGAGCGGCCGTTACAACGGCGTAGGTTCGCAGCTGCGGTAACGCGCGGATCCTTGTTTGAGGGGCGTCATTTGGCGCTGCCGGTGACTGTGAATTGTGACGACGTCTGGCAAGTACGATGGAGGGAGATTGGCGATGACGGCACGGGCGCGGCACACGCGGGAGATCAAAATATGACGTCTGCGATCATCGTTTCTCAGGCGCTGGCCGCACTCGCGTGGATCGCTGCAGCACCGCTCGAAACCACCACGTCCACCGGCTTCTGGGGGCTGTTGAACGATCCGCGCAAACTCGGCGAAGCCACACTGATTGCATCCGGCGCCATCCTCGTCGGGTTCATGGTCCGGCGGATGTGGCCGCGTTCAATGAATCCGCTGCTGTTCGGCTGGGTCGCGGCCACGGCTGTCGTCGCGGGACTCGCTTATGCGGGCGTTCAGAGCGCAGGGCTGGTATTGTGGCTGTTCATCGGCGCGGCCGTTCTGTTAGGCATTCTCGCCGTCGTAATGGGCTGACGTCGCAGCGTACGACGCGGCGTCGCTCAGTGGAACTGACAGAAGGAGAAACGCAATGACCTCTCAAACCGCAGGCTGGCTCGCGCTCGGCATCCCGATGCTGTTGTTCGGGCTCGTCTTCCTGCGCCGTCAGGGCGGCGTGTTCTGGATGTATCTCACCGCATGTCTGCTCGGCATCGGCTATCTCACTACGACGGGTGCTGTATCCGACATCGGCACCAAGGCGCTGAACATCTACTATTCGGTGAGCGCCCCCACTCCCGCACCGGCAAAGTAAATATCCATGAGCGAGCTCCTCCTCGAACTACAGTCCGAAGAAATCCCCGCGCGGATGCAAACACGCGCGGCTGATGACTTGCGGCGCCTCATCGTCGAGGGGCTGGCGGCGCAAGGGCTTGCGGTGGGCGAGGCGCAGGCTTACGCGACGCCGCGCCGGTTGACGCTCGTCGTCAAAGGCGTCCCGTCCAAATCGCCTGCCGTGTCGGAGGAACGCAAGGGGCCGCGCGTCGGCGCGCCCGAGCAGGCGATGGCGGGATTTCTGAAAGCGGCGGGATTAGCGAAGATCGAGGACGCCGAGATCGTCAAGGACGACAAGAAGGGCGACTATTACGTCGCGCGCATCGACAAGCCGGGACGTGACGCGTCCGCCATCGTGGGCGAGGTCGTGCCCGCCGTATTGGCGAAATTTCCGTGGCCGAAGTCGATGCGGTGGGGATCGGGGACGTTCCAGTGGGTTCGCCCGCTGCAGTCAATCGTCTGCCTGCTCGGCGGCAAGGTCGTACCGTTCGAAATCGCCGGGCTCGAAAGCGGCAACACCACGCGCGGCCACCGCTTCCACGGAAATCAACCGTTCGCGGTGAAGAGCCCGCTCGACTACGCGGAAAAGCTTGTCGCTCATAAAGTCATCCTCGAGAGCGAAAAACGCGCCGCCCACATACTCGACGAGGCGCGCGCACTCGCCAAGAAGGCCAAGCTCGAACTCGTCGAGGACGATGCCTTGGCCGCCGAGAACGCCGGCCTCACCGAATGGCCCGTGGTGATGTTGGGTACGTTCGACGCGGACTTTCTCGCTGTGCCGGGCGAGTGCCTGACGACCTCGATGAAAGCGCATCAGAAGTGTTTCTCGGTGCGCGACCCGAAGTCCGGCAAACTCGCGAACAAGTTCATCCTGGTGTCGAACCTCGTCGCCGACGACGGCGGCGCAGCAATCGTCGCGGGCAACGAGAAGGTGATCCGCGCGCGGCTGTCAGATGCGCGCTTCTTCTGGGATCAAGACCTCAAGCGCCCTCTCGACGAGATGGCAAGCGACCTCGCGGGTATCACCTTCCACGAAAAGCTCGGCTCGCAGAAGGATCGCGTCGAGCGGATCGCGGAACTGGCGGCGCAGCTTGCGGGCGCGTGTGACGCGGTTCCGGAAGATGCGCGGCGCGCAGCTCAGTTGTGCAAGGCCGATCTCGTCTCCGGCATGGTCGGAGAGTTCCCCGAGCTGCAAGGATTGATGGGCCGCTATTATGCGGAGGCCGCCAAGACCAAGCCCGAGATCGCGCGCGCCATCGAGCTGCACTACAAGCCCAAGGGGCCGTCCGACACGGTGCCGCTCGAAGAGAAGGGCGACGCCGTCGCATGCGCGGTGGCGCTCGCCGACAAGCTCGATACCTTGGTGGGCTTCTGGGCCATCGGCGAGAAGCCGACCGGATCGGGCGATCCGTATCAGCTCCGCCGCGCGGCGTTGGGCGTCATCCGCATCGTGTTGGAGAATGATTTCCGGGTGCCGCTAGCCGATTCAGTCGGCTCGACTATCCAGGGTTACGTCAAGCTCAACAAAAATGCGGCCGTTCGCGAAGGCGTCGAGAGTTGGGTTGCGGATGGTGTAGATCTGCACAGCACCGTTCGTAGCGCCTATGACGCGTTCACAGGATCGAAGCTCCGTGACTTCTTTGCCGAGCGATTGAAGATTCAAATGAAAGAGAAGGGAGCGCGCCCCGATCTCCTCGACGCTGTTTTCGCTTTGCACGGAGACGACCTCGCCCTCATCGTCAAGCGCGTCGAGGCGCTCGGCGAATTCCTCAAGTCCGACGACGGCGCGAACCTGCTCGCGGGCGTCAAGCGCGCGGCAAATATTCTCGCCATCGAGGAGAAGAAGGACAAGCGCAAGGTCGAGGGCGAGTACGACTTGAAGCTGCTGCGCGAGACCGAGGAACTGGCGCTGGCGGCCGCACTCGAAAGCGTCAAGCAGGACACCGTCGCCGCAATCAACGTCGAGAACTTCAAGGGCGCGATGAACGCGCTCGCCGAGCTGCGCGCACCGGTCGACCGCTTCTTCGAAAAGGTCACTGTCAACGACGCGAACCCGGCCCTCCGCACGAACCGGCTGTTGCTCCTGGCCGACATCCGCGCGACCACGCTCACGGTCGCAGACTTCTCCAAAATCGCGGGCTGAAAGGCTGATGTCATCTCGGGACTTGTATCCGGGATCAGATGTCTCGCGCGCGGCGGAGCGTGAGGTAAGCAGTATCCCGGCAACAAGCGCCGGGATGACATGCGATCGTCGACGGCGTCACGTCACTCTGCGGTCACGGCGGTGTGGCTTGAACTTGGCCTTTACATCAGGCAAGGCTCCCGCCAAGCGATCAGCGAGGACCATCGATCCATGACCACCGACGCGTTCACAAAGTCACTCGTCCAGGATTACTACGGCAAGGTCCTCTCGACCTCGGCCGACCTCAAGACCAGCGCATGCTGCACGCCCGGCTCGGTGCCGCAAGGACTGCGCGACGCGCTCGCCAACGTACACGACGAGGTGAAGTCGAAATACTATGGCTGCGGCTTCGTGGCGCCAGAACACCTTCAAGGCGCGCGCGTGCTCGACCTCGGATCGGGTTCGGGCCAGGACGCCTATGTGCTCGCGCAGATGGTCGGTGCGAACGGGCGCGTGGTCGGCGTCGATATGACTGCGGAACAGCTCGAGGTCGCCCGCCGCCACATTGACTGGCACACCAAAAAATTCGGCTTCTGCTGTCCCAACGTCTCGTTCGTCGAAGGGTACATCGAGGATCTGGACAAACTCGGTCTCGAACCGCGCTCGTTCGACGTCGTGATTTCGAACTGCGTCATAAATCTCTCGCCCGACAAGGCGTCCGTGCTGCGCGGCGTGAAGAAACTATTGAAGCCGGGCGGCGAGATGTATTTCGCCGATGTCTATGCCGACCGCCGTCTCACCGACGAGATCAAGGCCGATCCGGTACTGCTCGGTGAATGTCTCGGCGGCGCGCTCTATTGGGGCGATTTCCTCGACATCGCGAAGGAGACGGGGTTCGGCGACGCGCGCCTCGTCACGTCGCGCCCGATGACCATCGACGATCCGGTGCTCGCGGCGAAATGCGGATCGGCGCGCTTCTATTCCGCCACCTACCGTCTGTTCAACATCGATGCGCTTGAAGCCCGCTGCGAGGACTACGGTCAGGCCGTCATCTACAACGGCGGCATCGCGGGGCACGGCGACGCGTTCAATCTCGACACGCACCACCGGATCGAAGCGGGCAAGGTGTTCCCGGTTTGTGGCAACTCATTCCGCATGTTGTCGGAGAGCCGGTTCGCGCCGTTCTTCACATTCATCGGCGATTTCAGCCGGCACTACGGGATTTTCCCCGGCTGCGGCGTCCACATGCCGCTCGTCAGCAATACGACCGCCGAGATATCGGCCATTGCGCCGACCACCGCCGGTGGCAGTTGCTGCTGAAAGCCGAGCAGCCAACCAGCGTCACTTGTTCAGCACCTTCGGCCAGTTGGCATCGCTCTTCGGGATGAGGGTGCTCGACGCCTTCTCCCATGAGCTGCGGACAGATTTGTCGTAGTTCAGGAACAGCCGTCCGCCAACGATGCTCCACGCCTGCGGATCGCCCTTGGCGGTGTAGCCCTGACTGACGGCATAGGCGCAATAACCACCGTACTGCGGCGTGAACTTCGCGGGATCGGCCTTGAACGCATCGCGATTGGCGGCGGATGCAAACAGCCACACCACGCCGTCGTGCATCAGCGAGAACTCCTTGGAGCCCTTGACCGGCTTCTTTTCGGCAAAGTATGCGACCGCATCATATCCCCCGACCGCGACGCCAGCGACGAGCCCCGTGTAGACGGCAGGTGTCTTGGCTTGCGCATTCCGGCCCGGCCAAACCAACAACGAGGCCGCCATCAGCAAAATGACAAAAATGAGCGCTGAAAAGGTCCATCGGATCGGAGTTTGGGTGTGATCGGTCATGGTCGGTCCTGGGGTCGCTGATCAAGTTGCATAATGGCAACGTCGGCGGTCACGCGCGAACCAACTCCCCGTGACGCACCGGTGATCGGCTCGTCCGGCCACGTGGACGACCGCGACAAAACCATGGTCACTTGAGTGAGGCTCACCTACGGTCGTCAAAATTCCATCGCACTGCAGCAAGAGACGCGCTCGCGACCATGCACCCCGGCACTCGGAACGAAAACGCGGTCGATTTCTGGCGCGGCTTCGCCCTGGTGACGATCTTCATCGATCATATCCCAGGCAACTTTTTCTCTTACGCGACGCTGCGTAACTTCGCGATCTCGGACGCCGCAGAGCTGTTCGTCCTGCTCGCCGGCTGGTCCTGCTCGTTCGCCACCGGAGGACCGCATCGGCCGGAACCGACGCCGCGCGTGGCGTTTCGCTTGCTGTCGCGGGCGGTCGAAATCTATCGCGCGCAGATCGTCATCTCCGCGATCGCGCTCGCGATGCTGGCCGGCATGGCGATCAGCCGCGGCAACCCGCTTTACCTCGAATGGCACAACGCCTCAGGTGCGTTCTACGACCCTGTGCGCGCCGTGGTGGGCAGCGTTCTCCTCAGTTACCAATTGAGTTATTTCAATATCTTGCCGTTGTATGTCGCGATCCTCGTCGCGGCACCGGCATTCGTCGCGATTGGGCGGCGGTCATTATCAGCCGTCGTTGTGTTATCGCTGGCAATCTACCTTGCGGCGATCGTCACGCACACCAATCTGCCGAGTTGGCCGGTGGCGAACGCCTGGTACTTCAATCCGCTGAGCTGGCAGATCCTGTTCGTCACCGGGTTTGTGTCCGCCGAACTCGTCAGCCGCAATCCGACGGTTCTGGAGCGTGCCCGCCGTGCGATCCCCTACGCGGCGCTGCTCGTGGCGATCGGTTTTGCGATCCGGCTCGCGGACTATTGGCCCGATCCGCTCAAGGTGCCGGAGCCGAGGCTTTTGTTCCTGTTCGACAAGACCTATCTATCCCCCGCGCGGCTGGTGAGCGTCTTCGCACTTGCGATAGCATTTCATAGGTTTTTTCGCATCCTTCAGCCAAATCTCGGCGCTGTGAGTAGTTGGTTCTGTGCACTTGGACGTAACTCTCTTGCAGTATTTAGTGTGGCGTCTTTGCTGTCGCTTGCCGGCCAACTCGTTCGATTTGCAACTGAGGGCGGTATTGTGACAGACATTGTCGTGATACTATCCGGCATAGGGATAATGGGTCTAACCGCATGGTTCGTAGAATGGCGTACGCGGCCTCAAAGCTCGTCGCGGGGCTAGTCGTACTCGTCGCGGGCACTGCAACCGCGCCGGCGCAGCAGTCAAAGCCAGCAGGCGCGGCAATCGTCGCCGCCGCACCTGCGATCGCGACCCCCGCCACGCCGACTGCCGATCAACCGCTGTCTTTCGAGTGCCGCGTCAAGTGCCCTATCTTCGACGGCAAGGCACCACTTCGCACCGTCCGTAAGGCGATCCGCGCCAAGCGTGCGATCCGTGTATTGGCGATCGGTTCGTCGTCGACCGTCGGCATCGGTGCCTCGGGGCCGATCGCAAGCTATCCGGTCAGGCTCGAGAACGACCTCGAAGGTTTGTTAAAAGGTTTCGAGGTCGAAGTCATTTCTCGCGGCGTGTCGGGCGAAGTCGCCGAGGGCGCGAGCGAACGCATGAAGCTCGAAGTCGCCGATCAGCGGCCCGACCTCGTCGTCTGGCAGGTCGGCACGAACGACGCGATGGCGCGGGTCGGCGCCGAGGAGTTTACCTCCGAGCTCCGCGAGACGCTGCGTTGGCTGGCCGCGAACAAGATCGACGTCGTCTTGATCGATCCGCAGTACGTCGAGCGATTGGCGCAGGATACGAACTACACGGGTATCGTCGAGATCATCGCCACAGTCGCCGCCGAGGAACGCGTCCTGCTCGTCAACCGGTTCGATGCGATGGCCGATCTGGCACGCCAGAAGGGGAACGGTACCTATCTCGCGCGCGATCAGTTCCACCTGAACGATCTCGGGTATCGCTGCATGGCGGAGTATGCCGCACGCGCCATCGTCTCCGGCATTCTACAGGCCGACACAGAGCCCTTGCGGAATTGAGCTTGCTTGGCCGGTCGTTGAGGGCGGCTCGACATTGCGCCGCTGCGAAAGTGCGCTACATCCCGGCGTAGTTGGGGCCGCCGCCACCCGCATTGATCTAGGTTGAGGGCGGCTCGACTTCGCGTCGACGCGAGCTCGCACTACATCCCGGCATAGTTGGGGCCGCCGCCGCCCTCGGGGCAAACCCACGTGATGTTCTGGCTCGGGTCCTTGATGTCGCACGTTTTGCAATGAACGCAATTTTGCGCATTGATCTGGAAGCGCGCCTTACCGCCGCCTTCGTCGATGATTTCGTACACGCCCGCTGGACAGTAGCGTTGCGCGGGCTCGGCCCATCGCGGCAAGTTGACGTCGACCGGGATCGATGGATCTGTCAACTCGAGGTGGATCGGCTGCTCCTCCTCGTGATTGGTCGCGGAGAACGAGACGCTCGTCAGCTTGTCAAACGTGAGCACACCATCGGGCCGAGGATAGGCAATAGGTTTTGATCGCGCCGCTTCGGTCAATGTCGCGTAATCGGCCTTCCCGTGCCTCAACGTATATCCAAGGCCGACACCAGGAATAATCGTGTTCAGCCACATATCGGCGCCGCCGAGCGCGATGCCGGCCACCGTGCCGAGTTTCGACCATAGCGGCTTCGCGTTGCGGACGCGCTTCAGGTCGCGCCCGATCTCGCCGTCCCGCACGGCGCTCTCGTACGTCGCGAGTTCGTCATGCGCCCGGCCTGAACCGATTGCAGCCACAGCCGCCTCCGCCGCCGCGATGCCAGACAGCATCGCGTTATGGCTGCCCTTGATCCGCGGCACGTTGACCATGCCCGCCGCGCATCCGAGCAGCACGCCGCCTGGGAACACGAGTTTGGGCAATGATTGCCAGCCGCCCTCGGTGATCGCGCGAGCGCCGTAGCCGATGCGCTTGCCGCCCTCGAACACGTCGCGGATCGACGGGTGCGTCTTGAAGCGCTGGAACTCGTCGTACGGCGAGAGGTAGGGGTTCTCGTAGTTGAGATGCACGACGAAGCCGACCGAGACCAGATTCTCGCCGTAGTGGTAAAGGAACGAACCGCCGCCGGTGCGCGTGTCGAGCGGCCAGCCGAACGAGTGTTGCACGAGGCCGGGCCTGTGCTTATCGGGCTTGACCTCCCACAGCTCCTTGAGACCGATGCCGTACTTCTGCGGACAATGGCCGGCCGACAATCCGAACTTCGCGACCAGCTGCTTCGACAGCGATCCGCGCGCGCCCTCGCCGATCAAAGTATATTTGCCGCGCAATTCCATGCCGCGCACGAAGCTGTCCTTGGGTGCCCCATCGCGGCCGACGCCCATATCGCCGGTCGCGACGCCGACGACTGCGCCGGTCTCGTCGGTGAGGATTTCAGCCGCTGCGAACCCAGGATAGATCTCGACGCCGAGTTCGGCCGCCTGCTCGCCCAGCCATTTGCACAGTGCTCCGAGCGAGACGATATAATTTCCGTGATTGCTCATCAGCGGCGGCATCAGAAAGTTCGGCAATCGCATTTCGCCGGCCGGTCCGAGGACGAGGAATTTGTCCTCCGTGACGGCGGTTGTCACGGGCGCGCCGCGCGCAGCCCAGTCTGGAATAAGCCGGTTCAATCCTACCGGGTCGATGACTGCTCCAGACAGGATATGGGCGCCGACCTCGGATCCCTTTTCGAGCACGACGACGGACACTTCGTTGCCCGATGATGCGGCGAGCTGTTTGATACGGATTGCGGCGGCAAGCCCGGCTGGGCCGGCCCCCACGATGACCACGTCGAATTCCATCGCATCCCGCGGCGGCAATGCGCCTGTTTCGTCAGCCATCTCTGATCCTCATATCGGAAATCGGAACCCGGTTTGGTCCGAGTTTCCCGGAACGTCAAGCCAACACCAGTGCGCGCCGCCGTCAAACGGATCTTTGCGCCGCGAACCTGGTCAAGCTAGAACTCGTTGATGGACGATCAACGCCGCGACATCGCTGTCAGATTACTCGCCTGGTATCGCGACATGGGTGTCGACGCGGTTCTCGACGATGTGCCGGTCGATTGGCTCGGACAGGGCAGCACCGCGCCCGGAGAAGCGATCCGCGGGCTGCTCAATGCTGGCGCTCTGCTCACCGCCAAAGCAACCACAGGCGATGTCTCGCAGACCATCTCGGCCGCTGTACACCCCGGCGTCAGGCCCCCTGTGCAGGCCCCGTCCGGCGCGCCGCAGCGGCAACCGTCGCCGGCGGCGGTCCAACCCCGCGCCTTCGCGAGCAAACCCCCGGATGCCGCGGAGACCACAGCCCGAGCCGCCGCGACGTCGGCACGCACGATCGGTGAGCTGGCGTCCGCCATCGATACATTCGACGGGTGCGGGCTGAAGGCGACGGCAAGCCGCTCGTGTGTGTTCCGTGGCGCCGAAACCGCGCGGCTGATGATCATAGGCGAGGCGCCGGGCCGAGACGAGGACCTAGAGGGCAAGCCGTTCGTCGGCCGCGCGGGTCAATTGCTCGACAAGATGCTCGCGGCGATCGGTTTGACCGCGAGCGACGTCCATATCACCAACGTCGTATACTGGCGGCCACCAGGCAATCGGACTCCGACCCCTCAGGAAGCGCAGGTCTGCCGGCCGTTTCTCGAGCGGCAGGTCGAATTGGTCAAACCCGAGGTCGTGCTGCTGCTCGGCGGTGCTGCAGCCAAGGCCGTACTCGATGTGAACGAAGGTATCATGAGACTTCGCGGCTCATGGAAGGACGCGACGATCGGGCAACATCGCGTCCGCGTCCTGCCCAGTCTGCACCCGGCCTATCTGCTGCGGACACCGGCCTACAAGCGTCAAGCCTGGCTGGACATGCTCGCCGTGAAAGCGGCGCTTTCGACGTCCTGACAGCCGCGCTGCTCTGCTCAACCACCGAACTAATCGTCAACTTCGATGCAATTTTATCGGACGGTTTAAGCGTGCTCAAAGGTGCTCCGAGTACTCTCGAAAAATCGTCATTCACCGTCTCCGGATTCGTTTACGGAGCGTTTCAATCGAGGTCGTCGCAAATGGCTAAAGCAGGTCTGGTCTATCTGCGGCCTGTTCCCGTGGTCTTTTTCCGCGTTCAGGGACCGTATGCAACGACCGTCAACACGGCTTGGACGAACATGTTCGGCTGGCTCGACAGGCACGGCCTGCGGAAGTCCGCAGGTCGCGGCTATGGTCTTGCGCGCGACAACCCGCGCGTCGTCGGCCACGAGAAGTGCCGCTATGATGCTTGTGTCGAAATGCCTGCGGAACTCGACCCCGCAGCGCTCGACACTGTGATGACACAGCGGCTACCGGGTGGGGCCTATGCGCGCCAGCGCCACGTTGGACACTACGAGCAAATCCGCGAAGTCATCGTGCAGATGCGTGACAATTGGGCCCCGACAGCAGGTCTGACAATCGACAGCCGCCGGCCGATCGTGACGATCTACCTGACCGACCCGGCCGACGCCGGTCCGGCCCAGCTCAAGGCCGACGTCTGCATCCCCGTATCGGTCGGCGCCGACAACGGGCGATCCGCAGCCTGAACGAACGCTGTTTTGCGGGGCCAAGCGCTTGCGATTGCCTTTACGTTGGCGCTGGAACACGACAATGTTCCGGCGCCAACTGCATTCGGGAGACGATATGCCCCGCATCGACGAGACACGCCCGTTCATTCCAGTCAGGGTCGCCATCCTGACCATGTCGGATACGCGCACACCGAAGGAGGATGCGTCCGGAAACGCCCTCTCCGAAATGATCCGTGAGGCCGGACATGAGGTTGCCGATCGTAGTCTTGTGAAGGACGACATCGCGATGATCCGAGCCAAAGTGGAAGGTTGGATCGCCGATCCGACAATTGATGTCGTCATCACCACGGGCGGCACCGGGTTCACTGGACGCGACGTCACGCCAGAGGCCGTCCGTCCGCTGTTCGAGAAGGAGATCGACGGCTTCTCGACGGTGTTCCACATGATCTCTTATCAGAAGATCGAAACGTCGACGATCCAGTCGCGGGCGTGCGGCGGAGTATCGCGCGGGACCTATATCTTCTGTTTGCCGGGCTCGCCGGGGGCCTGCAAGGACGCGTGGAACGGCATCTTGAAATGGCAGCTCGACAACCGTCACCGCCCCTGCAATTTCGTCGAGATCATGCCACGCCTGGAGGAACACCGCGGACGCGGCGGCTGACCGCCATCACAGTTCCGCTTTCGCCCGCTCGATCGCCAGAAGGTGCCGCGATGCATTCGCGTTGTCGAAAACCGCGAGTGCGAGCTGGCTGAGAAAGACCAAGGCGAGTCCCGTTGCAGCGGTAATGAATCCGATCACGATACCGTTCGGCAGATCGAACAGGGACGGCACTGCGAGTGCTTCGGGCATCCTGATCGCACCGGCCGCGCCCAGCGCTGAGCCTATTCCCACCAGCATCCAACCAACCCAGTTGGCACCCTGCGCCAAGTTCGTGCCGGCGCGATAGCGTTCCTTGAATTCGAACTCCGGCTCGACCGGCATATCGACCGCAAACTCGTCTGGCTTTTCCCGTACGACGAGCGGAAAGCTGGTCGCTCCATCGGCGCGGGCCCGGCGCTCTTGCATGCGCTGGTCGCGCTGAAGCGCCATCAGGCGCTGGAAGCTGTCGCGAGCTTCATAAGCTTCGAGATCTGCGCCATGATGCTCGATGACGTGGCGATAGAATTGAAGTGCGAAATCGAGCTTGCCCTCGGCTTCGGCCCTGCGGGCCGCCTCCATGATTTGACCAGCGTTGAACTGCGGTGGTTCGGCCATGGCGGTCGGGGTTTGCCTTCGTGGCTCCTGCGATGTCGGTCGATCGTCTTCGAAACTTGGTTCGTCGTTCATGGCGCGCTGACGCCACCTCTGTTAAGTCGTCGGCCTTGACGAGGTATGAGGAAGAATGCGCCGTCCGATCGTCGCAGCTGCATGCGCCAGATCCTCGACTTCGTCCACGTCGGCGAGCGTGCCCAACAATGCAACCGAATGGCCGGCCAAATTAGCCCGGGTATCCTCGAGTGCATACCGGCTGGACCAGCGTACCGCCCTGAACGCCCGCGGCAAGCGCGGCCGGCGTTTCAGGCCGACCAGCCAATATCCGCCATCGGGCGCTGGCCCGAAGACCGCATCGGCTCCCCCAAGCTGTTTCATGGCCGCAGCGATGTGCCCGGGACGGATATCGGGAATATCTGTTCCGATGATCACGACGGGCCCAGGCGGCAATCCGCCCATGACCCGATCGAGCCGTTCACCGAGATCACCGCGCCCTTGTCCGACACGGTCGATCGACGACGGCCATGCGCGGCTGGCCAATGCCGCATCCGGCGCGACCGCGAGTACGGTCCGCCAGCGCGGATCAGAACCCAGCCGCGCCAGAACGGTCGCTGTCGTATGCCGATAAAAAGCCGTCGCCCGCGTCGTGCCGATGCCGCGACCGAGCCGCGTCTTGACACGGCCCGCCTGCGGTTCCTTGACGAACACCACGAGCTGCGCACGGAACGATGCCGATAGACCAATACCCTCCGGACGCGCTGCCTTCTTGCGTCGTGCTGCCGGCAGATGTGGACGACTGAACATGGCCTTCGGCATCCGTGCTCAAGCCACCGGAACGAATGCGTAACCCGTACCATCCTTGGAGATCGTACCCGCACCAGGCATCCCGTAGTGATAGCCCGCAATAATCGCCTTATCGGCGATCGCGCGGTCGAACAGCTTGCGCCGGTTGGCCTCGGCCATCGCGGCATCGCCATCGAACTGCGCGTGCCAACCGGGGTTCTTCACAAACAAGGCGGGAATGTTCGAGATATCGGCCAGCACCATGAATGGCTTGTCGCCATTCACAACGTAGGTCGTGTGCCCGGGCGTATGACCGAACGCGGGCAGCGATCGAACGCCCGGCGCGACGTCGGCCTCGCCGTCGACCACGCGGACATTCTTCCACGTCGCGAGCGTCGCCTGGATGCGCTTGGCCAGACCGTGGCGGGCCTCGGGAAGCTTCTGGAAGACGCTCGGATCGGTCCACCAGGCGAGTTCTGCCTTCGGCACGATGATCTCGGCGTCCGGATAGATCTGCGCGTTCGTGTCCTTGGCCATCAATCCGAAGATGTGATCGGGATGGAAATGCGTGACGACGACGGTGTTGATCGACTTCGGATCGATGCCGGCGGCCTTCATGTTGTCGCCGAGCTTGCCGGCAAGTGGCGAAAGTTGTCCGCCGGTGCCGCTATCGAACATGATCGTCTTGCCTCCTGATTTCACGATCGTCACCGTGAACGGGATTGTGACGTGCGCGTCCGTCAGGCCGGCGGCTTTCAGCGCCACCTTGGTCTCGTCGAGCGACGCATTCTTGATAAAGCCAGGGTCGTGCGGCTTTTCCCAGATTCCATCGAACACAGTCGTGACTTCGACACTGCCGTTCTTGAACGTGTGAAAGCCCTTCGCGGCGGAATCGGCGGCCTTCTGGGCATTGGCGGGGGGGATGAAAACGAGGTGGCCGTCGAGGCCCATCACGGCTGCTGCTGCGGCGGCGGATACGACGAATTCGCGACGGGTTGTCTTCGGCATGATCAAGCTCCTCGATATCGAACGGCGGATGTCGTGGGCGGTCTATCACCCCTTATTGCGGCAATTGTTACGTTGTCCGGCCTGAAACCGCTACCCGCCACATTCGATTTCCTGCGGGCAAAGACATGTCTTTTTCGTTATAATTCAACACGATCGGCTACGCGACACCACGAAACTTAGTCACGACTGCGTGAATCTCGCAGCGCACTTGCGTGTGCTGCTGCCACGAAGCAGGTCGCTGCGGTTGCAACTGGCGGCCCTGGAATGGCGCAGGCGATGAAAAACCACACTTCACAACCGGCGGGAAGCGTCCTAGGCATCCCCGACGCATCTCATCGCGCATGCACGGTCGCCGAACTCTCGCGCGCCGCCACCGCGCCTCCCGACAGGATCTTTCATGGGTTTCAAATGCGGCATCGTCGGCCTGCCGAACGTCGGCAAATCGACGCTTTTCAACGCACTAACGCAGACCGCCGCTGCCGAGGCGGCCAACTATCCGTTCTGCACGATCGAGCCGAACGTCGGCGAGGTCGGCGTTCCTGATCCGCGGCTGGATACCTTGGCCAAGATCATGGGCTCAAAAGAGATTATCCCGACGCGGCTGACGTTCGTCGATATCGCCGGACTCGTGCGCGGCGCTTCGAAAGGCGAGGGCCTCGGCAACAAGTTCCTGTCGCATATTCGCGAGGTCGATGCGGTCGCCTACGTGCTGCGCTGCTTCGAGGACGACGACATCACCCATGTCGAAAACCGTATCGATCCTCTGGCCGACGCCGAGGTGGTGGAAACGGAACTCATGCTCGCCGATCTCGAAAGCCTCGAGAAGCGCGCGTCAGCGGCAGAGAAAAAGGCC
This sequence comes from Hyphomicrobium sp., assembly GCA_022843145.1. Taxonomy (GTDB): domain Bacteria; phylum Pseudomonadota; class Alphaproteobacteria; order Rhizobiales; family Hyphomicrobiaceae; genus JAKAML01. The sequence continues at coordinate 129,521 of JALHOF010000007.1, forward strand.
AAGAGCGGCGACAAGGACGCGAAGTCGCAACTCGTCGTGATGGAGAAGGCGCTGGTGCAATTGCGCGAGGGAAAGCCCGCACGCACAGCGACGATAACCGCCGAGGAGATGCCTATCTTCCGCGCACTCCAACTCTTGACGTCGAAGCCCGTCGTCTACGTCTGCAACGTCGACGAGGCGTCGGCCGCCAACGGCAATGCCTACTCGCAGAAGGTCGAAGCGCAAGCCAAGGCCGAGGGTGCGGCATCGGTCGTCATTTCGGCCAAGATCGAAAGCGAGTTCGCGGGCCTCGCCGACACGGATCGCGCCGAATTCTTGAAGGAAATGGGCCTCGACGAACCGGGCCTCAATCGGCTGATCCGGGCCGGATACACGCTGCTCGACCTCGTCACGTATTTCACCGTCGGCCCCAAGGAAGCCCGCGCCTGGACCATAACCCGTGGCACGAAAGCGCCGGGCGCCGCCGGCGTCATCCACACGGACTTCGAAAAGGGCTTTATCCGCGCCGAAACCATCGCCTATGACGACTACGCTACGCTCGGCGGCGAGTCCGCCGCGAAGGAAGCCGGCAAGATGCGCCTCGAAGGCAAGGAGTATGTCGTCAAGGACGGCGACGTGATGCACTTCCGCTTCAACACTTGATCATTGCGCAGCGGATGCCAACCAGCGCCGGCGATCGTGCCGGTGCCGCAACTGAAGCGTCCGCGCAGTTCAAATCACATGCAGCGAGAAACTCCGAACATGACAGACACCCCTCCCGATCGGCTTTCGACGGACCAGCAGAGCCCCTATTACAACGAAGCCGTGCTCGCACGGAACGTCGGCATCCGCTTCAACGGAACCGAGAAGACAAACGTTGAGGAATACTGTGTCTCCGAGGGCTGGATCCGCGTGGCCGCCGGCAAGACCAAGGACCGCCGCGGCAACCCCATCACGATCAAGCTCAAGGGCACGGTCGAGCCCTATTTCAAGGATCCTGCCAAGGAGTGAGTAGGTTCTTGTCGAGGCGGACGCCCGCTAGAAAACTATACCCATGCCCCGATTGGTCCACATCGCACCGCTTGCGGAAGCCAAGAAGATCCGCCGCAACGGCATTCGAGCCCGTAAGGTTCGCGGCTGGATCGAAGGCGTTGAGCAGTTCGTTTGGGCGTTTCCCGTTCTGCCCAGTTACACGCTGACCCACTCATGGATGCGCGAACTCAAGCGTATGGGCGCGACGTCACTCGTCGCCGTGACCTTCAAAGTAAGCGACGACCAGCCGGTGTTCGCGCGTCATTACCGCGAATTGCCAGAAGCCATGTCGGCCGCCGAAGCCACAGGCATCATCCACGCTCGTTCCGACCCGCGCGGCTACGAGATCGTCGTGCTGCGCAGTATTGACGCGCGCGAGATCGTGCGGGTGGCCGTGCTACCGAAAGGAATCGGATGGCGCTATTTCCCCGAAGCCAAATCATCGGACCGCTGGCCGTGTGACTGCCCTATGTGCCTTCCGCGCGGCGAGGTGAAGGCGCGCCGATACCGAGAGCGAATGCCTGAGTTGCAGCGCCGCTACGAAGCGCGCACGACAAAGGCCTGACCAATGCTCCTGCGTCCAATGCTGGACTCTCTACTCCTGCGCCCTCTGCCCATAGGCTTTGAACTTTTCGAGCATGAGCGTCATTTCAGCGTCCGACAGCAGGATCGGCTTCCCCAGCGTCAAAACCTTGTAGTACTGCTCGGCCAGCACCTCGACCTCGTGCGCGAGTTCGAGCGCCGCTGTGAGCGTCGGCCCGATGGCGATCTGCCCGTGATTGGCCATCAAACAGGCATTGCGATGCTTGAGACCGCTCTCAACATGACGTGAAAGTTCCTCGGTTCCGAAGGTCGCATAGGGCACCAAGGGGATGTCCTTGCCGCCAGCCGCAGCCACCATGTAGTGGAACGCCGGGATTGGCTTATGTGCACACGCCAGCACCGTCGCGTGCAGCGAATGCGTGTGCACGACGGCGCCGATTTCCGATCTGGTGTTATAGGCCGAGAGATGAAAGCGCCACTCGCTCGACGGCTTCCGCTGACCGCTCGGTACGGTTCCGGCACAAGTCACGAACACGATGTCCGCAGGCTCCAGCGCGTCGTAGGCCATTCCGGTCGGCGTGACGAGCATGCCTTCGCCCCATCGGCAAGACACGTTGCCCGAACGCCCGGGCGAAAGGCCGGACCTGCTCATCGAGTGAGCGGTGTCGATAACAGCACGCCGCGCAGCGGTTTCCGCGACAAGTTGTGCCGTGCCGGGCGGCTTCGATTTTCGCGGTCTCTTCTTTGCGTCCGTGCTCATTCCGCGCTTCCGGTTTTCGGTTCCGATCAGACGTAGGCGATGAGACGGCCCGCCGCCGCAACCGTGAGCCACACGGCAATCGACAAGCCTGCCGCCAGCCGGACACGCGCCGAGAACGGCACATGGGCGGGCATATAATCTGCCTCCCGCATCGCCAGTCTCCCAAGCAGGGCGGCGTTGCCGAGAGCCAGCACGATCAACGCGGCCTTGATCTGGAAGACAGGGTTGAGCGCGACATGGCTCGCATCGGCTATGAACAGTATCGAGCCAGTCAGGAGCATGACGAAAAACGCCAACACGGCAGCACGCCGCGCTGGCACCAGCACGTCCATCGGACGGGTCGCTCCGAAGATGCCGAGCAACCTGAGATCGAGCACAGCGACCGATCCGGCGAACGTGGCCAGACCAAGGATGTGTCCAATATTGGCGGCGGCATACACCCAGGTCGATTGACGGATTGCCGCCCCAAGCGCGGACTGCTCGATGGCGACAATGAGCGCGGGGGCATCGGCCTCCATTAGCGCATCTCGATCGTCTTGCCGCCGGACGTGATCCGCTCGGCGCGCATCTCGTCCTTCTCGACGCGCGACGGGTAACCGACCGCGGTGATCTTCTGCCCGACCGCAACGAGCTCCTTCGCGGCGCCACGGATTTCCATGCGCGAGGTCGGGGCCAGCGTCACGGTCCACGTTTTGTCCGCAGCCTTGACGGTGATCACGACATGCGGGTTCTCGTACTTCGACGTCAGGACCTCGCCCTCGACCGTGACGGGTGCCGACGCGTCATAGCTGCCCCAGCCGTGATGCGCCGCGATGGGTAAAGCGGACGCGGCGATGAGAGGCGCGGCGAGGCAGATCGATCGGGTGAACGGTACACGCATGGGGACACTCCTGAACGATAAGATGTACGCGATAACAGCCTACAAGATATGGGTCCGATCGGCCAAGACGCCAATCCCGATGGGAGTTCTCAGGCGCGCTCGGGATAGAGCTTCGACAGGCCTTCGCGGGTCGATGGAGCAACACCGCGCTCGGTAATGAGGCCGGTCACCAGCCGCGACGGCGTCACATCGAACGCAGGATTGGCGGCCGGCGAACCGGGGGCGGCGATCTCTACGACGACGACCGATCCGTCCTTGAGCCGACCCGGCATCTTCAACACCTCGTCCTTCCCCCGCTCTTCGATCTCGATCTTCATTCCGTCGTCGAGCGTCCAGTCGATGGTCGTGTGCGGCAGCGCGACGTAGAACGGCACGCCGGTATCCTTGGCGGCGAGCGCCTTCAGATACGTACCGATTTTGTTGGCAACGTCGCCGTTCGCAGTCACGCGGTCGGTACCGACGATGACAAGATCGACCCTGCCGTGCTGCATGAGGTGGCCGCCGGCATTATCGACAACAATGGTGTGCGGAACGCCGTGACTGCCGAGTTCGAACGCCGTCAGGGCGGCACCTTGATTGCGCGGCCGCGTCTCGTCGACCCAGACGTGCATAGGGATCCCCGCGTCATGCGCCATGTAGACGGGGGCGGTCGCGGTACCCCAATCGACACATGCGATCCAGCCGGCGTTGCAATGGGTGAGTACGTTGACCGGTTCCCCGGGTGGTTTCTTAGCCGCTATCTCTTTGATGATTTTGAGCCCGTGCTCGCCGATGAGCCGGCAAGTCTCGACATCCTCGTCGGCCATCCGAGCAGCGCGCGCATACGCCGCCTCGACGCGCTTGTCATAAGGTAGATTCTGTACCGCGGTTCGCATCTCGTCGAGCGCCCAGCGCAAATTGACCGCCGTCGGACGCTGCTCGGCGAGGAACGCGATCTCACTGTCGAGCGAAATGTCCGAGGGGTCGTCGCGCAGCGCCATGCAGAGGCCATAGGCGGCGGTGACGCCAATGAGCGGCGCCCCGCGCACCTGCATCGTCTTAATCGCGTGGGCGGCGTCTTCGACCGATTTGAGGCTCGCGATCTCGAATTTATGCGGGAGCTTGGTCTGGTCGATGACCTCGACGGACCATCCGTCCGCAGCGAGCCAAATGGTTCGATAATGCTTTCCGTCGATTTTCATGTTGGACCCTCAGGGCGAACCCTTGATGATACGGCTCAGCAGGCCGCGTCGTTCCGGAACGTCCGCCGCGAACGGCAGCGCCTCGGGCGGCATTCGTGAGATCGTGAAGGTGGGGATGGAGGCCGCCGACGTCCCGCAGGCGCTGGCGGTGCACGGATCGTAGATCTTGATGAGTGAGGGGACCGCGCGGTCGTCGACGTAGACGAAGCCACAGTAGTTGGCACGCTGCCGGTCACGGAGGAAGGCCGTTATTTCGGTCAAGCTGTCAGGCAGCGTCGCGTTCGGCTCGGGCGTCAAGGGCGGAGCACGACGCGTGTCGTAGATGTACCAGCCCGTAGGCCTTGACTTCACCACGTCCAGCAGACTGTCGTAATCGGGCCATGTGAGGACACCCGACAACCACCCGTCGTAGGCGTCGCGAAACGAACGCTGTCCGGGCAGGTCCCCGCCGTATGTGTTTGCGTTCAATTTCCGCCACCCATTTGCGGGCAGAGCGGCACGGCGATCGCATCCTCGAGCCCGCACTTCTCGCATTTGACGGCGTACCACTCGGTGTAGGGCCTAGCGGAGCGATCGATGATCTCGAAGCCAGGCGCGTCGCAGATTGGGCAGAACACCTCGTGCGACTTATCGCGTCGCCAAATCTGCACCTGCGCCAGGGCCTCGCGGATCTCGGTGACGTTCTGGAGCTTTTTTTCGTGCCTGAACACGTGCGTCCCTTCCCACTCAATGGCCGTCGAACGACATCAGGGCGTGGCTATCGATGCCGAGTGACCTGAGCTTCTTCGCCCCGCCGAGTTCCGGCAGGTCGACAATGAACGTCGCACCGACGATCGTGCCGCCGGACCGGGAGATCAGCTTGACCGCAGCTTCGGCGGTTCCGCCAGTCGCAATGAGATCATCGACGATCAGGATGCGCTCGCCCTTCCGAATGGCGTCCTCGTGGATCTCGATGACGTCGACGCCATACTCGAGTGCGTATTCCTGACCTATCGTTTTCCACGGCAGCTTGCCCTTTTTCCGGATCGGAATGAAGCCGCAACCCAGCCTGTCCGCTACCGCGCCTCCCAGAATGAACCCTCGCGCCTCAATTCCGGCGACTGCATCGACCGGTACGGTCCGGTAGGGCTCGGCCATCTGTGCGACCGTAGCCTTGAAACCCTGGGCGTCTCCGAGCAGCGTCGTGACATCCCGGAACATAATCCCAGGCTTGGGGTAGTCGGGGATGGTGCGAACCAGACGCTTCAGATCGTTCAAGGGCCACCTCATGGTCAAAATCGCGGCGCAAAATAGCAATATCCCGCGGATCAGGGTAGAACGTTTCGCAAACGGCGCCCGGTTCCGCAACCGCCTTCTGATCGGGGCTGCGGGTGCAGCCGGTGGCGAAGAAGGCAGGAGCGCGAGAGGCATGACCGACATGAATTACCCGCTGGCAGCCGATGGCGGACCCGACGACCTTCCGCGCACGCTGCGCCGTGAACGCGACGCGCGCGAACGCGAGGCCCGCGAGCGCCAGGCCAAGGAACGAGACACCTTCAACGCGCAATCTTCGGCTCAGGCTTCGCCGGGCATGGCCGACCCGTTCATTGCCGCTGACGCGGGCTATGCGGATGCGCAGCCGCTGCCCGCTGTTGTCAGACGCTTCGACGTGCCGTTTGTTCAACTCGTCACATTTTTCCTCAAAGCCGTGTTCGCGATGGTGCCGGCGCTGATATTGCTAGGCGTTTTGCTGTGGGGCCTTGGACACGCATTACAGACCTTTTTCCCCCACCTCGTGAAAATGCAGATCCTGGTCTGGTTCCCGAACTAGATGATGGTTCCAGCCCGGGTCCGTCGCTCGACTGTCGACCCGATCTTGACGCGTCGAGTGTTCACACGCGGCATCGTTTCAGCCGCAGCTACGTCGAGCTTCGGGCGTGCGCTGCCCGCTCAGGCAGGGGACCGAAGTCCAGAATTGGACCGCATCCTGGCGGACCAGGGCGTGCGCGGCTGCTTCGCCGGCCTCGCCCTTTCGACCGACCGGCTTGCACTAGCCAATTTCCCGCGCGCCGGCCAGCGCATGATTCCGGCATCGACATTCAAGATAGCCAACAGCCTGATCGCGCTGGAAACCGGCGCCGTCAGCGGCGATGACGAACTTTTTCCATGGGACGGCAAACCCAAGGCATTCAAAGCCTGGGAGCAGGACCTGACGCTGCGCCAGGCGATCCCGGCTTCGAGCGTCCCCGTGTTCCAGGAAATCGCACGCCGCATCGGGATCGCGCGCTATGAAAACTGGCTCGAAAAGCTCGAATTCGGGAATGGCGCCACGGGCAGCGACGTCGAACGCTTCTGGCTCGATGGCCCTCTCACGATCAGCGCCATCGAGCAGACGAGCTTCCTTGCCGCCCTCGCCCTCCAGCAGCTCCCGATGTCCAAGCGGGCACAATCGATCGTGCGCGACATGCTGCGGATCGAGACGCGCGAAGGCCGGACGCTATTTGCGAAGACAGGATGGTGCCAAGCGACGACGCCAAATATTGGCTGGTGGGTCGGCTGGGTCGAGCGCGTGAGCACGCCGGGCCCACTCATCCATACGTTCGCGCTCAATATCGACATGAACGGCCCCGAGGACTTGCCCAAGCGCCTCGCTACCGGTCGGGCGATGTTGTCGGCCCTCGACATCTACTGAGTTGACTGGAAGGACGACGCCGATGCGGACGATGTTGTCATGGAGTTCGGGTAAGGATTGTGCTTGGGCGCTCCATGTACTTCGCCAGACCCCGGGTGTCGAGGTTGTCGGACTACTGACGACCATCAACGCAGCCTTCGACCGCGTCGCCATGCACGGAGTGCGAAGGGAACTGGTCGAGGCGCAAGCGGCTGCGGCCGGTCTACCGCTGACGCGCATTGCCCTGCCCTGGCCGTGCTCGAACGACACGTATGCTCAACTGATGGGCGCGTGCATCGCCCAGTTGCGCGCCGATGGCGTCGAAGCGGTCGCGTTCGGTGATCTCTATCTCGAGGACATCCGCGCCTATCGCGAACAGCAAATGGCCCGCAGCGGGCTGACGCCCCTGTTTCCTCTATGGGGCCAGGATACGCGATTGCTGGCGACAAGAATGCTCGACGGCGGGCTCGAAGCGCGTTTGGCCTGCGTCGATCCGCGCGTCTTGCCGCGCGATCTGGCCGGTGCGCGGTTCGATGCCGCATTGCTCGATCGCCTTCCTGTGGGCGTAGATCCTTGTGGCGAAAACGGTGAGTTCCACACCTTCGCACATGCCGGGCCGATGTTCAGCGCGCCCGTCCCAATCGCAATCGGTGAGACCGTCGAGCGGGATGGTTTCGTCTTCACTGATCTCCTGCCTGCCTAAGCGGGCGCATTTCGCGGTCGCTGCATCGCGAAGGTTTACCGGCTGAGCAAGGATCGACAGCGAAGATGCCGATTTACCTCCCCATCGCACAGATGTCGCTCGACCTATTCACGCTCACCGCGATCGGCGTTTCTGTCGGTATCCTGTCGGGCATCTTCGGCATCGGCGGAGGATTCGTAATGACCCCGCTGCTCATCTTCCTCGGCGTACCGCCCGCCATCGCCACCGGGACCGGCGCGGCGCAGGTCGTCGCGTCATCCGTATCGGGTGCCATCAGTCATTGGAAACGCCGCAACGTTGACTTGAAACTTGCGGTCTATTTAATTCTGAGCGGCATCGCCGCCTCGTTCGCCGGCGTTCTTATCTTGCGCCTGTTGCGCGCCATCGGGCAGGTCGATCTCGCCATCGCACTCGGCTACACGGTGCTGCTCGGAACTGTTGGCGCGCTCATGCTGGTCGAGAGCATTGGAGCGTGGCGACGCCAAATTTCGCCCAATCAAAGCGCTGCATCACCGCGCGCGAAGCCGCAACATACCTGGATTGACGGCTTGCCGCTGAAGACACGCTTTCCACGCTCCAAGCGCTACATGAGCACGTTGCCCGTGATCGCCATCGGCGGCATCGTCGGCTTGTTGACGGCGGTCATGGGCGTCGGCGGCGGATTTCTCATGGTGCCAGCATTGATCTATCTCCTGCGCGTGCCGACAGGCGTCGTGATCGGAACGAGCGTTTTCCAGATCGTCTTCGTGACCGGCATCACAACGGTGCTTCAAGCGCAGCAGAACCACAGCGTCGACGTCATGCTCGCCATGCCACTGATGTTCGGCGGTGTCGCCGGTGCCCAGATTGGCGTGCGCATTGGCGACCAGCTCAAAGCCGAGCAGTTGCGCGTGTTTCTGGCTCTACTCGTCCTCGGCATCGCGGTTCGAATGGCTTTCGACCTCATCGTCAAGCCTGGTGAACTCTATGGGATCGAAGCACTGACCCGCGGATGACGACTCGCGTCAACTCCGGAGCGACAGCTCCTTCTCGAGCGCAGTTCGCTCATAGGTCTCGGCAATCGACTTGATGCGATACTGCGGTTGACCATTATCGGCGGGCATCAACCGAAGCACCTTGTACTCGCGTGCCGAAGCCGGCATGCTTTGACGGCCCGGGTTGAAGCTGACGAGTTGTCCGATCTTGAACTTGTGTACGGCCACGTTGGCCTCGCTTTCGAGTTAGAGCGCGGCTGATCGTTTGCCAGGCTCTTGTTGATCGGGCGAGCGCGGATTCCCGCACGGACCATCTGGCCGGTGAGGACTTCAAAACCGCTCGGACGTTCAGATATCGCCGGTTGGGGCGATTAGCGGCGGCCGAAATCGCGCTTGCGCGGCCGTTCTGCGACAGCGACCTCCGCATCGTCGGCCACGGGACGGCGGGAGAACCGCTTCTTCGACTTCGCGTCGATCCTCGAACGCTCTGCCTCGGCGGCGCTGACACGGCTTCTCACGACGTACCAGCCGACAGCACCAGCCATCGCGCCGATACCAATCAAGGTAGTATACACGATAATTGCCTCCACCAAGCCTTTTGACGCCGCAAGCAACGCGCATCGGGCTCTGGCGGGCACGCATCATGGGAAGGTTGGCAGGGATTGCTTAAGAAACTTGCCGGGAACGCCGCCTCACGAAACACAGACGAATCCCGATAATCGCTGCATTGCCATGCTCGACTGCGTCAAATGAAGCATCCGCCTAACTCTGGCAGCGTGCAGCGACCAGGAAAGGACGACAAGTCGATGCGAGGTCACCTCTTTACCCGACGCGCGGCGTTGCGCACGATCGCTGCCGGGACCGCCGCGAGCGGTATCGCCACTGCGTCTGGCGGCGTGACAGCCGGTGCGGCGCCCGCTGCTGCCAGCAATCCCGACGGGGTGTGCGTCCTGTTTCCCCAGGCTGTCGAAGGGCCCTTCTACTTGGATCCCAAGCTCGTTCGCTCGGACATCACGGCTGGGCGGCCGGGCCTCGCTGTGACGATGCGCCTGCGCGTGATCGAACTAGGGTCGTGCAAGCCGATTGCCAATGCGCGGGTCGACGTCTGGCATGCGGACGCCGGCGGTGTGTACTCGGGCTATGCTAACCAAGGCGATGCACGCAACGTCTCGACTAAGGGCGAGACATATCTGCGCGGCACGCAGGTCTCCGATGCGGACGGATTCGCGACGTTCCAGACTATTTATCCAGGCTGGTATCCCGGGCGGACCCCGCACATCCATGTCAAAGCGTTTCTCGACACGAAAACCCTCCTCACGGGGCAGATCTATTTTCCCGACGAAGTCAGCGCTCGTATCTATCGCGCGCATCCTGCCTATGTCGCGCGCCCCAACGCCGACACTACGAACGCGACCGACTTCCTGTACAAATCAGGAGCGCGCGACGGCGGCGGAATCGTGCTGGCCATCGACGAGGGCCGGGAGCCTCTGCTCGCCTCCCTCGTCATTGCTGTCGATCGCAGCGGAGAGGCGGCGCGCCGGACCGGAAGCTGGCGCGGCTGGCTCGATCGCATCACAGGACGCGGCGCTTGACCTCTCGGTTCAGGCCTTGCCGAGTACACGCCCCGCCACCGCGTCGAGCTTGGCAAGGAGCTTCGGATCGCGGGCCTCGGGCGCGGTGATCAGCGCCACGTCGAGCGCTGTGTCAGAACCGATCGGGCACTTCGGGTGGACGCGCGGGAAATCGCGCGCCAGCCGCAACACCAGCCGCTGTGCCTTCTCGGTGTTGCCCGTCATGATCTTGATGACGGACGCCACGTCGACGTGCGCGTGTTCTTCGTGCCAGCAATCGTAGTCCGTTACCATCGCGACGACCGCGTAGCAGAGCTCCGCCTCGCGCGCGAGCTTCGCCTCCGGCATGTTGGTCATGCCGATGACGTCGCAACCCCATTTCCGGTAGAGGTTCGATTCGGCTCGCGTTGAAAACTGCGGACCTTCCATCACGATGTAGGTGCCGCCGCGGGTCGCCGCGACGCTCTCGGCTTTCGCGGCCCTTTCGACCGCATCGAGCAGCAGCGGTGAGATGGGATCGGCGACAGACACATGCGCCACGCAGCCCGACCCGAAGAACGTCTTCTCACGCGCGAAGGTTCGATCGATGAATTGATCGACCAGGACGAAATGGCCGGGAGCAAATTCTTCTTTCAACGAGCCGCAGGCCGAGATCGACACAAGGTCTGTCACGCCCGCGCGCTTCATCGCGTCGATGTTGGCGCGGTAGTTGATCTCGGACGGCGAGATCCGGTGCCCACGACCGTGACGCGGCAGAAAGCGCACTGGCAGGCCGCCGATCTCGGCGAACATGATCTGATCCGACGGCTGGCCCCACGGGCTGGCGACGGTCTCCCAGCGTGCGCTTTCTAGCCCCGGAAGATTGTAGAATCCGCTGCCGCCGATAATTCCCAGAACAGATTGCGTCGTCATCAGAAAATCCCTCGCCGCGCGGCGGACCAACCGCGGCCCGCGCCGGCGGAATTAGCCCCAACGCCGACGCGATGGCTAGGATATTTTTCGCGGCCTGACAGCGCCTTTGAGCCGACGCAGCGCCAGCAGCAGTTCGCTCGTCACCCAGTGCCGCGACATCACGCTTTCCGAGAGGATATCGCGCCGGAGAACCCGCTCGATCCACGCGAGCGCCCGCGCCTGTTCCCAGCGGCTGCCTCGTGGGAAAGCCTTGACCGTCGCAATGATGCTCCACGGCAACCTGATGTGCCGCGTGCCGTCGATGGCGATTTGACCGTTCTTGCGCAGAATATAGCCGTCGGAGCTGTCGGTCTCCTCGGCGTTGAGAACGCGCGTGTCGAGCGTCTTCATCCACAATCGGTCGATTGGCACCATCTCGTCGTCGCGGCTGAACTGGTGCAGCACATCATGCACGAGACCGGCCAGTCCGATGGCGCGAACCTTGGTGTGATAGCTCGGATAGTCGTACCAGCGCGCCTCTTCGGAGACGCGCGTCCTCCGAAGCCATCGCACGCCGCGCTGGATCGCTTCGGTCACCGCCGTGATCTGCTTGGGGTCACCCTCAAGCCCTGCTTTCGACCTCGCGCGGTACTTGTCGAGACCTAGCAGCGCCCAGGCCGTGGCATAAGTGGACGCGTGACGGTCGTTCGGCAGAGCAGGATAAACCGGCCACCACCCGTCGGACGATTGGTTGGCCAACATGAAGTCGATGGCTGCCTGCGGCACGTCCAGGTTGACGTGTCCGAGACTGTAGAGAACCCAGCCGCTTGCCGCGATGTGTTCGGGCTTGTCGCCGAGTTCGCGCCAGCAGCCACAGGATGGATCCATCGTGTTGAGAACGAACTTCTCGATCGCCGACTTGTTGACCTCCGCAAGCCCCGCGATCGCCACCGTCATCTGCGCGACGGTCCAAGGCACGAAGCCCTGATCGGCGGCCCATTTGGAGTTGCCGAGCTCATACGCCATGTGATCGGTAATCTGCGTGATCATGCGGTCGAGATTTGCCTCGGCGTCCGAAGACAACGGCATCTCGCCCACGGCGGCACTTCCGAGGCGCTGGAAGGCCTGGATCTGCCCGATGCGGCTCGTGAACTCGTCGGGATTTCGGATCAGGTCTTGCGCCGCAAAACTCAGCGCACCACCCACCGCGATCGTCAAGATGCGGCCGATCCACGAGAGCTTACTGAAAAAAGTGAGCAAGCTCTGCAACGTCCCTTCTTCGCCGGCAGGCATCGGCGTCCCCCACTCTCGACTTCTAAAAGTTTGAACGAAGGCAATAGCTTGTAAAGCTCGTTGTCGGTGTTCGTCCACGGCGAACGACCGCGCGATGGAACATCGCGCGGTTCAAGGAGTCAATGACGAGAGGGCATCAGCGGGCTCCCAATGAACATCGTGGGCGGAAAAGCGAAAAGGGCCCGCGACGGGGCCCTTCTCTCGATTCACATGTCCGTTCTGCGTCGAACAAATGCAATTCAGTGTTTGACGCGCGCCCAGATCCGCTTCTTGGCGAGATACAGCAAGAACGTCGTCACCAGCAGGTACAGCATCGCTTGCCAGCCGATGCGCTTGCGGTCGTTGAGCGAAGGGTCGGCTGCCCACGCGAGAAACGCGGTCACGTCACGCGCATTCTGTTCCATCGACATTTTCGGGCCGGCATAGTTGGCCATGGCCTTGCCGCTATCGTCTTTGCTGTAGTCGACCGATCCCTCAGTTTGGATCGGCTGCACCATGGCGATCTGATGGCCGGGGAAAGCCGCGTTGTAGCTCATGCCGTCGCCAAGCGTGACACCGGCCGGCGGGTCCTTGTAGCCCATCAGCAGGGCGTAGAGATAATCGGCGCCAGCCTCTTGATACCCCGTCAGAATGTCGCGAGCCATCAGGAAGATGTGCGTGTACCAAGGCGCCGTCGGTTCGACGGTGCGCGCCTTGACGATGATCGAGAGATCAGGCGGCAGCGCGCCATTGAAGGTATCGCGGGCCTCGGCTTCGTTCTTGTGCGGTCCGAGGATCGGGTCCGAAAGCTTGGCCGGACGCTCGAACATCTTGCCCTTCTCGTTGGGACCGTCGGTGATCTTGTTGTCCCAAGAAGCGGCCAGCGCCTTGACCGCTTCCTCGTCGAACTCGGGACCGCCGGGCTGCACGAGGTTGCGGAACGCGATCCGCTTCATGCCGTGACAGGCTTTACAGACGTCACGGTAGACGCGGAAGCCGCGCTGCAGCTGTTCCTTGTCGTACTGACCGCTGAAACCGGCGAACGACCAGGGCTGCTTGGCGATCGAGATGTGGTCACCACCCGCCGCTTCCGCTGGCAGCGGTTGCAGGAGTGCGAGGGTGACGGCGCCGAGAACGGCGCGCAGCGAAGATTTAGTCATGAACATGTTTCCCACCCCGGCCTCAACGCTTCTCTGGCGCGGCTGCCGCGCCAGCCGGCGTGCCCGCTCCGCCGCCACCTGGACCCAACACGCTCTCAGTGATCGAACGCGGCATCTTGCTGGGCGTCTCGATGAGACCGACGATCGGCATCACGATCAGGAAGTGAGCGAAGTAGTACGCGGTGAATACGCGCGCCCAGAACACGTACACGCCTTCCGCAGGCTTGGCGCCGAGATAGCCGAGCGCCAGGCACGAGAACAGGAACAACCAGAAGAACCAGCGATAGATCGGCCGGTACTTGGTCGAGCGGACGCGGCTCGTGTCAAGCCAGGACACGAAGAACAGCACGAGGATCGAACCGAACATCGCGATGACGCCGCCGAGCTTGGACGGAATGGCGCGCAGGATCGCGTAGAACGGCAGGAAGTACCACTCGGGCACGATGTGCGGCGGTGTCACCAGCGGATTGGCCTCGATGTAGTTGTCGGCATGGCCAAGATAGTCCGGAAGAAAGAACACGAACCACGCGAACACGATGAGGAACGCGAACATTCCGACCGCATCCTTCATCACGGCATAGGGCGCCATCGGAACCGAATCCGACTTGTGCTGCAGCTCTATGCCGGTCGGGTTGTTCTGGCCTGCGACGTGCAGAGCCCAAACGTGGAGGATGACGAGACCGGTGATTACGAACGGCAGGAGATAGTGGAGCGAGAAAAACCGGTTGAGCGTCGTACCCGACACCGAATAACCGCCCCACAGCCATTCGACGATGGCCGTTCCGAAACCTGGGATGATGCCATCCAGGGAGGAGAACAGGTTGGTGATGACCGTCACGCCCCAGAAGCTCATCTGGCCCCACGGCAGCGCATAACCCATGAACGCCGTTGCCATCATCGCGAGGAAGATCAACACGCCGAGGATCCAAAGGATCTCACGCGGAGCCTTGTAAGACCCGTAATAAAGACCGCGGAAGATGTGAATGTAGACGGCGACGAAGAACATCGACGCGCCGACAGCGTGGAAGTTGCGGATCATCCAGCCGAAGTTGACGTCGCGGCGGATGTGCTCGATCGAGTTGAACGCACCCTCGGCACTCGGCTGATAGTGCATGGCGAGCATGACGCCGGTGAGAATCTGCGCGACGAGGCAGAACGAGAGAATACCGCCGAACGTCCACAGGTAGTTGAGGTTCCTGGGCGTCGGAAAGTCCACGAAGCTGTCGTGAACAAGGCGCATGATCGGCAGTCGCTCGTCGAACCACTTGGCAAAACGGGACTGCGGATTATAGGTCGAGACATGATTGGACATGGTGGTCGAAGCCCTCAGCCGATCTTGATCTTGGTGTCGGACACGAACTCGTAGGGCGGAACCTCGAGGTTGCGCGGCGCCGGACCCTTACGGATGCGACCCGACGTGTCGTAGTGGGAGCCGTGGCACGGGCAGAACCATCCGCCGAAATCGCCCTTCGAGTCGGCCATCGTCTGTCCCTTGGGTACGCAACCGAGATGCGTGCAGATGCCTACCATCACGAGCCAGTTTTCTTTCCCGGCCTTGACGCGCTTGGCGTCGACCTCGGGATCGGGCAGCTCGGTCACCGGCGTCTTCGCAGCGGCGGCGACCTCGTCTTTCGTTCGATTGCGGATGAAAACCGGCTTCCCGCGCCACATGACGGTGATCGCCTGACCTTCCTTGACCGGTGTCAGATCGATTTCCGTCGAAGCCAATGCCTTGGCGCCGGCGTCGGGGTTCATCTGCTGCACGAACGGCCAGATCAACGACGCCGCGCCGACTGCCGCAAACGCGTTCGCGGCGAGAACCAGGACATCACGGCGATTTGGATCTTCGATTTCGGCTGCCAAGTGTGCCTCCTCGTTTCGCCCGTTCCCATCGGCGGGCGTCTTACATTGATGCGAGACGTGCAGGTCGAACGGGCTCGGCCCGGCGGTCCTCGACACGCGCTTCGACATCGACAATTTCACGAATGACCGGCGGCCACGTTGATATGGAACCACCGACGCTGCGTCCTTTTGGCACCGTTTGATGCTGGCCTCAATGCGTCGAAAGGCACAACGATCGGGGCAATTTGGCGCATGTGCGAGGAACTGCTACGCGTTCTCCCATGATCTCGATCCAAGGTGGATTGGACGCAAACGGTGGAGGAGCCAGTTGCGCCTCGCACTCTATCAGCCCGACATCCCCCAAAATACGGGGACGCTGTTGCGCACTGCGGCGTGTTTGGCGGTGCCGCTCGACGTTATCGGACCAACCGGTTTCGACATGACCGATCGGGCGCTAAAACGTGCCGGCCTCGACTATCTCGATCTCGTCGACCTTTTACGCCACGAGAGCTTCGAAGTCTTTGACGAATGGCGCCGGCGGCAAGCGCCCACGCCGCGACTGATACTGGTCTCGGCCCATGCCCAAACCAGTCTGCTCGAGTTCAAATTCGAATGTAGCGATATTCTATTGCTGGGCCGGGAATCTGCCGGCGTGCCGGAAGCGGTCCGCGCTATCTCCGATGCCGCGATCCGCATTCCGCTCGTGGCCGGCGTCAGGTCGCTCAACGTCGCCGTCGCAGGCGCCATTGTTCTAAGCGAGGCCCTGCGGCAGACCGGAAGCTATCCCGTACCCCTCGCTCCGCTTCGTCTTTAGCCGGGACTTGCGCTTCAGCGCGACCGATCGACGATCGTCACCCACCCGCTGCCGACTTCCGCTGCCGGCTGCGAGACAACTCCTGCCCGGCGGGCACGGGCGGCTGCCAATTGGATCTCATCGAATCCGGCGAGAGACGAGACCGGGTGCGAAGAGACGTGCTGTGATGGAGTTGGGCCGCCAAGCTTTTGAGCGCTGGATTTCCGGGGAGGCACGACCGTCGTGCGATCAATGGCTCCCTGATCGCCCGCAGCCGCTTGTCCCCCAGGCTTGCCGCGTCCGGGCGTACTCCATCCCTCTGTTTGCCACGTCGCCTTCTTGGCCTTGCCGCCGCTCGGCGCGGCGACGGGCACTTCGGCCACATCCGCCGAACTCGGGACGTGTTTGCCGCCGGCGCCCATCCGTACGAGTTGCAGCTCGTGACGCAACCGTTCGATCTCGAGCGTATAGAGATGAGTGCAGTCGAGGCGCTTCGGCTTCGGGCCGAGCGGCATGATGATGCGGCCATAGAACGTGCCGCCGATGCTCGAGCCCTCGACATCTTGTGAGCCGATGGCGCCGACATCGAGATAGGCGTCGTTGCTCGCGGTGTTGGAGCAGCAGGCCGTGCCATCTGCCGCCCTGAACTCGTCGCTGCCGGACGGAAGCGGGACATGAGGCAACGCCAGGCCATGTTGATAGGTCTGGTTGTAGTAGCTCGAACCAAACTGATTGTTGGCATTCTGCGCCGACGCTTCTGCCGAGAAAAACGCGGCCAAGGCATAGAAACCGGCTTTCGGCAGATACGTCGAGCGCGCCATGACTGAACCCTCACTGAACCCTTTGGGCGTAGAATCGTCCGCACACCTGCGTCTTCATTCGTGCCGATTGACTGTTGAACGGCACGCTCTCGGCGCAGACTCGGATCTTGCGATCCTTCGCGGCACCGAACGGCACCATCACCAGAACGCTGCGGCGATCCTCGGCACCGATCATCGTCTCGCGTGGCACGACGTCGGCGGCGACCTCGTTGAACGCTTCGTCGTAAACACGGACCTCGACCCTGATGCGGTGCTTGTAGGGGTTGCCCGGAAACACGCGCACGGCGAAACGGTCGTTGAAGCTTTTCACTTCACCGCGCATCGGCGTCATCGACTGTGCGGCGGCGGGCGCGGAGCCCATCGCCGGCACAATGACCTGAGCCGCGACGGCAGCGGCGACCGTGCGCCAACTCGCGACGTGCTTCAGGCCGATCACTCGCATCGCACCACCACCTCGGTGAGGTAGGCGCCGGCAGGGAACGTGCCCGACGACTTCTCGGCGCGGAGATTGACGCTCAACAAAGTCACTCCGGCATTGACGGGGGTCGGCGTGGTGCCAGGCGTGTCGCCGATTGTCGTCGAACCCGAGCCTTGGTAACGCGCGAAGAAATCGACGCCCGTATCGCCTCCGGCAGGAGCGGTCGTGAAAGCGGAGGGCGCGTCGGCGCTGACCGAGAAGGAACCGCCCGTGCTGAGCACGGTCACCGTGCCGGCCAGACCGCCGGGATTGGTAGAGGCAAGTGATGTGAAGCCCGCGTCGGGCGACAGAACACCGGGGATGCCAACCGTCAGGATGCAGGTCGACGTGACGGCACCAGTGAAAGGAACATTGGCGAGCTGCGCCGAAGCCGGCAGTGCCGCGAACAAGGTCGCGAGGGAGAGGGCAACGGCGACGGCGGATTTGCGGGCAACGGCTTTCATTAATTCGTACTCCGATCGTTTGCTTCGATGCGGTGTTATACGGAACGACTGCCGTCTGAATTCCTAAACCAGACCTTGCCAGTCGGGCATTTCACCGCGTAGGGATAAGCGTCGCTGAACGGATCCGGTGGGATTGAAAGTGAATTGAAACTATCGACCGCGACCGTCGGACGAGCGGTAGGCGCGGGCGCGCGGCCTTGCTGGCGGACAGCACTTCAACCTCTGCGCGTTCGATGTGCGACGACTCAATCGGCATTCGCGCATCAATCGTGCCGCCAATTCCGCAACCGACCCTCGGCGCCCTGCCCCGCACCGTACCGGTCTGCTAGGCTACGGCTGTTACGGGCGAGAGGGTGACGGGGCGGAACAGGGGGGAGCGGGATGCAGCATGTGACGCTGAAGCATAGTCTTGCCAATGACCTGGCTACGATACAGGCGATCGCCGCACGGCACGTCAGAAACCCGGCCGAGCTTGCGGCAAACCTCTCGGAAATCGCAACGCTCGTCGAGAACGTCGATTTCTCGCGCTACGATCCCGCAGACGTTCGCAAGGACGCGCACGCGCTGATAATCGGTCTATTCGACATGCGGATGCTGCTGCATGACGAATTGCCCGCCTGGCATCGCCATAAGTTCATGACGCGCGACGTGCAGGTGGCATTGCGGAATGTGTTCCGGCTGACCCGGTATGCGACCGACATGCTCGGCGAGATCGCGATCCTGCATCGGCGCCTGGACGAGGGTGAGCAAACCTATCGCGGCTTCACTGGACCGGACTTCAATACGCTCGGGCACCCGGCGCTCGGCTCTGGCGCACACGAGCCGTTCCAGTCAGGCGACGTCCTGTTGATGCGCGGGATGGCTGCAAACAGCGCTGCCATTGCACGCATCGGTGACATCGACAGCCAATTCAGCCATATCGGCATCGTCCATGTCGACGCGCGTGGCCGGCACCTCATCACCGAGGCGCTGATCGAGGAAGGTTCGATCGTCAACAAACTCGAGGATACGCTCGACCACGGGCTGGGACGGTGCATCGTCTTCCGGCATCGCGACCCGGCCCTTGCCGCCCGCGCCGGAAAGATGATCCACGACTACATCTCCGGCACGCTGACCAGCGGCGTTGGCCGACCGCTGGCCTACGACTTCTCGATGGAGCTCAAGGGCTACAAGCGGCTGTTCTGCTCGAAGCTGGTCCGCCAGGCGTTCGATATGGCGAGCGACGGCAAGGTTCTGCTGCCGACCTACAAGACCAGCCTGTTCATGAAGAACCGCGACTTCTTCAAGCGCATCGGCGTCACCGCGACCGAGACCTTCGCGCCCGGCGATATCGAGCTAGAGCCCTGCTTCCGCGTCGTCGCCGAGTGGACCGACTATCGCGTCACGTCCGATCTCAGACTCGCCGATCTGACGATGGACAAGTTCTTCGAGTGGATGGATCGGCATCACGACCGCTTCCACGAGACGTGGGCGATCCATCTCGTCAGCGTGCTCGGGCGCTTCGCCTCGATCCTGTCGAACGACGCCAAGAACCTGATCGCCGACGTCGTGCCAAAGGTGCCGGCGCACATGAGCCGGCGTACAATCGCGACCATCGCCATGTTGCACGCGACGACCGAAACCGTGGTCAAGGAATTGCGCGAGATGGAGCGTCGTTCGAAGGAACTGACCGGCCGCCCGCTGCATCCGCGCGAGATCTCGGCTCAACTCGAAGCGATCCGCCAGCGCGAAAACGGACGCATCGGCTATCTGAGAGCGAGTTGATGGCGGGTCGTGGAATGGATTGATTCCGATTCCTGCTGTCGAACGAACTGTAAGGCTCTGCTGCGCCATCAGGTTGAGCAGGTTCGCACTACTCCGCCGCATCCTTGGCCAAGAAGCCGCCCGATTGGCGCCCCCATAGCTCGGCGTAAATGCCGCCGCGGCGGATCAAATCGTCGTGCGTCCCCTGCTCGACGATGCGACCCTGCTCCATGATCACGAGGCGATCCATCGCCGCGATGGTCGACAGGCGATGCGCGATCGCGATCACCGTTTTGCCGGTCATCAGAGCGTCGAGGCTCGATTGGATCGCCGCCTCGACCTCGCTGTCGAGCGCGCTGGTGGCTTCGTCGAGGACGAGGATTGGGGCATCCTTCAAAAGCACGCGCGCGATGGCGATGCGCTGACGCTGGCCGCCGGACAGCTTGACACCGCGCTCGCCGACGTGACCGGCGTAGCCCTTACGGCCCTTCATGTCCTCGAGGCCGAGAATAAAGTCGTGCGCCTGCGCCCGCTTGGCGGCGGCGATCACCGCGTCTTCGGTGGCGCCCGGGCGACCGTAGAGAATATTGTCCTGCACGGAGCGGTGGAGCAGCGACGTATCCTGCGTCACAACACCGATCTGAGCGCGCAGGCTATCCTGCTTCACACTCGCAATGTCCTGCCCGTCGATGAGGATCTGGCCGTGCTCGAGGTCGTAGAAGCGCAACAGCAGATTGACCAGCGTCGACTTGCCCGCGCCAGACCGCCCGACTAGGCCGATCTTCTCTCCGGGCCGAATGTCGAGTGTCAGGCCGTCGATCACACCAGCCGGCTTTTCGTCCGCCTTCTTGCGCGTCTTGCCATAGTCGAACCGCACGTTCTCGAAGCGGATCTCGCCGCGGGGCACGACGAGCGGTTTGGCGTCCGACCGGTCCAAAACCGCATAGGGACGTGCGATCGTCTCCATGCCCTCGTGCACGACACCAATGTTCTCGAAGATACCGGCGATGGTCCACATCACCCAGCCCGACATCGTGACGATCCGCATGACGAGGCCGATTACCACGGCGATGTCGCCGGTCGACACCTGCCCACCACTCCACAGCCAGATTGCCAGCGCGCTCGCAGAGACGATGAGGATGCCGTTCAGCGTGTAAAGCGCCAACTCCATGCCGGTGATGAGCCGCAGCGACGCCTGCCAAGTCTGCATCTGTTCCTGGAACGCGGCGCGCGCGTAGGTTTCTTCGCGCTCGGCGTGCGCGAACAGCTTGACGGTCAGCGCATTCGTGTAGCTGTCGACGATCCGCCCGGTCAGCATCGAGCGCGCTTCAGAGGCCGCAGTAGACCGCGACTTGATGCGTGGCACGAACCAGCTGAGAGCGATCACGTAAGCCGCGAGCCATAACGCGAGCGGCACCATCAGCCGCCAGTCGGCTGCGCCGAACAGCACCAGAGCGCCGACGAACTGGACCGCGGCGTACCAAAGCGCATCGATCAGTTGGACGATGCTTTCGCGGAGCGCCGGCCCGGTTTGGATGATCTTGTTGGCGATGCGGCCGGCGAAGTCGTTCTGGAAGAACGCGAGCGACTGCCGCAGGACGTAGCGGTGCGTCTGCCACCGGATGCGGTTGGTGAACGTGGTGGCGATCACCTGGTTCTTCACGAGGTCGTGCGCGACCGAAATGACCGGCCGCAACACCAACGCCACAAACCCCATCAACGTCAGGATGCGCCAATGCTCGGCGAAGAAATTTGCGGGCGCTGCCGACGATTTCATCATATCGACGAGACTGCCGATGAAGGCGAACAACGCGACCTCGATGGCCGAGCCGAGGAAGCCGGCCACCAGCAGCGCAAGGAAGGCCGGCCAGACCGGCTTGACGAAGTGCCAGTAGAACGCCGCAAGGTCACCCGGCGGCGGACCAGTCCGGTCAGCCTCGAAGGCATCGATACGGGTTTCGAACCAGCGGAACATATGATGTGGTCTCAGTGAATTGTGACAATCGGCAATCGGAACGACAGGTCAGCCCGATCTCGCAGACCCGGGCCACCGTCCCGCTGTTAAACGTTGCAAGGCGCCGAAAGGATGACGCGATGCCTGCCAAGGCGTCAAACCGCTTCTGCCAATCGCATGTTTGCTTTATGTGATCAGCCCGAGACACACGACGATACAGGTTGGACATGCGCCCAGGCTCGACGGATACCACAGCCGAACACCTCGACACCTGGAAGGACGCGGCGCGCGCGTGGTTCCAGGACCTTCGTGACGACATCTGCAACGCCTTCGAGCAGATCGAGGAAGATCTGCCGCAAGGTGCGCCGCTGGCCTATGAGGAACCGGGCCGCTTCGTGCGGACGCCGTGGAGCCGCACGGACCATGCCGGAGCAGGGCAAGCAAGCGCCGGCGATGGTGGCGGCGGCGTGATGAGCCTGATGAAGGGCCGCGTCTTTGAAAAAGTCGGCGTCCACACTTCCACGGTGCACGGTGAATTCGCACCGGAGTTTCGCGCGCAGATCCCCGGAGCGTCGGAAGATCCGCGGTTCTGGGCATCCGGAATCTCGTTGATCGCGCATCTACAGAACCCGAACGTTCCGGCTGTGCACATGAACACCCGGATGGTGGTCACGTCAAAATGGTGGTTCGGCGGCGGCGCCGATCTGACCCCCGTGCTCATGCGACGGAGAAACCAGGACGATCCCGACACGACGGCGTTTCACGCAGCGATGCAATCAGCATGCACGCCACACGCCATCGCAGACTATCCGCGGTTCAAGGCTTGGTGCGACGAGTATTTTTATCTTCCTCACCGCAAGGAAATGCGTGGCGTAGGCGGCATTTTCTATGACTACATCACGCCCGCACCGGAAGCTGGCGGATGGGACGCGGCGTTCGCCTTGACGAAAGACGTCGGCCGCGCCTTCCTCGATGTCTATCCGCGGATCGTGCGCTCGAATTTCGCCACGCCCTGGAGCGATGCCGACCGCGAGGAACAACTCGTTCGGCGCGGCCGGTATGTCGAGTTCAACCTGCTCTACGATCGCGGAACCATCTTCGGCCTCAAAACCGGCGGCAATATCGACAGTATCCTGTCGTCGATGCCGCCGATCGTGAAGTGGCCTTGAGCCTCGATATCAATCGTCGATGTCCTTCTTGAGGACCGCGAACGACTGCTTGTCGAGCTCGACGTCGTACTTCTTGCCGTCGGTATGCCGGGCGTCATCGATCTCCCAACGCCCGTCATCGAGTTCGATCTTACCCCACGTTTTGAAGCCACCATCAGCCAGAACACGCTCGATGCCGGTGCGCTCCTCGTTGGTCGGAGCACGCTCACCAGCAAAGGCCGGGGCAGCGAGAGTTGTTGCGGCCAGAGCTGCGGCAATGGCCATGTGGGTACGGATCGACGTCATCGTGGTCTTCTCCTATCGGAAAGGATTGTGAATATTCCTGAGATAGGTCGTCGAATGGACGGATCAAATACCTGCGCGCTCACAAAGATTTTAAGAGCGCCGGTGGAACTTTTCAGCGTGCCGAAGCAGACCGCCGCGCGACCTCGTCCTTCGAGACTTCGCCGGCGCCGACCAGGGCGTTCACGCAGCCTTTGGACAGCTTCAGGCCGTTGGTCCGCATGCACTGGCGAACGCCCGCGCTCTCTGGCGCGTGCTCACTGCAATGCGCATAGTAATCGCTGGCGCAAGCCAGTTTGACACGGAGGCTCAAGGCACTCGCGTCGTTTGCGGTGACACCGAACCCACCAAGCGCGGCGAACGCGGCGAGGGCGGCACGGATCGAAAGGGTCGTAGCGATCGGGGTCATGGCAGGCTCCTCTGGGTGGAACGTGGGGCACGGTCGGCTGGTGTGAAGGCATCATCACTCAACCGCCTGCCCCACGCTGTTCCCAGGGGAACGCGCCAAGAGCCATCACGCCGTCCCGCGCGCCGCGCCGATTGGCATTTCGAAGCTCATGATCTTCGACATGAAGGCGATCTCACTCGAGACGGGCGAAAGCCCCACGCCTTTGAAGAGAGCGCTCAAATCGTCGATCGCATAATGCCGGTAATATGGCTCGTGGAACCGTACAGGGAAAGCTTCGATCATCCCGTCCCAGCCAGGCTTGTCCCCCATTTGAACGCTGTCCACAAAAACCAGCCGCCCACCGGGTTTCAGTACGCGCGCCATCTCGCCTGCCACGATGCGCCGGACGTCGGGCGGCAGTTCGTGAAAAAGGAAAACGGACGTCACGAGATCCTGACTGGAATCGGGAAGCGGGATCGCCTCGGCATTGGCGGCGAGCCAAGTGACCGGCCTCAGCCGGCCAAGGTGCCGATCGGCTTCCGCGAGATAGGCCGTGGACAAATCAAGGCCGGTTAGTCGCATCGCCGGGTAAGCGAGCCGCACCTGACGTAGCAGCCGTCCTGTTCCGCACGCCACATCGAGCAGGGACATCCGGCGCTGATCGCGCGTTCGCATGAATTCCGAAATTGGCCAAAGGGCGGCCCGACGCATCGCCCCGGCGGAACCGTGAAACAATGTCTCGACCTGCACGTCGTAAAGCCGCGCGGAATCAGACGACAAGTAGCCGCCTGTCTGGAAATGAAAGTCCTGCGTGAAATACGATGGCAAGCCGGTCGGATCGGCCAGCACCTCGGCCGTCCGCGTTTCCTCGCTTTCACGTCTGCCTATACTGCCCGGCAAGTCGGCAAGCATCGCCCTGATGCGGCCCAGATGATCACCGATACCACCCGGTCCAGCGTCGTCCGGCGGTACGATGCCGTCGCGAACGAGTGCGGCATCCGTCAGCAGCAGCCGTCTGAGATCAGCGAGCAGCTCTTCGCGCGACGGCATCGGCCGCACCGGCTTGTAGCGGGGCGTCGCACCGAGGCGTGCGCTCTCGCGGTCCATCAGCCAATGAACGCCAGAGTACCAACCGAAACGCAGAGCGTTCCCAACGAGCTGCGCGCTCATGCCGACATAGTCCGCCATCGCGTCAGTCCAACCTCGCAACTATTGCGTAAAACTGCTCCGGACGGTATCGCTCGGCGCCGCTTCCGACAAGATCACCTGCGAGGATACCATTTCGGCACACCGCAACATCGTCATCCTGACCGGAGCGGGACTTTCAGCCGAATCCGGGTTGGCGACATTTCGCGACAAAGGCGGCATCTGGGCAAAATACGATTATCGCGAGGTGGCGACGCCCGAAGGGTTCGCCAAGAACCCCGACCTCGTCCATGAATTCTACAATATGAGACGCCGCGCCCACGCCGAGGTGAAGCCAAACGCCGCGCACTTCGCACTCGCTCGGCTCGAGGCCCTGCATGCGGGCCGCGTGACGATCGTGACGCAGAACGTCGACACCTTGCACGAGGCGGCGGGAGCGCGAAACCTGATCCACATGCACGGCGAAATCGTGAAGGCCTTCTGCCAGCACTGCAAAGCGCGGCGCGTCTGGCTCAGCGAGCTCGCGAGAACGACGGCATGTCCGCAGTGTGGCCGAAGTGGCGGCATGAGACCCGACATCGTTTGGTTCGGGGAGATGCCGTATCATATGGAGCGGATCACGCAGGCGCTGGCCACGGCCGACCTCTTCATGTCCATCGGCACCAGCGGCAATGTCTATCCAGCCGCGGGTTTCGTGCGCGAAGCGAAATCTCGTGGCGCGCGCACGGTCGAACTCAATTTGGAGCCGTCGGCTGGGGCAAGCCTGTTCGACGAAACTGTGCACGGCCGCGCAACGGAGATCGTACCCGCCTATGTCGCTGAGCTCTTGGGACACGCATAGTTGAATACGAAGGTCAGATCCGGTCAGCGCCGAAACACGGCGACGGCCTCGATATGCGGGGTCCAGACGAACTGATCGACGGGTGTCACGCGGTCAAGGCGATATCCGCCATCGACCAGGATCCGGGCATCGCGCGCCAGCGTCGCGGGATTGCACGAGACTGCAACCACGATCGGCACCTTCGACCGCGCCAATGCCGCCGCCTGCTCGGACGCTCCCGCGCGCGGTGGGTCGAGTACCACGGCGTCGAAGTTCGCAAGCTCGGTGCGCGACATCGGCTCGCGTCCGAGATCGCGCACGCGTGCTTCGATCTTGCGCAAGCCTTGAGCATGCTTTGCCGCATGACCCAAAGCTGCGATCGCTTTGGCATCGCCGTCGAGCGCCAAAACCTCAGCGCGCCGCGCCAATGGATACGTAAAGGTTCCAATACCGCAGAAGAGATCCGCAACGCGTTTGGCCTTGCCGACGCCAGCCAATACGAGTTCGCGCAACGTGTCCTCAGCTTCGGGAACAGCTTGCAGAAATACACTCGGCGGCGGCTCGGTCGGAACTCCGCCGACGGTCAGAACAGGGCGTCCGCGCATGAACACGGCATCGCCGTCAACGGAAAGCCGGACGAGGCGGGCATTGTCGGCTATGGTTGCCAATGCTGCAGACAATTCGGCCGGTAGAACGCCACAGGCCGCGTCGATGGCCACGTCGAGACCAGCGTCTAGACGCGTCACGGTGATGCGGGCCGTACGTTGTTCTTTCCGGCGCGATTTGGATTTGCCTTCAACCTTAGGCTCGTGCGCCAGCAATAACCGCGACAAGCCCCTCAGCGGCTCAAAGGCTGAGACGATCGTCGGGTCGAGGACATGGCACTCCAGGAGATCGACCAGCCGATGCTCACCTTCGGCACGAAAGCCAAGCAGGACGCCACGCCCGTCGATGACCGCGCCAAATACCGCGCGCCGACGCGATCGGACCGACACGCGAACCAACGACGCGATTTCGACGTCGAGCCCGCGATGACGGAATGCCTCGGCGACGATGTCCTCTTTCCAAGCCGTATAGAGCTGGTCGGACATGTGCTGTGCGGCACAACCGCCGCAGATTCCAAAATGCCGGCACGGCGGGGCAACGCGATCTGGCGACGACGAGCGTTGCTCGGCGTGATCGCCGGCAATCTCCCAGGTTTCACCGGGCAATGCGCCAGGGACGAATACGGGGCCGCCTGCGCCATTCGCAACGCCATCGGCCTGCGCGCCGAGCCGTGAAATCTCCACGACCACGCAATCCATCATCGGCCTTTCAATCACGCTGCCGCGCTCCAATCAAATACTCGACATTGCCGGAACCGCCGGTGATCGGTGAGACAATCCGACCTGTCACCGTCCAGCCGCTGGCCTCGAGCCAGGAACAGACTTCGTCCACGGCCTTGTCGCGCAACGCAACGTCCCGGACGACCCCGCCCTTGCCTACGCCCTCGCGTCCGACTTCGAACTGCGGTTTTACGAGCGCGACCAGCCAGGCGCCCGGCCCTGCAAGTGGCAAAACGGGTGCTAGCGCGATCCGAAGCGATACGAAGCTTACATCCGCGACGATTGCATCGACAGGTCCGGCTGTCATCGCATTATCGAGGCGACGGCAGTCTGTGCCTTCGAGCGAAACGACACGCGGGTCGGCCGCCAGCACCGCATCGAGCTGCCCTTGGCCAACGTCGACGGCGAACACGGTCGCAGCACCGCGCTCGATCAAAACCTGGGTGAACCCCCCCGTCGAGGCCCCGATATCGAGCATCCTGAGGCCCTTGGGATCGAATCCGAAGGCGTCGAGAGCGGCTCTGAGTTTCAATCCGCCGCGCGAGACCATCCCCGCCTCGGCTTCCGACACGACCAGCGCCGCGCCGTCCTCGACGTCCTCGGCAGGTCGCGTCACTAGCTTTCCGTCGATCTGGACCAGACCGCGCTTGATCATATCCCGGGCGCGCGACCTCGAGCGGACCAGACCACGTTCGACCAAAGCCTGATCCAGTCTCTTTCGCATACCGTTCTCTCTCAAAGTGGACGCATATGCACGCTGGCCCGAGCCTCGAAGTGTTGATGAGGCAGCGGCCGATCTTGCGGGCCAAATAGCGAACGCAGGCGTTCGCTCAATTACTCGACGCGATTAGCACCAACCCGTTGAAAATGCATCGGCCAAGCGGCCGCAACCGCGCCACTCAAGGGCGCTCACAAGGGAGAAATCGTCCATGATCAAACATTTGACGGCCATCACGTTCGCCGCCGCGCTGGCTGCGGGCGCGGCGTTTGCGCAGTCGCCGGCGCCGGCTGGTGCGAAGGTATTCTTCATCGAGCCAAAGGATGGTGCCGAAATCTCCGGACCGGTGTCGGTGAAAATGGGGATTGCCGGCATGGAAATCGCGCCCGCTGGCACGGAGAAGCCGAACTCCGGCCATCACCACATTCTGATCGACAAGGCGCTTGCCGACCCGAAGTCGCCGCTTCCCGCCGACGACAATCACAAGCACTTCGGTAAGGGTCAGACGGACGCCACGCTCGAACTCAAGCCAGGCAAGCACACACTTCAATTGGTGCTCGGCGATCATAACCACGCGCCGCACGTTCCGCCGGTTGTCAGCGACGTGATCACCATTACGGTCAAATAAGACTGTAGCGTACGGCCGGATCGCCAACTTCGCAGTAGTTTTAGATCGGCCGGCCTGCTCGCGCTTCTAGCCCCGGCCCCAGCGGCCGGGGCCGTTCGCCGCAAGGAGCATCAAGCCACCTGCGATGCCGAGGTTCTTCATGAACATGAGATGCTGAATCTGATCGCCGGGCTTCCAATGGAACAGAATGGCGGCCACGATCGTAAAGCCAGCGAGCAAGAACGCCGCCGAGCGCGACAGAACGCCGAACAGGATTGCAAGGCCGCCGAGCAACTCCAGCGCGATCACGCCCCAGACCATCAGCTCAGGTGACGGGATCGGAATCAGTGCCGATTTCATGTATCCCACGGTACCGGCGGGATTCATCAACTTGTTGTAGCCGCCGAGGATGAAGATCGCGGACAAGAGCACACGTCCGATCAGACTGAGTAACGGATTGAGGGCCGTCATGAACCACCTCCTGGGAATGTGCCTGTCAACGTGCGTGCGACATCTCGGGTTCCCATCCGCGGCCGGATGGGGATTTGGTCGGCATAACGGTGCAAGGTGACGGGATCACGTCATCGGCTCTGAGCCGCGAACGCGCGGGATCAAGCCCGACCGCCTTCCTCGTGCGAAATCAACTCGCGACCCAGCGCGCCAAAAACCGCGTCGAAGATGCCTCGCGCATTGAGCCCTGCGCGGTCGTACATCTTGCCCGGTGCATCGTGCTCGACGAAGACATCCGGTAGAACGAGGGACCGAACTTTCAAACCGCGGTCCAGCAAGCCTGCCTCGGCAAGGTGATGCAGGACGTGGCTGCCAAAGCCGCCAACCGAACCCTCCTCGATGATAATGAGGACCTCGTGTTCGCGGGCGAGCCGCCCGATCAATGCAGTGTCAAGCGGCTTCATGAAGCGCGCATCGGCGACGGTTGTCGACAATCCATATGCCGCGAGTTGGTCAGCGGCCTTGAGGCACTCGCCCAATCGCGTGCCGAACGACAGGAGCGCAATCTTGGACCCCTCCCGAACGACACGGCCACGGCCGATCTCCAGCGGGATGCCGACGGCGGGCAGATCGACACCCGAACCTTCGCCGCGCGGATAGCGGAACGCCGTCGGCCGGTCGTCGATCACCGCGGCGGTCGCGACCATGTGCACGAGTTCCGCTTCGTCGGCTGCCGCCATGATGACGAAATCGGGCAGGCAACCGAGGTAGGCAAGATCGAACGAGCCCGCGTGCGTCGGGCCGTCGGCGCCGACAAAGCCGGCGCGGTCAATGGCGAAGCGCACGGGCAACCGCTGGACCGCAACGTCGTGCACGACTTGATCGTAGCCGCGCTGCATGAACGTCGAATAGATCGCGGCGAAAGGCTTGAGGCCCTCGGTCGCGAGGCCTGCGGCGAACGTGACCGCGTGCTGTTCGGCGATGCCGACGTCGAACGTGCGGTCGGGGAACCGCTTCCCGAAAATGTCGAGACCGGTGCCGTCGGGCATGGCGGCGGTGATGGCGACGATCCGCTTGTCCTTTTCGGCCTCTTTGACGAGGCTGTCGGCGAACACCCGCGTGAAGGTTGGCGCATTGGCCTTCGGCTTGATCTGTGCACCGGTAATGACGTTGAACTTCGCGACGCCGTGATACTTGTCGTCGGAAGCTTCGGCCGGAGCGTATCCCTTGCCCTTCTTGGTCACTACGTGGATCAGCACGGGACCATTCTTGGCATCACGCACGTTCTTCAGCACAGGCAACAGATGGTTGAAATCGTGCCCATCGATCGGCCCGACGTAGTAGAAGCCCAATTCTTCGAACCATGCGCCGCCCTGCCAAAGATGACGGGTGTACTCCTCGACTCGCGCAGCCCGCCGTTCCCAACTCTTGGGCAACTGGCGCGCGAGCTGCTTGGCGATATCGCGGAAGTATAGATAGGTGCCGCTCGACGTGATCCGCGCGAGATAGGCCGACAACGCGCCAGTCGGCGGCGCGATCGACATGTCATTGTCGTTGAGAATGACGATCAGGCGTTCGTCTCGCGCGCCGGCGTTGTTGATCGCCTCGTACGCCATGCCCGCCGACATGGCGCCATCACCGATGACGGCTATCACGTGGTTATCGCGCCCTTCGAGATCGCGCGCCACGGCCATGCCCAGACCAGCAGAAATAGACGTGGAAGAGTGGCCGGCGCCAAAAGGGTCGTATTCGCTTTCGGCGCGACGTGTGAACCCGGAAAGCCCATCGCCCTGCCTCAGTGTACGAATGCGATCACGGCGGCCCGTCAGGATCTTGTGCGGATAGGCCTGATGTCCGACGTCCCAGATCAAGCGATCCTTCGGCGTGTCGAACAAATAGTGGAGGGCGACCGTGAGTTCGATAACGCCAAGGCCGGCGCCGAGGTGACCGCCCGTCATCGACACGGCGTCGATGGTCTCGGCCCGCAGCTCGGCCGCCAATTGAGGCAGTTCGTGTTCGCTGAGCCGGCGCAGATCTGCGGGCAAAGCAATTCTATCAAGCAGCGGAGTCTTACTGGTGTTGTCCACGGCGAACCCTTTTCGACACTCAGGGCGACTATACGGCCTACGACCGGCGCTGTCGCCGCCGTGTCATACTCGGCTGAAAAGCATTCCGCCACGCCAATAAGCAGCCAAATACGGCATACGCCGCGATCAATCTGTGCGGATTTCGGCGCTTCGCCCAGTATCAGCGCCGCAACTTGGTTGTTGTACGATCGGGATGGCACAACCGATCTATTGGGGCAATGTGCGGGCGCCTCGCATCCTACTCGGGATCGAAGGGTTCAGTGCCTTTTGGCGTGCCATCGGCTCCGAACGTGAGCTTTTCCACCTTGGCTTCAGCCTGCTTCAGCAGCCGATCGCAGTGATCCTTCAACGCCTCGCCACGTTCGTAGATGCTGATGCTTTCCTCGAGCTCGACGTCGCCCCGCTCCAGCCGGCCGACAATCACTTCCAACTCCTTGAGCGCACGTTCAAAGGTCATGTCCTTGATATCCGGGTGATTTTTTACCGGCGCCTTGGTCATGGCCCTACCTTTTTTGTACGTTCGATGGCTCTACTTCTAGGCACCAGCGTCCATCAGCGTCCGGACATGAACCGCGACCGACCGCGCCAGTGCCGTGAGGTCATACCCGCCTTCAAGCATCGACACCACCCGCCCGCCACAATGGTTCTTCGCAACATTACAGATCTCCTCCGTCGCCCACAGGAAATCACCCTCGACGAGTCGCAGGCTTGCTAGTGGGTCAGCTTCATGAGCATCGAAACCAGCCGAAATGAGGATGATGTCGGGACTGAAATTGTGCAGCGACGGCAGAATACGCTCCTCGACCGCCTGACGGAATTTTTCGCCGCCGTCGCCCGGACGCAAGGGGGCATTCCAGACGTTGCCAACGCCGGCCTCGCTCAAGGCACCAGTGCCGGGATACAGCGGCATCTGATGCGTGGATGCGAAGTAGAGGTCCTTGTCCGACCAGAAGATGTCTTGCGTCCCGTTGCCATGATGGACGTCGAAATCGACGACCGCGATCCGCTCCGCGCCGTGCTTCTTGCGCGCGTACATCCCGGCGATCGCAACGTTGGAAAACAGGCAAAAGCCCATGGCCTTGTCGCTTTCGGCATGATGGCCGCAAGGCCGAACCTGGCAGAACGCGTTGTTGATGCCGTTGCCGTCCTCCATCACCGCATCGACCGCACGCAGGCCCGAACCGACCGCGCGGAGGGCGGCCTCCCAGGTGCCGGGCGACATCACCGTATCGGGATCGAGACGGACCGATGGCGCACCCGGCGCAGGCCGCGCCCTCTTGATCGCGTCGAGATAGTGTTGCGGGTGTGACAGAAGGATCGCGTCTTCCACATCATCGCGTAGCGGCGCGGCCTCGCGGACGAGACCGTTGAAGATCTCGTGACCGAGCACGCGGTCGATCGCCCGCATCCGATCTGGCCGCTCTGGGTGGCCTTCGCCAGTGAGGTGGTCAACGAAGCAGGGGTGGGTCAGGAGCAATGTGGACATCAGGACAACTCGTCTGGGGTCTGCGCGGTGGATTGCTGTGCAACGTTGGCCGCGCGCGGCTATTTCAGCATTGAGACGCTGGCGATCTTCACGCCCGGCGGTGGAACGCTGTCGGCGGGCACGAAAAAGTCGGGTGCCAGCGGCAGCGAGGGATCGACGCGATAACCTTCGAAATCGGTCACACCGCCTACCGAGTTTAGGAACGTGTCGTCGATCAGGAAGTTTCCGCTGAAGCTCCGGCTCGGCTGCGTAAAAATCAGATGTGCGGCATCGGCCAGAATATCCGGCGTCCGGCTCATGCGCATCAGCTTGTCGCCACCGAGGATATTCTTGATGGCGGCTGTGGCGATCGTCGTCCGTGGCCAAAGTGCGTTGACCGCGACGCCGTCCTTCTTGAGTTCTTCTGCGAGGCCAAGCACGCACAAGCTCATGCCGTACTTGGCGATCGAATAGGCGACATGACCGGAAAACCACTGCGGCTTCATGTCGAGGGGTGGCGACATCATCAGAACGTGCGGGTTCGCCGACTTCTTGAGATGAGGCAGACACGCCTGCGTCGTAACGAACGTTCCGCGGGTGTTGATCCCAAACATGAGATCGAACCGTTTCGGATCGGTTTTTTCGATCGGTGTCAGCGAAATCGCGCTGGCGTTGTTGACGCAGATGTCGATACCGCCGAATTGTGCCGCGGCTTTTTCGACTGCCTCCGCGACCTGTGCCTCGTCTCGGATATCGCACATCAGCGGCAGAGCGCGACCACCGGCCTTTTCAATCTCGGCCGCCGCTGTGTGGATGGTCCCTTCGAGTTTCGGATTGGGGTCGCTTGTCTTGGCAGCAATGGCAACGTTCGCACCATCGCGTGCCGCGCGCAGGGCGATGGCCAAGCCGATACCCCGGCTTGCGCCTGTGATGAAAAGCGTTTTCCCCTTGAGTGCGGTCATGCCCTGGCGTCTCCCTCGCGTATTTTCCCAAGCTTACGCGAGAAGCCGCCAGCCTGCCTACCCACCTCGCGCAAGGCGCTCATCCGGTGGCGGCGCTGCCCCGGGATTTGAAACGGCCGCCGATCCACTGGATCGCGCGCCAGGGAGCAGTGAATATCGCCCACAGTTGCATGGCCACCGTCGTCACGAAGGCCGGCACCCCGGTGAGCGGCAGAAATATCAGCACGAACGCCAAAAACTTGGCAATACGAGCCGCGTGATAGCCGACTGGACCGGCGTACTCCGAACGAACCTCGGGCGGCCAGACCCTCGACCACCAGCCACGTGAGACACCGAGCCCCATCAACCCAGCGATCAGGGACGCGAGAAATCCGATCTGGAGTATCGACGGTATGCCGGGGATCAACCTGAGATCGAGTTCGCGCTGGCGCTCCGCGCTGTTGGCGATCACGTCGACGGCGCTGGTGACGACATTGCCAGTGACATTCGACACGGCATCCGTGAGCCAGTCGGCAAGCGGGCCGCTGATCGGCGCTGTGATGGGTTCACTCTTCGCAGCGCTCGGAATGGCCCGCAGCGCCGTCCGACCGTTCGACGACGACATCACCTCGACGGCGAGCGGCCCGCGTCCGGTCGCCAGTCCGTTGAGGAAGTCGGCGAACGACGCGCGCTTCAAGGCATCGTCGAGGCCAGCGACCTCGACCTTCTGCCAAAGCCAGTTGCGCCCGCCCGGCTGGCGCGGAGCGACCGACTGCAGCACGACGAGATTGACGTCCGAAGCGGCGGCCGCACGCGCGATCTCATCCATCGGCAAGGATCGCTCGGCGCCGCTAGCAGGCCTGAAGAAAAGCTGTCCCGCCTCGATCCGGCCGCTGATGACGGCGGTTTGACCTTTCAGACCCGACAGCGCGCGAGAGAGCGAATTCGGGTCTATCGAGTCGACGAGCGCGCTCTTGGTCCCCGCATCGAAGCGCGGCAACCGCGTGAAGGCATCCGGCCCGCCCGGCGTTAGCGAAAGGACACGCACCCGCGAGGCCTCGATCGGCCTCCCCAGCTGAAAGATCGCCTCCATCACCGCAGGCCGTTCAGTCATAGGCACAACTACGTTCGGGCGAACTTCGGCAAAGACGAGTTCTGCATCGCCATTCGCGCGGCGGATCAGTGGGTAGCTGGTCTTCCCGATAACGACACGGAGCGACGCATCCGGAGGCAGATCCTTCAAGCGCGCACGCTGAACAAGGACGGACTCATCGGAGAGATGAAAGATGAGGCGTGTGCCAGGTGCAGCCTCTGGCGACAGAGCCGATGTCACGCGCGTCAATTCGTCGGGCGTTCCTGCGGTAAAGATATCTCCTGATCGATTGACGAATTGCCAGTGACCTTCATGCGTCGCATGCGCTGCAAGGGACACGCCAGCCGTGCCCTGCGGCAGGGACTGCACATGACGTGCTGCATCATCGAGCGAGCCGTGACCGAACTTGCCACTGAGCTTGCCGCCAGACTCGCCGGATTCGCGGACGAGCTTCGTAAACCAGTTCGCCCCCGCAGGCGGCGACGCGATCACGCTATCCAGCAGCACAACGAGAACAGCTAGGCCGAGCGCTGCCGGTCGCCAGACCGATCCTCCTTGCGCACACAACGTCATGGCTGTTTCCTCATGCGTGGCGAAGCGGTCAAGTACCTTTCGACGCGCGGGCGCGGACAGCGGCAAAATCAGGCTTCCGCTTTTCGAGGAACGCGGTGAACGCCTCTTGGGCCTCGAGCGAAGCCAGCCGATCTCGGAACGCCTGTACCTCGTGGTCCATGCGCTCGAGGCACGCGGTCATGTCGCCCCGCATCAGCCGCCGCGCCTCGCGGAGCGCCTCGGGCGGCTTCATTGCAAGCCGCCGCGCCGCCTTCATGACTGTTGGCTCGAGCAGGTCCTGTCCGACAACGGCGTTGATGATGCCCGCCTCCCGTGCGCGCTCCGCACTGAATGGCTCGCCGAGGACCAGCATCTCGAAAGCGCGAGCGTAGCCCATTCGCATCGGCATGAGCAGGCTCGATCCCGCCTCGGGTACGAGCCCGAGGTCGAGGAACGGCGTCGAGAATACTGCTGTTGGCGCCGCGTAGACGAGGTCGCAGTGAAACAGAAGTGTCGTGCCGATGCCGACGGCGGGGCCATCGACGCCTGCCAGCATCGGCTTGGCGACCAGCGGCAAGGTTCGAATGAATCGCTCCGTATCTTTCGACAGCCCGCCCTCGCCGCGCGAAGTGGCCAGGAAATCGGCGATGTCGTTGCCTGCCGAGAAGATGCCCTCCGAGCCCAGGAAAACGTGCACACAAATGCTGGAGTCGGCGTCCCCCTTCAACAGGGCATCGGTGATCGACGCATACATGGACCCGGTCAGCGCGTTCTTTTTGGTTGCGCGCGTGAACCTGATCACTTGGACGCCGTCGACAGACGAAATTGAAATGTCGCTCATCTGCGCTTCCTTCAAACCGAGATGCGGTCGGGATCGACTCCGAGGATGGCTTCAGCGCCGCCGATGACCGTCTCGGCGAGGCCGGGGGCCGCAACGAGTAAGTTCTCGGCAAAAAACCGTGCGAGCGCGATGGCGTTGCCTCCATCGCCGCCGTCGCGGCTTTCGGCGAGCGCCGCACGCGCGAGATAGTGCTGACCAGCAGCCAGGCCGAACAGCCGTAGATAGGGCGTGGCGCCGGCGAGCGCGGATTCAGGCGAATTTTGCAGGTTCTGCGCCATAAACCCGGTCGCCGCGACCAAGGCGTCAACGGCTTCCGACAAGCGCTCGCCCATGCGACCGAACTCGGGACGGTTCGAGGCTTTGACCTCCATCGCCGTGTTCGCGATTTCACCGATATAGGCGGTCACGACAGTGCCGCCGTCGAGCGGCAGCTTGCGCATCACGAGGTCGATGGCCTGAATGCCGTTGGTGCCCTCGTAGATCGGCAGAATTCGCGCATCGCGATAATACTGCGCAGCTCCGGTTTCCTCGACGAAGCCCATTCCACCATGGATCTGCACGCCCATCGAGGCCACCTCGCAGCCGATGTCGGTCGAGAACGCCTTGGCGATGGGTGTCAAAAGCGCCGCCTTGTTCGCGGCCGCCTTCCGAATCTCATCGGTCGCGCCGCGGTGAGCGACGTCGATCTCACGGGCGGTCACGAGGCAGATCGAGCGCGCCGCCTGGGTGAGAGATTTCATCGTCAAAAGCGTGCGGCGAATGTCGGCGTGTTCGACGATCGCGCCCATCTCGCCGGGCTTCGATGTTGCCGTCCGGCCCTGCTTGCGGTCTTTCGCGTACACCACGGCGCGTTGCGTCGCGCGCTCGGCGACGGCGACACCTTGGATGCCGACCGCCAACCGTGCTGCATTCATCATGATGAACATGGTATTGAGACCGCGATTCTCCTGACCGACGAGATAGCCGACCGCGCCATCGGCCTCGCCGAACTTCATCACGCACGTCGGACTCGCGTGGATGCCGAGCTTGTGCTCCAGCCCGGCGCAGACGACATCGTTGCGGGCGCCGAGCGAGCCGTCCGAATTGACGAGGCGCTTCGGGACGAGGAACAGCGAGATACCGCGCGTACCAACTGGAGCGTCGGGCAGACGAGCGAGAACCATATGCACGATATTGTCGGTCAATTCATGATCACCGTAGGTAATGAAAATCTTGGTGCCAAAAATGCGGTAGGTGCCGTCGGGCTGTTTGACCGCCTTGGAACGGATCGCCGCCAGATCTGACCCCGCCTGCGGCTCGGTCAGGTTCATTGTTCCGGTCCACTCGCCCGACACCATCTTCGGCAGATAGATGGCCTTCAATTCGTCGGAACCATCGGCGTGAAGGGCATCGATCGCGCCTTGCGTCAGCAGCGGACATAGTCCGAACGACAGGTTGGTCGCGTTCCAGATCTCGCATGCCGCCATCGACAGGACACCGGGCAAACCCTGCCCGCCGTACTCTTCCGGGCAGGGCAGCGCACTCCACCCGCCCTCGGCAAACTGACGGTAGGCTTCCTTCCAGCCGCTGGGTGTGTAGACCACGCCGTCCTTGAGCCGGGAGCCTTCCCGATCACCGTTCCAATTGAGCGGATCGAGCACTTCAGAGCCGAACTTTCCGGCTTCCTCGATGACCGCGCGGACGGTGTCTTCGTCGAGGCCCGCGTAAACGCCGTCGGCAATCAGACCGTCCAGATCGACCGCGGTTTTGAGCGCGCGCATGATGTCGTCGACTGGCACCTGGTAGGTCATGGTCGTTTCCCTGGAGTTTCGCGCGGTTGTCTCGCTGCGGACGGCTTGAATGCGACGAGTGTAGGCCGAGTTGCGGGCGCGAGAAAGGCATGGGATGGAGAAGCCTGCCAGCGTCCGGGGTGATCGTGCCTGGACGGAGCGGCAAAGCAGGACCCGACATTCAGCCATGACCTCGCGCATCTCAAAAGCCGATCCCGCAGCCATCGCCGCCGCGGCTGGACACCTTGCCGCGGGCCGTCTCGTCGCTTTCCCAACAGAGACCGTTTACGGGCTCGGCGCGGATGCCACGAATGGAAGGGCGGTCGCGCGGATCTTCGAAGCAAAGGGCCGCCCGAGCTTCAACCCACTCATCGTACATGTCCTCGACATCGCCGGCGCCGAGCGCCTGGCCGAGATGCCGCCTCTGGCGCGCCGGCTGGCGGCGACGTTCTGGCCCGGCCCGCTGACGCTGGTTTTGAGCCGCCGCGCGGATTGCCTGGCTTCGGACCTCGTTTCGGCAGGCCTCGACAGCATTGCCGTGCGTGCGCCCGACCACCCCGTCGCACGCGCCCTGATCGCTGCTGCTGGACAGCCGATCGCGGCACCATCCGCGAACCTATCCGGTCACGTGTCAGCCACCCGAGCCGAACATGTCGAGGCGGACCTTGGTGACAAACTGGCCATGATCCTCGATGCCGGTCCGGCGGCGTACGGGCTCGAATCGACCATTCTCGATGCGCGGAGTGATCCTGTCGTGCTGCTGCGCCCCGGAGCGATACCCGCCGATACCATTCAAGCGGCACTCGGGATCACCTTGGCCCGGCCGGCGTCCCATCCCGACGGATTGCATACGATAAACGACGGATCTGAGGCACCTGATCCTGGGCCGTTTCACGCGCCCGGCCAGCTCGAAAGCCATTACGCACCCCGCGCGAAAGTACGGCTCGAAGCAACCCATGTGGCAGAAGGCGAGGCCCTGCTGGCCTTCGGGATAGCCCCCATGAGCCGTGGGCCGGTGATCAATCTTTCGCCGGGCGGAAACCTGATCGAAGCAGCGGCCAATTTGTTCGCTGCCCTTCGCGCGCTCGATGCAACGGGTGCGGCGGCCATCGCGGTCATGCCGATCCCTCGCGGCGGACTGGGCGAAGCCATCAACGACCGGCTGCGCCGTGCAGCCGTTGGCCGATAATCAGCGTCGCACCGCCGGGCTGTGGAGATGCGCCAGATTCGAAGCGCTCCGGGCGGGAGCAAGTGACTGTTTCTGGTCACATTTCAATCTGCGAATCATGCAACGATTCATGGTCTCTGGAGTTTTACTTCCGCAACGGTCGATCCGATGGGAGTCAATCCGTGGCCCACGACCTACCCCGCGCCTTCGCGCCACCGACAATAGAATTGGCGCCGCTGGCTGCCCTTATTCCTGAATTGCGCGTTCGTTTGCGCCTTGCTGCGGACGTTACGGACGACGCGATGTTGCGTGGACTTTCGGAAATCGCGGCGCTGAAGACAGGAGCGGAGCGCTGGCGAGCAGCGTTCAATTCGGAACTCGGGCGTCGGCTTGCCGCGCGCGGAACCGACCTTAATACAGCCCTCAACATCATTCTGGGCATCGTGCCTCAGCCACAACGCTGACAAGCGCCGAATCGGGGCAGAACACGCTCAAACGATAGGCCCCGGTTCCAAAAGTTTTGCCCGCAACAAGGACTTTCGATCTCCATCTCATGTCTATCCAGCCGCCAACAGATCTGAAAACAGCGGCGGCGCCGGCGCGGAACCGTGCGACGCCTACGCCGCCCGTCGTCTATCTGCTCGCCGATCATCTTGACGCTGTTCTTGCCCGTGGCGAAGATTTGTTGGCAAGTTCGTGGCGGCCCGACCGAACTGCGCGCTGTCCAGAGACAATTGCTAGTTATCAAGCCATGCAGCGGGACGTCATTCGCACGATTAGAACACACGAATTGCTGCTGGTTTCGCGCGCTCTAAAGGCCCGAGAGCGGGCGCGGGAAATCGCGATCCTTGATCGGCGGTTTGCCCCATTGGCCCGCGTGTTCGCCGCAGCAACCTCTTCTCTCGAGGACGCGGCGCGGGAAGCTGGCGATCTGTCCGCCGAACAGTTCGATACCGGGGTCGGAATTCTCGCTTACATGCGTGGCCGCGGCATGGTCGCCCAAGATTCTGCTGCCTTCGACGATTGCGGTGCGATCGTTGTTTCGCCGAAATTTCTGGTCGCCCGGCGGATCGAACTCGAGATCATTCTTGATCTCGTCGCCACGTTTCTCGACACGATGGAACTGCATTTCGACATCTATCCAGACGTCGATGAAACGCCGGTCGATGAGTCATCAAAAGAGACCGCCGACCATTCCGAGGGCTTCCAATGCGCCACTGATCTCGGTGACCGACCCGTGGCAACGACGGATGCCTCGCCACGGACGACCGCCGCATCGACGACGGGTTTGGCTTCCAACCCGTCGTCGAGCTTGATCGAGCGTCTCAGCTCCGTGCCGCAGCCCTGATCCGCTTTTTCTTTTGTGCGATGGTCGTGTCGATCGTCGGCGCGATCTCGCGGAGTTGCGGCTTGGGACCCGCGCGGCCAGTCAATGTCGGCAAGTTGAAATCGAGGGCAGCGATTGCAGTCTGTTTCGACTGTTTCGATATCGGGGCGAGCATCGCCTGTGTTGCCGCCTTCAAGGCAGCAACCGACGTCAGGCTGCTCGACACTTGATCGAGCGACGCGAAGCTGCCGACGTAGCCTGGAACCGGATCGTATTTCCGGTGACGGCGATAGGTCGCCTCGGCCTTCGAAGGGGCCTTCAATACCTTAACCTGCAGCTTGGCGACGCCCTTGTGACGAAAGCCTAGTTTCTCGGCGGCCGAGCGAGAGACGTCTAACTTGCGGTTGCCCCAGTATGGCCCAGCATTATTGACGCGGACGACAGCAGCCTTCTTGGTCGCCGGATTGAACACCAGGAGTGTCGTCCCGTCTGGGTAGATCGGGCTCGCGGCGTTGTCGGGCTTGTCGGCGCGAAATGCTTCGCCGGACGAGGTCAGTCCGCAAGGGTTGTACCGGTCGCGGCGGCAGTCGTCGTAGAACGAGGTCACGAACGACTCGGTGCGACCGACGGCAGCGGACGTTTCGGAGAGCGAACGCACGCGATGGCAGGTGCCGTGGAAGCAGTATGTCGAACCGGGTGTTTTTGCGAAAGCGTCGGATGAGGGCACGAGGCCCATCGTGAACAGGAATGCGCCAGCGAGCGCGACGAGGCGCGCTGTCCAGTTCGAGCCAACACAATGCTGCGAGCGATCGATGATCGTCGTCATGGGAACTCCTGAATTTACCATCAAGCGCGATGCTGCGGATCGGACGTGGGCGCATGGTGCGCGGCAGCGATGCGGTGAGAGCAGGTTAACGTTGTATGCGCGATATGTGTCTCACCGGATGGTTAATGCCCGGATCGTCGCGCGAGTCCCTGCGTCAGATGATCCCTCTTTGATTCAACTTGGTTTTTAAGCCTGCGACCGCTTCCACCCAGGCCGTCTCGTCCGTCGAACGGAGAACGAGCTGTGTCGATGGGCGGCCATCCTTCCAAGTCGGATACGACCCCATGGCGACACCCGGATACTGCCTCTGATGTTCGCCGAGCACTTCGGCAATCTCGCCTTCCGGTACCGAAAGATCGATCGCTGCGGCATGCATTTGCCGCCCCTTTTCCAGCCTTGGTGTGACAGCGTCGAGCATCACCTGCATCACAGCCGGCACTCCGGCCATGACGATGACGTTGTCGATCATGAACCCAGGCGCGATGGAAACGCTGTTCTCGATCAGTTCCGACCCGGCTGGCATTCGCGCCATCCGGAGACGCGGCGGTGTGAGTTCCACGCCGCGCCGTTCGTAGTGCGGCTTCATGATTGCGAGCGCGCGCGGATCGATGTCGATGGAGACGCCAAACGCTTTGGCGATGCAATCGGCGGTGATATCGTCGTGCGTCGGTCCAATCCCACCGGTCGTGAACAGGTAACGATAGCGTCGGCGCAGTTCATTGACCGCTTCGACGATCGCGGCCTCGTCGTCGGCAACCACGCGCACTTCGCGCAGCTCGATGCCGATGGCAGTGAGATGGTCTGCTATGTGACCGATGTTGCGGTCTTTGGTGCGCCCCGAGAGGATCTCGTCACCAATGACCAGGACCGCCGCGGTGACACGACCCGGTGTTTGGCCTCTCTCGGCCGTTAACGTGTGCGGGAAGCCGCTCGCCTGCATGTCAAGTCCTGCCCGTCGGTGTGGATTTGGAATCCAGTCTACGACGTTCGCGGTATTTCGAGTCACCGAACTGTGACTCTGATGGACTTGCAGCAGGCCGATCCTCCGCGATATATTAACATTTGAATGTGTGAGTGTGCGAGAGCCGCTCACAATCCTCAAGCAGCCGTCTGGATCACCAATGACCTCACGCCATGACTTTGCGTGCTTGCGCATCGCCGCCGCCGCCATGCTCATGTTGGCGGCGGGCGCAAATACGACCCTGGCCGAGGGGCAGCAGTGCCTCAACGAGCTGGAAGCCGGCATTGCACGCGATTACAGCGACGTGACCCACCTGACGCCCGAGCAGTTCGAAGCGGCAATGAAGACGCCGGAAAAGGTGCTGCTTCTCGACGCGCGGCCCGATGGCGAGGTCGGCGTGAGCAGACTGCCGGGCGCGATCCCGGTTGACCCTGATATCGACTCCGAGGCATTTCAGGCTCGGTTCAGCGATCTGGCGCGCGGCCGAGATGTGGTCATCTATTGTTCTGTCGGCGTGCGCAGCTCCAAATTGGCGAGCCGGGTTCGCGAGGTCATGCAGAAGCTCGGGGCCAAGCGTGTCGCGAACTTGCGCGGCGGAATTTTCGCGTGGCACAACACCGGGCGTCCCTTGCTCGACACGTCCGGTGGAACCGAGCTGGTGCATCCATACAGCTCACGCTGGACATACTATCTCGACTTCAAAGATCTCGCGAGCTACGCGCCGCGTGCTCTCGATGGGCAGCCGATTAAACAAAGCCGTGCGCCGCGGCCTTGGTCGTCGTATTTGCCCTTCTGAGAGCTGACCCGAACGCACCGGCACCGATCTGTCTCTTGCCGGCCAAGCGTCTACATCGCATCATTGAACGATGCGATTCCCTTCCCCCCTCGTACGCGGCCGATTGATCCAGCGATACAAGCGGTTCCTGGCTGATGTTGCCCTCGACGACGGTGCGACGATCACCGCGACCTGCTCGAACACCGGCTCGATGCTCGGACTGACCGCGCCCGGATCCGTCGTGTGGCTCTCAGAAAACGACAGCCCGACGCGAAAATACCGTCACACTTGGGAAATGATCGAAGCCGATCTCGGCAAGGGCCCGACGCTCGTCGGCATCAACACAAGCCTTCCAAACAAGATCGTGTCGGATGCGATCGAGGCCGGCGCCGTGGCGGATCTCGCCGGGTATCCCTCACTTCGCCGAGAGGTCAAGTACGGTGCCAACAGTCGTATCGACATCCTGCTCGAGCATCCCGATAAGGGCCTAGCCTACGTCGAAGTCAAGAATGTGCACTTGATGCGGAAGCCGGGCCTCGCCGAGTTTCCGGACAGCAAGACCGAGCGCGGCGTCAAACATCTCGATGAACTGGGCAATATGGTCGAGGCGGGCCACAGGGCGGTGATGGTGTTCCTGGTGCAGCGTGCCGACGCCGCGAGGTTCTCAGTGGCCCGCGACATCGACCCGGTTTATGGCACCGCGTTCGAGCGTGCGACATCACGCGGCGTGGAGGCCATTGCGCTCCGTTGCCGGTTGTCATCCGACGAAATCGCCGTCGACAGGGCGATCCCGATCAAGCGCTGACAGGGCTGCGGCGGCGTCGCAGAACGGCGTTGCCCGGTCCAGTTTTCAGAACGTCGTAACCCAGTGCCGCGATTTCACCGACAAGATCGCGCGACCACAATACGCGGTTGTTCTCGAAGATCAGCAGAGATGGCCACAGCGATGGCGGCGCCGATTCGAAGAACGCGGTGAGCACGGCGTCTTCGTGACCTTCGATATCCATCTTGATGGCATCGATGCGCTGCAGATCGTGACGCTCGGCGAGTGCGAGAAGTGTCTCTGTCGCGACCTCGATCCCGCCATCCTCGAACCGCGCGCCGGCTGCCTCCGCGATCGTCGTGTTGCCGATGTTGCCGGCAAGAATGCGCAGCCGGACGGTCCCCGCACGGTCGGACAATGCGTGTGGCACGATGCGCGTGCCCGAATGCCCACTGGCTGCGATGTTGAAGGCGAGGCGCGCGCGGACAACGGGATGCGGCTCGACGGCGATGACGGTTGCGTCGGCTCCACCGCGAGCGGCGACGAACAATGCGTAGGCACCCACGTTCGCGCCGACGTCGATGAACACGAACCCAGGACCGACTAGAGGCTCCAGGATGGCCAGATCGTCGGGATCGAAATAGTGCGGCGTGAACAACAGCCGCTTTTCGCAGGCATTTCCGGTCGTGTGCAGCCGCATGCGCGCGCCAAGTACTTCGACGTCAACGGCACCACCGTGGGCACGCGACCCGAGCGACCGCGCCAGCGAGGCCACCCGCCTCCCGAGTGCATTGCGCGGTAGCCGCCGCGTCACTCCCACGACTGCATCCAGCCAACCGGGCGCCTTGAGCGAGCCGAATGGCACGTCCGTGTTGCTGCTGCCGTCGCCGCGTCCGCTCATATCGTTTTGAGGTCCCATGCTGATCTGCCGCCGTTACCGCAGTTTCAGACGTGGCTGTCAATGCGCCGGAATCCTCATCAAGCCTCCGCCCGCACACGCCACTGTGACAGCAATTGAGATGACGGCATGAAACGCTTGCGGCACAACTTGCGTAACTTGCTGCAAACGCCAAGATGCGCGTTACCACAGGAGCCCGAAGACCGATGTTCACCCGCCGCGACTTCTCCCGTGCCGCCGCCAGCCTCGCCGTGGTGCTCGGCAGTGGCGCAACCGCCCGGGCCGCCGGGCCATCAGGAGCAAAGTTCGAGATCATGAAAACCGATGACGAGTGGAAGAAGATCCTGAC
Source organism: Hyphomicrobium sp. (assembly GCA_022843145.1). Classification (GTDB taxonomy): domain Bacteria; phylum Pseudomonadota; class Alphaproteobacteria; order Rhizobiales; family Hyphomicrobiaceae; genus JAKAML01. The sequence goes on from JALHOF010000007.1 coordinate 173,911, forward strand.
CAAGGAGCAGTTCCACGTGCTCCGCAAGCACGGCACCGAGCGCGCCGGGACGAGCCCCCTCGACAAGGTTTATGAACCGGGGACTTACCATTGCGCGGGTTGCGATCTGCCCTTGTTCGCATCCGACACCAAGTTCGACAGCGGTACGGGCTGGCCGAGCTTCTACAAGCCGATCGAAAAGGCCGTTGGCAGCACAGTTGACAGCAGCTTCTTCATGACCCGGACCGAGATCCATTGCGCGCGCTGCGGCGGCCATCTCGGCCATGTCTTCGAAGATGGACCGAAGCCAACCGGTCTGCGCTACTGCATGAACGGGGTTGCAATGAAGTTCGTGCCGAAGACCACGGGCTGAGATTACCTTCTTGGTTCATTGACAGACAGCCCGCCGCCGATCCTTCGACCGGAGATTCCCATGTTGCGCCTCGCCACCGCCATTGCCGTCGCCGCCCTCGTCGGGTTCTCCGCCGCCCCGCGCGCCGACGATACGCCGCCAGCCAAGGACGGCGTCGGCGTGGCGACATTCGGATCGGGTTGCTTCTGGTGCACCGAAGTCGATTTCGACAAGGTGCCGGGCGTGCTGACGACCGTCTCCGGCTACATGGGCGGCAAAACGAAGAATCCCACTTACGATCAGGTCGGAACCGGCCGCACTGGGCATATCGAAGTGCTTCAGGTCACCTATGACAAGAAGAAGGTCGACTTCCCCTTTCTCCTGGAACACTTCTGGAAGACGACCGACGTGACGGACAGCGGAGGCCAATTCTGCGACCGCGGCAACCAGTATCGCCCGGTCATCTTCACACATGACGACGAGCAGTCGAAACTCGCGATCGCTGGCAAGGAAGCGATCGATAAATCCGGCAAGCTCGGCAAACCCGTCGCAGTTCAGATCTCACCACGGGCTGAATTTACCGCCGCCGAGGAGTATCACCAGAATTTCTACAAAAAAGATCCTGGCCGCTACTTCAGTTATCGCGCTGGATGCGGGCGTGACGGCACCCTGGATCGTCTATGGGGTAAGGACCGTTTGAGCCATCTCGGTCCAAAGACGCAGTAAAACTTATTCCCGGGTCGGGTGAAGTCCGATCCATGGTTGAAGGATCGGCAAGGGATACGTTGTTTTTTCGATCCGCAATCCTGTCAGGCACGTTAGCATGTCGCCATGCAACCGAAGCCGGCAGGGATACCGCGATTGAATCGATCCGCAGCGACACGCGCGACCAGCGACCCCTTCGAGACGACGATGCTCGACGTCGGGGACGGCCATGAGATCTACGTCGAGCGCGTCGGACGGCGCGACGGGATCCCGGCGATCTACCTGCACGGCGGACCCGGCAGCGGGTGCCAGGCTGCTCATCGTGAACTCTTTGATCAGGACGTCTTCTCAGCTGTCTTGTTCGACCAGCGCGGCGCGGGCCGCTCGCGGCCGTGGCTCGGACTGCATGCCAACACGACCGCACACCTCGTCGCCGACATTGAGCGCATTCGCCACTTTTGCCGCTTCGACCGCATGATCGTGGTCGGCGGCTCTTGGGGCTCGACGCTGGCCACAGCCTACGCCGAGCAGTACCCCGAGCGCGTGGCTGGACTGGTGATGCGCGCGGTTTTCATGGGTACACCGGCGGAGGTCGACTGGGCGTTCCTCGGGGGACCGCGCCGGTTCAGGCCGGAACTCTACGAGCAGTTCATCGGCTGGCTACCCGAGCGTGAGCGGCACGCGCCGCTCGAAGCCTACTACCGCCGGCTGTTGCATCCCGAGCCCGACGTGCAGGTTCCGGCGGCGTGGGCCTGGCATCATTACGAGCGCGCATTGTCGGAGCTGGTGCCGGGCGCCACAACTATCCCCGAAGCCTTACGGACCACTGGCAGGCCCCCGCCGACGGCTGTGATGGAGGCCCATTACCTAGCGCATGATTGCTTCCTCAGGCCCGATCAGCTCATCGCCGAAGCCGGCAAGCTCGCGGGCATCCCCGGCACGATCGTGCAGAGCCGCTACGATCTCCTATGCCCTCCCGTCAGCGCCTATCGCTTGCACATGGCGTGGCCCGGATCGGAGCTCGCGTTCATCGAAGCCGCCGGCCACGCCATGAGCGAAGCGGGCGTTCGAGAGGCGATGCGCGCCGCTCTGGAGCGGTTGGGGCGGCGGTGAGGACTGAGAACAGCCAGTTCCTGCCGACCCGAGGTTGACCCTTCACCTCAGTTGGCGAATGGTAGCGCCGACGGGTGGATCGAAAGGGATCACGGCTTGGCTTCGGCCGGCGGTGTTATTTCGTCGGCTCAATCGTCGGCGGTGATCAGTTCAACGCACGCGAGGCCGTGCTCGATGAAGGCGCAAGAATGTCTCTCGAAGAGCTAGGCTGGAATGGGCAGTGGCGAGAGAAATTCGAGGCCTTTGCTGCAACGGGGTTCGTGCCCGCACGTGTGGTCGGTGAACACCGAAGTCACTATCGCGTGGCAACCGAAGCCGCAGAAATTTCCGCTGGCACAACCGGTCGCCTCCGCAACACGGTGGCGCAGCGATCGGACTTGCCCGGCGTCGGAGACTTCGTGGCCGTAGCCTTGTCCGGGGGTGACAGCCCTTCGACGATCGAAGCGGTCCTGCCGCGGACGAGCGCCTTGATCCGCAAGGCCTCGGGCACACCCGACCCGCAACTGCTGGCGGCGAATATCGATGTCGTCTTTATCGTGACCGCCCTAGGCGGCGACTATAATCTTCCGCGAATGATGCGCTATCTTGCCTTGGTGCAGCAAAGCGGCGCCAGTCCCGTGATCGTGGTCAACAAATCGGATCTGGAGAACGATGTTGTCGGCCCGGCCGGACAGATCGAAGGAATCGGTTCACAGATTCCCGTCCATGTGATCAGCGCGCGTGACCGCGAATGTACCCATGTGCTCGAACAGTATTTCACGGGCAATCGCACAGTCGCCCTCTTCGGTTCCTCCGGCGTTGGCAAATCGACATTGACGAACCAGCTCCTCGGTCGCGACGCGCAAGCGACACAGGAAGTGCGTGGCTATGACGGTCGCGGCCGCCATACGACAACTCATCGGCAACTCTTCGTGCGGACACGAGGCGGGGCCATTGTCGACACGCCCGGGCTGCGGGGGCTCGAACTCTGGAACACGGCAAATGCCGACGCAAATCGCTTCGATGATATCGAACGACTGGCATTGCAGTGCCGGTTCAGCAATTGCCATCATAAGTCCGAGCCGGATTGCGCCGTTCGATCCGCCGTCGAGCGCGGCGAGGTCGACAGCGCCCATTTTGCCGAGTTCATCAATTCTGCAAATGGTCGTGAACCAAACATGACTGGAAGGTAAGTCCCCGCGAATTCGAGTGCGCGGGGAGCGACGGTGCTGGCTGCGGCAGGCGGACAGCGATTGCGTCCATGGCCCTCTACTCGGCTGCATCCTTGTGAGCAGCAAGAACTTGATCGGCGAGTTTGCCGACGAGCTCCTGCAGGTGATCGAAGCGGGCGCGGTAGGTGCCGACGCCCGCCGTCACACTCCTGATTTCGACGATGAGGTCATCCATCTCGGACGCTGGGATGTGTGCCTCGATGACATCCCAACCCGGCCAGCCATCGCGCGAGTCGAACCCGAGGATCTGGCCGCGCCGTTGCGGGATCAAACCGTTGATGCGTGCGGTTGCGTCCGAGGGAACGGTGATCTCCACCGCCATGACCGGCTCGAGCAGCACCGGCGAGCACTTCGGCATACCTTCAGACATGCCGAGCCGGCCGGCCTGGCGGAACGCCATGTCCGAGCTGTCGACGGCATGATACGAGCCATCCGTCAGCGTGACGGAGACGTCGACGACGGGAAAGCCAAGCGGCCCGTGCTTCAAGAAATCAGCGACCCCGATCTCGACCGATGGGATGTAGTTCTTGGGAACAACGCCACCTGTAATCGTATCCGAGAATTTGAACCCGCTGCCGCGGGGCAGCGGCTGGATGTCGAGCACGACGTCACCGAACTGGCCATGCCCGCCCGACTGCTTCTTGTGGCGGCCACGTATCGTCGTGCCGGAGCGAATCGTTTCCTTGTAGGGGATGTGGCGGCGCTGGCGGTCGACCGCGATGCCGTACTTCCGTTGCAGCCTTTCGAGGGCAACGCGCAGGTGCATCTCGCCCTGGCCCGACAGCACGATCTGGTGCGTGTCGGCGTCGTGATCGAGCTTGAGCGAGGGGTCTTCCTCGACAAGCTTGTTCAGAGCCGCAGACAGTTTGACCTCGTCCTTGCGATCCTTGAGGCCCAAGCCGATTCCGTAGACCGGCTGTGGTGGCTCCGGCGCCTTGATCTGGACGATGCCTCCCTTCTCACCCGTGAGTGTCTCGCCGGTCTTGACGTGCTCCAGGCGACCGAATGCGACGGTGTCACCAGCGCGCGCCGCGCCGCGCTTGCTCTGTTCTTCACCCTTCAACGAGAAGACACCAGCAATGCGCTCATCGCCCTGATCGCCAGAAACGATACTGCCGTCACCCAACTCGCCCGTCAGAACCCGTGCGACCGACAACTTGCCGCCATGCGCGGTGTGCATCGTCTTCATCACATAGGCGGCGCTTTTGGCGTTTTCGAGCTTCAACCGGCGCGCAGTTTCCGTGACGAACGGGACTTCATGGCGCAGCGCTTTCAACAACCGGAAAATGCCGTTGCCATGCTCGGCCGATCCGAGCAGGACCGGACAGATTAGGCCCTCTCGTAGCTCCTTGGTCAGATCGTCGAAAATCTGGTCGCGGGGGGGCGGCAGATCGGAAATCAATTGCTCCATGAGCGCGTCGTCGTAGTCGGCCAACTGTTCGAGCATGTGGAAGCGGGCTTCCTTTTCGCGGTCGGCGAGCGACGCCGGAAGCGCAACGATCTCGGACGGTGCGTGCTCGCGATAGACGAATGCGCGTTCGGATGCGAGATCGACGAAACCAGTGGCGATGCCGTTCTCCCAGATTGGAATCTGGCGCAGCACAAGCGGTTTGGATGACGCGGGCTGCAACATCGGAATGATCTCGCGGACGTGCATCGCGAAGGTGTCGATCTTGTTGAGGAACAGGAAGTGCGGGATGCCGCGATCCTCGAGCCCCTTCAAGATCAACTGCAGTGCGGGTACGCGCTTGGCATCGGGCTCGCACACAACGACAGCAGCGTCGCACGCCAGAACCGCCATCATGCCTTCGTGCTGGAATTCTATCGAACCCGGACAATCGATGAAGGTGAATTGATCGTCGAGAAAGGTCACGTCAGCGACGTTCAACGACACGCTCATGCCGTGATCGCGGGCTTCCGGGCTCGCGTCGCCGACCGTCGTCCGATCGGCGATCCTGCCCTGACGCGTCACGCCGCCCGTGCGCGCTAGGATGGCTTCGAGAAGGGTCGTCTTGCCGCTGAGGTATGGACCGATCAAAGCGATGGCGCGGGAGCTGCGGCTCCCGCCCGATAGGCCTCTTGGACCAACTGCCCCTTTTGGAGCGACCGCCTGAACCATGATGTCGTCCTCCTACGCGAGGCGCGCGCCATCCCGGCCGCGCCCCGCGCCTCTGGAGGGGCGCGACATCATCATGTTCGCGCCGCCTCACATCGAGCGCAAGCGATTTGGGGGGCAGCAGAGGAGAAAACGACAAGCGACGTGGTGGCGATACGGCCTGGCGAACATGCTGCACTGCATGAGCTTTTTTGCATCGCACAAGTATTCTGCGCCAACGTCATCGAACCATCGCGCGATTACTGCGCTGCAACAGTCGTTCGGGGGACATAGCCCTGAAATGCTTCGCCAAATTAACCCTTTTGATCTTGACCAGCGGCAAATATGCCTCATTATCAAGTCTGTTGGGTGAGCCTTGTCGATCGCCGCGAGTAGGCCGGAACTTTTGGTCCCACGCGCGGTTTATCGGACATCCGATTTCGCTGGTCACTGTCAGCGGGTCTCGTGACTGAATCTCTGTATCGTGCTGATCGCGGCGTGAGGGCAGTTCGAATGGCAAGTCAACGATTGATGTCGGTCGCACGTGCAGCAGGTTGCGCCATGGCGCCGACCGAAGAGTATCTCGACGGTCCGTCGCATGTGATGCCGCGGCCAGAGAGTGACTTCCTCACAGCCCAAGCTGAGCGGACGACAAGCACCGAGCTTTCGGTCAGTTGGACCGAGGTGCCGACAGCTGCGCGATTGCGCGAGCTCGTGGGAAACTTGTGGTACGGACGTGCCACGCCTGCGTGATCAGCATTGTGCGCACCTCCTAGCAGAACAAACAACGAATTTTATGAAGCGCTGGATCGAAGGTCCGGCGCTTTTCATTTCAAAGCCGTTCGCCCTTCGATTGGCCAGCGAGCCAACTCAACACTTCCGGCATATTCTGCATTACCCAATAATGGCCCGCACCCTCGAGGTCGGAGCATATGCAGCCTGGAATTCGAGTTGCAAGCAGCCGTGCCGCAGATACAGGCACGTGGCGATCCTCACTTCCGATCCACAATCGCGACGGCGAGGAAATGCGCTCCGGCGCAAAGTCCCATGCTCGGCCAAACAGATTTAAGTCCGTGGCCGGCCCAGCGGCGCTCGGCTCGAGCCCAGCGCGAAACGCATCGATGAGCGACTGCCGTTCTCGCGGCCGGCACAGCATGCCGCGGTCGACGGCAGCGGCGCGCGACGACGCGATGCGCATGGCGAGGGACCCATCGCTGCGCGAGATCAGATGGCGAAACCCTGAGAAAATCATACGCATCGCCCCCGGCGTGCGCGCCAGACCTCGAAACGCGAAGGCATGAAAAGGGGACAACTCGGGCATGATCGGCGCACCGGCGATGGGGCCAACCGGCGCGACGAGTGCCAGGGCAGAGACGCGACCGCCAAGGGCTGCGGCCACCGCGGCCGCAAACGGTCCCCCACCCGAAACGCCGAGAACGCCGAATTTCGACAATCCTAGGTGATCGGCGAAATCTTCCATGTCTTCAGCGAAGGTCGCCAGCGACGGCTGCGGGTGGCCGTCGCTCTTGCCGTAACTCCAACGGTCGATGCTCAACAGTTCGAGCCCGGCATCCTTCGCAGCTTCATCGGCAATCGCGTACTTGAGGCGCGAGCCTGGTGTGCCGTGCAAGGCGAGAACTGGCATCCCGACCGGATCACCGAACCGCCGGTAGGCCATCCGGCGGTGATCGGGGAGGACGGCGAACTGAACCGGCTCGTCCGGTGCAACAACGCCGGCCATATCCCGCCCCCCCAGCCTATTTCAAGTTGCCGCAGAACCGCTGGATCCGCGTGCAGGCTTCCTTCAAAGCCTCCAGGGACGTCGCATACGAAATACGAAACGCTGGCGACCCGACGAATGCTGCACCGTGCACGCACGCCACGCCTTCTTCGTCGAGCAACGCTGTGACGAAGTCTTCATCGGTCTTGATGACGACGCCCTTCGGGGTTGTCTTGCCGATCGCACCAGCGCAGCTCGGATACACGTAAAATGCGCCCTGCGGCTTTGGGCACTTGAGGCCCTTGGCTTGATTGAGCATGGACACGACGAGATCGCGCCGTTCGACGAACTTGGCGTTGTTCTTCGCGATGAAGTCCTGCGGCCCATTCAGCGCTTCGACCGCAGCCCATTGCGTGATCGACGATGGGTTCGACGTCGACTGCGACTGCAGCTTACACATTGCCTTGATCAGCACCTCGGGACCAGCCGCATAGCCGAGCCGCCAGCCTGTCATGCAATAAGCCTTGCTGAGCCCATTCATCGTGAGAGTCCGGTCGTAAAGAGCCGGCTCGACTTGTGCCGGGGTATAGAACTCGAGACCGTCGTAAAGCAGGTGCTCGTACATGTCGTCGGTCAAGATCCAAACGTGCGGATGCTTCATCAGCACGTCGGTCAGTGCCTTGATATCCTCGCGCGAATATGCGGCACCCGTTGGGTTCGACGGCGCATTGAACAAGAACCACTTGGTTTTTGGCGTGATCGCCTGTTCCAGGACCTCGGGACGGAGCTTGAAACCGTCGTCGATCTTGGTCTCTGCAAACACCGGCTTGCCGCCGCCGAGCTGCACGATATCGGCGTAGGAGACCCAGCACGGCGTCGGGATCACGACCTCGTCGCCGGGGTTCAACGTCGCGAGCAGTGCATTGTAGAGCACCTGCTTGCCACCGGTGCCGACCGATACCTGGCTCGGCTTGTATGAGAGCCCATTGTCCCGATGAAACTTGGCGCAGATCGCAGCCTTCAGCTCCGGAATGCCGTCGACGTCAGTATACTTCGTCTTGCCCGAATCGAGGGCGGCCTTGGCGGCATCCTTGATGTTCTGCGGTGTGTCGAAATCCGGCTCACCCGCCGACAGGGAGATGATGTCGCGTCCTTGCGCCTTGAGTTCGCGCGCCTTGGTCGAGACCGCGATAGTGGCGGACGGCTGGATGCGATTGAGACTGTCGGCGATGAAGCCCATGAGTGGAGGCCTTTCGAAGTGGCAGGTTGATGCGACAGGCAGTGGCCCGGCCCCGGACAAGCTGTACGAACTGCACAACTGCCGGTGCGGCTGAAAGCGGCGCGGACCCTACGCCCGTGGCCGGTATCCGGCAAGATAGCAAGGAGTTGGGGCCTGATGAGCGCTTCCGGCCGCTCCCGCTGCGTGACGGGATCGCCACTGGCCTGGACGATGGGAGACGCCCCGCTCAAACTCGCCATAATCCAGGCCCAACCTCGCCACAACTCCACGGTGAAGTGATCCCCAGTCGCTTAGGAAGCGTACAATTTTAGCCGCGGCCGAAGGCTGATATGTCGATAATTGAACCGTTCTCGGTTGCGTCGCGTTGACGAAAAATCGGTTCGCAAGGCCGAGGTACCTATTCCCGTGTTAGCTTTCACGGCCTAGATTCGTCGCCTGACTGTTCGATCCGCGTCCGAGACAGGAGCATCCAGCATGGCCAGCCGCCCCGAACGCGCCAAATCTTGGCTCAACGCGACTTGGCCAACTGCCGCCGTCGTCGTCACGGCCCTGGCACTTGGGGGCGTTTCAACGAGCCTCGGAAATCCAGATCAACTTGTGACGTCGAGCTTTGTCTCAGCACTCAAGCTGCAATCCGCCTCATCCGATCGCACAGCGGCGCCTGTGGGTGGATCCGGTCTCGTGCAACTCTCGGGCACGGAAGAATTCTGGCTCAACGCGCGCACCCCGGCCGCGAACGCGGTTCCCGTCATCTTCAAGGACTCGTTGCGACTCGGCGATCGGGTAACGTTCGGCTCGGGCTCGGGTGAACGCCGCTTCGAGGTGGTGGACATCAGAGCAATCGGCGACGTGGCAGCCGCACCAGACGCCGCGCACACTGCTGCCCCGTTGATGCTGATCACTTGCCGCGATGTCGCCACACCCGATGCCGCGCCCATGCGCTTTGTGATCGAGCGCGCTGATACGCCCACCGGTGCTGTCCGCAGGACGCCCCACGCGCTGTAATGTTTGAGGTCTCGCGCCCCCGGTGCGTTCAGTTGCAGTTGTACCATCGGGTTGCGGAAATGGCATTGGCCGAACTACATTGATTGCGGCCGCTTAGATGCGGCGATAGGGCTTTCCAGGGCATCATGAGACTCAATCCACCAACTATCGTGATCTTTCTGATATCCCTCGTGCTCGCGGTGTTGGCACTCGTGACGAAGCTCGGTTTCGTGCACGTGCCTCGCTACCTTCCGCATCAGGAGTATTGGCTCGCGATCACGGCCTATCTGGTCCTGATGATGGGCAACATCGTTCGCGGGCTTTGACACTCCGCCGTCTGCACCACGAGATGGACCGCCGTTGAGGCCAACTTCGACTAGCGGGTGGCAGAACGGCCGAGTGATCCGCCGCGCATCCCAACCAGCAAGCCCGCCAAGATCAGGGCACTTGCAAAAATTTCCTGAACGGTCAGCGTTTCGCCGAACGCGATACTGGAACTGACCATTCCGACGACCGGAATCAGAAGCGCATATGGTGCGACCACAGCCGCCGGATGACGTTGCAGCAACGTGTTCCAGATCGAAAACGCCATGACTGTCGCGGCATAGGCCATGAAGGCGATCGACGCGATCGCCTGCCACGACGGCGGTGACAGTGCGGCCACGACAGCGTCCTGACCTTCGAACAATAGCGACAACAGAAATAGCGGCACCGGCGCTGCCAAGCTTCCCCAAACGACGAGCGCGAGGCGGTCGGCCGAGCCGGCGCGCTTGCCGATCAGATTTGCAGCCGCCCAAGCCAACGCCGCGCCAAGTAGCATGACAAGTGGCAGCAACGGGGCATGTCCGATCCACTGCGCACCGATCAGGATCATACCCGCGGCAGCAAGTCCGGCGCCGATGAGCTGCCATTGCGTCGGCTTTTCACCGAGCAGCAACCATGCCAGTCCGACTGTGAAAAACGCCTGCAATTGAACGAGAAGCGAGGCCAGTCCGGCCGGCATACCGAGCTTGATGGACGAGATCATCAGACCGAACTGAAGTACGCCCAGGGCAAAGCCGAATGCGACCACAATTCGGATCGGAGCGGCCGGTGGTCTCACGAAAATGATCGCAGGGATTGCGGCAAACAGAAAGCGGAGCGCAGTCAGCAGCAGCGGCGGCATGTGCGCCACACCGACCTTGATCGCGACAAACGACGTCCCGAGCGCGAGCACCGCGACGAAAGCCAGGATCACGTCTCTGAGCGGCATCGTGCGGAACTTCCTCGACTAACGTGGCGCGAACGCGACTGATCGGCGTTGCGTGACCGGCACGAGGCGGGCAAGGCCGCTCTATAGCCCGTTGCGCAAGACGTGCGCCAGTCTCAGGTAGTCGCCACCGGTTCGGTGGTCTCAGTTCGAGGCCTGGGATCACCCGAGGGACTTGGCGGCACGCTCGAAAAGCCAGTCATCGACTCCCCGCGCCGCGCCGACCGCCGTCGCGAAGGTCGCTTGCAGCAGATAGCCGCCCGTCGGCGCGTCCCAATCAATCATCTCACCAGCGACGAACACGCCGGGTTTGGCTTTCAACATGAACCGCGGGTCAATCGCGTCGGCACACACACCGCCAGCCGTCGAGATCGCACGTTCGAGACCAGAGAGCCCTTGCACCGTCAGAGGCACATCCTTGATGAGCCGCGCAAGTGACGATGCGTCTGTCGGCAGATTTTTGCCTATCCCCTCTCGCATCAGTCCGATGTCGGCCGGAGCGAGGTTCAAGGACTTGCGCAGGAAGCTCGTCGCCGATTGCTTGCCACGGCTTTGGCCGAGACGGTGCTCGACGTCGGCAACGTCGAGATCGGGTCTGAGATCGGCATGGAGTCGAACATCGGCGCTCTCGCCCAACGCGCGGCGAATCGCAGTGGACAATGCGTAGACCGCGCCACCTTCGAGGCCGGTCCTCGTGATCAGCGCTTCGCCACGAACCCGAGCATTACCCAAGGTGAGTGCGATCCGCTTCAGCGGCACGCCGGCAAAGCGCGTCGCAAAAATTTCGCTCCAATCGAGCAGCGCCCCGGAATTGGAGGCGGCGAGCGGGGAGATGGAAATGCCTTCTGCCTCGAGTGTAGTCACCCATCGACCATCCGAACCGAGGCGCGGCCAACTCGCGCCGCCCATCGCGAGCAGAGTGGCGTCGGCGGTGACGTGATTTACTTCTCCTGCTTTGTCTTGCAGCAGCAGTGCGCCGGATTGATCCCACCCGATCCAAGTTTGTCCGCGTTGGAGCCCGACGCCGAGGCCTTCGAGTCGGACGAGCCACGCGCGCAGAAGGGGTGAGGCTTTGAGTGAGTTCGGAAAAACGCGTCCCGAGCTTCCCTGGAACGTCTCCTCGCCGAGCCCAGCGCACCACTGACGGACGGCTTCGGGCGGATACGCGCGGATTGCAGGTTCGACGATGCCAGCCTTCGGCTCGTACCGCAGCAAGAAGCGCTCGAGCGGCTCGCTGTGCGTAAGGTTGAGACCGCCGCGGCCCGCCATGAGGAACTTGCGTGCCGGAGCCGGCATGCGTTCGTAGATCGTCACGGCATGCCCGGCTGTGGCCAGCACTTCAGCGGCCATCAAGCCCGCAGGCCCGGCACCGATGATCGCGACTTGCCAGGCCCGCCGCGCCGTCACCAGACGCCCGTGTTCGGCATCGACGACCATGGTTCGGCTGGCGGAAGCGACGCGCCACGCTGCAGGAGTTCGATGGAAATGTCGTCTGGTGAGCGGACGAACGCCATGCGGCCATCCCGGGGCGGGCGATTTATTGTAACGCCGCCGGCTTGCAGACGCGCGCAGGTGGCATAGATGTCGTCGACCTCGAACGCCAGATGCCCGAAGTTGCGACCCCCGCCGTATTCTTCCCGGTCCCAATTGTAGGTGAGTTCGATCAATGGGGCCTTCGTCTCCACGGCATGATCGCGATCAACCGGTGCCGAGAGAAATACGAGAGTGAACCGCCCAGCCGGATTGTCGACCCGACGGATTTCGACGAGGCCGAGCTTGTCGCAATAGAATTCCAAACTTCGGTCGAGGTCACTGACACGGACCATGGTATGTAGGTACCTCATTCGCCGACTCCAATTTTAGACCGCCGCAGCTGGCTGCCGTTGCGGCAAATGAATTGGACTGCAGCGCAGCAAACACGTGTCGTCGTTTCGACGAGGTCAAGCAGAAAAACAACCGCTACGCGATTTTCGCGTCAACCCGACCCAGCCCAGCCTGGGGATATTTCGTGTATGAATTTACAGGAACTGACCGCGGTTGGCTGCATCAGAAATCGTCTAATCGACGTCCCCACAAAGCGAATCACCCCCCTGCGAAACCCCACTCGTTTAACGAAAAACACGATCTGAACGGTGAAAAAATCATCGTTCAATAACGTCTCCGTCTGGAATCGCGCCACCATGTGCTCTATGCAAAAATAACGTTTACCAGCAATTACTTATGAAGCTTTTGCTCGTGTGGATGACGTGGAGTGTGACCGTTTTTCGTCACCTTTTCTTAATCAAAAAGGTAGCCCGCAAAGGCCACTTGGACATATGTTCCCGCCTGTTCGAGTTGCGTAGCGGTCGCGGAGGGCAAAAACCGGCCGCCGTCGTGATTGGAACGTTCATGTTGCTTAACGATTAGCGGGGTACAGCCTATGGTTGACACTAAACTTCCTTCCGATATCGATATCAGCACCCAGGCGGGCCTCGAAGCCCTGGAGGGGATGGACGAATCGGGGCTTGAGGTTTTCGAAATCGCTGGCTCGATCAAGTGGTTCGACGCGTCCAAGGGCTATGGATTCATTGTCCCTGACAATGGTCACCCCGACGTTCTGCTTCACGTCACCTGCCTTCGCGCAGGTGGCTACCAGACTGCCTACGAAGGCGCTCGGGTTCACTGTCAAGTTCTGCGGCGCCCGAAGGGCATGCAGGCCTTCCGCATTATTTCGATGGACGAAAGCACGGCCATCCATCCCTCACAGCTTCCGCAGCGCACGCACGTCATCGTGCAGCCCGAGAGCGAGTGGGAGCGGGCAGTCGTGAAGTGGTTCAATCGTGTGCGCGGTTTCGGATTCCTCACGCGCGGTGACGGCACTCCGGACATCTTCGTTCACATGGAGACATTGCGCCGGTTTGGCTTCACCGAACTGCGCCCAGGCCAGATCGTCCAGGTCCGTTTCGGCGGCGGCAGCAAAGGTTGCATGGCAGCCGAGCTTCGCCCGGACGGTCCTTCGACCGGCCTCCCGGCGTCGCACTGAGACGGACATGGTTGCGAGCGCAAGCCATCTCTTGATGACGACCAGCAGGGCTGCCTTCTCGGCGGCCCTGTTCCTGTGTGTGATGACAGCTGCGGCGCTACTCGGCGCAGCATCGCTCGAGGCCAAGATGCGCGAGGACAAGCTGTGGCTTCTCACGGGTGGTATGGAGCATCTGATTGACGTCGAGATTGCCGAAACCCCGCAAGAGAAGTCGCTCGGATTGATGTACCGCACCTCGCTGGCGGAGAACCGCGGCATGCTTTTCCCCCACAATCCGCCACAGGAAGCCGCGATGTGGATGCGGAATACCTACATATCTCTCGACATGGTTTTTGTTCGTGCCGACGGCGTCATTCACCGTATCGAGACGCGCACCGAGCCGATGTCGGAGAAGATCATTTCTTCTGACGGCCCCGTGTCGGCGGTTCTGGAGCTGGCTGCTGGCGTTGCCGACAAGCTGGGTCTGAAGGCCGGCGATCGGGTACGGCATCCACTCTTCGCCACCAGGTCGAAGTAACATTCCGACCACTTGACCAGCGCGGTCCGAAGCTGCACACAAGGGCACGCCTGCGTAACTTGGCAGGACGTCGGGGCATAGCTCAGCCTGGTAGAGCGCTTGCTTTGGGAGCAAGAAGTCGCGAGTTCGAATCCCGCTGCCCCGACCACTCGACCGCCCGCCTCCGAAGTCCTCGGGCCGGGCGGGCTTCGCAAGGACGATAAAATGGTTGCACGGATCTATAAGCCCGCAAAAACGGCGATGCAGTCGGGACAAGCCCGCTCGCAGGAGTGGGTGCTCGAGTTCGAGCCAGAGGATCCGCGCGCCATCGACCCGCTGATGGGTTGGACAAGTTCCACGGATATGCGTGGACAGGTTCGTATCGCATTCGAGAGCCCAGAGGCCGCGATCGCCTATGCGGAACGCAACGGCATCGCCTACACCGTCGCCGAAACGACCCCAAGAAAACACCTCAAGAAGTCCTATGCAGAGAATTTCAAGTACGGCCGCATTGGAAGCTGGACGCACTGAGTAGGTAGGATTTCGCGGCATCGCCGAGGGTCACGCTTGGACCGGCGCCCGACGTCGCCGATCGGTGCCTAGGTATGGCCGGCCCGCGCACCGCCAATTTGATCCTCGCGAACGGTTGTCATCATTTTTGCCGATCCTCACGACTTTTGACGGTGAGCTTGGAACCGTGTAGCGAACCGTATCGAGAGCGCCCGTAGCTCAGCTGGATAGAGCAACGGATTTCTAATCCGCAGGTCGCAGGTTCAAGTCCTGCCGGGCGCGCCACCAGTTTCGACGACTGGAAGGCGCGGTTCCCCCCTGCGGGATCAATCTTCACACCCGTGTCGCGGTCGAGCTCCTAGCAGACGAACGCGGTTGTATCCGACGTGTGCGGCTTCGGCGCACTCAAAGTCTCCGAATGACAGCTAATTGGAACCGGATTGACGCCGGCCGAATGAGGAGTGCGCACGTGAAGACCGTCTGCGGCATAGACTTCGGCACCTCCAACTCGACGGTCGGGATCTCGAAGGGTGAAGCGTTCGCGATGGTTCCAGTGGAGGGGACGTACACGACCGTTCCCAGCGCCATCTTCCATCCGGCCGACGGTGCACCGGCGCTCTACGGCCGCGGCGGGATCGACGCGTACAACGCGCGCGAACCTGGCCGCCTGATGCGCTCCCTTAAATCGATCCTCGGCTCGGCTCTTGTAGATGAGAAGACCGGCGTTGGCGGTCGATATCTGAGTTTTGAAGAGATCCTCGTCGGCTTCCTCGTCTATCTCAAGGTGAAAGCTGAGACGTTCGCTGGCGAGCGCATCGTCGACGTCGTGATGGGGCGGCCAGTGCATTTCGTGGATGACGACGATGCCGCCGACAGTCGTGCCGAGTCCAAACTCGAGTCCATTGCCAAGCAGGCTGGGTTTAAAAGAATTCTGTTCCAGTACGAGCCAATCGCCGCAGCGCTGCAGTTCGAGCTCGAGCTCGAGCGCGATGAACTGGTCTTTGTCGCCGACATCGGCGGCGGCACATCCGATTTCTCCGTGGTCAGACTTGGCCCATCGCACAAGAGGCGACATGACAGGGCCAGAGACATCTTGGCCAACGGCGGCATCAGGGTCGGCGGTACAAATCTCGACACGCAGTTGAGCCTCGCCGCCGTGATGCCGTTACTCGGCAAGGGCGTGATGATCCGCAAAGGACGCGACCTGCCGGCCTGGCCGTTCGTCGACTTGGCCACCTGGCACCGCATCCACACAATCACCGAGCCAAAAAATCTCAATGTATTGCGACAGATACAGTCTGAGGTCAGCGGTGATCCGAAGTTCGAGCGCTACATGCACGTGGTCCGAGAACAAAGCGGTCACCTGATCGCCAAGAATGTCGAAGATGCCAAAATCAAACTGTCGACCGGCACCGATGCCTCGATCAATCTCGACGACGTCGAGAAGGGACTGTCAGTTCGAGCGCGTCGTCGCGATTTCGAGAGCTGCACTGCAAGTGAGGTTGGCCGGATCGGGGAAGCGATCACCTCCACCCTGGGAACCGCTGGCGTTAAGCCGGAGAAGATTACTGCGGTTTTTCTCACCGGTGGCACTTCGGCGATCCCCGTCGTCCGGAAAGCCATTTGTGCTCCGTTCCGGAACGCCAAGGTCGTCGACGGCGATCGGTTCTGCAGCGTTGGCCTAGGCTTGGCGATCGACGCGCGGCGCCGGCTCGCAAGCTGACAGGCGGCTCAATGTATCCGTTTCACACAGCCCGTCATGCAGCCGTAAGACCTGCGCCGGCAAGCGCTATCAGGGTTCCGGCAGCTCGCGCTGCAACCGTACCACGCGGCATCAGACGTCCCATGCCCAACCCTACTCCTTGCAGCAAGCCCGTCGCGACAAAGAAGCCTGCAGCATAACCGTAGAAATTGACCTCTTGCGGGATCTCGGCGCCATGCGCTTGACCATGAGCAAAGGCAAACAGGCCGATGACCACAGCACTTGCCAGAACCGGCGTGCGAGCTTCAAGCGCGATGGCCAACCCGACGGCGATTCCTGAAAGAGCGATGAGAACTTCAATGCCGGGCAACTCAAAGCCCCAATGTGAAACCGCAGCACCCAACGCCATCGCCCCGAGGAATGCTGCGGGCACGCTCGACACTGCTCGACCACCGAGATGCCACGCCAAGAACCCGACGGCCACCATCGCCAGCAGGTGGTCCAGCCCCATCAATGGATGCAAGAAACCGTTGGTTAAAGCGAACGCCGAAGTATGCCCAGTATGAGCCAGCGCGGGCTGAGCGACGGTGATAAACACCGCAGCGGATACGAGTGGAAGAAAACGGCGCATCATTAAAGGCGTTCTCCTTCTTGAGACGGACCCAATTGGGCCTGAGGAAACATGCGGACCTAGCGCACCTTAATGCGCACGAGTTCCTCGCCGGCAGGATTGGTCACGTGGACCGCACAGGCGATGCAAGGGTCGAAACTGTGGATGGTACGCTGAATTTCGAGCGGCTGATCGGGTATTGCAAGCGTGTGGCGGTCCATCAGTGCAGCCTCATAGGGTCCCGGTTGGCCCTTCGGGTCACGCGGTCCAGCGTTCCATGTCGAAGGAACGACAGCCTGATAATTGTCGATCTTTCCATTCTTGATGACCACCCAGTGGGCAAGCGCGCCGCGCGGCGCTTCCATGAAACCGACGCCTTTTGCTTCGCGGGGCCAAGTCGAAGGATCCCAACGTGCGGTGCTGTGAACCGACACATCTCCACTCTTGATGTTGCCGATCAGCTCATCGAGCCAACTCTTCATTTGGTCGACGACCACCTTGGTCTCGAGCGTGCGTGCTGCGGTCCGCCCCATCGTGGAAAACAGCGCTTCGATCGGCAGATCGAGCTTCTTGAGGGCGTATGTCGCGATGTCGCGCGTCGGCTCGTGGCCCTTGGCATAGAGCATAAGCACGCGAGCGAGCGGGCCAACCTCGACGACGTGGCCATTCCAGCGCGGGGCCTTCAGCCATGAATAGCCCTTTTCGATGTCGAGCTGTTCGAACGGCGGCTTTGGACCGTCGTAGCTGAACGTCGTCTCGCCAGCATAGGGATGCAGCCCTTGCTTCTTACCAACCTCATAATCGTACCAGGAGTGCGAGACGAACTCCTTGACGTGCTCGGGATCATTGAGATCGACAGGCTCGATCTTCGCAAGATTACGATTGAGAATGACACCCGACGGAATAAGCCAGCTCGACGGATCGTCCATGCCCTTTGCCGGGAAATCGCCGTAGGTCATGAAATTCCCGACACCTTCACCGCGCTTGAACCAATCCTTGTAGAAAGACGCGATCGCGAGCGTGTCAGGCACGTAGACCTGCTCGACGAAGGACTTCATCTTCGTGATGATGTTCCCAACCTCGGTCAGCGATACGATATTGTTCGCGGTCGAAGCCGAACCGCCCGCGGCGCCCGTCGGGCTTGTCGAGACTGGAGCCGGCGCGCCACCGACGAGGAAATTCGGGTGCGGATTCTTGCCGCCGAAGATTGCGTGAATCTTGACGACATCCCGCTGCCAGGCGAGCGCCTCGAGGTAGTGAGCGACTGCCATAAGGTTGGCTTCGGGCGGCAGCTTATACTCCGGATGCCCCCAATATCCGTTGGCGAAGATGCCCAGCTGTCCTTGCTCGACGAACGCTTTCACCTTCTTTTGCACATCCGCAAAATACCCAGGCGACGAGGCTGGCCAGCTCGATATGGACTGGGCCAGTGAAGAGGTCGCTTTCGGATCGGCCTTGAGTGCGGAGACGACATCGACCCAATCAAGCGCATGCAGATGATAGAAGTGCATAACGTGGTCGTGCACATACTGCGACGCGATCATAATATTTCGGATGAGCTGGGCATTCTTCGGGATCTTGTAGTGCAGCGCATCCTCGACAGCGCGAACCGAAGCGATGCCGTGAACGAGCGTACAGACACCACAGATCCGCTGCGCGAATGCCCACGCGTCACGAGGGTCACGCCCCTTCAAAATCAACTCGATACCGCGCACCATCGTGCCGGAACTGTACGCTGCTTCGATGGCGCCGCTGTCGCTCATCTGCGCCTCGATGCGCAGGTGCCCCTCGATGCGTGTGATGGGATCGACAACGACGCGCTTCTGCATTGGACTGCTCCCGCTCAAGCGATGAGGTTGTCTGCTACGAGTTCCAGAAGGCTCTCCGCCTTCCGGTCCCACTTGTACTTGCTGGCACCGAGATTGAGCGTTATCCGGCATTGCCCGCACGCGGTGACGAAGCGGTCGGCGCCCGCGTCCTCGACCTGCCGGCGCTTCATCTCGAATACGCGATAGCGCAGCGGATCCGCGCGCTTGTTCGAGACCACGCCGCCACCGCCCCCGCAGCACCAACCGACGGTACCTGCATCAGCGAGTTCTTTCACTTCGACGCCGAGCGCCGCGAGGATATTGCGTGGCGCCTTGATCACGCCGCCCCGCCGACCCAGCTGGCAAGGGTCGTGGAACGACGCCGATTGTCCGACCTTTTTCAGCTTGATCCTGCCGCTCGTGACGGCTTCATCGAGAAACTCGGTCATGTGAATGACGCGAACCGGCAGCTTGTCGCCGTACCATCGCCCCGCTTCCCAACGGGCGGCTCCGTAGGCATGTCCACATTCGGGCAGGACCAGCGTATGCGCGCCAATCTTGATGGCGGCATCAATGAGTTTCCGGGTCATCGTCTCTTGTAGAGCGATGTCCCCGTTTAGGTAGCCGATGTTGGACGCCTCGAAGCCATCGCTATGGTAGGTCCACTTGACGCCCAGGGCGTTGAGAACCTTGGCGGCATCCGCCAGCGCCTTGGTGTGCTCGGTCAGTTCGGCCGGCGCAACGGTAATGAGGTAATCGGCCTTCGGTTCATCGATCTTCATCGCGACTCCAAACTGAGTTCCGGCCTCGCGAATGATGTCTGCAAAATCCTCCGATGGTGTCGCCGGACTACCCCATAGCTTCGTCGTGCGGTCCATCAACTCCAGCCGGTCGGGGATCAATCCAGCAGCGAACATGGCGTGACGTGACTGTTTGACGAGATCGGCGATGTCGATGCCCATAGGGCAGGCGAGCGTGCAACGTCCGCACATCGTGCAGCTATCGAACAGCAGCTGCTCCCATTCCTCAAGTTCCGCAGCGGTAACGCGAGGCACTATTCCGAATAGGCGGAAGAGCGGAGCAAATGGACCGACATGGCGATGGTAGGCCTGCTCGAGCGGCCTCAGCTTGCGGATCGGCGTGTACTTTGGATCACCTGTGGTCACATAGAAATGGCAGGCATTCGCGCATTGCCCACAGCGCACACAGCTCTCGAGTTGCGCTGCGCCCGTTGCGGCCAGATCGCGAACGAGTGCCTGCATAGCGAGATTTCGCCGCTGTTCATCGCTGGCCTGGCCTTGGGCATCAAAGGCGACGCCGGTTGCGGTCGTACTGGCGGTCATATGTCGGCCCCTCTGTGCTTGAAGCGAATCCCGGTCTCGCCGCGCGAGACGACGAACAGGAACGCGTGCATCAACTTGCCGAATGGAAACCAGACCAGAAGCGCACACACCGTGAGTATGTGGACTGCGAGTAATGTCTCGTAGCGCGCCCCGATGTGCGACACGGCGGCGATGCCGGAAACGACTGGCAGGAACGTCAGCATCCAGCTCACGTAGTCGTCCGCGCGCGAGATCAGCCGCAGCACGGGATCGGTGAGCCGATGGACCAGGGCTGCGACCAGAGACACCGCCGTAACCACCGCGATGCCGTAGACGAGGTTGCTCGGAAGTGCCGGCCACGACAGGCCAGAGATGGATTTGATAAAGAGAATGTGGGGCGCGAACAGAAGTACAGAAATCGCCAAGCCCAAGTGGAACAAGTAGCCGTTGAGCACCGGAAATAGCGACTGCTTGAGGAAGGTCGCGTGTGGCCACATCTTGCCGATGATGCCGGCTAGGGCGCTCGCGAAGATGGACGGCGCGCCGGGGCGAGGTGCGGAATAAACCCCTCGCCGCTCCAGGAGCAGTACCCCGAGGAGACGCCATAGCGCGCCGAACGCGAAGACCGCAAGCGCGACAGTCAGCGCGGGGCCGCGTGCGAACTGAAGGAGTTCCATGGTCTTACCCCTTGCTCTTGGCCGGTGGCGAGCGGTCGAGTGCTTCGACCTCCGCCAGATGGCTCCGCTGGTGCCTGCGGGCGATCCAGGCTGCCGCCCCACCCATTGCCGCGCCTGCCACGGCCGCGGTGCCGACCAGTTCGCCAGATACGCCGGCTTGGGCCGCCAACGGTGTGTAGAACCCACCCTGATCCCAGAACTTCGGCTCGGAGCAGCCGAGACAGCCATGTCCCGATTGGATCGGGAACGACGTGCCGCCATTCCATTTCAGCGTCGCGCAGGCATTGTAGGCGATTGGTCCTTTGCATCCGACTTTGTAGAGGCACCAACCCTTGCGAGCACCTTCGTCGTCAAAACTCTCGGCGAATAAGCCCTTGTCATAGAACGGACGGCGATAGCAGCGATCGTGGATCGTCTCGCCGAAAAACGCCTTGGGCCGGCCGAGATGGTCAAGCTCCGGCAGCTTGCCGAACGACAAGAGATAAGCGAGGGTCCCCGTCATTGCTTCGGGGATCGGCGGACAGCCCGAAATATTGACGATCGGCTTGTCAGTGATGATCTCGCTGACGGCAACGGCACCGGTGGGGTTCGGCCGCGCCTGCGGTATTCCGCCGAAAGCCGCGCAGGTCCCGACCGACACGATCGCCAACGCATCCTTCGCTGTCGCCTTGAGCATCGCAAGATTGGTCTGCCCTGCGATCGTCGAATAGACGCCGCCGTCCTTGACCGGCACAGAGCCGTCGACCACGACGATATACTTTCCCTTGTTTTCCCTCATTGCTGCCTCACGGGCGTGCTCTGCCGCAGCACCCGACACCGACATCAACGTATGATGATAGTCGAGCGAGATTAGGTTGAAGATCAGATCCTCGATCGTCGGGCTGTATGAGCGGGTAATCGACTCCGTGCAGCCGGTGCATTCCTGGAATGACAGCCAGATCACGGACTGGCGCCGCGCTTTGGCAAGATTCTCTGCAATGACGCGCGACGCGCCAGCCGGCAACGCCAGGATGGATGCCACGTAGGCCGAGTATTTGAGAAGGGCCCGACGTGAGACACCCTGTTGCGCCAGCACCTCGCCGAGTGTCGAAGGTATGGTCATTGTCCCCCCTGCGTTTGTCCAGCAAACTCCCGATCAAGGGGTCGAAGTGACTGCACCGCAGCGCCGTCGTTCTCGATCAGTGACCGCAGTCGCGCCAGGCTGTCGCGCGCGTCGTCGGGTTGGGTTGTCAGAATGTCCGGCACATGCGCGACGACAATCTCCTCGGACGCAACGTGCCCGTCGACGCTGCGGTGACGCACCCACCAGACACCCGAGATTGCCGTCTCCCAGATCTCGCTCGTGCCCGCCACAGTTAGGATTGCCGAGACGTCTCCCTGGCCAAGGATCGTCTCCAATTCGCGGCGATCGCCATCCGTCATGGGCAAACTGCGCAAATCGATCGCAGCGGCTTCCCCCGTTGCCACGAATGTCGCAAGCCGGGCAGCAATCTCCCGCACCAAGACAACCGCCAATCCCGTCGGCGGGACACGGTCGCTCTCGGCGATTGGATTGGAGCGGATCATGAATCCACTCCGGCATCGGAACAAGCCGCTGACGCTCTCTCTTCGTCGAGTTCTTGGCGCCACAGTGAGGCGAGATCGAGAACTCTGGCGCATGTCGCGTCTATTGCCGACTTGACGGTGGGCGTTGGTTCCAGACCCCACTCGGTCGATGCCGGCTGCACACCAACAAGCGCACGTCGCCGTGGGCAATTTCCGAGCATCGTCGCGGTCGCGACAAGGTCGAAGGCCGCAACCTCATGGGGGGTGCGCTTCTTGCCACCAAGCTGCGCATCCATAGCAGCACCCTCAAAAACGGCAATCGATCCGGGCGTTGCTCCGATCTCGGCGGCATCGACGAAGATCAGTGCATCGGCTGCTTCTACCTCCGGAAGCAATCCCAAGCCGATCGTCCCACCGTCGATAATGGTGAGCGGCGCTCCAGAGTAAGTCCGCTTGAGCGAATTGACGACGTGGATACCGACGCCGTCGTCGCTCAGAAGCGAATTGCCAAGTCCGAGCACGAGAATCGTCATCGCCCCGTCTTCCGATACAATTGCTGAAGGGTAGCCGTCCTGGTCGTCAGTCAATGTTGGCTAATGATAGCGTGGTGACGTTTTCCGAAATTGATCTCGAATAAGGTCGAGAACGAAAATCGTCGGAATATCGCTCCGATGAGTTTGATGCGCTGGCAGCGCGGCTTGGAGTGCGCGGTACGCGCGATGGACGTTCGAACAATCGGGGACAAACACATGTGTCTCGCCGTTCCGATGCGGATCGTTGACATCGAAGGCTTCGTGGCTCGCTGCGAAGCCAAGGGAGTGCAGCGCAGCGTCAACCTCATCTTGCTCGATCACGAATTGCTGAGCCCGGGTGTCGTCGTTCTGGTGCATGTGGGCTACGCGATCCAGACAATGACGGACGAAGAAGCACAGGAGAGCTGGGGCCTGATCGACGAAATGTTGGCCCAAGAAGACGAACTCGCGGCCGAGGACGAGGTCAGGGAACCCCCGCCTGGAGGAAGCAGCCATGCATGAACTGGCGGTCGCACAAGGGCTGATAAGCGAAGCTGAGCGTGTGGCAGACATGCACCGTGCCTTACGGGTCGAGCACATCGTCGTCCGCGTCGGCGCACTCTCAGGCGTCGAGGCTCAACTGCTCGAGCGGGCTTTCCTCGTGGCCCGGGCCGGATCGCATGCGGAAACTGCGACATTGGAAATCGAGACCGGCGACATCGAAGTGCGATGCCGAACATGTGGCGCGATTGGTCCGGCGACAATCAACCGATTGATTTGCGGGCCGTGCGGGGACTGGCAGGTCGACGTCGTCGCAGGCGAGGACTTGCTGCTCGTGCGACTCGCATTAACCGGCCTTGAGGACGAGGACGAAGTTGGAGACGGCACTCCGGCCCCGGCCGTGTCGCCATGTCCGGCAACGATATTGTAGACTTGGATAATCCGACCGCTGGAGCCTCAAAAGATGTGCCAGACATGCGGCTGCACGATAACGCCAGGGAACCGGCATTTGGTTGAAGCTGAGTCCGCGCTTTTTCGGACCCATGGCGTGCGCGGACGCAGCACAACGGTCGATGTTCTGTCAAAACTATTGGCAGCGAATGACCGGGAGGCAGACCATAATCGGGCGCATCTTGACCAGCATGGCATCTTGGCCATCAATCTCATGTCGTCACCGGGCTCCGGGAAGACCAGTCTACTCGAAGCGACGATCGACACCATCGCGAACAGGCTCCGGATTGCGGTGATTGAGGGAGATTTGGCGACGGAGAACGATGCTGCGCGCATCCGCGCCAAAGGCGTTCCCGCGATACAGATCACGACCGGACAAGCCTGCCATCTCGATGCCCACATGGTCCACAGCGCACTGCATCAGCTCGACCTGTCTGCGATCGACGTGCTGTTCATCGAGAACGTCGGAAATCTCGTATGCCCGGCGAGTTTCGACCTCGGCCATCATCTGAACGTGACGCTCCTCTCCGTCACCGAAGGCGACGACAAGCCCGCCAAGTATCCGGTCATGTTTCGCGCGGCCGACCTCGTGCTGCTGACCAAGTCGGACCTTCTCGAAGTCCTCGGCGACGACTTCAAGGTCGCTGTCGCGACCGAATATGTGCGCGCGCTCTCCAACGCCGCTCCTGTCCTGACCGTTTCGAGCCGCCGTCCAACTGGCATCTCCGCATTCGTCAACTGGCTGAACGAGCAAGTCGACGCACGCCGGGCCGGCGCGGCGCCGCGCCCACGCATCGCTCGCGACGACATTGACGCCGAGCGCGCCACGGGCGGACATCCATGACTGACCAACCCGATCGCGCTCGCAACTGGCTGGATCGCATCCGCAAGCTGCCGATCGACAGGCCTATGCGCATCATGAACGTCTGCGGCGGGCACGAACGGACGATCGCCATGGCGGGACTACGCTCCGCCCTACCGCCACAGGTCCAGCTCATTGCCGGTCCAGGCTGCCCCGTTTGCATATGCCCGGAAGAAGACATTCACGACGCCATTTTCCTCAGCTTGCGCGCGGGCGTAACGGTTGTCGCGTTCGGCGACATGCTGCGGGTTCCGGCCAACCTTCCCAAATCGCAACCGAGAACGCTCGACCAAGCGCGCGCTGCCGGTGGACATGTGCGCCCGATTGCGTCCCCGACGGACGCGATCCGAATTGCGCGCGATCGCCCCGATCAGCAAATCGTCTTCTTCGCGGCCGGATTTGAAACGACGACGGCACCAGTTGCCGGGATGCTCGCGCACGAGTTGCCACCGAACCTTAGTATTCTCTTGTCGGCGCGGCTGACCTGGCCCGCGGTGGCCATGTTGCTCGATAGCGACAGCCCCGGCTTCGACGGGCTCATCGCACCCGGTCATGTCGCTGCTGTCATGGGACCTGAAGAATGGAGATTCGTCTCTCAGCGTCACGGCCTCGCGAGCGCCATCGCGGGGTTCTCGCCGGACGGACTGTTGAGTGCCCTTCATGCCGTCATCATGCAGCTTTTGGAGGGCCGCGCGGCCCTCGAGAACCGCTATGAGCGCGTCGTGCGCCCCGGCGGCAATCCCACAGCGCGCCGACTAATCGACGAAATGCTGGACATCACTGAAGCCAATTGGCGCGGCATTGGAACGATTGCCAGATCCGGCTTTGCACTGAAGCCGCATCTCGTGGATCGAGATGCACGACGAAAATTCGAGATCGAAAGCGATTCTGGGCGCAAGCGAGCGGGCGAAATGCCGGTGGGGTGTGATTGCGCCAAGGTCGTTCTCGGCAAGATCAAGCCGGATCAGTGCCGCCTTTATGCCAAAGCCTGCACGCCGCGCGAGCCCGTCGGCCCGTGCATGGTATCGGACGAAGGCGCCTGCCATATCTGGTGGGCGAGCGGCGTGCGGACGCAATCCTCCGAGCCCGCGGCCGCAGCATGACGAGGACCGACGCTCTCTCAAGCGACGATAGGCTTGGCGAAGAATCGCTGCGGAACATCGCGGCGTGGATATTCGTCTTGGGCGGTCGTGTGCAGGGCGTTGGATTTCGACCGTTCGTTCAACGTCTCGCGACAACGCTGGATCTCGCAGGAGACGTGAGAAACCTGTCCGGGCAAGTCCTGATCCATGTTGAGGGATGCTCGTCGGCACTCGAAACGTTCAGAGTCGCGGTCATACGCGATGCGCCTCCGCTGTCGCGGCCCGTGCTGCAAAGTGGACGTGCGGTGCCCATGATTGGTTTCGACGGATTCCGCATCGCAGAGAGCCAGCGCAGCGCAGCTGCCGAAATTCACATTCCGCCGGATCAGTCGATCTGTCCCGACTGCTTGGCTGAACTCACGACACCCGGCGACCGCCGCTTCCGCTATCCCTTCATCAATTGCACGGCCTGCGGTCCCCGCTACACCATCATCGATGAGTTGCCCTACGATCGCAGCGCAACAAGCATGGCCAGCTTCGCGATGTGTCCCAGTTGCCGCGCGGATTATGAGAGCCCAGCCGATCGCCGCTTCCACGCCGAACCTGTCGCCTGCCCTGATTGTGGACCATCTCTGACATTCGTCGGAACTGACAACGCAACACGCCACGGCACAGAGGCGTCGATCGCCGAGGCCGTTGCCACGCTGCGTCGCGGCAACATCGTCGCGATACGTGGGATTGGTGGCTATCACTTCTTGTGCGACGCCGCCAACGACCGGGCCGTGACACGCCTGCGGGAACGAAAGCGCCGCCCAGAAAAGCCCCTGGCCGTCATCTTTCCGATGGTCGGGACGGATGGCCTCGACAGCGTTCGCCGCAGTGCGGCGATCGATCCCGTTTCAGCCCGTCAACTGAACGACCCCGCCAGGCCTATCGTACTTGTTCCGCGCCGATCCGATTGCCCGCTGAGTGATTGGCTGACGCCCGGCATCGGCGATCTCGGCGTCATGCTACCCTACAGCCCGCTCCATCACATTCTCATCGACGCCTTCGGCGCACCCCTCGTCGCGACCTCCGGCAACATGAGCGGAGAACCTGTCATCACATCGCGGGCGGCTGCGGAACGTAGACTAGGATTGATTGCCGACGCATTTCTACATCACGACCGCGAGATCCTCCGGCCGGCAGACGATCCGGTTGTCCGACGAATCGACGGCGAAATCAGGCACTTGCGGCTCGGCCGCGGGACCGCTCCGCTGGAGATGTCACTACCATTTCTGCTCAAAGAGCCACTCCTAGCTGTGGGGGGGCAAGGAAAGGTCACCGTTGCCCTGGGTATCGGCGACCGTGTGATCATTTCTCCCCATATCGGAGAACTCGATACGCCACGCGGCTTCGATCAAATGGTACGTCTCACTGGCGATCTGCAACGGCTATACCGCGCCAAGCCTACTGCGATCGTTTGTGATCTTCATCCGGGCTTTGCGGGTACGCGATGGGCATTGCGCCAGGGCCCCCCTGTTATCGGCGTTCAACACCATGCAGCTCACGCGTCCGCGCTCGCAGCCGAGCATCCGGACGTCACGCGCTGGCTGGTCTTCGCCTGGGACGGCGTCGGCTACGGGCACGACGGAACATTGTGGGGCGGGGAGGCTTTGCTCGGCGCTTCGGGAGATTGGAGCCGCGTGGCGAGTTTCCGCACCTTTCGGCCGCCAGGAGGAGATCTTGCTGCACGCGCGCCGTGGCGCTCTGCAGCCGCGCTTTTGTGGGACTGCGGTTACGAGTACACCCCGCTCGACGCGAACGGCGACTTGATCCGCAAGGTCTGGCAATTCCAGTTGAACGCCCAGCAGACGTCGGCTGTCGGCCGGCTGTTCGATGCTGCGGCCGCAATTATCGGGGGCGGCCTCACGACGACGTTCGAAGGTCAGGGCGCCATGCAGCTTGAGCACCTCGCAGAGACTTGCAAACACGGGACCACGATTGCGCCCGTAGAGTTGCCGATGGAGGCAGACGATCAAGGTGTGCTGCGTTGCGATTGGTCGGCGCTATTGCCGACCTTGCTTGACCAGACCCACAGCGCAGCGGACCGTGCGTTGTGGTTTCACGTTTCGATGGCGGCTGCACTCGTGGCGCAGGTCAATGCGATTGGCGCGACCTCTCCGTTCGACGCCGTCGGTTTGACCGGCGGCGTATTCCAGAACCGGATGCTCGCGGAACTGGTGGTTGACCAACTTCGGGGGCTCGGGAAGCGGGTGGAGCTTCCGCGCCTCGTCCCACCGAACGATGGCGGTCTCGCTTTCGGTCAGGTGGTCGAAGCAGCGGCGCAGAGAGTGGCGAGATGAACATCGTGGGCGAAAAAACGATCCGTCTGGCTCACGGTAATGGTGGTCGCCTGATGCGCGAGTTGATCGATCGCGTATTCGCGCGTCATTTCTCCGAACTAGGCCCTGACAAGACCCTTGATGCCAGCCCATTCAGCCTTCCGACCGGGGTCGCCATCACCAGCGTCGATGCATTCACCGTCCAACCGCTGGAGTTTCCCGGCGGTGATATCGGCACGCTCGCAGTGAATGGCACCGTCAACGATCTGGCCGTGAGCGGCGCACGACCGCATTTCCTCACTCTATCGGCGATCTTAGAGGA
This sequence comes from Hyphomicrobium sp., assembly GCA_022843145.1. GTDB lineage: Bacteria > Pseudomonadota > Alphaproteobacteria > Rhizobiales > Hyphomicrobiaceae > JAKAML01. The sequence continues at coordinate 202,304 of JALHOF010000007.1, forward strand.
GGGTCTAGAGATCGCCGTGCTCGATCGCGTCGTCGCAAGCCTAGCGGCCGAGGCGCGGCGCACCGGTGTCAAAATCATCGCAGGCGACACGAAGGTCGTTCCGCGCGGTCACGGTGGCGGAATTTACTTCACGACGACGGGTATCGGCGTTCGCAACACCGGCGTTACCCTGGGGCTCGATCGCATTCAGGTCGGCGATGCCATCCTCGTTAGCGGCCCGATCGGCGATCATGGCATCGCTGTCATGCTGGCGCGCCAAGAATTCGATCTCCACGGCAACATCCGCTCCGACTGTGCGCCGGTCATCGACCTGGCGGAGGCGGCTGCAGCGCTTGGCGCGCACTTCATGCGCGATCCGACGCGCGGAGGGCTTGCGGGCGTTGTCAATGAAATCGCGAGCGCCACGGGCTTTGGCTTGCGCCTCGACGAGACCTGCGTGCCAATACGCGATGAAGTGCGAGGGGTCTGCGAAATTCTCGGCTACGATCCCTACACTCTTGCCTGCGAAGGACGCGTCGTCGCCATCGTCGCCCAGACTACGGCCCGCGAAGTTCTTGCGGCCTGGCGTGACTTGGCGGGGGGCGAAAGTGCTGAAATCGTCGGAACTGTCACCAATCCGCCAGCGCGGGTCGTGCTTGCGACATCGGCAGGCGGCGAGCGCATCCTCCCTGAGTTGGAAGACGAGCCGCTTCCACGTATCTGCTAATTGCCCTCGGTCCGGAGTCAGGCGCGTTACGCAAATCCGGCAGATTTGCTCCAGCCGCACTTTTCAATGTACTGCACTGATGACCATCGAGATCCCGACGATTACCAGGAGGCCGTCCACCTCAACAAAATTGCATGCCAACTGCCAGCAATCACCCCGGCGACCTACGACGAACCTCCGTCGTCATGCATATCCTGAGACGGTGCCGCCAGCATCACTTCAACGTAGCAGAATGAGCTTCGGCCAGATGGACCAAACACTTTCTTAGCTCAGCCGCTCGAATGTCCCGAAAAACCTGACGACGCACACCTTGGGGAGACACAGTTGATCTGACGGCAAGTGTGTTTCGTGTGCATCTGGCCCATCCTATTTTAGGGGAATATCGGCACGACCATCGCAGTTGGCTCGTTGCTTCGGTCCGCTTGCTGAAGTCCGCAGTCCGCATCGCACTGGCTGATTTTGACCCGAGAATGAAGCAGGCACCCTGACCCTCGGCTTTCTTCGCCAGCTTTCGCGTTGCGGAGCCTGAAGAACACCGAGAAACTTTTCGATTTCCTCACGACGAGCCATGGTGTCGTCGTAGCCGAGACGGAGAAGTGCGCCGCAATACCCCGGCTCGAATAGTAAATAGCTGGGCAAGCGCCAGTCCCGCCCCCAAACACCAAGCCTCTTTAACATCATGCGAATGGTCCATGGCATTTCGTGCGCATGTTCACGAGCAATCTCTCGCACATCGCGGCTCGGCTGCACCATCAGCACGTCGACATCACGCAATTGCGTGGCATTGCGATCAGCTTGCGACAACAGCGAAAGTGTATGGTCGACGCGGCGGGCACGCTCAATATCGGCGTCTAAATTATCCATGAAGATCATGTCGAGCAAATATCCACTCAACGTGCCGAGCCCCGGATAGCTCAGAGTGCCGCTATTGGCTTCTTGCGGCTTGGCGTCACGGACGCCGATCACAATAATTCGATCTGCCCCGCAGTGGATTGCTGGGCTAAGCGGAGACGTGAGGCGCAAGGACCCATCTCCGAAATATTCGTTGCCGATCCTGCGTGCCGGAAAGATGAGAGGCAAGGCTGCGGAAGCAAGGATGTGGTCGATCGAAAGCTTGACGGCTACTCCGTCTCGGCGCACGCGTGCCCATTGTTCAAGGCCGTCGACTCCTTGGAAGAAAGTGATGGCACGCGCCCTGTCATACGACGACGCGGTAACTCCGACAGAGCGCAACGCACCCGACTTGATTGCCTTATCAATTCCTGACAGATCAATATGTTTTCGCAGCAAATCTGCGAGCGGCGCATTATCGAAGATGGCATTAGGCCTGGAAATGCCGAAACTACTGGCTGGCGTGAGCGACGCAATCCACTGAGCACCACTCCTCATGATCGTTGAGAAGTCGGTGCGATAGACTTGGTCGGTGGTCAGTCGCGACCAGAGATCAACGATGCGCGAAACACCTGTTCTGAACGTCTGGGCTTGTGCAGCAAGCGCCACGGCATTGATCGCACCAACCGATGCACCCATGATAACAGGAAATGGATTGTCCTCGCCGCCGACGATCTCGCAAATCGCTTGCAGCGCCCCGGCCTGGTAGGCACCGCGTGCACCGCCACCGGGAAGCACAAGACCAGCAGTAGGCTGTCCCTGAGAGCTTTGCACTTTGCCTCTTCGACCTTCTCGCCAACGGCGGCCGGCGAACCTTTCGAGCGGAGCTATCGGTCCGGTGACGTTATGCGTGTGATTCGATTGCACGTGCCTGACTTCCCAACGCGTTTGGAGTAAATGGCATCAGGATTGGAGGCGCGACTGAGATCGAGAGGGTCTGATCCACATCGCCATGCCTTCTGCGAAATCAGACCGTCGCTCCGCAACTCCGAGCCAGGTTGGGGCGCACGCGGAGGCCTCGCGATGTCGATTGGATCAGCCTCTCGTGGGTCGGAACCCCGGATGGGCCCGCGCAGTGTCGGCCCCTCGTCGTCACAGCGTTCCTCGACGGAGGCCTCGACCAAACGGGCTGGGCGAATCCGGAGCGACCGAGGTGTGACATGCAAGCAACCTAGGTCGTCCGACAAAAGCCCGGCGCCAGCGTTGGCGGTTATTGGACATACGGAAGGACGTACAGCCAGCAAGGCAAGTTCATCACCATGTCACCGCACCACTCCCAAGGAGGGAGGTCGTATGACCGCAACAGCCCGGAAGCTCGTCAGTGCCACACAGTCTGCATCCACGGCTTACGCGGTTGTTCAGCAACTGCTGGCCCGGCTCGGAGATAGCGCTCAGCACGGTGCCAGCGTGGCCGTGGTGGGCCGCACCGATGCCCGCCGGTGGGCGGAGGTGGAAGACCTCATCTGTACACTTCTCGACCAGCCTTCCGGAACATCAGCAGTGTGGTCCCACATCCCACCCGCCGCCGCTCGTGCGCTCCGGTGGCGGGATTGGGACCAGAGCCGACGGACAAACTACCGGCGCATGGTCGACGATTTCGCTGACAGGGCCGACGTAGGCCTCCATTCCCTCGTATCCGACGTGGTACGACACGAGTTGGAGCGCGCTCTCTTGTGGGGAACGGCCTGGCATCTGCTAGCTGCCGGAGTGCCGATGAGCCGCGTGCTCGCCGTGTTGCGCGAAGGTCAGCCCCGCGGAGGTTGGCGTCGCCAGATTAAGGCATCTGTCCCCGTCGAATACGGCGTCGGTGCACTTGCCGACACGAGGGAAAGCGGGGGATGATCACAGTGGGCACAATTCCGCGAGTCCGGCGAGCGGAAGTACGATCTCGGCGACTTTCTTCAAATCTCGACTAGCACTGGCGAAGTGCACTAGATAAAGACGTTACGTTCATTTTTACAACAGAATGTCAATCATTCCTCACTAGGTTCGTCGTCGAATCCACTGGCGCATTTTTTTCGCGCCGGAAGCATGATGCTCCTGGATTCCGTCGGCCTCGCCGGCATTCCCGCCTACACGTCCGGTCTCATGGCTTCGGCGCAAGTCACGCTCACAGAGCGTCGCGTCACCATTTCAGCTCGCGTGCAGGTTCGTAAGCAACTTCTTGAAGGCGCACCTCGAGATGGCCGATTTCAGCAGCATCAGATTCAGACTTGGCGGATTGTCAATCTCAGCTCGAATCAATTGCCTTATCGTTTTCGCGCTCACTTGCCAGATCGCAGTCGTCGCTTATCAGCTCCGCGAGTATCGCCAAGGTCTTTGGGATCAGCGAAGGCAGCAACTATCGACGTTGACCGAGATCGCGCTCTCGATTGCCAATGCCGAGTACAACGCTGCAGTGTCCGGCCGGAAATCCATGTCGGACGCCGAAGCGGCGGCCAAGTCACTCATTGGGTCTATGCGATACAATGGCTCCGACTATTTCTGGATCAACGACATGCTGCCGCAGATGATCATGCATCCGATCCGGCCAGAGCTCAACGGAAGGGATCTGACAGACAACAAAGATCCCACCGGAAAGCGACTGTTTGTCGAGTTCGTCGAGACGGTCAAAAAGAGCAGCAAGGGCTTTGTCGCATATCATTGGCCAAAGCCGGGAGCACAGAAGCCAGTCGCAAAGCTTTCTCACGTAGCAGGCTTTATGCCCTGGGAGTGGGTGATCGGCACGGGCGTATACGTCGACGATCTCGAGAATCTCTTTTATGCTCAGCTGAGGACGGAAGGAACAATCGTCGCCACATTGCTGGCTTTCTGCCTGCTGGTCTCGGTCGTCATCGGACGTAGCATCTCAAGTGCAATTTCTGGCATCAGTGTTGCGATGGAGCGGCTCGCGTCCGGAAAGTTCGACGACTACGCCGCCGGAGGCACTCGGATCGCGGAACTCCGGATCATGGACCGCGCGCTTGGGATCTTTCAGCGCAATGCACTCGATAAAATCACGCTAGAGGCGGCCGCCAATGCAGCTCGCGACTTGCAAGAACAGGAGCAGCGCAATGCGAACGAGCGCGCATTAGCATTCGAGCGCGAGCGTCGTGCGTCGCAGGAGCGCGCCGAACGCCAGCAGAAGGAGGCCACCGATGCCGCCATAGAATTGGAGCGCAGAGTCGTGGCCGGATCGTTCGGGAAAGCTCTCGCCCGCCTTGCTGCCAAGGACTTGACCCACCGAATTGTCGATGATGTTCCGGCGGCCTACCTCCAACTTCGGACGGACTTCAACAGCGCGATGCAATCAATGGAAGACGCAATGCAGCGCGTGCGCGCCACGACCGACGCTATTGCGGTGGGCACAGAGGAAATTGTGGCAGCGTCAAACACACTTTCGGGGCGCGCCGAGCGCCAAGCCACCAGCCTTGAAGAATCGGCCGCGTCGTTGAGCGAATTATCGCATATCGTTGGGGAGTCGGCCGAGTCGTCGGTGCGGACAAAGGATCTCATTACCTCCGCCCGAAAAGATGCCGGCGAGAGCACGGCGGTCGTCGTGCGCACAGTCGAGGCCATGCAGAACATCCTCAACTCTTCACAGCAAGTCGGGCAGATCATCGGCGTGATCGACGAGATCGCACTGCAGACCAACCTCCTCGCGCTCAATGCTAGCGTCGAGGCAGCGCGCGCCGGAGACTTCGGCCGCGGATTCGCCGTTGTTGCCGCCGAGGTTCGCGCACTGGCTCAACGGTCGACCGCCGCTGCAAAGGAAGTGGCGACCCTCATCTCAAGATCAACGAACGAGGTGAAGGTGGGATCAGATCTCGTCACGGCTACTGGTCAGGCGCTCGATCGGATCGTCGGGCAAGTCTCGCTCATCGACGGCGGCATCGCAGATCTCGCGAAACGTGCGCTCGATCAGGCATCGATGATCAAGCAGGTGAATACCGCAATCTCGGAAGTCGATCAGACCACGCAACAAAACGCCGCGATCGCCGAGGAAACGACGGCCGCCTGCAGGTCGATGGCCGAGGAAAGTCGGCAGCTGGCGACGTTGGTCGGACAATTCGAGCTCGCTGGTAGCGAGAAAACGGAGCGGAAACAGCAGTCAGTGTTGCGAACTGGCTCGGATCAAGTTTCGGCTACGCGGTATCACACATCACCGGTGCGCACGACGCGCACAGTTTAGCCGACGCAGAGCGTCCCTGGCGCAATCAGGCCGCTGATACTCCAATAAGAGGTATCGACGATATGCACAGCATTGCTACCGGGGCCATCGAACGACATGGCCTCATCCTACGAGAAACTGATGCGGCTCCAGACGGCGCATCCACTCTATTTATGTTCGAGACAATCGTCACCGACGTCCAATGGTCGGCGCTGAACATCGGGTCCTTGACCATCCTCGTCAACGCATGCTCGGCCACGACCGCCGACTGGACGATGTGGCCCTGGCGGCACGCGTTGACCTTTGATGCCAGATCGATGAAGCTGGCGTTACGATACAGTTCCGATATGGGGCTATCACCCGCCGCCATTGCGCAGACCGACTTCGTCTACAGAAGGCTGGAAGACCTTTCCGCTCGCTCGATACCCCTCTTCAGGTGTCTCGACCTATCTGGGCCCGGCGCGCGCCGCGCATTGGCGGAGCTTGCCTCCGAATGGCGAACTCTCAGCGGCGATACCATCTCAATGCTTAGAATCCTGGAACCCTTCGTGCGGCAGCGCCTAATTCGCCACTACGCCCACAATTGCCAGATCTTGCAGCAGTTCCTCGACGAGGGCTTTAAGAGCAAGTCCGATAGGGTCAACATTTGGGGCGAAATCGAATTGCCTATACTGGCCCAGAAGCGCAGGCAGGCGCGGTTGCCGACAAAGACATCATGCAAGTTGCGTGTCGGCGCTCAGATCGTTCCGGTGACATTGGTCGACCTGTCGCAGAGCGGTGCCGGCATCACGTGCAGGATGGCCCTCCAAGTGGGACAGGAGGTTAAACTCGAGTTTGCCGATGGTAAGTCGGTTGACGCCAGGGTCGCATGGAGGACAGAGGAGAGATGCGGCCTAGCATTCGACAAGCAGCTATCGCTTGCTGCCGTAGTGGGCGGCGAAATTCGCGGAGCATAGAAAACTGACTGCTCCGACCGCTATTTCGTCTCGAGCCGCGACAACGGGTACTTTCGCTGAACAACAGAACACCATTGTTGAGCTGCTGCCTGCTTCACGGACACGAAGTTTGGGTGTCAAAGTGAAGCCGGAGGTGGCGTACGAAGAGGCGCAGTTTCAGTCGTGAGTTCAAAGTCGAGGCGGTTCGGCTCGTGCGCGAGCGGAGCGTTTCGCTAGCGCAGGCGTCGCGTGATCTCGACGTGCACGAGAACCTGCTGAGGACGTGAGTCAAGCAGCTGGCCGATGACCCGCTGGATGCGTTTCCAGGACACGGCAGGATGAAGGCTGCGGAAGCCGAGATCGCGCAGCTGCGTCGCAAGGTGCAGAAGCTCAAGGCCGAGCGCGACCTCTTAAAAAGAACCGCGGCCTACTTCGCCAAGGATCAGGCGTGATATTCGCGTTCGTGGCGAAGCACCGGGGGATCTGGCCGCTCAAGACGATCTGCGAGGCGCTTGGTGTTTCGCATTCCGGCTTCTCTAGTTGGATGTCGCGACCGCCGAGTAATCGGACGCGGCGTCACGATGCGATGCTGGCCGCGATCCTCGACAGCTTTCTCGGCAGCGATCGCACCTATGGCGTATGCCCCCGTCGAGGGCCGCCTTGCGGGGGTGCTGGCGATAGGTCTTGGTAGCGGTGGATAAACGCCGCAGGAGATGGTCGCCACGATGTCTGGAGATAGGTCTGTACCGCGCTACGCGCATGTGATGACGACGCGTCGCAAATGGTCGGCAGCGGAGAAGCGGTCGATCGTCGCCGAGATCAATGTTGCGGGTGGCTCGGTTTCGGATGTGGCGCGTAAGCACGGCGTGCACACGAGCTTGCTGTTTCGTTGGCGTCGGGATCTTGGCGCTGCCCCGTCACATTCGGATCCGGCCCGGTCGCTCTCGCCAGTGTTCCTGCCGGTGGCGTTGTCGCCGCCGTCGCCGCCCGTTGCCCCGATCCGAACAGCGCGATCATCGGTTCTCGAAATCCAACTCGCGGGCGGTCGCGTTGTCCGCGTCGACGCCGATGTCGATGCCGCCAAGCTCGCCGCCATCGTCGCGGAGTTGGAGAAGATGGCGTGATCCCGGTCCCGGTTCGCAGGGCGGGCGACGGCGCGGTTCGTGTTTGGCTGGCCACCGGTCACACCGATATGCGGCGCGGCTTTCCTGGCCTGGCGCTGCTGGTGCAGGAGACGCTGAAAGCCGACCCGCACTCGGGGCATCTGTTTGTGTTCCGCGGGTCATGCTGGAAGCATGCCTCCGGCATGGCCGCAGCGATCTCGTGAAGATCATCTGGCATGACGGGCAGGGCGCGTGCCTGTTCTCGAAGCGGCTGGAACGGGGGCGCTTCATCTGGCCGGCGGCGGCGGACGGCGCGGTGACGATCTCGCCGGCTCAGCTCGGCTATATGCTGGAGGGGATCGATTGGCGCGCGCCGCAGAAGACGTATCGCCCGGAGATCGCGGGTTGAGACGGCGCTGCGATCGAGGGGATTTTTTTGTGAGGATGCGGATTGGCCTCGCCGATGATCGCGCGAAGCAGTGTACCATTGCGGCATGGCCCTCGATCCCGCGACATTGCCGACGGATGTTTGCCGCGCTGACGGCACTTCTTCTCGCGGCGAACGCCCGCGCCGAGAAGGCAGAGGCTCGCACGCTGGATCTCGATGCGCAGATTGCGAACCTCAAGCTGACTATCGCGAAAATGAAGCGGGCCGAGTTCGGCGCGTCCTCCGAACGCGGTGTCAAGCTGATCGATCAGCTGGAAATGCAACTCGGTGCCGGTACTCGCGAAGGGCAAATGCGATGTCGCGCGGCTCTGGGCATATGTGCGCGACGATCGGCCGTTCGGTGGCGGCGCGGCACCGGCGGCTCTGCTGCACTACTCCCGCAATCGCGGCGGCGAACACCCTGAGCGTCACCTAGCGACCTACAGTGGCTTCATGCAAGCTGATGCCTACAGCGGCTACAACGGCCTCTACGTCGAGGGTCGCAAGCCGGGACCGATCATCGAGGTCGCGTGCTGGGCGCACGGGCGGCGCAAGTTCTTCGAGTTCGCCGAGCTGCAGAAGGCACCTGTCGCGATCGAGGCCGTGCGCCGCATCGACGAACTCTTCGCGATCGAACGCGAGATCAACGGCAAGACGCCGGGCGAGCGCCGCACCGTACGGCAAAAACGCACGAAGCCGTTGACGGACGCGCTCGAAGCATGGCTGCGCGAGCAGCGCAAGAAGCTCTCGTCGAAGAGCGACACTGCAAAGGCGATCGACTATACGCTGAAGCGATGGCGCGCCTTCACGCGCTTCATCGACGACGGCCGCCTCTGCATGAGCAACAACGCGGCGGAGCGCGCCGTTCGTGGCATCGCGGTCGGACGCCGCAACTGGACATTCTGCGGATCGGACTCGGGGGGACATCGCGCTGCAACGATGTTCACCCTGATCGAGACCTGCAAGCTCAACGATGTCGACGCGCGCAGCTGGCACGCCGACGTGCTCGCACGCATCGCCGATCACCACGCGAGCAAGGTCGCCGACCTGCTACCGTGGAACTGGAAGGCGAACCGCGCCACCATGTCAGCCGCCTGACCGCGCCCGACCACCACTGCGGTCCTGGCCGGATGCTTACCCTATGGCGCGCGTCGCGTCTGGCACGATCTGCTGGACGCCGGCATCGACTGCGGTCTGCATGCGGTCGAGCGGCCGGTGCGTCGCAACGCCTAGCGCGCCAGGCCGAGACGTCGCCGACTGCCCGCCGATACTGGCGAGCGCCCCGCCACCGAGCTGGCGGCCAGCGTGCTCGACCGCCAGTTCGAAGCACCAACGCCGAACCGGAAGAGGGTGGCGGGCTTCACATACATCTGGACTGCGGAAGGCTGGCTCTACGTTGCGATCGTGCTCGACCTGCTCTCGCGCAGGAGCATCGGGTGGTCGATGAGTGCGACGATGACCGGCGGAACTCGTCACGAACGCGCTCATCATGGCCGCGTGGCGCCGGGGACGGCCGCGCGAGCTGCTGCACCACTCCGACCGCGGCAGCCAAGTCGGACTCAACTGGTCGTCGCAACACCCAGATACAGGAGGTTGCGATAATGACAGTGAAGCGACGCTCGGCCCGATCCGGACGCCCCGCAAGGTCTACCGGACGCGCGGGATGCCGCGAGGGTCGACGTGTTCGACTACATCGAGCGGTTCGACAATCCCCGCCTCAGGCATTCGACGCTCGGAAATCTGAGCCCGGTTGCCTACGAAGAACGAATGCGACGAGCTTGACTCAGTGTCCACGGATCCGGGGCCAGCTTATTGCTCCGGCTTTTACATCAGGGTAATCTCCCTCCGGTGAGCGCCGCAGGGGCTCAGGGCGTGGCCTTGGGTGGCGCTTGACCGGTGGATCGCAGATCGGTGATGACCGGCTGTAGGCACGCTGCGCCGTGTACGGCGAAGGCGGGAATCATGCGCTCGTCGGTGTCGATCACCCATCGGTGTCCGTCCTCGGGATCCTTGGCGATCGACAGCCCCCGGCCATCAAAGCGGGTCCGTGATCAACGGCAATGCAATTCCTCGAGTATTCACATCCTGCCTCCCCCAGGAGAAGAGACAAGCCCACGACTTACAAGCCTTAAAACTATAAGAATATCAGGTGCTCACTAGAATTAGTGGACATGGCGCCAGCGTTCCGCCAGCGAGTTCCCGCGTGTCGGTTCGCTCCAAAAGTACTGCAAACTCCAAAAAATGTTGTCCCCGGTGCCGTCAACTGCGCTGATACTCACCAACAGCAGCCGATACGTTCAGTACAGAGTTCCAAGCAAGTTGCGGTCAAGAACCCTGGGTACACACCATGTCGCGATCCAAGCCAGATGAGTTTGCCTTAGTGGCTTTTCAGTTCTGCGAAGAGGTCAACAGTCTAAAAAATAAGGCAAGCATCGGAGCGCTAACCTACCAAGCGATGGCGGGCTTCGGTTTCAGCCACGTGACTTGTGCTGTGGTTCCACCGCCCGGACAATCACCCCTCGGGTGCATTCTACTCAACAATCGGCCTCAAGAGTATCTTCAACGATACTCCGAACGGAACTATGCGTGCCGCGATCCAGTTGTGGTTGAACTGAAAAAGACACTCAGCACGTTCAGTTGGAGTGATGTGAAGGCGCGGCGGCATCTATCGCGAGAACAACTCGCAATCATGGGTGAGGCTGCAGACTTTGGGGCGACGGATGGTCTGATCATCCCGATCGTTAGCACGGCCGGCAGCATCTCAATTTTCGCCCCCTGCGGGAACACGCCCCTACTCACCGCTCGGGCCCGATCGGCGGTTGAAATAATCGGGATCGCCGCACATCAGGCGCTCCAGCGCAGCAGCGTCCCGCTTCATCTCTCGCGATCCAATCTACTATCAGGGCGGGAACGAGAAGTCCTGCAGTGGCTAGCAGTTGGCAAGTCGGTCGACGAGATCGGTGACATCTTGACCATCGGTGTCACAACGGTGCGGACCCATGTCGAGAACGCGAAGAAAAAACTCAATGCCAACAAGGGCACGCTAGCCGTCGTGGAGGCACTCCGTCGAGGCGAAATATCACTCTGAAGGGATTTCAGTGTCCTCCTGTTTTTTGAGGATGGTGGCTGCAGCCAACGACCATCAAACTCAGAAAATCCGAAATCAAGGTTGAGAGCGCCCCTTCATGATTATCACCCTTCGAGGACACCAGAGGAACGCCTGCCGCAGTATCTTCCAGCAGCTGTTTCGCCTGCGCTACGACACGTTCGTGCGTGATCGGCAATGGACCCTGCCAACGAGAAATGGAACTGAGATCGATCAGTACGACCAGGATGACAGCATCTACTTCTACGGGCTAGACGAGGACAACTTTCTCAGGAGCCACGTCCGCCTCACGCCTTCGGTCTCGAGTTCGCTTCTGGCTGACTGCTTTCCCCATCTCGTCGAAACGGGCGTTGATATCCGCTCAGCAACGATTTTCGAAGGCACCCGGCTGATCGTTAGCCCGCGCAAAGAATCAACAATCAGTAACAGGGCAGCAAAGGCCGAGTTGTTAGTCGCGATGTTCGAATGGTCAAAGGCCGTGGGGGCCACCCATATTCAAGTCATCGTCGAGAGTCGAATGCTGGCGAGTTACGTCGAAATGACACCTGACATTCGCCCCCTCGGACTTGCACATCCGTACGGCGGTGGGCCACGTGTCCCCGGCGGTGGCGAAGCTATGGCCATCCGTTGCCCGGTGACGGACAAAGTCATCGACGACCTGAGAGCTGGCGCCGGCATTCTGAACAGAGCGATAGGTGGAATTTCTGCCTGACGGCGGGCAAGATAGTCCCGTTCATCAGGAGTTCCCATGACGAGACGACCGCGCCGGAACCACACACC
>JALHOF010000008.1 GCA_022843145.1 Hyphomicrobium sp.
CGATCGGCAACGTGCCGCCGGCGGAAGCCGAAGCCGCCTACTATGCAGCCCTGGAGGAGCCTGCCAAACTCGCCGCCTGACTCAAACCAAACAGCCTCCGGAGAACCCGGGGCGGTTCAAGCGTCTCGGAGAGGGCCTGAATTTCAACGGCATCGAGTGTCATGGACGAACTCCTCAGTCTTCCCCGTCGCCAGCTGCCGCTTCGCACGAAACCGCGCCGGCTACGGCCCCTTGTTGATCGCCGCAGCGCTCCGACGCGTGATCATCGGGAACCGATAATTAGCGTCGCGCCGTGCGGGTGCTCCAAGCGGCGCGACGCCAGTTGATGGAAGACTGAGCCTACTTCACTTTACCGAGACCCTTGCCGCGACCGCCGCCAGTCGTGTCGAGGGCGGTCTTGCAACCGGCTGAGACCTTGTCGTAGTTCGTCTCGAGGCAGATGCGCACTTCGCCATCATGCAGCTTTCCAGCACAAACCTTGGCGATGTCATCCTTGCAGGACGCGGCGACGGGACCTGATTGAGCGGTCGCAGTCGTGGCCAAGGCTGCGGTGGCGAGGATCAGCGCAGAGATCACGCGAATAAACTGCATTGTGCGCACTCCATGTTCTATTCACAGATGCCGACCACGCGGCCAGCTCCAGGAAAATAGGTTGAGGCGTCTGTCGTGGGGTAGCGTCGGAAAGTGCTCAGATCGCGATCGCTTCGGCTGGAGCAATGCCCAACTCTACCGCCCCCGGTGCGGGCCACAGCCTACCATTGTCCCGATCACCTTTCGCAATCGCAAGCTCGATCGCGCCGAGATCTGCTGCGCACGGTAGCCCCCAGCGGGCACAGCTGGCCGATTCCGGCTCTTGGCCTCTCGACTGGAAGAAGCCCTCTGCGGCCGATGCTCATGGCGGCAGAGGGGGCTGTCGGACGCCGAACGCGACAATGTCCGGTTATGGCCCTGGGCAGAAAATCACCTGACGGAAGCTACTGAAGGTGTCGCGTCGGCGTTCCCCATCTGTGCCGTCGAAGGTCGGTCCCGAGGGGCGAGCAGGAGTGATCGACGCCACCCCCGACGCGTGCACGTGACCCCAACCGGACTCAGTGCCGGTGCGCAACACTCATGTTGCAACTTTGCAGAGCACGGCGACACGCGACGTGTGCACTGCAGCAACCTCGTTTTTTGACAGGACTCGGCAGTGATGGCAGCTTCACACCCGGGTCCGTCTTCGTACTTTTTTCGAGGTGGGCCAAGACCTGCCGCCCCGAGGCACGGATGATCAGAGGTCGTGTGCTCTTTTGGTGCGCCAGCAAACCTCTGTCTGATCGACATCACTCCTCGGTTGCCGACTTGCTTCTGCGCAGGTCCACGGCGTCGTCGATGGTCGGGTGGTGTCTCAGTTTGAATCTATATGATTCGGCCACCCACTTGATTCTCGGTCGCGACTAGGCCAAGTCCCTGCTATGCTTAGCGTAAAGCAGGAGGTTGGTATGGAACTCCACGTATTCGCTTTGAAGACTGGCGGAGGTCGCCGGCAGATCACTGCTGATCGCACCGGGTCCAACTTGCCAGCGGGTGAGTGGCTTTACCAAAAAACGATCAACGTAGCTCGCGGCGGTCCTCCGTTGATCGGGGCCAACTCCGACGAGATCGTCGATGCCGTTGAAAAGTCAGGCTACTTCACTTGGCCGGTGGAGGCCAACGATGCCGAAGGGTCCTAAGGGTGAGAAGCGCCCTGCTGATCCCATCGCTACCGCAGTAAAGGTGATGAGGATCGCGACAGGTGAAGAGGAAGAGACGGTCGAGAAGACCGACGACGGCAAGGATGCAGCCGCCGTCAGTCTTGGACGTAGGGGCGGGAAGGCGCGGGCTGAAAAGATGAGCCCAAAACGGCGAGCCGAGATAGCCAAGAAGGCGGCCAAGGCGCGTTGGAGGCAGCCAGACTAGAGTGCTTCCAACGCATTTATGATCTTGATGTGGCTATCTGTCTTGAGCGGGGCGGTTGAGAAGTAGGTATTGAAGCCGAAGTTGACGCCGGCCTTCCTTTCAACGCGGAACATAGTCGGTTTTATCAGACTGATTTGCGGGTCAACTGCAAAAGAGAAGCCGAACGTATCGTATCGCGCTTCGTGTTTAGCGTTTTTGTGAAGTTCCTCCTCAAATTGCTGCCTCACTGACGCCAGCCCATCCAGAACCCCCAGGACATTCTTTTCACTTGAGAATACTATTGCGCTCTCATAGAACGTATCAACCTCATGCGTCTTAAGGATTTGCACGCCAAGCTCCGCTATTGCCCACTTTTTCAGGTGGGCTAGTGCTCCCTCAAGAAATTTCGTTGGCGACTTTGAAGCGATGACGATACCGTCAGCATGAATTGAAAGTTCCTCGATAGCGGTAGTCCCAAAAATGCCGTCACTGAATGTAAGGCCACCACCTTTCGCCTCGTTGAGTGAGGCTGGAATTTGCGAGAAATGAAATTCCTCTTGGATCCTCTCGATAGTAGTCGGCAAGTGAAGCTGGCCTTGAGGCCGCACGATCGTCAATAGCTCCACGATCCGCGACTCTTCGATTCCTAGAAGTTCCATGTGTCTGCACTCTTGGTTTAGGCCGCCGTCCGAGTAATCCCCCGCCGCTAAGCACCAGTTCGCTTGCTGAATGAGTGGATTGCTCCTGTTTTTCGCGCATCTGGCGAGTGACTTGATCCTGAGAGTCACCATCCATTAGTTTCGCCGCAGCATGTGATTGGCAGGGCTTTGCATCTTGAGCAGAGAAATCGCCAATCGACCAGCTGCTAACGCGCATCGCCTCTTCACTGGTGTCATCCGTTGATCGCAGAAACTGAGGCCAGCTCACAAATTTAACCTCAAGTGCTACGTCGAACGCCTCAGCCAATTCGAATAGACTAGTGATATTCCACCGGCCATAGTTCGGGCTCTCTAGGCGACCAATGGTCGCCTGGGGCTTATGACACAACACGCCAAGTTCATCTTGAGACAGTCCGCGCTCCTCCCGAAGAGCTTTGATTTGGTGCGAAACCCAGCCGCGCACCATTTCGCGCATGAACTCTTGGCGGTAGTCTTTGCGCGCCAGCCGAGATAGTCGCTTTTGACTAATCATCTTCATTATAGTCGATTACCTCCGCTTCACCGGTTTCTATTTCACGTTTGCGGTTCTTGGCCGTTTCAAGGGCGCCCGGCGGGCGCAGCTTGTCATTATGCTCGACGGCGAAGCTCAAGATCGTGAACTGCTGATCATTAGGTCCGAACATGCACAGTGGTCTGTGGGCAACTCTATTTGCCTCAAACCGAATCTCGAAGATGCCAGCCGTGCCACTGAGGTGATGCGCGTAGTCATAGCTCCACTGTGATGACGGGCGGTTTCGCAGAAACCTGAGCCTCTGATCAAATTTCGCCGACGCCTGATCGGTGGCTCCATCCACCCACTGATCGATAATCGACACTGTCGCAGAGAGTGCATAGCCACTAATCCTCCATCTCACGGCACGTTGTATCCCATATTTGCTATGGCGACAACCTCGATTCGGGATTATAGTATAGCATAAATGATGTTTGTCGAATCCAAACATCCTTGACGTCAAGCATCGTGTATCATATGTTTAAGTCATGAACAAGCTCCCCATAGCCAAGCGCGTCCAAATCCTCTCGATGCTCTGCGAGGGATCGTCCATGCGCTCGATCTCGCGCGTGTGCGACGTGTCGATCAATACCGTCGCCAAGATGCTGGCCGACGCCGGCAAGGTCTGCATGACCTTCCATGACGAGCGGGTCGTCAAGCTGCGTTCGCGCCGGGTGCAGGTCGATGAAATCTGGTCGTTCTGCGCCGCCAAGCAGAAGAACGTCGCCACCATGAAGGTGCCCGTCGAGCGGGCTGGCGACGTGTGGACGTGGACGGCGCTTGATGCCGACAGCAAGCTCATCGTCTCGTGGCTAGTCGGGGATCGCAACTACGAGCATGCCGAGTTCTTCATGGACGATGTAGCCGCTCGCATCGACCGCCGCGTCCAGATCACCAGCGACGGACTCAAGGTCTACGTCGATGCCGTTGAGACGGCGTTCGCTGGCCTCGTGGACTATGCCCAGCTCGTGAAGGTCTACGGTGCCGCGCCGGAATCAGCGATGGGCCGCTACAGCCCGCCTGAATGCACGGGCGCCAAGAAGGTCCGCGTCCTCGGCAACCCAGACGTGGACCACGTTTCCACGTCCTACGTCGAGCGGTCGAACCTCACGCTCCGGATGCACAACCGCCGCTTTACCCGCCTCACCAATGCCTTTTCGAAGCGGTTCGAGAGCCACGTCCACATGGTTGCCCTGTATACGGTCTGGTACAACTGGATACGCATCCACAAGACGCTTCGCGTCACTCCGGCGATGGCCGCTGGCCTCACGGATCGCGTGTGGGATATGGCGGACATCGTGGCATTGATGGATGAAGTCGCGCCGAAGCCGGGACGGCCGAAGACTTACAAAAAGCGTGGCGAAGAAGTTGCGGGTTAACCGCGCGTCACGCGAGATCCGACAAACTGAATAACCTCATCCGCCGAGATCGCCCCAGGTGGCGGTTGCTCTCCCGGTCGCACTGTTAGCACCCGAATATAGGCGTCCTGCCCAGGCTTGAAGATGCGGATGTTCTGGGCTGGGCTGTAGGTCGTGTACGCAGTGTTTCCATGGACGGTGGTTTGAGCATTGCCAGGAAGTGTTACGTTTCCGACGCTCGACGCATCGGCAGCGGTAATCAGCAGGAAGTGGCTGGCCCCGTGCTTCTTTGCCGTCTCAGCGGCCTTGAGCATGGTGTAGTCCTGCACCTGGGATTGCCCGGTGTAGCCGTTGCCTCTGGTTTCGATCCTGAAAGTACTGGCGGTCATCTGATGAGCGGCCACGCCGCCGCTGATGCCCATGTCCTGGTACTTCGTGGAGCACGCAGAAAGCGTGAGCGCAAGCAACGCCATAACCCGACGCATGTTAGTCACCCCGCCTCCGTTGAAGGCAGAATGCCGGTCAACTGCTGCGAACGCAAACATTTTCAAACTGAGACACTACCGATGGTCGAGGCGTAGCGGACCAGCGGCTTGCGCAGCCCGGCGAGCAGAAGCGTACGCCGCACGCTCTTGCGTGCCCCCGTGAAATAGACCGCCGTGCCCGCATGATGGAGCTTGTGCACAAAGGCTTCGAGCGTCTTGGCGGCGGTACTGTCGACGAGTGGAACGTCCGTGAAATCCAGCACGAACGTCTTGGGATGCGCGCCAATGCGATCGAGGACACCACTGACGGCGGCTGTCGCGCCGAAGAAGAACGCGCCTGAGATCCGATAGACGACGACATCACCGTTATAAGCGTTCGGCATCGCCGCCGTGCCTGCCGGGCCGAGCGTGTCGGCGGCATCCTCCGCTACCATGGTGCCGCCACCCTCGATCTCGACGGACTCGGCCATGCGATGCAGGAACAGGAATGCGCCCAGTGTCACGCCGACGGCAATCGCGACGGTCAGGTCCTCGAAAATAGTCAGCAGGAATGTCGCCATCAGCACCGTGGCATCGCCCCACGACGCCCGCAGCAGGGTGACGAACTCGTCCTTCTCGGCCATGTTCCAGGCGACGACGGCGAGCACGCCGCCCAGGCTTGCCAATGGAATGTAGCTGGCCAACGGAGCCGCTACGAGCATGAACAGAAGGATATAGATCGCGTGCATGATGCCGGCTATCGGGCCGCGCGCGCCGGCGCGGACATTGGTTGCCGTGCGCGCAATGGTGCCGGTGACGCATATGCCGCCGAACGTCACAGCGGCGACGTTGGCCACACCTTGCGCGACAAGTTCGCAGTTGGAGCGGTGCTTGCGTCCGCTCATGCCGTCAGCGACGACCGCCGACAGCAGGCTTTCGATGGCTCCGAGAAGTGCGATTGCCAAGGCATCGGGAAAGACGGCGCGCATCTTGGCGAGATCGAAGGCCGGCAGCGACGGCGCGGGTAGCGTGCGCGGCACCTCGCCGAAGCGCGAGCCGATCGTTGCGGCATCGAGATTGAGAGCGGCGGCAATGATGGTTGTTGCACCAACGGCGATCAGCATGCCAGGCCACTTCGGGCGAGTGCGGCGCAGCCCGACGATGAGCAGGATGGACAGCGCCGACAGCCCGAAGGTAGTTGGCTTGATCGTTCCGAGACTGGCCCAGATCGCCTGGAGCTTTGGCAACAACGCGGCCGGCTCGCGCACCATGTCGAGTCCGAGCAGTTCCTTCACCTGGCTCGCGAAGATGATCACGGCGATTCCGGTGGTAAATCCGACGGTGACCGGAAACGGAATGTATTTGATGTAGGTCCCGAGCCGGAGAAACCCAGCGGCGGTCATCATGACGCCGGCCATGAGTGTCGCGAGCACGAGGCCGTCGTAGCCGTGCCGCTCGACAATGGTCGCGATCAGCACGATGAAGGCACCAGCCGGTCCGCCGATCTGAAACCGGCTGCCGCCGAGCGCCGAGATCAGGAAGCCGCCGACGATGGCGGTAAACAATCCCTTGTCAGGTGAAAGACCGCAGCCGATGGCGATGGCCATGGAAAGCGGCAGGGCAACGATCGCGACCGTCAAGCCAGCGATGGCATCTGCGCGGAAGTCGTTGGCGCCATAGCCCTCGCGCAGTTGTGTCACGAGCTTCGGCGTGAACAACTCGGCGAAGCTCGGCGGCGATCGCCGCGCCCGGTTCGATACCGACGCATCCATGTATCCGTCTCCTCATTTCAAGGAGCGGCGGGATCGTCGGCACATCAGTCGGCGGTCGCCGTCGCATTCATATGTTCTGGGCTAAGTCCGTCGCCTGCCCTTGGTTGCGGACGTAGCCTTTTTCGCCACGGATGCGCCTGTAGATTTGAAGCGCACGCCTCGGCCGTGGCCGTAGCTCGTTGTGTTCTCGCCGATCAGTTCAACGCCGGCGCTCTCGAAGGCGTCCACGACCTTCATGAGCGAGTCGATGACGCCCCGCACATTGCCTTGGCTCGCCTCCATGCGTTGGATCGTCGGCAGCGAGACGCCCGAAAGGCTGGCCAGCGTTTGCTGATCCAAACCGAGGAGCGCACGCGCCGCGCGCATCTGTGCCGATGTGATCATGCCAGACTAAGCCTCTGTAATTTAACACTAACTTACCACATGGCTACAATGATGTCTAGCACATCACTAATACATTGTAGCGCATTATGTCGCTCCCAATGTTTGCTAGCGGAGAGGAGTTGGCGATCTGTCCAGCATACCGAACGAATCCGACAATCTTGCAACACGAGTGTTGCGCACTGGCACGGAGTCAGCAGTGGGTCAAACCTGACCCATCCGGGCTGGGTGCTGCCACTCTGGCTGCACCCTCAGCAGCGGCCAGTCGCAGCACGAACGGCGAGGTGATCACCGACCGCCGTCGCATGGATCGACTTCAGCCCGTCACCGGGCGAGGTTGACGCTGAGCGGCCCTGAGCAGGTGCATCATCGGCGGCGCACCATGAGCGCGCCGCAGAGGAAGCCGAAGACCTGGGCTCGCGCCAAACCGGTTTGATCCAAACCACAATCGAAGGCTGCATCACGTCCACAATCGGCCCTTGGATTGGGCTGAACTGAAGGAACCGCTGCGGTCTGCCTTCAAGTGAAAAGCGCGTGAACGACGGCGGCAACCATGACAACGAGCGGTGACAGGAACCGGATTCTTTGCCGCCACGAGCCGTCGATCGACCAGCGGCCATGGACGACGCGGCTTGCGAGGGGGCCGACAGGTGGGACCGTGGACCGAGGCTGATCGCGGAACGCCTTCCACCGCGTCTCGATCGGAATGCGGTAGTCTGGGATTGCGACGGCGACCTCGGCGCTGTTCAAGACCACCTGCACCATCTCGCCGGCCGGCTGGAACATGAACTCGCTACCGGGTGGCGCAAAGAAGCGTCGCTTCGGCGCGATGCGCTGCTGGTAGAACTCCTCGGTGACCAGCACGGTGATCACCTGAGGGTTGGCAGCAGGCCGCCCCCCAGGTTCGAATGGCCCCACGCCGCGAACGTCCTGCCAGAGGATGAACAGGTCCGGAAGCCAGGATCTGTGGAACATGATGCCGGCAGGAGTCAGCATGAGGATGGGCCGCGCCGGACGAAAATGTCGAAAGACTGCAAAGACGATCCATCCAAGTCCGAGGTAGATCATCATCCAGCCGAACACATGTGGCGGCGGATTGAGCATCGTGCTCCATCGGAGCGAACCGTACACGCCCGAAGTCCAACGGGCTGAAACGCCAATCGTTGCCGCCGCGAAGGCTACGACAGCGACGACGACGAAGATAAGTATATGTATTGCGATATCAGCAAAAAATGAGATGCCAGACCGCGCAATCAAAGTCGCCGTTACAAAACCTGCGAATACCACGCCCAGCAAGGCCAGGTAGACGAATGCCAGGAGCGGTCCATTGACGCCCTGGCTGTCGGCGTGAAGTACGACGACAAGGCCGCCGGCGCAAATCCATAGTGCCCATGGCACGTGGTCGATCAACCACTTGTCCATGGAGTACTCGATCGTCGCCGAAACGTCGGCAGCTGGTTCGCTCATGGACATGCCTCGCCCGTCTTCGGACTGCGTCGATTGCCAACGCATCATTGAAGCGGTATGGCGAGTCCGTCGAGCGTTCCCTCGGCTGAAGCTGAACGAGGGCAACGGCTGTCTTGTCCAGCGGATTTTCCACGCAGACTATAGCGACGGCGATAGCGGGAAATCGAGCATCGGCGTTTCGCTGCTTCCGCTTGGCTCCCGATCGCGACCGTTGCCCACAGCATGTTCGTTGCTGGAACAGACGCAGACAGATGTCTCCGCTTTCGGACTCACGCAGCTTTGTGCTGCGCACCATTCGATTCCAGGCGCACGGCAGAAACTGGCCCTCCTCGAAAATCCGCTGCGCTGCAGCATGACGGTCGATCTCGGGCCTATCGCGTCGCCGACCGGCTGCTGCACTGGCGCCGGTCGGTATCTGAGGTGCTGCGGAAGACGACTGATCACTGTTCAGGGCTCTTACTGACCCGAAGCAGTCTTCAGCCGGAAGTGCGAAGCGGACTTTAACTCTTCTGCTTTCTGGTGTTTGAACGGAAGTCGCGCACGAAGGCGTGAAGAGCGGCGGCTAAACGACGGCGCCGAACAGCTTGCGGATACCGGCAGTGGCGATCATTGCGAGCGCACCCCAGAAGGTGACTCGTGCCGTGGCCCTGATGATGTCGGCGCCACCGGCTTTCGCGCCGACCGCGCCCAACAACGCCAAGAACCCCAACGAGGCGACGGACACGATCGGAATGAAAATAGTGTCCTCAAGAGACTCACTTGAGGAGCCTGCTGCTTTGGTTGCCGCGTAGTCCGCAACTTTCATGGAACCTTCTCCGTTTCGCACAAACGTGCCAAGCGAACTGAATGCGACCTGATGAATTACGCTTCGACCGCCTTGCGGCGCTGTTCAAATTCCTCTCGATTGATTTCGCCCCGCGCAAAGCGCTCGTCGAGGATCTGGCGCGGTGTCCGAGAGGAACTCGTGGTCCCAGTCGAACCACTTTTTGCGCGCATGAAGGCAAAGATCAGCACCACCGCAAAGACGAGCACTCCAATAATTAACAACGGACCAAACCACATGCCGCTCCAACCTCCTTGGCCCCAATTCATCCAGCCATCGTGCATCATCTCATCCTCCGGTCCAGTTCATTGGCACAATTTTGACAGCACGATAGGCGGCGATGGGATTGCACCGACAGACTCGGAACCTACCCAGTTTCGACATCAAGACGAGCCATCGACGATCGGCGCCACGCTCGAGAAGTCGGATCCCTGAGTAGTTTCCGATCCTGGTGGCCTACTGCTCGAGGGGCAAAAATGGCACCAGTCGAAATCCGAATTGAGCAAGCTGCCCACCGTGGTCTCGAGGTTCGTCGGCTCTGCCGTCACCTCTTGACCCAGCACGGAGCGGGTTCCCTCGGGAACCTAACGCCTTGAACTGAATTGTTTGTGCTGGGGCTTAATCCCGCAAAAGGAGTGCGTCTTGAACATGATGTTCGCTACTACCGCTCTCGCCCTTGCAATAAGCGCGACCGCGTTAGCGCCTTCCTTCGCCCAGACCAAAGCTCCGTCAGGGCACATGATGGGCATGGCAGGAGGTGGCTGCCCCATGATGGGCATGATGGGTCAAGGCATGATGGGCCGAGGGAAGATGGGCCAGGGCACTCCGTCGGGCAATGGGGAGCAGATGGGCGCCTTAGCTGATAGTCGTCTCGCGCATCTCAAGACAGAACTGAAAATCACCGACGCCCAGGCCGATGTCTGGAAGACATATACCGAAGCAGTCAAGGGCCGGGCGACAGTGATGCAAGGCATGCGCACGACCATGATGGATGCCATGGACAAAGGCAGCGCTGTTGACCGGATGGATATCCGCATCAAGAGTATGGAGGCGATGGTCGAATCCATGAAGGCCATTAAGCCAGCAACTGAGAAGCTCTATGTTGCCCTGACGGCCGAGCAGAAGAAAGCCGCAGATGAGCTGATCGGCATCGACTGCGGCACGATGTGATGGAATCAGGCGGGTCCTGCAACAAGGCGGTACGTCGAAGTCCGGGCGGCTGGACGTTGAGTCCAGCCTTCCCCTTGTATCACGCCGTTTTACGCTTTGAGAATTGGAGACGCGTGTGACCTACTATTTCAGCAAGCAGCTTGAGATGCCGTTCGATCAGGCGATCACACATGTGACCGAAGCCTTGGCCGCCAATGGGTTTGGAGTCCTGTCCACGATCGATGTTCAGGCCACGATGAAGAAAAAGCTCAACGTTGAATTCCGCCCATACACAATCCTCGGCGCCTGCAATCCTGAGTTCGCACACAAGGCGCTGCAGAGCGAGGACATGATCGGAACGATGCTGCCATGTAACGTCGTCGTTCAGGAAATGAGCAAGGGTTCGGTCGAGGTTTCCGCTGTCGATCCCGTTGCCTCGATGATGGCTGTCAGGAATCCGAAGTTGGCGACGATCGCCGGCGAAGTCAGGGATCTTTTGAATCAGGTCGTTTCTGGTCTTTGAAGCGATGTGTGCCATGGCCCAGCAAGATACGCCTTCGCACGACCACCACGATCACGGGACGCACGCACACGCCGAGCACGCCGTGAAAGATCCCGTGTGCGGCATGACGGTCGACCCGCATACTGCCAAGCACCGGCACACCCATCACGGGCGGCCCTATTACTTCTGCTCGGGCAAATGCCGCGAGAAGTTCATCGCCGATTCGGCCAAGTACCTTGTGGCTATTGACACCAAGAGCAAGCCGGCTGCCCCCGTAGCGGCGGGAGCGATCTACACGTGCCCGATGCATCCCGATATCCGCCAGGAGGGGCCGGGCTCATGTCCCATCTGCGGGATGGCGCTCGAGCCAGAGACAGTCTCGGCCGACACCGCACCCAATCCAGAGTTGGCCGACATGACGCGTCGGTTCTGGATCGCCCTGGCCCTCGCTTTTCCGGTGTTCGTGCTTGAAATGGGCGGGCATTTGACAGGTCTGCACCAATGGGTTGGCCATCAGACATCGAACTGGATACAGCTCGTGCTCGCGACTCCGGTCGTGCTGTGGGCCGGCTGGCCGTTCTTCGAGCGGGCTTGGACATCGCTCAAGACGATGAACCTCAACATGTTCACGCTGATTGCCATGGGGACAGGCGTCGCTTGGATCTACAGCATTGTCGGAACCTTCTTGCCCGGCGCGTTTCCGGCCGCCATGCGAGGGCAAGCTGGTTCGGTCGCCGTTTATTTCGAGGCTGCTGCCGTCATCACGGTACTCGTGCTCTTGGGGCAGGTTCTCGAGCTGCGCGCCCGCGAGCAGACCAGTGGCGCCATTCGTGCCCTCCTTGATCTATCGCCGAAGATGGCACGCCGCATCAAGCCAGACGGCACGGATGAGGATGTTAGTCTCGATCAAGTGGTCGTCGGCAACAAGCTGCGCGTGCGTCCCGGCGAGCGGGTTGCCCTCGACGGCGCCATCCTTGAAGGCCGCAGTTCGATCGACGAGTCTCTCGTGACGGGAGAATCCATGCCCGTGACCAAGAGCGTGGGCGACGTGGTTATTGGCGGCACGATGAACCAGTCAGGCGGCTTCATCATGCGCGCCGACAAGGTCGGCCGCGATACAGTGCTCGCGCAGATCGTGCAGATGGTGGCACAAGCACAGCGCAGCCGCGCACCCATCCAGAGGCTGGCGGACCAGGTCTCGGCGTGGTTCGTGCCAGCCGTCATTGTTGCGGCTGCCGTGGCGTTTGTCTCCTGGTCGGTCTGGGGACCCGAGCCACGCTTCACCTTTGGCCTGATCGCGGCAGTCTCGGTCCTCATCATTGCCTGCCCCTGTGCGCTCGGGCTCGCCACGCCGATGTCGATCATGGTCAGCGTCGGACGCGGCGCGCAATCCGGTGTGCTGATCAAGAGCGCCGAGGCACTTGAACGAATGGAGAAGGTCGACACACTCGTCGTCGACAAAACCGGCACGCTCACGGAGGGCAAGCCGAGCGTCGTGGAGATCACGACTGTGCCTGGGTTGGATGAAGCCGAGTTGTTGCGGCTGACCGCGAGCCTGGAATTGAGCAGCGAGCATCCATTAGCCGCTGCCATCGTTCGGTCGGCCAACGACCGGGGACTGGCATTTGCCTCGATCGAGAACTTCGACTCCCCCGTCGGCAAAGGTGTCAAAGGTACCGTAGAAGGCCGAAAGCTGGTCATCGGTAATCAGCGGATCATGACCGAAGCCGGTATCGGCACGGCAAGTTTGGCGTCAGCGGCCGATGACATGCGCAAGGACGGTGCGACAGCGATCTTCGTTGCGATCGACGGGAAGGCCGCCGGCATCATCGCGATCGCCGATCCGATCAAGGCCACTACTCCGTCAGCTATCGCAGCCTTGCAGGCGGCGGGCATCCGCGTCGTTATGCTTACAGGCGACAACGCTACCACGGCGATGGCGGTGGCGGCCAAGCTCGGGATCGCGGACGTCGAGGCTGAAGTGCTCCCTGAGGACAAGAGCAAGGTCGTCGAGCGGTTCCGCGCTCAGGGGCGTGTGGTGGCTATGGCCGGTGACGGCGTCAACGATGCGCCAGCTCTGGCTGCAGCCGATGTTGGCATCGCCATGGGAACCGGCACCGACGTCGCCATGGAGAGTGCTGGTGTGACCCTGCTCAAGGGCGATCTCAACGGCATCCTGCGGGCACGGCATCTCTCGGCCGCGACCATGTCCAACATCCGTCAGAACTTGTTCTTCGCCTTCGTGTACAACGCCGCTGGCATACCGATTGCGGCCGGTGTGCTCTACCCGGTGCTTGGCGTTCTGCTCTCGCCGATCATCGCGGCGGCGGCGATGGCCCTCTCCTCGGTCAGCGTCATCGGAAATGCCTTGCGGCTCAACCGTGTGAAGTTATAGCGCCATGGTCATACTTAATCCCGAGCAGCCGATCGATTGGCATCAGGCCCTATGTCGCTACCTTGGCGCGTCGATCGCAGCGCACCTGATCTGGGAGGTCCTGCAGCTGCCGCTCTACACGGTGTGGACAACCGGCACCCTCGCGCAGCAGGCGTTCGCAGTTCTTCACTGCACACTCGGTGACGCAATGATTGCAGGCCTGTCCCTGCTTGTGGCGTTGGCATTGTTCGCCCGCGCGACATGGCCCAGCACCGATGTTGTCCGCGTATTTGTGGTGAGTTTAACGATTGGTGTGGCCTACACGATCTACAGCGAATGGCTGAACGTCAACGTGCGCAAAAGCTGGGCTTACTCCGACTTGATGCCCGTCGTGCCGGGCCTCGGAACAGGCCTCGCACCGCTGTTGCAGTGGGTGGTCGTGCCGACCTTAGCGCAGTGGGTCGCCATTGGCCGCCCGCCTTGGATCGATCACCGCGAGCCCCAGAGGTAGCGTGGTTTTTTCGGGTGCCCCGACCGTGCACGCGCCCATGTTCTACAAAGCGCCGCTTTGGGGGTTCATATGGCACCAACTGGTGAACGACGAGCGTGGCCTTGAACGGAAGTCAACTGGGCGATTTACCGACATGCCCTATCGTAGACGTTTCGTCGAACGCGCACTGCGTCATCTTGTAGGACTTGCACATCGTCATGGTGCCATCGCAGTAGCAACCTTTGCCGCTTCGCGCGCTGGTCGTCGCTCATCGGCCAGTCCGATGCCTTTCACCAAGGCATAGATCGCCGGGATAACGACGAGCGTCAGCACGGTCGACGACGCCATGCCGCCGATCATCGGCACCGCGATGCGCAGCATCACCTCGGAACCGGTGCCGTGGCTCCACAGGATCGGCACGAGACCGGCCATGATGGCGATCACGGTCATCATTTTCGGGCGCACGCGCTCGACGGCGCCTTCCATGATTGCGGCGGTCAGATCGGCGCGGGTGACGGTGCGCCCCTCGGCGAGGGCTTTGCGCTTCTGATCCTCCCAGGCGTGGTCGAGGTAGATCAGCATGATGACGCCAGTCTCGGCGGCGACGCCAGCGAGAGGTACTTTGGTCGTCGTGCGACGACGAACGTCTGACTGAATACCGGCAACGACGGATGACGGCTTTCTCTGCATGACGTCGGGCAAGCCGTTGGCGAGCAACGCGATTAACTCCAAGCTGCCGAACTTGCGACCGAGTAGTCCCGCCCGCTTTGGATCTAACGATAATCCTACCTTCCGGCGCCACCCTCGCCGCCGAGCATGAACGGTGCCCAGACAGCCGGTTGCGCATTGTCAGGTTGTGATGTGTCATCGATCAGGTCGTTCGTGGCGATCTGCAGCGCCTCGGCTCGACCGATACCCGCATTCGCTGTGGGGCGCCTATCGCCAATGGCAGGCGCTCGACCCACAGGTCCGCAAGGGCGAGAAGGCCGCCCTCGTCGTCTTCTACAGGGAATATTCGGTCGAGACCGATGAGGCCGGCGAGAACGACGACGGCCAGCGCCGTGTCGCCAAATCCTCGTGGATCTTCGACGTCGCCCGGGTCGATGGCTTCAGCGTCGGCGAACTTCGACCGCTTCATTGGGACTTCCTCCTCACGAGCCCAGGGCATCATAAGCGGGAATTCCCATCGGAGGACCATCTTAAACGAACGATCCAGCCCGCTGGAACACCGGCAGTTCCCGCACGCGCCTGGCTCGCTCGATCATCGAGGGTAGGTATCGGCCCCGGGACAGAAAGTCACCTCAGGGGCAACCGGAAGGAGCGCGGACGCTTCGGCTAAGATTGGCAGTGGCTGGCTGCGGCAACTCAAGTCTCGGTCGAAGCAAGTCCCAGATTTGGACATACCGCCCATCTTACTGATCGATGCACACGTCCCATTCAATGAGATTGCTCGGTCTTGTTGGATAAATTACAGTGTTACTTCAATCATGTAGATGTTCGCAGTTTCATCCTGTCGGGTGCGCCATTAAGCCGGTGCCGATAACCGGCGCCGCGCGGAAGAGCGCGCCTCAGTTCGAATCTACGCGAAGTATGACACGACCATATGCAGCGACCAGAAATTCCCTATTTTGGTCAGCGTGCGCAACGGCGCAAAAAAGACGATCAAGAAAATCTCTTACAAGTTCGAGGGACGGCTGCCCAAGCACAGCGATCCCGTCGCCTCCAGGTATCTGTCGTCAGACCGCATTTTAGTGCCCGGCGAGCTTTACGGCTCGTGCTGGAATCCCAATGAAACGTATGGGCGGGGAATTGGCGACGTCAGCTTGCTAATCTGGACTGTCGATGTTGGATACATCGAGTTCCAATAGGTTCGCGATCTCACCTTGCAATCAATCCCATGCCCTCGCGCGCCAGCTTCTTCCGCCCGGCCGCTCTCGTGTAACGCTCGGGCTCGGCCAACATCCGCCAACCGAACGTGGCCATGAGCTGGTGCGCCGTGGCGCCGTTCTCGGCCGCCAACGTCGCTCCAGCCTTCCCGAGCCCGTGCGCCCAGCGCCGGCACCCGATATCGTCGCCCTCACCGATCCCGGCGCTCCAAGGACAGCCGGATGAGATCGGCGGTGCGGGCAAGACCGAGCTTCACCTTCAACAGGCTGCACGAGTTCGCGACCGTCTTGTAGGCGACGCCGAACGTCTTGGCCATTTCGGCAATGCTTTTACCTTCGCCTAGAAGACGCAGGATCTCGACTTCGCGATTGGTCAGATTCTCGTAAGGGTCAGGCCCGTCCGGCAACCCTGTCACGGCGCTCCCCGCCAACTCGCGGTCGATATAGGTCTCGCCCGCCCGCACCCGGCGGATCGCTTCGAGCAACTCCTCGGCGGGCGCACTCTTGCTGACATAGCCCATCGCGCCCGCCCGCATCGCGCGTGTGACGTAACCTGGCTCGGCATGCATCGTGAACATGATGACGCGCGCTGTTTTGGATATCGACCGCAAACGCTGCAGGAACTCGAGACCGCTGCTGCCGTCCATGTTGATATCGAGCACGACGATGCCCGGTTGCCGTTTGCGATACTCGTCGAGCGCTTCGCGCGCGTTGCTCGCCTCGTAGATCTCGACGTCCGGTATGGTCGACAGAAGCCGGCGAACGCCTTCGCGCACCACGACATGATCGTCGACGATCAAGATATTCATACGTCCGCTCCCTGCGAATGTCCGTCGTCATGATCAGCCGCGGCACTGGACGCAAGCGGAAACGTGCCGCGCACTTCGACGCCGCGTGGCTCGCCGATCTCGATGATTTCAAAGGTTCCGCCCGCCCGTATCACGCGCTCACGCATGCCGACCAGGCCGTAGCCCGGACGACCGCGCCCCACGCGAATACCGCCGCCGTCGTCACGAACCGTTGCCACAAGTCCGCCGCCGCGCTCGACGATTGTCACCGCGATGCGCTTCGGCTCGCCGTGCTTCAATGCGTTGCCAATGCCTTCGTTGGTCATATAGCGCACGGCGATCCCGATCGCCGGCGGGCAGACGATATCGCCGAGTTCCATCTGGAAGGAAACATCGGGAAATCGGAGTTGCCAGAATTCCAGCATCTCGCCGACCGCGGCGCGCCAGTCGTCGGGCGCCATGTCGACGGGGCGCAGCTGTTCGATGATGCCGCGCACGTTGCTTTTCATGGACTGCACCGCCGACTGAATGGCCTTCGCCTTGTCGGAAATGCCATCGACCTTGCCGTCGGCCACAAGATGCTTGATCGACATCGCGTCGACATCGACCGAAAACAGCAAAGGACTGACCTCGTCGTGCAAATTGCGCGACAACTCGATCCTTTCCTCCTCCTGCACGCGACTCAGCTGGTCGACGAGTTGGATATTGCGGTCTTCAGCTTGCGCGAGACGCCGCGTCATGGCGTTGAAGCCGCCCGCCAGCCGGACGAGTTCGGTCGGTCCGGCTTCGGGCAGGCTCGCGGAGAAGTCGCCGGCGCCGATCCGCGTCACCGCGATGTTGAGGTCGCGCAACGGGCGCATGGCGTGTGACAGCACCAGCAGCGTCACGCCCAAGCCGCTCACACTGTAGACACCGAGCAACTTTGCATAGATCACCAAGTCGTCCCACACCTCCGCGATTTCGTTGCGCGCGTCGGCCTCAAGCACGAGCGTCCCGTGCTGGTCGAACACCGGCGGCAATTTCACGTCCGTCCTCCGCGCCGGCTGATCGATCCATCGAACCAGCCAAGCCGGCGCTGGCTCGTCGTCGATTGCCGGCTGCGACGCGAGCAAAGTGGTGCCGTCAGCCGCGCGCACCGACGCCTTCAAATGACGGTCGCCGTTGAAATCCGCGATCATCAGCTCAAGCCGGCGGCGCGGGTTGATCACCTCGTCGGCATCGTCGACCGCATTGTGGGCAATGCGCGCGCCGACGGCGAGCGCGGCCGCCATCTCCGTCTCGACTTTCTTGACCGCGTGCCAATGCACGAGCATCGCCCCGAGGCCGAGCGTGGCCAGCAGGACGAGCGCGATCGTCGCGATCAATTGTTGCCTCAGCGACACGCAAAGTTCCTCTTGATTCAGCGAAAAGCTATAACATTACAAACGCGTTCGCATGCCCGCGCTGTTCACTCGTTCGTGAACGGGCGGCGTGGGCGGCCGCACCCGGGCGGCCTTGTCTGGAACGGGTGTCAGCGCGTTGCCTTTCTGACATATGCCGTATAGTTTACGACGCAAATCAGCTCTAGAACGAGCGCGCCTTGATCATCTGGTTATCGTCGGGAACAGGTCCGGGCCAGCCAGCGAACGGCGCTCTCAAACTCAGGACACCTCGCATGCGATTGAACAAGGCGACGTCTCATGCGCTGCGTGTGCTCGTCGCATGCGCCCAGTCCGGCGGCGAGCTTCGCAAGGTCGCGGAAATGGCGCAGGCGCTGGATTTGTCAGAGCAAAACGTGTTCAAGATCGTTCACCTGCTGTCGCGGGCGGGGCTCGTCGCCGCAGAACGCGGACGACATGGCGGCGTGCGCCTGGCGCGTCCCGCCGAGCAGATCCGCGTCGGCGATGTCGTCACCGCCATGGAGGCGATGCCGCAATCGACCGGTGAGGACGGTACCGTCGCCGACGCCACGCAGGCCGGTCACGGGGCGCTCTTCGACGATGCGTTCGAGGCGTTTCTGGCGGTGTTGAACCAGTCGACCGTCGCCGACATGACGCGGTCGCAGCAGGCCGCCACACGCCGCGCAAAATCCAAATCCGCATCCGTGTCCAGATCGGCCGAAGTCCGAGCCGCCGTGTCGCCGTCGCGAGCCAGGAGGCCGCGCAGCACCGCCCGATCGACGCCGTCCGCCTGACCTGCTGGTCGCAGCCGGATCACGACATCCGACGTCCCGTTTGCTGCGATTTTTAGCCCTAACGGCCGCGCGGGCTGCCGTCCCGGGTTCTGATTTCTTTCCCTCGCTGCCGCTTTCAGGCATAAGCGCGGTCTCCGTTGCACATTTTTCGCTTGCCCAGGCCATGACATCGCTGCCGACAATCGCTATCGCCGGACGTCCCAACGTCGGCAAATCCACGCTGTTCAATCGCTTGACCGGCCGCCGCACTGCGCTCGTGTCCGACCTGCCTGGATTGACTCGTGACCGACGCGAGGAAGAGGCGGATGTCGGAGGCCATCGTGTGATCGTGGTCGACACCGCAGGCCTCGAGGAAGCCGACAGCGGCTCGATCGCCGCGCGAATGCGCCAGCAGAGTGAAGCGGCGATCGCGGAGTCGGATCTCGTCCTGTTCGTCATCGACGCCCGCGCCGGGGTCACCCCGGCCGACGAGGTCTTCGCCAAGATCATCCGCACCTCCGGCCGTCCCGTGGTGCTCGTCGTCAACAAGAGCGAAGGCCGCTCCGCCGAGGCCGGATTTTACGAGGCGTATAAACTCGGGTTCGGCGAACCGGTCGCGGTTTCGGCCGAGCATGGACAAGGCCTTGGCGAGCTCGACGTCGAAATCATGTCGAAGCTCGGCATCGTGGAAGCACCGTTCGACGACGGCGCCGAGAACGACGAAATGACGGACGAGGAAGCCGCCGATCCCACGCGCCCGATCCGCGTCGCCATCGTCGGACGGCCGAACGCCGGGAAGTCGACGCTCGTCAACGCGCTTCTCGGTGAAGACCGCATGATCACCGGCCCCGAACCCGGCTTGACGCGCGACAGCATCTCGACCGATCTCGATGTCGCGGGACGCCGCGTGCGCCTGTTCGATACGGCGGGCTTGCGGCGCAAGGCGCGCATCACCGAAATCGCGGAGAAACTTTCGGCGAGCGACGCCATCCGCGCGATCCGCTTTGCCGAGGTCGTCGTGTTGCTGATCGACGCCGAACACCCGCTCGAGCATCAGGACCTGACCATTGCCGGCATGGTGATCGACGAGGGACGCGCGCTCGTCATCGCGGTCAACAAGTGGGATCTCGTCACCGACAAGCAGAAGGCGCTGCGCGACATCCGCGAACTCGTGACCGAGAAGATGGATGCCGTATCGGGCGTACCCCTGGTGACGCTATCTGCAATCGCCGAACGCGGCCTCGACAAGTTGTGGGACGCCGTATTCGCCGCGCATAAGGCATGGAACACGCGGCTCTCGACGTCGGAGTTGAACCGCTGGCTGGAGGAGGCGCTGTCGCGTCATGCGGCACCCGCCGCCTCGGGCCGCCGCATCAAGCTTCGCTACATCACCCAGCCGTCCGCGCGCCCGCCGACCTTCGTCACATTCTGTTCGAAGCCGGAGGATCTCCCGCGATCCTATGTGCGTTATCTCACCAACAGCCTGCGCGAGGCGTTCGATCTACCGGGCGTGCCGATCCGCTTCAACCTGCGGAAAGGCGCCAACCCCTTCGAAGGGCGCAGAAAACGTGGCAGCGGCTGACCCGGAACGTGCGACCTCGACGCACCCACTGGCGATGCCGCATTGTTGTCGTTAAATAACGGCCACACTCCACCATGCCAGACGACCCGGCCACTTGACCGCCGTCTCAACCTCAAGGATTTCCGAATGCGACCCACGGCAATTTTCAGCAAGATCACCGCTCCAGCGCTTGCGCTCACCATGATCGGCGGCCTCGTCGCTGTGAGCGGCGCGGCTGTCGCACAGGATTCCCGCGTGCGCTCGGCATGCGCTGGCGACTATCATCGCTATTGCCCGTCGTATCCGGTCGGCAGCACGCAACTCAAAAGCTGCATGCGCGCCGTCGGCAAGCGACTGACCCCTCAATGCGTCGACGCACTCGTCGCGGCCGGCGAGATCTCGCGCAAGCAGGCGCGGCGCTAAGCCGACCTCTAGTGGCACCGGCGGCGATATCCGCCAGTGCTGATCGCCGTCGCTTCTCCGCCAGGCGCGCCCGAACGGCTGCGCGAGAATCGCAGCGGGCGGGAGACGACAGCGAAAATGACTAAGCTGCCGTACTCACCGCCCGCACGGGCGTCAGCCAAACGTTGTCTGGCGCCGCTCCGGATGGCGAGAGATAGCGTGTCTCGGCGGCGTTTCAAGTGGCGAATGCTGCGCTGGCCGAAAAATCTGCGCCGGACGGCTGATCGCCGTCTCCGCCAGCCCGAGGTCGCCATGGCCGAAGTCCTCTTTTATCACCTCGAACATCAACCGTTGGAACGCGTGCTGCCGACGCTGCTCGAGCGGACGATCGAACGCGGCTGGCGCGCGGTGGTGCAAGTCGGCTCGACGGAACGCCTCGAAGCGCTCGACGCCACGCTATGGACGTACCGAGACGACAGTTTCCTGCCGCACGGACGCGCTGGCGACGGTTTCGCGGCCGAGCATCCGATCTATCTGACGACGAGCGACGATACGCCCAATGGCGCGGCGGTGCGCTTTCTCGTCGACGGTGCGGACATGGCGTCGTTCGACGGCTTCGAGCGCATCGTCGTTCTGTTCGACGGCCGCGATGCTGAAGCGCTGCAGCGCGCCCGCGGCCAATGGAAGGCCGTCAAGCACGCCGGGCTCGGCGCGACGTATTGGCAGCAATCGGAATCCGGCCGCTGGGAGAAGAAGGCTTGAGCCCGCTCATCCGCGCCGCAACAGTCGCCCAACTCCGTCGTCCAGGCGGCCGAATGGAGTGCCGCCCGACATGAACTATCGGCACGCATTCCATGCCGGCAACTTCGCCGACGTAATGAAGCACGCGATCCTCGCTCTCGTCATCGAGCATCTGAAGCTCAAACCTGCGCCGTGCCGCGTCATCGACACGCATGCAGGTACCGGCCGCTACTCGCTCGACGCTGTCGCGGCGACGAAATCGGGAGAGTGGCGGGACGGCATCGGCCGGCTGTTGTCCGGCGCCATTCCGGCCGATGTCGCCCAAACGCTCGCGCCCTATCTCGATGCCGTCCGCTCAGCAAACCCGAACATGTCGGACGCGCCGAATGCTATCCCGGCGGTTTATCCCGGCAGCCCGCTCATCGCGCGCAGCCTGTTGCGGCGGGGTGATTACCTGGTCGCCAACGAACTGCACCCCGCCGACCATGCCGAACTCGCGCGCCATTTTGCCGGCGATCCGCAGACCAAGGTCATGGCGCTCGATGCCTGGACGGCCATGAAGTCGCTGTTGCCGCCGAAGGAGCGGCGCGGCGTCGTCCTCGTCGATCCGCCGTTCGAAGAGCCGGGGGAGTTCCATCGTTTGGCCGATGGCTTGCGCGAAGCGACGCGCCGTTTCGAGACCGGCATCTATCTGCTTTGGTATCCGATCAAGGATCCGAAGCGCATCCGCTCGTTTCGCGCCCGGCTCGCAGACCTCGGCATCGGCAAGCTCGCGGTCGCGGAACTCTGGATCCGAAAACCGGTGAACCCCGATCTCTTGAACGGCTGCGGGCTCGCGATCGTGAACCCGCCGTATCTGCTCGGCGAGAAACTCGACGTGCTGCTGCCGTTCCTTGCCGACCGTCTCGCCGCCGGATCCGGTGCAGAAGGCGTGTATGCCGCGCTCGGCAGCGCCCCGTTGGACCGGGTTTGAGCGCGACGGCGAACGGCGTCGACCAATCTGATCCATGTCACCGTGGACCTCCCGAAACCGCCGTCACCGTCGCGCCACGGCCTCGGGCGAAAATGGACATATCATCATTTTTCCAACGCGATGTGAGTGGGCAATAGCGAGTATTGGGCGCAATGTCCGCCGCTGTTGGCGTTCCATTCAAGGAGAGATGTCCGATGATCGAGCTGAAGCGTAGCAGCATCGCATTGGCCGCCATTGCGGCCGTCGCCGTGGCCGCCGCGGGCGGTGCCGAGGCTGCCAAGAAGTCTTCGAATTGCGTAATGAAAGCCGCCCAGGGCACCGGCAGCGATGCCGAGTCGGCCAAATTCCAGGTCGATGAGGCGCTGTTGCAGGCCGTCGACTGGGGCGCCTGGGCCTCGTGGATGGCCAACAAGACCACACCTGGCTACGACTACGGCAAGCGCACGTACAAGTGCAAGCCGGGCGGCCTCGGCGTCGAGTGCGTCGGTCAGGCGAAGATCTGCAAACTGGGCTGACGATCTCAGGTACGGAACAGGAGCAGAAACATGATCCGATCGACAGTAGTGGCCGCATGCGCGCTAGCCGCGTTCGCAGGTCTTTCCGCCTCATCCGCGGACGCCAAGGGCAAGTGCGTGCTCGCCGGCGGCGAAGCGACGATGGTGACCGAGGATCTGGCGAAGTTCATGGCCAATGCAGCCTTGAACAACCAGATCAAGGCCAACAACTGGAAGCCCTCCGGCGCAGTGAAGATGTCGTGCAAGGCTGCGGTCGGCACGCATTGCGTCGCGCGGCAGCGCGCGTGTCCCTGAGTGCGGCAGCGCGTGTGTCCCTGAGTGCGGCAGCGCGTGTGTCCCTGAGTGCGGCAGCGCGTGTGTCCGTGAGCGCGGCAGCGTGCATGTCCGTGAATTTTGTGCCGGCGCGATCGCATTGACTTGAAGGCTATGAAGCCCGCCCCCACACGGGCGGGCTTCACGCATTTTTTGCGCGCCGCAGCGAGACGCTGGATCGACGTTACTTGGCCAGCATGTTCCGCAGCAGCCCGACGATGGCCATCACCACGCCGCCGCCGACACCGCCGCCCGCGACCTGGCCGATGATCGAGCCGATATCGAGTGCGCCGGGCGTACCCGTCGAGATCCCGAGAAGTGCGCCGAGGATCTGTCCGCCGATTCCGCCGCCGACGAGACCTGCCAGCGTGTTGCCGAGCAGCCCGAGGCTGAGGTTCTTGAGGATTGATCCGGCCATATTGCCGCCGAGAGCGCCGCTCGCGAGTTGTATGAGTAAGCTCGTAATGTCCATATCTTCCCCTCCACACGTCAAATTTCCGGACGCCCACTCACCCCTCGAAGAGAACGGCGAACGAGAGACCGCGCAGTCGCACTGCGTGCGGACTATGCCAAGCGTCGCTCGAGAAGGATACTTCGGAGGCAACCGGACACCCTGCGAAAGTGTTATCCAGGTGACAACCGGCGTCCAAAGCGCCCCGGATCGCGGCAAATCTTCATGCCGCATTGGCATTTTCGGTCTATTCTTCGGGCAAAATCAGCTCGATCAGCACCAAAGAGGCACTCCACATGGCTCGTTCCTTCATCACGGCGGCACTCGTTGCGGCCACCGCGCTGATCCTCGCCGCTCCCTCGGCTGATGCCGGCGGTCGCCGCGGGGTGTCAAAATATTCGGAAGGCGCCGAACATGTCTCGTCGCGTTCCTACCGCAGCGGCCCGCGCGTCAAAGGCTATGTCGCCCGCCGTGGCGGCTATTCCTATAGCGTTCCGGACACGATCAATACGTATGGCGACTCGCGCAGCAAGTTCGGTGGCGCATCGAGCTATCGCGATCCGATGCTCGATCGGCAGACCAACGCCGGGCCGTTCGATCATGGCTTCTTCTTCGATTCCGGGATCGGCCCGCGCGGCGGCGATTCGCCCTACATGAACTGAGGCCGACCGAAGGTCGCATCGATCAGCAACGGGCCGCCGGCAATGTCGCGCGGTCCGTCGTCGTTTGCGGTTGTCTCGGGCTGTGGCCTCCCGGCACTCCTGGTCCGTTGAATTTTGTTCCGCCAAGCGCTGGCAGCAATCAATTGTGCGCTGCGGCTGTTCATCGCCAAAACGGACGGCTATACCTTTCCGCAAGGATCATGGGACCTGCGAAGGTCCAAGCCCGCCGAAGGACATAGCCATGCGCCACGCTTTCCCAATCGCCGCCGTCGCCGCGTTGATCGCCTTGGGTTCCGTCACGCCCGCCGACGCCAAATGCACCCGGCTCGCCTTCTCGGTGAACGACTACGGTAAGGACGGCCCGATCAAGGACGCCAAGGCGCTGCTCGACAAGTACATCGCGCAGTGGACCGCCGAGCGCGGAATCAAAAACTATCGCACCGGCAAGAAGGACGTGAACTGCGAGCTGTTCCTCGACGTGATCGTGTTCGACGAGCACACATGCCGCGCCGAAGCCAACGTCTGCTGGGACGAGAAGAACGTTGGTCCGGTGCCGAAGGCCGCCGCCGCCGATGGCGCGGCTCCCGCACCCGCTGCACCGAAGCCCAAGCCAGCCGCCAAGGCTGCCGCGCCCGCCGCAACCCCCGTGACGACGGGAACGTTGCCCGCTCCAGTGCCGGCCAAGGTCGCCCCGCCAGCAGCGGCGCCGACGCCGATTGCGCCGGTTGCTCCGCCCGCCGCGACCCCGCCGCCGGCACCGCCAGCCGCCGCTGGCAGCGCCGGCTGAGCGCAACACTTATCGCCATTTTCAGTTTGGAGAACGCCCCGCACGGATCGCCGTCGCGGGGCTTTTCCGTGGGTCGCAGCGTTGCGCCAGACGAAGACTAGGTTTGAGACCGCACCAGCTGCAGCCGGTCGAGCCGCAACCGGTGCCGATCGTCAGTCAGCAGCCACACTGCCGCGAAGCCCGCCAGCACGACACTCAATGCTGTCGCAGCGCCGATTACGAACAGGATCAGCATCTGATATTTCGCCGCCTCCAGCGGATCGGCGCCAGCGAGAATTTGGCCCGTCATCATACCGGGAAGCGACACCACGCCCGCGACGGCCATGGCGTTGAGGATCGGCATCAGCCCGGTTTCAAGGCCGCGACGCAACACGCTATCAAAGGCCTGAAACCGCGTCGCGCCCAGCGCTAGCCGCGCCTCGATGCTGCCGCGCTCGCGCTCGGCGGCGGCCGTCACCGCATCGAGCACGAGGCTCACGCCGGTCATTGCATTGCCGAGCACCATGCCCAGCACTGGCAGGAAGAACCGCGGCGACGTCCACGGCTCAGCGCCGATCAATCCCCCGACCGCGATGACCGTGAAAGCCGTACCGACGAACAGCAGCGTACCCATGCCGACAGCGTAGGGTGCAACGCCCGCGAACCGACGGCGCTGTCGCGTGACCACCTCATGCGCCGCGGCCGCCGCCATCACCAGCGCCATCGCGGCGGTCCACACGGGCGACGTCTGCTGGAACAGGATCTGCAACAGCCACCCGGCGAGCGCGAGCTGCACGACCATGCGCAACGCCGCCACCGCGAGCCGCTTCTCGAGCCCGAGCCGAAAACCCCATGACACCGCCACGTTGAGCAGCAGCAGGCTGGCAGCGATCGCGAGGTCGAGCGTGGTCAGTGCGGGCGCGTTCATGCCGCGTGCCCCGCGAATGGCCCGCGCGGCACGGAGGTATCTCGCTGCGGAAGCGGGCGAGGCGGAGCCAATTCGAGCCGCATGGCCGACAGCCGGTCCGCCATCGGGGTATCATGAGTGACGAGGATCACCAGCCGGCCTGACAGCATCTGGTATCGGATGAGTTCTTCGACCAGCGCGGCGGTTGCGGAATCGAGTGCGGCCGTCGGCTCGTCGAGCAGCAGCACGCGCGGGTCGTCGACCAGCGCCCGCACCAACGCCATGCGCTGCCTTTCGCCCGTCGACGCCTGGCTCAAGGGACGGTCGAGCGTCGCGGCATCGAAACCCAGCGCGTCGCAGAGACGCCGGACGCGGTCTGGCGCGACCGTCTCGGGAAGCGCCTCGCGCGCGGTTTCGGTCCACCACGCCGGCTCAGCACTGACGTACCGGACCAGTGAGCGCCAGGCATTCCCCGGCATTTCGCGGCGCTCGGCTCCGTCGAGGAACACGTGCCCGGCCGCCGGATCGAGGTCGGCGATGGCGCGCAACAGGCGCGACTTCCCCGCTCCCGACGGTCCGTCGACCGCCAGGCACTCGCCATCCGCGAGCTTGAACGACAGCGGCGGTAAATCGCCTGCTTTCAGGTTCTCGATCCGCAACACCCGATCGGCTCTCCCGGTACTCCAGCCCTCGTTCCGGCCATCCGCGACGTTAGACGGATCGGCGCCGGCAAGCCACGCGATCAATCTGTGGACAACCGGAGTTGGCGCGTGGGTCCCCACTTTCCCCGGGAAACCTGATTTTCAGTCCGCCAGCCTGTGGCCGAGACCTGTGTTCAGATCGCACCGATAAGCCTCTGAACGGCCAAGCAGTCAACGTGACGCGTTGTAGGACCTATAAACATATTCATAGTTTCTAATTTGCTCCCCCGGCCATCGTGATAGCGGACGGTATCCAGCCGCGTGGGAGCAGGGCGGTCACGCCGTAAGGCGCACGCAGGCAGCGAGGACGGACATGGACGGCACGCAGGGGCGGGACCTGCCGGAAAAGACCACCGTGAAATCGGTGGCGGCGGCGCCTGCCAAGCTCTTGGCTGATAAGCTTAAATGCCTAGCTGATGACCCAAAGTCGCAGCTTTACGCGCCGATTCTGTGTTGGTTGCCGAAATACAATCGCGAGGATCTGTCGAGCGACCTCACCGCTGGCACGATCGTCGCCATCATGCTCATTCCGCAGGCCATGGCTTACGCGCTGCTGGCGGGCCTACCGCCAGAGATGGGCCTTTACGCCAGCATCATGCCGCTGATCGTCTACGCCATCTTCGGTACCAGCCGGTCGCTGGGTGTCGGCCCGGTCGCGATCGTGTCGTTGATGGTGTCGAGCACGCTCATGCCGATGGCGGCGCCGCGGAGCCCGGAATACATCGGCTATGCCCTGATGCTGTCGTTCCTGAGCGGCGTCTTCCTGCTCGCGCTCGGCGCACTCAAGGCCGGATCGTTCACCAACTTCCTCAGTCATCCCGTCATTGCCGGATTCACCAGCGCGGCGGCGCTCATCATCGGCTTCAGCCAGTTCAAGCATCTGCTGGGGATCGAGATCGAGCGCAGTGAATTCATTCCCATCATTTTGTGGCAGGCGGTCCAAAAGATCGACACCATCCACATTCCGACGCTGACCATCGCGGTGGGCGCGCTCCTGCTGCTGTTCGGACGCAACTGGATCGGCGCGACGCTGAAACGCGCCGGACTGCTCGATGACTTCTGGGCAGATATCCTGCCCAAGGCGATGCCTTTGGTGCTGGTCATCGTGTCGACGACGACGGTCTGGTATTACGATCTCGCCAGCAAGGGCGTACAGATCGTCGGCGAGATTCCGCAGGGCCTGCCGAGCTTCACGCTTCCGCCACTCGACCTCTCCGTGGTCGAGAAACTGTTGGTCGGCGCCTTCCTGATCGCCGTCGTCGGGTTCCTCGAAACCGTCTCGGTGGCGCGCACGCTGGCGGCCAAGCGCCGTCAGAAGATCGTGCCCGACCAGGAGCTCTTGGCCATGGGCGCCGCAAATGTCGCGTCCGCGTTGACCGGCGGCTATCCGGTCGCCGGCAGCTTCTCGCGCTCGGTCGTCAATTTCTCGTCGGGCGCTCAGACGCAGCTCTCCGGCCTCATCACTGTCGCCTTCATCGTGGTCACGCTGCTGGTGCTGACTCCGGCGCTCTACTTTCTGCCGAAGGCCGCGCTCGCCGCGATCATCGTCGTTGCGGTGTCGAGCCTCATCGACTTCCACCCCGTCGTTCACATGTGGCGCTACATGAAGCTCGATGCGGTGAGCTTCATCGGCACGTTCGTCGCCGTACTGCTGGTTGGTGTCGAAGAGGGCATCCTCGTCGGCATTGCAATGTCGTGCGTGTTCTTCCTGTGGCGCACCAGCCAGCCGGCACTGGTGATCATCGGCCGGCTCGGAAATTCGATGCTGTTCCGCGACGCGCGGTTCCACGAGGTGACGACCTACGACAACATCCTGATGCTGCGGCTAGACATGAGCCTCTATTTCGCCAATGCCGCGCACCTTGAAGACTTCGTGCTGCGCTACATTGCCGACCACCCGAAGGTGCAGCATTTCGTGCTGGTGTGCAGCTCCGTCAACATGATCGATGCCAGCGCGCTTGAAACGCTCGAGTCGCTGAAGTCCCGCCTGCAGGGCGGCGGCGTCACGATGCACCTTGCGGCCGTCAAGAGTTCGATCTTGCGCCGTCTCAAGGCCGTCGGTTTCTTCGAAAAGCTGGCGCCGGGACGTATTTTCCTGGCCCCACATCAGGCCGCCGAGGAGCTCAGCGTCGCGCCCGGATCATCCATCGCTGCCGACTCGGAACAGGCCACCAACAAGCAGGCGACCGCGCAGCCGCAACAACAGCCGCTCGATCTCAATGCC
The DNA here is from genome assembly GCA_022843145.1 of Hyphomicrobium sp. Lineage (GTDB taxonomy): Bacteria > Pseudomonadota > Alphaproteobacteria > Rhizobiales > Hyphomicrobiaceae > JAKAML01. The sequence goes on from JALHOF010000008.1 coordinate 28,945, forward strand.
ATCCCCGCGCCGCTGCGCTGAGGCGGCGATCAAACGCCCGCGTAGATCTCGCTCAGCTTCGTGTCGATGCTCTGGCGGTCGAAAGGCTTCATGAGGAACGTGTCGGCGCCGGCGGCGAAAGCGCGGCTGATGTCGACGCTGTCGTATTCCGTCGTGCAGTAGATGATCACCGGACGTCGATCGCTTCGAATGGCCCGGATCGCCGAAATTGTCTCGATCGCGCTCGAGCCCGGCATCTGCCAGTCAAGAAGGATCAGGTCGGGCATCTCGTTCCGGCATGCTTCGAGGGCCTGTTGCGCAGTCTCGGCCTCGTCCACGGTATAGCGCATGCTCTCGATGATGTGCCGCGCGATCTTGCGGATCACGCTCGCGTCGTCGACGACCAGACAGATCTTCATGTGGACTGCCCCAAATCAAAGAAAAGAGCTGGCGCGCGACCCGCTGGACCGCGAGCCGCCCGGCGAACGGAGCGCCGAGCGTAGATCGCATAGTGCTGTGACGTGGTTAACCGGCCGTTAACGCTTAGTGCGTCTGCGGCCGGCTCGAGCATGCTCCATATGAACGAACGATCGCGCGCGACGTTGCGCGACGTCAGCTCGGCTTGGCGGACAACAGGATGTCGGCCTGATCCTTGAGGATCTCGATCCGCATTCCAGCGGTGCCGGCCAGCCGCCATGTGTAGTAGGCCTGGATCGTCATTGCATCGAGCGCGGGCGGTGAACTGCCGGCGACGAAGTCGGTGAGGTATTGCGGCGGACGCGCGCCCGTGCCGCGGCAGCGGATGAGGAAGCTCGGGTTTTCCAGCGTCCCCGCCATGCCGACTTCGATATCGCCGCCGCGCGGAAGCGCCGTTATAGCGCTCGCCACGAGGTTGAGCAGGAGCTTGACCTTGTCCTTGCCCATGTAGCCCGGAATGCCGCGCCAGCTGAGCTTGTGCTTGCCGTTACCGACGAACCCGCGCGAGATCTGCTCAGCCGTGCCGAGGTCGATCATCGCGCCGGCCGAGCCCGCAGCACCGAACGCGAACCGGGCGAATTGCAACCTTGCCGAAGCCTGCTCGGTGACGTTTCGGATTACGTCGAGCGCATAGTTCTTCGCTTCCTGGTCGTCGTCTTCGTCGAGAATTTCGAGACCATTGTAGATCGCGCCCACCGGACCGATGACGTCATGACAGATTTTGCTCGAGATCAACGCCGCGAGTTCGAGATCGGACGGTTGTATGCGCTGGTTCATGGTGTGCCCCTCAGGTCTCGTGTGGCTCGCGGTGCGCGAGCGCTTTCAGGTACGAGCGTGCGGCGGCTCGGGCACATCGGTGCCCACGCGAGCCAAACAGGGGCCGCTTGCAAATCAGTTGTCCACAGAGATACACGCGCCCGCTTCGGGTTGCAAAGGCCGATCACGTCCATATTGCGTGACGATGCTTTTGCTCCGGACTTGCGCTATTGCGGCCACGTCGGCGGACCTTTCGAGCTTAGACTGACCAACGAATCAATCCGTGGAGTCGTTCTTCCCATGCGCGGCACCTTTCACTACGCAGGCAATCCCCGCGCCCTCGCGCCGCGCGGTCTGGCCACCGCACTTCTGGCTCCTATCCTCGCGGCCGGGCGCATCGAGATCGACTATCAGCGCCGCGGCGTTGCCGTCGAACGCAAGGCCGACCGCTCGCCCGTCACCGCCGCCGACCGCGAAGCCGAGAAAATAGTTGTCGGGGCGCTCGCGGTGATCGCCCCCGATACGCCGGTCGTCGCCGAAGAAGCCGCCGCCGCTGGCGGACTGCCGCCACCGGCCGAGACGTATTTCCTCGTCGATCCTCTCGATGGCACCCGCGATTTCGTCGAAGGGTCGCCCGACTACACGGTCAACGTCGCTCTCGTCCGCGATGGCCATCCCGTCTTCGGCATGATCCTCGCCCCGGCGCGCGGCGAACTCTATGTCGCGCTCGGGCCAGGGCAGGCCATGATGGCGCATGTCGACATGGAGGCCGCTGCCGTTGCGTCCCCGGACTTCGCGGCACTGGCCTGGACGCCGATTTCGGTACGCACGCCGCCGCCGGACGGCCTCGTCGCGCTGATGAGCCCGTGGCGCCCGGCCGAGCCAGTCGAAACGTGGCTCAGCGGCCGACCGGTGGCGGGGCGCCGCATGGCTGGATCGTCCTACAAATTCTGCCTGCTCGCACGCGGAGATGGCGACGTCTACCCGCAGCCCGGCCCAACGAGCGAGTGGGACACCGCCGCCGGTCAGGCGATCGTGGAAGCCGCTGGCGGCGTCGTGCTGACGCGCGACGGGCAGCGGCTCGGCTATGGCTCGGGTGCGACCAACTACGGGAATCCGCCGTTCATTGCCTGGGGACAGCCGCCAGGCTAGCGCCCGGAGCGTTTTTTGCGCCACCCCTCAGCCATACTTCCGCGATACTTTTTGACCAGATCGTATGCGTGATTCTCTTTGCCCGCGGCGACGCGCCCGGGCCCAACAGCGGATGGAATGACCGATGCGGTCGCTCGAATTCATCTCCCACGCAGCCGTCCGTGGTCTGGCAGCCACGGTGATCGCGGCCCTCGTCGCAACTACCGCGGCGGCCCAGGATCGTTTGCCTTGGCAGAACCGCGAGGCTGGCGGCGGCACCGAGCAGTCTCAAAACACCTATGGCAGCGGCAGCGTCTACCGCCCGGTGCAATCTGGAGAGCCTGACAGTTCGGCCGGTGGTGCAAGCCCGGGCGCTGACGGTGTCTATCGCCCTCGCGGCAACAACGACGCGTACACCCCACCTCCGGACACCTACCAGCGCGACGATCGCAATTCGGCGCCGTCCCGCAGCGGCGGCGATGCCTATAGCCCGCCCCGCAACAGTGGCTATGACGCGCCGCGTTCGTCCGGTCAGCAGTACGGCGAACCCTATGCCCCTCCGCGCGGCGGCGACTATCGCGACAGTGACCGCTACGATGACGGCCGCGGCGACCGATACGATGGCGGGCCACGGCGGGGCGGTACGTACAGCGAAGGCGAAATCATGCGCGCCGGGCACGGCTTTTTCGGCTCGGTCAGTCAAGGCCTCGCCAGCGCGGTCGAGTACGTCTTCCAGAAAGCCGGGCGCCCGAACGGCTACATCCTCGGAGAGGATGCCGGTGGCGCGATCGTCGCCGGCCTGCGCTACGGCGAGGGCCGCCTCTACACCAAGGACGCGGGCGAATACCCGGTCTACTGGCAAGGCCCGTCGCTGGGTTATGACTTTGGAGCCGAAGGTTCGAAGACCATGGTGCTGGTCTACAACCTTCGTGATCCGGCCGACATCTACAATAGATTTGGCGGCGTTCAGGGCTCGGCGTATCTTGTCGGCGGCGTCGGGGTGCAATTCCAGAAGCACGACGACGTGGTGCTGGCGCCCATCCGGTCCGGCGTCGGTTTGCGGCTGGGTGCCAACGTCGGATATTTGAAGTATACGCGGAAGCCGACGTGGAACCCGTTCTGAGTCGGCGGCAGCCGTCTTGGTACTGACGCGGTCGCCCAGATCGAGCCGATCATGGCCGATTTGGCGTCCGCGCATTCAATACGGACCTGTCGATGGGGCCGGACTTAACGGGTCGAAGATGGCGATCCCTTTCGCCGAGAGGAACGAGTGCGCGAGCGGCATTTGACCCCGTTTGATCTGCCGGCCTCGCTTCCGGACAGCCCTGGCCCGCGCGCCCGGCACCGCGGTGCTGCGAATTCGCACCTTTCCATCTGCGCTATGACGCCCGCCAAGCCCAGCCGCGGAGCGCGTCGGTGATCAATATCCTCTCGGTAATGCTCGTCTCGCTCGGCTTCCTGGCTGCGGTGCTGATCGCGCTTCTGGTTGCACCGGCCTACCGCCGCCGCGCGGTGAGGCTGACCACCGACGAAATCAAGCGGTCGATGCCGCTTACGGAAGCCGAGATCCGCGCCGACAAGGACCGCATTCGCGCCGAGTATGCGATCCAGCTGCATGAGTTCGAGCGCAAACTCGAGAACGCATCGCTCGATGCCGCGCGGCAGTCGGTCGAGATCAACCGCCGCGACGCCATGATCAGCGGCCTCGAAGGCGAGATCGGCAAACTCAAGACCAATCTCGACGAATACGAGAACGCGCGCCGCGTGCTCGAGCATACCGTCATGGACCGCCTGCCTAAGGTCGAGCACCGGCTGGCCGAAGCCAAGAAGCTGCTTTTCCAGCGCGACCGGGAGATCTCGATACTCACCCAGTCCGCCGACAAGCAAGGCCGCGCGCTCGACGAAGCGACTCAAATCAACACCCAGCAGCGCGACGAGATCCACCGCCTCAATGCGGCGATCACCACCCGGGTCGCCCGCAACCGCGAGGGCCTCGGCGACTCGCGATTCGACGGCGAGGTCGCGCTGCGTTCTGAAATCGAGGCGTTGCGCGCGAAGACCCGCGATCAGGCGAGCCTCATCACCCGCCTGCAAACGCTGCTGGTCCGTGCGGGCATCGCGGCAGATGGCGTCGCACTGCGGACCAGCGTCGGATCATCGGTAGAGATCGGCGCGGCAGACAGCGAGCTCGTGCGGCTGCGCAGCGATTTGAGCGACGCCGAAGGTGCCTTGCGTTCGGCGCAGGCCTCCGCGAACGCTTCTCCGTCACAATCTGGATCGGCGATCGAATCCGAACTGCGCGCACTGAAATCCGAGACGCGCGATCAGGCCGCTGAAATCGCCCGCCTCAAGGCCGCGCTCGCCACGTTCGAAGCCGGTGAAACGGACGAACGCGGACAGGCGAAAGACAGCAAGATCGCGATGAAGGCCCGGCTCGCGTCATTGCAGGCCGAGAACGAGACGCAAGTCGTCACCATTCAAAGCCTGCGCACGGAGATCGCCGGCACCAACGAGCGTCTGGCACGACAGGCCGCCCACTTCCGCGACGAGATGCGCCGCCTCGGCGCGGGCACGGTGCCGGCATCGGTCGATCCGCGCCGGACGGCATACGAGGAGCCGCAGCGCCGTTCGCTGACCGACCGGATCAACGAGCCGCGTCCGCGCGTCGTCAGCGGCGCCCCTGAGGCTGTGGCCACATCAACGGCTCGCCCCGCAGCGGTCTCGTCAATCGGATCGCGTTCCACCGACATTGGTACCGGGAACGGGGCCAACGGGAATGGGCACGGAACAAACATCGGGTCCGATACCGTTGCCTCGGTCGAACCTCCGGCCGCGGAAACATCGCCGCCAGCCGAGAAGCCGGCGCGCCGCTCTCGGCTGCTGGAGCGCTTGACGGGGACAGAAACGCCCGGAGGCTGATCCGCGTCTCACGGCATCTCGAAGCGGCCGCGCACCGTGTCCACCACGGCATCGCCGCGCAACAGATCCGCGATACCGTCGTATGATCCCGAAGCCCAGCGCGGCCTCGTGCGCTTCTTCCCCGCCGCCTGCACCGCGATGGCCTTGTTGCGGTCGAACGGCTCGCTCGTCACATCCGTGGCGAATCCCGCCGGGCCGGTGACCCTGAGCCTGATGCGATCTCCCGCCCGCGCATTCATCACCCGGGCATAGAAAATGAGGCCATCGCCCTCCGGTCCGGCGGCGGAGAGTTTGGCCGCACCCTGCTCCAGCGCGAGCGTATTCGGAATCGCGGAGGCAAAGCCGCTCTCGATGAATTGTCCGCGACGGTATGGAAAGGCACGTGCCGCTGCTTCCTCCCACAATCCCGTCGCCGTCGCACCATCGCGCAGGCACGCCGCCCCCGCGCCCAGCATCGAGAACGGATCGACGAAATCACCGTCCTTCCGCACCTCGAAATGCAGATGCGCGAAATCCGCGAAGCCCGAATAGCCGACATCGCCGAGACGTTCGCCGCGCGAAACCTGCTGTCCGGTGCGCACCGCGACCGAGCCGCGCCGCATATGGCAATATTGGGTTTCCCAACCGCCGCCGTGATCGACGACGACGCCGTTGCCGCATTCGCGTCCGGCCAACCCGCCGCCCTCGCGGGCGAACTGATCGGCCATGCCGTCACGCGTCCCCTTGACCTTGCCGGGCGCCGCCGCCTGGACCGCAACGCTATTTTCGACCGCGACCGCCGCCGACAGGAGCCTGAAATCGACACCCTTGTGCCCGTCGTAAGTCGCAGCCTCACAAGCGAAATCTCGCGTGCCTGGGCCCGGATCGAGGTCGACGTGGTTCTGCACGAAACAGGTCCGCCCCGGCTCGCACGCAATCGGCAGCGAAAGCCGAGGCGGCTCGGCGGCCCGCGCCGCACCGCCGGCCTGGACACCGCCCGCCTGGACAACGAGCACAAAAATTGCCGCGAGCGGCGTCAGGATGTCGGAACCCGTCACTTGGCTGCGTCCTCGAAATATCATTCCAATAGACTGACTCAGCATCAAGCCAGGAGCCATCGCAATGGGGACCAAGATTTTCGTCAACCTTCCGGTGAAGGATCTCGACAAGTCCAAGGCGTTCTTCTCAGCTCTGGGCTTCACGTTCAATCCGCAGTTCACCGACCTTACCGCCGCCTGCATGGTTATCTCGGACCACATCTACTCGATGCTGCTGACCGAGGCCCGCTTCAAGGACTTCACGCCCAAGGCCATCGCCGACGCAACCAAGACCACCGAAGTGTTGACCGCGCTGTCGATGGACAGCCGCGCCGAAGTCGATGCCGTCTACGAAACGGCGATCGGCGCCGGCGCGACGCCGAACGGCCCCCCGCAGGACTATGGCTTCATGTACCAGCGGAGCTTCAATGACCTCGACGGCCACATCTGGGAGATCTTCTGGATGGACCCGGCCCAGGTGAAGGGCTGATCGCACGGTTTCAAGATCGGCGCCGTGGAAGGACTTGCGGCCGATCCGGGTCTCGAGCCGGACGCCCCCCTTGCGTCCGGCGCGGCGGTCCTCTAGACACGCCGTCTTCCGCTTGACCGCCGGGCCGCTCTGCGTCCCGGTCATGGGCCGGTTCGAACCCGGCCGGGAGAGATCAATGGCCAACGCCAAGTCCGGGGACAAGAAACCCCTCGTCGCCATCGTCATGGGCAGCCAATCCGATTGGCCCACGATGAAGCGCGCGGCCGCGATGCTCGACGACCTCGGCGTCGCCTACGAAAGCCGCATCGTTTCGGCCCACCGCACCCCTGAACGTCTCTATTCGTTCGCCCGCGGCGCGCGCGATCAAGGCATCAAGGTCATCATCGCCGGCGCCGGCGGAGCGGCGCACCTTCCCGGTATGGTCGCCGCGATGACACCGCTGCCGGTGCTCGGCGTGCCGGTCGTCTCGAAGGCCCTGGCGGGGCAGGACAGCCTCTATTCGATCGTGCAAATGCCGCCGGGTGTTCCGGTCGGCACCCTCGCCATCGGCGAAGCCGGCGCGGCGAACGCGGGCTTGCTCGCTGCCGGCATTCTCGCCCTCAACGATCCGGCGCTGGCCGAGCGTCTCGATGCGTGGCGGGCGCGCCAAACCGCCGCGGTGGCCGAGACGCCGAAGGACGAATAGAGCCCATGACCGCCTTTCCTCCCGGCTCCACCATCGGAATCCTTGGCGGCGGACAACTCGGTCGCATGCTCGCGCTCGCCGCCGCTCGCCTTGGGTTGAAGGTCCACGTCTTCGCACCGGAGGCCGACAGCCCTGCATTCGACGTTGCGGCACGGCACATCCGCGCCGCCTATGACGACCGCGACGCGCTCGCCGACTTCGCGCGGTCGATCGACGTCGCGACCTACGAATTCGAGAATATTCCGCTGACAACGGTCGAGTTGTTGTCTCAGCACGTCCCGGTTCGGCCCGGCGCGAAGGCTTTGGCTTGCGCACAGGACCGTCTCAACGAGAAAATCCTTGCGCGCGAACTTGGCGCCGGTACCGCCGACTTCGCCGATATCGCCAGTCGCGAAGCCCTCCTGGCCGCGCTCGACAATGGTTTTCCGGTTCCCTGCGTGCTCAAGACCCGCCGCTTCGGCTACGACGGCAAGGGGCAAGTCAAGATCCTCGCGCGCGCCGATGCGGCCGCCGCGTGGGACGCGATCGGCGGCCAGCCTGCAATTCTCGAAAGTTTCGTCGGCTTCGACATCGAGGTCTCGATTGTCGCGGCGCGCGGCGTCGACGGCGAGTTCCGTGCTTTCGACCTCACCGAAAACGAACATCGCAACCACATCCTGCACCGTTCGCTGGCGCCCGCACGCATCGGACCCGACACCTCGGCGCACGCCATCGACATCGCCCGCCGTATTGCCGCGAATCTCGACTACGTCGGCGTCTTCGCTATCGAGTTTTTCGCCATGCCGCCGGGAAACTCCGACTCGATCCTGGTCAACGAGATCGCGCCGCGCGTTCACAATTCTGGTCACTGGACCATGGACGGCGCCGAAACCTGCCAGTTCGAGCAGCATATTCGCGCAGTCGCGGGGTGGCCGCTCGGCTCCACCGGCCGCAAAGCCCCGGCCGTCGAAATGCTGAACCTGATCGGCGACGATATTCATGCCTGGCCGAAGATCGCGGCCGAGCCCGGCGCCCATTTCCATCACTACGGCAAGCGGGAGGCGCGTCCGGGCCGCAAGATGGGCCACGTCAACCGTCTGCTCGGCCCACAATCGGGCTAAGCGATCCACAACCTCGGGCGTCCGGCCCAAGCTGATCGCCGCCGGGCATGGACAAGCGTAGGTCGGTCTGGTAAAGACACGCCAAATCTCAGGCGGTTCCGGGTTGCCAAACGCGGCTCCATGGAAGCGCCTTATCATTATTAATCAAGCCAGCACAAAGGGATAGCAACGCGTGCAGGTTCTCGTTCGTGACAACAATGTCGATCAGGCGCTGAAAGCGCTCAAGAAGAAGATGCAGCGCGAGGGCATCTTCCGGGAGATGAAGCTCCGCAATTATTTCGAGAAGCCGAGCGAGAAGAAGGCCCGCGAGAAGGCGGAGGCCGTGCGCCGCGCCCGTAAGCTCGCCCGCAAGAAGCTGCAGCGTGAAGGTCTGCTCCCCGGCAAACCGGCGGCACCCGCGCGCGGCGCCAAGGGTCCAGGCCGTGGCGGTCCGGGTGCTGGCGGCGCCGGTGGTGCACGCGGTGGCGCCGGCGGTGGTACGGGCGGCGGCTTCGGCGGCGGCACGGGCGGCGGCTTTGGTGGCGGCGGTGGCGGTGGATTTGGCGGCGGCGGCTTCGGCGGCCGCTGATCTCTGGTCACACGATCTTCGAGACATTAAAGACGGCCCGTGCGCACCACGGGCCGTTTTTCGTTTGACCAAACACGTGATCGCGATCGGCGCGTGCAGCCACTACCGCTGTTCGCGACCCCTGCTGCCGCGTCCGTGTGTTCGCAACCGGTCGATCCAAGCATTAACGGCGTCGAACGATCCAAACAGATAGTGGTCCGAGTGCCCCGCACCGGGAAACGTCATGAGTTCCGCCGGCGCGCGTGCAGATGCGGCAACAGCGCGGCCCATGTCGACGGGGATGACGCGATCGGCCTCGCCATGGATTATCAGAATCGGCGCACTGACGCCTGGCAGATGCCGCAGCGTTTCGTAGCGGTCGGTCATCAACCAGCGTGATGGCAGGATCGGATAAACCGCCTCGGCGACATCCACGATCGACGTGTAGGGCGCGTCGAGCACCACGCCGCCGACCTCGTGCCGTGCCGCGACCTGGATCGCGATGCCAGTGCCGAGCGACTCGCCATAGACGATGATGTCGGACGCGGCGACGCCCATGCCGCGCAGCCGTTCATAGGCCAGCATCGCGTCGGCCACGTTGGCCTTCTCGGACGGCTGCCCGGTCGATCCCCCGTAGCCCCGATACGTCATCATCAGCACGCCGCGGCCCCGCGCGATGTACTTCGCGAAGCGCTCTGAGCGATTTGCCAGGGAACCTGCATTGCCGTGAAAATAAAGCAGCGTCGGCTGGCCTGGTGCCGCCGCCGCAAACCACGCGACGATTGTTTCGCCGTCGGGTGAGCGCAGTGCGATCTCCTGCACGCCGGTCAGTCCGAGGCTGTCCGGCGGCGTCCGGCGCGTATCGGGAAAATACAAAAGCTTGCGCTGCAAATAGTAGGTCGCCCCGACCACGAGCGCATATAGCCCGGCCAGCGCGATCACGACCTTGAACAGTGTCGACGCCAAACGTCGCTCCCCTTCCGGCTCCCGCGCGCTTCACGATTTTCCTCGACCGCGCGCGACTTTTTCCAGCGGCCGGCAGACGTGGTCAGCGCTTGTTAACGTAAACATGCGCTTAATGGCGGGCTGTTGCTGTTCGCGTCAAGCGCGCGCGAAGTTTGCGTCGAGGATTCCGCCCATGTCCAATATTGCCCCTTCGACACCACCCCAAGCCATTTTCGGCTTATGCTTTTGTCTGGCCATCGTCGTCGCACTCGGCGGTTGTTCGTCGAGTTCGCGCCTCGCGGTGGACAGCCAGCCTGTCCCGCAGCCGCGCCCGGCCGTCCGCCCCGCTCCGCAGCCTGCACCGAACATGAAGAGTGCACTGGGCCGGCCTGTCGAGCCTCCGGCGCAGGTCTACACCTGGAACGGCTCGCCGAACCGGGTTTACGACGGTGGCGGTAGACCGCAGCCCTTGCCCTATTCCGCCGCGCAGCCGTCCCCCTATCCGCCTCAAGCGGCGGCACAGCCTTACTTGTCATACCAGCAGCATGCCGCAGCGCCCTATCAGCCGCCCGTCGCTACGCCGTACGCGCCCGTACATCTTCCGCGCGGCAGCATCGTCGTGCAGCCCGGTGATACGCTCTACGGCTTGTCGCGCCGCCACGGCGTCTCGGTCTCGGCGCTGATGGACACGAACAAGCTCAAGTCGCTCACCCTTCAGCCCGGTCAGGTGCTGCAGCTACCCGCCGCGGGCCGCTCTCGCAGTTGACGGCGCTCAGATGCAGCGGCCGCCGTCGACGTCGATCGAGATCCCGGTCAGGAACTCGCTGGCCGGATCGGCGAGGAACAGCGCCGCGTTGGCGATGTCGCTCGGCTTCGACATGCGGCCGAGCGGAATCGTCGAAACGAACCGCGCGCGGTTTTCGGGCGTGTCGGGAACGCCCATGAACTGCTCGAGCATCGCCGTCTCGCCTATGACGGGATTGATGGCGCAGACGCGGATTTTCCTAGGCGCGAGTTCCGCCGCCATCGATTTGGTCAGCACGAGAGCCGCGCCCTTCGAGCCGTTGTACCAGGTCAAACCCGGCCGTGGCCTGACGCCCGCCGTGGACGCAGTGTTGATGATGACGCCGCCGCCGCGCGCCTCCATCACCGGCACCACCGCCAGCGTGGTCAGGTAGATCGCCTTCACGTTGACCGCGTAGATGCGGTCGAACTCGACTTCGGTCACGGTCATCAGCGATTGGTTCTTGTGCGTGAAGCCGGCGTTGTTGACGAGGATGTCGACGCCACCGAGCACGTCGACCGCGGTTCCGATCATCGCCGTGACGTCCGCGCTCTGCGTCACGTCGGTGCGCGTCGCGATCGCCCCGCCACCGATCTCACGCGCCGCGCGCAGCGCCGCATCGCCATCGAGATCAGCGAGCACGACCTTGGCGCCCTCGCGCGCGTAGGCTTCCGCGATGCCGCGTCCGAAGCCCGAGCCCGCGCCTGTGACGATTGCGATCTTGCCTCTGAGCCGCATGTCTACCTCGCTCCCGAACCGATCGCGCCCAGCGCCTGCCCGACTGCTAACTTCGCACGCCGCCCGGCCCCGCCGCGCGCTCCGCCGCCTCGCGGCGATAGGTACTCGCCGGATACGTGCCGAGAATACGGTGCTCGGCCGAGAAGAACGACAACTCCTCGAGCGCGAGGCGTACCGCGCGATCGGCGGGATGGCCTTCGATGTCGGCGAAAAACATCGTCGCGTTGAATGTGCCCTCGGTCTGGTAGCTCTCGAGCTTGGTCATGTTGACGCTATTGGTCGCAAACCCGCCGAGCGCCTTGTAGAGCGCAGCCGGCACGTTGCGCACGCGGAAGATGAAGGTGGTGATGACCGCGCCGTCTTCTGGCTCGGCGTCATCGGGCTCCGACGCGAGCACGACGAACCGCGTGGTGTTGTGCGCCTCGTCCTCGACGTCGGTCGCCAGGATCTCAAGACCATAAATCTCGGCGGCGAGACGAGATGCGATGGCACCAACGGCTGGATCCCTCGCCTCCGACACCATGCGTGCGGAGCCTGCCGTGTCGGCCTCCGGTATCGGCTTGATGCCGAGCTTACGCAGCGTGTTGCGGCACTGGCCCAACGCCTGCGTATGCGACAGGACGCGCTTGACGGTACCGAGCGACGCGCCCGGAATGGCCATCAACTGATGGCGCACGCGCAGGAAGTGCTCCCCGACGATATAGAGGTCGGCGGCCGGCAGTAGATGGTGGATGTCGGCGACGCGGCCCGCGACCGAGTTTTCGATCGGGATCATGGCGAGATCGACCTCGCCGGACTTCACGCCGGCGAGCGCGTCCTCGAACGTCGGATAGGCGCGCGGCTCCATGTTTGGGAACGCCTCGGCGCAGGCCATATGCGAATTGGCACCCGGCTCGCCCTGATAACCGATCGATCCCCTGCGGGCGGCTGTGCTGGAGGGCGCGCCACGATCGGTCGTGGCGTTCGACGCGCGAGTTCTAGTGGGCATGGAGAAGGCCGATCGGTTGGTTTGGCGTGACGGTTTCGACAAATCTGGTGCTGGGCGCGCGTTTTGATCGCGCTCGCGCGCACGCGGTGCAAGCGTGGTTCGGCAGTGGTCACGACTGCGCGCGGCCGTCGGACCCAATAATCTTCCGGGCGCGTTCGAGATCGGCGGGAGTATCGACACCGAGCGGAACAGTGTCAACGATGGCCACGTCGATGCGCATTCCATCCTCGAGGGCGCGCAACTGCTCCAACCGCTCGCGCCGTTCGAGAAGTGACGGCTTCAGCGACACGAAGCGTTCGAGCGCGCTGCGGCGATAGGCGTAGATGCCGATGTGATGGTAGAGCGGGCCGTCGCCGAAGGGAGCGGTGGCACGCGTGAAATAAAGCGCGCGGAGCTGATCGGAGACGCCCGGTACCGCGGTTCCAACGACCTTGACGACGTTGCTGTTGTTCCGTTCTTCGTGATCGGTAATCTCTGCCGCGAGGGTGGCGATCGACGGCCCCTTGTTGCGTAGCGGCGCTAGGCAAGCGGTGACGAGGCGCGGCTCGAGTGTCGGCAGATCACCCTGCAGATTGACGATGATTTCGGCATCGCCGTCCGGATCGACCCGGCTCACGGCCTCGAACACGCGGTCGGAGCCCGATTCGTGGTCGGCGCGCGTCGACACCGCCTCGCCACCGGCCGCGCGGACCGCCGCGATGATCTCGTCGCTGTCGGTTGCAACGACGACCCGGCCCGCCTCTGCAGCCATCGCACGGCGCCACACATGCACGATCATCGGCGTCCCGTGGATATCGGCCAGTGGTTTTCCGGGCAGGCGCGCGGCCTGCAAGCGGGCCGGAATTACGATCAATGTCTGGGCCATGGCGCTCGCGATGTGCTTCTTGAAACGTGGCGGGTGACAATTCGTCTCGCCAGAAGCCACTAGAACGAACCGAAGTCGAGTTGCAAGAGGGGGGCAACTTCCTGTAGTTCGGGCTCGATAGTGCTTGCGGCGGAGCCAAATCGTGCTGATGACCCTCGCTGCGAGAGCAATCCGTCCCGCTCGAACTCCCCGAACATAAGGCCCGCTCTATGACCCAGTACGAGCTGACCAAGATGGCAGGCGCTGTGATCGCTGCGCTGCTGCTGATCTTCGGAATGAAGACCTTTATCGATATTCGCCTGGCTGGTCACGGCCATCACGGCAAGTCCGCCGGCTATACGCTACCCGCGGCCGTAGCCGTGGCCGGTGGCGCCGCGGCCGGCGCCCCCGCCGAAGCCGGGTTCTCGTTCGCCAAGGTTGCCGAGGCACTGCCAAAGGCCAACGTCGAGAACGGCAAGGATATCTTCAAGAAGTGTACGTCTTGCCATTCGGTGGAGAAGGGCGGCAAGGCGCTCCAGGGACCGAACCTCTGGGGAATCGTCGGCCGCGCCAAGGGAGCTGTCGCGGGCTTTGGCTATTCGGAACCGCTGAAGGCCAAGGGCGGCGATTGGTCGTACGAAAGTCTCGCGAATTTCGTCAATAATCCCAAGGGTTACATCGCGGGCTCCAAGATGGTGTTCGCGGGCCTGCCGGCAGCGTCCGACATTGCCGACCTGCTCGGATACCTGCGCACGATGGCCGATACGCCGGCGCCCCTGCCAGCCGGCAAATGACAGCGAGTTAACTCGCGTCCTGTGCGGTTTTTTGCGACCCTGCCACCGTGATGGCGGGGTCGTAATGCTTTATGCGACACCGCCACGTGGTATGGGCGGTCACCGTGATCTGGTGCTGCCGCCTATAACGCCGGCTAGCGTTCGCATTCCTCCCCATCTCGGGATATAGGGTGCGTGAAAGTCCGGTCCGTCGAAAAGACCCATTTCCGGGAGGAAACGACACGCGATGACCACTCCGACGAGCCCGCACACGGGCGCCCTCGCCGGCCATGCTCTCAGCCTGCTCGCGATGCTCATTTTGGCCGCCCTGCCGCTCGCGGCGAAGGCGACACCTTCCGCAGCGGCCGAACCGGTTCGGCATCATGCGCTTTCGCTGGTCGGCAAGCCCAAGTTCGCCGCCGACTTCAAGCATTTCGACTGGGTCAACCCCGACGCGCCGAAGGGCGGCGTCCTTCGCCAGTCCGACATCGGGACATTCGACAGCCTCAACGGCTATTCGATCCAGGGCAACGCTGCCGAAGGACTGGGCCTGCTCGACGACAGCCTGATGATTTCGAGCCCCGACGAGCCTTCGACCCAATATTGCCTCATCTGCGAATGGGTCAGCTATCCCGACGATTTCTCGTCCGCCACGTTCAAGTTGCGGCAGGGCGCCCGGTTCCACGACGGCCAGCCGATCACGCCGGACGACGTCATTTTCAGCATGCAGACGCTGAAGGTCGTCCATCCACAGTTCGCGCTCTACTACAAGAACGTATCCAAGGCGGAGAAGACCGGCGACCTCGAGGTGACGTTCAGCTTCGACAGCAAGGGCAATCGCGAATTGCCGATGATCGTCGGCGAACTCCCCATTCTTCCAAAGCATTTCTGGAACGCAAAGGGCGCCAACGGCGAACCGCGTGACCTCGCAAAATCGTCTCTCGAAATGCCGCTCGGTTCCGGTGCCTATAGAATCAAGTCGTTCGAGCCGGCCCGACAGATTACCTATGAGCGGGTCAAGGATTACTGGGCGAAGGATTTGCCGGCCGTCCGCGGGCAGTTCAACTACGACGAAATTTCGTTCCTCTACTTCCGTGACGCCGTCCCGGCTTTCGAAGCGTTCAAATCCGGACAGCTCGACGTCTGGCCCGAGACCAGCGCTAACCGTTGGAACACGCAGTACGGTTTCGACGCCGTTACCAAGGGCATGGTCAAGAAGGAAGCGCTGCCGCACAAGCGCGTCGCACCGATGCAGGCGTTCGCCTTCAATCAGCGCCGCAAGCAGTTCCAAGACCCGCGCGTGCGCCAGGCGTTCGCGCTCGCTTTCAACTTCGAAGAAGCCAACAAGAGCCTGTTCTATGGCCAGTACGTGCGCGTCGCGAGCTTCTTCGACAACTCCGAACTGAAGTCGTCGGGTCTGCCGCAAGGGCGCGAACTCGAGATCCTGAAGGAGATCGAGAAGGAGGTCCCGGCCGAGGTCTTCACCACGGAGTGGAAGAACCCCGTCAACGCCGCGGCCGGAGATTTCCGCAAGAACATGGGTCTCGCCGCGAAGCTGTTTCAAGAGGCGGGCTGGACGCAGAAGGGCGGCGCCCTCGTCAATGCCGCGGGCGAGCCGCTCGTCGCCGAGGTCATGCTCGTCCAGCCCGACTTCGAGCGCATCGTGCTGCCTTACGTGAAAGAGCTCGAAAAGCTCGGTGTCAAGGCGACAATCCGCATCGTCGATACGTCGCAGTACAAGCGCCGTATCGACACCTACGATTTCGACATCATCGTCCACTCCGTCGCGCAGTCGCACTCGCCCGGCAACGAGCAACGCAACTACTGGGGCTCGGCCGCCGCCGATCGCGAGGGCAGCCGCAACGTGATGGGCATCAAGAACTCGGCCATCGACAAGCTCATCGACCGCGTCGTGTTCGCCAAGGATCGCGACGAGCTGGTCGCCGCCACCCGCGCGCTCGACCGCGTTCTGCTGTGGAACCACTATCTCGTGCCGCAATGGCATTACCCGTTCGAACGCCTTGCGGTATGGGACAAGTTTGGCCGGCCCGAGAGACTGCCATCGCAGGCCGCATCGCTGTCGCGCGTGTGGTGGATCGACGACGCCAAAGCCAAGGCGCTCGCCGCGCAGAAGAGCCAGTGATGCGCGTCGCTATCATGCGGTACTCGGTGGCGGCAGCCGTGCTCGCGACCGCCGCCCTGCTGGCGGGACCAGCGACCGCCGAACCCAAGCACGGCCTTTCTGTGTTCGGCGATCTGAAGTATCCGGCTGACTTCACGCACTTCGGCTACGTGAACCCATCCGCGCCGAAGGGTGGTCGAATGTCTTTGATCGGCTCCGCAGGCCGCATCACCTTCGACAGCTTCAACAACTTCATCCTCAAGGGCGACCCCGCCCAGGGTCTCGATTATCTGTTCGACAGCCTCATGGTGCGCGCCCATGACGAGCCCGATGCCGTCTATGGCCTCGTCGCCAAGGATGCCGACGTCGCCGCCGACGGACGCGCAGTCACGTTCCGGCTGCGCCCCGAGGCGAAGTTCGCCGACGGCACGCCGGTCACGGCGGCGGACGCGGTGTTTTCGTTCGAGACCTTGAAGAAGGACGGCCACCCCTCGATCAGCCTATCGCTCCGCGACGTCGAGACCGCCGAAGCCATCGATACGCTGACCGTGCGCTACACGTTCAAGGGCGAGCTCATCCGCGACCTGCCGATGACGGTCGCAGTGCTGCCGCTGCTTTCGAAAGCCTACTACGCGACGAAGCCATTTGCCGAAACCTCGCTCGAGCCGCCGCTCGGTTCCGGCCCTTATCGGATCTCGGACAATCGCCCCGGCACGTTCGTCACCTACAAACGCCGTGACGACTACTGGGCCAAGGATCTGGCGGTCAACCGCGGCCGCTTCAATTTCGACGAACTGCGCTACGAGTACTTCCGCGACCGCAATGTCGAACTGGAGAACCTGTTCAACGGCACGTTTGATTTCCGCGAAGAGTTCACCTCGCTGCATTGGGCGACCGGCTACGACAAGCCGCCCGTGAAGGACGGCCGCATCGTGCGGCTGACGCTGCCCGACAACAGCCCGTCGGGCGCGCAGGGTTTCTTCATCAACACCCGCCGCGACAAGTTCAAGGACTGGCGCATCAGGAAAGCGCTCGACCTCGCCTTCGACTTCGAGTGGTCGAACAAGAACCTGTTTTTCGGCCTCTACACCCGCACCGGCAGCTTCTTCGAGAATTCCGACATGAAGGCGAAGGGGCTGCCGAGCCCCGAGGAATTGAAACTTCTGGAGCCGCACCGCGGCAAGCTTCCGGAGGCCGTGTTCGGCGAACCCTATTCGCCGCCCGTCACCGACGGATCGGGCTCCGACCGCAAACTCTTGCGCGAAGCGGCGACGCTGCTCGATCAGGCCGGCCTCAAGGTCGTCAACGGCAAGCGCGTCGACCCCAAGGGAGAACCGTTCCAGATCGAGATCCTGCTGTTCGACGCCGGCTTCGAGCGCATCGTCGGGCCCTACGTCGAGAACCTGAAGCGGCTCGGCCTCGATGCCTCGATGCGCAAAGTGGATCCCGCGCAATATGAACGCCGTGTCAAATCGTTCGACTTCGACATGACGGTCAAACGCTATGTCATGCGGCTGACACCCGGCATCGAAATGAAAACCTACTGGAGCTCGGACGCCGCTCGCATGGACGGCAGCCAGAACCTCGCCGGCATCACGGATCCGGTGATCGACGACTTGATCTCGAAGGTCGTCGCCGCCCGCTCACGCGCCGAGCTGCTGGTGGCAACACGCGCCATCGACCGCGTGCTGCGCGCCGGGTACTACTGGGTTCCGCACTGGTACAAAGCCGCGCACAACCTCGCGTTCTGGAATAAGTTCAGCCGGCCGGAGACCAAACCGCTCTATGAGCGCGGCGTCGTGCACACATGGTGGTATGATGCCGCCAAAGCCCAATCCCTGAAGCCCAATTGATTCGCAGCAATTGCGAACCGGGCGCACCGAGGCGACATGGCCGCATATCTGTTCAAGCGCATATTGCTGATCATCCCGACGCTCATCGGCATCATGCTGATCAGCTTCGCCGTCATCCAGTTCGCACCCGGCGGCCCGGTCGAGCGGATGATCGCGCAATTGACCGGCAGCGACGTCTCGATGACCTCGCGCATCGGCGGCGGCTCGGGTGACGGGCTTTCGGGCGGCAGCGGTCAGGCGCAACCCGGCCAGGGCATGGCCGACGGCGTCGGCTCGAAATATCGCGGCGCGCAGGGTCTCGACCCCGAATTCGTCAAGAGCCTCGAGAAACAGTTCGGGTTCGACAAGCCGGCCCACGAGCGCTTCTTCATCATGATGAAGAACTACTTCACCTTCGATTTCGGCAAGAGCTACTTCCGCGACACGCCGGTGATCGAACTGATCAAGGAAAAGCTGCCGGTATCCATCTCGCTCGGCCTGTGGATGACGCTGATCACCTACCTGATCTCGATCCCGCTCGGCATCCGCAAGGCCGTCCGTGACGGCGAGCCCTTCGACACCTGGACTTCCGGCGCGCTCGTCATCGGCTATGCGATCCCCGGCTTTCTCATCGCCGTGCTCTTGCTCATCCTTTTCGCCGGCTCGTCGTTCTTCCAGTGGTTCCCCTCGCGTGGCCTGTCGTCCGACAATTGGGCCGACCTTTCGCTATGGGGCAAGATCATCGACTACTTCTGGCACCTCGCTCTTCCGATCGTCGCGATGGCGCTCGGCGCGTTCACCACCATGACCTTCCTGACCAAAAACTCGTTCCTCGACGAGATCAGGAAGCAGTACGTCATGACCGCGCGCGCCAAGGGCCTCGACGAGAAACAGGTTCTCTACGGACACATCTTCCGCAACGCCATGCTGCTCATCATCGCCGGCTTTCCCGGCGCTTTCATCGGCGCATTTTTCTCCGGCAGTCTCCTGATCGAGACCATCTTCTCGCTCGACGGACTGGGCCTTTTGACCTTCGAGGCGATCGATAAGCGCGACTATCCGCTCGTCTTCGCCAACATTTACATCTTCTCGCTGCTCGGCCTGATCGTGAACCTCGTCTCCGACTTCATCTATACGATGGTCGATCCGCGCATCGATTTCGAGAGCCGGGAGGTCTGATCGTGGACGCCCGCACCGAGGATGAGAGTGTGCCAGCGCCGCTGTCGAAGCCGCCGCGCGCCGCAACCTGGCGCGGCGAGATCGAGCGCCGGCTCACGCTGACACCGCTCAATCGCCGCCGCTGGGAGAACTTCAAGGCCAACCGCCGCGGCTACTGGAGCCTCGTTCTCTTCCTGGTTCTGTTTATCGGCTCGCTGTTTGCCGAGTTCATCGCCAACGACCGTCCGTTGCTCGTCCGATACAAGGGCGAGCTCCTGGTCCCCGTGCTGGTCGACTATCCCGAGCAGAAATTCGGCGGCTTCCTCGCCGTCACCGACTACAAGGATCCCGTCAACAGCGAGGAGATCGAGAAGAACGGCTGGATGCTGTGGCCGCCAATTCGATACTCGTATTCGACGATCAACAAGGACTATCCCGGCCGGAAGGGCGCCGAAGGCATCTGCCTCGGCTATCCCGCGCCGCCACCGTGGTCATCGAACGCGGCCTTGTGCGACGCGACGCCCGACAAGCTCGAACGTTACCAAGCCTTCGGCAACCGCAATTGGCTCGGCCTCGACAATCAGGGCCGAGATGTGCTCGCGCGCGTCATCTATGGCTTCCGCATATCGGTGCTGTTCGGCCTCGTGCTGACGTTCTTCTCCGCGATCATCGGTATTACCGCCGGCGCGGTGCAAGGCTATTTCGGCGGCCGCGTCGATCTCATCTTCCAGCGCTTCCTCGAGATCTGGTCTTCGATCCCGTCGCTGTTCGTATTGCTCATCATCTCGTCCGTGCTGGTTCCCGGGTTCTGGACGCTTCTCGGCACACTGCTGCTATTCCAGTGGGTAACGCTGGTCGGCGTCGTGCGCGCCGAGTTCCTGCGCGCACGCAACTTCGAATACGTCACCGCTGCCCGCGCGCTCGGGCTCAGCGACGCGAAGATCATGTGGAAGCACCTTTTGCCCAACGCCATGGTGGCGACGCTGACGTTCCTGCCGTTCAAGCTGTCGGGCTCGATCTCGGCTCTGACCGCGCTCGACTTCCTCGGTCTCGGTCTGCCGCCCGGCTCACCCTCGCTCGGCGAACTCCTGCTGCAGGGCAAGAAGCATCTCGAAGCGCCGTGGCTCGGCCTTGCCGGCTTCTTCTCGATCGCCGTCACGCTGTCGCTTCTGATCTTCATCGGCGAGGCTGTCCGCGACGCCCTCGACCCGCGCAAGACATTCAAGTAGAGGGCCCGATGACATCCACCGAGACCCTCCTCCACGCGCGAAAGCTGTCGGTCGCCTTCAGCCAGGGCGGCAAGACGACGACCGCCGTCGACCGCGTGTCGTTCACCATCCACAAAGGCGAGACCGTGGCACTCGTCGGCGAATCCGGGTCCGGCAAAACGGTGTCCGCGCTCTCGATCCTGCGGCTGTTGAACTACCCCGCCGCGTCTCATCCCTCGGGCGAGATCTTCTTCCGCGGCCGCAATCTTCTGACTGCCACCGAAGAGGAAATGCAGGGTATCCGCGGCGACAAGATCTCGATCATCTTCCAGGAACCGATGACCTCGCTCAATCCCCTGCACACGATCGAAAAGCAGGTCGGCGAGATCCTTCGCGTCCACCGTGGCATGAATGAAGCAGACACGCGCGCCCGCGTGCTCGAGCTGTTGCTGAAGGTCGGCATCCGCGAGCCCGAGAAGCGGCTCGGCGCATTCCCGCATCAGTTGTCGGGCGGCCAGCGCCAGCGGGTGATGATCGCGATGGCGCTCGCCAACGAACCAGACCTGTTGATCGCCGACGAGCCGACGACCGCGCTCGACGTGACGATCCAGGCGCAGATCCTCGAACTCCTTCGCGATCTCCAGCGCGAGATGGGCATGGCCATGCTGCTCATCACCCACGACCTCGGCATCGTCCGCAAGATGGCCGAGCGCGTCTACGTGATGAAGTCCGGCGCCGTCGTCGAGGAGGGCCCCACCGCCGCGATCTTCGAAAATCCGCAGCATCCCTACACGCGCCACCTGATCGCCGCCGAGCCGAAGGGCGCGCCGCCGTCCGTCGATGATACGAAGCCGATCGTCGTCGAGACCGACGATCTCAAAGTTTGGTTCCCGATCAAGAAGGGCTTGCTTCGCCGCACCGTCGATCACGTCAAGGCGGTCGATGGCCTGTCGCTGAAGCTGCGCGCCGGACAGACGCTCGGCGTGGTCGGCGAATCGGGTTCCGGCAAGACCACGCTCGGTCTCGCCATCATGCGCCTCGTCGCCTCGAAAGGCCCGATCGCCTACGTCGGCCGCCGCATCGACGGACTCTCGTCGCAGCAGATGCGGCCCCTGCGCCGCGAAATGCAGATCGTGTTCCAGGACCCCTACGGATCGCTGTCGCCGCGCCTTTCGGTGGCCGAGATCATCGAGGAAGGCCTGCTGATCCAGCGCCCCGACATGGGCTACGACGACCGCCGCTCGCGCGTGGCCGAGGCGTTGAGCGAAGTCGGCCTGGATCCCGCGGCGATGGACCGATATCCACACGAGTTCTCGGGCGGGCAGCGCCAGCGCATCGCCATCGCGCGAGCGATGGTGCTCGAACCGAAGTTCATCATGCTCGACGAGCCGACAAGCGCGCTCGACATGAGCGTGCAGGCGCAAATCGTCGACCTCCTGCGCGAACTGCAGGAGCGGCGTGGCCTTGCCTATCTCTTCATCAGCCACGATCTCAAAGTCGTGCGCGCGCTCTGCAACTACGTCATCGTCATGAAGAACGGCAAGAGTGTCGAGGAAGGCCCAGCGCGCCAGATCTTCGAGACGCCGCGCGAGGACTATACGCGCGCGCTGCTTGCAGCCGCCTTCGACCTGACTGTCGCCCATCGCGCGGCCACCGCCGTCTAATCAGGCGTCGGTCCGTGCCGGACTTGCAAATGCCAGACGTTCGGCCATCCTGGCCGCCGCACGCATCCACTGATTCTTCCCATATCCATCTGGACGCTCATGGTCGCCGAAGACGTTTACCGCTCCAGCCTGCAAGCCACGATCGCGACCTTGCGCAAGTGGGTTCCGGCCATTGCTGCCTCGGCGCGGATCGAGCAGACCGAAGGACACGACGTCTGGAAGCTGTCGGTTGCGCCGACGGTCCCGGCGGCCTGTCCGTTCGAATTGATGCTGCGCACTGACCAGAAGTTCGATCTTTCGATCGCGGGCGAAATTTTCGAGGATCAGCCCGTTTCGTCGCTCGATCTATTCCTGCCGCTGATCGATGCGATCGCGGCCGGCCGGGTCATTCAGCGCGAGACTGTCAGCACCGCGACCGCCGCGCCACTCTCGCTCGAAACGCGCGTCACGCTGGCCAACGGCGCGGTGTGGTCGAAAATACGTGAACTGCCCGGCGGTCATGCGATTCATACTGGCGATACCCTCGTCCAGGACCGCCACTTCATCCCGTATCGCCGCTGACACCATTGCCGCCGAATGCACGCTATGCCACGCGCTTGGTGGCGCCGAACCGCTTGATGGCAGCGATCCCCTGCCCGGTCTTGGCGATGCGGGCCGCGGCGTCGTGCAGCGTTTCGACGACCGTCTCCATATGGTGCGCGTTGGCATGCACCAGCATGAGGCCATCGACCATAACGCCGACATGCCCCTTCCAGAACACGAGATCGCCGCGCTCAAGTCCGTCGAGCGAGTCGGGGATAAGGACATTCGTGCCGAGTTCCGCCTGTTGCATGTCACTGTCGCGCGGACAGATCATGCCCGCCGCGTGCAAGGACAGCTGCACGAGACCCGAGCAGTCGAGCCCGATCCGCGTCTTTCCGCCCCAGAGGTACGGCGTGCCCACCAGCCGTTCTACGACCTCGACGAAATCGCGCTCGAACCGCCCCGTCTCGCCGATGTGCCGCGCGACCACGTAGCCGCCGCTTTCCAGGCGCGCAAACGCGCCGTCGACCACTGCCACGGCAAGCCGCGCATTGAGCGACAAATGCATCAGCGGCGGCGCTTTCATGTCGGGCACAGGATAGACGAACGTACCGAGC
The DNA here is from genome assembly GCA_022843145.1 of Hyphomicrobium sp. GTDB lineage: Bacteria > Pseudomonadota > Alphaproteobacteria > Rhizobiales > Hyphomicrobiaceae > JAKAML01. Next base: position 52,240 of record JALHOF010000008.1, read on the forward strand.
GCCCTGACGCGATGTGTCGAATCGCGCACTTCGGCCGACAGCGTATCCGCCGGCAGATAGCCGACATATCCGTCGTGATCGAGCTGCACCCAGGCCCAACCCTCCGCCTCGTCGAAGACCGTCGCCGCCTCGCCGAAGATCGCCTCGGTCTCGAACCCCGCGCTGGCCACGGGCTTGCGCCGCAGCGGCACCGCCGGCCGCGCGACCTGCCGCCGCGTGCCGCTGACGTAGCGCGGCGCGGTCACTTTGCCATAGAGCGACTGCGCCGCAAGGTCCGCACGAAACGGAAACCGGCGCGGATCGAGCGGCGCGGCAGTCCGCGACGGTTCGTCTCCTGCGCTTGTCCCGCCGCGCTTCTCGCCTGTCATCGCGCAAACTCCTGCCGCAGGGCCTCGAACACCGCCCGCGCGGTCTGCGGCTCGCCGCCCTTGGGGCCGAGCGGCCGCGCCGCCGGTCGCCATCCATAAAGATCGAAGTGGGCGAAACGGCGCGCGCCCTTGGCGAACCGGCGCAGGAACAGCGCCGCGGTAATGGCGCCTGCGAACGGCGTGTCGTAGACGTTATTCATGTCGGCGACCTCGCTGTCGAGGTGGCGTTCATACCCGCCCCACAGCGGCAGTCGCCACACCGGATCGCCGATCCGCTCGCCCGCCGCCGCGACCGCCACGGCGAGCGCATCGTCATCCGTGAACATCGCCGGCAGGTCCGGACCGAGCGCCACGCGCGCCGCTCCCGTCAACGTCGCGAACACCAGTACCGTGCCGCCGCCGTCCGCCGCGCCTTCGCCGGCGTATGTGAGTGCGTCGGCCAGCACGAGGCGGCCCTCGGCGTCGGTATTGCCGATTTCGACCGTGCGCCCGTCGCGGCTCTTGATGACGTCGCTCGGCCGGAAAGCGTCGCCCGACACGCTGTTCTCCGCCGACGGGATCAGGATGCGCAGCGCCACGTCGAGCTTCTGGCCCATGATCATGTGACCAAGCGCGAGCGCCGTCGCCGCACCGCCCATGTCTTTTTTCATTAGCAGCATCCCGCTCGGCGGCTTGATGTCGAGCCCGCCCGTATCGAACGTGATGCCCTTGCCGACCAGCGTCACCCGTGGCGCGTCCGCCCGCCCCCAGCGGATGTCGATCAATCGCGGCGCCCGCGGACTTGCGCGCCCGACGGCATGGATCAGCGGGAAGTTCTGCGCCAGGAGTTCGTCACCGACGATCGCCGTGCACGTCGCGCCATGCCGCGCCGCGAGGCTGCGGGCCGCAGCTTCGAGTTCGGCAGGTCCAAGATCGGAGGCGGGTGTGTTGATCAGATCGCGGCCGAGCCACACCGCTTCGACCTCGTTCACCGCGCGAGCCCGATCAGGACCATCCGTGACGATGAGCGCGGGCGGCGCATCTCCCGCCGCCGACTTGTATCTGCGGAACCGGTAGGCCCCGAGCCCCCATGCGACCGCCGCCAGCCGCGCGTCGTCAAATCCAGTGTCGAGGCGATAAGTCCCCGGCGGCAGCGACTGCGCCAACTGACCGACCAGCAGATCCGACGGTCCCGACGGTTCGCCCGCGCGGCCGTTGCCACCCCCCAGCACCACCGCGGCGAGACCGCCATCCGCCGCCGGCAGCAACGCTTGCTTCTTTGCCGCCGCCACGAACCGCGACGCTCCGAGCCAAGCCGCCGCCACCGGCCCAAGCCCCGCCGCCGCATCTCCCGCTGCACACTCCGCCACGAGCCGCACCGGCACGGCCTTGGTCTGAGCCCTAGCGGCCGGCAGGATGTCTGCGGGCAGCAGCTGCAGCGGCGTCAGTTTGTCGGTCGCGATTGCGTCGGTCATGATGAAGCGGCCCCTCGAGTCTCAGCCGCGCGCGGCGCAATGGCCGGCACGGCTCCCCCACGGCCATATCTCGCAGCGCCCGAAAACACAATCGCACTGCGCCGTCCTCCCCCGCGCGGCTTCACGTGACGCGACGTCCGACGCTCGAGGGCGCCGGTGGTGGCCCTCTGAGCCCAGGGGTTCTGGCCGCAGGGGTTAAGCGTTTGTTGACCGCTGTCCCAGAAACTCGACTTGGAACGACATGATTCGCCCGCTCAGGTTCATCTGAGAACTGGGCACCAGAGAGGTTCGACGATGGCCCAAGCTGCCAAACTCCCCATCCTTTGCTCGCCGGCACCCGGCCGCCGCCTCGCCCCAACCAGAACCTTCGCCGCGCTGACAGCGAGCCTGATGCTCAGCGCGTGCGCCGGCGGCCTCGGTGAAAGCGCCAAGACCGACCTCCTCGCGCAGGCCCCACCTCCGCAGCAGACAGCGGAAGCCGACCAGACGGCCATGCCGGTCAGCGAGCTTGAAAAGGCGACGGCATACTGGGGCAAGGAATACGGCAAGAACCCGCGCAAACTCGATGCTGCGATCGCCTACGCAAAGAACCTCAAGGCGATGGGCAAGAAGGGCCAAGCGCTGTCGGTGATGCAGCAGGCGTCGATGCATCACGGCAACGACCGCAAGCTCGCCTCCGAGTATGGCCGTCTCGCTCTCGAGATGGACCAGCTTTCCGTCGCAGCGCCCCTGCTCGAGGCCGCCGATGATCCGTCCTCGCCCGACTGGCGCGTGATCTCGGCACGCGGCACGGTTCTCGCGAAGCAGGGCAAGTACAAGGATGCCATTCCGCTGTACGAGCGCGCTGCCACGCTGGCCCATGACCACCCGTCGATCACCAACAATCTGGCGATGGCGTATGCGATGAGCGGCGAAGCAGACAAGGCCGAGGACCTCTTGCGGCGCGCCGTGGCCACCGATCCCGAAAACCCGAAGGTCCGCCAGAACCTCGCCATCGTGCTCGGCCTTGTCGGCAAGCACGACGAAGCGAAGTCGATGTCGAGCGGCAGCCTCCACGCCGAGCACAACTCGTCGCTGATGCGCAAGCTCGTCCGCAGCGACATCAAGCCGGCATCCGAGGCGACCGTGCAGACCGCCAAGGCCAGCGCGCAGGAGCGCCCGCCGGCGCAGCAGGCCAAGGCCACCGTCACCGCGGCCCCCGCGCTCAAGCCTGCGAACACGCCAGACCCGGCTCCGGCCGACAACGCCGCCGCGAGGCTCGCCGACAACTATGGCGCGCAGGGCTTCAAGCCGTCGGCCCGCTGAAGCGTCACCCGGTCTGACGGAAATTCCAAAGCCGCCGAGAAGCGCGAGACGGAGAGTACAATCCCGAAATTCCAGCGCCGCGAGCCCCAGGCTCGCGGCGCTGTCGTACGTGCGCGCCCGCGCGACGACCGCACAGCCGGATCCCCGCATCGGCGATCACGTATGCACAAGAGAAAAGCCCCGGTCCGAGGACCAGGGCTCTACGCGAGACCAATTGAAGTCTCTTCTTTTGCTCGCGGCGTGCGCGCCTTGCCGACGCTCAGCCCATCTTCCAGAACTTGATGGCGGCGGGTCCGAGAATGACGACGAACAGCACGGGCAGGAAGAAGATGATCATCGGGACGGTCAGCTTCGGCGGCAGGGCGGAGGCCTTCTTCTCGGCTTCCGACATGCGGATGTCGCGGTTTTCCTTGGCCATCACGCGCAGCGCCTGTCCGACCGGCGTACCATAGCGTTCGGCTTGGATGAGCGCGGTCGCCGCCGCCTTCACGCCCGGCAGTCCCGTGCGGCGGCCGAGGTTCTCGTAGGCCAGACGGCGCTCGGGCAGGTAGGACAACTCCGCCGTCGTCAGCGACAGCTCCTCGGCGAGTTCGACCGACTGCACGGCGACTTCGCGCGCCACCTTGCCGAACGCCGCTTCCACCGACATGCCCGACTGCACGCAGATCAGCAACATGTCGAGGCTGTCCGGGAATGCCCGCTTGATCAGTGTCTGACGCTTCTGTGCGAGGTTCTCGATGAAGAGGTTGGGGAGATAGAAGCCCGCGAAGCCCGCGCCGACGGCCATCATCACCTTGATGATCGGCGGATAGACCGCCTTCGACATCACGAACATGTAGAACAGCGTGCCGAAGAACACGATGACCGGCATCGCGAGGCGGAAGAACATGTACGCGACGAGCGGCGCCTGGCCACGCAGACCGGCCATCTTCAGCTTGTTGCGCACTTCCTCGCTGTCGAACTTCTGACGGAGGTCGAACTGATCGACGATCTGCTGCATGAAGCCCTTCGGCGCCTGCCGCAGCTTGGTCTTGCCGTCCTTCGCGTTCATCTCGGCGAGGCGCGACGCACGCATCTTGTCGCGCTCGATCGCCATGACCTTCATGCGCTGGTTCATGCGGTCGCGCGACAGGATCGGCAACGCGATGGTGAGCACCGTTGCGAACGCCGAGACCGCAGCTAGAAGCGTCACAATGAATTGTGGACGCATGATCGTGTCGACGATCTCAATGATCATGGAGGCACCGTGAACCTGTCAAAGCGTTGGTGTCGTCTCGTCCGCTGCTCGTCCGCGAACGTTGGGCTCAGTACTTGAAGTTGATCATCTTGCGCATCACCATCACCCCGCAACCCATCCAGAACAGGCCGGCGAGCACAAAGAAGTTGCCGGTCTTGGTCGCGAACAGAGGAGCGATGTAGTCGGGCGAAGCGCCGTAGATCATGAAGGTCACCATGAAGGGCAGCGACGCGAGCACCATGGCCGAAGCCTTGGCTTCCGACGACATCGCCTGAACTTTCATCTGCATCCGGATGCGATCGCGCAGCACGCCGGCAAGGTTGCCGAGCGCTTCCGAGAGGTTGCCGCCCGCCTGCTGCTGGATCGAGATCACGATGGTCAGGAACTTGACCTCGGGCAGCGGCATCCGCTGTGTCATGCGCTCCAGCGCCTCGGCGAGCGATACGCCGACGCGCTGCTGCTCGACGACTTCGCGGAATTCGCTGCAGATCGGCTCGGGGCTCTCGCGCGAGATGATCTGCAGACACTCGTTGAGCGGCAGGCCCGACTTGACGCCGCGCGTGACCACGTCGAGCGCGTTGGCGAGCTCGCGCAGGAACTTGGACTGACGCCGCTTGATCATCTTGTGCAGAATCCAGCGCGGCAAGCCGAACATGCCGACGAAGCCGCCGACGAGCGCACCGAGCTGCGTGAGGATGCCGGGCTGGAACGAGAAGTAGATCGACAGCGCGGTGACGAGACCGGTGCCGGCGCTGAACATCCAGAACGTCTGCGGCGGCGTGTCGAGGCCAGCCTGCTGCAGCTTGAGCCGCAGTGTGACCTTTTCCTTCTTCTCGCGCGTTTCGATGTCCTTCAGCGTATCCTGAACCTGCTTGCGGCGGTTGGCGGCGTTGTCCACCTGCGATCGCGCCGCGACCTTCTTAGTGCGGTTTTCCGTAACCGTCTGGATCCGCTTTTCCTTGTTCATGTCGCCCGACATGTAGGGCCACATGACGGCGAGAACGACGGATGCGAGCGCGATGGCGGCCAGCAGCGCGACCATCAGCGGCGCGATATCGAAGTTATCCATGCGACTCTCCGAGCACGTTGCCGTTCGCATCCACGACTTCCGACGCGGCCAAGGCCGCCGCCAGACGATCTTCCTCGTTGTAGTACTCTGCCCGCTCCCAGAACTTCGGACGCGATATGCCCGTCGAGCGGTGGCGGCCGGTGATCTTGCCGTGCGCGTCTTCGCCGAGGATCTCGTAGACGACGATGTTCTGAAGCGTCACGACATCCTCTTCCATGCCGATCACTTCGGTGATGTGCGTGATTTTGCGCGAGCCGTCGCGCAGGCGCGAAGCCTGCACGATGACGTCGATCGAGCCGACGATCATTTCGCGGATGGTGCGGACGGGCAGCGCGTAGCCGCCCATCATGATCATCGATTCGAGACGGCCGATCGCTTCGCGCGGGCTGTTGGCGTGGAGCGTACCCATCGACCCGTCGTGACCCGTGTTCATCGCCTGCAGGAGATCGAAGGCTTCGGGTCCGCGGACTTCGCCGACGATGATCCGCTCGGGACGCATACGCAGGCAGTTCTTGATCAGGTCGCGCATCTTGATCTCGCCCTCGCCTTCGAGGTTGGGGGGGCGGGTTTCGAGGCGGACCACGTGCGGCTGCTGCAGCTGAAGCTCGGCCGAGTCTTCGCAGGTGATGATGCGTTCGTCGTTGTCGATCGAGCCGGTGAGGCAGTTCAGTAGCGTCGTCTTGCCCGAGCCGGTACCGCCGGAGATCAGAACGTTGCAACGGACGCGGCCGATGACCTCGAGAATGGTTTTGGCCTGCGGCGTGATCGAGCCGAACTTGACGAGCTGTTCGAGCTTGAGGCGGTCCTTCTTGAACTTACGAATGGTGAGCGCGGGGCCATCGATCGCCAGCGGCGGCGCGATGACGTTGACACGGCTGCCGTCGGGGAGACGCGCGTCGCAGATCGGGCTGCTTTCGTCTACGCGACGACCCACCTGGCTGACGATGCGCTGGCAGATGTTCATGAGCTGCGTATTGTCGGCGAAGCGGACGCCGGTCCGCTGCACCTTGCCGCCGACTTCGATGTAGGTGGTGTTGGCGCCGTTGACCATGATGTCGGCGATGTCGTCGCGGGCCAGCAGGGGCTCCAGAGGCCCGTAGCCGAGGACGTCGTTGCAGATGTCTTCGAGCAGTTCCTCCTGCTCGGCGATCGACATCACGACGTTCTTGATCTGGATGATCTCGCTGACGATGTCGCGGATCTCTTCGCGCGCGGCGGCGGCGTCGAGCTTGGCGAGCTGCGTCAGGTCGATCGTGTCGATCAGGGCGTTGAACACCGTCGTCTTGACGTCGTAGTACTCCTCCGAGTGGCGCCGCTGCGGCTGCGCCTCGGGCTCGGGACGCGGTGCCGCGGCGGCTGGAGCCGCCGTCTGCACCTTGCCGGTCTCAGAAGCACGCGCCGCCGCCACGGGAGCGGGGGCCGGCTGGGCAATCCGCTTCGGGGCTTGCGGGTCGTTAGAGCGCTTTCCGAACATCTATCCGTCCTCAACGCTTGATCTTGAACTTCTCGAGCAGCGGACCGAGGCCCGCGAGCGGCGAAGACTTCTTCTCGACGCGGGTCTCGCGGCGATGGGTCAAGGCGAGCGCCAGGTCGCGGAACGACATCGCCGCCTCCGACTTCCCATTCACTTCCTCGATCATCTGACCGTTGTTCGACGCCTGCCCGAACGTCTCGCTGTCGAACTTGACCTCGCCCGCGATCTTGAGGTCGAGCGCCTGCTCGAACTCCTTCACGCTGATTTCAGGGCGCTTCGGCACGCCCGTCATGTTCAGCAGGATGTGCGGCGCGCTGTCGTTCTTGCGAGCCGCGCGCAGGTAATCGACCATGTTCTTGGCGTTGCGCAGGTTGGCGAGATCCGGCACCGCCGTGATCACCACCTCGTCGGCCTGCGTCAGCAGCCGCTTCGACCACGAGGTCCACGAATGCGGCATGTCGACCGCCACATACGGCACGTTCTGGCGCACGACATCGATGACCATGTCGCACGCGTCGGCCGAGATGTCGTAGTCGCGGTCGAGCAGCACGGGTGCCGCGAAGATCGACAGCCGCTCCGAACATTTGGTCAACAGGCGGTCGAGCAGCACCTCGTCGAGACGCTCGGGGCTGGCAAGCGCTTCGGCGATGCCCTGCACCGGGTCCTGGTTGAAGTCGAGGCCGCAGGTGCCGAACGCGAGATCGAGGTCGGCGACGACAACGTTGCTTTTCAGCGCCTCCGACAGCGTCCACGAGGTGTTGTGGCAGACCGTCGACGAGCCGACGCCGCCCTTGGCGCCGATGAAGGCGAACACGTGACCGACCGGATCGGCCTCGGGGTTGTTGTAGAGGTTGGACAGGCTCTCCATGAGCTGGATCGGCGACACCGGCGCGACCAGATACTCGCTCACGCCGCGCTTCAGAAGCTCGCGATACAGGATGACGTCGTTCATGCGGCCGATGATGACGACTTTGGTGCCGGCATCGCAGCTCTCGGCCAGACGGTCGAGCTCATTGATCAGTCCGGCCCGCGGCAGCGAGCTTTCGATGATGATGAGGTTCGGCGTCGGGCTTTCCTGATAGTGCGCCACCGCGGCGGATGCCCCGCCCATATGGATTGACACGTGCGCCTTCGACAGCCGCCGGTCTTCGGCGGCCACCTGCAGCACGTTGGTGAAGTTCGGATCCTCGCAGAACGCCTGGATCGAGATGCGCGGAATGGGCCGCGCACGCTCCACCTGCATGTCCGGCGTCGCCTCGACGCCGTCGCCGTACTCGACCATCGCATGGCCGGCCGAGACACCGTGATCTTCGTATGCTTGCTTCGTCATGACGTCTCGACCTCAGTTCTGAGCCTTGGTGTCTGTCTTTTCGTCCGCCGATTTGCGAGCACCCGTCGGCTCACCCTTCACGAACTTCTCCCAGTTCACGCCGCGCCGCTCGCTCGCGCGTGCGGTTTCGGTCCGGGGGCCAAGAAGATCGGCCGGGTTGGCGATCTGGGAGGCGAGGTTGCGCTGCGTCGCGCATCCGAAATTGGCGTAGGGCACGTTGTCTTTCTGATCGGCGAGGTTCGTCGGCCAGTTGCCGCACTCCGGCGCCTCTGCGACGTAGCGGAGGTACGACACGCGGATCGGCGGCTGCGGGTCGCCTTCCTCGTGGTAGGCCTCGACCGAGATCGAGCTTTCCTGAAAGCCGTTGTCGTCGAGCAGCTCGCGGATATCCTGCACCGCGTGCATGGCCGCGACCTCGTTTGCCGAGCCCGACGGCGCGGCGATGATCAGGCGGCTGTTGCCCGCATCCATCGCCCGCCAGCGTGCGGCGAAGTCGAGCACGTCGGCGCGCTGTGGCGGCGAGAGGCCCGACGAACCGCGCGAGACCCGCACCTGCATGTGGGTCGGCTTCTGCGATACCAGGATCGGATGTCGTTGCGTCGGATCGACCAGCGTCCAGCCCGCGACCTGCGGACCGGTGACGTTCTCGCGGCAGCCCGTGGCCATCAGCGCCAGGAGCGAGACCGCGACGGCCTTTCCGACCGGGAGGAGTTTTCCGGACCGGCTGGCCGGCTTGGTGGTGATGTCAGTCATCTCTATGTTCTCCAGCGGTCGGCTTTATTCGACGATGAACCCGTAGTCGCCCTTCAGATCGCCGACGGGCTGCGCTTGTCCGCGGCCGTAGATGCGATTGATGTGACCCAGGAAGTTGGCCTTCATGTCGCTTGCGTCGGCGAGGCCGTCGAGCGGGCGGGCGAGCTGCTGGCGGGACGTCGGACGCACCATGTAGGGCGTGACGATGACCACGAGCTCGGTCTCCTGCTTGACGAAGTCGCGCGAGCGGAACAGCGTGCCGAGCACCGGCAGATCCTTGAGGCCGGGGAAGCCGTCGATGTTCTGACGGGTGTCCTCCGACAAGAGCCCGGCCATCGCCAGCGAACCACCGGAAGGCAGTTCCACCGTCGATCGCGCCTGACGCTTCTTGAGGGCCGGGATCGACAGGTTGGCGAGCTGCACCGCGCCCTGGTTGGTCAGTTCCGAAACTTCGGTTTCGATCTTGAGCGAGATGCGGCCTTCCGACATGACGATCGGGGTGAACGACACGCCGACACCGAACTCCTTGTAGACGACCGAGATCTGGCCCGAGCTGTCGACGACCGGGATCGGATACTCGCCGCCGGCCAGGAACTTCGCGGTTTCACCGGAGACTGCGGTCAGGTTCGGCTCGGCCAGCGTCTTGATCAGGCCGTCGCGTTCCATGGCGCGGAGGGCATGTGTGATCCGGTTGCCGCCAAATTCAGCAGCACCTGCTAGGCCGCTGTTGCCGAAGCTTGTCGCGTCGCCGCTCGGACCGCCATTGTAGTTGAGAACGCGGCCGAACGTGCTTGAACCGCCTTCGAGATCGACGCCAGGCGTCGGAAGTCCGCCGAGACCGGCCGCGGCCGTCAGCGGCAATGCGTTCGCCGTCAGCAGCGCCGTCGAGAAGTTTCCGGCGTTGATCGCCGCGCCGAGGTTGATGCCGAATTGCTTCAACAGCGTGCGCTGAACTTCGGCCACGGTGACCTTCAGCATCACCTGCTCCTCACCTTCGACGTTGAGCAGGTTGATGACTTTCTTTTCACCCGCGCCGCCGCCGCCGCCGCCCTTGCCGTTGGGCTGCAACTGGAAGCTCGCGTTGAAGCTGCCGCCGCCACCGTTCGCGCCCTGGCCGCCTTGCTGCTGCGCACCGCCACCGACCGACGAGATCAGATCGGTGTTGGCTTCCGCGAAGCGCTCGGCAATGTCGGCTGCGCGGTTCGAGTCGATCGGCGTCCGCACCGAGCCGACCAGCACCAGCGCCTTGCCGGCCATTTCCGACTTGACGTTGGAGCCGGGGATCAGCCGCTTCAAGAGCGCGTCGAGGCTCGTCAGATCGGCGCCGACCGTGACTTCGACCGTCAGCACCTGCTGGCCGTTCGCGTCGAAGAAGAAGGCATTCGTCTGGCCCGCCTTCTTGGCGATCAGGAACACCCGGTCAGCCGACTGCACCACCGCGTCGACGTTGTTCGGGTCGCCGACGAGCACGTCCTTCAGTTCGAACGGGAACTGGACGAGGAACGACTTGCCGACACCCAGCGCGACCTTCTTGGTCAGCGGGAAGGCGGCGTTGTGGGGAATTGTCAGCACCGAATGCTTGCTGACGTCGGGAGCCTGCGAGGCGTCCCGATCCTTGGGGCCTGCCAGTGCCGGCGTGGCGATCGCCATCGACATCGATCCGGCCAGCGTCAGCACCAGCGCGCCGATGGCCCTCATGAGGGTGTTCCGCATAGTCGCTACCTTCCTAATCCTCGTCACTGTCGAATCTCGTTTGCTCAGTTCACGCCGTACGCGCGCGATCTGGCGCCGTAACGCAGGATACGGATGGCGTTGCCACGCTGCTTGTTGATGTCGTTTCCACTCGACGGGCCACTCTCGCCCGCCAGATCGGCGACCGAGCGCAGCGCCAGGCTGATCTCGCCCATCGATGCGCCGAGCGCGAGCAGCTCGGACTGCTTGGGCGTCAGCTCGAGCGTCGCGGTGTTGGCCGCGCCGTCGGTGGACTTCTTGCCTTCCTTGCTCTCGATCTGCTGGCCGAGTGCGAGCACGCGGACGTTGCGGAACAAGGTGTCGGAGACGTGCTCCTCGCCGCCGCCCTTGGTCCGCAAGCGGCGGATCAGGATGACGTCGACGTGGTCGTTGGGGAGGATGAGGCGTCCGACGGACGTCTCTTCCTTGATCTTGGTCGAGATGGCGCGCATGCCGGCCGGCAGGATCGCGGCGAGGACGCCGCCCTGGCCGGGCTTTATCAGCTTGTGCGCGGTGATGGGTTCGCCAGCCAGGATCGGCGCACGAGCGATGGCGCCGGACAGTTCACGTTGCGCCGACTGCTGGGAACGCGTGATGAACGTCGGCGTCACGGCGTCGGCCGGCCAGGTCTGCCACTTGAAATCTTTCTCGCCGGCGATCTGGCCAAGACCGATGTCGGCGCGCGCGACCAGAACTTCGGTCTTGTTGATTTCGACCGTGACCTGCTTCTGCGGCTGCGGCTTGTTGACGATCCCCTTCGTCATCACAAACGCCATCAGTCCGGCAACGCCGGCGACCGACAGACCGATCAATTGAGCTCGTTTCATCTCGCAATAGCCCCCATCGACACGGGGCAGGCTCCCAAAGCGGAAGCACCCCAATTTCAAGGGAGAGTGTGCGGGACAAACGTCAATGTGAGGTTAACCCGGGCCTCGAAATGAGACGGGTTCGGCTTTTCCGGGACACGCGAGCCATAGTGGTTTCGGGTTCTGGACGCGTTTGCGGCGGGGGCGCGCCGGCACGTTTCAGCTCACGAGTGCCATATAAAGCGGTGTTTTCGGGTAGATCATGAGAGCGGCGCCGCTGATCGCGATGCCGTAGGGGACGCCCGTCTTCGGGCTGTGCAGCCGCGCGGCCCAGCCAGGCAGCGAGAGGGCTTCGGCAGGAATGCGGCGATAAGCGAGAATCACCGTGCAGAGAATACCGCCGATGATCGCGACATATCCCATGAACGGGCCGAGGTGGTCGACGCCGAGCCACAGCGACGCCGCGGCGAGCAGTTTCGCGTCGCCGCCGCCGAAGATGCCCATGCTGAAGAGGACGATACCGATCGTGAGCACTGCTGCGCCGGTTGCAAGGTGCTGACCGAAGATCTGCCAGCTCATACCCGAGAGGGGAGCGAGGACCAGAAAGGCCGCGATCAGCATCAGCGAGATGCGGTTCGGGATGGTCATCGTCAGAAGATCCGACGCCGCGGCATAAGCCATCGCGAGCGGGAACACGAACAACAGCGGATACTCGAACACGGTACTCGATCCTTCATAAGCAGCCGTCCGGCATGACGATCCGGGTGGCTCAGGGTACGCTCACACCATGCTGCCAGCGAATGGTAAACAAATCGCTGAACGCGGCCCGCTTCTGCGAAACACCCGTTAGCCGTTCGCATCCAACTCAGACGGCGTTCAACAGGGCCGCGGCGTTGTTGAAGATCGCGACCAGCGCAGGCGCGATATCGTCGAGCGTCCCGATGATGCCGAGGGCTACCATGGCGATGATCAACGTGTATTCCACGGAAGTCGCGCCATCTTCAGCGGCTGCGAAGCGGCTTGTCGGAAATTTGCGTACGATAAACTGCATAGTCGCCTCCGGGTTCAGGCCGCGACTCGAGGGGTGTGCCGGCCGCCGCAAGGCGCTCCCCGAAATCGCTCGGTCAATGTGTTTTGTCGAATTCGAGCCTAGCGCGACGATCTAAACGGTTTCGTACCGGCGACCGCTGAAATGCATTTCAATTTCGCCACTTCGCAGCATCCCCAAGAAAGCGTTGAAATGCTGCTTTCAAATGCGATCGAACCCGCCGCCACGGGCCCCAACGCAAAACCACCCGGGCCGCGTGGCGCCGGGTGGCTCTTCTTCAGGTCTTTGGACGACCGGTGCCTTGCGGCCCGGCGCGTCTCTTAGACGCCGCTCAGGGTCGCCGAGATCGTGGCGAGGATGGCGTTCAGAGCGTCACGGAGCGACTCGAGGCCGACGATGATGCTGACGCCGACGAGGGCGGCGATCAGGCCGTACTCGATAGCCGTTGCGCCCGACTCGTCCTTCATGAAACGTGCGATGATCTGCATGGTACTCTCTCCCAATCCGATGCTGGATAGCTAGCTACTAGGTCCATCACGGGGCCCGCGCCCTCGTTGCTGAACTGGGATCAACATACCGCCCAGCCATTAAACCCAGGTTAAAATCGCAGAAAATCAAATAAACACTTCTTTTGAATCCATTAAATATTTCATACGGATTTAGTTTAAGCGTCAAAAACAGCAGTATAGCATGTGTATTTACTGGTTTCTGGCCGTAAACTATTTCTGATTTACTTGATCTCGGATCAGATTGTCCTGGTTAAGTTTTTATTGTTCCGCGTCGGCGGCGCCTCGAATACATCGGGCGCGACAGTGCTGCACACTTCGCGTTTGCACGGTGACACGCGGTCGTCTCGCCATGAGCAGCGCGTGACCATGTTCGACTGTATTTGAATTGGAAGCAGGAGGTCGGCTCAGCGGCCAGCAGAACATCCACGGAAGTACCGCGTGATCGCGATCGAGCGACCGCCTCATCGTAACGCCGCGCTCAGTAGTTGGCGGCATGGGTTGCGCAGGAATTACCATGAGACGTGGCGTGACGTGAGTTGATCAGTCATCAACCGTCAGGAAGCCGACCCTGGCCCTTCAACGCAAAACCACCCGGGCCGCGTGGCGCCGGGTGGCTCTTCTTCAGGTCTTTGGACGACCGGCGCCTTGCGGCCCGGCGCGTCTCTTAGACGCCGCTCAGGGTCGCCGAGATCGTGGCGAGGATGGCGTTCAGAGCGTCACGGAGCGACTCGAGGCCGACGATGATGCTGACGCCGACGAGGGCGGCGATCAGGCCGTACTCGATAGCCGTTGCGCCCGACTCGTCCTTCATGAAACGTGCGATGATCTGCATGGTACTCTCTCCCAATCCAATGTTTGATAGCTAGCTACTAGGTCCATCACAGGGCCCGCGCCCTCGTTGCTGAACTGGGATCAACCTACCCCTCAGCTTTTAATTTCAGATTAAAACGACAGGAAATCGCATAAACGAATCCTGCCTGTGCATTAAATAATTAGTATCAATTGAATTCAACAAGCAACGCTGGGTAGATTTTCACAGCTTAAATTGCTTTCAACATGTTAATATCTTCGGCATTACTCAGTATTTATAGGCAGCATCGTGATTAATAATTCGTTGTCCGCATCGCGACGCATCCCAATTACTTACATGCACGTCGCTTCAGCCGTCTCGTCGTCAATATCGCTCGTCCGGGTAGCTTTGTTGAACTGAGCACAGACTGGCGATGTCGCGCCGGTGCAGGACGTGCCCAAGGTCGAGGATCGTCCCTTCCGCCAGCCCGGCTGCCGCGCCGGCCCGCCACGCGCCGACAAAGCCATGATCGCGGTCAGCCGCTGCCCCATAACCACGCGCTCATTTGCAGTTCCTTCACTATTTGCTGCCCTAATGCTGATCTGAGACCCCGGTGTGGTGTCTTGCGCCCGTAGCCGACTTTCGTCGTAGAGAGCTCGGCAACAGCGTTGGCCGCCACACGCGACGCAAAGGTTTCCCGCGCTGCCCCGCTTGGGGCCCGAAGGGAAACGAGACATCCGGCATAAGGACCTGGCCCATGTTGCCTCACGCCCCGCTTTCGCACTCGAGCACTGGCATGCTCAAGGCAGCACTGCTCGCCGCCGCCACCCTCACGGCCACCGTTACACTCGAGGCGACGCATGCGCGCGCCAACGATCTCGTGGTGCGATACGATCAATCGCAACTGCTGCGCCTGCCGCGCCCTGTCGCCGAAGTCATTATCGGCAATCCCTCGATCGCCGATGTCGCAGTGCAGGGGGGCAACTTGCTCGTCGTCACCGGCAAGACCTTCGGCGTGACCAACATCATCGCCCTCGACGGCGAACGGAATGTCATCCAGGACCAGCGCGTCGTCGTCCAGCGCGATGAGCAGCGCACCGTCAATCTGCATCGCGGCAATACGCGCCTCTCATATAGCTGCACGCCGAATTGCTCGCCGACCCTCACGATCGGCGACGACAAGGAATATTTTGAGACGATCTCGAAGCACGCCGAGAAGAAGACGAAGTTCTCCGAGCAGACGTCCGAGAATGCCGGCCAATCTGGTGCTCAGTAATTCTGGTACCCAGTAAATCTGGTTCTCAGCAAACTTGGGACTTTGAATTCACGAAGCGAAAAGCAAGTGGCGCAAACGTGGCACCGTCATCGATGTCATGATGTGCGCAAAAGCGGAAGGGTGGAGCGGGAACGCTCCGCCCTTTCGCCGTTCATCTGCGGTGTAAACAGTTGTGCCTCTGTCATTTTCTCCAAACCTCGGTCAATTGCTCCAAACTGACCCGGCCAAAGTTTAACGATTAGCCTTTCCGCAGTCCGTATTGTTTACCCTGCGGTCTCAAAGACCGAAGGATCAACTGTTTATTCATCAATAGATTATTAGAGTTTAGCTCAACACGTCCGTAGCGTGACCAACCGAGTTCAAGGTGGAAATACGAGTATGAGTAACCCGGCTCCGATCGTGCCCGTGCCTCAGCGCGGCACTCTGCTCCAGAGCATCGTTCGCTGGCGCAAGGATCAACGCGGTACCACCGCCATCGAATTCGCCATGGTCGGCCTTCCGTTCCTCATGTTCGCCATGAGCGTCACGGGTCTCGGCCTTTATTGGCTCGCGACCAGCCAGCTCAATCACGCGGTTTCCACCGCCTCGCGCCAGATTCGCACCGGCGCAGCGCAGCGCGAGAACAAGACGGTTGCCGAATTCAAACAGCTTGTCTGCGACACGCTGACGAACTTCATCGAGTGCAATGACAAGCTTCAGGTCCACGTTCAGTCCTACGACGAGTGGGCCGACGTGCAGCCGATCAATTGCATCCAGTCCGATGGGACCGGCCTCCGCCCGACCGGCGGCAGTTCGACGGACAGCCTCACGATGTCCGCCGGCGGCGCAAGCGAGGTGGTCATGGTAACGCTTTGCTATGAGTGGGAGCTCGCCGAAAGCATGCCATGGCTCTTGCTCGCCGCGAAGGGCACCAACAATGAGCCCCAGCTTGGCGGTGCTGCATTGATCCAGGCATCGGCAATCTTCCGCACCGAGCCTTACGAGTGAGCCGCCGCTCGATTTGCAAACGACTGACGACATGTTCCGACGAGTGCCCCAAGGACGAAGCCCCATGAACTTCCCGACCAAGATCAGCCATTGCGTCCAGAAATTCTGCGCGCGACTTGCACATGACAATCGCGGCGTTGCAGCCGTTGAATTCGCGTTCGTTCTACCGATCCTCGCGATCATGCTGCTCGGCACGGTCGAGGTCGCCCGTGCGGTCGACGCCGACCGTCGTTTCGGCAACGCGACCGCGATGTTGACCGACCTCATCGCCCGCGAGCAGGAACTCGATGATGCCGACCTCGCCGGAATGATGCAGGCGATCGAGCATCTGATGCGGCCCTACGCCTCAAACACCCTGTCGCTCGGCGTCGTGGCCGTGCGCGCGCCGATGACGGCCGGCCAGGAGCCCCGCGTCGAGTGGTCCTATTCCCACCAGGGCAAGCCGGTTCCCGCCAAATGCGCAACGTATTCGCTGCCGGCCGACCTGGTCAGCCCGGGCGGGCGCGTGATCGTGGTCGAGTCCGCATACAATTTCACACCGATGTTCGTGAACTGGGATCACAATCCGCTCAAGGACAACTTGTCCAACGGCTTCATCGCATGGACCGACAAGGCGACGCTGACGCCTCGCTCGGACTGCGTGCACAACACCACCCAGGAAACATCTTCGAGCCGTTGCGACTTCTCCTGCAACTGACGTCCGCCGGCCCCGAAGTTTGAACAGTCCCACCGGGCCCCCAGCAATGCGGGCCCGGTTCCGTTGCGTCCCCCCTCCAAATTTGGCGATGCGCTAATCCGGGCCAATTGCCGGCAAAAGCATGTTAGGATTGCTCCATTGCCGCCTTTGGGGAAAACACTGTTTCCAACCGGAGCCGCGCGGACACGACTTGCGCGGAAGAACCCGAAGTCTATGGTGCCTGCAGAAGTCGACTTTGCGCAAAATGCGATGTTTGAGCCGGACAATTATGGGCAGACGATCTATCCACACGGCCGAGGAACTGCGCGAACTGATCCTTCAGGCAGCCACCGAGCTGATCGAGAAGGACGGTCTCGCCGGCCTGTCGGCGCGTGAAATCGCGCGGCGCATCGGATACTCGCCGGGCACGCTCTACAATGTCTTCGAAAACCTCGACGACCTCGTTCTGACCATCGAGGCGCGCCTGCTCGACCGCTTGGCAAATCGCCTTGGCGAACCCGCGTCGTCCGGCGATCCGGCGCAGCGCGTGCTGCACCTCGCCCGGTCGTACCTCGCGTTCACGCACGAGAACCCCAAGCTCTGGAACCTGCTGTTCGAGCACCATATGCCGTCCGGCAAGGCCGTCCCGGGCTGGTATCAGACCAAACTCGACGGGTTGATGACGCGCATCGAAGAAACGCTGTCGCCCGTGATGGGAACGAGCGACCCCGCCGCCGTCAAGCGCGCGGCGCGCGTGCTCTGGGCTGGCGTCCACGGCATCACGTCGCTGTCGACCGCCGACAAGCTGTCGAACGTGACGTCAGATAGCGCCGGCCCCCTGGTCGAGGATCTGGTCGTCACCTACCTCGCCGGGCTGCGCGGGCAAGGCCGCGCCTGAACCCCGCAATCTCGGGGCGACGCCCGACGTCACTTCTCGACCAAGTTTAGTTGGCCGATGACCCAGCGGCGGCCGGGCCAGCCGGGGCGCCCTTTGCCGGTGCGTCTCCCTGACTTCCTTCGGACACAGCCGCCTTTTCGTCAGCGGTTCTTTCCGGGATCGAGCCCGTCTCCATGTTGGCGCCGGTCGGGACCGGAACGCTCGCCGCCCGGCTACCGGGACGATAAAGACCGAACCATTTGTCGCGCGGCAACATCCGGCTTTGCAGATCCGCCCACAGAGATCGCGATCCGATGCCATTGACAAAGGTCGTCGTCGGCGGCGTAGCGACCAGGGCCAAGACCAGAGCCGCCGCCATTCCCGCCGACGCCTGCGGATATCGTTTGTCGAAAAACTTCACCGCCGTTCCGAACGACGACTTCACGCGCACGTCCATCACGTCGACGGAGTAGATCTCATCGAGGATGAGGTGGGTCATGAAGCCGATGAACATGAACCCAGCGCCGAGCCACGCCACGCCCTCATGCCGTCCAAGCACGTGGTACAGGATGACGGCGGTTGCCGCTGCACTGAATGCAGCCGCCAGGATCGAATGCCAGACGCCGCGATGGATGGCCATCCGGTGAAAGATGGCGTGTAGTCCATATCTGACCGCGACCAGGGTTCCGAGCCACAAAATCAGCATCTCTGCTACGGAATACTTGTGTGCGAAGTTGAATAGAACAGCAAAAGAGAAGAATACGCCAAGTCCAGCGAACATCGCCTTGCTTGGACGCGAGTCCTTGAGGTCGATATCCGGCAGGACCGAGCCAAGGACGCCGGCCAGCGTCACCGCAAGGAGATTTTCCGGCGCCACCACATCGGCGGCGAGCGTGACCACCGCGAGCGCGCCCGACACGACGGTCCCGACCGCGATATGCGTGGTGAAATTGGCCATGTCAGCCCCCTTAACGACCCAGCTCCCCAGACGGAGCGGTCTCCAGTACCGGCAATAAAACCGAGGTCAGAGTACCGGGGCAGGAAACGGCGCAGCCCACGAGATGCCCCCCCCACCGAACCATCAGATTCGCCACCGCGATGCGAGGCATCAACCCGCGAAGCCTGTGGAAGAGTTGGTGCTGTGTTGCATGGGTGTGTCCCGCGCCGCGGCTGGCCTGACGCGCCTGGCTGTGGCACCTAGCGTCAATGACCCATCCAGGTGGCGCACCGAATTCGACCCGACCCGCACGTACCACGGACGAAGCCGTCCAGTGGACGGCGACGATGAGCATTGTCGTCGCCGTGGTGGTGATGGCGACAAAGTACCTCGCCTATCACGTCACCGGCAGCGTCGCGCTCTACTCCGACGCGCTCGAAAGCATCGCCAACATTCTAACCGCGCTTGCCGCGATGATCGCGATCAAGATCAGCGTCGCGCCCGCCGACAGCAAACACCCGTTCGGCCACCACAAGGCCGAGTACTTTTCGGCGGTTCTCGAGGGCGTACTGATCGTCGTCGCCGCGATCCTGGTCCTGCAGGCGGCCTACGACGCCGTGTTGCAGCCGCGCCAGATCGAGCAACCCGCGCTTGGCCTCGCCATCAACATCGCGGCGGGCTTTCTCAATGCTGGCTGGGCGTGGCATCTGATCCGCAAGGGCGGTGCCTGGCGCTCTCCGGCCCTCGTCGCCGACGGCTGGCATCTGGTCAGCGACGTCGTCACCTCGGTCGGCGTCGTCGTCGGTCTCGCCATCGCCACCATCACCGGCTGGACCATCCTCGATCCGTTGCTCGCGGCCATCGTCGCGCTCAACATTCTCTGGAGCGGCTACCGTATCATGCGGGGCTCGTTGTCGAGCCTGCTCGACGAGGCCGCCGGGCCCGAGATCGAGGCGCGGATCCGCCGCGCGATTGCCGAAGGCGGCGGCGGCGCACTTGAGGCACACGACATCCGGACGCGTCATGCCGGCCGCGCAACCTTCATCGAGTTCCACCTCGTCGTGCCAGGTGCGATGACGGTTCAGGACGCGCATGCGATCTGCGATCGTCTCGAAGCCGCCATCGGGCAGGCCGTCGACGGCGCCCGCACGGTGATCCACGTCGAGCCCGAGGAGAAAGCGAAACGGCACCGCCCTGAGGGCGATGCCGTCGTCCTGTAGCCGAGCAGAGACAGGACTACTCCTTGAAGCCGTAGGCCGGAATGCCCTGCTCGTTGTCGTAGTACTTGAACGGCAGGAACTTGCCGCTCATCGTCATCTTGACGCGATCGCCCTTCTCGTTCGGCAGACGCTCCATTTTCAGGTCGAAGTCGATCGCCGACATGATGCCGTCGCCAAACTCCTCTTCGATCAGCGCCTTCCACGCCGGGCCGTTGACCAGCACCATCTCATAGAACCTGTAGATCAGCGGGTCGGTCGGCGGCATGGACGTGCCGGTACCGCGATACGGCACCTCGTTGAGCATGCGCTCTTCCATCTCCGTCAATCCAAACAGCTTCGCGGCCTTGGCGGCCAGCGGCTTCACAAGCTTGTGCTGGCCGAGCAGCGCGCCGATCACGAGCACCTCGCTCATGCCGCCGATCTCGCCGCAGATGTAGGCCCACGTCCACCCCTTCTCGCGCTTGATGTCGAGGATCTTTTCTGTGAGATCGGCGCGCTTCATGTCGTTCTTCTCCTTTGGGCTTGCGTAAAAACCTGTTGGGTTGCCTGGGCCTGTTCAGCGCCAGCCGCGACAGCAACTTGGGCCAGCGTCGCGGGTTCGGGGATAGCGGGATTGACGAGCGGCGGATTGCGCGAGTCCCACGGCTTTCCGGCCGCGATTTCGCTGTCGAACGACTTCGACCGCGACACCAGGAAGTCGATGATGTGGTTGCGCACCGGGTAATAGGCAGGGTGGCGGTGGACGTCGTTGCGCGTGCGGCCCATCGGCAGAGGGTTTGCGACGATTTCGGCAATGCGCGCGCCTGGGCCGTTGGTCATCAGCACGATCTTGTCGGCAAGGTAGATCGCCTCGTCGACGTCGTGGGTGATCATGAACACGGTCTGCCCGGTCTCGATGCAGATGTTGCGCACCTCGTCCTGCAACGTGCCGCGCGTCAACGCATCGAGCGCCGAGAACGGCTCGTCCATCAGCAGGATTTTCGGATCGATCGACAGCGCACGCGCGATGCCGACGCGTTGCTTCATGCCGCCCGACAGTTGCGCCGGACTGCGATCGGCTGCCGCCTCGAGCCCGACCAGCTTGATCGCCGCCATGGCCTTTGCATTGACCTCGGCGCGCGACCATCTCGGCCACCGCGACGACACCGCATAGGCGACATTGCCGAGCGCCGTCTTCCAAGGCAGCAGCGCATGGCTCTGGAAAATGACTGCGCGGTCGAGGGACGGACCCTCGATTGCCTTGCCGTCGACGATCACGACACCCGACGACGGCGCATCGAGGCCGGCGAGAATGTTCAGCACCGTCGTCTTGCCGCAGCCCGAGTGGCCGATGACGGCGACGAACTCGCCGCGCGACATCGACATCCACAGATCGTCGAAGATTTTCGTCGTGCCGCCGCCCGGCGCGGGATACTCACGCGAGATGCCTTCGATCGAGATGTAACGGTCTTGCATGGATCACTCCGGGAAGGTGACGAAGCGCCCAAGGCGGGCCAGGCCCTGGTCGAGCAGCATTCCGACGAACCCGATGACGAGGATCGCGGTGATGACGTTGGTGATCGAGAGATTGTTCCACTCGTTCCAGACGAAGTAGCCGATGCCGGTGCCGCCGACGAGCATCTCCGCCGCGACGATGACGAGCCACGCGATGCCGATCGAGATGCGCATACCCGTGACGATGGTCGGCGCGGCGGCAGGAAGAATGACGGTGAACGCCTTGCGCAAGGGCCCGACCTCGAGTGTGCGCGCGACGTTGATCCATTCCTTGCGGACATTGGCGACACCGAATGCGGTGTTGATCAGCATCGGCCAGATCGAGCAGATGAAGATGACGAAGATCGCGGAGGTGCCGCTGTCCTTGATCGTGTAGAGCGCGAGCGGCATCCAGGCCAAGGGCGAGATCGGCTTCAGAACCTGGATGAACGGGTCGAGTGCGCGGCTCATCAGCGGCGACATTCCGATCAAGAACCCGACCGGAATGGCCACCGCCATGGCGAGAAGATAGCCGGCCATCACCCGCATGATCGAATGGCCGAGTTGCAGACCGAGGCCGACGTCATTGGTGCCGCGCACGTAGAACGGGTCCTTGATGTGACCCCATAGCGTGGCGCCGACGTCGAGCGGCCCCGGCATTGCGGATTTGCCCTGCGTGGCGGTGATGCCCATGAGCTTGGCGTATTCGGGGTCCATCGCCTGACCGCTGCCGCCGCCTGTCACGGCGAGGTGCCAGACCAGGAGGAACGTCACGAGGATCAGGGCCGAGACGAGGCTGGCGCGGACTTCGATCGATTGCGTCATGGGCATCTCCTTGGGCGTCGCCGCCGATCAGGTGCTGCGCTTGATGGCGAAGCTATCGAGATATTCCTTGGGCTTCGACGGATCGAAGGTCTTGCCCATCACCGCGAACGTCTTGGTGCTGGCCGTGGGCGGTGTGAGGCCGGCTTCCTTCATCAGTCGCACGGCGTCGGTCTGCAGGAACACTTCCTTCGCGATGCCCTGATAATCGACGTCGCCTTTCAATTGTCCCCAGCGCTTCATCTGCGTCAGCATCCACACCGCGAAGCTCTCCCAGGGGAACGGATCGAACGTCACGCGGTTCGGATCCTTCTTCACCTCTCCGAGCCCGTCCGCGTACGTGCCCGTCAGCACCTGCTCGAGCACGGTCACCGGGGCGTTGAGATAGTTGGCCGGCGCGATGGCCTCCGCGATTTGCTTCCGGTTCTCGGCTTTCGATGCGAACGCCGCCGCCTCGATGATCGAACGCAACAGCGCGCCGTAGGAGTTGGGCGACTCGGTCACGAACGCCTTGCTGGCGGCGAACGCACAGCACGGATGCCCGTCCCAGATCTCCTTCGACAGGATGTGGTTGAAGCCGACGCCGTCGAAGATCGCGCGCTGGCAGATGTTGTCCGGTGCTAGGAAGCCGTCGATGTTCTCGGCGCGAAGGTTCGCCACCATTTCCGGCGGCGGCACCGAACGCAGCTGCACGTCGGTATCGGGATCGAGCCCGTGTTCGGCGAGGTAGTAGCGCAACAGATAGTTGTGCATCGAATAGTCGAACGGGATCGCGAACTTGAAGCCTTTCCACTGCTTCGGATCGCGCTTGTCCTTGTGCTTCATCGCGAGCGTGATCGCCTGGCCGTTGACGTTTTCGATCGCGGGAACCGTGAACGGCACCGCCGTCGAGCCCAATCCCAGCGAGATCGCGAGGGGCATCGGCGACAGCATATGCGCCGCGTCGTATTCCTTGTTCAGCGTCTTGTCGCGAATGACAGCCCAGCCGGCCGTCTTGACGACTTCGACGTTGAGGCCCTGTTTCGAATAGAAGCCCATCGGATGCGCCATGATGATCGGCGTGGCGCAGGTGATCGGAATGAAGCCGACTTTCAGGTCCTTCTTCTCGGGCACCCCGCCTGCGGCAAGCGCGTCCGCGGCTGTCAGGATCGGGAATACTTGGGCAATGGCGGCGGCGGCAGTTGTCGCCCCCACAGCCTTGATGAAGGCGCGTCGCTGCACGGGATTGGGAAACACCGCGCGCATGAGGCCCGCTTCAACGACGCGCCGAACGCGGGCATCCTCGCCTGCCTTGAGGAACTCGGCTTCGGCCTTGGCGCGTGACACCGCCGCGTCGTGTTCGGCTTGCGTCGAGTGAGCGCCGCAGCTGCAACCACACCGCTTCGTGGCTTTGCCTTCGGTGTCGAAGGGATTGTCGAATGTTGACATGTCTTGCTCCTTGCTTGACGCGTGGATGAATCGTCTTTTGGCTCGTCGTCGTCAGGCTGACTTCGTAGCGGTGTGGCGCATTGGCAGTGGCGTCAGGCGGCGACCGATTTTCCTGTCACCGGCACCATTCCGAACCCGCCCTCCTCGATCGGCAAGGCCGGGTCGCGCGACCATTCGTTCCACGAGCCGAAGTAGATGCGGACGTCCTTCACCCCGGCCTCTTTCAAGGCGACGAATGTGTTGGAGGCGCGCGCTCCCTTGAAGCAGTAGAGGTAGACGGGCGTATCGGGCGTGATGCCGACCGTCGCGCACTCGCCGAGGATCTCGGCCCGCGACTTGAACTGCTGCCCGTCGCCGCCCGGCTTCATCATGCGATACCACTCGATCCACACCGCGCTCGGCAGGCGGCCCTTGCGCGGACAGAAATCGCGGCCGTACGGCGACGAACTTTCCCCGATCCACTCGTCGACATCGCGCACGTCGAGCTTGGCGACCGACGGGTCGGCGATCGCGGCCAGCATTCCGTCACGATCGACCATGAGCGCCGACGCCGCCGGGTCGATCGGAAACACGCGTGCGACCGGGCTCGGCACCGCCGTCGAGGTCGGCAGCCCCTTGGCCGTCCAGGCCGATAAACCGCCGTGCAGGATCTTGGCTGAGGGATATCCGAGATACTTGAGCAGGAAATAGCCGCGGCAGGATTGGCCGAAGCCCGTGCTCATCGATTGCTCGTAGATGATTGCCGTTTCTGCGCCGCCGAGACCGGCCGAGCCGAAGGCAGCGGCGAATTTCTTGTTCAACTCCGTCATGCCCTCCGGCGTCGAGGTTGCGAGATACGTGAAGATCTCGTGGAGATTGACGGCGCCGGGGATATGTCCGGCGGCGTAGCTCTTCGGATCGCGCGTGTCGATGATGACGGCCTTACCTGTCGCGGCGAGCGCGGAAAGCTCTTCGGGGGTGATGAGCACGGTGTCAGTCATGGCAAGCCTCACTGATGAGAGTTGGAATGGACTCAGGCGTTCGTGTTCGTGTCGTCCCTTCTCGTTCCGTCTGCACGTCTGGTTCTGGTGCGGCACTTCTCCTTCATCGACTCAACCTGATTGCGTAACGGGTGCGGGGGCGGCATCGCGCGCGGTCTCATCGGCGATGCGGCGGCGGGCGAGCATGTGAGCGCGGGCATTGTCGATCGCGTCGACCGCGACCAACTTGCCCGCACGGCGATACTCGACGGAAAACGGCCCTTCTCCGGGTGTGCCGTCGATCGACACCGCGTCAGCGGCGTCGAAGAGGCCCGCGATCTGCAGCTTGGTGCGGTACTGATCCGACCAGAACCACGGCACGGGATCGTGCGCGACCGGGTGGCCAGCGAGCGTCGCGCCGACGCATTTCGCCTGGTCGATGGCGTTCTGCACGCTCTCGATACGAACGCTGCGGCCATAGCGGCGGCTCGGAAATCGCGCGCAGTCGCCACACGCGAAGATGTTCGGCGCCGACGTGCGGCCGTGCGCGTCGACCAGAATACCGTCGCCCGTCGCAATGCCCGCGTCGTGCGCGGCCTCGACGTTCGGCAGCGCGCCGATGGCCAGCAGCACGGCGTCGGCCGGGATGGTGCGGCCGCTTGCAAGCAAGACGCCCGTCACGACGCCATCACCTGCCAGACCCGCAACCCGCGCGTTGGTGACGATCTCGACGCCATGCGCGCGATGCAGTGCGTCGAAGTACTGCGAGACCGGAACCGACGTAACGCGCTTCAGCAGGCGATCCTCGGCCTCGACGATGGTGACGGCCTTGCCCATCTCGCGCAGCACGGCCGCCACTTCGAGACCAATGTAGCCGCCGCCGACAATAACGAAGCGATCCATTCCGCACGCCGCCGGCCGCAAGGCTTCGACGTCCGCGATGCTGCGCAGTGCGAACACGTTGCCGAGGTCGCGCCCAGGGACTGACGGTATGCGCGGCCGTGTTCCGGTGGCGATGACGAGGGCGTCGTACGCGACGTCTTCGCCGTCCGTGGTCTCGATCCTGCCGGCGCGCAGGTCGATGCGGCCCGCGCGCACGCCGAGCCGCAGGTCGATGTCGCGATCCGCATAGAACGCCGGCGGCTTCAGGTGCAGCCGCTCGCACTCGATGGCGCCTTTCAAAAACGCCTTCGACAACGGCGGGCGCTGATAAGGCGGGTGCGGCTCGTCGCCGAGCATCGTCACGCCGCCCTGGAAGCCCTCGTCACGCAGCGTGGCGGCGACTTGCACTCCCGCCTGCCCAGCCCCGAGAATGACCACCCGATCGCTCATCGCGCTCAATGCCCGCCGCAGGACGACGCACAATCGATGTCGGCCAGCATCTTGCGCAATTGCTTGGTGGCCGGCGTGACAATGGCGACGAAGTACGCCTCGCGCAGCCGGCGCTGCGCCGCGCCCGTCGAGACGTAGCCGCGCGCGCCCTGATGCAGCATTGCCGCATGAGCCGCCGCCACCGTCGCATCGCCAGCGATAAGTCGCGTCTCGAGGACTTCGCGCCAGAAGGCGGTGCTGGTGTCGAACGGCGTTTCGCTAAGTTTCGCGACTTTCGCGCGCATCGCGGCGAGCTTCTCGCGGAACTGCTCCGGCTGCTCCGGCAAGTATTTGTTGACGTGATGCAACGTGGTCTTCGCCTGCTCCATCAGAGCGATCGCGCCCTCGATCAAGCCGAACGCCATGCCGGACTGCAGCAGCACGAATCCCGGCCGGATGCGCTTCAAGTAGCCGTCGATCGGATCGGCGACGACGAGATCGTCGGAGATGAACACGTCGCGCATCTGCACCGAGAACGTGCGCGTGCCGTCAAGCGCCACAAACTGCGTGTTGCTGCCGAGCGTGAGGCCCTCGGAGGCGCACGGAATGATCGCCATGACGAAATGGCCGGGCTTGTCGTTGAGTTCGAACACGCCGCCGAAGTGGTGATCGGGCCCGAGGTTCGACACCCACGGCAGCACGCCCTTGACGCGGTAACCGCCCGCGACGCGTGTTCCCTTGAGCCGCAACGGTTCGATGTCGCAGAAGCGCTTCATCGGGTTCGACAGGCCAGTTCCGCCGAGCACCGTTCCGGTCGACACCTCCGGCAGCAGCTTGCGTTTCAGACCATCGTTGTCCGAACACGCGATGTACCAGGCTAGCGCGTCCTGACACCACATGCAGAACGCCGTCGACAAGCAAACCTCGCCGACCGCCGACATGGCGTCGATCGCCGCGCCGACTCCGGTCCCGCTGTCGGTCGACGGCCCGCCCCACGACACGTGCTGCGCGAAAGCCCCTGCGCGGCCGAGCTTGCGCATCGCCGCTTCGGGGTACACGCCGTCGCGATCGATTTCGCCGACAATCGGCAGAATATCGCTGCCCGCGATATCCCGCACCTGATCCATCAGCGGTGGCGCTGGCTCGGATCGCACCAGGGTCAATGTCGTCATGATCGCACTCCGTCGTTGGCAGGCCGTCGTTCTCTGTGACGCGCGGACGTGAACCGCGCTCAGGCGAGCGCGACTTCGAGGTTGACCGGACGGGTCATGGTGTTGGCGACGGGCGACCACACCTTGGCATGGGCGACCAGCGCGTCGAGTTCCTCGCGCGGACGATCCGCCTCGAACGTCACCTTGGCGCGGATGTCGGTGAAGCCGACGGGCTTCTCGGAGAGGTCGCCCGTGCCCCAGACGGCGGTAATATTGAGGTCGCCCTCGAGCTCGATCTCGAGCTTGTAGACCGTGATGCCGCGCGCCACCGCGTTGGCGTGAATGCCGACGGCGAGACACGAGCCGAGCGCCGAAAGAACGGCTTCGGATGGGTTCGGCGCGGTATCGTCACCCAACAGCCCTGGCGGCTCGTCGACGATGTAGGCCGGCAGGTTCCGGATGAAGTTCAAATGCCGGAAGCGCCCCTCGGCTACCGTCTTGCACTTGAGCGTCTTGATCACTTCGGGGTTCGCTTTGCCGGCCGCGATCAGCTTCTCCAGCCCCTCTTTGTCGATCGGCGTCAAACAGCCGGTCATGGCGGTGCCGGGCGCCGGCGCTAGGCATCCGGTCAAGACGGTCTTGGCTTGCGCAGTCATGGCATTCTCCTCCGGTTATTGGTCGGCTATGTGCCCGCTTCAGGGCCGTTAAGGAAACAGACCGTTCTGTATTAGCAAGCGGCGTGCCAATTCCTAACGAAGTCATAATTATGATATATAACAACGTACTATATGAATTTTGGCGAGCGCACTGGCATGGAAGACGGTGAAACTTTCAGCATTTCCCAGCGTCGACGATGGAGAATTGAGCACGCCCGCGACCACGCGCGGCTGGACGTCCGCGCCGGAAATGCTACAGACCGGTCTGCACGTCCCGTGAACGGAACGAGGATCGCGAATGACGACACCTGGCGGGACTCGCACCAAGATCGATCCGTCGCCGCGCGGACGCCTGATCGCCGCCGCGACGAACCTGTTCTGTCAGCGCGGCATCAATGCCGTCGGCGTCGATGCCATTGTCGAGGAAGCCGGAACGGCGAAGACCACGCTCTACAAATTGTTCGGATCGAAAGAGCACCTCGTCGAGGCGGTGCTCGGCGCCGAGGGCGAAGCGTGGCGCGACTGGTTCATCACCACGACGACGCAAGCCGGGCCGGATGCTCACGCGCGACTACTCTCGGTGTTCCCGGTCCTCGCGCAATGGTTCCGGCAAAAGAGGTTCTATGGCTGCCCATTCATCAACGCCGTCGCCGAGCACGACAAGACGAGCGACCGGCTGCGTGAGCTGGCGCTCGGCCACAAGCGGCAGGTGTTGTCCTATATCCACGGATTATGCGTCGAGGCCGGCGTCGGCGATCCCAATCAATTGACGCACGAAATCGCACTGCTGATGGACGGCGCCATCGTTGCCGCCATGATCACCAAGGACCCGGGCGTCGCCGATGTCGCGCAGCACGCTCTTCGCCGCCTGATCGAGGCTGAGCTGAAGGTTTGATCGCGTCCGACAACCGGCGCGAAGCGTGTTGCTCCGCGCCGGCCGTGATGTTCGTCAGTTCGACTTCTTCAATTGCGGCTGGTCGATGTAGCGCACATCCCGCACCGGATAGGGCAGCGGGTTGATGTACTGGTAGCCCTTAGACTGCCAGTGGACCAACTCAGGAAACCCGGCCGGCACGACCGTGACGAAGCCGTGCATATCTTCAGCCGACGCGTAGCCTGCGGCCTTCATGGCGTTGTTGCACATCTTGAACTCGACACCCATTTTGGCGAGCTCGTTCATCTTGTCCACGACACCCTGGTACTTCTCATAGTTCTCGCGCGCGAATGCCCTGAGTTCCGGGCCGTGTGTCACCACGATCGCCTTGCCCTTGGTTTCCTTGATCGTGTTCTTCACGAAGTTGTAGAGAATGTTGAGCTGGTTCGGATCTTGGTAGTTCGCGTCGAACACGACGTTGGTCGGCTCCATGGCGTGCATGTCCGTCTTGCCCTTGCCGAATGGCGCGAACGCATCGGCGAGGACGGCAGGAGCCGAGGCCGCGAGAAACAGCGTGATTCCAGCAGCTACGATTGTTGCTTTGCGTGTCATGACTTGCCTACTCCAGATACTAGGTTGACCGGCTGCGATGAGTTGATGCCGCGCGCTCCGCAGTTCGACGCGCCGCTTGCCTCCTCGGATGCTCGTCAAGGATCCGCAAGCCGCGGATCCAATTCTTCAGATAGGCGACCTCTCCGGCGATGAGATCCGGCGCCGACATCACGCTCGCCATCAAGCTGATGCCTTGCAGTGCCGCGACCAGATGCGCGGCATGCGCCCGGCTCTTGGCGCCCGCTCCAAGAGCGCGGAACTGGCTTTCCGCCCAATCGATCAACGTCTGGAACGGCGCCGTCGCATCGAGCCGGCGCACACGCGCCACTTCGAAACACAAGCTGCCGATCGGACAGCCGAACTGCGCATCCACGTATCGATCGGACATCCAGACGTCGACGAGCGCATGCAGCCTGCCAACTGGACCGGCGCGCCGCGAATGGCGCTCCAGCATATCGACGACATGCGCCGCGCGCCGCGCAATCACTGCCGCGGTCAGGTCATCCTTTGTCGGATAGTAATAAAACACGCTGCCCATCGGCACGCCCGAAGCGTGAGCCACGTCCTTGAGGGTCGTCGCCTCGACGCCGCGCCTATGAAACAACGTGGCTGCCGCTTCTACCAGCTTCTCGCGCCGGCTGTTTTCCACGACATCGGACATCCGGTTAGCACCTCGATGTAGCGCGACGAACTCGCGTCGCCAGAACCTGCCGTCGAGCTAGCTAGTTGACTAACTAGAATATGAGTAAGTTTGCTGGGTCGCCATGTCAACCAATGATTTATCAACGGCTCTTGCGCGCCAACGTGGCCCTGCTCGCGGCTCGGCGCACGGGGGCTCTCACGCGTCGGACGACGTATCGCCCGGCGGGAGCGTGCCGGCGAGCTTGCGCGCCGCCGCCTTCAACTTGGGCAAGAGCTTGAGCGCGCTCGCGAGCGGCAACCGCGCAATCGGCGCATGACAGGCGAGCGCCGCCACCGTCGTGCCCGCGCGATCCTTGACCGGTACCGCGACCGCGATCAGCCCGAGCAGGAACTCCTCGTTGTCGACGCTGTAGCCCACCTCGGCGATGCGCGCGAGTTCAGCCTCGAGCTCCTTGCGCGAGGTGATCGTTGCCGGTGTATGAGCTTCCAGCTTGATATTGCCGAGCAGCGCGTCGCGCCGTCCCTTGTCCATGTGCGCGAGGAAGAGCTTGCCGCTAGACGTGCAATGCACTGGCACGCGCGATCCGGGTTCGAGGTGTAGCCGCAGCGGCCAGCGCGTCTCGACGCGATCGAGGTAATAGACGTCCGTTCCCGCCAGTGTCGTGCAGTTGCACGTTTCGCCGACCTGATCGACGAGCGCGCGCAGGATCGCGTGGCGCTCGACGCTCGCGCGCCCGGACCGCACCGCATATAATCCGAGCCGCACGAGACTCGGTCCGACATTGAAATGACGTCCGCCCGGTTCGCGCTCGAGATAGCCTTCCGCCTCGAGCCGCTGACAGAGCCTGTGCACCGTCGGCTTCGAGATCCGCAACACCGCCGAAAGCTCAGGAAGCGAAAACGCGCGGCCGCTAGACGCCACGAGCTGAAGCACGTCGAGAACGCGAATATGCACCGAACTGTCGCCGCGCGATGCGGTGGCTTTCGCGCGCGTGACGGACGTTTCGGTCCGAGCCTTTGCCAAGCAGATTATCCTGTTCGAGGGACGTCGATGCTGGAAATTGGCTTACAAATCACGCGCGGGTCAACATTGCAGCGCACAACGGCGATACAAAAAATGAGACACAACGTTTCATTCTTGTATTGACGTGAGGTCGCGTCTCTGGTGCTCTGAGGCCGTCTTGCACAAGGTAGACCCATGGCCGGCGAAGACTTCGATTACGTTGTGGTAGGTGCCGGATCGGCGGGCTGCGCCCTCGCAAGCCGTCTGTCCGAGGACGGGCGGACGCGCGTTGCGCTGCTCGAAGCCGGGCCCCGCGACACGAGCTTCTGGGTGCATCTGCCAATCGGCTACGGCAAGACGATGTGGAGTGACGCCGTCAATTGGCGTTTCTACACCGAGCCCGAGCCGAACATGGCGGGCCGCAAGATCTATTGGCCGCGCGGCCGCGTGCTCGGGGGGTCGAGTTCGATCAACGGCTTGATCGCGATCCGCGGCCAGCCGGAGGACTATGACCACTGGAGCGCACTCGGCAATGCCGGGTGGTCGTGGGCGGACGTGCTGCCCTACTTCAAAAAGCTCGAGAACAACGACGCCGACGATCCCGCCGGGCTGCACGGCCGCTCGGGGCCCGTTACCGTCACCAGCATCAAACATCGCAACGAGTTGATCGAGGCGGTCATCTCCTCGGCCAACGCACTCGGCGTGCCGCGCACGCGCGACTTCAATGGCGTCGCACAGGAAGGCGTCGGCTACTATCAGCTCACCACGCGGAACGGCCTGCGCATGAGCGCCGCCAAAGCCTATCTCAAGCCCGCACGCGGCCGCGCGACGCTGCGCGTCCTCACCGGCGCCCGCGCCACCGCCATCACCTTCGACAACCGCCGCGCCACCGGCGTGCGCTACGTGTCGCAGAACCGCGAGCAGATAGCCCATGCGCGCCGCGGCGTTGTGTTGTCGGCGGGCGCCCTGCAATCGCCGCAGCTTCTCATGCTCTCCGGTATCGGACCTGCTGCAGAGCTATCGGCACATGGCATTCCCGTACTGCTCGACCGTCCCGCCGTCGGCCAGAACCTGCAGGACCATTTGCAGATCAGGCTGATCTACCGATGCCGCCGGCCGATCACCACCAACGATCAGCTCAATTCGTGGATCGGGCAGGCGCGCATCGGCCTGCAGTGGGCCCTCGCCCGCTCGGGTCCGCTCGCGGTCGGAATCAACCAGGGCGGGTTGTTCACGCGCGTTCTGCCTGAATCGAAATCACCCGACATTCAATTCCACATAGCCACGCTGAGCGCCGACATGGCCGGCGGCGTGCCGCACCCGTTCTCGGGCTGCACGCTGTCCGTTTGCCAGCTTCGCCCCGAGAGCCGCGGCCATATCGGCCTCGCCTCGCGCGATCCCCTCGCCGCGCCGCGCATTGTCGCCAACTATCTCGACGCCGAGACCGACCGCCGCTGCGTGAGCGCCGCCATCGCATTCGCGCGCCGCCTCGCCCAGACAGCGCCGCTCGCCGGAGAGATCGCGGAAGAGATCATGCCCGGCCCCGGGGCCCAGACCGGCGCCGACTTCCTGACGTTCGCGCGCGAAAGCGGCGCCACCATCTTTCATCCGTCCGGTACGTGCCGCATGGGCATCGACGCCGACGCCGTCGTCGATCCCGCGCTCAAGGTGCGCGGCGTCGAAGGTGTTTGGGTCGCCGACTGCTCGATTATGCCGACGCTGGTATCGGGCAACACCAACCTGCCTGCGATCATGATCGGCGAGAAGGCGGCCGACATGATCCGGGCGGATACGGGCAGGTCCTCGGCGCGAGCCGATGCCGCCTGACTTCGAGACGTCACACAGAAGGCGCGAGCAAGCGCACGACTAGTCGCAAAGAACACGTCAAAACCATCACTTGCGATCATCACGGAGGAAACCGAAATGCGACGATTGATGTTCCTGCTGAGCTTCATGGCGATGGTGTTCTGCCTGACACCCGTCACAGTGCATGCGCAGCAGAAGATCCGCATGCAGACCGCGGTCCCGTCGGCGAGCATCTATTTCGAGCTGTTGAAGCGCTACGCCGACCGCGTCGACAAGATGTCGAATGGGCGGCTCAAGATCGAGGTGCTGCCCGATGGCGCGATCGTGCCGGCGTTCGAAATTCTAGATGCCGTCGACAAAGGCATTATCGAAGGTGGCTATGCCTGGACCCACTACTGGTCTGGAAAACACCCCGCTGCAGGTCTGTTCTCGAACCCGATGGCCGGCTCGGGCGCGGGCATGGATCAGCTCACGCACGTCGCCTGGCTGCTTGAAGGCGGCGGCAATCAGCTGCTCGAAAAGTTCTATAACGACGTTTTGAAGCTCAAGGTCGTGCCGATGATGGTGCAGCCTATGGGCCCGGATCCGCTGGGCTGGTTCAAGCGGCCGATCAAGGACGTCGCCGACTTCAAGACGATGAAGTACCGCTCGCCTCCCGGCATCACGGGCGAGATCTTCAAGGAGATGGGCATCGCAGCCGTGGCAATGCCGGGCGGCGAAATCGTGCCGGCCGCACAGCGCGGAACGATCGATGCGGCCGAATGGATCGGACCCGCCGACGACCGCAACCTCGGTCTGCATACGGTGTGGAAGTACTATTATCTTCAGGGACTGCACCAATCGACAGACGTCGGCGAAGTGCTGTGGAACAAGGCGTTCTACGACAAGCTGACGCCTGACCTGAAAGAAATCCTGAAGGGTGCGGCGCTGGCTTCGATGACCGAGACCTACTCGTTCAACGTCTATCGCAACGCGCAGGCGATCATCGAACTCCGCGAGAAGCACGGCGTGCAGATCCTCGATACGCCCAAGGACTTCTTCCCCGAGTTCGTCAAGGCGACCAACACCGTGCTCGACCGCTACGCCGCCAAGGACGCCTTCTTCAAGGAGGTCCTCGATAGCCAGCGCACGTTTGGCAAAACGGTCGTGCCTTACTGGACGAAGATCATCGACCTCTACTCGCAGCTCGGCAATGCGTCGCCGCTGAAGTAGGTTCGACGACACGTGCCGCCGGCGGCAATCCCACGGCCACCGGCGGCGCGGCATCTCTTTCTGCTCTGACGGGACGTCTCCGCGTGCGGAGCTGTCGGCAAGAGGATCCCATGTCGAAGTCGCCGCCCGGAACGCTGGAACGCGCCGTCCAGAGCATAGATCAGATTGCGCTTTGGTCCGGCCGCATCGTCGGCTGGCTCATCGTGCCGATGGTGATGAGCCTCGTCTACGAGGTGGTCGCGCGCTACGTGTTCAATGCGCCGACCATCTGGGCCTACGACATGACCTTCATGACCTACGGCTCGTTCTTCATGCTCGGCTCGGCGTACACGCTGCTCCGCGGCGGCCACATCCGCACCGACAGCTTCTACAGCGGCTGGTCGGCGCGGACACAGGGCATCGTCGACACGATCTGCTATGTGCTGTTCTTCTTCCCGCCGATGCTGATCTTCCTCTACGTAACGTGGGACTTCTTCATCGTGTCGTTCGGACGCGGCGAGCGCAGCGTGACGTCACCTTGGATGCCCGCCATTTATCCGCTGAAGTTCGTGCTGCCCGCGACCTGCATGTTGCTGATCATCCAGGGCGTCAGTGAACTCCTGCGTTCGATCCATGCCGCACGCACCGGCTATTGGATCCCGCGCCCGCATCCCATCGCCGAAGATGCCGTCCTAGAGGAAAAGCCCAATGCCTAATGAGTGGTACGGGCTCCTCGCGCTCGGCATCCTGTTCGTCGCGATCTTCATCGGCTTCCCGATCTCGTTCACGCTCATCGCCGTCGCGCTCGGCGTCGGCTGGATCGCGCTCGGCGAGGTATCGATCCACCTTATGACGCTACAGTTCTTCTCCGTCATGAAGGAGACCTCGCTCGCGTCGGTGCCGTTCTTCCTGTTCATGGGCTATCTCCTTGAACAGTCCGGCCTCATGCGGCGGCTGTTCCACGGCGTCCAGCAATTGCTCGGCGGCGTCAAGGGCTCGCTCTATCTCGCGGTTCTCATTACCGCGACCATCTTCGCCGCGGCCACCGGCATCGTCGGCTCGTCGGTGACTTTGCTCGGCGTCATGGCCGCGCCGTCGATGACCAAATCCGGCTACGACGTGCGCATGTCGGCGGGCGCGATAACCGCCGGCGGCACGCTCGGTATCCTGATCCCGCCGAGCGTGATGCTGATCGTCATGGGTCCGGTCGTCGGCGTGCCGACGACCGACCTCTTCGCCGCCGCCGTCATGCCCGGCCTGCTGCTCGCGTTCCTCTACATCGTCTATTGCATGGGCCGCAGCTATCTCAACCCGGCGCTCGGCCCGCCACTGCCCATGGAGCTGCGCCCCGAGAACAAGTGGGTCGTGGTGAAGGAGCTGTCGATCGGCGTCATTCCCGTCGTCGTCGTCATCCTCGCCACGCTCGGCGTCATCCTCGCCGGCATCGCGACGCCTACCGACGCCGGCGCGATCGGCGCGTTCGTCGTGTTCCTGCTGACCCTCGTCTCGCGCACCATGACCTGGGACAAGCTCAAGCGCGCGGTCTACTCCACGCTCGAAGTGAGCTGCATGATCCTGCTGCTCGTCGCTGCGTCCAACTACTTCGGCGCCATCTTCTCGCGCCTCGGCACCGCGACCATGATCGCCGACGCGATGCTGGCGCTGCCGTTCCCGCCGATGGTGATGCTGGCGCTGATCCTCGCACTCATCTTCGTGCTGGCGTGGCCGCTCGAATGGGTGCCGATCGTGCTCATCGTCGTGCCGATCATGCTGCCGCTGGTGCAGAAGCTCGGCATCGATCTGGTGTGGTTCTGCATGCTCGTCGCCGTCTGCCTTCAAACGGCCTGGCTATCACCACCCGTCGCGCTCTCGGCCTACTTCCTCAAAGGTGTCGTGCCGGACTGGAAGCTATCGGACATCTATTTCGGCATGATGCAGTTCATGGTGCTCCAGCTCATTGGCCTTGCACTGCTGTTCATGTTCCCGCAGATCGCGCTGTGGCTGCCCGCGCAGCTCAAGTGACGAGGAGGTGGTGGACGATCAATCCGCCGCCTCTCACTCCGTGGCTCGCTCGCCCCACAGATCCGTCTCGTCGGCGTGCAGGATCTTGGCGCGCACGATATCGCCAGGCTTCAGGCTGCTGTCGCCGTTGAGGAACACGCTGCCGTCGATCTCGGGTGCATCCCACTTCGAGCGGCACATCGCGCCTTCCTCATCGACCTCGTCGACGATGACCTCGATCGTGCGTCCGACCTTGGCTTGGAGCAGCCGCTCCGACACGCGTTGCTGCACCTCCATGAAGCGATGCCAGCGCTCGTCCTTGACTTCATCGGGCACCGTGCCGGGCAACTCGTTGGCCTTCGCGCCCTCGACCGGCTCGTACTTGAAGCAGCCGACGCGATCGAGCTTCGTCTCCTCCAGCCAATCGAGCAGCATCTGGAAATCCTGCTCCGTCTCGCCCGGAAAGCCGACGATGAACGTCGAGCGCACCGCGAGATCCGGGCATACCTTGCGCCATGCCGCGATGCGGTCCGCCGTCTTCTCCTGATGCGCCGGCCGCCGCATCGCCTTCAGCACGGCGGGGCTCGCGTGCTGGAACGGAATGTCGAGGTAGGGGAGGATCTTGCCTTCGGCCATCAGCGGGATGACGTCATCGACGTGCGGATAGGGATAGACGTAGTGCAGCCGCACCCACGCGCCGAGATCACCGAGCGCTGTGCAGAGATCGAGGAATTTCGCTTTGAGCGGACGGCCCTTCCACGGGCTCTCCGCGAACTTGAGATCGAGGCCATAAGCGGACGTGTCCTGGCTGATGACCAGTAGCTCTTTCACGCCGGCTTTGACGAGCTTCTCCGCTTCCGCCATGACGTGGTTCGCCGGACGGCTCGCGAGATCGCCGCGCAGGCTCGGAATGATGCAGAACGAGCAGCGGTTGTTGCACCCCTCGGAGATCTTCAGATACGCGTAATGCCGCGGCGTCAGCCGCAAGCCCTCCGGCGGCACGAGATCGACGTATGGATCGTGCAGCGGCGGTACCGCATCGTGCACCGCTCCGACCACCTGCTCGTATTGATGCGGCCCCGTCACCGCCAGCACGCCCGGATGCGCGGCGCGGATGCGCGCCTCCTCGACCCCGAAGCAGCCCGTCACGATTACGCGGCCGTTCTCGGCGATCGCCTCGCCGATGGCGTCGAGGCTTTCCGCCTTGGCGCTGTCGAGGAACCCGCAGGTATTGACGACGACGACGTCGGCGCCGACGTAATCGGCAGCGATCTCATAGCCCTCGGAACGGAGCCGGGTGATGATGCGCTCGCTGTCGACCAGGGCCTTTGGACAACCAAGCGAGACGAAACCGACCTTGGGCGCTTCAGCCGTGCCGCGGCGGGCTTTGGCCGGCATCTTCGACGCTGCGGGCTTCGACGGGGGCGTGGGGGTGATTTTGACCATGGCCGCGCTTGTACTTTGCGGCCGCGCCGGGCGCAACCAAAGGACTCTTCTGTTGCGCCTTCAGATGCCCACCTGGCATCCGGCGCGGTTGCGCCTTCAGATGCCAGCACCGCCGCCCGTCGCGGGACGCGCGGTGGCGGCGGTGAGGCAAAAGTCGCATCCGGCGCGGTTGCGCCTTCAGATGCCAGCACCGCCGCCCGTCGCGGGACGCGCGGTGGCGGCGGTGAGGCAAAAGTCCCATCCGGCGCGGCGTTACATCCGCAGCACGCGGAACCACCGCATGACATCGAGCAGGCTCAGCGCCGCCGCCGCCACGTATGTCAGCGCA
The DNA here is from genome assembly GCA_022843145.1 of Hyphomicrobium sp. Taxonomy (GTDB): domain Bacteria; phylum Pseudomonadota; class Alphaproteobacteria; order Rhizobiales; family Hyphomicrobiaceae; genus JAKAML01. The sequence goes on from JALHOF010000008.1 coordinate 89,790, forward strand.
GCGGCCCGCAGGATCTGCCGGGCGGAAACCATGTCCTCATCGGGGATGTAGTTGCCCGCCTTCAGTACCGGCAATGCGCGGCGGAAACTCGCGTCGAACTCGACCGGTAACGTGACCGCGTGCATAAGCACGGTCATCGACAAGATCATCACGCCCGCCGCCACCTGGATAATCATGAGGTGCGGCGACTTGGCCAGCGCCAGCACGATCGGAGCCGCGAGCATCACCACCGCGCCGAGCACCTCGACCCGGTGCGCCTGCTTGGCGAGCTTGGTGCGGGCCGCCAGCGGGCCGTAATTGGTGGCGTCCTGCATGGCGTGGCCGACCTCGTGCGCCGCGATCACCACCGCCGATAGCGTGCGACCGTTCATGTGGTCGGGCAGCAGCCGCACCACCTTGGCCTGCGGGTCATAGTGATCGCCGAGCGTCGTTTCTTCGACTTTGACGTGATGCAGCTTCATTTCGTCGAGGATGTGCCGCGCGAACTCGCCGCCGGTTCCCGGAAGATCACTGCGGTCGCGGGCATGCTGCTTGATGACGCTCTTCACCCACATCTGCGGCAGTAGCGCGAGGGCGAGGATGAGACCGACGACGGCGACGACGATCAACATGGGCGGCAGCTGGCTCCGAATCCGACGAACAACGATGTGTCACAGTTTAGCTGCTGCGGCGAGGGAAACAAAATGGCGAAGCTTTGAAAGCACTTAGCCCATCGGCCCAGTCTACACAGCCAGCGTTCACATTTCTTTACCTTGGACACACGCGGCCGTAACGGCGGCACGCCAAGTTCTGGACACGGGCGGCGACGCCCACCCCCGGAATTCAATGAGGACAAGTTCATGACCGAACCCAACACCGAAACCCCCAACATCCCTGCCGCCACGCCCAGCAAGGGCAAGTCGCGCGGCCGCCGCACCGCCGTCATCGCCGGAATGGCGCTGGCCGTCGGCCTTGCCGGCGCCTTCGCCACCGCAGCCATCAGCAAGGGCCGTCACGGCCATCATGGCGGCGACATGGGCTTCGGCTTCATGAGCGGACACATGGGCGGTGGTCACATGGGCGGCAAGATGGACCCCGACAAGGCCGAGCGCCGCGCCGAGCGGATGGCCGAGCGGTTCGCCCGCCGCATCGACGCCACCGGTGACCAGCAGTCCAAGCTGATCGCCATCGCCAAGGCGACCGTGAAGGACGTCTATCCGCTGCGCCAGCAGTCGGGTGACATGCGCAAGGAAGCCGCCAAGCTTCTCGCTGCGCCGACCGTCGACCGCACCGCCATCGAGAAACTGCGCACCGACCAGATTGCCCGGATGGACGCCATCTCCAAGCGCATGACGACCGCGATGGGCGATGCCGCCGAAGTGCTGACGCCCGAGCAGCGCCAGAAGGTCGCCGCGCAGATGGAGAAGCGTCGCGAGGGCCGCAAGGGCTGGTTCGGACGCGGTGAAGGTCGCGGCCGCGGCGAGGGTGGCGGACCGGGCACGGATGCACCGGCGCCCGACACCAAGAAGCAGTAACGGTCGCCGGCGGCTCCCTTCGCCGGTTCGACCTGGCCAGTCTGCAACGCCCCGGCTCCCCCTCCGGACCCTGCGCAGACTGGTCGAGAGGCGGCCGCCCCCTGCGGCCGCCTCGTCCTTTTCGGCTTGTCGCGCTTGCCGTTCTCCGGCAAGTCTCCTCTTCACCCGAGGGGGTCCAGCGCCTGACAGACGGCGCGAGGTCTTACCCAGTGGACATCATCCAGAGTTTCAACGTGCCAGCACGCCTGCTGCTTATCGAAGACGACCCGCGCCTCGCCGACATGGTGCGTGACTACCTGACCCAGGCTGGCTATCGCGTCACCCACGCGGCAACCGGCTCGGCCGGACTCAACCTCCTTTCGCGCGAGCCGTTCGACGCGGTCGTGCTCGATCTGATGCTGCCGGACATGGACGGCCTCGACGTCTGCCGCAAGATGCGGGGCGAGGTCCGCGCCAATGCCGAGACGCCGGTCCTGATGCTGACCGCGCGGGGCGACGCCATGGACCGCATCGTCGGGCTCGAAATCGGCGCCGACGACTACATGCCGAAACCGTTTGAGCCGAGAGAGTTGCTTGCGCGGCTGAAAGCCATTCTCCGCCGCGCCAAGGGCCAGACCGCCAGCGCCTCCGCCAAGGCCGACATCCTCGCATTTGGCCGGCTCGAGATCGATCGCGGCGCGCGCGAGGTGCGCCTCGATGGCAAGACCGCCGAATTGACAAGCTACCAGTTCGATCTCATCGTCGCGCTTGCCGAGCATCCCGGCCGCGTGCTCTCGCGCGAGCATCTGATGGATCTCGTCAAGGGCGAGGCGCTCGAAGCCTTCGATCGCTCCATCGACGTCCATGTTTCCCGCATCAGGGCCGCGATCGAGGACGATCCGAAGAAGCCGCGCCGCGTGATCACCGTGCGCGGCGCCGGCTATGTGTTCGCGCGGCAGCAGGACTAGCGGGAGAGATTTGCGGCATGAAGCGGCTCTCGACCCAGATCTACTTCGTCATCATTCTGTCGCTGCTCGTCGTCGTCATCGTCTCGGCTCTGTTCTGGCGTCGCGGTCCAGATCGCGGCGCGACGCGGCAAGCGTTCGAGGTTGCCGGAGAGCTCGCGTCGGTCGCGCTCGCTCCGCAGGCCGCTCCACCCGGCGAGCAGCAAGAGGCGCTGACCCGCCTCGCCGAGCGCTTGAAACTCAATCTCAGCCTGTTCGAGGCAGACCGCCGTCCGATCGCCGCGCATGGACCGCTGTTGCCCGCGCCACCCGACGACCGCGAGGACTCGGGCTGGATCTACGGGCGCGGCGGCCCGGCGTGGGCGGTCGAGTTGCCCGACGGCCGCTGGCTCGTGGCACGCGGCCGCAGGCGAGGTCCGAGCCATCCCGCACTCAGCGCGCTCGCTTTCCTCGGCGCCATCTCGCTGCTTGTGGCGCTCTCCACCTGGCCGGTGGTGCGCGGCCTGACGCGACGCCTTGAAAAGTTGCAGCAGGCCGTCGACAAGGTCGGCTCGGGCGATCTCAAGGCGCGCGTGCCGGTCGAGGGCCGCGACGAGGTCGCCAAGCTCGCCTTGAGCTTCAACCGCTCCACCGCGCGCATCGAGGAACTGGTCGGGTCGCACAAGATGCTGCTCGCCAACGCCAGCCACGAATTGCGCACGCCGCTTTCCCGCATCCGGCTCGGGCTCGAAATGCTCGACGGCACCGCCGATCCCGCGCGCAAGGCCGCATTGGAAAAGGACATCGCCGAAGTCGATCAGCTGATTGCCGAGATCCTGCTCGCGAGCCGCCTCGATGCGCTGGAACAGCTCGAATCGCTGGAGGATGTCGATCTCCTCGCGCTCGCCGCCGAGGAAGGCTCGCGCTTCGACGACTGCACGGTCGATGGCGAACCGGCGTTGATCAAGGGCGATCCGCGGCTGCTGCGCCGGCTGGTCCGCAATCTGATCGAGAACGCTCATCGTCACGGCACGCCGCCGATCGAGGTCGACGTCCGGCCCGATCGCACGCGCGGCGTCCTGCGCCTCACGGTTTCGGACGGCGGCCCCGGCGTTCCTCTGGCCGAGCGCGAGCGCCTGTTCGAACCGTTCCGTCGCGGCCGCGCCAGCGAGCCGTCGCCGCAGCGCGAAGGCGGCGCCACCCGCGGCACCGGCCTCGGCCTGACCCTCGTCCGCCAGATCGCGCAGCGGCATGGCGGCGACGCCGTCATCGACGGACCATCCGGCACCAGCCGCTTCCTCATAACCCTGCCGCTGCCCGCTGCGACGAGCTGATCGACGCGGTCTTGACCTGGGTCAAGCGCGGATCATCGGAAGCGCGCAGACTGTCCTCGCGCAAGAACCCGTCCGGATCGCAAGTGGCATCTCAGGAACTTCCCTGTGCCCCCGGCATCCCGGCAACGACGGTTCACCGCAGCGGCCGCGCGTTGGGCCGGCCAAGGGAGGTTGCCATGAGTTCGCAGCAGATCCGCTGGCCGATGTTTCAGCATGTCGAGCGCCGCGCAAATCGCCTCAACGACATGATCGCGCATCTCGACGTCGATCCCGTCAAACTGGCGCGCCATCGCGCGGGCGACTCCTTTGCCGAGGCGCGCGCCAACTGCCTGAACTGCAGCAATGCCCACGCCTGCCTGTTCTGGCTCGAGGGCGCGGACGCGGATTCGGCCCCGCCCGAATTCTGCCCCAACATCGAGCTGTTCCTCAGCTGCCGGCGCGGCACCAATTGAAGCTGCGCGTCAGGACACGCCCTCGGGCGTCACCGGCTCTCGCGTGAGATCGAGCGTGACGCGGCGCATGGTGTAATCATCGGGCTCCGCCGTGATATCGAAGCCGAGCGCCGCACACATCTTGAGCATGCCGGTGTTCTCTGCCAGCACCGATCCGAACAACTCGCCGAGCTTTTCGCTCCGCGCGTAGGCGATCAGGTGATTCATCAGCCGCCAGCCGAGCCCGCGACCCTTGAGATCCGAGCGCACCAGTACCGCGTATTCCGCGCGTTTATAGTCGGGATCGGCGGCGAGACGCGCCACGCCGAGCAAGTCTCCCGACGCGTCGTCCACCGCCACGAACGCCATCTCGCGGGCGTAGTCGATCTGCGTCAGCCGCGACACGAGCTTGTGCGACAGATGCGGCGCCGCCGTGAAGAAGCGCATCCGCAAATCCTCCGGCGCCACCTTGTCGAAGAACCCCTCGTAGAGCTTCTCGTCGTCGGGACGGATCGGCCGGATCTCGACGTCGCCGACATCGGGGATCAGTTCGTCGCGCCGCCACGCCATCGGATAGGGCCGGATCGCCAAGGGCCGTCGCGGCCTCGCCATGTCGCCATCCACCCGCACGCGCGCGTCGAGCGCGATCACGCCCTCGTCGTCCGCTAGCAGCGGATTGATGTCGAGTTCCCGGATCTCCGGATGCGCGATGATCAGTGAACTCAATCTCACGAGCGCGAGCGCGATGTCGTCGAGCTTCGCGGGTGGCCGGTCGCGATAGCCTTCGAGCAGCTTATAGATGCGGGTGTCGCGCATTGTTTCACGCGCGAGTTTCAGATCGAGCGGCGGCAGCGCCTGCCGCGTATCCTTCATCACTTCGACGCCGACGCCACCGGCGCCGAACATCAGGATCGGCCCGAACGTCTCGTCAACGGTCATGCCGAGGATCAACTCCTGCGCGCGCGGTCGCTTCACCATCGCCTGCACCGTGAAGCCCTTGACCTGCGCCTTCGGCAGCACACGCGCCACGCGTTCGACGATCTCGCGTGCGGCCTGCTCCGCCTCGGCCGCACTATCGAGCCCGAGCCGCACGCCACCGACGTCCGACTTGTGGCTGATGTCGTCCGACAAAACCTTCACCACGCACGCATCCGCGTGTTCCAGGATCGCCGCCGCCGACGCGGCCACGTCGGCAGGCGTCTCGGCGATCACCGTTTCGACCACCGGCAAGCCATATGCGGCGAGCAGCGCCTTCGCCTCGAACTCCGAAAGTTGCGTGCGGCCGTCCGCCAGCGCGCCGGCGATGATCGCGCGGGCGGCCGGCGCGTTGCAGTGCATGTCGGCGGGCAGCGACGGCGGCGCCCGCATCAATTCGTCCTGCGCCCGCGCATACCGCACGAGTTGAGAAAAAGCCGTGACGGCATCGTCGGGCGTTTCGAACGACGCGATCCCGTGTTCCGCGAACAGCGACCGCGCCTCTTGTGCCGCGCCGTCACCCAGCCAGTTCGTCAGCACCACGCCGCGTGATCCCTGCCGCCGCTGCGCCTCGACGCGTTCGACCACGGCCTTCGCCGCGTCGGTGCTCGACGCCAGCGCCGTCGGGCAATTCATGACCAACAGCGCATCGGCCGACAGCGACGGCAGCAATACATCCATCGCGGCGGCGTAGCGCTCCGGTCCGGCATCCCCGATGATGTCGACCGGATTGGCGTGCGACCACGTCTTGGGCAGCACCGCGTCGAGCGCCGACTTTTCGGCGTCCACGAGCATGGCCAGCTTGCCGTCGAAGTCGGCGAGGCGGTCCGCCGCGAGCACACCCGCGCCGCCGCCGTTGGTCAGGATCATCAGCCGGTCGCCGCTGAGGCGCGGCGTGCGCGCCAGCATCTCGGCGGCATTGAACAGCTCGTCGAGTTCCGTCACGCGCAGCAATCCCGCGCGCCGGAACGCCGCGTCATAGGCCGCATCCGACCCAGCCAGCGCACCCGTGTGCGACATCGCCGCCCGCGCGCCCGCCGCATGCCGCCCCGACTTGATGACGATCACCGGCTTGGCACGCGCCGCCCGCCGCGCCGCCGACATGAACTTCGGCGCGTGCGTCAGTTGCTCCATGTAAAGCAGGATCGCGCGGCTTTTGGTGTCGCCCGCGAGATAGTCGAGGAAGTCGCCGAAGTCCGCGTCCGCCATGTCGCCCAGTGACACGACATGCGAGAAGCCGATTCCGCGATCAGCCGCCCAGTCGACGACACCCGTGATGATCGCACCCGATTGCGAGATCAGCGCGAGATCGCCTGGCGCCGGCAGACGGTGACTGAAGCTCGCGTTCAGCCCGACGCGCGGCAGCATCAAGCCGAGGCAGTTCGGTCCCTGGATGCACAACAGGTGCGGCCGCGCCGCGTCGAGCATCTGCTGCTTCAGCCCGGCATCGAGCCCGGCCGTGATGACCACGACCGCCCGCGTACCCTGCGCGCCGAGTTGAGCGACGAGGCTCGGCACCGTCGCCGGCGGCGTCGCGATGATCGCAAGATCGGGCACGCCCGGCAGGTCGGCGACCGATTTGTAACATGGCTTGTCCGCCACCGACGCGTGACGCGGGTTGACGAACCAAACCGGCCCTTTGAACCCGCCGTCGCTGAGATTGCGGGCGACGATCCGGCCGACGCTGCCCTCTTCCGGACTAGCCCCGACGAAGGCGACCGACGCTGGCTCCAGAAGCTTGTCGAGATTGCGGATCGTCATGCGTTTGGCGCGTCCTCTTGCAATGCGTCAGTTTCGGCCAAGCACGCGTCGCGCTCGAATGAGCGTGTCACCGGCTGTGCCACCGGCCTCGATCGTTGTCCAGGCCACCGTACCCGATCCGCGCGACAGTTGCCCCGCGACGACGTCCGCCGTCGCATCCGACGCATCCGCGACGCGGGCGCCCACCCGCGCCAACAACACGTCGCTTGGGGCCGCGAGCCATAATCCCGTGAAGCGGACGCCCGCATCTTGCGCCATCGCCTCCACCGCGGCCCGCTCGGACGGCCTAGAGAATACCGCGTCGATGACGACGCCGTGACCGGCCGCCAACGCTCGCTTGGCCTTGTCCAACATCCCGGCATAGACGCGCTCGCCTGCATCGGCCGTATACGACTGCTCCGCCAGCCGCTCACTCTCGTCGACACCGAACATCGCTTTTCGCTCGACATCGGCGCGGATATGCAAGGCTCCCGGTGTGGCCCCGAAATCCGGCGCCAGCGCTGCAGCCAGCGTCGACTTGCCCGTTCCCGAGAACCCTCCGACGACCACGAGCTCCGGCGGCGTCGGCTCGAGATCACGCAGCGCATGGTCGAGATACCCGCGGGCACGGTCGAGATCAGACACCCGCTTGTCGCCCGCCTCTTGTTCGGCCCGCTCCGCCCCCACCATCGCACGGATCGCCGCACGCAACGCGATCATCAGCGGCAATGCGGCAAGACCGTCGATCTCGACTTCGGCGCGCGGCCCGGCCAGCAGCCTGTTCAAGACGAGATTGGCCGTTGCGCGATGCCCCGCCGCATCGAGATCCATCAACAGAAACGCCATATCGTAGAGCGTATCGATGCTGGCGAGGCGATCGTCGAATTCGAGCGCATCGAACAGGAGCGGCTTGCCGCGCCACATCACGATATTGCCGAGGTGGAGATCACCGTGGCAGCGCCGCACATATCCCGCCTCCGCACGGCGGTCGAGCAGCGGTGCGATACGCTTCATCCGCGCACGGCTCGCGTCCGCGAAGCGCGACACCCGCTCCGCTTCCAGTCCACGGCGCTTCGATTGGAGTCCGCCAATCACCTGTTCTAGGACGCGCACGAACCGCGCAGATCCATCCGCTCCGCGGACGATTTCTGCCCGCTCGTGCGACGCCGCCACAGCATCCGCAATTCCAAGCGCCACGCCGCGATCAAGCCCGCCTCGCGCCGTCACCGCGCTCAAGAGATCGGCATCCTGGAAGCGGCGCATATGCAGCGTCCACTCCACGGGCACGCCGCCGCCGCCGAGCGCGAGCGTCCCATCGGCCTGCCGCGTGACGGGCACGACGCCGAGATACAGCTCTGGCGCGCTCGGCTTGTTGATGTCGAATTCGCGGCGGATCACCCGCTCGCGCAGATCGAGCGTCGAGAAATCCATATAGGGAAAGCGCACCGCGCGCTTGATCTTGTAGACGTCATCGCCAGAAGCGAACACCAGTGCGCCGTGCGTTTCGTAACACGCCACACCTTCGCCGGACGCGCGCTCCAGTAACCCCGCATAGGCTCGGGCCGAACGAAGAAATGCGATGATCTCGGCCTGCGGGTCGCTGGAGGCGTTCGCGACAGCCGCCGTCCGCTCGCCGCCGCCGTTTAGATCATCTGGTGCGCTCTGATGCGCCATTCCGTCTCCTTTTCCAGGCCGGCACACACTCAATGCAGCCGCCGATCAACGGTTGACAGGCGTCAATCGCGCAGCCGTGCAGAGCGCGCATGCTCACTCCCGCACCACTCCGGACCCACAGTCAACCACGTGGAGATCGCCATGAAACCTGACCGCCTTTGGATCGTCGTTGCCGACGGTTCCCGCGCCCATATTCTCGAGAACCGCGGACGCGGCACCGGTGCGCACGCCATCGAAGGCCGCACCTATACGCACGCGTCCGATCCGTCCCATGAGCTGGGCCGCGACCGCCCAACCCGTTCGCACGAGTCGGTCGGGCACGCCCGTCATGCCGCCGAACCGAAGTCCGATCTGCACGAGAGGCAAAAACTCGACTTCGCGCAGATTCTCGCCGCGGAAATCTCGGAAGCGAGGGCCGCTTCGTTGTTCGACCATCTGGTTCTCGTTGCGCCGCATCCGTTCCTGGGCGCCCTGCGCGATGCCTTGCCGAAACCTGTCGCCGCGCTCGTCACATCGGAGATCGCGAAGGATCTGACCAAGATGCCAGCCATCGAAACGGCCAGTCATCTCGGCGATGCGGTGCCACTATGACCGCTTCGCCGCGCGCTGCGATCACAACTGCGTCCACACTCTAGGATGCGATTCCCCTCGAAGCGCCCAGCGCGCCACGAGGGGTTGGCATGTTCAACGCACCACGAGCACCGGCACGTCGGTATGCGTCAGCACTTTGTGCGTCTCGCTGCCGATGACCAGAGCCGAGATGCCGCGACGACCGTGCGAGGACATGACGATGAGCGAAGCGCCGATATCCTTGGCGGTATCGACAATCGCACGCCAAGGATGATCGTTTTCCGCATGCCGCTGCGACACCGTTATTCCAGAGGCTTTGGCTTTGGCTTCGAGCGCGCCGAGGTGTGCGCCCACGCGGGCCTTGATCTGCTTCTGCACCTCTTCCAGCGGATAGGCGACGACGACTCCCTCGACGACCAGCGGAGCCGGCGGCGCGGTCACGCGCAGCAGGGTGATGTCGGCACCCGATAGTTTTGCGAGTTGCAGACCATGCTCGACGGCCTTGTCCGCAAGGTCGCTGCCATCGGTCGGAATGAGGATGTGTTTGTACATTGTGAGCCTCTTTTGGTTTTTTGCTTCAGGTCACTCAGTCCAGATCGACGACGGCCTGCACGATGAACGTGCGCAGCTCGCCGTCATGCTCCTTGATCGACACGTATTCTCCCGGCCGGAACGCGTGATGATCGAGCCGATAGCCCGTCTCGTCGCTGTCGGCATTGCCGCGGATGTCGTAGTGGAAGGCCCACGCGCCGCCGGGCTTGTGGACGATGTGCCCGACCTCGTCCTGCTCGCCGGGTGCGAAGCGCTTCACGCGGCAGCGGTCGCGCAGCTTCTTCCACGTCTCGGCATGGATGTGGCCGCCGTCGTCGATCGGCGCGATGAAGTCGTAGCCGTGTTCGCGGTTGCCGTTGGGATGTGCCTTGTCGCGCGCCAACGAAAGCCGCACGCGCTTCAGTGCGACGAGTGCTTCCGGGGCCGGCTTATGGGTGCTCATGTTTGCCTCGATCTCGCTGGATGTCGTCGGGTTGAAGTCAATGTGAGAACAGCGTCGGCACCGTCATGTGCCGCGCCATGTGACGCGTGACGCCGCCGAAAACCAGTTCGCTGAAACGCGAATGGCCGTACGCGCCCATCACCAGGAGATCGCCGTCGACATCCGCCAGCCGCGCCAGGATCTCGTCACAAACGCTGTGATTGCCCGGAGCCGACTGCATGGCCGTTGCGTTCACGCCATGCCGCGCCAGCGATGCTGTGATCGCGGTTTCGGGAAGCCGCGTGGACTCCCTTCCGTTGCGCGCCGGCTCGGCGACGCCCAGCACACGGACGCTCTCCGCCTCGGTCAACAGAGGCAGCGCATCGAATGCCGCTCGTGCGGACTCGCGTGAGCCGCTCCACGCCACCATGACGCTTCGCCCGATGTTGTTGAACGATCCGGCATTGGGCACCACCAGCACCGGCCGCCCGCTTTCGATGGCGAGCCGTTCCGGAAAATCGAGGATCGGCGTCATCTCCCAATCGCGATCGGACTGGCTGGTGATGATGAGATCGGCGGCGCGGCCGCGCTCCATCACCAACTCCGCGATGTCGGCGCCCATCGACTTGATCGAGACCCACTCCGGCACGAACGGCTGGTTCGCGGTCATGCGGTCGAACACCGCCTTGATGTGCTCGGATTCCTGATGCGCGGCGCCGACGATGCTGCCGACGATTTCACCGCTGATGCGTGTTCCGAACGCCGAGAGCTGCGGAATGCTGGGATAGGCGTGCAATCCGATCAGATGCGCATTCCAACGCGCAGCGAGTGCGATCGCCGGGCGCAGGAGATGCTCGGCCCGCCGCCGGTCATTGAGGTGAACGAGGATGGTCTTGTACCCCATCACGAATGGTTCTCCGCTGGTCTGTCGCAGTCCAAAGAATAAGTGCCGGCACGTCATCCAACTTTGACGCGCGTCAAGCCCGATCGTTCCGGCGTGTGTCAGCGTTGTGCCATTGTGTTCGCAGCGAGGTCCGACCATGCCGATGTTGCCGCTCCGTCGTCCGCGCTTCCGCGCCGCGTTGCTCGTCGCGATTGCGTTCGCGGCGCACCCGGCCGTCTCGCTCGCCGCCGACGATGAAGAATGGCGCGGCGCCCTCAAGCAGCAGCTTCAATCGCAATATGGCTGCCGCCTCGACAGGTTTGTATTCGAGCGCCAACTGCCTCTCGGCGGCGACATTACGCGAGACGGCCGCATCCAATGCGCCGACGGCCGCGAGATCGACTACACGCAACCCAACATCCTGCAGAAGTTCGAGCTGCGTCTGTGCGCGCCGACGGTCTGCTGACAGGCGGCCTCCAGGCGGACGGTCTCCCGAAGCCGGTGCGCCAAGCCTGATCAATGGCGCTGAAACCGCACGAGACACCTCACAACGAGCAATGGCCGGATCGCTCCGGCCACCATCGTAGTCCTCGGACAATCCGTTCGCCCGGCCGCGCCGCTCAGTTCTCGGCACCACCCTCGGCGAGCCGCTCCATCGCCGAGACATCCGTCAACCGCACGGTCGTGCATTGCTGCAGCTCGATGAGCCCCATCGCCTTCATCTTGGTGAAGGTCCGGCTCACGGTTTCGATCGTCAGACCCAGGTAATCGCCGATGTCGCTGCGGGTCATCGGCAGGAACAATGTCGCTGCGTCCTGTCCCTTGCGCGCGTTGCGGCGCGACAACATCAGCAGGAAGGATGCAAGCCGCTCGATCGCGCTATGCTGGCAGCAGCTCAGCAGCAAGCCGCGCGCCGCCTCGAGTTCATGCGACAGCGTCTCATAGAGTGACAGGGCGAGCCGGGAGTCCTGGCGGGCCATTTGTTCGAGCGTCGCCGCCGGAACTGCGCGAACGCGGCACACGCCGAGCGCATGCGCGCTGGTCTTGTGCTCGCTTCCGGCACCGAGCCCGATGAGATCGCCGGGATACCCGAAATCGACAACTTGCCGGCGCCCGTCCGGCATCATCTTGTAGATGCAGACATAGCCCGCCTCGATGCGGTACACATGGGCCGCCGGGTCGCCCTCACAGAACAAGTGCTCGCGCGCCTCGAGACGTTTGACACCCGCCGACATCAGTCGCAGGGCCATGGCGTCGCTGCCGAGCACATTGACAGCATCGATATCGGGTGCGCGGCGAAGCTCGGCGACCGTTGTTGACGATGTTGCAAGCATGGCGTCCGCCTCCGGAGATTTGTTTTCGCTCACCCGGCCGGCCGTGGCGACATCGGGTTTGCTGTGGAGGTAGAAGACTTCGCTGCGGCTACACGTGTGTGGCATTCGTGTGATTGAATGTTACAAATTGTTGCCGGTCCGCCGGGAGCAGGCGGCGGGCCTGCCGTGGCACTCGCGGCCTAACACATTGCAGAACGGGAGATTTTTTCGCGTATGATCGACGCTCAGTCGCCCGCCCGCATCCTTGTCGTCGACGACGATGCCGCCGTCCGCGAGCTGCTGCGCGAATGTTTCTCGATGGAGGGGTACGACGTCGTCGAGGCGGAAAACGGCCAGGGGTTGAGAACGACGCTGGCGGGTACGCAGATCAGCCTCGTCACCCTCGATTTGAACCTCGGGGGCGAAGACGGGCTGGCCCTCGCGCGCGAGATCCGCGCCGTCAAGAACGTGCCCATTGTCATGATTACCGGTAAAGGCGACACCATCGACCGGGTGGTCGGTCTTGAGCTCGGCGCCGACGACTACATCGTCAAGCCGTTCCATATCCGCGAAGTCCTCGCCCGGGTCCGCGCCGTGTTGCGCCGCTATGGCGCGGCCGACGATGCCCGCGACGCCTCGCCCCGCATCGGCGGAAGCATACCCGCGGCCCATGATGACGAGCGCCTCGCGTTCGACGGCTGGCAGCTCAACGTCCCGCGACGCGAGCTCCGATCCGACAACGGCGAGGTCCGCGAACTGACGACCGCCGAGTTCGACCTCCTGCACATGTTTGCCAGACGGCCCGGCCGCGTCCTGTCGCGCGACAACATCATGGACCTGCTGAAGGGCCACGAATGGTCGCCGATGGACCGCTCGATCGACAGCCTCGTCGCCCGCTTGAGAAAGAAAATCGAACGCGACTGCGACGCGCCGCAACTGGTCAAGACGGTACGCGGGATCGGATACGTGTTCACCGGCTCGGTGGCGCGGGTCTGAGCACGTCGCGCGATCGACCCCGCCGCGGATCCCGCGCCGTCAGCCGCCGGCGAGCGCGTCGCTCAACGCCTCCGCCAGTTCGGCGCGCGAATAGGGTTTGCGCAGGATCCGCAGCTTGCGGTCGCTGCCTTCCTCGGCATGTGCGATTTCCGGCGAGAAGCCTGACGTCAGCAGCACATTCATGCCGCGCACATTGGCGCCGATCCAGCGCGCCAGCTCGAAGCCGGACATGCCGCCCGCCATCACGATGTCGCTGAACACGAGGTCGATCCGTGCGCCCGACTTGATGACGTCGATCGCCGCAGGCCCGCTGTCGGCCTCGAGCACATTGAACCCGAGGCTTTTCAGCCGCGCGACCGAGACGTCGCGAACCTCGTTGTTGTCCTCGACCACGAGCACGGTTTCCTGCCGCGCCGTTACCGCCTGCACCGGATCGGCGGGCCGCGTCACCGGCACCTTCTCCGCGTCCGCGCACGGCAGATAGACATTGACCGTGGTCCCGCGGCCCGGCTCGCTGTAGATCGTGATCTGGCCATCCGACTGCTTGACGAAGCCATAGATTGTGCTCAGTCCGAGTCCCGTCCCGCGTCCCGGCTCCTTGGTCGTGAAGAACGGCTCGAACGCGCGCGCCAGTACCTCCGCCGTCATGCCCGTCCCGGTATCGGAGACCGAGAGCCGCACATACTCGCCCGGCGGAACGCCGGCGGCTGCCGCATCGTCACCCGGGCCGAACGACGCATTCGACGTCTCCACCACCATTTCGCCGCCGTGCGTCATCGCATCGCGCGCATTGATCGCGAGGTTGAGCACCGCGTTTTCGATTTCACTCGGATCGGCGCGCACCGTTTTCAGGTCCGGAGCCAGCTGACAAACCAGCCTGATCGGCTCACCGATCGTCCTCCGCAACAGTTCCGCCAGACCCGAAATCTGGTCGTTGAGATGTACCACGGTCGGCTCGAGTTGACGGCGGCGTGCGAACGTCAAGAGCCTGTTGGTCAGCCGCGCGCCCATTTCGGCGGCGTCCTGCGCGCGCTTCAACAAGGCGCGGTCGCGCTCGTCCTTGAGCCGCATCTCCAGCAACTCCTGGTTACCCATGATGATGGTCAGCAGGTTGTTGAAGTCGTGCGCCACGCCGCCCGTGAGCTGTCCATAAGCCTCCATCCGCTGCGCCTTGCGCAACGCCGCCTCGCGCTCGACCTCGCGCGTGATGTCGCGGATGATGCACACGAAGCCGATGCTTCGGCCGTCACGCTCGCGGATGGACGCGGTCACGGTCTTGGTCGGAAACGTCGTCCCGTCGCGGCGGCGGAACACGAGATCGATCGGCTCGTGCGTGTCCGTTCCGCTGGAATGCTCGGCCGCGCGGATCCGGTCGAAGTCCTCACGTCGTGCATAAAGTGCAGAGCTGCATCGCCCGACAACCTCGTGCTCGTGGAACCCGAAGATACGATGGAAAGCGCTGTTGCACTGGATCACTTTGCGGTCGATGTCGGTGATCACCAGCCCGTCCGGAATATGGTCGAACACAGTCGATGCGAGCACCGCCTTGCGATTGCGGTCGGTCAAGTCCGCGACGATGCCGGTGAAATAGCGCCGTCCATCCACGACGAACGAGCTGACCGACAGATGCATCGGAAACAGCGTGCCGTCCTTGCGCTGGCCCTCGACCTCGCGGCCGATGCCGACGATGCGCCGTTCGCCCGTCTCGATGTGCCGCCGAATGTAGCCGTCGTGCCGCGAGCGGTGCGGCTCGGGCATCAGGTCGTCGATCTTGCGGCCAATGAGTTCGCCCGGCTCGTAGCCGAAGATCCGCGCGGCGGCGGGATTGAGCGTCTGGATAAAGCCGCGTTCGTCGATCGTCACGATGCCGTTGACCGCCGTGTCGAGGATCGCATGCAGCATTTGCGGTCCGGTGAGAACGGGCTCGTACACCGGCGCGGTTGCCATCGTCATCCCTCCGGGTTATTTGGTGCGGACCTCGAGCGGGCGCGTCGATCGGCGAACGTGCGAACGCCATGAGCCGCGCACGCCGTCCGCGTTCCCGACCACTCCTGCCAAGCCGCCGCCGGAAGTGCAACCCGCGATTGGTCGCGCGGTTACTCGAGCCGCCGTGATGCACCGCACGACGCTCTCCCGCGCCTAACCCGCCCCAATCAGCGGTTCGCGACGGCCGCGGCCTAGGGCGTATGCTTTCCGTCACGGCAGATCAGGTGATAATCGACCGTGCACTTGCCCGGGTTCTTGACGCGGACGAACCAAAGGCCCGGCCGGCCTCCTGGACCGAGTTTGTCGACCTTGAAGTAGCAACTCAGGAACGACCCCGGCCCGCGCACGCTCGGGCTGAGACAGGCGCTCGCATTGCCCTTCTTGGTCCAATGCAGGCTGAACGACAACTTTTCGTTGGCCGCGCTGCAGCCTTTGCCTTTCGAGTCCCGCGATCGTTGAACATCGACCTGCACGGTGGCCGGTCCCTTGGTCATCCGAACAAACCGATCGAAGTCGGTCTTGCCCGCTCCGATCGAATACTTTTCGATCTTTCCCGATCGGCTCTGTCCATTGGCGCCGACGCAAGCGGCGCTTGCCGCGCCGCCGCCGATCAGGAGCGTCACGGCGAACGCTATCGAAAATGCCGATTTCGCGATCCGCATAGCAAATCTCCATTCGTGCAATATCCAAGAAGGCTTTGAACGGAGGAAGTTTCAACTCTCTCGTTGTAGTGTCAATTCTAATTCGCAGCGTTCTGCTGATCTTCGGCCAGAGCGCTCGCCACGCAACACCGCCTCCACCGTGCCAGCCTGCCGGCGCATTTGCCCAACCATTTGATCGGCATGGCTTTTATTTTGGCACCCCGTGTTCGGACCGGTTCATGGACGGCTTGTCATTTGACTTCACGGTCCCGGCATCCGATCTCAGACGCTGCCGGAGGTGCGTTCTCAGCCGGACGACCAGTTGCCCGACCCCACACGGGTGGCTGCCGCGTCGGCCAGCGCGAGCGCCGAAACATCCCGCCGCATCGAGGACACGTTTGATGTACCGAATGTCACCGTCTGCCTATGCCCTCCCCCACGTCCGCACCCCCATCGCTTCCTTCTTCGCCACCCTGGGACTTGCCATGCTCGCACTGACGCAACAGGCGCTCGACCTCGGCGCGACCCCGCGCGCGACGGAATTCAAGCTCGACAACGGCATGCAGGTCGTCGTCATCCCCGACAACCGCGCGCCGGTCGTCACGCACATGGTCTGGTACAAGGTCGGCGCCGCCGACGAGCCCGCCGGCGTCTCCGGCATCGCGCACTTCCTCGAGCACTTGATGTTCAAGTCGACCGAGAAAATTCCGATGGGCGAATTCTCCAAGATCGTCGCCCGCCTCGGCGGACAGGACAACGCCTTCACCAGTCAGGACGTCACCGCCTACTTCCAGCGCGTCGCCAAGGCGCAGCTGCCGAAGGTGATGGAGATGGAGGCCGACCGCATGGTCAACCTCAAGCTCACCGAGAAGGAAGTTCTGACCGAGCGCGACGTCATCCTCGAAGAGCGGCGTTCGCGCGTCGAGAACAGCCCGTCTTCGATCCTCGACGAGCAGATGGACGCCACGCTCTATTACTCGCATCCCTATCAGAACCCGGTCATCGGCTGGGAGCACGAGATCGCTCGGCTCTCGCCGCAGGATGCGATGAGCTACTACAAGCGTTTTTACGCTCCCAACAACGCCATTCTCGTCGTGTCCGGCGATGTCACGGTCGACGAGGTCAAGTCGCTCGCCAATGCCACTTACGGCAAACTCAAGTCCAATCCCGAGGTCGGCGCGCCGCGCGTCCGCCAGAAGGAACCGCCGCACCGCGCCGCCCGCCGGCTCGAACTCAAGGATGCGCGCGCGGGCAAGGCCTCGCTCCACCGCAGCTATCTCGCGCCGAGCTACAATACCGCCGAGGCCGGTGAGGCCGAAGCGCTCGATCTTCTGATGAAGATCGTCGCCGGTGGTTCCACCAGCCGTCTCTACAAGAAGCTCGTCGTCGAAGATCGCGTCGCGTCCTCGGCCAGCGGCTGGTACTCCGGCGGCGCGCTCGACTACGGCAAGATCGGGATCTACGCCATCGCCGCCGACGGGTCGTCGCTCGACAAAGTCGAGAGCGTGCTCGACGCGACGCTCAACGACGTCAAAGAGAACGGCGTCACGCAGGCCGAGCTCGACCGCGCGCGGGCGACATTCCTCGCCGATTACATCTACGAGAGTGACAGCCAGAACACGCTCGCCCGGCGCTACGGCTGGGCGCTGACTGTCGGCCGCACCCTCGCCGACGTCGAAGGCTGGCCGGCGGCCGTCGCGAAGGTCACCGTCGACGACATCAAGAAGGTTGCCGCCAAACATCTCGACATCCGTCATTCCGTCACCGGTCGCCTGATCCCCGAGGCTCCCGAAACGGCGGCCCGCGCCGCACCCGTATCGCCGAAGCCGCGCACGTGACCATCATCCGCATGAGGCATCGACATGCACCGCATTCTGGCCGCTAGTGTCCGCAAGGCCGCACGCATCGACATCGCCGCGTCACTCGCGGTTCTCGCTCTCTTTCTCGTCATCGGCATCACACGACCGGCCCAAGCCATGAAAATCACGTCCGTCAAGAGCCCCGGCGGCATCGAAGCCTGGCTCGTCTCCGATCGTAGCGTTCCGCTGCTCGCACTGCGCTTCGCGTTCGAGGGCGGCAACGCCCAGGACGTGCCCGGCAAGGATGGCACGGCGAACTTCCTTTCGGCGATGCTCGACGAAGGCGCAGGCGACATCTCGTCGAGCGTGTTCCAGGAGCGTCTCGAAGAAATCGCCATGCGCATGAGCTTCGATGACGGCAAGGACACGTTCTACGGCAGCGTCGAGATGCTGACCGTGAACCGCGAGAAGTCGGTCGAGCTTCTGCGGCTCGCCTTGACCAAGCCGCGCTTCGACGACGAGGCACTGGAGCGTATCCGCAAGCAGTTGCAGGCAAGCCTGATCTACGCCGCCAAAGACCCCGACAAGGTCGCCAACAACGAATGGTTCAAGGCCGCGTTTCCTGGCCATCCTTACGGCCGCCCGGCCAACGGCAACGCCGAGACCATCGCAGCCGTCAAGCGCGAAGACCTCGAGGCCTACCGCAAGCGCGTGTTCGCCAAGTCCAACCTCAAGGTCGTCGCGGTCGGCGACATCGACGAGGCGGCACTGGCGAAGATGCTCGACGACATCTTCGGCGCACTTCCCGACAAGGCCGATCTCGTCGCCATCCCCCAGATCACGCTTCCCGACAAGGGCCAGCAGATCGTCGTCGAGATGCCCGTGCCGCAGTCGGTCGCCGTGTTCGGCGCTGGCGCGATGGCGCGCAAGGACCCCGACTTCATCCCCGGCTTCGTGCTCAATCACATTCTCGGCGGCGGCGGCTTCGCGTCGAAACTGATGGAGGAAGTCCGCGAGAAGCGCGGCCTCGCCTACTCGGTTCACAGCTATCTCTATCCGCTGCGCAAAGCCTCGATCTTTTCCGGCTCCGTCGCCACCAAGAACGAATCCATCGCGCAGTCGCTCGACGTCATCCGCGGCGAACTGCGGCGCATGGCGACGGACGGCCCGACGGCGGAAGATCTCGACAACGCCAAGAAGTATCTGGTCGGCTCGTTCCCGCTGCGGTTCGATACCAACGCCAAGATCGCGAGTCAGCTCATGGGCTTCAAATCCGAGGATCTAGGCATCGACTACGTCGAGAAGCGCAACGCGCAGGTCGAGGCCGTGACGCTCGACGACGTGAAGCGCGTCGCGAAAAACCTGCTCAAGGCCGACAACCTTCTCGTCACCGTCGTCGGCAAGCCGACCAACATGGCCAAGGGCGGCTGACGTGTCGTCCACGCGAACCGCAACCGCAGCACCGCACGCCACCGCGACGTCCGGCCTCCGTTACGTCCAATCGGTCGACGGCTGCATGGATGCGGTGATCGGCAAGTATGGCCTCGACACAGCCACACTCGACGGCTGGCTCGACCGGCTGGAACCGCATCTCTCGGCACTTCGCGACGATGCGGCGAGCGGCCGCCTTCCTCTGCTCACGGTACCCCGTGACACAGCCGATCTGCGGCTCGCATCCACCGCCCTCGACAAGCTCGCGCGCGGCGCCCGCACCATCGTCTTCTTCGGCACCGGCGGCTCCGGCCTCGGCGGCCAGACGCTTGCGCAGCTGGCCGGTTGGAACATTCCCGGCGGCGCGACGCCGGACCAGAAGAAGCGCCCGCGCACGCGCTTCTACGACAACCTCGACGGCGCCACGCTCGCCGGCGCCCTCGCCGAACTCGACTTCGCAAACACGCGCTTCGTCGTGACCTCGAAATCCGGCGGCACGGCCGAAACGCTGGCGCAAGTCATCGTCACACTCTCCGCCGTCAAAGCCGCCGGTCTCGAAGCCCGGATCCCCGAGCTGTTCCTCGGCATCACCGAGCCCGCCGCCCCAGGCAAAGCCAACGGCCTCCGCGCGCTGTTCGAAAGCTTGCGAATCCCGCTGCTGGATCATCACACCGGCATCGGCGGCCGGTTTTCATGTCTGACCAACGTCGGCCTCTTGCCCGCGATGGCGCGCGGTCTCGATGCTGACAAGATCCGGCGCGGCGCGGCCGACATCGTCGACGCGCTGTTGACCGCCAAGTCCGCGCGCGACTTCGCACCTGCCCTTGGTGCCGCCACCGCCATAGCGCTCGACAAATCGCGCGGCATCCGCACCGTCGTCATGATGCCCTATGCCGACCGCCTCGGACGGCTGTCGCACTGGTTCGTGCAGTTGTGGGCTGAAAGTCTTGGCAAGGGCGGCGAGGGCACGAGCCCGATCGCCGCGATGGGCCCGCTCGATCAGCACAGCCAGTTGCAGCTCTACATGGACGGCCCGCGCGAGATCTACCTGACGCTGATCCGCACGGCGACAGGCGGACAAGGTCCGCGCATCGATGCCGAGATGGCACGCATGGCCGGCGCGGCGTTCATGGCCGGCCGCGCCATCGGCGACGTTGTCGACGCGCAGGCCCGCGCTGTCCCCGAAGCTCTCGCCAAAGCCGGCCGCCCGGTGCGCACGTTCGACATTCCCGCGCTCGACGAACGCGCGATCGGTCAAGTCTTGATGCACTTCATGATCGAGACCATCCTCGCCGGACGCCTGCTCGGCATCGACCCGTTCGACCAGCCCGCCGTCGAACTCGCCAAAACGCTCACCAAGGAGCGGCTGGCCCGCTGAAATCCTCGTCGGGTAGGATAGCGATGAACGCACGCGCCACGACACTTTATCCGTTCGTTCCGTCGGGCGCACACTTCGCCGAAGCAATCGCGTTCTTCGCCGAGCTGGGTTTCAAAATCGCATGGCGGCAGCCTGGCCTCGCCGGCCTCCGTTTCGGCGGCGCATACTTCCTGCTGCAGGACATCGACGTGCCGGAATGGCAGACCAATCAGATGATCACGTTCGAGGTCGACGATCTCGAAGCCTACTGGACCGAGATCGCCGCCAAAGCCTTGCCCGAGCGGTTCGCGGGCGTCAAACTCCGCCCGCCGGCCGACTTCGCCTGGGGCCGCGAACTCCACATAATCGACCCCGGCGGCGTTTGCTGGCACGTTCGGCAAGCCAAGCCTGATGCGGGCACAACATGATCGAGAGGCGCGCGCATTCGTCCTCCGCGCCGCTGCCGTCATCGCTTCGTGATCACCACCTCGAGATAGCCGCTCGGCACGACCATCGTTCCGTCCCGCGCGACGTTGCAACGATCGATCAGCATCAGCAGGTCTCGTTCCAGATTGACTTGGCCCTGCTCGTCGATCGCGGCGAACGCTTTCAAGACGGGTCCGTAGTAGCCGCGGAAAACCGACATCCAGTGCGCCGGCGATCTATAGCGAAAAACAAAAGCCTGTTGCCGAGCGGCGATGGACGCCTCCGCACCGAACATCATCTCGAGTTGCGCGCTGGTACCCCATAAGGCCGGCGACTTGATACCGGGCGCCGGTGGCACGTACTTCCCGATCGTCTGGAACACTTGGCCGATAAAACCATCCGGCGTCCAGTTCGCGAGGCCGATCCTGCCGCCGCTGCGGCACACACGCAGCAACTCGCTTGCAGCCTGTTCCTGGTCCGGTGTGAACATGACGCCGAAGGTCGAGAGCACGACATCGAAGCTCTCGTCAACGAACGGCAGACGTTCGGCGTCGGCAACTTGGAATGTCACGCTCAATCGGTCGGCTTCCGCGCGTTCCCGCCCGCGATCGAGCAGCGCGCTCACATAATCTGTCGACACGACTTCGGCGTAGCGCCGCGCCGCCGCCAGGGTCGCATTGCCGTTGCCGGCGGCGACATCAAGGACGCGCTCGCTGCTGCGCAGGTCGACGGCCTCGCACAGCATCTCGCCAACGATCTGCAGCGTCGTGCCGACAACGGCGTAATCGCCTGAACTCCAGGCTGCCTGCTGTCGTCCCTTGATGACATTGACGTTGATGGCGGGAGTATCGGTGGTCTGTAAAGACATGATGGTTATCCCTTCTGTTACCCGTCGCCAGAAGCCCGTTGTCCTCGGCTCCGGCGTTACCTGCTGCGGTCTTCGCGTGGGGAAATGTCGTCCGGCCGGAGATGTGAATTGTCTCCGCGGCGCCAAGGGATAATTTGCACGTGACGAACACTCCATGCTCGTGACACCGCAATGTGTTGCAGGGACGCCGGAAATGAAGCCTGGCCAGATAGATGTGCTCGCCGAGACGCTGCGGACGGTCCGTCTCACGGGATCTGTGTTTCTCAACGCGACCTTTACTGAACCCTTCGGCGTGATCAGCCCGAAACAATACGACGAGCGCACGCCGCTGGCGCACATGCACCACGTCAGCGTGTTCCATCTGATTGCCAGCGGATGCTGCACCATCGAGATCGCGACGGGTCAGCGCCGCACAGTCGTCGAAGGCGACGTCCTCCTGCTGCCGTTCGCCGATGCCCACAAGTTCTGGCGCGGCGATTTCGTCGAGATGGCCTATGCTCCAGACCTGATGCGGCCCGGCCCGGTCGATGGCTTGTGGACCGTGGACCACGGTGGCGGCGGCGCGGCGACGCGCATGGTTTGCGGTTTCATCGAGTCGGCCGAGTTCGTATTTGCTCCGGTTTTCCGCTCGCTGCCTCAATTGCTCATCGACCGCACTTCAGACGACAAAGTCAGCGCCGTTCTCACGTCTTCGGTGCGTGACATTCTCGCGCTTGCAAATTCGGCGACACCAGGGACCGAGCTCATACTTGGACGTCTCATGGAGCTGTTGTTCGTCGAGGTCGTTCGCCACCACGTCGCTCAGCTGCCCGCCGGAGGCACGGGATGGTTCGCAGCGCTCAACGAACCGGTCGTGGGCAAGGCGCTGCAGTTCGTGCATGCCGATCCCGCGCGGCGCTGGACGGTCGAGGATCTGTCGCGCGAGGTCGGAACGTCGCGCACGGTTCTGACAGAGCGTTTCAACGCCGTGCTGGCGCAGTCGCCGATCGAGTATCTGACATGCTGGCGGATGCAGCTCGCAGCGGATCGGATCCGCAAAGGCAGCGCCACCCTTGCCTCTATTGCGACCGGCATCGGATACGAATCCGAGGCCGCGTTCAGCCGCGCTTTCAAGCGCGTTACGGGGACGCCTCCCGGCGCCTGGCGCGACGGCCCGGCGAAACCGGCAACGCTCACCCCTGCCCCGAGCGGTGGCAACAACGCCGTCTAGACCGCTTCTGCAGACCGAAACACTCTCCCCGTTTGAACCTTCCGGCCCGTCACTGCGACCAACGGAATGCCAGCACGCATACGCGGCGCCGGCAGATCACTCCCAACCCATTCGTCGAAAGGTTCGCCCCCCATGAAACTCCTCGCCACCTTCGCCGCGGCCGCGGCCGGGTTCACGCTGATGCTCGGCGCGGCGCCCGAAAGCGCCCACGCGGCAGGCTGCTACTACAAAGCCGTCAACGAGCAGGGCCGCGTGCTCGACATTCGCGGCGTCGGCCATGCGCTGAAGCAATCGACGGCCTGCGACCGGGCGCGGCGCGAATGTAACCGCCGCCTCGATCGCGCCTACAGACGTGGCGAGTTGCCCCGAGGCGTCGTCTGCAAGAAATCCGCCTGACGCCCGATGCCGGGCAGCCGCTGCTCCTGCCGGTCGCGACCTCGCGGCCGGCTCCCAGCAGGGGAGCCGGATGGGCCCACCATAACGTCTCATTTTGGCACACGTCTTAACTACCGCTTCAATCGGCGCTACCGCGCAGGCTTCGTTCGCGATTTAATGGCTGCGTAACGACTGATCAACCACGATTGAGCGCCGCCATGTTCCGCGTCACACTCCACTTCGCTACAGCCACTCTGGTCATGGCGCTGCTGCTGATATCGCCACTCGCCCCCGGCCATGCCGCCCGCCCGCTCGACACCGGCGCACTGCCCGAGACCGATCTCGAGCTGGTCGTTCTGGAACTCGAGAATTGCACCTATTGCGGGCTGTTCCGCCGCGATGCGTTGCCATTGTATCAGTCGTCGTCGCGGGCGCAGAAAGTGCCGATCCGCTTCCTCGACCTCAACGACAAGGCGGCCGACGACCTCGGCCTCGACGGCCCCGTGACCGTCGTGCCGACCGTCGTCCTGATGAAAGGCAATCGCGAGGTCGGGCGCGTCCCCGGCTACATCGGACCCGAGAACTTCTTCCACGCCGTCAACCACATGATCGGCGGCGCGGAATAGCCAGCGGATCTATCCACGCCGGCGAAATCGCCTCGATCATACGGGGCCGTGGACTGCGGTCGCGACAAGCCAAACACTTTCTCGATGCGCGATCGCAATTGTTTTCGCACGGCGATTGGGCTTTGATACCTTCGACGATCCGCTCTCGGACGTGGAGGTTTGCGCCTTGGACCGCCGCTCATTCCTGAAGTCGACGACCGCTGCCGCAGCGGCCTCCGCCACCATCGTACCTCACTCGGTCTCCGAAACCGCCGCAGCAGCGTCGCTGCCGGATACGGCCGCTCCCGCGATCCACTCCGGCACGCGGGAACTCATCCTCGCCATGCCCTGGCGCGACAGCGTCTCCGGCCCCGCCGATCAGGCGTTCCGCATTGCGCGCCGCCTCGAAGCCGCATTCGACGGCCGCTGGCGCATCACGACCCGGCATCACGGCCACGGCGGCCTCGAAGCGGTGATGACGGCTGAGGCCGACCTCTATTTCGGCACCGAGAACCACAACCTCTCGTTCCACCCCGCGTTCGCCTATTTCGCCGCGCTCCCCGGCGCGGGCGTCTTCAACGCCGACGATCTCGTGGCTTGGCTGACCATCGGCGGCGGCCAGGAACACTGGGATGGCCTCGCCGCCGAATTCAACGTCAAGCCGTTTCTCGCCGGACACCTCGGCCGATGGCCGGGACTCTGGTCGACCAGCCCGATCCACAGCCTCGCCGATCTCGCCGGGCAACGGGTCGCCGTCCAGGGCCTCGCGCGCGACGTGTTACGCGGCGTCGGCGCAGAGCCGGTGCACGTTCCGGCGGAAGATCTGGCTGCGGCGCTGCGCACGGGCGAGATCGCTGCGGCCGAATACGGCGGGCCGCTGACCAGCCTCGCGCTCGGACTTCCCGCCGCGGCAAATCACATCAACGGCTTCGGAGTGCTCGAAGGCGGCATCAGCCTCTCGCTCGGCATCCGCCGCTCGTTGTGGGACCGGCTTGGCAACGCCGACCGCACGATCATCGCGGCCGTCGCCGCTGAATCGGCGCAGCTTTCGATCGCCGAAATGCGCGCCCACGAAAAGCCGCTCCGCGCCCTGATCCGCGACCAGTTCGGCGTCACGTTCCGGCCGATGCCGTCGGATGCCGCCATCGCACTCGACCGCGTCGCCGAAGCCGTGGTGGCGCTGACCGCCTCCCACGACGACACCGCGCGACGCATCGACCGCAGCTATCATGCCTTCCGCGACGCCGCCTGGGGCCTCGACGGCGGCGCCCGCCTACCCGAAGTATCCTGACCTCCGCATACAAATGTTGTGCCGGGATATCCGCCGATTCGGGCTCGCAATTCCCAGTGAATGCGGCATATTCTGCGCCGTCGCCCGGGCAGCGGATGCCTATGACGACGGCAAATCCAAAGGAGCCCCGGTATGGCCATCGATCACAATGCCGACATGAAACGCCACGTGCCCGCCGCCAACGAGAAGGCGGTCGCCGGCATCATCAAGCACCTCGGAATCGCGCTCAAAAGCAATGACGCCTCGATGGTGTCGTGCTCGAGCAAGGACGAACTCGAGCGTGTGCGCGAGAGCTGGCTCAAGAAGAAGCTCACCGCAGGCACCGACGACAAGGCCCTCGATGCCGCCATCAAGGAGGTGTGCGAGAAGATGAAGGCCGACAAGAGCAAGAGCCGCGTCGTGTTCTACTACCTGCTCGCCGAAAAATTCGGCAAGCTCGACATGCTGGCGAAATAAGCCGCGCGGACCGCCGCCGCAACCGAGGCCTCGCCGGCATCATCGGCGGGGCCTTCGCCGTTCCGCATCACCGTCGCTTGCCCGCTGCCCGCTTGCGTCCCCCCGCCGCGCGCCCATCTCTCGATCAGGTCGCGCGAGACGTCATCCACGCCGCCACGAGCGCACGAATTGCGCGGCTGAGCGAACCGTGACACGGTGCCTTTAGCCCGTCCGTCAGCGAACAAGCTGTTGGGTGAGAAATGAGCAAACGACAGGCCAGCCTCAGCGACAAGTTCGAACTCGGCGAGGCGCGCCAACTCCTCAGCGGCACGCAGGCCATCGTGCGGCTCTGCCTCATGCAGCGCGCCCGCGACCGCACTTCGGGTCTCGACACCGCCGGCTACGTCAGCGGCTACCGCGGCTCGCCGATCGCCACAATCGAGCAGGCCTTTCACCTCGCCGGCGACATCCCGGCGCAGAACGGCATCCTGTTCCAGCCCGCGATCAACGAGGACCTTGCCGCCACCGCCATCTGGGGCACGCAACAGGCCGAACTGCGCGGCGACGGCAAGCACGACGGCGTGTTCGCCATCTGGTACGGAAAGGGCCCCGGCGTCGACCGCTCCGGCGACGCCTTCCGCCATGCCAACCATGCCGGCACCTCGCGTCACGGCGGCGTCGTCGCGCTGATGGGCGACGACCACACCTGTGAAAGCTCGACCAGCGCGCACCAGTCGGAATTCGCCTTCCTCGATGCCATGATCCCGATCCTCAACCCGTCGGGTGTGCAGGAAATCCTCGACTACGGCCTCTATGGCTTCGCGCTATCGCGGTTCGCGGGCGTGTGGGTCGGCCTCAAGTGCGTGAAGGACAACGTCGAGAGCACGGCCACGGTCGATGGCCGTCTCGACCGCGTCACGATCCGCATTCCCGACGAGACCGCGTTCAAGATGCCGCCGGGCGGTCTCAATATCCGGCTCGGAGACAGCGCCCTCGCCAAGGAAGCGCGGCTGCACGAGCACAAACGCGACGCCATCCTCGCCTTCAACCGCGCCAACGGCCTCGACCGCATCGTGTTCGACGGCGGACCCAGTCCGCGCATCGGCATCGTCACCGCCGGCAAGAGCTATCTCGACACTCGCCAGGCCCTCGACGAACTTGGCATCGACGAGGCTCGCGCCACAGCCCTCGGACTGCGGCTCTACAAGGTCGCGATGAGCTGGCCCTTGGAGCCAGAGGGCATCGCCCGCTTCGTCGACGGTCTCGACCTCGTTCTGGTGATCGAGGAAAAGCGTTCGCTGATCGAGTCGCAGTTCAAGGAAGAACTCTACGACGTCCCCGTCCGCCCGCGCGTGCTCGGCAAGAAGGACGAGGCCGGCCGCTGGCTTTTCCCGGTCAAGGCCGCGCTCGATCCTCTCGACATCGCAGCCTCCATCGGCGACCGCATCATGCGCATGGGTGGCGACGCGGCCCTGGCCAAGGCGCTTGCCGAAATCAACGCGCGCCGCGCATCGAAACCCACCGAGCCCGAGGCGCTGACCCGCATTCCCTACTTCTGCGCGGGCTGCCCGCATAACAGCTCGACCGTCGTTCCCGATGGCTCCCGCGCCTACGCCGGCATCGGCTGCCATTACATGGCGCAATGGATGGACCGCGAGACCGACGGATTCACCCAGATGGGCGGCGAGGGCGCCAACTGGGTCGGCGAAGCACCATTCTCGAACCGACGCCATGTGTTCCAGAACATCGGCGACGGCACCTACGTACATTCCGGCTCCCTCGCCATCCGCGCCGCCGTCGCCGCCGGCACAACCATGACATTCAAGCTCTTGTACAACGACGCCGTGGCGATGACCGGCGGCCAGCCGCTCGAAGGCGGCATGACGGTCGGGCAGATGGCGGCCCAACTCGTGGCCGAAGGCGTCGCGCGGCTCGATGTCGTCACCGACGAGCCGTCCAAGTATCCGTCGCACACCTTCCCGGCGGGCGTGCGGGTCCATCACCGCCGCGATCTCGAGATGGTCCAGCGCACACTGGCCGCGACCGATGGCGTCACGGTGCTTCTCTTCGACCAGACCTGCGCCGCCGAGAAGCGCCGCCGCCGCAAGCGCGGCACCATGCCGGAAGCACCCGCCCGCGCCTTCATCAATCCAATGGTCTGCGAAGGCTGCGGCGACTGCGGCCGCGTCTCCAATTGCGTCGCGGTGACACCGCTCGAAACCCCCTTTGGCCGCAAGCGCGAGATCGACCAGTCTGCCTGCAACAAGGACATGTCCTGCGTCGAAGGCTTCTGCCCGAGCTTCGTCATGCTCGAAGGCGCGCAGGTGAAACGGGGCGCGGCCGCAATTCGCTCCATCGGCGACGAGAAGCCCCCCTCACCACAGGAGGAGTGGGAACGGGGTGGCGCCAATGCGGGCTCCCGCTCCCCTCGGGGAGAGGGTTGGGGTGAAGGCGGACTTGGCAGTGAGGGCAGACCCGCAAGTGAGGGTGGCCACACTGGTCTGCCGGCCTCGCCGCAGAACTCGCCCCCGCTGGACCGCCCCTACGCCATCCTCGTCACCGGCGTCGGCGGCACCGGCGTCGTCACCGTCTCCGCCGTGCTCGCGCAAGCCGCCCACATCGCTGGGCTCGGGTTCGGCTCGATCGACGTCACCGGCCTCGCGCAGAAGGGCGGCGCCGTGGTCTGTCACATGCGCATCGCCCGCCATCCCGACGACGTGCACGCCATTCGCGTCGGCATCGCGCACGCCGATCTCGTGATCGGCGGCGACCTCGTCGTCACCGCCTCGAACAAGATCCTCGAAGCGATCGACACCGGCCATACCGCGGTGGTGTACTCGACGCATGAAATGACGACCGGCGCGTTCACCCGTGACCCCGACCTCGGCGTTCCCGGCATCCGGCTGGCGAACGCGATTGCCGCCCGCACCGGCGATGGCGACCTTTCGGCCCTCGACGCGCACGACCTGGCCATCCGGACGTTCGGTGACAGCCTCTACGCCAACATGATCCTGCTCGGTGTCGCCGTGGAGCGCGGCCACGTGCCGATTCCCTCGGCTGCCATTGAGGAGGCCATCGCGCTCAACGGCACCGCCGTCGCCAACAATGTGACCGCCTTCCGCCTCGGCCGGCAGGCGGCGAGTGGCGCGACCGGGCCGCGTCTCGCAATCGCCCCTGCTCCAGCGTCGGCTCCGCCGGCCGCGTCCGGCCTCGCCGCGATCGTCGATCTCCGCGCCACATACCTCGCGGGCTATCAGGACGAAGCACTCGCTGGCCGATACCGCAGCCGCATCGATGCGCTCGCGGCCCGCGAACGTGCCGCCGCGCCGGGGCTGCACGGTGTCGCGGAAGCGGCGGCGCACAGCTATTTCAAGCTGCTGTCCTACAAGGACGAGTACGAAGTCGCGCGGCTCTACACCGACGGCCGGTTCGAAGCGATGCTCGCCGACAAGTTCGATCGCGTGCGCCGCATCTCGTTCCATCTCGCCCCGCCGCTGCTCGCCCGCCGAGATCCCGCCACCGGCCATCCGCGCAAAATGCGGTTCGGACCGTGGATGCTGCCGGTGCTTCGCATGTTGGCCAAGGGCAAGCGCCTCCGCGGCACCCGATGGGACCCGTTCGCCCTGACCGCGGAACGGCGCGAGGAACGCCGGCTCATCGCCGATTTCGAAGCGCTGCTCGACGAGATCGCCGCGCGTTTGACCCCAGCCAATCACGCCGCCGCCGTTGCCTTGGCCAGCGTGCCGCAATCCATCCGCGGCTTCGGCCACGTCAAGAAGGCGAGCATCGACGCCGCCCGCCGTCGCGAGGCCGATCTGCGCCGCGACTTCGGCCGCGGTCCCGCGCCGATCCCCGATCGCGCCGCCGCCGAGTAATCCGGCAGGACGACGTGGGCTTTCCCATAATACACCGCGTTCACCGGCGGGCGCGTCTAGACGAGTAACCGCATTGATTTGCTCGCCTTCCATTTATCCCATCCGTTGGTATACACTTGTTCCGGAATGAAGGGCGCTGAGCGGTGTCTGACATCGCCGCCCTTCGGATTGCAGCGCCATCCCGGGTGTATTGGCCCTCAGACGTCGAGAGATACGGACATGAACGCCACATCACTCGACGAACTGCGCGGGGCCAAAGGCCGAGATCCCGTGGATGAGAAGATGGAGCAGGTGCGGGAATTGCTGGTCGGCGAGGATCTTCGCCGCAGCGAAGCCCGTCTCGCCGCCATGGAACTCCGCATCCGCGAGATCGAAACGTCACTGGGACAGCGCCTTGATGCGCTCGCGGCCCGGATCGACGCGCTCGCGGGCGAGACCGCCGCCGATCGTCGCGGCAGCTTCGACGAGCTGGCAAAGTGCGTTGCGTCGCTCGGCGACGAAATTCGCCGCATCGGCAAGAGCTAGCGCGCCTGAGACCGGCCGCGCATCCGCCTAGTCCAGAGGAACCAATGTCACAATCCCACGGCGTGTCGCGGCTGAAAGAGCTGCTGTTCGACAGCGAGAGTCAGGCGCTGCAGGAACTCGCGCGCCGCGTCGATGCGCTGGCCGAACTCGATGCGGCCGAGCGCAAACGGCTGTTCACGGAATTGTCTGCGATGACGTCAGCGGAACGGCAGGAACGCCTGACGTTGCTCGAACGCATGGACGGGCTCTACGAACGGCTAGGTACTCGCGAAGGTCTTGAGACGAGCATCGCGTCCGTCATCGACGGCGCGCTGCGCAAGGCCGAGTCCGAACGCCACGACGAGCTCGCCGACGCGATGTCGCCGCTGGTCGTGCGCACCGTCAAGACCGAGATCCGCAACAGCCGCGACGAGCTGGTCGAAGCGCTTTATCCGATGACCGGCCGCATGGTGAAGGCGTATGTCGCCAGCGCCATGAAGGACCTCATGGACGAGGTCAACCGCAAGATCGAGCGCAACCCGCTCATGCTGAGAGTTGCCGCCCTGCTCACCGGCCGCTCCGCCGCCGAGCTGGCCCTGGCCGAGACCCAGCGTACCGAAATCGAGGAGTTGTACCTGATCCGCCGCGGCACCGGGGACCTGGTCGGTCACTGGCCCGACAGCGCAACGCCGAACAACCGCGATCAGGTCGTCTCGGGCGTGCTCTCCGCGCTCAACGAGTTCGCCAGCGAAGCCTTCAGCGACACCGGCCGCACGTTGCGCCAGATCGACATCGGGCCGTCGCAGGTCTACCTGCGCTTGTCACCGCTTTACCTGCTCGCCGTCCGTTGCAAGGGCTCGCAGCACGCCGCGATCGAGCGGGTCATCGACGACGAATTCCTCGCCGGCCTCGAAAAATACGCCCGGCTCGTGGCGACCCACGCCCCGCGCGATATCCCAAAACCCGATAACGACGGCCTGCTCTCCGGCGTCGGCCAAAGCCTCGCTGCGCGCATCTCTGAAACCGAGACCGCCCTCGCCCCGCCGCGGATCGGCATCGCCGCCTTGAAGTCGCTGGCACTGCTCATCGCAATACCGTTGCTCGGCTGGTTCGCATGGTCGAGTTACGTCACCTATGAGACGGAGCGCGTGCACACGGTCGCGAAGTCGGTCATCGAGAGCAACCTCGATTTGCGCGGTTATCCGACCCGCCTCGCCGTCACGCCGCGCGGCCGCGTCGTGACCGTCTCGGGGCTGTCGCCGCTTGCCGGCGCCAAGGAGCGCCTGTTCGCCGATCTCCGCGCCGCATTGCCGGGCCGTGACGTTGTCGATCAGATGGCCGTGGTACCGAGCGGCCTCGCCGACGCCGAACCGCTGATCCGCTCCGTGCGCAAGGATCTGACCGAACTCGAACGCGCGACGACGGAATCGACGGCCCAAGTCGAGACCCAACTTCAGAAAGAGCTGCAGGTCCGCATCGAGGCCGAGCAGCGCGGGCGCGAAGCCGCCACCGCCACATTCAGCGCCGAGCGGCAGCGGCTCGATGCCGAGATCGCGGCATTGCGGTCGAAACTCGCGGCACTCGAAGGGCGTCCGGTGCCGTCCGTCTCGCCGCCCGGCATCCGCGAGCGCCTCGACGCCTGGACACGTTCGAACGCGATCTTTTTCGGCAATGGCACCGACTACCGCGATCCCGAGCGGACCACCCGCCAATTCGACGAACTCGTCGCACTCCTGACAGGCAACGACATCGTATTGCGGATCGTCGGCTATACCGACGAAACCGGCAACGCGTCACGCAATTCCTCGTTGAGCCTCTCGCGCGCCGACACCGTGCTGTCGGCCTTGACGTTCCGCGGCATCGCGCCAAGCCGCCTCGTGACGGTGGGCCGCCAGAACGCGATCGACATCGCCCCCACCAAAGGCGCGCAGAGCGCCAATCGCCGCGTCGAATTCGAACTCGGCTTCATCGGTGAAACCGCGCCATGATCGCGCGAAAGATCATGCTGCTCGGCGAGATCGGGGTCGGCAAGTCCTCGATTGCCAAGCGCCTCGTGCTCGACCGTTTCGAGATCGACTATAAGCCGACGGTCGGAGTCGACGTCTACCAATACGTGGTGCCCGACGAACCCGGCCGCCCCGGAATGCGCCTGATCGTCTGGGATACCGACGGCAATTTCGGCGACGCGATCTTTCGCCACGTCTACATGAAGCAGGCCAGCGCGGCGATGATCGTCGGCGACGTCACGCGCACCGGCACCATCGACGCCATGTGCCGGCTCGGCATGGAATTCCGCGATGCCTTCCCCGGCCGCCATTTCAGCTACCTCCTCAACAAGCATGACCTGCTGCAGCCCGGCGACACGCCACGCCTGCCCGACACGATGACCGGCGCCGGCATCCCGCTCATCCGCACCAGCGCCCTCACCGGCGACAACGTGAAAGACGCTTTCCGTGCCGCAGCCGACATCATCCAACGCCGCGCTTCCTGACAGCTCGGGTCTGGCACCCGGCGACCTCGTCGCCACCGGCATGCACATCGCCGAGCTCGGCATCTATGGAATGGTCTGGCTGGATCACCAGCTCGTTTCCCGCTCGCGCTACGGTCCGCTCGTCGCGTTCATCGAAATCGACAAACCCGTCACCGACAGCGTCGTCGCTCTGATCGGGCTCGAGGATGACATCGCGGCGCTCGCGCGTACGGAGGCCCCGGTGCGTCTGCTGGAGCTTCCCGCGGTCGCGATGATAAATCCCGATGGTCGCGCGCCGCGGCTCAACTTCACGATCTTCTGGCTGCCGGCGATCGACCGCTTTCTGCTTCTCGTCTACAAGGCGTCCTCGCGTTCCGATATCGAGGTCGAACTGACGCGGCAGGTGCGCGCCCGTCTGATTGCCGAGGCCGAGGTGCAGGCAAAGTCTCGCGAGCTTTCGGCCGCCAACGAAGAACTCGCCATCGCCAACCGCGACCTCGAGCAATACGCGACCATCATCTCGCATGATCTCAAGGCACCGCTGCGGGCGCTGCGCTATCTGTCGGACGACGCGGAACAGGCACTCCGCGCCGAAGAGCCAGAGAAGGCGGCCGCCGCCGTCACCGAGATGCGCGCGCTGGCGCGGCGCATGTCGCGCATGATGTCGGCGCTTCTCGACTACGCCAGCGTCGGCCGCAAGGCCGAGGCCGTGACCATCGTCGATACCCGCGCCCTCGCCGAATCCATCGCCGCCTCGCTGCCGCGCGCGCCCGGCCTGCGCATCGTGATCGACGGCGACTGGCCGGAAATCGTCACGCTCGAGGCGCCGCTGGATCTCGTTCTCCGCAACCTCGTCGACAACGCCCTCAAGCATCACGACCGCGATCGCGGCATCGTGCGGCTGACGGCCCGCGACTGCGGAGCGGCCATCGAGTTCCAGGTCGCGGACGACGGGCCCGGCATCCCGGCGGCGGCCCACGGCGCCATATTCATGCCGTTTCGCACCTTGGGCGGTCCTGCCGGCGGAACCGGCATGGGCCTTGCTCTCGTCTCGCGCACGGTTGAAGCCGTCGGCGGCACAATCAGCATCCACTCCGAGCCGGAGCGTGCCCGAGGCACCGCGTTTACCTTCAAATGGCCTAAATCCATTGCGCGAGGTTGATCCGGCCACACCCCTCGCGGCTATAACGGTGCGGTTAGGGCGAACTAGGCATTTCACTATGGCAGTCAATCGCATATGGCCCTAACGTGGCCGCGGCCGATGCGGTCGGTTTCAGAATTGGTATCAGGGATTGGTATGGCTTCGTCTTCGACCGGATCGGGTGGCGAGTTTCTCGCGAAAAAGAGCGTGCTCATTCGTGCGCGAGAGAACCTGCCCGCACTCAACGACGTTCTGATCGTCGAGGATGAGACGTTCGATGCCGAACGGCTGACGGCGACGCTCCGCGTCATGTTCGGCTATGAACTCGGCGTCCGCCGCGCCGCGACACTCGCCAGCGCGCTCGACCGGTTGATCGAGAAGCAGCCGCAAATCGTGTTCCTCGACGATGTGCTGAAGCCGAGTGACGACGCCGGTCAATCGATCCCTTACATCCGCCGCGCCGGATATCAGGGGCCGATCGTGGTGATCAGCGGGCAAGTCACGCGATCGCGCCGCGCAACTTTGATTAGCGCAGGCGCAACCGACGTCATCCACAAGGACGACGTCGACAGCGTGCGGCTCGCCGAGGCGTTGGTCCGCGTCTTCAAGACTGCTTGATCGGCGCATATCAGCGCCACCGCTCGCGTCCTTCGGACTAGCCTCCAGCACGGCCGCACGCTACGACTAGCGGCTGGACACAAGGCCCGAAGACCTTGGCGGGGAACCATGACCGAAGCCATCCACCATTTCATCGACGGCAAGCCCGTTTCCGGACGCTCAACTCGCACGAGCGACGTCTACTGGCCGATGACCGGCGAGGTCGCGGCGAAGGTCGCGCTGGCCGATGCCGCCGATGTTCGCTCGGCTGTCGAAAGCGCGAAGGCAGCGCAACCGGGGTGGGCCGCGACCAATCCGCAACGCCGCGCCCGCGTGATGATGAAGTTCGTCGATCTTCTGAACCGCGACATGGACAAGCTCGCCGACCGCCTCGCCCGCGAGCACGGCAAGACGCTGGCCGACGCCAAGGGCGACATCCAGCGCGGGCTCGAGGTCGCCGAGTTCGCGTGCGGCATCCCGCATCTGTTGAAGGGCGACTATACCGAGGGCGCCGGCCCCGGAATCGACCTCTATTCGATGCGCCAGCCGCTCGGCGTCGTCGCCGGCATCACGCCATTCAACTTCCCCGCCATGATCCCGCTGTGGAAAGCCGCACCAGCCATCGCCTGCGGTAACGCCTTCATCCTGAAGCCGTCCGAGCGCGCGCCTTCGGTACCGATGATGCTGGCCGCGTTGATGATCGAGGCCGGTTTGCCGCCGGGTATCCTCAATGTCGTCAATGGCGACAAGGTCGCCGTCGACGCCATCCTCGACGACCCAGACATCATGGCCGTCGGCTTCGTCGGTTCGTCCACGATCGCGCAGTACGTCTATGCCCGCGGCGCGGCAAACGGCAAGCGTGTGCAGTGCTTCGGCGGCGCGAAGAACCACATGATCATCATGCCCGATGCCGATCTCGATCTCGCGACCGACGCGCTGATCGGCGCCGGGTACGGCTCCGCCGGCGAGCGCTGCATGGCGATCTCGGTCGCCGTCCCCGTCGGACCCGGCACCGCCGAGCGCTTGCTCGTCAAACTCGTGCCCCGTGTCGAAAGCCTCAAGGTCGGACCGTCGACCTCGCTCGATGCCGACCTCGGCCCCCTCGTCACCAAGGCCCACCTCGACAAGGTCCGCGGCTATGTCGATCTCGGCGTCAGCGAGGGGGCGAACCTCGTCGTCGACGGCCGCGATTTCAAGCTGCAGGGCTACGAAAACGGCTTCTATATGGGTGGCTGCCTGTTCGACCACGTCACGCCCGATATGCGCATCTACAAAGAAGAGATCTTCGGTCCCGTCTTGTCGGTCGTCCGCGCGAAGGACTACGACGAGGCCCTGCGGCTGCCGAGCGAGCACGAGTACGGCAACGGCGTCGCCATCTTCACCCGCGACGGCGATACCGCCCGCGATTTCGCCGCCCGCGTCAACGTCGGCATGGTCGGCATCAATGTGCCGATCCCGGTGCCGCTCGCCTATTACACGTTCGGCGGCTGGAAGCGCTCCGGCTTCGGCGATCTCAATCAGCACGGACCCGATGCGATCCGCTTCTACACCAAGACCAAGACCATCACCTCGCGCTGGCCGTCCGGCATCCGCGCCGGAGCCGAGTTCTCGATCCCGACGATGAAGTAAGCCTTCACCTAGGTTCCAACGACAAGGACTGCGCTCAATGTCGACATACCGCCTGCATGGCTTCGGCCGCTCCGGCAACACCTTCAAGGTCGCGATGTTTCTCGCTGCCGCCGGACTCGACTGGGAACCCGTGTTCGTCAGCGTCGCGGCTGGCGACACACGCGATCCGGCGTGGCGCGCGAAGTACAATCCGATGGGCGAGATCCCCGTGCTCGAGACGGGCGGGCGGATGCTGACGCAGTCCGGCGCGATCCTGATGGACTTGGCGGAAAACACCGGGCACTTCGCCGCTGCGACGCCCGCCGACCGCGCCGAAGTGCTGCGCTGGATCCTGTGGGACAATCACAAGTTCACGAACTACTACTCGATGCACCGCCTACAGAAGGCTTTCGCACCGCAGCCGCCGCCGCCCGAGGTGATGACCTGGCTCAAGGGCCACGCAGCCTTGAACCTCGGCCTGCTCGAGCAGCACCTCGCCGGTCGCACCTGGGTCGTCGGTGACAAGCCAACCATCGCCGACCTGTCGCTTGTGGGCTACATGTACTACCCTGCCGCCGAGACTGGGTTCGACATCAAGGCGGACTACCCCAACATCGCTGCTTGGAGCCAGCGCGTCGCCGCGCTTCCGGGTTGGAAGCATCCCTATGAGATGTTGCCCGGCGGTGTTCCGACGCCGCTGCGATGACATGTCATGCGCGGGGGCATGTTCATGTCGATCCTGTCATGTCGATCTTGTTCATGTCCTTGCCGCGCGCATCAACCTTAACTGGCATCGCAGCTTGGTCTCACCGCCGCAGGTTTTTATCCTCGGCACTCGACTTGCTGTTATTCCTGTGGCGCGGTGTCGCGTGCCCCGTCCAGCCTTCAAAATGTTCGCCAGTCGTGTTGAAGACCATGTGATCCAATCATTCTGAGACGAAGTTGCCGAGGGGGCCCTCATGAAAGCTCGTCAGTTGATACTCGTTATTTCCGTGACCGCCGTGACGGCGATCGCGCCCGCTCGTGCCAACGACGATTTCAAACTGCCGCCCGAAGTCACGCCGAAGATGCGCGCCGCCTGCGAAACCGACGTCCGCCGCCTGTGCATCGGCGAGAACCCGACCGTCGACAAGGTCAAGAGCTGCGTGATGTCGAAGTTCCTGAAACTCGGCCGCAAATGCCAGTTTGAAATCGCGCAGGCCGGCCTCGCTCCCTGACGCGCCAAAGTTCCGTGACTTTCGAACCACGCCTTGCGCCGGATCGTCGGCCGACGCGTTCCCCTGCTTGCGCAAATCGTCTCGCGGCGGCAGTCTGGTTTACATTGTTCACAACCATGGGCCACTTGGATGCTGCGGGCTCTGCCGCTCTTTGCCATCGCTGCGATGCTGATCCTTGCCGCCCCTGCTAAGGCCGGTGACGCGCGCTCTCTCGGCCTTGTTCACGAACTCAAGGGTGGCGTTCTGGCCCACGACGTGCCGGATCTGTGGAGTGGCTTTCAGCGCGAAGGCGACGCCGTCGACATCAATGTCGAAGCGTCCTTCACGCCCACCCTGCCATTCCTGTTCGGCGTCCTGCGTCCAGCCATCGGCGCCTCCATCAATACGGGCGGAGACACCAGTCACGCCTACGTCGATGCCCGCTGGGAGATCGAACTTCCGGCGCGGCTGTTCTTCGCAACGGGCATCGGCGCGGCGATCCACGATGGCGAAACCGACCCCGTCGCCGCCGACAAGAAGGTGCTCGGCTCGCGAATACTGTTCCACATACCGATCGAAATCGGTGTCAGGCTAGATGCGCACAGCAGCCTGTCGGTCTTTTTCGAGCACACCTCGAACGCCAACCTCGCCGACTTCAACGAAGGCATGGACCGGATCGGCGTACGCTACGGCTATCGCTTCTGACGCGCGGTTGCGTCGAACCGGCTTGCGATGCGCAATCAATGAACAACGCCGAAGTTCAGCTTAAACGTCACGTCCGGGGCCGCGTCGGTCAGTCCGGCGAGCACACCGATATCAAGTCCGAACTTGCGCTTGTCGCCGCCATCCCACGAGAGATACAGCGACGGTCCAGCGCGGTGATCCTGATCGTCCCAAACGGGCGAACTGCCAAGGTTCGCGATCTTGCCGTATCCCTCGACGCCAATTGCCACGCGGTCATCGATCTCATACCGGCCTTGCCATCCATAAACCGACGAAATGCCTGCCGCATCGTTGCGACCAAAGGTATCCTCGAAATAGGGATTGAGCGTCAGCGATGCCTTGCCCGAGGAGACTTTGATAACGGGCCCGAACAGCAGGGCGCTGGTACTGAGTTCGTCCGTAGACGCCAACACAGACGTAAACCACGACAGCGCCAGCCCGCCATCCTCGCTGGCCTTGCGTAATCCGATCAGCGTCTCGATGGCCACATGATCGAGCCGGCTGCCATCCGCGATTACGTTTTCGACATCCGCGTGCGCCGTCAGCTTCAACCAATCGCGGGGCGAATACGACACGCTCACTTCGTGAGAGCTGCGCGGCGCGCCCGCCGAACCGGCGCCATAGCCGAGATTGCCGATGTTGACCGAACGGATCTCGCGCTCGCCGGCCTCGATCTCTGGCGAGTCCATGTCGAGGGCCTGCGCCCATGCGGTTCCGGTCATGCCTGTCCAGCCGGCGAACATGGTGGCGGCAGCGAACATCCACAAAACCCTTCGGCCCGCTCGAACCTGCTGCAACATCCGGCCACCTCGCGAATCGTCTTGTCGAACGATGTCCGCGATCAGCCAACCTAAGCAATACGCGGCCGAGAACGCCCGGCGTTTTCCAATGACGTGTGGCCCTGCCGACGCCGCTGCGCATGAAAAACGGCCGCCGGCACCTGCGCGCCAGCGGCCATATTCAACGTCGGTCATCTCACGTTGCGCTGCTCAGGCGGCCTTGGCGGCGACCGGCTTGGCGACATCGGCGAGGAAGTCCATAGCCGCCGCGACGCCGCCCTTGCGATGCGGCACCCCGGCCACTTCGAGACCCATCTCGACGCCCGTGAGCGCCCCCATGATGGTGAGATCGTTGGTGTCGCCGAGGTGGCCGATGCGGAACACTTTGCCGGCGAGCTTGTTGAGGCCCGTGCCGAGCGACATGTTGAACGTCTCGAGCACGACCTTGCGGAACGCGTCGGCGTTATGGCCCTCCGGCATCATCACGGACGTCACGACCGGCGAATAGTATTTCGGATCGCGGCAGAGCACCTCGAGACCCCAGCCGCGCACCGCGCGCCGCACGGCCTCGGCGTGACGCTCATGCCGGATGAAGACGTTCTCGAGCCCTTCCTCGTGCAGCATGCGGATCGCCTCGTCGAGACCATAGAGCAGTCCCGTCGCTGGCGTGTAGGGGAAGAAGCCGTTGGCGTTGTTCGAGATCATGTCGTCCCAGTTCCAAAACGCGCGCGGCAGCTTCGCGGTTTTGGACGCCGCGAGCGCCTTGTCGCTGACGGCCGTGAACGACAGCCCGGGCGGCAGCATCAGGCCTTTCTGCGAACCGGAGACCGTGACGTCGATGCCCCACTCGTCGTGCCGCAAGTCCATCGAGGCCAGCGACGACACGGTATCGACCATCAGCAGCGCCGGATGACCGGCCGCGTCCATGCCCTTGCGGATCTCGTCGATGTGCGAGCGGCAGCCCGTCGCGGTCTCGTTGTGGACGACGCACACGGCCTTGATCGACTTGTCCTTGTCCTGCCGCAGGCGTTGTTCGATGGCACCCGCCTCGGCGCCAGTGCGCCAGTCGGTCGGAATGAAATCGACCACGAGGCCCATGCGCTCGGCCATCACCTTCCACAGCGTGCCGAACTGCCCAGTCTCGACCATCACGATCTTGTCGCCGGGCGACAGCGTGTTGACCAGCGCCGCTTCCCAAGCGCCGGTGCCTGAAGCCGGAAAGATGATGACGTTGCTCGCCGTCTTGAAGATCGACTTGATGCTCGACAGCACGCGCAGACCGAGTTGCTGGAACTGCGGTCCGCGATGATCGAGGATCTGCATGCTCATGGCGTTGAGGATGCGCTCGGGGACGGGTGTCGGGCCGGGGATTTGCAGGAAATGACGGCCGGGACGGCGAGGTTCGTTGGACATGGGCGCTCCTGTTCGCGTGCAAATCCGTTCTGAGCACCGGAGTTCGAGCAGCCGCTTCCCCGCAGCTTGCTCAAGGATACGGCGCGGCGTGCACGCTTTTTTGGCAAGGTCACGAGCTATAGGGGCGAACCCGAAATGCCGTCAAGATGCGAGCGAGGCTTGCCGAGTGGAGCACAGAAAAGACCAGCGAGGCTTGCCGAGCGGAGCACAGTAACGACCGGAAAGGCCTGCGGAGCGGAGACGGGGGAACCCGCGCGAGCCGTCCGGAGCCATCTAAAAAGCGGTCGTGCTCTGGGCCGCACTTTTGCACTGCAGCCAGCTCGTCCGCCGGGGCCGGGCGTTATGCTGCAACTGCGGTATAGCTGGGTGGACGGCATAGTGACGCACGGGTAAGGTCTTGATCGAAGCGACAGTTCCGGTGTGTCGCCAGGGGTGGATCCGTAACACAGCAGAGCGTCGCGCCGCACTTCGCCAAAGCGGCGCTGTGATGCTTCCTCCGTCGAACACCGCAAGCCAAAGGACGACGCCGAAAACAAGATGGTCAAATCCCCGCAAGACTTCGCAGCCGGACTGCTGATGATCGCCATCGCAATCGTTGCTTGGCTCATGGTCCTTCCGCTGCCCTTCACCGCGCCCGCCGGCGTCGGCTCGGGCATGTTGCCGAAGGCCGTCTCCGTGCTGCTGGGCGGCCTTGGCGTCGCAATCGTCGCCACCTCGCTCACCTCGAACGGCGAGCGACTGACCCGCTGGAGCCTGCGCGAAATCGCGCTCGTGCTCGGCGCCATCATGGTCTTCGCCTTGACGATCCGCGGCTTTGCGATGCCGGCGATCGGCGTCACGGTCCCGGCGCTAGGTCTAGCCGTCGCCGGCCCGCTGACCATCCTCATCGCCGCGCAGGCGGATCGCTCGACGCGCTTCGTCGAGGCTTTCATCTTCGCGATCGTGCTCACCACGGCCTGCATCGTGCTGTTCCGCTTGATGCTCCGCCTGCCGATCCCCGTTTTCCCGCCGCTTCTCGGCTACTGAGCCACACGCTCTCAAGGACGTTCGATGCTCGAAGTCATCTCGAATCTCGCCCTTGGCTTTTCGGTTGCCTTGACGCCGACGAACCTCGTCTTGTGTTTCCTCGGATGTCTGATTGGCACCCTGATCGGCGTTCTACCGGGCGTCGGACCCATTGCGACCATCGCAATGCTTCTGCCGATCACGTTCGGGCTGGACCCGATCGGCGCGTTGATCATGCTGTCCGGCATCTACTACGGCGCCCAGTACGGCGGCTCGACGACCGCGATCCTGGTCAATATTCCCGGTGAGGCGACGAGCGTCGTGACGACGCTCGACGGCCACCAGATGGCCAAGAACGGCCGCGCGGGCGTGGCGCTCGGAACCGCAGCGCTGGCCTCGTTCGCCGCCGGCACCTTTGCTACCCTCGTCGTCGCCGGCCTCGCCGTCCCGATGACTGGCCTCGCGCTCAAATTCGGCCCATCGGACCGCTTCGCCCTGATGGTCCTTGGGCTCGTATTCGCCGTTGTCCTGGCACGCGGGTCGATCATCAAGGCGCTGGCGATGATCGTCTTCGGCGTCTTGTTGTCGACCGTTGGAACGGACGGCGAGACCGGCGAGGACCGCTTGACATTCGGTCTTGCGCAGTTCGCCGACGGGATCGAGTTCGCCGTCATCGCGATGGGCATCTTTGGCTTCGCCGAAATCCTGAAGAATCTCGAGAGCCCCGAGGCGCGCGACGTCGTGCGCGGCGAGATCGGCCCACTGCTCCCCTCGAGGCAGGACATCAAGGACAGTGCCGGCCCTACCGCGCGCGGCACCTTGCTCGGTTCGTTCCTCGGAATCTTGCCGGGCAACGGTGCGGTCTTGGCGCCGTTCGCGTCCTACACACTGGAAAAGCGTATCGCCAAGGACCCGTCCCGCTTCGGTCGCGGCGCTATCGAAGGGGTCGCGGGCCCCGAAGCCGCCAACAACGCCGGGGCGCAAACCTCGTTCATTCCGCTCCTCACGCTCGGTATCCCGCCGAACGCGGTGATGGCGCTTATGGTCGGCGCGATGACGATCCACGGATTGATCCCTGGCCCGCAGATCATGACCAAGCAACCCGACTTGTTCTGGGGCCTGATCGCCTCGATGTGGCTTGGAAACCTGATGCTGCTCGTGATCAATCTGCCGCTCGTCGGGCTTTGGGTACGCCTGCTCAAGGTGCCCTACCGGCTGATGTTCCCGGCGATCCTGCTGTTCTGCTGCATCGGCATCTATTCCATCGGCAACAAGCCGGAAGACGTGATGCTGACGGCGGCGTTCGGGTTCATCGGCTATTCGCTGCTCAAGCTCGGCTTCGAGCCCGCGCCGCTGCTGCTCGGATTCGTGCTCGGCAAGCTGATGGAGGAGAATCTCCGCCAGTCGTTGTCGAAAGCCGGCGCGACGCTGCTCTCGCTGTTCGACAGCCCGCTTGCCGCGAGCCTGCTCGGCTTCTCGGCGCTGCTGCTGCTGATCGCCGTGCTGCCGTCGGTCCGCAAAAGCCGCGAGGAGGTCTTCCAGGAATGATCTGGCCAGCTTCGCCAGATCATCTAAATCGTCGAATAGCCAATAGGATTATAGACAATCGACGTTGGTCGTAATCAAAAGGTAGCACGCTGGATGTTGGGCTTCGGCCCAACGATCCAGACTCAAGGAGGTCCGGTTCCAACGTGACATCAGATCACGACGCGAGCCGGTTTGAACGCTAAAGCAAGGGACATCACAGAATGAGTATCCGTCTCAAGACTCTGCTGACTGGCGTCGTCGCCAGTGTCGCCGCTGCCGGAAGCGCACTCGCGGCCTATCCTGAGCGCCCGATCACCATGATCGTGCCGTTCGCCGCCGGCGGTCCGACCGACACCGTCGCCCGCATCGTCGGCGAGCATATGTCCAAAACTCTCGGCCAGACGGTCGTGATCGAGAACGTGACCGGCGCGGGCGGCACCACCGGCATCACCCGCGGCGCGCAGGCCGCACCCGATGGCTACACGATCATGATGGGGCACATGGGCACGCACGGCGCCGCGCCGGCGCTCTACCCCAACCTGAAGTACGATCCGACAACGGACTTCACGCCGATCGGGCTCGCCGCCGGCACGCCCATCATCATCGTGACCAAGAAGGACTTCGCCGCGAAAGATCTCAAGGAATTCATCGCCAAGATGAAGGCCGAGGGTCCGAAACTCAATGAAGGCAATGCCGGTGTCGGCTCGGTCTCGCACACGACGTGCACCCTGCTCACGTCGCAGCTCGGCATCAAGACCGCCCGCGTCACCTACAAGGGTACCGGCCCGATGATCAACGACCTCGTCGGCGGCCAGATCGACTTCGGCTGCGACCAGATCGTGTCCGTCGCCCCGCAGATCAAGGCCGGCACGATCCGCGCGCTGGCCATTGCCACGCCCGAGCGTTCGCCTGCGCTGCCGGATGTGCCGACGACGAAGGAAGCCGGCATGCCGGACTATCAGGTCTCGGCATGGAACGCCGTGTTCGGGCCGAAGGCGCTGCCCGCCGACATCGCCGCAAAGCTGAACGACGCGCTGGTCAAGGCGCTCGACGACGAGAACACCCGCAAGCGTCTGCTCGACCTCGGCGGCACCATCGCCGACAAGCCGGGTCGCTCGCAGGCGGCGCTGCAGAAGCTCGTCGAAAGCGAAGTCGCACGCTGGACGCCGGTATTGAAGGCAGCCGGTATCTCCGCAGCCGTCAATCCCGCGGGCGCAACCAGCGGCGCCACGCCT
Source organism: Hyphomicrobium sp. (assembly GCA_022843145.1). Taxonomy (GTDB): domain Bacteria; phylum Pseudomonadota; class Alphaproteobacteria; order Rhizobiales; family Hyphomicrobiaceae; genus JAKAML01. The sequence continues at coordinate 133,613 of JALHOF010000008.1, forward strand.
CCGCCCGCTGCAGCGCCTGCGCCTGCCGCAGCGCCGGCACAAAAGTGACCGCACGGCGGGCGCTCTGGCGTTCGCCGACACGGTGACTGCATCAGTGCGTGACGCGCACGGAATCGCTTAGGCGAACCGTGACGTCCGCCGCCCACCTGAGACGCATGGTTCGGGACACTGCAATTCCGAGCCGGAGTGCACGACCACCACCCGCCAAGCGGACCGAGATCCGTGAGTCCGAAAGACGTTTTGTCCAACCGAGGAGACGCTCAATGACGAACAAGTCCGATGCCACGACGCCGTCGCGGCGCAAGTTCCTGAAGGGAGGCGCGCTCGCCGCCGGTACGGCTGTGGCCGGTACTGTCGCGATGCCCAACGTCAGCCGCGCCCAGACGGTCAAGTTCAAGTTCCAGTCGACGTGGCCGACCAAGGACATCTTCCACGAATACGCCGCTGACTACGTCAAGAAGGTCAACGACATGGCCGGCGGACGGCTCGAGCTCGAGCTGCTCGCTGCTGGCGCCGTTGTGCCCGCCTTCCAGTTGCTCGATGCCGTCAACACCGGCGTGCTCGACGGCGGACACGGCGTCTCGGCCTACTGGTTCGGCAAGAACAAGGCGTTCTCCCTGTTCGGCACCGGCCCCGCGCTCGGCATGGATGCCAACCAGGTTCTCGGCTGGATGAAGTACGGCGGCGGCCAGGCCCTCTATGACGAACTCGTCACACAGATCCTGAAGCTCAACGTCAAGGGCTACCAGTACGGGCCCATGGGCACCCAGCCGCTCGGCTGGTTCAAGAAGGAAGTGACCGGTCCCGACGACCTCAAGAACATCAAGTACCGCACCGTCGGCCTGTCGGCTGACATGTTCAAGGGCCTCGGCACCAACGTCACCATTCTGCCCGGCGGCGAAATCGTTCCCGCCATCGACAAGGGCCTGATCGACGGTGCCGAATTCAACAACCCGTCGTCCGACAAGCTCCTCGGCTTCACCGACGTCGCCAAATTCTACATGGTGCAGTCGTTCCACCAGCCAAACGAGTGCTTCGAGATCCTGTTCAACAAGGGCAAGTACGACGGTCTTCCGAAGGAGCTTCAGTCGCTCATCAGCCACGCGGTCGAGGCGGCCTCCGCCGACATGTCTTGGAAGGCGATGGATCGCTACTCCAAGGACCTCGAGGCCATCAAGGCGGCAGGCGTCAAAGTCGTGAAGACGCCGGAAAGCGTGCTCAAGGCGCAGCTCGCATCGTGGGACAAGGTCGTCGAGACCCAGTCCGCCGATCCCTTCTTCAAGAAGGTCGTCGAGAGCCAGAAGGCCTGGGCCAAGCGCGTTGTCGGCTTCAGCCAGGAATACACCGTCAATCCGAACATCGCTTTCGCTCACATTTTCGGCAAGGCCTGATCGTCGGTTAGCGACTTGAAGTTGGTCGCCGCGGTTCCATCTGGACCCGCGGCGGCTTTCGTGGTGGCATTCGCTCGTGCGGCTCCGACGGCGTACCACGGCAGTTTCGAACTTCGACGAATGCATGAACTGCGATCCAGGGGCGTGACCATGACCCGACTGCTTCCGCAATGGCTGACCGCCCTTTCAATCCTCAGCGCCATCGGGCTTGTGTTCGCTTTCGCAAACACGCAACCGCCACCCTTCGTCTACTTCGCCGTCCCCATCGGGCTGCTCATCGCCGCCTTGATTGCCTTCATCATCACCGAGGGCTGGTTGCACGGCATCGATCATCTCAACACCACAATCGGCCAGATGTTCTCCTGGACCATCCTCGCGCTGACCCTCGCCGTCTGCTACGAGGTCGTCGCGCGCTACTTCTTCCATGCGCCCACCAACTGGGCATACGACGTCAGCTACATGCTGTATGGCGTGCTGTTCATGATGGCGGGTGCCTATGCGCTGTCGCGCAACGGCCACGTCCGCGGCGACTTCCTCTACCGGCAATGGCCGGCGCGGCGCCAAGCGTGGTCCGACCTGATCCTCTACTTTCTGTTCTACTTCCCGGGCATTCTGGCTTTGATCTATTCGGGCTGGGATTTCGCGCGGCTCGCCTACCTCCTCAACGAGCACTCCTCCTCCAGCCCCGACGGCCCGATCATCTGGCCGTTTAAGGCAATCATCCCGGTGGTCGGCGTCCTGATGCTGTTGCAGGGCATGGTCGAAGTTGTTCGCTGCATCCAGTGCATCCAAACCGGTGAATGGCCGCAGCGCGCGCATGACGTCGAAGAAATGGAAAAGCTGATCCTCGAAGAGGCCGAAGCAAAGCGCCTGGCCGAGGAGGGCCGCTGATGTACCCAATGACCGCCAAACGCCGCATCATGCTGACGCCGATGAAGGCCTTCATCGGCGTCATGACCATGCTGGCCCTCTATGCACTCGTATTCCTCGTGCCAGGTTTCGAGGCCGCCGCACAATCGGCCGCCAAGGGCGCGCCCGCCAAGCCGTTCATCACGGACTCCATGATGGGCATCGTGATGCTCGTGCTGTTCCTGTTCTTCCTGATGCTCGGCTTTCCGATTGCGTTCACGCTGATGGCCCTCGGCGTGGTCTTCGGCTACTACGCGATGGGCAGCACCGTGTTCCAGCTGTTCGTCCAGCGCACCTATTCGGTGATGGCCAACGACGTGCTGATCTCGATCCCGTTGTTCCTGTTCATGGGCTACGTCATCGAGCGCGCCAACATCCTCGACCGCCTGTTCCGCTCGATTCAGCTCGCCGCCGGATGGCTTCCCGGCTCCCTCGCCGTCGCCACGCTCGTAACCTGCGCATTGTTCGCGACGGCCACCGGCATCGTCGGCGCCGTCGTCACGCTCATGGGCCTTCTCGCTTTCCCGGCCATGCTGCGCGCCGGCTATGACACCAAGCTCGCCGCCGGTGTCGTCTGCGCGGGCGGCTGCCTCGGCATTCTCATCCCGCCGTCGGTCATGTTGATCCTCTACGGCGCCACGGCCGGCGTTTCCGTCGTCAAGCTCTACGCTGCCGCGTTCGTACCCGGCGTGATGCTCGCAAGCATGTACATGGCGTATGTCATCATTCGGGCTTGGCTCAATCCGGCCCTTGCGCCGCGATTGCCAGATAGCGAGCGCAAGGCGCCGCTCGGCAGAGTGATCTGGGAGCTTTCGACCGCGTTCTTTCCGCTCGCCTTCCTCATCGTCGGCGTGCTCGGCGCGATCATGTTCGGCTTCGCCACACCGCAGGAGGCCGCGGCCGTCGGCGCGCTCGGCGCGATCTTTCTGGCTCTCGCCTACCGCACCTTCTCGTTCCAGAAGCTGAAGGAAAGCGCCTACCTCACCGCGCGCGCCTCGGCGATGGTGTGCTGGCTGTTTGTCGGCTCGGCCGTGTTCTCGGCCGTATTCGCCTATCTCGGCGGACAGAAGGTCGTCGAGGAAGCCATCCTCGGCCTCAACCTGTCGCCATTCTGGTTCCTCATTCTCACGCAGGCGATCATCTTCGTGCTCGGCTGGCCGCTGGAATGGACCGAGATCATCGTCATCTTCTTGCCGATCTTCCTCCCACTGCTCGACGATTTCTGCATCGATCCGTTGTTCTTCGGCGTGCTCGTCGCGCTCAACCTGCAGACCTCGTTCCTATCGCCACCTGTGGCAATGGCGCCATTCTATCTGAAGGGTGTCGCGCCAAAGCACGTGACGATCGACGAGATCTTTTCCGGCGTCATGCCGTTCCTCTACATCGTCGTCCTCTCGATGGTCCTGTTCTACGCCTTCCCCAAGATCGGCATGGGCCTGCCCGAGTACCTCTACAATCACAAGTCTCCGACCTGCGAGCCGAGAAAGACCAGCAGCATCGGCGAGGGTACGGCGACGGCATCGGTGGACGGCAAAACCACGACATGCCGCTGGCAATCGGGTAACAAGCCCGCATGACCGATCTCACGACACTCGACGCCACGACCGCGGCGGACCTGATCCGCCGCGGTGACATCACCAGCGAAGCCCTCGTCACCGCGTGCCTCGACCGCATCGCCGCGCGCGACGGCGACATCGGCGCATGGGCGCATCTCGACCCTGCACATGTTCTCGACAACGCCCGCTCCGCCGACGCCGCGCGCCGCGCCGGCCAGGGCACAGGCGCGCTGCATGGCGTGCCCATCGGCATAAAGGATATCATCGATACCGCCGGCCTACCCACCGAACACGGCTGTCCGATCTTCAAGGACCGGCGGCCGATGCATGACGCCGCCGTGGTCACCGCGCTCAAGAATGCCGGCGCGATCATTCTCGGCAAGACGGTCACGACCGAACTTGCCCTGCTGACGCCGTCCGAGACGCGCAATCCCATCTTTCGCGACCGCTCACCTGGCGGCTCGTCGGCAGGCTCCGCCGCCGCCGTCGCGGATCTCATGGTGCCCGCAGCACTCGGTACGCAGACCGCGGGCTCCGTTCTCCGCCCCGCGTCCTACTGTGGCATCTACGGCTTCAAGCCGACGCGCGGCCTGATCCCGCGCTCGGGCATCCTGATGCAATCGCACACCCTCGACACCGCTGGCGTCCTCGCTCGCTCGATCGAGGACGTGGCGCTCCTCACCGACGTTCTGGCGGCACAAGACCCCGCCGATCCAGTCAGTTACGCCCGCAGTCAGCCGAGCTTGCGCGCGATAGCAATGACCGATGCGCCCCTGCCTCCGCTGTTCGCCGTCATCAAGACCCCGGCCTGGGACACAGACGCGCAGCCGGTGATGCGCGAGGCGTTCGACGAACTGGTCTCGGCACTCGGAGACCGCTGCCACGTGATGGATCTCGTGTCGGCCGGGGACGCCATCGAGCAGCAGCGCATTGTCCAGCTCGCCGAGAACGCCGCCTATTACGGGCCGCTCTTGAAGCGAGCACCGCAACTGCTTTCACCAGGTTTGACTCAGCGCCTGGAAGCCGGCCTCGCCGTGCCCGCGCATCAATACATCGACGCCATCCGCGCACGCGAAGGGCTCTATGAGGTCATCGACGAGATCACGACCAACTTCACCGCGATCCTGACGCTCGCCGCCCCCGGCCCCGCACCGAAACTCTCCGAAGGCATCACCGGCTCGCCGATCTTCAATGGTCTCTGGACATACTACGGCTGTCCGTGCATCTCGGTACCGGTAATGGAGGCCGACGAGCTGCCGCTCGGCGTGCAGCTCGTCGGCGCGCGCGGCGACGACGGCCGGCTTCTGCGCACGGCCCGCTGGCTCGAGAACTTCCTCGCCGCCTGAACAGCGATGATCACCCACGGGGAGATTGAGACGCCGACGACGCTCAAGTTCCACGCCAAGGCGCTTGGTAGCCGCGCCTGACGCCGTAGGCCGCGTCGCCGTTCACGTCTCGTTAACCAGAATTTATTGATCGCTGCGGCATTGTCTCTGCCGTGCGAGCCACCGTGCCGCGCCCTCGTGTATTCCGTATCCCGCGTAACCGTGAGCGCATCATTGCCCCACTCCGTCCGCACGCCCCGCGCGTCTTCGCGTCACCGTGTTCGCCCCACCCGCGCTGCCGCCATCGCCTCCCTTATGCTGCCGGCGTCGCTCGTCTCCGCCGAGCCCGCGACAGCGCGTGGCCTACTCACGCCGATCTGGACTGGCATCTATGCCGGCATCCACGGCGGCGCCGACTGGACCGACGTCGACACGAGCGCCGGCCTGTCGTTCAGCAGCGACTCGGTGACGTTCGGCGGCCATGTCGGCCTCAATTTCAGCCTGGGATTGGTCGTCGTCGGCGTCGAGGCCGATCTCGGCATCAATTCCGCCGAGTTCGGGATCGGCCTCGTCGGCCCTGGCGCGACCCTCAATGGCGCCGTCAGCGCCTACGGCACCGCGCGGGCCCGACTCGGCGTTCCCGTCGGTCCGGCACTCTTCTACGCCACCGCCGGCTACGCCTGGAGCGATGTCGAGATCACGATCACGCAGGCCGGTGTACAGGCCTCACGTGCGACGGCGTTTGAGGGCATCGTCTATGGCATAGGCGCCGAAGTGATGGTGCTGCCGTCGATCTCGGTGCGTCTCGAGGCGCTGCGCTACGACTATGGCAGCGCGCACCTCGATCTCGGATCGTTGGGTCGCTCCGTCGATGAGTTCGACCCGAGCGCGACAGTGGTCCGCGCTGGCGTCAGTATTCGGCTCAATTGAAAGGCGGAGGCCCGGAGGCCCCCGCCCTGTTTCGTCACAATCCGTCCCGCCGATTACGCCAGCTTGAACGGCATGTCCTTGCCACCGAAGAAGGCGTCGATGTTGTCGAGCGCCTCGAAGCCCATCTGTTCACGAGCCTCGATCGCCGCCGAGCCCAAGTGCGGCAGCAGAAACGTGTTGTCGAGATCGTAATAGCCGGGGTTGATCTTAGGCTCGCCATTGAACACGTCGAGGCCGGCGCCGCCGAGCCGGCCCGACTTCAACGCCGCGATAAGGTCGTCGTCGTTGACGAGATCGCCGCGCGCGGTGTTGACCACGATCGCGCCCTTGGGCATCTTCTCGATGACGCTGGCGTTGAAGAAGTGGCGGTTCTCCGGCGTCGACGGCGCGTTGATGGAGAAAAACTCCGAGATCTCGAGCAGGCTGTCGAGCGACGAATGATAGGTCGCGCCCAGAGCCTTCTCCTTCTCCGGCGGCTGCCGGTAGATGTCGTAATAGTGGATCTCCATGTCGAAGGCGCGCGCGAACTTGGCGAGGCCCTGCCCGATCTTGCCGAAGCCGTAGATGCCGAGCTTCTTGCCGTCGAGCCGGCGGCCGAGAAGTTGCAGCGGCGCCCAGCCGGTCCACTCGCGCGACCGCAGCAGCCGCTCTCCGTCGCCCGCCCGGCGCGCCGCTCCGAGCATCAGCAGCATCGCGATTTCGCAGGTGGCGATCGTCACGCCGTGCGGCGCGTTGCCGACGCGGATGCCCTTCGCCTTGCACGCCTCGAGGTCGATGTGGTCGAACCCGATCGAGAACGTGGAGAGGCACTTCATGTTGTCGGGCATGCGATCGATCACGTCCTTGCGGCACTTCTCCGCGAGCGTGATCAGGAGGGCATCCATCGACTTCGCCGTCTCCAGCATCTCGTCGAGCGTGATCTGCCGGTCGTCGGCGTGTTGGGTCACGTCATAGGTTGCGCGGGCCCGTGCCTCGACCGCCGCTGGCAGCCGGCGCGTGATCAGGATCTTCTTCTTGGCCATGGTACTCCTCCCTCGTCGTCTTAGACTTTTGTGCAAGAGAGCCGCTTGTGCCGTACTCCCGCGGCGCTGACAAGCCGCTTCGAACTGGGGCCCGGCCGAACCCTTTATTAATCCTGTTCTATCAAACTCAAATTGCGGAGGTGGGGCTCCCCAAGGACGGAGGCAGGTTGCCATGAGGGCTGTGGTGCTCATCCTGGCCGGACTGGCCGGTCTGAAAATCTGGACACACGAGCACATCTATCGGTCCGCAACCGAGGATGCGCTGGTCCACGCTTATCGAGACAGCGCGATCGACGCCTGCCAGAAGGACCGGCGCAAGGACAAAGACGCCAAATCGATCGTCAATTGGAACAACCCAGCCTCGATCCAACTCGTCATCGGCAAGCGCGACGTCGACGTCGCCATCTGGGATGTCGACAACCCGCAATGGCCAGTGCGGTACAAATACCCGCTGCTGGTGCTGAGGGCGGGCGCGGGTAGCGGCGAAATCACGTGCGAATACGACATGACGCTCGGCACCGCGGCGGTCTCACGGCCCGCCGTATGAGCCTCGGACGCCGGCAACTTCCGGCGACGCTCAGCGCCGCACGGCTTCGATCGAGATCTGGGTCATGAACAGATGATCGAAGCGACCGCCGGTGAGATGCGAGATGATCCGCGTGCGATCCGAAAACGGCGTCACCGGCGCCACCTCGTAGACCATGAAACCGGCCCGTTCGAACATCTCCGCATAGCTTTCCGGCGTGAACCAACGCATGTGCGTGCGATCGAAAACGCCTTGATCGGCGAGCTGGAAGCGGCCGAGAGCCAGCTCACGGACCACGCGCCAGTGCGCGACATTAGGCGAACTGGCGAGCACGAGGCCGCCCGGCCGCACGACGCGGGCGAGCTTTTCCAATGCCGCCCACGGATCGACCAGATGCTCGAGAACTTCCGACAGGATCAGCGCGTCGAACGCCGCCGGCTGCCAGGGCAGCTCGATCCGCTCGATGTCGCCCACGACGACTTCGCTCAGGACTTCGCGCGCTTCTTCGGCTGCGGCTGGAAACAACTCGATGCCCGCATAGTGTCCGGCGCGGCCGCGCGCCATGGCCAGCACGCCGGTCGCACCTGTGCCGCAGCCGACCTCGAGAATGCGCGCCGTATCGTCGTGCGGCAACCGCTCCACGAAGTCGACGCGGGGGTTGGCGAAGTAGCGATGCGCCTTGGTCTCGTAGGCACGGGCCGTATCGTCGGCCGCCAGCGTTCTCGTCGTCACGGTACACTCCAGACGCAGGACAATTCACGTGACGCTAACAACTCGGCCTGAACGCGATGCTAATGCGGCGTGGCATGATCCAAAAAATTTAGTCGATTGACTTAGACCAATTTTTACCAGTTCGGGCGTTTCCTGACGGGTGCGGCAGGAGCCTACTCGGGCAATCGCCGTGACGTCGTTCAGTTGCCCCTGCGTAAGAGTCCATGGTTTTGCGTCACATGCTTGCAGTCACCGGCCGTCTCCTGGCCGCGGCCCTCGCCGCCGCCCTGCTCGTTTCCGCGTGCGCCGACCCCGGCAGCTACGCGACGCCCGATTTCGCAGCCAAGTCACATGTCGCCGGCCTCGACCGAACGTTCCGGCTCGGCATCGGCGACAAGCTCAAGATCACCGTATTCGGCGAGGAGAACTTGACCAGCCAGGTCGAGGTCAACTCCGGCGGCGCCATCGCCATCCCGCTCATCGGCGAGGTTCCGGCCAAGGGCAAGACCATCGGCGAGTTGAAGGATGCGCTCGTGCGCCGCCTCGGCGACGGCTACCTCAAGAACCCCCGCATCAATGTCGAGGTCCTCAACTTCCGCCCGATCTACGTGCATGGCGAAGTCAAGACCGGCGGCGAGTTCGGCTACAAGAACGGCCTCACCTTCCGCGACGCGGTGGCGATGGCCGGCGGCTACACCTATCGCGCCCAGCAGAACCACCTGTTCCTCGTCCGCGAAGGCGGTCAGGAGCAGCGCCTGCCGCTGCCGAGCGACCTTCCCGTCCTCCCCGGCGACAACATCCGCATCCCAGAACGCTTTTTCTGAAATCAAGCCTCCCTCATCCGCTTAGCGTCAGGTTACCCATCGTGCCGTCCGCCCCGTCCAATGCCGAGCCTCGCCAGCGCCGCTTGAAGCGTGCGTGCCGGCTGTTGGCTGGCGCGACGATGGCAACCGCGACCATGCCGCTGCTCTCCGCGCCCGCGGCAGCTCTCGATCTCGACAGCGACGGCGGTCTGATCACCGACACCGTCGCCAGCCGGGACCGTCTCCGCTTCTACGATGCGGCCAAGAAATACGGCGCCGAACGCGTCTCCGACCGCGACCGGGCCTATGCCCAGCCGGATGGAATGCGCGCCGGCAACTACTTGATCTTCCCGTCGATCGGGACCGCCGTCGTGTTCGACGACAACTTGCTCGGCACAAATCTCGAGCGAATTTCTGATTTCCGCACCGAATTGACGCCCCAGATCAGTTTCCAGTCGCAACTGCCTCGGCACGTCCTCGACCTGTCGCTCGGCGGCAAGCTCGTCAATCACCTGAATCAGACAGACCAGGACTACGCGAGTGCGAACGCCCGCCTCGATGGAGCGCTGCATTTCGATCACGCGCACACTATTTCGCTCAACGCGCTGGCCGCTCTCGAACACGAGGAACGCAGCGACATCACGTCGCCGCGCGACGCGGCCGAACCGGTCGAAGTGCACCACACGCGCATTATCGGCGGCCTGACCCGTGACGTCGGCAAGCTGTACGGCACGATGTCCGGTGGCTTCGAACGCTGGGACTACCAGGATACTATTTCCGGCGCCGGCGTACCCCTCGACCAAGACGCGCGCGATCTCGACGTCGTCAGCGCCCAGATCAAGCTGGGCTACCGCATCTCGCCCGGCTACGAACTCGTCGGAAAACTGCGCGCCCTGAAACAATGGAACCGCGGCGACGCCGTCACCGACTATGACGGTATCGGCTATGAGGCCATGGCCGGCGTCGCGTTCGAAACCAATCCGCTGGTCCGCTGGCGGCTGCTCGGCGGCTATGGCATCCGCGAATACGAGCAGGCCTCGATCGACAGCATCGCCTCGTCGCTTGTCGAGGGGCAGGTGCAATGGCTCGCAACCCAGCGCATGACCATTTACGGCACCGCCTCACGCTCGATCGTCGATCGGGTTGGCAGCGAGGTCGGCGGCCGCGTCGAGACGCTGGTGCGCGGCAAGGTCGAGTACGAGTTGCTGCACAATCTCGTCGCCACGCTCGATGGCGAACTCAAGGATTCCGATTTTATCGGCGTCGCGCGGCAAGATCGCAGCTGGAGCGCGAAGATTGGCCTCGAATACTACCACACTAAAAACTGGCTGTTCACCTTTGGGTACGAACATCAATTCCGTGATTCGAACGACAACGACTTCGACCTGACCCGTAATCGGTTCACGGTCGGGGCCAAGTTTCGCTACTGAGAGAAAGGTTAATCGGCAAGCGCATGTATAGCGGCGGGCGAGGTATGGAGCAGACGGAAGAGGGGGGCAGCGGCCCTAACCTCGACCGCGTGCTGTCCGCGCTCAAGCGCCGCTGGAAGATCCCTGCGCTGCTGGCGCTCGCCACCAGTGTCTTGGCCGCTTCCGCCGCGCTGATGATGCCGGACCGCTTCGACGCGACTGCCGTGGTCCAGATCGATCCGCGCAAGAAAACCATATCCAATCTCGAAACCGTGGTGTCCGAGCTCAAGGCCGACGCCGCGACCGTCGAAAGCGAGGTCGAGATCATCCGATCGCGAACGATCGCGCTCAAGGTGATCGAAATCCTAAAGCTGCGCGACGACGCCGACTTCGTACGCGTCTCGCCGCTCCGCCGCATCGCAAAGGAGATCGGCGTCGATCACCTGATCGGCGACGACGGCGTCTCAGACCGTGACGACGTCTCACGCCTGCTCGACCGCAAAGACCCGATCGAAAGCCTGATCGAGCCGCGCGTTCCCGGTTCCGGCGAGCCAGAGAAGGACGAGGTCGCCGTCGCGTTCTCCGAACGGCTGCGCGTCGGCCGTGTCCGCAGCACGCTTCTGATCAGCATCCGCTTCTCGGCCAGCGACCCGGTCAAGGCCGCGAAAATCGCCAATACCATCGCCGACGTCTACATTTCAGAGCAACTCGCCGCCAAGAGGCGCGCCGCCGGCCAGGCGAGCGGCATGCTCGAGGACAAGCTCGAACAGTTGAAAGCGAAACTTTCCGAGGCCGAACGAAAGGTCGAGGACTACAAGGCCAAGCACAACATCTTCGACAGCGAAGGCCAGATCCTGTCGGAAAAGCAGCTTGCCCGGTTGATGGAACAGACCGTCGTCGCTCGCAATGCTTCGAGCGAGGCGCGCGCCAAGTATGAGCAGGGCCAACGGCTCTTGCGCAAGGGCGAGAATGGAGGCGCCATCGCAGAGGTTCTGCAGAGCCATACCGTGAGGTTGCTGCGGGAACAGCTCGCGAAAGCAACACGCCACGAAGCGGAACTCGCGACCAAGTATGGTCCCCGCCATCCCGAAATTCAGAAAGTTCGCGCCGAAGTCGCCGATAGCGAGTCCCAGCTCGCCGCCGAGATCGAGCGCCTGGTGTCGAACCTCAAGAACGAACTCGACGTCGCCGAGAACCGCGAGCGCCAGCTTTCCTCCAGCCTCGAAGCCCTGAAAGACCAGCAGGTCGTGGCCAAGGATGCCGGCGTCGAGCTGAAGGATCTCCAGCGCGAGGCGACCACCAGCCGCCAGCTCTTCGAGGCGCTGCTCGCCCGCTTCAAGCAGACCAACGAGACGCAGGATCTCCAACTCGCCGACAGCCGGGTCATCGAGCATGCCGACGTGCCGCTGTTCCCCGCCGCGCCGAACCGCAAGCAGATCACCCTACTCGCATTGATCGCGGGCCTTGCCGGCGGCATCGCCGTCGTCCTCGTTCTCGAATTCGCCACGTCCGGCATCGGCCGGCCTGAGGATGTGGAGCGCGTGTTCGACCTCGCGCATCTGTCATCGGTGCCGTGGGCCTCACGGCCTGGCGAAGCGTTCGATCGCATGCGCACGATCCGCCTTGTCGTCGCCGAGCCCGCGAGCGCATATGCCGAAGCCATCCGCGGCGCACGGCGCGAAATCGACGTCCGCCGCACGCACGGCTCCGCGCGCCTGATCCAGATCGCGTCGAGTCTGCCTGGCGAGGGGTCGAGCATCGTCGCGTCGAACCTCGCGCATCATTACGCGCTGACCGGCAACCGCGTGCTGCTGATCGACGCCGATCTCCGCCGCGCCAACCTCACGCGCGAACTGGCGTCCGGCCGTCCCACGGGACTGCTCGAAGCGCTTGCCGCCAATACCCCTGTCGAAGCGGCGATCCTGCGCGACGGCCGCACCGGGTTGCATTTCCTACCTGCATGCGGTCCGTTGCCGTCGCACTTGTCGAGCGCCGAGCTGATCTCCTCGCCAGCGATGGCGGCGGCGCTCGAAAGTCTGAAGAAACAGTTCGACACCATCGTCATCGACGCTCCGCCATTGCTGCCAGTCATCGACGGCCGCGTGCTCGCGGATCACGCCGACCAGATTGTATTCGTGATGACGTGGCGCAAAACGCCGAAGCAACTCGCCCGCCGCGCGCTCAAGTGCCTCGGCTTCAACCATCGCAAGGTGGTCGGCGTGGTGATGAACGAGGTCGATCCGGCGATCCTCGAAGATTCGCGCTCGCTGGGCTCAGGCCTCGGGGCACCGCATGTCGCACCCGCTTCTCAGCGCCGCGCCGCCTGATCTTCCGTGGTCGATGCATGCCGGTGGCCCGCCGTCCAGGCGGCTGAACGATCAAATTTATCCCGTTGTTTTCAGTCATTTTTTAGACTGTTCAGGTCTAATGGCGACCAGTGTGTTGGCTGGCGATTTCGATCGCCATGCGCGTGGGTGACATATGACGGCGACGATGACGACGGCAATCGACGAGGCTTCAGCGGACATCACGACGCTGCGGCCGCCACAACATCGCTGGTCACGGCGGATCGCCGCTGACCTCGTCGCGGCGGTTGAAACGCTCACCGTTCTCCTCGGCGGCGTCCTCCCTGCCGCGATCTACGCCATCTACGGCGGCATCAAGATGGATTGGGCTCTGATCGTCCAATCAAGCTTTGTCGCCGCGTTCATCGTGCAGGTGTGTCTGCGCTCGTGGGGTCACTACGACACGCGCCGCATGCACGACTTCCCCCTGGATCCCGCAGGGATGTTCTGGGCGCTTGTCGTCGGCATCATCGGCGTGCTCGGACTTACTCTGCCTCAGGCTCTCGGCAGCGTTCACATGTGGGTGTGGTACGCGGCTTGGCTGTCTGCCAGCTTCACGTTCATTCTCATGGTCCGCATGGTCGCCCGGCATATCCTTGCTCGCATGGCCGCCGCCGGGCGCTTCGAACAGACCGTCGCCGTGTTCGGCGCCGGCGCGATCGCGCGCCGCGTCAGGGATCATCTCTGCGACAAAAGTCTCGGCGTCCATTTCGCCGGCGTCTTCGACGACCGCAGCGGCGAAGATCGTCTCGACACCGCTGGTCTCGCATTATCGGGCAAGCTCGATGACCTGATCCGCGCTACGCACGATGGTCGTATCGACCAGATCATCATCGCACTTCCGCAGGTCGCCGACCGCCGCATGGCCGATGTCGCGAAAAAACTCGAACAGCTTCCCGCCAGCCTGCATTTCGTCACGCACATAGCATCCGACATCGTGGATAGCAACGTCGCGCACAAGGTCTCGAGCCTCGGTCCCGTCGGCCTGATGGACGTCAAGGCGAAGCCGTACTCCGACTGGGGCCCATTCATCAAGGCGATCGAGGATTACGTCCTCGGGTCCATGCTGCTGATCCTCGCGCTGCCGCTGTTGCCGATCATCGCGCTGGCGATCCGTCTCGACAGCAATGGCCCGGTGTTGTTCCGCCAGCGCCGTCGCGGCGTCAATCAGCGCATCATCGAAGTACTCAAGTTCCGCACCATGACCGTGATGGAAGACGGCGACGACGTCCGACAGGTTTCCACTAAAGATCCGCGCATTACGCGCGTCGGCGCCTATCTCCGCCGCACCAGCCTCGACGAGTTGCCGCAGCTCTGGAACGTGCTGCGTGGCGATATGAGCCTCGTCGGACCACGCCCCCATGCGCTCGCGCACGACGACGAATACACCAAGAAGCTCGAGGAATACGCCGCCCGCCATCAGGTCAAGCCCGGCATCACCGGTCTCGCCCAGGTCAAGGGCTGGCGCGGCGAGACTCCGACCACCGACAGCATGAAGGCGCGGGTCGATCTCGACATCGCCTACATCAAGAACTGGTCGCTGTGGCTCGATCTCAAAATTCTCGCGCAGACCTTTGGAGCAGTCATCAAGGGCAAGAACGCGATTTGAGCGCGTCACCCACCGATCAGGCGTCGGCAGTGTCGGATGGAGGAGATGGAGCCGAGCGCTGAAGAGCCTCGAACAAGAGTAACGAGACCATGACGCGAGCCCAATCGGCAACGCCGATCCCGGTCGTCCTCGTCCTGCTGAGCTTTCTCAGCCCGACGGAGCTGTCGCTTTACGTCGAGGGCCTGCGGCTGCCGCCCCACCGCGTCGCGCTGATCGCACTGTTCCCGTTCGCGCTGATGCGGCTCATCACGCGGCCCGACGTGCGCATCCGGCTGTACGACCTCATGTTCTTTTTGTTCGGCCTGATGACCGTCGGCGTTTTCGTCTATCACACTGGCGGACACGAGGGCTTCGTCTATGGCGGATCGCTGGCGCTTGAAAGCGTCGGCGGCTACGTCGTCGCGCGGGCCTATGTGCGCGATTATCCAACAATGCTCGCGACGCTGAAGGCGCTGTTCTGGACCATCGTCGCCGCTGCCGTCATCGCATTGCCCGAGACGCTTCTCGGCCAGATCTTCACACACGAACTCCTGGCCCAGATCACCGGCTACGTGCACCCGATCGGCGTCGAGACCCGCGCCGGCCTGACCCGCGCCTACGGCACATTCGATCATCCGATCCACTACGGCACCTTCTGCGCCGCGATGTTTGCGCTGTTCGTCTATGCCGAACGGACCACCACGTCCGCACGCAAGCTCACCGTGTTCTTCGTCCTCGCCACTTCGCTCGGCCTGTCGTCGGCGCCGCTCCTCTGCCTCGGGCTTCAGGCCGGCATGATCGTCTGGGAGACGTCGACCCGCGGTATGCCCTCGCGGTCCTCGCTGACCCTCGTCGTGCTTACCGGTCTCTACATCGGGGCGTCCATGTTCTCGAACCGCTCACCGATCGCATTTGTCGCCACCGGCATGACCTTCGACAGCTGGACTGGCTACTACCGACTCCAGATCTGGGAGCACGGAATGAACAACGTCTGGGCCAATCCGTGGACAGGGATCGGGCTTGCCGAGTGGGAGCGCCCATGGTGGATGGTGTCCTCGACCGTCGACGCGTTCTGGCTTGTCGTGACGATGCGCCAGGGCATCCCGTCGTTTGTCGTTCTGGCCATCGCTATCGCGCTCTTGGGCCGCGCCGTCGTCAAGCGGTCGAGCCGCAACCCCGATCTCAGGATGCGCAAGCTGATGCAGGGCTGGATGATGTCGCTGATCGCGCTCTGCCTGATCGGCGCCACGGTCCACTACTGGAACGTGCTCTACGCCTACTTCTTTTTCTTCCTCGGTTTGGGCGGCGCGCTGGCCGATCCACGGCGCGCACCCGCGCCCGCCATCGTCAGCTCCACTCAGACCTCGAACCGCTCGCGGTCCGCGATGCCCGGTCCGCGCGGTCCGACGCATGAACCCGTCTTCGCCCACCCGGGCCTGCCCTATGGCCGCATGGCTGACGCGCGGCGTTGACGCCGCCTGGTTTGGTCATCCGGGTGCGCGTCACCGCGCCCCAATTCCCGTCATGCGCCCTTCCCAGCGGCAAGCTGGATCCCGGCAACAAGCGCCGGGATGAACATATTACGCCACTGCGCGCGCGGGCGCGTCCGCTCCGTCGTACCGCAAGCCCAGATCGAGGATCGCGCGTCGCACCAGTTCCGCCTTCGCATCCCAGCTCTCGGGCGTCACCCGCGCATGCGCCGACGCCGCGTCGAACGGCTCGGCCAATGCCCTTCTGATCGCGGATGCAAATTGATCCGGACCTTCCGCGACCCGCACCAAATCGCGCCAACCGTCGAGCGCCGCGAAGTCCGTCGTCACCACCGGACGTCCGACCGCCAGATATTCCTTGAGCTTGACCGGATTGCAGGCCTTGATCCACTCGCTGCGGTTCCACGGCATGATCAGCACGTCCATCGCCGCCATGTACTTCGCGATCATTTCATAGGGCTTCCTGCCCGTGAACTTGACGTTCGGCAGTGTGCACCAGTCATCAGGCAGCGACGAGCCGCCGATCATCACGAATTGCACGTCCGCGAGTTGCCGCGCGACCGCCAGGAACAGCTCGGGGTCGAAGGTATGTGCGTCGATGCCTCCGATGAAGCCCACACGCGGCCGCTTCAGGTAGCTGACATCGCCCGGCCCTCTCGACTTCTCTTTTCCGGCCGCGACAAACGCGTCGAGCTCGACTCCGTGCGTCACAAGCAACTGCCGCTTCACCGTGCCCGCCTCCTCCTGCATCAGGTGTGGCGCGGCATAGACGACGAGATCCGCCTGCTGCTTCAGCGACGCGATCTGACGGCCCAGCACTTCGGGATCGCCCTCGGGGAACGCCTCGAAACGGTCAGTGCGCTGCATCAATACCGCCACCTCGCCGAACGCGCCGGCCAGCGCCTGCCCGGCCGGGCAATGCACCCACAGCACCGGCCGCCGGATGCCCGCACGCTGCGCGGCGAGCTTGATCTGCGGCGCAAGCGCCCAGCCCGTCAACTTCTGGCCGGTCGCGCCCGGCACGGACACGGGAGAGAACACCCAGAAGTTGTTCTCGACGTTGACGACGCCACGCGCGAGGCTTTTCAGTTTGCGCTGGATGCGCTCCATGAACATCTTGTCGCCGGTGACGCTTGGCATGCGCACAGCGATCGAGTTGACGAATAGCACCGGCATCCGCTTAGCCAGCCGTCGCATGATCTGGAAATCGAAATGGCCGCGGTTGTGATACCACCAGTCCTCGCCGCCGATGCAGATGATGCCGTCGAACGCCCCCCGACCCTCTGAGAAGTGTTCGTCGGCGCTATGCCCATCCATCCGCTCTCTCCCTCGCTCGCGGGCCGCGACGGCTCGCGCGGCGATCATCGCCCGCCCGCGTTAATCTTCTGTTGAGGACGGCTCCCGGCACGACGCCTTAACGGGCGATTAGCCGCTCGGCGCTACGGTGGTTCTCGATTTTCCGTGCGTGCCAGAACAATGTCCGCCCCAACCGAGACAGCGAAAGCCGATGAGCCGGGAGCATCCGATCGACGTCTCGATTCTGGTTGTCAGCTACAATACGCGGGCGCTGACGCTTGCGGCATTGCAGTCCGCCGTTCGCGAAACGCATGATACCGCCTTCGAGATCATCGTCGTCGACAACGCCTCGACCGACGGGTCAGCCTCGGCCATCGCCGAAACGTTCCCCGGCATCCGTCTCATCGCCTCGCCCGCCAATCTCGGCTTCGCGGCGGCCAACAACCTCGCCGCCCGATCCGCGCGCGGCCGTTTCCTCCTGCTCCTCAATCCCGATACCGTCGTCCTCGACCGCGCCATCGACAGGTTGCACGCCTTTTCCCTGGCGCGGCCCGAAGCGCGCATCTGGGGCGGCCGAACCGTCTTTGCCGACGGCACCCTCAACCCGGCGTCGTGCTGGGGCCGCATGACACCGTGGAACCTCTTCTGCCGTGCGGCGGGCCTGACCGCGATGTTCCGCGACACCGAGTTCTTCAACCGCGAAGCCTATGGCGGCTGGGCGCGCGACACCGTGCGTGAGGTCGACATCGTCTCAGGCTGCTTTCTGATGATCGAGCGCGCCTTCTGGTGCGAGCTCGGCGGGTTCGATCCGGCCTTCTTCATGTACGGCGAGGAGGCCGACCTCTGCCTCCGCGCTCGCGCGCTTGGCGCACGACCCGCCGTTACGCCCGAAGCCACCATCGTTCACCTCGGCGGCGCTTCGGAGACCGCCCGCACCGTCAAAATGGTCAAACTCTTGGCGGCGAAGGCTTCGCTCGTCTCGCGCCATTTCCATCCCTCGACGCGCCCGATGGGCCGCGCCCTACACGCCGCCTGGCCACTCTCGCGGCTGTTCGCTCACACCCTGCGCGCCGCTCTGACCGGGCGCGCCGCCGATCGCGAAGCCGCCGCCACCTGGGGCGAGATCTGGCGGCAGCGCGTCCACTGGCGATACGGCTATCGCAACCACGCTGGCACATCCGCTGTTCCCGCCCCCGCAGCCGCCCCCTCCCTCACATCTCCTCCTGCAAGGTCCTGAGCATGCCGCGCACCATTGAACATCCGAACGCGGCCCGTCCCCCGGTCATCGTCCGTCCCTACGGGCAACCCGGTCCCGACGACGACATCCGCTTCTCGATCTGCACCCTCGTCAACGATCGCGCTCAGTACGAGCAAATGCGCGCCTCATTCAAAGCCGGCGGCTTCGAGGCTCCGGGCTGCGAGTACATGTTCATCGATAACACCGGCACCGACCAGACCTGCGCCTACCGTGGCCTCAACGCGATGCTCAATGCCGCGCGCGGGCGTCACGTCATCCTCTGCCATCAGGACGTGCGCCTGCTGACCGACAGGCGCGACACGCTCGTTGCACGCCTCGCCGCGCTCGACCTCGTCGATCCCGCATGGGCGCTGGCAGGAAACGCCGGCGGCGTCAGCCCTGGCACGCTCGCAGTTCGCATAACCGATCCCCACGGCGCCGACCAACGCGTCGGACACTTTCCTGCCCGCGTCATGAGCCTCGACGAGAACTTCATCGTGGTCCGCCGCGATGCCCGTATCGGATTTTCCGCAGATTTGTCCGGGTTCCATTTCTATGGCGCCGACATTTGTCTCAACGCCGACATCATGGGCCACAGCGCCTACGTCATCGACTTCCACCTCGTCCACCTATCCGCCGGCAAGAAAAACGGCGCGTTCGATGAAATGGAGCATCGTTTCCGCGCCAAGTGGTCTCGCGCCCTGGCGCCGCGTTGGATGCAAACGACCTGCAGCCTGCTGCGCCTGTCCGGCGATACGATCGGCCAGATCACCGGCCGCCTCGCGGAAGCGCCGTTTCGCAAGCTATCGCGGCGCTTGCCCACAGCTGCCGGCTGGACCAAGCCCGAAACTGCGGCACCCGTCGCGGCCAGCGACATCGCCGTCGGCACGGCGCCTGCGCCGGACGCCGCCGGATGAGCGCTCAGCAGGGCATCGCCGGACATCTCGAGCCAGCGCCGGGCGCGCACGGCCTGCGCGATCGGCTTGCGCAAAGCGATGCTTCCGCCACCAAGCCTGCTGCCGCCGTCCGCAGCTTGACACAGCGCATTGCCGGTCAAGGCGCTCTTCTCTTCACCGGTTTCGCCGCCGCGCAGGGCTTCTCGTTCCTGCGCAATGCGCTCATCGGACACGGATTGTCGAAGGGCGACTTTGGCATCGCCGCCACCATCACACTGCTGCTGCAGCTCGTAGAGACACTGTCCGACCTCGGCACCGATCGCATGATCGTACAGGCGCGCGACGGCGACGATCCCGACTTCGTCGCGACCGCGCACACGACGCTTCTCGTGCGCGGCGCCCTAACCGCGCTCCTGCTCTATTTCGCCGCCGGGCCCGCCGCGCAGTTCTTCGCAATTCCCGACGTGACGTGGGCGTTGCAGCTCGTCGCGCTCGTTCCCCTCGTCAAGAGCTTCCAGCATCTCGACTATCGCCGCGCGCAGCGCCGCTACGACAACCGCCCGCAAATCCTGATCGAAGTCTTGCCGCAGGCGGCGGCCCTCGCCGCGGCGCTGCCGCTGCTCGCCACGCCGGGCGGTTACGCCGTCGCGGTCTGGCTGGCATTGCTGCAGGCGACGACAATGGTTGGACTGTCGCATCTTCTCGCCGAGCGGCCCTATCGGATATCCGCGAACCGAACCATTCTCCGCCGCTTCGTCGCATTCGGCTGGCCGATCTGGCTCAGCGCCTTCCCTCTCGCCGCCGTGTTCCAGGGTGATCGCATCATCATCGGCCGTATGCTCGGCATGGAGGAGCTTGCAGCCTATTCCGCGGCCTTCATGATCACGATGGTTCCTGGTCTCGTTGCCGCCAAGGTCGGCCACGCCTTGATGCTGCCGGCACTTGGCGCCGCGCGCGATGACGCCGCCACCTTCGCGCGCCGCTTCGCGCGTCTCACCGAGGCGACCGCCTGCGCCGCAGCGCTCTATCTCGCGCTGTTTTTGGCATTCGGCGGCGCCGTCCTCCCGCTCGCATTCGGCGCGGCTTATACCGGGCTCGGCGCCGTCGCCGGCTGGCTCGCGGCGATGTGGTCGATCAGGATGCTGCAGGCGGTACCCGGCATGGCGCTGATGGCGCTCGGCATCACCCGGCCATTCCTCACCGCCGGATTGATCCGCTCAACGGCGCTCGTCCTGTCGCTCGCCGCCGCCTACCAGGGGATGGGGCTCGCCGCGATTGCCGCCGCCGGCGTCGCGGGAGAGTTCGTCTCGCTCGTCTATGTCGCGTGGCGGCTCGACGCCGAACGCCAAGGTTTGATGCCGGCCCTGCTCCTCCGCGCGCTGATCCTGATCCCTGCCGCGGCTCTCGGCCTCGCCCTCGCACTCCGCTAGGGCGCGGTTGCATATGGGCAACTGAAGCGCAAGCAATGAGCGCGGTTGCATGTGGGCAACCGAAGCGCAAGCAATGAGCGCGGGTGGGCCTGCCGGAGGCGGGCTTGCTTTGGCAAGCGTCGCCGCCCGAAGCGCGACCAGACGATGATTTCAGATTACTTCGAGAGCGCCGTGGCCGATCCGGCCACGACCGGCTTCCGGCACCGCGCCAGCGCCATATCATAGGCGCTCAGCAACCGTCCGCGCTCGTTCTCCCAGCGCAGCATCGCTTTGGCCCGTTCCGCCCCGCGTGCGACGAGGTCGGCATGCAGCGCCGTGTCATCGATCAGTTGCGCCATTCTCCGCGCAAGATCGGCCGGCGAGTTGTCGGCGGCATAGAGCGAGGCGTCACCGGCGATGCGCCGCCCCTCGACGAGATCGAATTGAACGAACGGCACGCCGAGCGTCATGTACTCGAAGTGCTTGTTCATCGAGATCTTGTCGTTGTAGCCGTTTTTCGGATCGGGGATGACGCCGATGTCGAACGCCGAGAACGACTGCATCAGCGGCGCGCCCGACTGGAAGCCGGTGAATGTCACGTAATCGTCGAGCCCGCGCTCCGTCGTCAGCCGCTGCAGGTTCGGCAACTCCGTACCGGAGCCGACGATGGCACACTGGATATCGCGGCGGCCCTGACGATGGACCAGTTCGGCCATCGCCTCGATTAGCAGGTCGACGCCGTCCTGCGCGCCCATGATGCCGACGTAACCGACAAGATGCTTGCGCCCGTTCTTCAACGCAACGGCAGGCGTCGTGCGTTGGAACCGCTTGAGATCCGGTATCGAGCGGACGACGAACACGCGATCGGGGTCCATGCCGCCGCGCGAGATCGCGATCGAGCGGAAGGTATCGTTGGTGGCGATCGACACGTCGGCGGTCTGGAACGTCAGGCGCTCGAGCGCCAGCAGCAGCGTATGGAACTTGCCGCGTTTGCCGAATTTCGCTTCGTAGAGCTCGGGGTTGATGTCGTGGTGGTCGAACACGAATGGCTTGCCGAACAGGTATTTCCAGAAACCCGCGACCAGGAACAGCAGATCGGGCGGATTGCATGCCTGCACGACATCGAAGCCGACTTTGAAGTACGCCTTGACCGAAAGGGCGAACTCCCACGCCAGAGCCCAACCGTATTCGAGCGCATATCCCGCCGCGCCGTCGGCCTCGATCGGCAGCGGGTGTCGGAACACGTGGATGCCTTCGAGCACTTCGTAAGGCGCGGTGAACTTGCCGCCCTTCGGACAGATGACCGACACCGTATAGCCGGCCTCGCGCAGCGTGCGCGCCTCCTGCCAAACTCGCCGGTCGAGCGGCACGGTCAGGTTCTCGACGATGATCAATACACTCGGCGACTTCGACACGCTCATCCGCTCCCACTTGGCGCGCGATGTCGTGAGCGCGCCGTCCCCGTGCGAGATTGTGGGCCGAAGCGGTAAAGGATCCCTTGGGCTAGAAGGACAGCGCGCGCTTGCCATGCGTCTCATTTCGGGACGGCCGCGGGTTCAGATTCCACGCTCCCGCCTCGTCACTCGTCTTGCGAGACGGCCCGTTTCTTGCGAACAAGGATTGGATCGGTCATTAAGCGATCGTTAAGAGTTCAATCGCACGAGTTGGTGACACCATGTTTCGTATTCCCCGTTCGCAGCCCTGGCCCCCCGCCATCGACTTGGCGACCGTGCGCGAAACGCTTCTCTACATGCACGATGACATGAAGCGCGTGCCCGGACTGGAATCTGTCGCCGAAGCACTTCAGACGGCCCTCGCCGAGATCGAGACGGCCGAACGGCAGGCGAATCAAACTCGCCGCACCCAGCTCTCGCCAATCGCCGCGAAGTTCATGCCGGTCTGGCGCTGACGCGAAAAATATCGCAAAACTGCCTTAAATCAGCCATTTCGGCGAATTTAACGATTGTCCGTACACACGTGCGTTAACCGCTGCTTATCCAATCGCCGCTAACTTGGTTCGTAACTTTTGCTCATACGAACCATGCGCGGACCATGCTCAACGGCGCTTTCGGAACAACGCGATCCAATTCGCTGATGAACGAGTACGCCTCGCTTCTCGGCGACGCGGTCCTGCGTCATCGAGCCCGCATCGCCGAGCAGTCGGCGCGCATCGAGGCCGAACTGGCGAGTAAGGTGAAGTCCGAGTTCATCGCCAACATGAGCCATGAGCTTAGGACGCCGCTCAATACCGTCATCGGCTTCTCAAAGCTCCTGGCCGAGCATGAGCGCCGCAAGCTCCCCGATACCGAGATTGTCGAGTACGCGCAGCTCATCAACGACGCCGCCGCTCACCTGCTCGCCGTCATCAACGACATCCTCGACATCTCGAAGATCCAGAGCGGCCGCTACACGCTGGACGCCCGCGAGATGAATATCGACGAAATCCTCCAGTCGGTGATCGCGTCTTTCCGCGCCGCCGCCGACGAGGCCGGCGTCAAGATCCACAGCCGCATGGCCATCGACCTGCCGCCCATTCGAGGCGATGCCGTCAAATTCCGCCAGATCTTCACCAACCTCTTATCCAACGCCGTCAAGTTCACGCGCGCCAATGGTTCGATTACGGTCGAGGCGCTGCGCGGCAGCGACGGCAGCGTGACCGTGCTCGTGCGCGATACCGGCATCGGCATGGGCGACGACGAGATCCTCGTCGCTCTCACTCCTTTCGGCCAGGTCGACGGCAGCCGCGCCCGGTGGCGCGAGGGCACCGGCCTCGGTCTGCCCATCGCCAAGGCGCTCGTCGAGCTGCACGGCGGACGGCTCGAGATTCGCAGCGCCCGCGGCATGGGCACTGAGATCGCGGTGATTCTGCCCTCGCGGTACGCCGTTTCCGCCGCCGAGACCAACGATAGCTATCTCCATCACGACCAGGACGCGACCAACGCCACGATTTGAATTTTTAGGTTTGAACGGGGAATCTGAAATGCAACTCACCTCACCGATGCTCGACCGGAGCGGGCATCACGCCGACGGCTCGATCGGACGCATCGTGTCCGTGACGGGCTCAAAGGCCATCGTGCTGCTCGATGGAAATGGTGACGGCCGGGTTCGCGCGATCAACGAGCGCCCTGAAATGGGTACCCTGCTCGGCATCGACACCGCCAACACCGTCGTTCTCGCCATCGTCTCGGCCCTGAGCGTTCCGGTTCCTGCCCAGCGCGATGGCGACAGCGAGATCTGGATCGCGGAACTCGGCCTCGTCGGCGAGTTGTGGAAGTCGACCAGCGAACGCGGCGCCACCTTCAATCGCGGCGTGACGGTCTATCCCGCCCTCGGCGACCGGGTCCGCGTCGCGTCCAAGGCCGAACTCGAGCTTGCGTTCTGCGGCGACATGGCCCGTTCGGTCCGCGTCGGCAGCATCCGGCAGGACAGCTCCATTCCTGCAATGGTCCGCGTCGACGACCTGCTCGGCAAGCACTTCGCCATCCTCGGCACCACCGGCACCGGCAAATCTTGCACGACCGCCTTGATCCTGCGCTCGATCCTGCAGAAGAACCCGGCCGCGCACATCGTTTTGCTGGACCCGCACAACGAATACGCCACCGCATTCAGCGAGTGGGCCGAAGTCATGAACCCGCGCAACATGCAGTTGCCGTTCTGGCTGCTGAACTTCGAGGAAATCATCGAGGTTCTCATCGGCGATAACGAGCGCAAGGCCGAGATCGAGATCCTTCAGGAGCTGATCCCGATCGCCAAGAGCCGCTACAATACCGGCCGCGCGAACGAGTCGAATAAGATTCGCCGCGGCGTGCTCGATACCGGCCGCTTCACCGTCGACACCCCTGTTCCCTACCGCATTTCCGACCTGACCAGCCTCATCGACGAGCGCATGGGCAAGCTCGAGAACAAGCGCGATCTCGCCCCCTATCGCAACCTGAAGGGCCGCATCGACGCGATTTCACAAGATGCGCGTTACGCCTTCATGTTCGGCTCGCTGACCGTCTACGACGGCATGACCCAGGTGCTCGGGCGCATCTTCCGCGTTCCAGTCAATTCCAAGCCGATCACCATCATCGAGCTGACTGGCATCCCGACCGAGATCGTCAACGTCGTCGTTTCGGTCATCTGCCGTCTCACCTTCGATTTCGCCCTGTGGAGCGAGGGCCAGGTCCCTGTCACCGTGGTATGCGAGGAAGCCCATCGCTACGTTCCGGCCAATCCCAGCGCCGGTTTCGAGCCGTGCAAACGCGCCATCGCCAAGATCGCCAAGGAAGGCCGCAAATACGGCGCATCGCTGTGCATCGTGACCCAGCGTCCGGCTGAAATCGATCCGACCATCCTCAGTCAGTGCAACACCGTATTCGCGCTGCGCATGTCCAACGACAAGGACCAGCACATCGTGCAGTCGGCCGTTGCCGACACCGGCTCGGGCCTCTTGGAGTTCCTGCCGTCGCTCGGCCAGCGCGAGGCGATCGCGTTCGGTGACGGCATGACGCTGCCGGTCCGCATCAAATTCGACGAGCTTCCGAAGAACGCGCTTCCGCGTTCTTCGACCGCCCGCTTCACCGAGAAGTGGCAAAAGTCGATCGGCGACGAAGGCTTCCTCGAGCAGGTCGTCGAGCGCTGGCGTGCGTCCGGCATCGGCTCGGCGGGCGATGCCGCCCAACAAGCCGCCCTCATGGCCGACGCCCTCGGCTTCGGCGATCACGCCGAACCGGTGGACGTGCAGCCCGCTTTCGAAGACGACGGCTACGGCTACGCCAACGCGGAACCGCCTGCCGCGCTCCGTGTGCGCGAGCCGGACGTGCTGCGCCCGCAGCAGCCCGCGCCGGCGCCCGCCGGCAACTATGGCCATCAGGTCAACCCCAACCGCACTGCGCCGCAGCTGCGCAAGGACACGACGCCGACCGGCGGCAATCTCGGCATGTCGTCGCGCGCACCAAACCCCGGCATCCGCCGCGAGCTGATGTCGCCGCAATCCGCAGCGCCGGCCGCACCCTCTGCCGAGCCTGCTGTCACGGCCGGCGTCCGGTCCTTGCGCGAGCGTCTGCTGCAGCGGCCCACCGGCCGCTGATCGGGCTATCCGGCCTGCTCCCGCTAGCCCGTCGAGCCGTGCGGCGATCGGGCGGCATAGCAGTGTGGCCAGCTGGTCGAGTTGCAGCGCCACGCGCATGACGACCTACACCAAATGCTGGCGTCAGGTTTCTGCCACCGGTTTTCCCAAATCGTGAGCCGGCCGCTGTTGAGCGGCCACGCCCCAACTGGTACATGGTTAACTTGACTCGCACGCCCGCCGCCCATTCAGGACGCCCGCGCGTGCGATCCCTGGCGGAGACTTCAGATGAGCGCGATCTATCCCGTGATTCTCTCGGGCGGTTCCGGCACCCGCCTGTGGCCGCTGTCGCGCGCCATGTATCCCAAGCAGTTCATCCGCTTCTTCAATGGCCAGAGTTCGAGTTTCCTCGGATCGACCTTGAAACGCCTGAGTCCGGAGGCCGGTTTCGGGGCGCCGATCCTGCTTTGCAACAATGACCACCGGTTCCTGATCAAGGAGGAACTGGAGCGCTCCGGCATTACACCCAAAGCCATTATTCTCGAACCCGTCGCGCGCAACACCGCGCCGGCCATCGCGGTCGCCGCACTAGCCGCCATCCGCGAGAACCCGGCTGCGATCCTTGTTGTCATGCCCTCCGACCATGTCGTGAAGGATGAAGCGAAATTCGTCGAGGGCGTGCGACGCGCGGCCAAGGTCGCCGCGACAGGCAAGCTCGTCCTCTTCGGAATCAAACCCAACGAACCGCATACCGGCTACGGCTACATCCGCCAGGGTACCGCCCTCGAAGGCTTCAACGGTGGCGCTTTCAAGGTCGAGGCCTTCTACGAAAAGCCCAACATCGCTACTGCCGAGGGCTACCTCGCCAAGGGCGGCTACTACTGGAACAGCGGCATTTTCGTCCTCGACGCGCGCACCTTTATCGACGAGCTTGGGCGGCTCGAGCCGAAAATCCTCGAAGCGGCGCGCAACGCACTGGCCAAGGCCGATGTCGATCTCGGCTTCCTCCGCCTCGACCGCCGCGCCTTCTCCGCGTCACCCAACATTTCGGTCGACTACGCCGTGATGGAGAAGACGCACGAAGCCGCGATGCTGCCCATCGACGTCGGCTGGGACGATGTCGGGTCGTGGTCGTCGCTTTGGGATATCGCACCGCGCGATAAGAACGACAATTACGTCCACGGCGACGGCGTCCTCGAAGACACCACAGGCTGCTATGTCCATTCCGAGAAGTCGCTCGTCGCGACGATCGGCGTCAAGGACCTCGTCATCATCGACACACCCGACGCGCTCTTGGTCGCCGACAAGAGCCGCGCGCAGGATGTTTCGAAGGTCGTCGCCCAACTTCGCAAGCTGAACCGCAAGGAGCAGGAGCAGCATCTCCGCAACCTGCGTCCGTGGGGTTTTTTTGAAACCCTCAACATCGGACCGCGTTTTCAGGTGAAGCTGTTGCACGTCAATCCCGGCGGCAAGCTGTCGATGCAAATGCATCATCACCGCTCCGAGCATTGGATCGTCGTGCAGGGAACCGCCAAGGTCGTCATCGGCGACATCGAAAAACTCGTGCGCGAGAACGAAAGCGTCTATATTTTCTCGACGCAATGGCACCGCCTCGAAAATCCCGGCAAGGTGCCGCTCGAACTCATCGAAGTGCAGATCGGGTCCTATCTCGGAGAGGATGACATCGTCCGCTCCGACGACATCTACAATCGCGCGCCCGAAGAGACGCGGTAGTCGTCTCGCGTGTCACTTGGGCTGCGGCGGTGCCTGTTGCGGGGCCGGCGGAGGCACCACCATATCCTGATCAATCTTCGGCGCGGGCGCCGGAACCGTCATCGGCGGCGAAACATTCGCAGGCGGCGTCAGCACACCGTCGGTGCGGTCGAGCTTGTCTGTCAGAGTTTCGTTGCGTGCCGCTCCCGTTGCGGGGTTGGTCGCTGGACTATCAGACTTCCGCGCGGGAATACCCTCGCTCGGCGGCAACATCTTTTCAGGGATGGTCGTTTGTGGATTGCCGGGTTCGCCCGGGCGCGGCGGGACTTGTGCGATCGCAAGGCCGATCGCCGCGGCTGTGGAGGCGAATGCGATCGCCGTTCCGAAAAGCGTCTTCACCGCTCTGTCCATTTTCAACTCCTCGTCCGTCAACCCGCGTGAGTACAACGCGGCTGGTCCGTAGGAGTTTCATCGCAGTGCGCCCCTGCGAGCCGAAAGGCCGGCGGGCGCCGGATTGCGACGCCCGTCGGCAGTGTCTTCGATTTACGCCGCCTGCTTTCGGTTGGCTTCGAGCTTCTGATCGACGAGCGCCACCTGCGCATCGATCAGGGTCGTCGATATGCCCTTCTGCCGCGCCACGCGCTGCACCAGCTTGTCGACGCGCTCGATGAACGGCGCACCCGCGTGCAACGCGCGCGCCGCCGACGACGGGGCCCCGAGCCCTTGAGCCGCCGCGGCATACTTCTCGAACGGGACCAAGTCCTCGGTCTTCGCACCGATGGCTCGGCATACGCCCGCGACCCACTCGTAGATTTCGCGCGATTGCTCGATATCGGTGTGGACCGCATCGCGGATGGCACGCGGCGCACCCGGCTGTACGCAGCGGTAGTTGCCGGTCAGCAGCATGCTCCACTTCGCCATCGGCACGAAGATCGAGCTATGCAGTTTCAATTTGACCGGCAGCTCCACCTCCTGGCCGGCGTGCATGTAGCGCGCAGCCGCGATATCGTCGTCGAGCTGCTTGAGCAGCGCCGTCGCCTCGATCGATGGGAACCGCGCCACCTTGAAGTTGGTCGGCAGGCTGACCTGCAGCACGTTTACCGGCTCGCCGGGAGGACGGAAAGCCTGCGGATCAGGACTGCACAGCGTCACGTTGGCGGGGTCGAAACTCGCCCACACCGTAGGATCCGCGTAGCACTCGCGCAGCGCGGCCGTATCGAGCCCCGGAATGCGCGCCAGATACGGAAGCGGCGGCATGTTCATGATCGACATGCACGGGACGCCTGCACGGCCAACGCGGTCGAGCAACTCGCGGACGCCCGCAAGTCGATACTGCGGCTCTTGCATCGCAAGACCCACGAGTTCGAAACGCGCCGGGTCGACATGATCGGGCGACGACGCCGTGATCTTGCCGGGCAGGGTTTTGGAATGAATTTCAACCGTGGTGCCGAGTGACTTTACCGGCATCCGGACACGAAGGCCGTCCTGATTGATGAGATCTGCCTCAGCGGGCAGGCAGACGAGGTGCACCGAGTGGCCCGCAAGTGCGAGCTTGGTGGCGAGTAGGGAGCCGTAGGAGGCCCCCAGGATGAGAATGCGCGTTGCCGGCATCTTCCAGTCTCCCCATGAAGGTCGATAGATAACGACTATCTGTCGATAGATTCGACTATAGTCGACCCGGGGAGACGCGGCACGGGGCCGATTGCCGCAATGCGGATAATCCGGTGGATCAGCCCATTAGCTTTTTCAACTCTGCCTTCAGGCTGGGGCCCAAGTCGTCACGCGCCATCGCGTAGGCGATGTTGGCCAACAGAAACCCGATCTTGGAACCGCAATCGTAGATGTCGCCGTCGAAGCGCACGGCATAGAACTTTTGCCACATCTCCGTCTGCAGCTTGATCATAGAATCGGTGAGCTGGATCTCGCCGCCCGCACCGCGCTCCTGCTCGCCGAGCAGATCGAATATTTCAGGCTGGAGAATATACCGGCCGGTGATGTGCAGGTTCGACGGCGCGGTGCCGCGCGGCGGCTTCTCCACCATAGACGTGATCTCCGACACCTTGTCCTTCGGATTGGTCACGCCGACGATGCCGTAGAGGTGGGTCTGATCCTTCGGCACCGGCGACACCGCGACGTGATTGCCGCCATGCGCATCGTAGGCCCGCATCATCTCGGCCAGGCACGGCGTATCTGCATGATGCAGCATATCCGGCAGCAGCAGCGCGAACGGCTCGTTGCCGACAATATCGCGCGCGCACCAGACGGCGTGACCCAATCCGAGCGGCGCCTGCTGGCGGGTGAAGCTCGTCTGGCCCGCTTCCGGCAGATCGCGCGATAGTAGCTCAAGTTCGCTCTTCTTGCCGCGCTCCAGGAGCGTGCGTTCGAGTTCGAACTGGCTGTCGAAGTGGTCCTCGATGACGCCCTTGTTGCGCCCCGTGATGAAAATGAAATGCTCGATGCCTGCCGCGCGCGCCTCGTCGACGACGTGCTGGATCACCGGCCGGTCGACCACCGTCAGCATTTCTTTCGGCATCGCCTTCGTCGCAGGAAGGAAGCGTGTCCCCAGTCCAGCCACGGGCAATACGGCTTTGCGGATGCGCTTCTTGGATGCGGTCATCGGGAGGGTCCTCGGAGATTGTCGGGTCGAGCAGACGAGCAGGTCACACAATTGGTACACGTCTTGAATAAATGGCGACCGTAAGGCGTGTCTGGACGTGGAGGTCCGGCTTGTCTTAATCAATCCTAACGCTTGTTGCCCCATATGGGTCGCACAGGCTTTGTGGCGTGGAGTGGATATCCAAGATGAGCGTACTTGTCACCGGCGGCGCGGGCTACATCGGTAGTCATATGGTTCTAGAGCTGCTCGACGCCGGCGAAAAAGTCGTCGTCCTCGACAACCTGACCACCGGTTTCCGCTGGGCCGTTCCTCAGGCTGCAACTCTGGTCGTCGGCGACATCGGCGACCAGGACCTCGTCCAGACCGTCATCCAGAAGTACGGCGTCGAGGCGATCATCCACTTCGCCGGCTCCGTGGTCGTCCCGGATTCGGTCGCCGACCCTCTCGGCTACTATCACAACAACACCGCCAACTCGCGCACGCTGATGCAGGTTGCGGTTGCAACCGGCATCAAGCATTTCATTTTCTCCTCGACCGCCGCCGTCTACGGCAATCCGTCCGAAAACCCGGTCACCGAGAACGCCGTTCCCGCGCCGATGTCGCCATACGGATCGTCCAAGCTGATGACCGAAATCATGCTGGCCGACACTGCCCGCGCGCACCCCATGCGCTATGTCGCGCTCCGCTATTTCAATGTCGCCGGCGCCGACCCCGAAGGCCGTACCGGACAATCGACCAAAGGCGCCACCCACCTCATCAAGGTCGCCTGCGAAACCGCGCTCGGCAAGCGCCAGCGCATGGACGTGTTCGGCACTGATTACCCGACGTCCGACGGCACCTGCATCCGCGACTACATTCATGTCAAGGACCTCGCCCGCGCCCACATTTCCGCGTTGAGCTATCTGCGCAAAGGCGGCGTGTCGGATATCTTCAACTGCGGCTATACCAAGGGTTATTCGGTCCTCGAGGTCATCGCCTCGGTGAAACGGGTTTCCGGCCGCGACTTCAACGTCGTTCTGTCGCCGCGCCGGCCGGGTGACCCTGCCGCGATCGTCGCCGCGTCGGCGAAGATCCGTTCAACCCTCGGCTGGGCGCCGGAACACGACGATCTCGACAAGATCGTAGCCCAGGCACTGAAGTGGGAAGATCACCTCGCCCGCTTCAAACTCGCGTCCTGAGCCACCGCGCTACGCCGCCGCTGGATCAGCCTTCCGCCGAGCCGTAAAAACGCCCATATCACCGCTGCAGTACGAAGCGGTGCGTGAGGCCGTTCAACGGCGCACGCGAAAGACAAGGCGGACAGTTATGGTCGGACTGGGCACGGATCCCAACAAATGCGGCGAGGATTGCCCGATGCGCGGCGCCAGCCTGCTGGCCCGCGTCGTGTTCGTCCTGGCCGTCGTCGGCGCGGTCTCGGTTCTGATCGCGACCGCACCCCGCGCCCAGGACGCCGCGCCGCGTTCCGATCCGGCCTACCGCCAGTTCCTGCTCGGACTGTGGACGGACGCCAAGGCCGCAGGCGTCAGCCGCGCGACGTTCGAGAGCGCCATTGCGGGTCTCGACGCTCCTGATCTTTCGCTTCCCGATCTCGTGCTGCCCGGCAAACCGAAAATCGATTCCAGCGGCCAGGCGGAATTCACCCGCCCGCCCGACAAGTATCTCGACAAGTCCTACCTCGACAGACTGGCCGCCGAGGGCCGCCAGCTTCTCGTCCGCCACAAGGCCGCACTCGACCGGATCGAGGCGGAGATCGGCGTCGACCGCTATTCCGTGCTCGCGATATGGGGCCGCGAGACGGCATTCGGCAAGCACAAGCTCCCCCACGACGCCATCCGCGTGCTCGCCACCCAAGCCTATCTCGGCCGCCGCAAGGAGCTGTTCCGCGCCGAACTGATCGCTGCGTTCAAGATGCTTGAAAGCGGCGTCGCGCGCTCCGACATGCGCGCCTCGTGGGCGGGTGCCGTCGGCCTTACGCAGTTCATGCCGACAGAATACTTCCTGCACGCCTATGATCTCGACCGCGACGGCAAGACCGACATCTTCCGCTCCGTCCCCGACGCGCTGGCGTCCGCCGCCCGCCAGCTCGAAGGCAAGGGCTGGGTGCGCGGCCAGAACTGGGGCACGGAGGTGGTCGTGCCTCCATCCAGCGATTGTGCCCTCGAAGGCCCGCTGCAGTCCCGGTCGCTGTCCGAGTGGGCGAAGCTCGGTTTTTCGCGCGCATCGGGAGGCCCATTCACCACCACCGAACTCGCGGCCGACGCCTACCTCATGAGCCCCGCCGGCGCCTATGGGCCGTCGTTCCTGGTGTTCGAGAACTTCAAGGTGCTCCGCAAATATAACACCTCCGACCTCTATGCTGTGTTCGTCGGTCATCTCGCCGACCGCATCGCTGGCGGCGGTGACTTCGCCGGCCGTTGGGGCGGCACCGGCCCGCAGAACACCCGCGTCATCGAGCAGATCCAGGAGCGGCTAAAGGCCAAGGGCTTCGACGTCGAGAAGATCGACGGCAAGATCGGCTCCAACACGCGTAAAGTCATCGGAGCCTACCAGCGCGCCAACCGCCTCAAGGTCGATTGCTGGCCTACAAACGCTGTTCTCGATCACCTGCAAGGCCGCGTCTCGATCCAATAGCCGGACTTCTGCGGACGCCACCCCGCATGCTAAGATTTGGAGCCATGAGTCGGATCGCGACCCTCGTTTCGAACCCTAGAGCCGCGCCACGCTGCGGCCGTCACCCCGTGCGCCGTGGCATGACCCGTCTCGCGGCTCTGCGGACTGCCGCCATAGCCGTGCTCGTACTTGCTTTGGCGGCCGCGACGCCACCCGCTCTCGCGCAGGAAGATCCGCAGGGCGCGAGCTACCTCAACCCGTTTCCACCCAACGACGTCTACCAAGTGTCGGTCGTCGGCGACACGTTTGCGGAGGGGATCCTCTACGGCCTCGTCGAATCGATGGGCGCCGATCAGAGGTTGATGATCCAGCGCAAGCACCGCGTCGTCTCCGGACTTTTGACCAGCGAGCACGCCGAGCACATGCGGCAGCTCGAAGACACGCTTCAGCGCGAGGCGCCGCACGTCGCAATCGTCATGCTTGGTGAAGACGACCGTCAGCCGCTGCGGTCGCCGTCAGGCGGCAAGCGGATTCCCGTCGGCGCGACCGAATGGCGAGAGGAATACGGCCGCCGCGTCGACCGGCTGATGAAGGCGCTGAAGAGCAAGGGTGCTGCGGTCTACTGGGTCGGATTGCCCAATTTGCGCCGCGCGGAAGCCAACGAAGACGCGCAGATGATGAACGATATCATCCGCGATCGCGGCTATCTCAACGGCATCCGCTTCATCGACGCGTTCGCGGGCTTCACCGATGACGGCGGCGGTTACAGCGCCTATGGGCCGGACCTCACCGGCAAGATCCGCCTGCTGCGCGAGGGCGACGGCATCAACTTCACAGCTGCCGGCAATCGCAAACTCGCCCACTTCCTCGAGCGGGAGTTGAAGCGCGATCTGACGCAAGCCAAAGCCGAGCGGAATATCCCGCTGGCGGGCAACACTGCCGAGCAGGAAAAAATCAACAAGGAGCAGCGCGACGCCGCCGCCCGCCAGGCAGCGCAGGCTTTGGCCGAGCAGGCCCGTCAGGGCAACGCCGCCCGGCAGACCGCGGCCGCTCTCGCCGCCGCTGCGAACGCGTCCGGCACTGGCGAACAGAAGGCCGACAACGGCAAGATCAGTCTTCGTGCCGTAAGTGCCTCCGGCCGCGACGAAGTCGTGCAGATCGATATCGTCCGCCCCGCCATCCCCGCTTCCGTCGTGGCACTCGTGACGCGGCGGGAGAGCTCAGACAAGCCGTCCCAGCTCGGCGAGACGCTTCTCGACCAGATCGCAGGTGGGATGACCGTGATGAGCACTATTACACCCGCCGCTGGACAAGGGGTGGGCCGGCAACGCGTTTCCCCGACGCAAACGCCGTTCTTCCGTGTCCTCATCAAGGGTGAGCGGCTGCAGCCGGTGCCGGGTCGCGCCGACGATCAAAGTTGGCCGCGCCCTGAAGCGACGCGCCAGTTCATCCCCGCCGCGGCTCCGATCGACGACCAGAAGCGGGCGGCTGCCAAGACCGGTGAGCCCACCACGTCGCCGGTCCGTCCAGCGCCTCCGCCGAAGGACGCAGGCCGCGCGCTGTCTCCCAAGGGTTGAACCCGGATGGCCTCGCTCTAGGCCAGCTTGGCGTCGTCAAGCCGCGGTTGCCGCTGATCCTTGGCTGACAGAATAGCCTCCACGCCGTCGAGCGGCCAATCGATGGCCAGCGCCGGATCGTCCCATGCGATGCCAGCGTCCTGCGCGGGCGCATAGTACTCGGTCACCTTGTAGATGACCTCCGTGTCGGGCTCGAGCGTCAGATAGCCGTGGGCGAAACCTTTGGGCACCCAGATCTGGACCCAGTTGCCGGCCGAGAGGATCGCGGTGACATGCCGCCCGAAGGTCGGCGATCCGGACCGGATATCGACCGCCACATCGAACACCGCGCCGCGCGACACGCGCACGAGCTTGTCCTGCGCCATGGGTTCGCGCTGAAAGTGCAGCCCGCGCAGCGTCCCCTTTTCCACCGAGAACGCATGATTGTCCTGCACGAAGCTGGCCTCTATCCCGTGCTCCGCCAGCAGCCGCGCGTTCCAGGTTTCCGAAAAGAAACCGCGCTCGTCACGAAAGATGCGCGGCGTGATGAGCTTCACGTCCGCGATCGCCAGCGCCTCGACCTTCATCCGTCCCCCGCCTTAACCCGTCGACTAGAGCCCGTCGCGACCGAGCGGGTGCTTACCGTTTGCCGTCGCCGGGGCGGATCTCGAGGATCCGCGGACGATCCGCCGCTGGCGGGGCCACAGCAGTTGGCTGCGCCATTGCGTTCGAAACTCCAGCCTCGTCGCTGCCTGCGCTCGGCGCGACGGCTTCGCCAGCCGCGAGCTGCCGGCGGTATCGCTGCCAGCCGATCGGAACCGCCGCCAGATAGATCAGCGTCATGCCGCTCAGGGTCGCGAACGGATACGTCAACAGCAGCGCCACGAGCCCGATGACGAGAATAAATAGCGGCAGCACCATGTCGCGCGATACCCGCTCTCCGAGCAGTTTTCCCGAGTAGGTCGGGATCGTCGACACCATCATGAACGCGATCAGCAGAACGTAGACCAGAACCGCCTTGAAGCCTCCACCTGAACGCAATCCGTCGACCCCGAGATGATCGAGATAGACCGGCAACAGAACCACGATGGCTGCGGCTGGCGTCGGCATCCCGGTGAAATAGTCCGATTGCCATTTGGGCTTCACCTCCTCGGAGGCGACGTTGAAGCGTGCGAGCCTGAGCGCCGCGGCGAGCGCGAAAATCATCACCACGATCCAGCCGAGGCTGTTGGGCGTCGATTGCCCCCAGGTAAAAATTAAGAACGCCGGTGCGACGCCGAAATCCACGAAGTCGGCGAGACTGTCGAGTTCGGCACCGAACCGCGACGACGCCTTGAGCAGCCGTGCGACGCGTCCGTCGATGCCGTCGAGCAGGGCCGCGAACACGATCAGCGCCAGAGCCAGCTCATAGCGGCCCTCGATGGACATGCGGATCGAGGTCAAGCCGGCGCAGAGCCCCATCAGCGTGAAGAAGTTCGGCACCAGCATCCGGACCGGAATGCGCGAATGCCTGAACAACGGGCGACGGCGGCGCCGCGCCGTCTCTTCTTCGAGCCTCGGTACGACCGGATCCATGGCTGCCCTCCTGGGCTTCGGCCTTCGTGTGCGCGTCACGCGCTCAGTTGCGGCGCGCTTCGCGCTCGGGTTCGCTGCTCTTCAGATCCGCGATCACCGTCTCGCCGCCGATCGTACGCTGGCCGACGGAGACCAGCGCCGTCTTGCCTGGCGGCAAATAGATGTCGACACGCGAGCCGAAGCGGATCAGCCCATACCGCTGGCCCACTGCGAGACTATCGCCTTCGTGCACGAACGTCACGATCCGGCGCGCCACCAATCCGGCGATCTGCACTGTCGCGATTTCGTCGCCCACAGCCGGCTGGATCACGATCGCACGGCGCTCGTTCTCCTCGCTCGCCTTGTCGAGGGCGGCATTCAGGAATGCGCCCGGCACATAGAGCGAGCGCACGATGCGGCCCGGAATGGGGGAGCGCTGGATGTGGACATCGAACACCGAAAGAAAGGTCGAAACGCGCACTCGCTCGTCCGGACCGAGGCCCAGCTCGGCCGGCGGCTTCACCCGCTCGATCGACGACACCCGCCCGTCCGCCGCCGCCACCACGAGCCCTTCGCGCAGCGGCGTCACGCGGTCGGGGTCGCGGAAGAAATAGGCGATCCAGCCGGTGACGATGGCGAGGATCCAGCCGAGCGGCGACCACAAGATGAACATCAGCAGCGTGGCGACCAGACCCGCGCCGACGAACTTGTGACCGTCGCGGTGGACGGGCACGAAGGCGTCCCAGATCGTGTCCAAAAGGCTGTGCGACTGCGACAAAGAGCGTCTCCGAGGGGACGGGTTGGTGGCGGCGCGCGGTCCCGTCATGCTCCGCGCGCGCTGAATAAAAGGCCGGACAGCAGCGGCGGGATCGTGGCGTCACCCGCCGCTGCGGCCGGCATGAAGACGCTCCTTTAGCGGACATGAGCCCCCGCGAGAAGCCCTGAGTTCGCCGTTCTCCCCGGTGGTTGGCCGGCGGCGGGCGCGCATTCGCGTTGTCAGCCGCCTCCCGGCGTCAGGGAATCAGCGGCACCGCGATGAACCTGAGATCACCCTTGCCGTCCTCCACCCTGAGAAGCACGGCCTTGCGTCCCGACTTCTTGACCTTGTCCACGCTCTTGCCAAGATCGTCGGGCGAGACGATCGGATCCTGTCCGGCCTCGACGATGACGTCGCCCATTTTGATCCCCTTCGACGCGGCGGGGCTCTGCGGATCGACGTCGAGCACGACGACACCCTTGATCTTGCCGTCGATGCCGAACCGCTGCCGCAACTCGTCGTTCAGCGTGGCGAGCGTCAGGCCGATGTGCTTCCGCTCGGGCGACTTCTCTTCCGTTACTTTCGGCGAAGGCGGCGGCGTGCCTGGCGCCGCTTCGTCATCCTCAGTCAACCGTCCGACCGCCACCTTGAGCGACTTCTTTTCGCCTCGCCGCAGCACCTCGACATCGACCGACTTGCCGATCGGCGTCTGCGCCACGATCTTTGGCAGGCCGCGCATGGTGTTCACGTCCTTGCCGTCGAATTTCATGATCACGTCGCCGGCCTCGAGCCCACCGGACGCGGCCGGACTGCCCGGCGTCACCGCCGAGACGAGCGCGCCCGAATTCTCCTTCACGCCGAGCGTTTCGGCGATGTCGTCGGTGATGGTCTGGATCTTGACGCCGAGCCAGCCGCGCCGCGTTTCGCCGAACTGCCTGAGCTGCTCGATGACGTTGGTCGCCGTATCCGACGGCACCGCGAAGCCGATACCGATCGAGCCGCCCGTCGGCGAGATGATCGCCGTATTCACGCCAATGACCTCGCCGTCCATATTGAACAGCGGCCCGCCCGAGTTGCCTTTGTTGATCGCCGCGTCCGTCTGCAGGAAATCGTCGTAAGGTCCCGAATTGATGTCGCGCTGCTTGGCCGAAATGACGCCCACCGTCAGCGAACCGCCGAGCCCGAACGGGTTGCCGATCGCCATCACCCAGTCGCCCACCCTGAGCGTCGCCGACGACCCGAAGCCGACCTGCGGCAACGGCTTCTTCGGCGTCACCTTCAACAGCGCGAGGTCGGTCTTGCTGTCTTTGCCGAGCACCTTGTCGACCTTGAGCTTCGAGCCGTCGTGAAAATTGATGACGATCTCGTCGGCGCCCTCGATGACGTGATTATTAGTGACGACGAGGCCCTCCTTGCCGTCGATGACGAAGCCCGATCCGAGCGACGACACCTTGCGATCCGACGGCGGCACCCTGCCTCCCTTCTTGTTGAAGAACTCCTCGAAGAAATCGCCGAACGGACTGTCCTTCGGCACCTTGGGCAGCGGGATGCCTTGCGGACCCTTCGCCGCCTGCGTCGTGGAAATGTTCACGACCGCATCGAACAGCTTCTCTGCCACCGGCGCCACCGACTGCGGTCCGTTGCCACCGGGGAACAGTCCGCGTTGTGCGGTCACGAGGGAGGGCGCGGCAAGTGTCAGCACCAGGGCCGCCACGACAGGTGCAAGCGCAAGCGTCGGCGCGGACGAAAAGAGGCGGAAATTCGCAATGCGCATCAACGGGCTCTCCTGGGGGCGTGGGATCGGATCGTCCCCAGTCTAGCGCAAACTGGGGCGGCCTCCAGGCAGTTTCTCGCCCATCGCGATTGCTCCGCACGGGGTTGGTAGAAAGCAAAAAAGCCCGGGATTTCTCCCGGGCTCCTGGACCAGTGGCATTGTGGCTAGTGCCGACTGATCTAGTTGGGGCGGCCTTCGAGGCCGTATTCCTGCATTTTCCGATAGAGCGTCGAGCGACCGATGTTGAGCCGCTTGGCGACCTCCGTCATATGTCCGCGATAGCGGCCGAGCGCGAGCC
Source organism: Hyphomicrobium sp. (assembly GCA_022843145.1). Lineage (GTDB taxonomy): Bacteria > Pseudomonadota > Alphaproteobacteria > Rhizobiales > Hyphomicrobiaceae > JAKAML01. The sequence continues at coordinate 172,385 of JALHOF010000008.1, forward strand.
GGATCATGTCCGCTTCCATCGCCTCGAGCGAGCGGATCTCGCCGTCTTCCGTCACCGCGGCGATGCCGAGCGAACTCGAGCCCTCGTTGGCGCGAACTTCCATGGTTTGCGGGATAGTGTCTTCCGCGCCCAGCAATGCCGGTCCAGTATATGCGGGATTGCGGTCGAACGGCGCGGGCGCGGCCGGAATTTCGGCCTTGAAGCCCTCGACGTGCGCGGCAATCTGCGGGAATTCAGATACTGTCAGCTCCGGCCCATCCGCCAGCACGACCGCGCGGAACACCGCATTCTCGAGCTGACGCACGTTGCCCGGCCACGCATAGGCCGACAACAACCGCATGGCGTCCTCGCTGATCGCTGCTACCCGCTTGCCCTCTTCCGCCGCGAACCGCGCCAGGAAGTGCGTCGCGAGTTCCGCCACGTCGCCGAGGCGCTCCTTCAGCGGCGGCACCCAGATCGGGAACACGTTGAGCCGGTAATAGAGATCCTCGCGGAACTTGCCGTCCTTGACGAGCTGGATCATGTCGCGATTGGTCGCCGAGATCAGGCGGAAGTTGACCTTCACCGGCTTTTTCGAGCCGACCGGATCGATCTCGCCTTCCTGCAGCGCGCGCAGCAGTTTGACCTGGGCATCCAGGGGCAGCTCGCCGACTTCGTCGAGGAACAGCGTGCCGCCGTCGGCTTCCTGGAACTTGCCAATGCGCTTGTCGGTGGCGCCGGTGAACGAGCCCTTTTCGTGTCCGAACAGGATGCTCTCGACGAGGTTCTCTGGGATGGCACCGCAGTTGACGACGACGAACGGCTTGCCTGCCCGCTCGCTTTCGCCCTGCACGGCGCGTGCGATCAGCTCCTTGCCGACGCCCGACTCACCCTCGATCAGTACGGGGATGTTGGAGGCAGCGGCTCGCTTGCCGAGCGCGATGACGCGCGTCATGGCATCGCCGCGGATGATGAGGTCGCTGAACGTCAGCGTGCCTTCGGCTTTCTTCTTGATGCGCGTGATCTCGCCGGCCAACGCTTCGATCTTCAGCGCGCTCTTGATCGACACGTCGAGCCGCTCAGGGCTCGCGGGCTTGATCACGAAATCCACGGCGCCCGCGCGCATGGCGTTGATTGCGGTATCGATCGAGCCGTGGGCGGTCTGCACGATGACTGGGGGAATGCCGGGTTTGCCCTGGAGCCGGTCGAGGACGGCCATGCCGTCGATGCCGGGCATCACGAGGTCGAGCAGCACGAGAGAGATCGACGCGCGTTCGGCGCTGTCGAGGATCGCCAGAGCCTGGTCGCCCGAGCCGACCGTCTTGGTTTCAAATCCGAGACGCTTGATCGTCTCTTCGAGAATGCGACGCTGGGCAGGATCGTCATCGACGATCAGAACACGCTTGGCCATAGGGCACGTACTCGACACAACTGGTTACAGACGCGACACGTCGAGTGCTTCGGCCATCCCATCCGGCACTTGCCCCGTTACTGGACAAATCCTCACCGGCCACTCACTCGACACCCCAGAGACTGCCCTACAAGGGTAAACAACTACTTATGAGTTGTGCTCAGAATTGTGAGTTTTTGGCACGCCCCTCCATTTTGAGACGAACGTCCGCACATCGTCATCCGTCGCGCGCGGCGACACGCTCCTGCGCGCACGCCTCGGATGACCTTGCCAGTCGCGGCGCTGGTGGTTACCTACCGTGCTCGATCTTCTCCGCTTCGCGAGGCCCTCCCCATGACGTCCAGCACCGCCGCCGCCGTTCACGATCAGCACCTCGGCCCGATGCCGGAATGGAACTTGGCCGATCTCTACACCGCGCCCGACGCGCCTGAAGTCGCACGCGATCTCGCAGCCTCGGCAGCCGAGGCCAAGCGCCTGAAGGACACTTATCAAGGCAAGTTCGCCGCGATCGCCACCGAAGGCGCCAAGCTTGCCGAGGCCGTGATGGCCTACGAGAGCCTGTCCGATCTGATGGGCAAGCTCGGCTCCTATGCGGGGCTTCTCTACGCCGCCGATCAGGCTGATCCCGTCCGCGCCAAGTTCTACGGCGACGTCTCCGAAAAACTGACCGCGATCTACACCGACCTGATCTTCTTCGAGCTCGAGCTGAACCAGATCGACGACGCGACCCTCGACGCGGCGCTGACCCACAAGGACCTCGCCCGCTACAAGCCGTGGTTCGACGATCTGCGCAAAGAAAAGCCCTATCAGCTCGACGAGAAGATCGAGCGGCTGTTCACCGAGAAGGGACAGACCGGGCGCGGCGCGTTCAATCGCCTCTTCTCGGAGACGATGACCGGATTGCGCTTCGACGTCGCCGGCGAACCCGCGCCGCTGACGCTCGAGCCGACGCTCAACCTGCTGTCGCACGCCGACGGCAAGAAGCGGCAGGCGGGTGCGGAGACGCTTGCGAAGACGCTCGGCGACAACATCCGGTTGTTCGCCCTCATCACCAACACTTTGGCCAAAGACAAGGAAATCTCCGACCGCTGGCGCGGCTTCAAGGACGTGGCCGACAGCCGCCACCTCGGCAATCGCGTCGAAGCGCCCGTCGTCGACGCGTTGGTTTCGTCCGTGCGCGCCGCCTACCCGCGCCTATCCCATCGCTATTACGCGATGAAGGCACGCTGGCTCGGCATGGACAAGCTCAATCACTGGGACCGCAACGCGCCGCTACCCGACAAGCCCGAGCGCGTCATCCCGTGGGCCGAGGCGCAGGAGATGGTGCTGACCGCCTACAAGGGTTTCGCGCCCGAGATGGCCGGCATCGCCAAGGACTTCTTCGACAAGCGCTGGATCGACGCGCCCGTCCGCCCCGGCAAGTCCCCCGGCGCGTTCTCGGCTTCGACCGTGCCGTCGGTCCATCCCTATGTGATGATGAATTACCAGGGCAAGGTACGCGACGTGATGACCCTCGCCCACGAATTGGGCCACGGTGTCCACCAGGTGCTCGCCGCCAAGCAAGGCCCTCTCCTGGCCCCCACGCCCCTCACGCTCGCGGAAACCGCGTCTGTCTTCGGCGAGATGCTCACCTTCCGCAAACTCCTGGCCGAGACCACCTCGCCGAAAGAGCGCAAGGCCATGCTCGCCGGCAAGGTCGAGGACATGCTGAACACGGTGGTTCGCCAGATCGCGTTCTACACCTTCGAGCGCAGGGTTCACGAAGCCCGCCGTCAGGGTGAGCTGACTGCCGAGCAGTTGGGCGCCATCTGGATGGAAGTGCAGACCGAAAGCCTCGGCCCGTCGATCGACTTCAAACCTGGCTACGAGGTGTTCTGGACCTACATCCCGCACTTCATCAATTCGCCGTTCTACGTCTATGCATACGCCTTCGGCGATTGCCTCGTGAACTCGCTTTATGGCCTCTACCAGGAGAGCCATCCCGGCTTCGTCGGCAAATACTTCGACATGCTCAAGGCCGGCGGCTCCAAGCACCACTCCGAACTTCTCGCCCCCTTCGGCCTCGACGCCCGCGACCCCGAATTCTGGAACAAGGGCCTCCGCGTCCTCGAAGGCATGATCGACGAGCTGGAGAAGGCGGATCAGCAAAGTTAGCTGGCGGTTATATTCCCATCCAGTCTTTTGTAATTCGTTCGTTGTGGTTTCGAGCACCACTCTCGATTTCGTCAATTCGATCGAAGTGCTCTCGTGGAGGTTGCTCAGCTCCGCAGTCCGGGCACCGAAAGATCGCCTCGACGTGCTTGGGATGAACGCCAATGGATAGCATCGGCTTCGGCGGAAAGTGCGCTCGACAAAGCTGATACCCGAGCGCCTGAGCAAGTTGTGCTTCTCCCAATGCTACTTGTCGCTCGGCCAATTCGATCTGCTTCGCCACATCCTCCTTCTGGCCAGACTTGGACGGGATGAGGTCGCGAAGACCTTTCAGGGTATCGATCGCGCCCTTGACGAGATCAAATCCGGTCCTCACTGCTTGCGGATCGATGTCCATCGCCAGCGCCCCACGTTTGAGTTAAGCTCGCATCATAAGCTAGTCGCGACCTTCACGTCATAGCCGGGCTCGACGCGGCGACCCAAAGCGGCAATCTCGACTGACAAGGTTCTGGTTGGTCGGATGTCGTGGCGTAACCGTGCCACCGACACGAGTCCGACCATGGACTTGTAGTGTAGGGTGTTGTTCTTCACGCGCGATTGTCATCCCGGCACTTGTTGCCGGGATCCAGCCGTCCTCAGGCTCCGGAGGATGAGGATTGATGGATCCCGGGCGTGAAGCCCGGGATGACAGCGGGGGGGGCGCGGCCACGTTATACATTCTGTACAACGATGCTGCGACCATGTTATACATTCTGTATGACGTCGATGAGGCGACGCCATGAAGCTCAAGCTCAAGAAAATCGGCAATTCGACGGGCCTGATCCTGCCGAAGGAACTGCTCGCCCGCCTGCGCCTCGAGGAGGGCGACGAGGTGGTGGTCAGCGAGAAGCCCGACGGATTTTCGGTGACCCGCGATCAGGAGACTTTGGATAGGGGTCTTGAGATCGCGCGAAAGGCCATGAAGACCTACCGCAATGCGCTCAAAGAACTGGCGAAATGACCGAGCCCGTCTGGCTGACGGCGGAACTCGTCATCGCTTTTCACGACGAGCAACTGCAGATCTTCGGCGGCCCGCCCGGCATCCGCGACCAAGGAATGCTCGAAAGTGCTCTCGGTCGGGCGCACAAAAAATGGAGCTATGGTGGGATCGACTTGGCAGCACTTGCAGCGGCATATGCATTCGGAATTGCCCGTAACCACCCGTTCGTAGACGGCAATAAGCGCGCAGCTCTGCTGTCGATCATTACCTTTCTCGGGCTGAACGACATTGATTTCGTCGTCGACGAAGCGGAAGCCGTGGTCATGACGCTTGGCCTCGCCGCAGGCGAAATCGAGGAGGAGGGGCTCTCACGCTGGATCCGCGACAACTGGCCAGCGACGCCCCTGTCCCGCGCGACCGCCACGACTGCAAAGCCGCCGCGCAAACCAAACAAAAAGGGTCCTGCCGTCTGACAGGACCCTTCCAACTTTCTGATGTTCGTCGTGCCTCGGGCGTCAACTTACGCCTGCTGGATCGCCGACAGCACCCAGTCGCTCGGCTTGCCGTTAGCGCCGCGGCGGAACGTCCACAATTCCGTCGCTTCGGTCGGCTCGGTCCGGCTGCCCGAGATCACGCGTCCCGTCGCGGCATCGACCTCGGCGTCCAGCACGCTGTAGCGCATCGCAACCGTCGCGTACTCGCCCGAAGGATCGCGCCAAGACTCTGATAGATCGCCCTGCAGCAGCTTCGCGCCGGATACCTCGTTGCGCACGCCCTTTGACGTGTTCGCGGCCAGCTCCTCGGCGAAATACGAGAGCATTTCCGGAGTCGTCCGGTCGCCGAGCGCATCGATGTCATTGCGCCCATAGGCAGACTGAATCTCGCCCAATTGCGCCTCGAACGCATCGAAATCGGGCTTACCGAGAGTCAACGGCGGGCTTGCGCCGAAGCCGGTCCCGCCCGCGGACTGCCGCAGGCTGGCATTCTCGTCGACGCGCGGACGGCTGCGCGCCGCACCCGACGCGCCGGCCATCGCTGGCTGTGGCGTACCGGCCTGACGGTTACGATACCAGCTCAGCGCCAGCCAGACGATGCCGCCGATCAGCAGCGCCTGGAGCATGAAGCCGAGCACGCTGGCCAATGCGCCGACGCCGAAAATGCCGGCCAATGCAGCCGCGAACAGACCGCCCATCAGCAAACCGCGCATGCCGCCGAAGCGCGACGCCTGACCGGCAGCGCTGGTCGCTGCACCTGTGGCGGCGCCAGTACCCTTGGCGGCGGCGACCGAACCCGGCTGCGTCATCGATTTGTCGATCGGCGCGGCGGCCCTGGGGGCCGTGTTGGTGGTTGGCGGCGCGGAGAACGTGCGGTCGCCACGGCTGCCGAAGCTGCCACCCCGGCCCGGCCGGGCGTCCGCGGTGCTCGCGACGATCGCCAGTACGGCCGTCGCCGCCACAGCCGCGAAGCCAAAGCGCGTCAGCCCCGTCTGCAGCCCAGTCCATCGCATCGTCATGCTCGACCCCTAGTTGATGTGCGCCCGATCTCTTGCGGCCGGACGTCGCAAGCTCATCATATAGGAAGCGCGGACGAATACACCAGACGCCGGATAACCGGTTACTTGGCGTATCCACGCCGCTGCAGCGGCCGAAACGCAAAACGCGCCGGGCGATACCGCCCAGCGCGTTCAACGACCTTCGGTGGTGCGGCGAACAATCGTCTAGCTTACTTGCCCTTCTTCACGCTGACGCGGAAGTCGATTTCGGCTTTCTTATTCTCTGCGCCGGTGCGCGAAATCCGCTGCCCGCACGAACTGACGTTGGAGAGACCCTCGACGCGGCAGCGCGCCGTATCGACGACGAAATCGAGATCGCGCTTCTTGTCGACGCGGTTGATGTCGATCGCATCGCTCGGATTGAGGACGTCCTTGTCCAGGAGTTCGACCTTGACGTTGGTCTTGCCACGCGGAACGGACTGCGTGATCTTCCAGTCCGGCTTGCCCCCCGTCTGCTGCTTCGCGACCGGCGACTTCTGCGCGGTGCCGCCAATCGTGACGCGCGCGAAGATATCCGGTGCGCCGCCGCCGACGTCGATCTTGTCGAGCGTCTTGTAGCGGTTCACGGTGATCGTCACCTCGTCCATCTTTCCGGATTGCGCCACCGCGACCGTCGCAGCCAGCGCCGGCACCATCAGAACAGCGGCGATCGTCGCAAACGACCGGCGCTTCGTCATCGTCGAACTTGGGCGTGTCATGATCAAACCCTCCACAACATGGCTACAAAAATTGATCTCTCGACACTCGGGACGCAGCGCACCCCGATGACGCGGACCGGCGAGTTCCACCGTCAGTCCACGTGCTGTCGCTAAACAGTATTTCAGGAATGGAAAAATTGCGCGCGTGATACAGCGCGTCAGGCTGTTCGTCGGCCCCCGGATGTTGCCCGCCGGCAACGGTGACGACGTGGCGACCCACCTTCAGCCTGCAACTAAAATCGACTTAGAGCATGCGGCTCGCGAGTCCCGCGCCGGTCAAGCCCGACGTCGCACCCGATCGACCCATACCGCCGTGATTTCCATCGCTGCGAACGATACCGCCGCCGAGGCGACCAGAACCCACAAGCCGGCGCGCGCACCGAACGCCTCGACAATGGCCGCGAATGCGAACGGCGCCACTGCACTCATCAGAAGTTGCGGCGTCGCGAGGATACCGAGCATCGTGCCATACCCTTCGGCCCCGAACAGGGCCAGCGGCACTGCGCCCCGGACGATCGTGACCAGCCCCTGCGATATCCCGAGAAGCAGCGTGAACAGCAGCGCCGTCTCGAAACTCGCGCCCGTAAGCACCAGCACTGCCAGCGAGACGGGCAGCAACGCAATCGCCAAGCGTCCCAACATCACCGCCGACAGCCCTTGCCCGAAATAGAGTTCCCACGCTCGCCCCGCCACTTGCGCGATGCCTTTCAGCGACGCGAGGCCGACCGCGACACCAAGCGCGAGTCCGGAACCTTCCAGGATCGAGACGAGGTGCACCGAAACCGCGCCGAACACGAACGAATTGGCCGCGAGCACGAGCCCGAACAGCAGCACGGCGGCCAGCTTCGCCGAACCGATAAGCGGCGGCTGGGCATGATCCGGGTGTCCAGCCGGTACCGAATCCGCCGCCGGCCCCGGCCCATCCTGGCCGCGTTGCTCGCGCCGTGCTAATCCCCACCACGTCAGCGGCAGCGCGACGAACAGGCAAAGCGCTGCGAAGACCACGAGCGTCGCGCGCCAGCCGATCAGGCCATCGAGCCAATGCCCGATCGGCCAGAACACCGTCGACGCCAGCCCGCCGAACAGCGTGAGATACGAGATCGCGCGGCGGCCGCGCGTTGGCAGCACTTGCACGATGGCGGCAAACGCCGCGTCATAAAGGATCATGCGCATAGCTGGGCCGAGCATCAGCCAGCCCGCGATGTAGACCCACTCTGTGCGGGCCGCCGCGATCACGAGCAAACCCGCCGCCGCCAGCAACAGCCCGAGCGTCATCACGATGCGTCCACCGTGCCGATCGACCAGCCGGCCCGCCCATGTCGAGATCAAACCCGAGGCGACGAGCCCAGCCGTCATTCCGCCGAACACGAAACTCTGGCTCCAGCCGGTCGCGGCGGAGATCGGCCGGCCGAGCACGCCGAGCATGTAGAAGGTCGTGCCCCAAGTAATCAATTCGGTGATGCCGAGCGCCCATACCGCCCGCATCATCGGGTCGCGCGGCGGGGCCGGATCGGTAGGCGGCGCGGGCGCGGCATCCGAACCCGTGTGCGCCTTGTCTTGCATCGTGCGGCTCTGCCCCGATCGCGTTTCCAAATCTCTCGCGGCTCGCCCGCCCGGCAGTTGCAGCCGCGTCGACCGTGCCGGCCCCACCGCTGCCATTGATCCGCGCCAGTCGTGGTACGTAGACTTCGGCAGAGCGTTTAGCATTTACGCGCCGCGTTGAAACATGCCCGTTTTGTCCGGCGACCGAAAGGACCCCACCTTGTCCGACAACGAGAACAACCGCTTCTCGGCCCGTGCCGCCCGCTACATGAAGGTCGGCACGAACGTCGGATCTGTTGCGGCGAAAGTGGCTGGCCAGCGCCTGTTCGGTCTCGAAAGCGACAACGCCCGCAACGCCGCCGCGCTCGCCGCGGCACTCGGCGGTCTCAAGGGGCCGATGATGAAGGTCGCGCAGTTGCTTTCGACGATCCCCGAGGCGCTGCCCAAGGAATACGCCCGCGAGCTGTCTCAATTGCAAAGTCAGGCTCCGGCAATGGGGCCGGCGTTCGTCAAGCGCCGCATGATCGCCGAGCTCGGCCCCGATTGGCAGAGCCGGTTTGCGAGCTTCGAGCCGCAGGCCGCGGCTTCGGCGTCCCTCGGGCAGGTCCACCGCGCCACCGCCCATGACGGCCGCCGGCTGGCCTGCAAGCTCCAGTATCCCGACATGCAGTCCGCGGTCGAGGCCGACCTCAGCCAGCTCAAGGTCGTCTTCGGCATCCACGCGCGCATGGATCCCGGCGTCGACACGACCGAGATGCTGACCGAGATCGCGGCGCGGTTGCGCGAGGAACTGGATTACGACCTCGAAGCCCGCCACACGCGGCTTTATGGCGCGATTTTCGAGGCCGATGCCCTTGTCCGCGTTCCTGGCGTGATACCGGAACTCTCGACCAAGCGGCTGCTCACACTGACTTGGCTCGATGGCAAGAAGCTGCTCGACTACAAGCCCGCACCGCTCGAGGACCGCAACGATATCGCCCGCGCCATGTTCCGAGCCTGGTGGTACCCGTTCAGCCACTTCGGCGTCATTCACGGCGATCCGCACCTCGGCAACTACACGGTTTTCGAAGAGGGTGGCAAGGCGGCCGGCATCAACCTGCTCGACTACGGCTGCATCCGCACCTTCCCGGTCAAATTCGTGCAGGGCGTCGTCGACCTCTATAACGGGTTGCTCACGAACAACCGCGATCTTGTGGTCCACGCCTACCAGAGCTGGGGTTTCAAGGGCCTCACGTCGGAGTTGATCGACGCCATGAGCATCTGGGCCAAGTTCATCTACGGCCCGTTGCTCGACGACCGCGTCCGCACCGTTGCCGACGCCACCCCACCCGGCGAATACGGGCGCGCGGAAGCCTTCGCCGTGCACAAGATCCTGCGCGAAAAAGGCCCCGTCACGGTCCCCCGCGAATTCGTCTTCATGGACCGTGCCGCTATCGGCCTCGGCGGAGTTTTCCTCCACCTCGACGCACGGCTCAATTGGCACAATCTTTTCAACGAGACGATCGAAGGCTTCCAGCTCGACGAGGTCGCCAAGCGCCAGCAGATCGCCTTTGATCGCGCGGGTGTGCCGCTCCCCACCTGACCTGCACGCATCCGGACCGGCTCTGCGTCAAAAAGGCCGCTTTGGCGAGGCTTTGCGCCACAGTGCATTCGCCTTGAACACCCGCACGCCTTGAGCTACGAACATGCTCCAGTATTGTGAAAATATCACACACGGAGGGGCAAGGCTCATGAGCATCGACACGTCGAAGGGTCACAAGGCCATGGACTATCCGGAGCACGTCCGGACCTACAGCGGCTTCATCCAGCTGACCAAGATTACGATCATATCACTCGTCATCTTGCTCTCCGGCATGGCTTATTTCCTCGTCCACTGATCGAACGGCCGGCGGCGGGGCCCACGCATCTTTTCGGATCGAAGCGGATCCGCTGCGCGAAACCACCTACTCCGCGACATCAGGCGCGAGGCTTGCTCGGCTTGGTCCGTCCTCATCGTCGGCTCGATTTAATCGCTTCGTTTGAACGGTCGTGGCGCGCCCTCGCGGGCCACGCGTCTTGCGACTTCGTCATCCCACACGTGCAACGCACGGCTCAGGCAAACGGAAGTAACCATGGTCACCATCGCGGTCACCGCCGAAGCAGCAGACGAGCCTCGCGTCGCGGTCTCCCCCGAAACCGTCAAGAAACTGGCAGCACTCGGCGCCACGGTTCGCGTGCAGACGGGCGCGGGCCTCAGATCGCGCTACTCTGACGAGGCGCTGAAGGCGGCCGGCGCGGAGATCGTGGCCAGCGCCTCGGATGCGGTCGCGGGCGCCGACATTCTGCTCAAGGTGCGCCGCCCGTCGGCCGACGAGATCAAGGGCTTGAAGCCGGGCGGCATGGCCATCGCCATGATCGACCCCTACGGCGACCGCGCCGGGCTCGAGCAGCTCGCGCAGAGCAAAGCCTCGATTTTCTCGATGGAATTCATGCCTCGCATCACCCGCGCCCAGTCAATGGACGTGCTGTCGTCACAGGCCAACCTCGCGGGCTACAAGGCCGTCGTCGACGCCGCTTCGATGTTCGATCAGGCGATGCCGATGATGATGACCGCCGCTGGTACGGTCCCCGCCGCCAAGGTGTTCATCATGGGCGTCGGCGTCGCCGGTCTGCAGGCCATCGCAACCGCTCGGCGCATGGGCGCCATCGTAACCGCTACCGACGTGCGGCCCGCCACCAAGGAGCAGGTTGCATCCCTCGGCGCCAAGTTCATCGCGGTTGAGGACGACGAGTTCAAGCAGGCGCAGACCGCCGCCGGGTATGCGAAGCCGATGTCGCCCGAATACCAGAAGAAGCAGGCAGAACTGGTCGCCAGCCACATCAAGACCCAAGACATCGTCATCACCACCGCGCTGATCCCGGGCCGTCCGGCGCCGCGACTGATCACCGCCGCGATGGTCGACGCCATGAAGCCCGGCGCGGTCATCGTCGATCTCGCCGCCGAGCGTGGCGGCAACTGCGAGCTGACCCAGCCAGGCAAGGTCGTCGACGTCAAGGGCGTCCGCATTTCCGGCCCGATCAACCTCGCCGGCACCGTCCCCGTCAACGCATCTGGCCTCTATGCCAAGAACCTGCTCACCTTCCTCGATACGATGTTCGACAAGAAGGAAAAGGTTTTGAAGATCAACTGGGACGACGAGATCATCAAAGGCACACTGGTCGCCAAGGATGGTGCGCTGGTCCACCCAAGCCTCGTCGAAAAGCCCGCCTGATTAGCCGATCCACACTGATCGTCCGTTCTGATCAAGGACCTCACATGACGAACTTGCGCTCGATCTGGCTCCAAAGCCGCAAGGCCGCCCTCCTCGCAATTCTGCTCACGGGCATTCTGGCCGCCGTTCCTGGTGCCGCATACGCCGCCAGCCCAACCGACACGGTCGACCCGTTCGTCTACCGGCTGATGGTGTTCGCGATGGCGATCTTCGTCGGCTACTACGTCGTCTGGAGCGTCACGCCCGCCCTGCACACGCCCTTGATGAGCGTCACAAATGCGATCTCCTCGGTGATCGTCGTCGGCGCGCTGCTCGCCGTCGGCGTTTCGCTTGCATCATCGGGCAGCATCCTTGCCAAGTTCTTCGGCTTCCTCGCGCTGGTGATGGCCTCGATCAACATCTTCGGCGGCTTCCTCGTCACCGCGCGCATGCTCGCCATGTACAAGAAAAAAGACGGAAAGAAGTGATCGATGCCGACTGGCGCGCACTGGTCCTGGACTTCGTCGAGCGGCGCTGCAGCGAAGCGGCGTTTAACGACCTGTTCCTCGACGCCTGGCGCGCCGCACGGGATTGCGGCAAGCCCATCCCTAAGCCCGTCGATGATCTCTTCTACGTCGTCGAAGCCTATTGTCCGGACCCTGCACTCCGAAATCCGCAAAGCCCTTACGAAGCCGATGACGCCGCGCTTCGCCAATCCGCCGTCGAGGCCCTCGCGCGCCTCTCGAGCCCGCTGCCGCCATTAGGAACCTGACATGAACGCCAATCTCGCCGCCGTCCTCTATCTCGTCTCAGGTATCCTGTTCATCCTCGCGTTGCGCGGGTTGTCGAGCCCGGCCACTTCGCGGCAGGGCAACACCTACGGCATGATCGGCATGACGATCGCCATCCTGACCACCCTCGGGCTGCTCGGCTCGCCGGACAGCGTCCTGACCTGGATCCTGATCATCGCCGGCATCGGCGTCGGCGGCGCCATCGGCGCCTACACCGCCAAGAACATTCCGATGACCATGATGCCGGAGCTGGTCGCGGCATTTCACTCCCTCGTCGGCCTCGCGGCCGTGTTCGTCGCCGCCGGTGCTCTCTATGCGCCCGACGCGTTCGGCATCGGCTCACCCGGCAACATCAAGACCGCCAGCCTCGTCGAGATGGCGATCGGCGTCGCCATCGGCGCCATCACCTTCACCGGCTCGGTCATCGCCTTCGCCAAGCTCTCCGGTCGCATGTCCGGCAAGCCGATCATCCTGCCGATGCGGCACGTCATCAACGCCGGCTTCGGCCTGCTGATCATCTACCTGATCTATCAGCTCAGCATCTCCGGCGGCAGCACGTGGATGTTCTGGGCGATCACCATCCTGTCGCTGATCTTCGGCATTCTCATCATCATCCCCATCGGCGGCGCCGACATGCCGGTCGTGGTGTCGATGCTGAACTCGTACTCGGGCTGGGCCGCCGCCGGCATCGGCTTCACACTAGGCAATATCGCGCTCATCATCACCGGAGCACTCGTCGGCTCGTCGGGCGCGATCCTCAGCTACATCATGTGCAAGGGCATGAACCGCAACTTCCTGTCGGTCATCGCCGGTGGCTTCGGCGGCGAGACCGCTGGCCCGGCGGCAGCGGGCGGCGAGCAGAAGCCGGTCAAGCTCGGCTCGGCCGAGGACGCCTCCTACGTGCTCAAGAACGCGTCGAAGGTCATCATCGTCCCCGGCTACGGCATGGCCGTCGCCCAGGCCCAGCATGCCCTGCGTGAAATGGCGGACAATCTCAAGAAGGCCGGCGTCGAGGTGAAGTACGCGATCCATCCGGTGGCAGGACGCATGCCCGGCCACATGAACGTGCTGCTCGCCGAAGCCAACGTCCCCTATGACGAGGTGTTCGAGCTCGAGGACATCAACTCCGACTTCTCACAGGCCGACGCCGTCTACGTCATCGGCGCCAACGACGTCGTCAACCCGGCCGCTGAAGACGACAAGACCTCGCCGATTTACGGCATGCCCGTGTTGCAGGTGTGGAAGGCCGGAACGGTGTTCTTCAACAAGCGCTCGCTCGCGTCCGGATATGCCGGCATCGACAATCCGGTCTTCTACCGCGACAATACCGTCATGGTGCTCGGCGACGCCAAGAAGATGACCGAGGAAATCGCCAAGGCGCTGGCGCATTCTTGAGTTGCGCCAGCCGACACGCGTTCCGCGAGCCGGCCGGCAGGCGCGGATTGCGGCGCATGCTTCTCGACGACGCACGGGCTCGCGGAAACTCGGGCTCGTTGCGCGTTAGGCCCGCTCACCGCGTCGATCCAACTCATCGCGAAATCGTGATCGGCGGCTGAACCGAGTTCGCCCTCCCCGCGTTCCATTCGTCAGTTAGTCTCAGAGTTTCGTTGCTGTTATGGCAGCGACCCGTAACTGAGACGCTGCCGAGACAGGAGCGAGAGCATTGCGGCCAGCACGCGCATCACTCACGTCCGTCATAGGCTTGGCCTTCGCCGCCGCCTGCGCGTCGGTCAGCGCCCTCGCTCAAGAGCCGCGCGGCGAAACCTGGCGCGGTCGCGAGATCATCAAGGAGATCGGCGGAACGGTCGTCAGTTGCCGCGATAGTTATGGTTTGAACGTGCACGCCGTCCTCGTGTCCGACCTCGGCGACGTCGGACGTGCGCGCAACCTTTACAAGACGCCGGTCATCATGATGGACCCGAGCCACCTGATTCGGCTGCCTGGAAAGCTGCAGCTCTTCTTCTTCGGCCACGAATGCGCGCACCACGTTCTCGGGCACACCTACGTGCTGCGTCCAGGCGTGGAGACCGAGGCTGACTGCTGGGCCGCAAAAGATGGCCGCGATCGCGGGCTGTTCACGCGCGACGACGTGCAGAGCTGGGCTCCGTGGTTCGCCCAAAGCCGAGGGTCCACTGTCTCGGGCCACCTGCCCGGACCCGAGCGCGCGCGATTTATCCTCCAGTGCTTCGACGACAGCACCGACACCGCCGCATCGACGACGGTGACGCAGCAACGCTGAGGCTACCCGCTTTTCGCCGCCGCCGACCGCTTAACCGTGCAGTTGTCCATTGGCAGCGCCGTCGTCGCCCAGCCGTCCTTGGCAATGGTCACCACATACCGTCGGCAGCCCTCGTCGGCGCCCGGGACGAAATGCACCTGGAACTGCGCAACACCCGCTTTCGTCTTGAGCGGCCAGTACAGCACGTCGTCGTCGGGCGTGTCGGCCAGCGCCTTGCGGATCGCGACGCCTGCGTTGCGATAATCGGCATCCGACAGTCGCGCCAGAAGTACGCGCGAGACGTCCGGATGGAGCCCCGCCGCGATCGCACGTGCTGCACCCGGATCATCGATTGCGCGTTGAGCGGATGGAGCCACCGTCTCCACCGCCGCGACCTCCGGTGGCGATTCGACCATCTTCTCGACCGGCTCGGCCACCACCTGCGCGTCGGCGGCGGGCATGTCGCGCGCCTCCTGCCTCGTCGGCATGGCCAATGTCGTGCCCGGAACGCCCGTCGGCACCTGATCAAGACGGACGGCTTGCGGGTCCGCCGCGCCTCTCGAATGCGCCATCACGGCGGCCGATACGCGCTCGACGAGAGGCGCGGCGATAGTGCTCGCTTCCGACCACCAGCGCGGCCAGCGCGTCGGATCGTCGACATGCAGTGCCGACGCACTCGCCGTGCCGAACAACACAATCGCCCACCTCAGCCACTTGCCGATCGGCCGTTTGCGCGGCGGGCCGATGCGGTCCGTCGGCGCGACATCGAGCGCGGCGAGAAACTCGCTCGCGAAACGATCCGAATCTGTGGAATGGGTCCCATATGGGTAGTGCGCGGAATAAGCCATGTTCCCTCTCTGGTACGCTCGACTTCGACAAGGGATTCCGCAGCCTCCAAAGGCCGGAACTTCCAGGCAAAATCAAGGCGATGCCGATGAGAGCCGGACTCCGCTCCAGGGCCCCGCGCGGGACCCTGGAGCGGAGTCCGGCCGAGAACAAGCCGTCACGCCGCCGCTTGCTTGGCGCCGAGCTTGTCCTTGGCCAGTGCTTGTGCCGCGACATAGTCGGGCTTGCCCGAGCCGAGCAGCGGGATCGCGGGCACCACGAGAATCTCCGCCGGCACCGCCAGCTCGCTCGCGCCCTTCGCCTTGGCGTGCGCCAGGAAGTCCGCCCGCGTCGCCTTGGCATCGGGCGTCAGCAGCACCAGCCGCTCGCCCTTCCGCGCATCCGGCATCGAGACAACCACCGTCACATGCTGCGGCCAGAGTTCCGCCGCCATCGCCTCCACCGCCGAGAGCGACACCATCTCGCCGCCGAACTTAGCGAACCGTTTGGCGCGGCCCTTGATGCGGATGAAGCCTTGCGCGTCGATGGTCACGATGTCGCCGGTGTCGTGCCAGCCGTCGACCGGGGGCTCGAGCACGCCAGGGTTCTCCGCGCGCAGGTAGCCGAGCATCACATTCGGGCCGCGCACGAACAATCGCCCGCCCTCCTCGATACCAGGGACCGGTTCGAGACGCGCGTCCATCAGCGGCGCGAGGCGGCCGACCGTTCCGGACTTATTGGCCAAAGGCGTGTTGATCGCGAGGACGGGCGCGGTCTCGGTGACGCCGTAGCCCTCGAGGATGCGCACGCCGAACTTCTCCATGTAGAGCTGACGCGTGCGTTCCTTGACCGCTTCCGCGCCGGCCAGGATCAGCCGCACACGGCCGAAGTCGTACGGATGCGCCGAGCGCGCATAGCCGTTGAGGAACGTGTCGGTGCCGAACAGGATCGTACTGTTCGACTGGTAGACGAGCTCCGGCACGATTCGATAGTGCAGCGGCGTCGGATAGAGGTAGACCGGCACGCCGCGAATGAGCGGCATGATGAGGCCCGCCGTCAGCCCGAAGCTGTGGAACACCGGCAGCACGTTGAACACCTTGTCCTGGCCGTTGACCGCGACGCGGTGCAGCGACTGCATGGCGTTGGCGAGGATATTCTTGTGCGACAGCACCACGCCCTTCGGCGTGCCTTCGCTGCCTGACGTGAACAGGATCGCCGCCGGATCGTTCGACTTGCGCACGACTTGCGGGCGTCCGCCCTGCGCGAGACCGCGCAACTTGTCGACAAGCCCGATCTGCGCCTTGACGTCCTCGAGGTAGACGATGCGGGCGGCCTGGCCGAGTTTCGCCACCACGTCGCCGAGGCGCGCCCTTTCCACGAACGCCTTCGACGTCAAGATCACCTCGACCTTCGCCGCGCGGCACGCCGAGGTCATGTTGGCGGCGCCCGCCGTGAAGTTCAGCATCGCCGGCACGCGACCGATCGACTGCAGGGCGAAGAACGTCACCGCCACGCCGGCAGAGTTCGGCAGCAGCACGCCGACATTGGCGCCTTCCGGCGCGACCTTGGCAAGTTTCGATCCCAGAACCTGCGCCGCCGTGATCATCTTCTTGTACGACAGCTTGGTGCCAAGCGGGTCCTCGACGGCCGGCCGGCCGGTATCGAACTTCTCGCGGGCATCCACCAGCGCCTCGAACAGCGTGCGCTCGAGGTTGGCGGTCAGCACCGCGCTGTCGACCATGATGTCCTGCAGCTTTGCACCCGCGGCCTGTCGGCGTGCGCGGCCCTTGAGAGCGGGATCGATGTCGAGCTTGACCGGCGGCAAGATGGTGATCGTCGTCTTGGGGAACCACACCTTGCGCGTCTGATAGCGGTTGAGATAGCCGAACGGCGAGCGCTCGGGTCCATCGATGCGTACCGGCACCACGACCGCGCCGGCCTTGTCGGCGATCATCGCGGTGCCGTCGTAGACCTTCATCAGACCGCCGGTGACCGTCAGTCGGCCTTCGGGGAAAATCACCAGCGTCTCGCCGCCCTTGACCGCATTGATCAGGTTGCGTGTGCCGAGCGGCTTCGTCGGATCGATCGCTTCGGCCGTTACGAGTTTCAGGAACGGCTTGACCCACCACGTATTGGCCATCCCGGTATCGATGGCGAAGGCCGCATGCGACGGCAGGATCGCGTGCATCATCGACGCGTCGAGCAGCGACACGTGGTTCGGCGCGATGATGGCCCGCTCGCCTTCCTTGGGCAGGTTCTCGCGGCCTTTGACCTCGAGCCCCATGAAGGTGCGATAGATGAATGCTGCGAGGTCCTGCACGCCGGCGCGGCCCCAGGCGCGTAGAACGAGCACGAAGGCCGCGAGATTGAGCACGCCGAGCATGAGGAAAAGCGTACCGAGGCCGAAGCCCTGCGACTGCAGTCCCGCGACGACGAGGCTCGCCACCGTCATGAACGCTGCCGACAGCACGTTACAGGCCGCGATGACGCGCGCCTTGCGATCCTTGGGCGCCCAGATCTGCACCGCGGCAAACGCCGGCACGATGTAGAGCCCGCCGGCGATGGCAAGGCCGGCGAGATCAGCGAGGATACGCAAGCCCGAGATCGAGCCGAGGAAACCCGTCACCGTCAGCGGCGCGGCGGAGGCGACGAGGCCCGACGAGACCCACGCGAGATCGAACGAAAAGAGCCCCATAAGAAGCGCACCGACAGGCACCAGAGCCATGTTCGGACGCGTCTTGCTGGCGCGCGCTGCCAATGTCGAGCCCCAGGCGATGCCGAGCGTGAACACCAGTAGACAGACGGTGATGACGTTCTCTGACCCGCCGACGTAGTCCTTGACCAGCGTCGGCAGCAGCGACAGCGCGACCGCCCCGACCAGCCAGAACCACGCCTGGATCATGCCGCCGGTCCAAAGCCGCGCGTCAGACTTGATGTCGCGGAGAAGCGCGACTGTCGACGTCCACGGGTTGCGGTCGATGACGAGATCGGGAGCCGCCTCTCCCGTCGCCGGGATCTGCGTGGCCGCGAGCCAGCACAGCGCCGACATCACGACGACGCCGATGGCGAGCGGCCAAGTCATGCCGTCCTGCGCGGCGACAATGCCGCCCGCGACGGTGCCGAGCAGGATGGCGATGAAGGTTGCGCCTTCGACAAGCGCGTTGCCCGCCGGCAGTTCCTTCTCCGCGAGATGCACCGGCAGGATGCCGTATTTAATCGGTCCGAACAGCGCCGCGATGACGCCATACAGAGCAAGCGCGATGAACAACAGCGGCACCGAGTGCAGCACGAAACCGGCTGCCGCGATGATCCCGACCGGAATTTCCGCGCGCTTGATGCGCTCTGCGACCCACGCCTTGTCGAAGCGGTCGGCCAACTGTCCGCCGAGTCCCGACAGGATGAAAAACGGCGCCACGAGCACTGCGCCCGCCAGCGTCACCAGCGTCGCACCTTCGGAGGCCCCGATCTTGTAGAGCACGAGGATGACGAGCGCGTTCTTGACGAAGTTGTCGTTGAGCGCCGACAAAAACTGGCACCAGAACAAGGGTGCGAAGCGGCGAGTGGTCATCAGGGACGAAAGCATGGCAGACCGATCCGGTTGAATTTTTGAAGCAACTGCGTGGGTTGGCGGCAATCTCCTTAGACCCCGCATTAGGCCGCAAACTGGTTAACCAAGGCTAGCGTGCGCCGCGTGAACGCCGGCAGCGCTGCTGCCGCGCATCGTCGTCCAATTGAGCCGCCAGTGGTCCGGCATCACGAGCCGCGCTTCGGCATCGAGCACCAGCAAGCTGGCCCGGCTCGCCGCGCCGAGCAGCAAAATCGACAAATACGTCAGCATTGTTGCATCTCCCATGAAATATTGAACATTGTTTACTATCCCTACATAGCGCATGACTGAACGAAGTTCAATAGCTTTGATCGCGCATTTTTCCTGCACTCAGCAGCTGCGTTTCCAAAAGGTTGCCGGGCGCGGGCGGCATTCTTGCAGTTTTGCTGATGGGCGCGGATTGCCACGGCGGCTTCAAGCGTTGCGCCGCAACCGCCGCGGCTGGTATGCCAGAACGTCGAGAAGCCACCCGGCACCAACGGCGCAAGCTTGACTACGGGGACGCCAGGGCCAATCTCTCGTTCGTATGAGGATCGAGACTGCCACGATGGGCCCGAGATGAGCCAAGCCAACAGCGCCACCAAACTGCCGGACGCGGCCGTCACGACGAGCCTCGTCGTCAACGGAGAACGCCACGACACCGAGGCGACGACGCTCGACGGGCTGCTGGCAGAGCTCGGCTATTCCGGCCGCAAGATCGCGACCGCGCGCAATGGCGAGTTCGTCCCGGAGACCGCACGCGCCGCGACCGCACTCGTCACTGGCGACCGCATCGAGATCGTCGCCCCGCGCCAAGGCGGCTGAACACCGAGCGGTTGAGATAGAAAGTCGCCATGAACGCGATCGAACCCGACATCAGTGCCGACGTCCCGCTCCAGGTCTATGGCACGACACTGCGCTCGCGGCTGTTTCTCGGCACAGCGCAATATCCCTCGCCCGAGATCATGGCGCGCGCCGTTCGCGCCGCCGGCTCCGACGTCGTCACCGTCTCCCTCCGCCGAGAGACCGCGCGCGGCAATGCGGGTGAACGCTTCTTCGATCTGATCCGCGACTTGCGCGTCCGCGTCCTGCCAAACACCGCCGGCTGCCGAACCGCGCGCGAGGCCATAACCACCGCGCGGATGGCGCGCGAATTGTTCGATACCGCTTGGATCAAGCTCGAGGTCATCGCCAACGACGACACGCTGCAACCCGATGTGTTCGGCCTCGTCGATGCCGCGGCCGAATTGACGCGCGACGGCTTCCAGGTCTTTCCCTACACCACCGAGGATCTTGGCGTCGCCGAGCGTCTGATGGGCGCGGGCTGCGAGGTCCTGATGCCGTGGGGCGCGCCGATCGGCACCGGCCGCGGGCTCAACAACATCTATGCGCTGCGCACCATGCGCCGTTATTTCCCCGGCGTGCCGCTTGTCGTCGATGCCGGCATCGGCGCGCCGTCGCACGCATCCGAAGCAATGGAAATGGGCTACGACGCCGTCCTCCTCAACACCGCCGTCGCCAAGGCCGGCGATCCAGTGCTCATGGCGCGCGCCTTCGGTGAAGCCGTCCGCGCCGGCCGCAACGCCTGGTCAGCCGGATTGATGGAGGCGCGCGACATGGCCTCGCCATCGACGCCCGTCGCCGGTACGCCGTTCTTCGACCTGGACCGCAAATGAGCCCCCACGCCCGTGCGCCGATGCAGCTCGCCCGCTTCTATCCGATCGTACCGGACGACCGGTGGTTGGCGCGTCTCATCCCGCTCGGTATCCGAACCATCCAGCTCCGCCTCAAGGACGCCTCCGACGCCGAAGTCCGCCGCCAGATCGCCGAAAGTCTCGCACTCTGCCGCGCGCACCGCTGTCAGCTCATCGTCAACGACTACTGGCGAGAGGCGATCGATCTCGGCGCCGATGCGATCCATCTCGGTCAGGAGGATCTTGCCGTCGCGAATGTCGCCGCGATCAAGGCTGCCGGGCTGCGGCTCGGCATTTCGTCCCACGACGAGGCGGAACTTGAGATCGCGCTCGCAGCTGAACCAGACTACGTCGCTCTCGGCCCCATCTATGAGACCAAGCTCAAGGTGATGAAGTGGGCGCCGCAGGGTCTCGACCGGGTCACGCGCTGGAAGACGCGGATGGGCGCACTACCGCTCGTCGCCATCGGCGGCATCACGCCGGAGCGCGCGCCGGGCGTTCTGGCGGCCGGGGCCGATTCCGTTGCCGTCATCACCGACTTCCTCACCGCCGCCGACCCGGAAGCCCGCGTCTCGGCCTGGATCGCATGGTCCAGCGTCGCGGCGCCCGCAGATGTGGAAAAGTCGCACGGCGCGTCGAAACGTTAACCAAGTCCCAGTTGGTCTCTCGATTGTGACAAGGGGCTATGGTCACGCTGCGGCGTTCGACTTTGTGACGATCGCACGACAACAGGGGATCGATCCGCGAGGGAGGGGCAGGCGGGAAAGTCGCTCGCCGCTCAGCCGCTGCGTGGTCTAAGCCGGGACACATGGCCTATCGCTTTAAGCTCGACGAACCGATCCAGGCTGGCGTGCGCCGCATTGGCGCCGCCCAGATCGACCGGGCCATCACCGAACTCGCATCCTCCGCCGGCTCAACGACCGCCGTCCACGAAGCGCGCAAATCGCTGAAGCGCGTCCGCGCCCTGCTTCGTCTCGTCCGTCCCGCCATCGGCGAGACCGTGTTCGCGCGCGAGAACACCTTTTTCCGCGAGACCAGCGCGTTGCTGTCGCATACGCGCGACCGAGAAATCCTGCTCGAAACGGCGATCAAGCTCGAAACACGCTTCGCCGAAACACCTGCCGATGCGCTCGGACGGCTCCGCAAGTCATTCTCGGGCGATGCCGCCGACGAGACCGCGGCCGAAAACAAGGCCAGTGCCCGCGCCGAGGCCGCGACACGGCTCCGTAAGGCCCGCGCCCGCTTCATGCGCCTGAAGCTCGATCCCGACGGTATCGACGCGCTCGCTTCCGGTCTCGAGCTAAGCTTCCGCCGAGCGGTGAAAGCGTTCGAACATGCCTACGACGAGCCGTCGAACGAGAACGTGCACGAGTGGCGCAAGGGCGTGCAGCAGCACTGGCGGCATATGCTGCTCTTGCGCCGCGCGTGGCCGGAACTGGCAGACGCGCGGATGCACGCAGCGCGGAAGCTCTCGCAGATCCTCGGCGACGACCACGACCTCGCGATCCTCCAGCAGCATCTCGACACCACCAAGCCCGCTGGTTTCAACAGCCGCGATCGCCGCACCGTCGCGCGTTTAGCGTTGCAGAAGCAGAGCGAACTGAGGCAGCTGGCGCAACCACTCGGCGTAAAACTGTTCGCCGACAGCCCGCGCTCGCTCGGCCGCAAGTTTGCGATCTACTGGACCTCGGCCCAGGATCTCCGCGCGCTGCGCAACGCGGGCGACGACCGCGACGAGGCAGATTCCTGATTGCTTTTCAGTCGCCGGCACGCGATGGGTCGCAGCGCGCCGAATGATCCGTTAAGGTAGTCCTGGCGTTGCCTAGAGCAATATCCGGCCGGTCGCGATCGCATAAGCAATCGACCGATCGGATGAAATTGCACTAGAGCTATGTTCCTAGGTCATTTTTATCGAACCTGTCATCGCAAACGCGATCAAGTCAGGTCCGATGATGCTCTAGCCACGAGACGCCGCCGAGGACCCTTGAATGAACGAATTGCCTGTCCCCGCGACCCTTCGACCGGCCGAACGCGAATTCTGGCCGGACGACCATCCGCGCGTGCAGCACGGCAAGATCGGCGTTCTTCTGCTCAATCTCGGCACGCCCGACGCCACCGACTACTGGCCGATGCGCCGCTACCTCAAGGAATTCCTTTCGGACCGCCGCGTCATCGAGGAACCGCAGTGGAAGTGGTGGCCGATCCTCAATCTCATCATCCTCACAGTCCGTCCCGGCCGCAAGGGTAAGGACTACGCGACGATCTGGAACAACGAGAAGAACGAAGGTCCGCTCAAGACCATCACACGCAACCAGGCCGACGAGCTGGCACAGCGTCTCGCCAATCATCCCAACATCGTCGTCGACTGGGCCATGCGCTACGCCAACCCGACCACCGCCAGCCGCATCGAGGCGCTGCAGAAACAGGGCTGCGAGCGTATCCTGCTCCTCCCGCTCTATCCGCAGTACGCCGCCGCCACGACCGCCACCGCCTGCGATCAGGCGTTCCGCGCCCTGATGGCGATGCGCTGGCAGCCGTTCGTGCGTGTCGCCCCCGCCTACCACGACGATCCGGCCTACATCGACGCCCTGGCCCGCTCGATGAAAAAGAGCCTGGCCAAGCTCGACTTCGAGCCCGAGCGCATCATCGCCACGTTCCACGGCATGCCGCAGAAATATCTCGAAGCCGGCGACCCCTATCACTGCCACTGCCAGAAGACCTCGCGACTTCTGCGCGAGCGTCTCGGCATCCCCAAGGACAAGTGGCTGACCACATTCCAATCGCGCTTCGGCAACGATCCCTGGCTGCAGCCCTATACCGACATGACGGTCGAGCGGCTGGCCAAGGAGGGCATCAAGAAGCTCGTCCTCGTTGCGCCTGGCTTTTCCGCCGACTGTCTCGAAACGCTCGAGGAACTCGACGGCGAGAACCGCCACATCTTCGAAGGCAACGGCGGCGAGCAATTCGCCTATCTCCCTGCCCTGAACGACAGCGCCGAAGGCATGGACGTCATCGAAGCCGTCGTCCGCCGCGAGCTGATGGGGTGGATTTGACGCCCTTGGTTGCCCCAACCCGGACCCGAACCGACAGACCTTCCTTAACGCGGGCAAAGCGCGTCATCGTGACGAGCTCCAGTTCAGCAGCAGGGCTGTTGAAGGCCGCGGATATTGCGGATCGCGTACTTGATTTCGATTATCCGCCGTTCGATGGACCTGCATTGTTTCAAGATCATCCGATCGAATTCTTTGTCCGTCGCGCGGAAGCGTGGTCGAGCGAAATCGATGACTGGCAAGGCGAGTACTTGCATTCGCTCCCCGAATTGGTTTCGGAATTGAACCCACTTTTGCGGGACGGCTGGCTCATGGAGTTCTGGACCGATCCAACGCCGAACGGGGTCCTGACGCTCACGCACTTGATCAGCATCCTTGCGCGCGACAAGGCCGATTTTAGACAGACGAAGATTGCCGAAATGACGACATGTCCGGGGGAGCTGTCACCAAACCAGCTGGCCCAGATCCAGCCACGCCTGATACCACTGGAAGTCGACATGGCGGATCTTGCTTCAGAGGCGTGGCGGGCCTATTGCTCACCAACGCCGGAAGCATTTTTCCGCCTCAGGTCTAGCGACCTATCGGCCGTTCCGAACCTCCTCAACACAGTTAGTCGGCTTTTATCCGAGCTGCCCGATCACATCAACGGCCTGACCAGGACTCAGTCACGATTACTGACGATCATTGGTGACGGCTCCGACACCTTCAACGCCCTTTTCTGTCATGATTGGTCGTTCGAACCTGAGAGAATTCTGGACTATTTCCGGTACGGCCAAACACTATGTGATTTGGGCTCCTATCCGAATCCGTTGATCGACGGAATCACCGAGCGGCGCTTTTCGCTTGACCTGCACGATGATACGGAGCGCTGGACAAAATTTCGCAAGCAGCGGTTATCGCTTACTGCGCTCGGGCGAGACGCGCTCGCAAATCGAGCCGACGTATCCGTTTTCAACCCGATAGATCGCTGGTGGGGTGGAACTCACCTCAACAACGATAATTTATGGCGGTGGGACGATACCTCGGCGCGATTGATCGCACCGCCAAGTTCAGCGCCATACTGGCCTTCTACCGCTGCGAACCGCAGGTGAACGCAGCGCGCGCCCATGCCGGATAGCCGTCGAAGCGGCCGCCCGGATCGCAACTTTCCGCGCGGATGATATCGGCCTCGCTGTCGGCACTCTGCCGCCGCGCGCGATAGCGGTGGTCCTTGCCGGCGCGGCGCGCTGCCTCGGCCTCGTAGCTGCCGGTGCTGTAGCTATTGTGACGCGGCTTGCCGCGCTCCTGGCTCGCGCCGGCCGCGGCGATCATCGCCAACGTGACGAACGCCGAAAGTGCGATCACGCGTGTGTCCATGACATCCTCGACTCGGTGATTGCGATCGTGCTCGCGATCCTAACCGGGTTAGCCCGTCTCCTCCAGCAACGTCCCGCCGCACGTCCGGTTCCCCGATGCGGCCCGTCCAGCCGTTCGAGTTTTCGCTCAGCTCCGATCGACGCGATGCCGGCCACCTAGCGAAAATGCACCGCGCGACGCCCGTTATTCACCCTTTCGCAACCAATTATTCACCTTCCCTTCGCACCTCCGCGCTTAAATTCGGACATTCCTCATCGCTACACTTCGCGGCGGTGCGCATCCATTTGGCCAGGAGCCATGCCATGAGCTTTCTGAACGGCGTCGAAATCATCGGGCTTCTGCTGATCGCGCTGGCGGTCTCCGCACTCTGGTCGACGGTCAAAATCGTGCCGCAGGGCACCAATTTCACCATCGAGAATTTCGGCCGTTACACGCGCACCCTGCAGCCGGGCCTGCACATCCTGATCCCGGTCATGGAGCGCGTGGGCTTCAAGATGAACATGAAGGAACAGGTGATGGACATTCCCTCGCAGGATGTCATCACCCGCGACAACGCCATGGTCCGCGTCGACGGCGTCGCCTTCTACCAGGTGCTCAACGCCGCCAAGGCCGCCTATGAGGTCGACAAGCTCGAGCACGCGATCCTCAACCTGACGATGACCAATATCCGCACGGTTATGGGCTCGATGGACCTCGACGAACTGCTGTCGAACCGCGACCAGATCAACGCCAAGCTGCTGCAGGTGGTCGACGCCGCGACCGAGAGCTGGGGCGTCAAGGTCACGCGCATCGAGATCAAGGACATCGCGCCGCCGCGCGACCTCGTCGACTCGATGGCCCGCCAGATGAAGGCCGAACGCGAGAAGCGCGCGCAGATCCTCGAGTCGGAGGGCATGCGGCAGGCCGCGATCCTCAAGGCCGAGGGCGCCAAGCAAGCCGTCGTGTTGGAAGCCGATGGCCGTCGCGAAGCCGCATTCAGGGACGCCGAAGCCCGCGAGCGCTTCGCCAAGGCCGAGGCGGAAGCGACGCGCATGGTGTCGGAGGCCATCGCCGCCGGCAACGTGCAGGCGATCAACTATTTCGTCGCCAACAATTACGTCAAGGCGCTCGAGAAGCTGGCCAGCGCGCCGAACGCGAAAGTCATCATGATGCCGCTCGAGGCCTCGTCCGTCATCGGCTCGCTCGGCGGCCTCGCCCAGATCGCCGGCGAGGCGTTCGGCGGCGGCGCGCCGGTGACACCGCCGAAGTCCATCCCGCCCAAGGGCCGCGCCGGAAGCGTCCCGCAAGTGTAAGACGTCCCTGCCCCTCGATGGGGATGAGTTGCGGGGAGGGTGGCATTTCGGTGCAGCCACTCCCTGGTTGCCTCACTCCCACCCCTGTCCCCTCCGCGCAAGATGTAGGGAGAGGGAGACGCAAGACCGAAAGGCCCGCGAACACATGCAGCAGATCACCACGATCCTGTCGACGCTCGGCCCCTGGACCTGGCTGATCCTCGCAGCCCTCCTTTTCATGCTCGAAACCGTGGTGCCGGGCGTGCACTTCCTATGGTTCGGCATCGCCGCTGTTATCGTCGGCGCCTTGGCCATCGCCACCGGCTTCGGCTTCCCGTGGCAGCTCGTCGCCTTCGCGCTCATCTCGGTTGCGACCGTGTTTTGGGTCCGCCGCTACGCCACGCCCGCCAGCGCCCAGAGCGACGTTCCCGACTTGAACGTCCGCGGCGCGCAATACATCGGCCGCACCGTCGTCGTCGAGGACGCCATCGTCAACGGACGCGGAAAGGTTCGCATCGGTGACAGCATGTGGGGCGCGCAAGGCGAAGACGCTCCCCGCGGCGCCAAGGTCACCGTCACCGGCGTAAACGGAACCATGCTCGTCGTCGAAAACCCCGACGCGGAGTGAGCGGCTTGATGCTCGAATGCGGAACCGGGCGCGGCGGCTTCAGCGCCGCCCGCCTGCGCGGCGACTGATCGAGCGGACTACTCCGCCGCCGCCTTCTTGGTCGGCACGTTTGCCGCCTTGTTGGCTTGATTGGTCTTTCGCTTAGCGTTCGCGGGCGGTCCAGCCGGCTTCTCGTTACTGCCGAAGCTGAATAGCGAGGACAGCGGCGCGCTTTCGCTGACGCCGCCGGTGTACGCCTGCAGCACCTTCACTTTCGTTCCGACCTTGGCGATCGAGGCGAGGTGCACGACGTGCTCGTTGGTCAGCCGGAAGCAGCCGGACGAGTTCGCCCGTCCGACGGTGCGGTCGTTGTTGGTGCCGTGGATGCGGTAGATGGTATTGCCGAGATAGAGCGCGCGCGCTCCTTGCGGATTCTTGAGCCCGCCCGTCACCGTGATCGGCAGGCCCGGCACCCGCTTGTGCATCTCTTGGGGCGGCGTCCAAGAGGGCCACGCCGCTATGCGGCTGATGCGCTCCGTGCCGGACCAGGTGAAGCCGTCGCGGCCGACCGAGATCGGATACTGGTAGGCCTTCTTGTCCGGCAGCACATAGAAGAGCTTTTTGCCGGCGGTATCGACGATGATCGAGCCCGGTTCCTCGTTCTGATCGAAATACACGATCGGCGGCTCAGCGGGCTTGATGTCGGGCCGATCACCGCCCTGCATGAATTTCGGATAGACCACCGGGCCATAGGATTTCCGGCGCTCGGCGCGCTCCGCTTCCACTTGTTCAGATTTCTGTTTCGCGTCGCTTTCGTAGACGGGGCCGCGGTCGGACCAGCCCGCTTCCGCAAGGACGGCTGCGGAGCAGAACACGAGGCCAGCGGCCAGCACCGGCAGCGTGACGATGTAGCGCTTCATGTAGATCCCCCGTGTCTGACCGCGATGCCGGCCGCATCACGCCAGCTTCCATGGACGGAATATGCGTGTCTTGGCGTCAGCCACAAGCCAGTCCAACCAATTGTGAACATCGTTATTCGCGACTGTGGCACTCTTGCGCCAACGAATCGCGCAAGCTTCGCGCTTAAACGCGGCGTTTGCGCCGGCTGCGACAGCGAGCCCTCTAATCGGAGCCGCATCGGAGTTCACCAATGAGCCAACTCCATGACTGTTCGCGTCGACCTACTTGAGGCCGTTCACAAAGCTCACGAGCTCTCGGTTGAACCGGGGCGCATCTTCCCAGAACGGCGAGTGGCCAATGTCATCATAGAATGACGCCTGTGCGTTCGGCACTGTCGCGACGAGATACTTCCCAAGACCCAGGCCGAGAATGCGATCCTTGACGCCGTGCGTCACCAGCGTCGGAACCTTGACGGCCTTGAGTGCGTCCTCATACGGCGCGGGCCGCCGCAGCCATCCGCGGATTTGTGCCGGGACCATCATGTTGAACGCCAGCATATCCTCGAACTCCGCCGCCGTCGGCTGCTTTTCGAAGCAAGCTCGAATGAAAGCCTTCGTGGCCTCGATGTTCTTCGCGAGATCGTCCGTGAACGTCTTCGGAATGAGCCCGATGTCCGCACCCAGATTTTCCTTGGCGGCATTGCCTGCCCCACCAACGAAGTTGATGCCCGAGATTTGTTCCGAACCGAACTTCTTCAAGTAGTCGCTGACGATGCGCGATCCGTACGACCAGCCCACGAGAACAGGCTTCTTCAAACTCGCCGCCTTGATCACCGCGTCGAGTTCGTCGGCGAATTTGTCGCCGTTGTTGTAGAGCTTTTCGTCGAGGATCTTGTCCGATCCGCCGTGGCCGCGAAAGTCGTAGCTGATCATTCTGAACTGTCTCGCGAGCTCCGGATCCTGCAATTGTTTCGCCCATGACAGATGGCTCTGCATGAACCCATGGATGAAGACGATTTCCTTCCCCGCCGGATTGCCCCACTCCTGCGCACTGATGTTGACCCCATCGGGCGTCTTCACGACAAAAGACTTGTAGGTTTGCGCGTGCGCCGCACCGGCGCCCAGGATGAACGCAACAACGAGGATGGCGGCGGCGCAGCTCGATTTCGTGATGCGTGCGAACATGGTTCCTCCCAAGTTTTTTTACATGTCGAAGTCGACGGCAACGGCGTATGTCGCGAAGTTGGCACACGAGTGCGTGCAGATCGGCGGGGGCGATTTGATTTCGATGCGGTCGGCTGCCGATCCATAAAGTGGGATGCAGCGTCTCACGTTAAGTGAGTGCAGCGGACGAAGCAAGGCGGGATGCAGACCCTTGATCCACTGCTCGCGGCGCAGTTATCGGATAGCGCCGCCTATAATCCCCGCTTATCGATACCATCAAATGACATAACTTTACCTGATGGCCTGCATTCGCTACGACCCTGCGGTATAGAACTCTTCTAAGAGATCCGTATCCACTAGGGGTAACAACATGGCTGACGATAACAAGTGTCCGGTGATGCACGGGGCCCGACCCACCAACGCGACGCTCGCGGGCAGGTCCAACCGCGACTGGTGGCCGAAGCAGCTGAACCTCAAGATGCTCCATCAGAACGCGCCCGCCGGCAATCCGCTGGGCAAGGACTTCGACTACGCCGCTGAGTTCAAGAAGCTCAACCTTGCCGCCGTGAAGCGCGACCTCACCGCGCTGATGACCGATAGTCAGGAGTGGTGGCCGGCCGACTACGGCCACTACGGCGGCCTCTTCATCCGGATGGCCTGGCACAGTGCCGGCACCTATCGCACCGCCGACGGCCGCGGCGGCGCCGGCAACGGCACGCAGCGCTTTGCTCCGCTCAACAGCTGGCCCGACAACGGCAATCTCGACAAGGCACGCCGCCTGTTGTGGCCGATCAAGCAGAAGTACGGCAACAAGCTCTCGTGGGCCGACCTGATGATCCTGGCCGGCAACGTCGCAATCGAATCGATGGGCGGCAAGACCTTCGGCTTCGGCGGCGGGCGCGAGGACGTCTGGGAGCCCGAGGAGGACATCTACTGGGGCGCCGAAATGGAGTGGCTCGCGACGAGCGACAAGCAGAACAGCCGCTACACCGGCGAACGCCAGCTCGAGACGACCCTAGCCGCCGTGCAGATGGGCCTCATCTACGTCAACCCGGAAGGCCCCAACGGCAAGCCTGATCCGCTCGCCTCCGCCCGCGACGTGCGTGAGACGTTCGCGCGCATGGCGATGAACGACTACGAGACTGTCGCGCTGACTGCCGGCGGCCATACCTTTGGCAAGTGTCATGGCGCGGCCTCCCCGAGCCACTGCGGCCGCGAGCCGGAGGGCGCACCGATGGAGACGATGGGCTTCGGCTGGCTCTCTTCATACGGCAGCGGCAAGGGCCGTGACGCCATCACTTCCGGCGTCGAAGGCTCGTGGACGACCAATCCGACGCAGTGGGACATGGGCTATTTCGACGTCCTGTTCGGCAACGAGTGGGAGCTCGTCAAGAGCCCCGCTGGCGCCCACCAGTGGACGCCGAAGAACCCCAACCCGGCGAACATGGCGCCCGACGCCGAGGATCCGTCGAAGCGCGTGCCGATCATCATGACCGACGCCGACATGGCGATGCGCATGGATCCGGCCTACGAGAAGATCTCGCGCCACTTCCATGCCAACCCGGCCGAATTTGCCGATGCGTTCGCGCGTGCATGGTTCAAGCTCACGCACCGCGACATGGGACCGAAAGCGCGCTACCTCGGCCCCGAAGTGCCCGCTGAAGACCTCATCTGGCAGGACCCGGTTCCCGCCGTCGATCACCCGTTGATCGACGCCTCCGACATCGCCGCTCTCAAGGCGAAAATTCTCGCCTCGGGCCTGTCCGTCTCCGAACTCGTCTCGACCGCCTGGGCGTCCGCGTCCACGTTCCGCGGCTCGGACAAGCGCGGCGGCGCCAACGGCGCACGCGTTCGCCTTGCCCCTCAGAAGGACTGGGAAGCCAACGAGCCGTTGAAACTCTCGAAGGCGCTCGCCGTCCTTGAGGGCGTGCAGCGGGCGTTCAACGCCTCGGCCATGGGCGGCAAGAAGGTTTCGCTCGCCGACCTGATCGTGCTCGGTGGCGCAGCCGCGATCGAGCAAGCCGCGAAGGCCGCCGGGCACAGCGTCGAAGTGCCGTTCGCGCCGGGTCGCACCGACGCGACACAGGAGCAGACCGACGCCGAGTCGTTCGAGCCGATGGAGCCCGAGGCCGACGGATTCCGCAACTACCGCAAGGCGTCCTACGACATCTCGGCCGAAGAGATGCTCGTCGACAAAGCGCAGCTCCTGACACTGACCGCGCCCGAGATGACCGTGCTCGTCGGCGGCCTGCGCGTGCTGGGCGCCAACCACGGCCAGAGCGCACACGGCGTCCTGACCACACGCCCGGGGACGCTCACCAACGACTTCTTCTCGAACCTGCTCGACATGGGCACAGTGTGGAAGCCGGTGTCGGACGCCAACGACATGTACGAGGGCCGCGACCGCAAGACCGGTGCGGTCAAGTGGACCGGCACGCGCGTCGATCTCGTGTTCGGCTCGAACTCGATCCTGCGTGCCATAGCCGAGGTCTACGCCCAGTCCGACGCCAAGGAGAAGTTCGTCCGCGACTTTATCGCCGCCTGGACCAAGGTCATGAACGCCGACCGCTACGACCTCGCCTGATGCGCGCCGCTTGATCCCGCAAGGATCATGCCCACATCAAGCGTCAAGCACAAAAGAGCGGCGCTCCAGCTATGGGGCGCCGCTCTCTTTTTGCGGTCGGCCAAGTCAGTCTCCGCCGAATATTCGGCTCGTTCCATCGATCGAGCAATCGACCGGAAGCCGGTTGTCGTCCGCCCCTCGTGACGGCCAAACGGCGCCTTGACCAAAGCAACCACCCATGTCTGGCTTGTTGACTTGGGCTTGCCGCCGGACGTCATGCGCCTAGCCGGCAGCCGACTGGAGGAACAAGATGTATCCCTTCGCGCTCGCCGCTGCGGCGATAGCCTTGTACTTCGTGATGGCCGCATTCAGGCGACCGCGCCCGGCCGAGATCCTGGCGGTCATTCTCTGGGCGGCCTACGCCGTCTACGAGTACTTCGTGGCCAATGGCACCCTATGCGACGCGAATTGCAACATCCGCGTCGATCTCGTGCTCTTCTTTCCGCTGTTGGGAACCGCAACCTATTTAGCCCTTCAGAAAGAGCCGCGCACAGGTGCCGTCGCGGTTCTCGCGTTCATCTGCCTCGTCATCGTCGCTTGGCTGGCATCGCTATTCGACAACCGCGCTTTGGCGGTGGTCGCCGACGTTGGTGCGATATTCATCGGCGCCTACGGTATCAAGTCCAGGGCCACAGCCAAGCGGTCGTGACGCCTGCAATGCTTCTCGCGGCCAGCTTGGCGGTGGTTGTGCAGATGGCGCAACGCTTTGCAGCGCACCTCGTTAGGTCGATTTCGTCCCGAGGCCTCGATCCCCCTGTCAGTCGCTAGCGTGCCCATCGCGTGTCGATCCCGGCTCGTGCGGCGACTGGCCGCTGTAGGGCGTTGAGCGCGCGTGCCGGTGCTCCCTCCCGATGGGGCAAGCTGATCCAGTGCCATCCTCGATGGCCCCGGCGACACAGCACCTGTGCTCGGCGATATTGCTTCGTCAACATGCACCGACTTGATGACCTCAAAATTTGTTCGGCACTTGATTGCACTTGATTTAATCCAGATCATGTAACAAAAGAAGTGTCATGAGACGAGATAGCAGATTGTCCGGTGTGCTACACGTCCTGCTGCACATGGCGGAACGGCGTGAGCCTGCTACGTCGGAAGCGCTGGCGAAGGTTATGGACACCCATCCCGTGGTGATCCGCCGGACCATGGCCGGCCTCCGAGACGAGGGGTTGGTGCGATCGGTTAAGGGCCATGGCGGCGGCTGGACGCTCAGCTGCGACATCACGAAAGTCACGTTGCGCGACATCTACTCAGCACTCGGGTCACCTTCGCCCTTCGCAATCGGCAACCGGACGGAGTCACCCGGCTGTCTGGTCGAGCTGGCCGTGAACTCGGCACTCGATCAAGCATTTCGCGATGCGGAGAACCTGCTGCTCTCGCGGTTCGGTGACGTAACCCTCTCAATGCTGAGCGCGGATGTACACCGCCGCCTTGCGGCTCGGAAGCGCAAATCAAGGCCACGAAAGACCAGATCATGAACCAGATCATCGATGGATTTTCCGATCCGCAACGCGTGGCCCACTACACTGAGGGCCCGCCTCGCATGGTGCCAGGTTACGTCGACATGCAGCGCATGACCACGCTTCTGCTCGCAGAGCGCGTTGCTGACGATGGCCAGGTGCTGGTGCTTGGGGCCGGAGGCGGTCTCGAGTTGCGAATCTTTGCCGAAGCCCATCCGCGGTGGTTTTTGTTCGGTGTCGATCCCTCGCTCGAGATGCTTCAGCTGGCCAAGCAGGTGCTTGGCCCTTTCGCCTCGCGCGTGACGCTGAAGGAAGGCACAATCGACGACGCACCCATCGAACCATTCGATGGCGCGACGTGTCTTTTGACGATGCATTTTTTGCCTCTGGAAGTACGCCGGCGCACCGCCGCCGAGGTGAGGCGACGCCTCAAACCGGGATCGCCATTCGTCGTCGCCCACTTCAGCATTCCGGAAGGCGAAGGCGAGCGCGCTCTTTGGTTGTCTCGTTATGTCAGCTTTGCCGTCGCCTCAGGCATAGAGCCCGAGAAAGCCGAGACCGCCCGTGCAGGCATCGGTCAGAAGCTGCCCATTATGACGCCCGAGCAGGACGAGTCCATTCTGCGCGAAGCCGGCTTCTCGAATGTCACTCTGTTTTATGCTGGCTTCACGTTTCGCGGCTGGGTCGGCTACGCCTGAGGTGACGGTGAAATCTCCTGACGACATATCCGCGTTTCAATCGGCGCGGCGGAAGCCGCTTCAGCGCTCCGATATCCTTCTTTGTGTCGCGACTGCACGCCGGAAACAGATTGCGATCAGCACGATTGTCTTCCGACTACCGCGGCGGTTGCCCCGGCTTTGAGAATTGATGATCGACTGCCGTGCCATCGACATAGAAATCATAGCGATAGCCCATCGTGAAAAAGAGATCCGTCTCCGTTTCCTCGATGCCGCCCTGACGCCGATCCGTCCACCGCGCGCCGACTTCGAGTTCGAGGCTCCAGTCGCGGCT
This sequence comes from Hyphomicrobium sp., assembly GCA_022843145.1. GTDB lineage: Bacteria > Pseudomonadota > Alphaproteobacteria > Rhizobiales > Hyphomicrobiaceae > JAKAML01. The sequence goes on from JALHOF010000008.1 coordinate 206,479, forward strand.
CACGAAGTAGTTGAACAGCACCGACGGCAGCACGCTGAACTCGGTCAGATCCGACAGGTCGCCAGTGAGATAGCTGAGCCGCAGCCGCGGATTCACCTTGAGGCCGTCTAAAAGCGGATAGCGTGCACTGAAGTCGATTGCATAGAGGTCGGTCGTCGAGAGATCGGCATATCGCAGGCCGATGACGAACAAATCGCCTTCTGCCAGCGCATTCGAGGCGATGAGCTGTCCGGCTAGGTAATATTCGTTGCCGGTCGGCAGCACGGCTTCGACGCCGCCGGACGCCACCGTGCCGTCGAGATTGGTCACCGTCGCGTCGAGACTAAACTGCAGCATTTCGTTGATGGGCCGCGAAAAGCCGACGGTGGCCGCCGTATACGTCGATGTCCGGTCTAGCGCGAGGCTTTCGGCTTCCGCGAGAGACTTGACCTTCAGCAGCTCGAACAGTGTCGGGAACGGCTGCCCCTGCAACGCCGTCCACGTCGAAAGATACGGCGACTTCCGATAGTCGAAACCGGCATGCATCGTGGATTTGTCACCGAGCGTCCAGGAGCCACTGAAAATGGCGGCATTCAACGCGTCATGGTGGATGTCGTAGTCGAAGGTTGCGAACGCCGATTTGGTCGGATCGATGTAGCGCAACTCGGCGCCGACTGCGCGGCGGTCGAGAATGCCGCCGGCCTGCTGCTCGATGAAGAAAACGCTTGCATCCAGTCCACCGAAGAACGGACCGAAATCCAAACTGGCGCCATAGAACAACTTCTCGTCCATGAACGGCTCGTCGCGCCGGCGGGCCACCGGGGATCCGACGACGGCGTTGACGCGGACTTGATCCTGCACCCTGAAGCCAACCTGCGCGCCGTCGAAGCGTCCGAGCACGCCACCGCTGTTGCGGGTCTGGCGCCCGATGCGGGCGTCCGCGCCCCAATCCTTCACCGCGGTTTCGAAATAGAGCGCTGCGACGCTGACGATATCGCGCTCGTCGTTGTGATCGAACTTGTGCTCTTCCGCGCCCGAGAAGCGGAACCTCGATTTGACGCCGCCTCCCTGCCACGTCGCCATCAGATCGAGGCTCGACAACAGTTCGTTCTGGTGGACCCGATGGAGATCCGCCTCTTCGTTGATGGCGCGCGGCAGTGACGGGTCGTGCAGCGTCCGGAAACTGTCGTCGCGGATGTAGAACTGCGATGCGCTGCCCGATACCGTCCAGGTCGAGGGCGCGTCTCGATCTCCTCCACGCGTTCTCTCTTGCCATTTCGCCGCCCGCAGCGCCGGCTTGGTGGCGTCGTCGGCCGTCGCGATCCCGGCTAACCGCTGTCGGACGCGGTCGGCCGCTTCGCCGCTGGAATAGCGCGTGAGATAGTCCTCGAGCTCCGCCCTCGCGCCCGGACCATTGCCCTTGCGCTGATAGGCCAACGCCAGCAATTCCTGTGCATCGGCGCTGAACTGGGTCTCGGGCATGCGCAATACGGTGCGGAACTTCTCTATCGCGACCGCGTAGTCGTTCTTCCGCATCGCCGCCCGACCTTCGTCCATCGCCGCACCCGCGGCGCGGATCTGAGCCTCACTTGCTCGGCCGGCGCCGCGACCGGCCGCAACGGCGACCGCTTCTGTCGTGACAATCGGCGTCCAGCCGGCTTGCGACGAACCGGGCGGCAAGACCGGCCGACAATCCGCTGACGGCTTTTGACCCGAGATCGCGACGATGATGCTCTGGAATTGCGGCCCCTGCGCAACCTGAAAGTGCACCGGCACATCGAACTGCACGATAAGCACGGGACCCGCTGCATCCCCGGCCTCGAACTCGATCGCACGCAGGCGACTTACCCGGCCTTCCGGCGCCCGCAAGGCTTCGCGGCGTGTGAGAATTTCGGCGGCCGCCCGTGCGCGATCCAGAGGCCGCAGCCTGATCCGCAACTCCTGGCCCGACCCCACCGGAAAGTGGCTGGCGTAAGCGATGCGCAGATTGAACGAGATCTCGAGCTTGTCGCACGCCTTTCCCGAGATGATCTGGGCGCCCGAGAGAACCCGGTCCAGCACAGGTTCGGCTTTGGCCGACGGCATCGCACACGCCATCAGCGTGGCCGCCAGAGCCGAGCGGATGACGTGCATGGTCGTCGCAGCGCCTGTTGTCGATGGGCGCATCCGAACGTTCGAATCCGCCATCAATCCCAGCTCCTCGTGCTCTTGTGACAGGACTCGCACGGAGCCGTTGTGCGCGGATGATCGCCGCTCTTGCCTTCGGCGATCACGCCATTGTGGCAAGCGGCGCAACCGCTGATGATCCCGGTGTGGCTCATGCGTGCGCCGTTAAAGGTGGTCGTGCTGCGGTGGCAGGTTTCACAAGTTTGCGTAGTCGGCAGATGGCCCGTCGGTTTGCCGCGCGCGGTGGTCCCGTTGTGACAGCTCGCGCAGCCCGTGGTGATGCCAGCGTGATTGAACGCCGCGCCGGAGAAGCTCGCGGTGCTGCGGTGGCAGGTCTCGCACGTCTGCGTGGTCTGCACGTGGCCCGCCGGTTTGCCGCGCGCGGTCGTCCCGTTGTGGCAGCTCGCGCAGCCTGTGGTGATGCCAGTGTGATTGAACGCCGCGCCGGAGAAGCTCGCGGTGCTGCGGTGGCAGGTCTCGCACGCCTGCGTGGTCTGCACGTGGCCCGCCGGTTTGCCGCGCGCGGTCGTCCCGTTGTGGCAGCTCGCGCAGCCTGTGGTGATGCCGGTGTGATTGAACGCCGCGCCGGAGAAGCTGGCGGTGCTGCGGTGGCAGGTCTCGCACGTCTGCGTGGTCTGCACGTGGCCCGTCGGCTTGCCGCGCGCGGTGGTCCCGTTGTGACAGATCGCGCAGCCCGTGGTGATGCCGGTGTGATTGAACGCCGCGCCGGAGAAGCTGGCCGTGCTGCGGTGGCAGGTCTCGCACGCCTGCGTGGTCTGCACGTGGCCCGTCGGCTTGCCGCGCGCGGTGGTCCCGTTGTGACAGCTCGCGCAGCCCGTGGTGATGCCGGCGTGATTGAACGCCGCGCCGGAGAATGACGCCGTGCTGCGGTGGCAGGTCTCGCACGCCTGCGTGGTCTGCACGTGGCCCGCCGGTTTGCCGCGCGCGGTCGTCCCGTTGTGGCAGCTCGCGCAGCCTGTGGTGATGCCGGCGTGATTGAACGCCGCGCCGGAGAAGCTCGCGGTGCTGCGGTGGCAGGTCTCGCACGTTTGCGTGGTCTGCACGTGGCCCGCCGGTTTGCCGCGCGCGGTCGTCCCGTTGTGGCAGCTCG
>JALHOF010000009.1:0-61014 GCA_022843145.1 Hyphomicrobium sp.
GGAAACCGGCCGTGCACGCTGTCGAAGCGGAACAAGTGGGCGTTGGTCTCGATCGGCCCAAGGTCGTTGATCGCAACGACCTCGATGTCGGTGCGCCCAGATTCCGCGATCGCGCGCAGAACATTCCGTCCGATCCGCCCGAACCCGTTGATTGCGACTTTGACAGTCATCTTGTCCTCCGGCGGGTGCACTGGTGATTGGCAACAAACAGCACGGCTGGGACGGCGCCCGCGATCCATAATCCCGGCTGCTGGCAAAACACATTGCGAGGGGCTCGCAAAGCGGCGCCATTAATTCTTCGCTCCCGCATGCTGTCAATGCGTCATCGGCGGGGGATGCGCTGAATGTGATCATGATTTAGGCGGCAAGAATAAAATCGGGGTGCGTGTCGAACGTTGACGCCGCTTCGATGCGGCTCGTATTGTCAGAGTCGAATGCACGGAACCCTGCGAGAGGGCAAACTGGCGGGTTCAAGCCGGAAGGACGGCCGATGGTGCAGCAGCGGGATACGGCGAAAGCCAAGCGTCCAGTAGGACGAGCAGCGGGAACCGCGGGAGCGGCGGCCTCCGTGAAGCCGCGCGCGAGCGCGGCGTTGGGGACCGGCGCGGCTACGAACCTGTCCGAGGTCGAGGCGCTCAAGGCGCGGGTGGCCGATCTGGAGCGGCAGCTCAAGACAGCGCAGTCGCGCGTGGCCGATCTGGAACAGATCAGAGCCCAAGCGCTCAACCGCATTGATTGGGCTATCGATTCGCTCCATAACGTGCTCGAAGGCGATGTCTGACACGGAGTAGGTCGCCGGCTCTGTCTCGAGCCTCAAGATTGCGGCACTGTACCGCAGTCGCTTGCTTCAAACGGAGTGCAAGCGTTCGGCGTGTGCGAACAACGCATCGGGATAGGGCCAAATCGACATGGGGCAAGTCTCGGTCACGCTCAACAACCGCACGTACAGGCTGGCGTGCAACGACGGTGAGGAGCCGCGCCTCGCGGAACTCGCACGCGACGTCAAAAGCCGCGTCGAAAACCTCGCGCGCGATTTTGGTCAGCCGGCCGACGAGCGCATTCTGCTGATGGCCGCCGTACTTCTAGCCGATGAATTGATGGATCTGCGCGAGGCGCACGAGGCGATGCTGGCAGCGGCGGCGGACGTGCTGCGCGAAGCCGCCGGACCGGCCGCTTCACAGCCGGATAGCGTCCGGCCAGCTCCGGGGCGTATCGACCCAACGCCACAAACCAACCCCGGAGCGGCGAAGAGCGAAGCCGCGCGACCAGATCCGTCGAAGCCGGATGTTGGCAAGCCGGAGGCGCCGCAGCAGAATGCGGGCAAGATGCAGCAGCGTCCTTCGCAGCCGGCCGGTACCAGCGGGTCCGGGCATCCCGCCATGCCGCAGTCGCAGGCGAAGGGCCCGAAAACATCCGCAGGGTGATGGATGCCGGAGAATGGGAGCCGGAAAAATGTTCGCAACGGGTGACGCCTTTTCCTGCGCACCCGCGCGCGAGATAGGTTGCGTTTCAGGCGAATAGTCCTACATTCCCTTCGCTGCGGAGCGCGTTAGGAACACATGAATCTCCAGGGCCTATAAGATCTGCCTGGGAGCTGTCCCTGGCTGGAGCCGTGGTTCCGGTCACATGGCGCCCACCTTACATTTGTAGGGACCCGGCGAGATCAATCGTTCCGACGGCTTCCGCGGCACTTCACTTCGCCGGTCGTCCATCGGCCGCGTCCGCGCTCGTCATGTGGCGCATCCGCAGGATTGGACGAAGCCGGTTCGACTGGGCTCTTATGCGATCCATGACAGAGAACCCCGACCCCGTCGCCATCGAGAAGAAGCTCTTGCGCGCCGCCTCCGTCGAGCGCCGCAAGGCAGCTTACGCCAGGCAGGGCACCGCCGCCTCCGACCGGCTCGCGGCTCACGGCCTCGGCTTTCTCGACATCGCTCCGGGCACCATGGTCTCCGCCTTCGCGGCGATCCGCGACGAGATCGATCCTGCGCCACTCGTCGCGCGGCTGCATGGAGAGGCCATGATCATCGGCCTCCCGGTGATGCAGGGAAAGGGCAAGCCGCTCGTTTTCCGGCGCTGGGCGCCGGGCGATCGGATGGCGGAAACCATGTGGGGCATCCACGAACCGCTGCCGTCGGCCCCGGTGATCGAGCCGGACGTCGTCCTCGTTCCGCTGCTCGCGTTCGATCGCGCCGGGTACCGCCTCGGATATGGCGGCGGCTTCTATGACCGTTCGCTGCAGCGGCTCCGGGCCATGAAACCGGTGGTCGCCGTGGGGCTCGCCTACGACGAGCTCGGAATAGACGCGGTTCCGCATCTCGATTATGACGAGCCGCTCGATTGGGTGCTGACGCCGTCGGGACCATTGAAATGTGAAAGCTAGTCCTCGCTCCAGGCGCGAACGCGGGGCGCGGGGGAAGGGGAACGCGGTTGCGACTACTGTTTCTGGGTGACGTGGTCGGCCGATCGGGCCGGTCGGCGGTGGTCGAGGCGCTGCCGGGATTGCGGGCGCGGTACGATCTCGACTTCGTGGTCGTCAACGGCGAGAACTCGGCGGGCGGGTTCGGCATCACCGAGGCGATTCTCAACGATCTGATCGACGCGGGCGCGGACGCGGTCACGCTCGGCAATCATGCTTTCGACCAGAAGGACACCCTCGTCTACATCGACCGCCAGGAGCGGTTGATCCGGCCGCTCAACTATCCGAAGGGGACGCCGGGGCGCGGTTCCGCGCTGTTGCGCGCCCGCAACGGCATGGACGTGCTCGTCATGAACGCAATGGGCCGCATCTTCATGACCGAGCTCGATTGCCCGTTCCGCGCCATCGACGCTGAGCTTTCGGCCTGTCCGCTGAAGCAGGGCGCGGACGCGATCCTGATCGATTTCCACGCCGAGGCGACGAGCGAGAAGCAGGCGGCGGGCTATTTCGTCGACGGCCGCGCCAGCGTGCTCGTCGGCACTCACACCCACGCGCCGACTTCGGATGATCGTATCCTGCCGGGTGGGACGGCGTTCATGTCGGACGCGGGCATGTGCGGTGACTACAACTCGGTGCTCGGCATGGAGACGGAGGAGCCGGTGCACCGGTTTCTGACGCGCATCCCGCGTGGCCGGTTCGAACCAGCGTCGGGCCCCGCGACCATCTCCGGCCTCGCGGTCGAGATCGACGACAAGACGGGGCTCGCGACGGACGTCGGCGCGCTCCGGCTGGGTGGCGTCCTGAAACCTCTCGAGCCGGCGTTCTGGGCGGCTTGAGGGCGGGCTGGGCGCCGAGCGCTGCAGCCGAGCAGTCTTGACCGGGAAGGTCCGGCGCGCGCATTAGTCGGGCGCATTCCAGCATCATCAGCAGGCAAGAGACGACATGGCCGGCCATTCAGCCTTCAAGAACATCATGCACAAGAAGGGCCGCAAGGATGCGGTCCGCGCCAAGATGTTCGCAAAATTCGCGCGTGAAATCACGGTGGCGGCGAAAGCCGGTTCGCCCGACCCCGGCATGAACCCGCGGTTGCGGCTCGCCATCGCCACGGCGCGCGCCGAGAATATGCCCAAGGACAACATCGAGCGCGCGATCAAGAAGGCATCGGGCGGCGACAGCGCCAACTTCGAGGGTGTGCGCTACGAGGGTTACGCGCCCGGCGGCGTCGCCGTGATCGTCGAAGCGTTGACCGACAACCGTAATCGCACCGGCGGCGTCGTCCGCTCGGTGTTCACGAAATGCGGCGGCAACCTGGGTGCGACCGGAGCCGTGTCGCATATGTTCAACCACGTCGGCGAGATCGCCTATCCGCCCTCAACGGGTTCGGCGGACAAGGTGCTGGAAGCGGCTATCGAAGCCGGCGCGGACGACGTTGTGTCGGACGCGACGGGGCATGTCGTGATGTGTGCGTTCGACAACCTCGGCACAGTCGCGCAGGCGCTCGAAGCGGCGATCGGGGAAGCCACGAGCGTCAAGGCGATCTGGAAGCCCAGCCTGACGACGCCGGTCAGCGAGGAGCATGCCGAGGCGATCTTGAAGCTCATTGCCGGGCTCGAAGACGACGACGACGTGCAGAACGTCTACGCGAATTTCGAGGTCTCCGACGAGATTCTGGGCAAGCTGACTGCGGGCTGACCCGCGCCGAAAATCTCGAGACACTTAAAATTGCGTCGAATTCCAGAAGTATCGCGAAACGTGTCGGGCGTACCATCGTCGACGCGATAAGTTCGTCTTTCGACTGCCTGAGGATCGGCCGTGCTGCTTGGTTCGCTCCATTTCGATGCTTACGCCCGCAACCTCCGCCGCATCATGTGGGCCGAGTTCGTGGACGAGCAGATGCGCACGTCGCGCAACCGGTTTTTTCGAGCGTCGCTCGTCGATAGCCCGTTTATCGACGCTGCCGTCGATATTGCGCCGCACCTCGAGTATCACCGAAATCGTTCGACGCCCCGGTCGCCGGGCTGACCGTCGGCGCCGGTTGTCCAGCGCTATTTCCAGAGCACGCCCAGGGCACTGAGTACGAGCCCCCCGAGCAGCGCGACGAGACCTGCGATACCGACGACTTGCGCGACCGCGTGGCGGAAACCGTACCCGGCGACGGCCTTTGCCTTGCCGAAGTTGCTGCCGGAACGGTTGATCTCGTCAAGCTTGCCGCGCACCTCGCGTCCGATAACGCCGCTGTCGCGCGCCTTGACTGCCTCCCACGCGGCGTCGGTCAACTGGTCGGTGAGGCTATGGCGGCTCGACCAGCGCCGCAGAAGGATGCCGAGGATGAAGATGGCGATGCCGATGGCGAGCAGTGTCGGATTGGCGATCGAAGGCATGGTGCGATGTCCCGCAGACGTTGGATCGGCGCACCATGACGCCGGATGATGGCATGGGCAAGGTCCGTGTGCGGCGCGCGCGGCCGATCGTGAGACCTGCCAGTCGGTGCCGGCTGTGATATGCGCTGAGGTATGAACGGACGAGCGATTCGCATCATCGGTATCGATCCAGGCTTGCGCCGCACCGGCTGGGGCGTTGTCGAAAGCGACGGCGTGCGCCTCGTCTATGTCGCGTCTGGCCACATCACCTCGGAAGCCGAGGACGATCTCGCCTACCGGCTGCGGCAGATCTTCGAGGGGCTTTCGAGCGTCCTGGCCGCGTTCCAGCCCGCAGAGGCCGCGGTTGAAGAGACGTTCGTCAACGAGAACGCGCGCGCGACATTGAAGCTCGGTCAGGCGCGCGGCATGGCGCTTCTTGCTCCGGCCATGAAGGGTTTGCGGGTGGCCGAGTATCCGCCGAACCTGATCAAGAAGACGGTTGTCGGCGCGGGTCATGCCGACAAAAAACAGATCCAGGCGATGATCGGGTTTCTGCTGCCCAAGGCAAAGTTCGAAAGTGCCGACGAGGCCGACGCGCTGGCCATCGCCATCTGCCACGCCAACCACCGAACGAGCCCGCACGCGCGCGCCCTGCAGGCCTTGAAGGAGGCAGCACGCTCATGATCGGCAAGTTGCGCGGCAAGGTCGATGCGATTGGCGAGAGTCATCTGATCGTCGACGTCGGAGGCGTCGGCTACGAGGTTCAGGCGTCGTCGCGCACGTTGCGCAATCTCAAGGCGGGCGACGAGGTGACGCTGACCATCGACACGCACGTGCGAGAGGACGCGATCCGCCTCTACGGTTTTTCGAGCGAGGTCGAGCGCAGCTGGTTTCGCACGTTGCAGAACGTTCAGGGTGTCGGAGCCAAGGTCGGCCTCGGCGTGCTCGGCGTGCTGTCGCCGCCGGATCTCGCCAACGCTATCGCGCTCGGCAATTGGGCGGCGGTGGAGCAGGCTCCGGGTGTCGGCAAGAAGCTCGCGCAGCGAATCGTGTCTGAATTGAAGGACAAGGCGCCGGCCTTGTCGGTGGCCGGGCTGAACCAGTCTGGCGGCGCGGCGGCGGGCGGCACGATGATGGCTCCGCCCGAAGGCAACGCGGCGGCGGAGGCGATGTCGGCGCTGACCAACCTCGGCTACAACCCGATGCAGGCGAGCCAGGCGGTGGCAGTGGCCGTCAAGGAGCTAGGTCCCGACGCCGATACCGCGAAGTTGATCCGGCGCGGCCTCAAGGAACTGGCGCGGTAGGGGCCGCTCGATGCACATCTATGTCGATGCAGACGCGTGTCCGGTGAAGGAGGAGGCGCTGAAGGTTGCCGCCCGCCACGGCATTCCGGTGAGCTACGTCGCCAATAGCTGGATGCGCCTGCCCGAAGGCGAGCTCGTGCATCGTGTCATCGTCGCCGAGGGTGCGGACGCGGCGGACGACTGGATCGCCGAGCGCGCGGTGGCGGGCGACATCGTGGTGACGCAGGACATTCCACTCGCCGCGCGATGCCTCGCGGCCGGTGCGCGGGTGATCGACAAGACCGGCAAGCCATTCACTCAGGCCGGCATCGGCATGGCGCTCGCCATGCGTGACTTGAACCGGCACCTGCGCGAAACCGGCGAAAGTCGCGGTTTCAACGCCAGCTTCACGCCGCGAGATCGTTCGCGATTTCTCGAAGCGCTCGAACAGGCGGTACAGGATATCCGACGCCGCGGTGCATGAAACCACTGCCAGGACGTGCAGCGGATCGTGCGCATTGCGCTCATTCCCGCGCGTTACGACAGTCTTTCCACGCCGCCGTCGTAGTGACGTGGGACAGCGCGTTAACTTTACGTTAAGGTAAACTCTCAGAGGCGGATGGAACCGCCCGCTTGAGCGATCGTTCAACGTCCCGGGAGTGACAACGTCATGCAGAAAATCGCAGTCGCCGCCCTTGCAGGGTTGGCAATCGTCATCGCGGCTGGTTCGGCTTCGGCCGCCGATCCGTATGGTACGTGGGTGCGCCCGTCTACGGGCACGCAAGTCAACTTCTATAGCTGCGGCGGCGGATTGTGCGCCAAGATCACCGCCGTCAAGGACGCTGCCAAAAAGGGCACCGTCGGCAAGGTCATCATGTCGGGCGCCAAGAAGACCGGCGACAACAAGTGGCAGGGCAACCTGCTCAACACCGACAACGGCAACACTTACTCGGGCTATGTCACGCTCGAGGGCGGCGGCTTGAAGCTCGAAGGCTGCGCGCTCGGCGGCGTGCTCTGCTCGGGCGAGACTTGGAAGCGGGTGAATTGATCCAGCAGCGGGTCGTGCATGTCGGGGCGGCGCGGACGACGTGCGCCGCCTTTTCCTATTTGGGCACGGCGTTAAACGCTTCGAACTGAGGCCGTTCGCCTCTCAGCCTATCAAAACAATCCGTGTCCACGGTATGTTGCGATTTATTAACGGACTTCGGCGAAACTATACTCTCCTCGGCAAGATGGACGGGGAGTTAGTCTGCCCGGAGCTTGATTTGTCCCTGCAGGAACGGATCGCGGCGATCTCTGCACGCGCGTCTCTGGTCAATGCGACGGCGGCTGCCGATGAGCGCCGCTGGGCGCTCCGGAAAACGTCGATCCTCAGCGGGTCCATCATTAGCGACCGACTGCAGGGCTCGGTGCCGTGCGTGATCCGCGATCTGTCGGCAACGGGCGCGCGGATCGCGCTGCAGGTCCAAAGATCGAACGTCGTCGGTTCGCCGTCCGGACTGCCGAAGACCTTTAAAATGCTGCTCGACCGCGAGCAGATCGAGGTCGACTGCCAGTTGCAGTGGACCAGCGATACAGAGGCCGGCGTGCGGTTCATGTCGAGCCTTCGCCACCTGCCGCAGAAACCGCGCAAGTTGCAGCCGGCCAAGAAGCGGTGATCTGTCATCGGTGCGGCATGTGGCCGGCGCGCGCTTGACGGGGCGCGCGAATACCGCCACGAACAAACCATGACCGACAACCGCCTCGTGACCGGAGCGAAGAAGGAAGCGGACGCCTTCGAGGCGACGATCCGTCCGCAGTCGCTGGGCGAGTTCATCGGCCAGGAGCAGGCGCGCGCCAACCTCGAGATTTTCATCAAGGCCGCCAAAGCGCGCGGTGACGCGCTCGATCATGTGCTGTTCGCCGGGCCGCCCGGGCTCGGCAAGACGACGCTGGCGCAGATCATGGCCAAGGAAATGGGCGTCGGCTTCCGCGCCACCTCTGGACCGGTGATTTCGAAGGCAGGCGACCTAGCGGCGCTTCTCACCAATCTCGAAGACCGCGACGTCCTGTTCATCGACGAGATCCATCGCCTCAACCCGGCGGTCGAGGAAATTCTTTATCCGGCGATGGAGGACTATCAGCTCGATCTCATCATCGGCGAGGGCCCGGCGGCCCGCTCGGTGCGGATCGATCTCGCGAAGTTCACGCTGGTCGGCGCGACGACGCGGGCGGGATTGCTCACCAATCCGCTGCGCGATCGCTTCGGCATCCCGGTGCGGCTCAACTTCTACACCATCGACGAACTAGAACTCGTCGTCTCGCGCGGCGCACGTGTGCTGGGTGCGCCGATGGCGCGCGACGGCGCACGCGAGATTGCACGGCGGGCGCGGGGCACGCCGCGTATCGCCGGGCGTCTCTTGCGACGCGTGCGCGACTTTGCGGCGGTGGCAGGTGCGGAGATGATCGACGCCGCCGTCGCCGACAAGGCGCTGAGGATGCTGGAAGTGGATAACGAGGGCCTCGACGCGCTCGATCATCGCTACCTCAACTGCATCGCCAAGACCTACGACGGCGGCCCGGTCGGCATCGAGACCATGGCAGCGGCGCTGAGCGAACCGCGCGACGCGCTGGAAGAAATCGTCGAACCATATCTGCTGCAGCAGGGTTTCATCGGGCGCACGCCGCGCGGCCGCGTCTTGACCATGAAAGCCTATCGGCACCTCGGCATGTCGGGGCCTTCGCGGGGGGCTATTCCCGAGCTGCCGATGTTCGACGACGGCGACGACGGCAGCGCTGCGGGGAAGATGTGATCTCGCGCCGCACGTTGCTCAAGTGGATGGCCGGGCTCGGCGTATCCGGCATGGCTCTCGGCGGGTACGCGCTGGCCGAGCCGTTCCGGCTGAACGTCACGCGGTATCGCATCACGCCCACGGGCTGGCCGCCTGGGCTCTCTCTCAAGCTCGCGATCATCGCCGATCTGCACGCGGTCGAGCCGTGGACCGGCGAGGAGCGCATCGAGCACATCGTCGCCGAGACCAACGCTCTCGGTGCGGATGCGGTGCTGCTTCTCGGCGATTACGTGGCGGGGCATCGCATCGGCCGCTTCGGGCGTCCGGTGCCGGATATCGTGTGGGCGGCCGCGTTGGCGCGGCTCAAGGCGCCGCTCGGGGTGCATGCGGTGCTCGGCAATCACGACTGGTGGGCCGAGATCGACGTGCAGCGCGCGCGCAAGGGGCCGACCGCGGCGGGTCGTGCGCTCGAGGCGGCTGGTATCCCGGTCTATGAGAACAAAGCGCTGCGCTTCCGCAAGAACGGCCAGCCGTTCTGGATTGCCGGGCTCGGCGACCAGTGGGCGTTCTGGCCGAAGCCCGAAGAATATCGCAGCTTCGCGCTGCGCGGTAAGCGCGACTACACGGGTGTCCATGATCTCGACGGCACGTTGCGCCAGGTGACGGACCGCGCACCGGTAATCCTGATGGCGCACGAGCCGGATATTTTCCCGGACGTGCCGGACCGGGTTGCCCTGACGGTTTCGGGGCACACGCACGGCGGGCAGATCAGGATCGCCGGGTTTGCACCGGTCGTGCCATCGAAATTCGGTCGGCGCTACGCCTACGGGCATATCGTCGAGGACGGACGCAACCTCGTGGTGTCGGGCGGACTGGGGCTGTCGGGCATTCCGGTGCGGTTCGGCTCTGCGCCGGAAATCGTCGTCGTGGATCTCGAAGCCGGCGTGGCGGGCTGAACCGATCCCCGTCTGGTGCGTTGTCGTGCGAGAGCATATCTTGCGCGAGACACGACGAACCCCGACATGACAGTCATGATAAAACAGACTTCAGATCTATCGGCGACGATGATCATCGCTCTCATGGTCGTCGCAGTCTGGGTCGTCGCAGTCTGGGCGTTGGCCAGCCCCGCGCGCGCCCAATACGACCGCGACGGGAAGTACGTGCCGTCGCCCATGGGCGTTCCCGCCGATCCCTACGCCAAGCCGATCCCGAATTACTCCGGCAAGCCGGGTGCGGGCATCGGAACTCCGGTGTGGCCGCGCATCGAGCCCTATCAGCAACCCAACGCGCTCGCTCCAAGGCCGCAGGTTCCGATCACGCGGAGACCGAGCAACTCGCTGCCGGTCAAGCTCGACGCCGAGCAATGCGAGGAAGGTTGGTCGAAGTCGACGCCGATCCCGCGCGTCGAGTTCAACCGCCGTTGCCGCGTCATCCTGCGCAAGAAGCGTTGATGGTCTCGATCATTGGTCTCATCGCGGAGCCCTTGCTTCGCGCCGCGCCGGATGCGACACGGGCGCGATGACACAGACAAAACCGACTGAGACAAATCCGGCGCCGCATGTTCCGCGCAACTGGCCAGATATCGCGGGCCGCATTGTCGAGGACGCGACGGGTCGCCACCATGTGCTGCCAGTGCGGGTCTATTTCGAGGATACCGACTTCGCGCAGGTCGTCTACCATGCGAGCTATGTCCGCTGGTGCGAGCGCGGTCGCTCGGACTTCCTGCGTCTACTCGGCCACGACGCGCGCCGCTTGATCGACGGCAGCGACAGCCACGAACCGGCGGCGTTCGTCGTCCGCCGCATGAACATGGATTACTTCCGGCCCGGCCGTATCGACGACCTGCTCGAGGTCGAGACGCGGGTGAAAGAGATCGGCGGCGCTTCACTGACGCTGACGCAGACGGTGATGCGCGACGGTCAGCGACTGTTCGAGGCCGAGGTCGTGCTGGTGCTGGTCGCGGTGTCCGGCAAGCCGCTCCGTCTGTCGGAGGTGATCCGCGCCGCGTTCGGCGGGGCGGCGCCCTAGCAGCCGAATAGCACGAAGTGCAGGTAACTACGGACGTCCGCCAAGTGGCGGCCCCAGTGATGCTCGAAGCCGAAGCGGAAGGTCCAGGCGGCATCTTCCGCCGTCGTATTGCGCAATCTCCAGCCCACCTCGCGAAGTTCTCCCGCGATGTCTGAAAGGTCGTCGATTGCATCGCCCATTAGGATCTCTGTATCTGGATCGGGGAGCGGCGTGACAACGGCGTAAAGGCCGAACGAAGGGAAAGTCGCGCCGAGTTCAGACCTGAGCTGTTTGTAGTTTGAACGAGGTGCATGGGGATGATCGGCGTCGGCGCGCGTGGTCTTTGTCGCATGATAGGCAACAGCCAACCCGTCGAGTGCCGCCAGCAATCGCGCCAGTTGCTGGGTCTCGTCGGACTCGGCGCGCCCATCGTGAGGCGGCGGAGCGATCGCCACCTCGAATTCCGTTATGGCTGCCTTCATCGCGGCTACGCACATGCCATCACCAGCCTCGACCCGAGTAGACATTGTACCGAAGTATCTCGATGATAGCGGTCGGGAAAGTTGGTGCAATGGTTGACGGGGGACGGCATGACGACGGAGAAGGACGCGGGCGGCGTCGATCTCGACATCAAGGACGCCGTCGAGGGGTATCAGCGGTTCCGTCAGCACTACGATCGTGACCGCGCGTTCTTCAAGGCGCTGGCGACGAAGAAGCAGAAGCCGCGCTTGCTGTGGATCGGGTGCTCGGACAGCCGCGTCGTGCCGGCGCAGCTGACTCAAGCCGATCCCGGCGAACTGTTCGAGGTGCGCAATATCGCCAACTGCGTTCCGCCGGCGGACGCCGCCGACGATGCGGTCGGCGCGGCCATCGAATACGCGCTCGGACACCTCGGCATCGACGATATCGTGGTCTGCGGACATACCGGCTGCGGCGGCATCCAGGCACTCCTCGAACCCATTCCTCCGGGGCGCGAGGCGCATCTCGGCCGCTGGGTCGATTATACGCGGCCGGCGCACAAGCTGATGGCGGCGGCGAAGTTCACAGGCGAGGACCGCCTGACGGCGACGGTCAAGGCGCATGTGCAGTTCCAGCTCGACAATCTGATGACCTATGAGATCGTGAGGTCAGGGTTCGTCGCCGGCAAGATCAACGTGCACGGCTGGGTGTACGACATGAACACGGGTGAGATCCTCGCATACGACCCGGAAAGCGGCACATGGCGCGATCTGATCGACGCGCACGGCACCTGAGCGCCGGTTTTGGGCGAGACACGGCGCTATTCTGTTGAAAAGGCGCGCTCTTGAACGCCTAAAAGATGGGATCTCGCGTCGTTGTTTGGTCATATTGCGCGGCAACATGCCAGCTTGGTGGCGGCAGCGGATCGGGGCACCTCTGCTCGGGTTGAGTTTATGAGTGGCGGGCGCTCCGGCGCACGGCCGTAAGTGGTGTTGGCGGGTGCGGGGACCATCTCCGCTCTATCAGCGCCGCAGCCGCTGGCGATAACACGGGCAAAATCATGAATCCGACGGAACTTATGAAGGGCACGCTCGATCCGGCGCACGGAGGCGGCGTACACTTCATCGAGCTGTTCTTGCAGGCGTCGCCCATCGTCAAGGGCGTGATGGTCGGGCTTTTGCTGGCATCGATCTGGTCGTGGGCCATCATCATCGAAAAGCTGTTCGCGTTCCGCCGCGCGCGGCTGGAGGCCGATAAATTCGAGCAGCTGTTTTGGTCGGGTCAATCGCTCGACGAACTCTACACGAATTTGTCGCGCGGCCGCACAATCACCATGGGCGCGCTGTTCGTCGCCGCCATGAGGGAGTGGAAGCGCTCGGTCGAGGGCAACATCCGTGCGCTCGGCGGCATCCAGATGCGCGTCGAGAAGGTGATGGACGTCACCATCAGCCGCGAGATGGAGCGGCTCGACCGCCGGCTTCTGTTCCTCGCGACCGTTGGATCGACTGCCCCGTTCGTCGGGTTGTTCGGCACGGTCTGGGGCATCATGACGAGTTTCCAGGCCATCGCGGTTTCGAAAAACACAAATCTCGCGGTCGTCGCACCGGGTATCGCGGAGGCGCTCTTCGCGACCGCGCTGGGTCTTCTGGCGGCGATCCCCGCCGTTGTTTTCTACAACAAGTTCCAGGCCGACTCGGCGCAGATCAGCCACCGGCTCGAAGCCTTCGCCGACGAGTTCGCGGCCATCGTGTCGCGCCAGATCGACGTCAGAAGCTAATCCAGCGCTAAGGCGGACACGGCATGGGCGCGAGCCTCAAGGTCAATACCGGCGGCAGTGGCGGACGCAGGAGGCGAGGACGCCGAAGTGCGCCGATGAGCGAGATCAACGTGACGCCGTTCGTCGACGTGATGCTCGTGCTGCTGATCATCTTCATGGTCGCGGCCCCGCTGTTGCAGGTCGGCGTGCCGATCGAATTGCCGCAATCGAAGGGCAAACAGCTCGAGCAGCCGAAGCAGGAGCCGCTGGCGATCTCGGTCAAGGCCAACGGCGACGTGTACATCGGCGAGACGGCGGTCAAGCTCGACGAGCTGGCGGCCAAATTGAAGTCGATCGCGCAGAACCGGAAGGGCGAGGAAGAGCCGATCTACGTGCGCGGCGACAAGGGCACGACGTACGGAGTGGTGATGAAGGTCATGGGGCGCATCAGCGCCGGCGGGTTCAAGAAAGTCTCGCTCGTGACCGAGGTGGAAGACGGAGGCTGAGGCGCGGTGCAGGTGGGATTGGCCATCTCGTTTCTTCTGCATCTCGGGATCCTGGCGTGGGCACTGATCACGATCCAGGGCACACCCGAGTTGAAGGCGGACGAGGCTGTGCCGATTTCCGTCGCCATCGTGACGCCGTCCGAGCTGACGCGGATGAAGCAGGGCGACGAGTACGCCAAGGAACTCGACGCCAAGCCCAAGGATACGCCGTCGCCGGACAATTCGAAGCTCGACACCAAGAAGCCGCAGCAGACCGCCGCGCCGCCGCCCCCACCACCGCCAGCCGCAGAGCCGCCCCCGCCGCCGCCAGAACCTGCGAAGGCCGAGCCCGCTAAGCCCGAGCCGCCGAAGCCCGATCCCATCGAGGAGAAGATCGCCGCGCTGGCCAAGGAACCGCCGCCGCCACCGCCCGAGCCCGCGCCAGGACCGACGCCTGAGGAGAAGCGGCTGCTCGAGGAAAGGCTCGAGCAGGAACAGCGCAAGGCCGAGGAAGCTGCGGAGCAGCGGAAAGCCAAGGAAGCCGAGGAGAAGGCACGCGCCGAGGCCAAAGCGAAAGCGGATGCCAAGGCGAAGGCGGACGCCAAGGCCAAGGCTGATGCC
Source organism: Hyphomicrobium sp. (assembly GCA_022843145.1). Classification (GTDB taxonomy): domain Bacteria; phylum Pseudomonadota; class Alphaproteobacteria; order Rhizobiales; family Hyphomicrobiaceae; genus JAKAML01. The sequence goes on from JALHOF010000009.1 coordinate 14,162, forward strand.
AAAGCCAAGGCGGACGCCAAGGCGAAGGCGCTGGCCAAAGCCAAGGAAGATGCCAAGACCAAGGAACTCAACCTCGAACAGTTGGCCCAGGCGATCGCCAAGGCTCCCGACGACGCGCAGCAGAAGGCGCTGCTCGACAAGGATCCGACCAAACGCGGCCAGCAGGCGGCGGGCACCAATCCGGACACCAAGCACACCGGCCGCACCGCCGGCACGACGGACGGCAAGGATCAGGTGCTGTCAGCGCGCGAGGCGGACATCTTGAAAGGACAGCTTAACGCCCAGTTGAAGCAGTGCTGGCGTTTGCCGGGTGGCGGCGGCGGCCCCGATACGCCGATCGTTCGGCTCGCCTGGAAAATGCGTCCGGATGGGTCGCTCGACGGCGATCCGCGCGTGCTCCAGCCGCAAAATAGCCCGGCTTTCCAGGTTGCTGCGGAGGCGGCGTTGCGCGCGGTCAGAACCTGCGCGCCGTTCCGCCTGCCCACCGACAAGTATGCCGCATGGGGCAACATCACCGACTGGGAGTTCGATCCGCGCCAGATGTTCTAGCCAATGGTTCCGCGAAGACGCATCGGTCGTCCCGCTTTTTCGGTGCATGTGGTTGAGACGAGCCGGCGCGGCGCAACTAGTCTACGACTTGAAATTACGATGACGAGCACAACAGGAATTGCGATGACCGATGCCGTGAGACTGAGCAACGGAAGCCATCTGACGCCGCGTCCGGCACGGTCCGCACCTTATCTGTCCGCGTTGCGACCGATGCTGGCGGCCGTCGTAGCATTGACTTTGATCGGTCCGATGACGACGGCTGAGGCGCAGCGGCGCGATGACAGCTATCGGCCGCCCGCCAGCCAGGGTGGAGGCGGCGGACTCGATGGACAGCTGCGCGCGCAGGGCGGAACGCCGGTCGCGCCGCCTGCCGGGAACGCAGGCAATGGCGGTGGCGGTAGTGCCGGGGGCGGGGGGGGCGGCATAACCGCTGGCGGCGGTCTCTCGGGGCGCACCACGCAAGGCACGATCGCGCCAATCCCGATCGCCGTTCCGTTGTTCCTCAGTGACGATCCCAAGCTCGCGAGCGATGTCGCCAACGTCGTCGTCGGTGATCTCGAGCGCTCGGGTCTGTTCAGCCCCCTCGACCGCGCGTCGTATCTCGAACAGATCCGTGATCTCAACGCCGCGCCGCGGTTCCCCGATTGGCGAGCGATTCGCGCCGACGCTCTGGTCGTGGGTCGCGTGACGCGCGGCGCTGACGGGCGGCTTTCGACGGAGTTCCGGCTCTGGGACGTCGCATCGGGCAAACAGCTTGCCGGCCAGCGGTTCGCCACAGCGGCCCAGAACTGGCGCCGGGTCGGGCACATCATCGCCGATCAGGTGTACGAGCGGTTGACCGGCGAGAAGGGCTATTTCGATACGCGCGTGGTCTATGTCGACGAGACAGGCCCGAAGGAAAAGCGGGTGAAGCGCCTCGCGATCATGGACCAGGACGGCGCCAACGTCCGGCTGCTGAGCCAGGGTCAGGAACTGGTGCTGACGCCGCGGTTCTCGCCGACGACGCAGGAAATCGCGTTCATGTCGTACACGCGTGACCAGCCGCGCGTCGTGCTGATGAACTTGGAGACCGGGCAGCGGCAGGTCGTCGGCGACTTTCCGGGCATGACGTTCGCGCCGCGATTCTCGCCTGACGGTCAGCGCATCGTCATGAGCCTTCAGGACGGCGCCAATTCGTCGATCAACGAACTCGACCTCAAGAGCCGCCAAACCCGGCGGTTGACCAGCTCGAATGCGATCGACACCGCGCCGTGTTTTTCGCCCGACGGGCGGCAGATCGCATTCGAGAGCGACCGTGACGGCACCCAGCAGATTTTCACGATGAACTCGGACGGGTCCGGTGTGCGCCGGATCAGTTCGGGCGACGGCCGCTATTCAACGCCTGTCTGGTCGCCGCGCGGAGACTACATCGCGTTTACCAAGCAACTTGGCGGCCGGTTCCTGATCGGCGTGATGCGCCCCGACGGCTCGGGCGAACGCATCCTGACCGAGGGCTTTCACAACGAGGGGCCGACCTGGGCGCCCAACGGCCGCGTGCTGATGTTCTTCCGCGAAGGGCAGGGCGCGGGCGCCGGGCCGCGAATCTATTCGGTCGATCTCACGGGCTACAACGAGCGAGTCGTCCAGACTCCGTCGTTCGCCTCGGACCCGGCGTGGTCGCCTGTGCTCAATTGAATGCTATCTCCCGCGGTGCCGGAACTTGGCAATCCCGCAGCATCGCGGGGGTATGCTTTGTTGATCGAAATCAATGAATTGAGTGCAGTTACGATTGCCTCCGGCGGGGGTACGGGGCAGCAATGTCTCGCGTGTCATTTTCGCATCTCTTGCGTTGCAAAACAGGCGGATAGGTCCCTCAGTTCTTGATCGAACCGGCGGCTGCCTTTACCCCAGTACGTGGCTAGTGCCGAACAAGTATCAGGAGATTGACCATGCAGGGTGTGAAGGGGCTGATCGTTATTTCGGCGGTTGTGACGGCCGTTGCTCTTGGAGCGTGCCGTCGTGAAGTTCCGCATACGCCGATGAAGCTCGGTGCCGACGTGCCTGCCGCTGCGACGGTGGCTCGCTAACGTACGGCCCGATAGCCAAGAACAGCAAAGGAGAATTTCCAATGAAGGGCGCTCTTATCGTCGCCACGATCGTTGCGGCTGTTGCTCTTGGCGCGTGCCGCAAAGAGGTTCCCCATTCGCCGATGAAGCTCGGCGCTGAGGTTCCCGCGGCTGCCCAGGCAGCTCGCTAAGCGGCTCCGGTTCGATACCGCGCAAGCGGTGGATGACCGACGTGACATAAGACCGACCAGTGTCCGCAACCGCGGGAACTGGTCGGTCTTTTGTATTTTGGGCCTCGTGTTTCAAGCCGGCCGTGCTGTGCGCCAGAACCTTGAACCCGCGCGATTCGTTGGTGGGAAGGCTGGATCTCGCCGGGGCGGTGCGCATCGCGCGCATGCCACGGTTGCGGCGGTTGTGCATCGCTATCCACAGCGTTGCGCGCCCGACGGATGGCGCCGCGGCTCGCGACTCCGTATGTCCGATAGCTCAGTCGGCGGGTTTGCGGGTCTGGCCGAAGTGTTTTGCCCGCATGCGGCGTTTCGCTGCGTATTTTTGTGACGTCGGCCACATTTTCGCGCGCCGGGCGCGGTAGATGCTCGACAGTCGGGATCATTTTGACGGCGCAATGAGCGGGAACGCCTCTGCGCTTCAGGGAATGAAAGGGGTTCACTATGGCAGCGTCGATTAGGCTCGCGGCCGGCCGGCTCAAGGGAGGCCGACTGACAGGCGCCGCGCGCATCGCCGCAATGCTCTTGGCTGGTCTGGCCGTTTCGGCCTGCGCCAACAAGGAGCTTCAGCCCGATAGCGCGGAACTCAACGGTCGCGGAGGCAAGGGCGGTCCCGTTACGCCGGGCACGCAGCGCGACTTCGCCGTCAACGTCGGCGACATCGTCTACTTCTCGAGCGACTCGAGCGATCTCACGCCCGAGGCGCAGGCAACGCTGCAGAAGCAGGCGCGCTGGTTGCAGCAGTATCCGCAGTTCACCATCACCGTCGAAGGTCACGCCGACGAGCGCGGCACCCGTGAGTACAACATCGCACTGGGTGCGCGCCGCGCCACGACCGTCCGCGGTTTCCTCGCCCAGAACGGCGTCAGCTCATCGCGGCTGCGCACGATCTCCTACGGCAAGGAGCGCCCGGTCGCGGTGTGCAACGATATTTCGTGCTGGTCGCAGAACCGGCGCGCGCAGACGGTGCTGAATGGGCGCGGGGCCGCGAGCTGACGGCCGCGGTTGCGCTAGCACGAGTACTGGCACTGGCACCGGCCGTTCGCGTGGCCGGATGCGAGGCGAACATCTGAATATGACCAACCGGACATTCCGGCGGACCCTCTGGCCCGCCGGTTTTTTGTTTGTGGCGTTGGCTGTTTCCGGCTCTCCGAGTGCGGATGAGACCGGACGGCCCGGCAAAGTTTGGCCGCAATGACCGGTCACGGTCGAAACAGACGGCGGGGCGCTGTCGTGCAGACACATGCAGGACGCCATGATCTGGCCGCTCGACGGTTCATTGCCAAAATCGCGATGCTTGATGAAGCTTCCGATGCTGGGCGCAAAGGCCGGCAGCCGGGGCTCAGCCCTGCGCGCGGCCGGTTTGTGCTTGGCGATCGCGGCGAGCGTCGCGATGCCCATCGCTTCCCCGGTTGTTGCCGATGACGTGCGCACCGGCGAGAAGTTGATCGGGACGTTCGAAATCCGCTCCGGCCAGGCCCAGGACCGGGCTGAGACGCGCAACGTCGTTCGCCGTGCTGCGGATGTTCCGGCTGGCGATCCGAGCCGGCAAATCACCCCGGCTCAGCGCCGCAACTTTTTGACCGGCGAATCCTCCGTACCGCAAACGCCCGAGGACATTCTGCGCCGCGAGGTCGGCGATCGCGTGTTTTTCGGATCCGGCAGCGCCGAGATCGGCACGCGGGCGCGGACCGTCATCGCGACGCAGGCCGAGTGGCTGAGGCAGAACCCGTTACTGCGGGTCACCATCGAGGGACACGCCGATGACGGCGGCACCGCCGAGCAAAACACCAGATTTGCGCTGGAGCGCGCGGAAGCTCTGCGCGAACGGCTGATCGAAGAAGGCGTCGACGCACGGCGGATTGCCGTCGTGTCGCGTGGGCGCGAGGATCGTCTCGCCGTGTGTAATGAGCCGTCGTGCATGGCGCAGAACCGGCGCGCAATCGTGGTTGTGCACGCCGTCGGTTCGGGAGAACGAATAGGGCTGGATCGCACGCGCGTGCCGGGCATTGTCCCTCCGCGAGCAGGCGAGGCCGACGGCAGCCGCCGGATGCCGGTTCCACGGTGACGCCTCACGTTTACAAGTCGCCTCTCGTTGACAAGTTGGGGCGAACGACCCAACCCTTGGCGAACGTTGCGCGCAGGTCACGGCGAAATGCGGAAGATCGTGCATGATCGGCACGAACGAATCCGGTGACGGTTGCGCGCGAGTTGCGAGACTCGCATGAGACGGCCGGCAGGTGAAGGCGGTATGGACGATATGACGGCAGAAACGCAGCAGAGACGGCGTCGCGGAATCGCAGGGTTACTCGCTGCGGCGTCGTTGGCGGCAGGTGCGGATATGGCGGTTGCCACCGAAGCCTCAGGTGGTATGGCGCGCGTGCCGGACCATCGGTTCGTCGTGGCGCAGGCGGCGCCTGCAAAACCGGGAGCTCCGGGAGGAACGCCCGCAGCGTCGCAGCAGAAGCGGGCGCCCGCCAAGGGGCAAGGCGAAGCTGCAGGTGGCGCATCCACCGCGAGCGGAGATGCTGGCTTGCGTCAGCGCGTCGAGGCGCTCGAGGAACAACTCGTAGATTTGCAGGTGGTCATCGGCACGCTCGAGTCGCTGGCCAAGGCGGGCGGCGGCGGCAATGCCGCAGCAGCCGCGCCGGCATGGCGCTCAAACGGCGGTTCCGGCGCGGACACGGCGCGCCTCGATGGTGTGGAAACCCAGATCCGCGCGCTTACGGCGCAGATCGAGCAGTTATCGGGTCGCCCGGGCGGTGCGGGCGCGGTGGCGCTTCAGCCGTCGCGACGGCCGGACGCTGGCGGTTTTGGCTCCACTGTCGTCACGCCCGGCGATGCGGATGGCGACGCGATCGGCGGGTTGATCGCCGGACAGTCGAACCAGGGTGCTACCCTGCCACCCGCGACGCGTCAGCCGGCAGCGGTGACGCCGCCGCCGGCGTCTGCGATAAGCGATCCCGGCGCCAAGCAGCTTTACGAAGCGGCCTATGGCCATCTGCTGCAACAGGACTATGGCGCGGCCGAAGCGGCATTCGACGATTTCCTGAAGCGCTACCCGGGCGACGGGTTGGCGGGCAACGCGCAGTATTGGCTGGGCGAGTCGCACTATGTTCGCGGCCAGTACAAAGCGGCGGCAGGCGCGTTCCTCAAGGGCTATCAAACCTACGGCAAGAGTGCCAAGGCGCCGGACAGCCTGTTGAAGCTCGCCATGTCGCTCGACCGTCTCGGGCAGAAGGATCAGGCGTGCCTGTCCTACGGCGAACTCGGCAACAAGTTTCCAAACGCCCCCGCCCATGTGAAGGCGCGCGCCCAGAGCGAACGGCAGCGCATCGGTTGTTCGTGATGGTAACCGACGTGGTGCCTAGCTCGAAGCTCAGATCGAAGCCATGAGCCGCGGGGTTGCGAGCCGGTCCGGTCCGATCGGTGACGACGAACTCGACGGGCTTTTCGCTCCTCTTGGTCAAGACCCGCTGGCTCTCGCCGTATCGGGCGGCGTCGACAGCATGGCGCTGATGCATCTCGTCGCGCGGTGGCTGAATTTGCGTTCGCAGAACGCGCGGTCGGTGCCGCTCACATCCGCGCGAACATGGATCGGCGGTCCAGGATCGCCGCCGCATGGCTGGATCGCCGCGATGGATGGCGACATCACGCGCTTGCCGCCGGTCCTTGTGCTGACCGTCGATCATGGATTGCGCGCCAATTCGGGGCGTGACGCCGCTCTCGTGCGTGAGGCCGCGGAACGACTCGGCATTCCGTGCGCCGTGCTGCGTTGGGAGGGCGAAAAGCCGGCGACAGGTGTGCAGGACGCGGCGCGCACCGCCCGCCGAAGGCTAATGATTGATCTCGTCGCCACTGAACCCGCAGCCGTGGAGGCCGCATGCGGTGCGCGCAGTCCGACGCGCGTTCTGGTCATGGCGCATCATCTCGAGGATCAGGCCGAAACGGTCCTGATGCGGCTCGGACGCGGCAGCGGGCTGGATGGGTTGAAAGGGATGGCGGCGAACGTAGCCGCGGACGATCGGTCCCAGGTTGCGGACGTTGGCAATGTTCGCATCGTCCGGCCGTTCCTCGCGATTTCCAAGCGGAGGCTGGTCGAGACGATGACGTCCGTGGGCGGCGCCTGGGTCGACGACCCGAGCAACGAGGACGCGCGCTTCGAACGGGTCCGCATCCGCAAGGCGCTCGAAACGCTGGCCGATCTCGGAATTGGTGCGGGGATGATCGCATTGAGTGCTCGTCGGCTCGCGGATGCGTCGGAGTGGATCGATCATCTGGCCTGCGAACAGGAGGGTGAAACGACCCGCTTCGTGCGTTCCGTCGAATGGCACGGCGGCGTCTACGCCGAGCTTCTGCTGCCGGGCACGCCAACCTTCGATGTTCCACGGTATGCGGCCGTGCGGACGCTGCGGCAGGTGCTGCGCAGTTTTGGCGGCGATGGGCGCGACCCGGAATTGCAGCAACTGGAAGCGCTCGTCGAGATCATCAAATCCAAGTACGCTGCGCTCCCGGATGGCATGACGCTGGGCGGATGCCGACTTGTGTTTGTCGCGCGCGACACGGGCGAAAAACGCCTGCAGGTGTTTCGCGAGGGGGAGGGCGGGAAATCTCCGCAGGTACTTTGTGCGGCGGCCGGCTCGGTCGGGTGGGATGGTGGCCGGTTCACGGTCGGCGCGGCACGCGAAGCAGCGCCCCACGGTGTGATCAAGGCGCTCGGCGTCCAGGGCTGGGCCGATCTGAAGCGCAGGGTTCCGGCGCTCGGCACCTTGCGATGGCCGGCGGCGGCGGCGGCGACGCTGCCGGTGATCGAGGTGGGCGGCGTGCTGGCCGCCTATCCCGGCGTTACGGCGGCGATCGGAGGGAGTACGCGCCAGAATGACGACTCGGGATTTGCCGCGCCAGGTGGCGTGAAGGCGGTTTGGGCGGCTGCCGTGGGCCCTGAAGAGCGGCACTACACCGCCCGTTTTCAGCGCATACCTTGGTGACGGCGGCGGCGCATGACGTTGCGCGACGTCGCGGGCGACGTGAACGTGCAGATACATGTCGCTGTTCCCGATGCCGAATATGACCTACCTTCGGACATCGTTCAGTCATTGGTGACGGGCGGCGAGGTATATCGTCGTGTCAAACTTGGCAAAGCCCACTGACGCGCCTATCTTAATGCCATCTTCCGGGGCCACGATCGCGCCTCGACCATCGCGTCTGGCCTCGGGCCCCCGCCCGTCGTCCGCGCTCAGCAGGACATGTGATGAACTCAAATCTTCAGAAGTTGATGATCTGGGGCGGTATCCTGGTTCTCCTGGTGCTGCTGTTCAATGTCGTCAACAACCCGACGCAGACCCGGCGAGGAGCCGAGATCACCTACTCGGAGTTCCTCAACCACGTCGATTCCGGCGCGATCAGCGAAGCGACGCTGGCCGGTAACCGAATCCACGGCACCATGCGCGATGGCGGCGGATCGTTCACGACCTATGCGCCAGAGGATCCGGGACTGGTCGAGCGTCTCCGCAAGAAGGACATCAAGTTCAAGGCGCGGCCTTCCGACGAGGACGTGCCGTCGATCATGAGCGTGCTGCTCAACTGGTTCCCCATGCTGCTGCTGATCGGCGTGTGGGTGTTTTTCATGCGACAGATGCAGTCGGGCTCGGGCCGGGCGATGGGCTTCGGCAAGTCGAAGGCCAAGCTGCTCACCGAGCGCAGTGGCCGCGTGACGTTCGAGGACGTGGCTGGCGTCGACGAGGCGAAATCGGATCTCGTCGAGATCGTCGAGTTCCTGCGCGATCCGCAGAAGTTCCAGCGGCTGGGCGGGCGCATTCCGCGCGGCGCGCTGCTCGTGGGTCCTCCGGGTACGGGCAAGACGCTCATCGCGCGCGCTGTTGCTGGCGAGGCGAACGTGCCGTTCTTCACGATCTCGGGTTCTGACTTCGTCGAGATGTTCGTCGGCGTCGGCGCTTCGCGCGTCCGCGATATGTTCGAGCAAGCCAAGAAGAACGCGCCGTGCATCATCTTCATCGACGAAATCGACGCCGTCGGCCGTCATCGCGGCGCGGGTCTCGGCGGCGGCAACGACGAGCGCGAGCAGACGTTGAACCAGCTGCTCGTCGAGATGGACGGCTTCGAGGCCAACGAAGGCATCATCATCATCGCGGCCACCAACCGTCCGGATGTGCTCGACCCGGCGCTGCTGCGTCCCGGCCGCTTCGACCGCCAGATCATGGTACCGAACCCTGATGTCGGCGGCCGTGAAAAGATCCTGCGCGTCCACATGCGCAAGGTTCCGGTCGCCCCCGACGTCGATCCGAAGGTCATTGCACGCGGTACGCCCGGATTCTCCGGCGCCGATCTCGCCAACCTCGTCAACGAGGCTGCCCTTTTGGCCGCACGCCGCAACAAGCGTCTCGTCACGCAGACCGAGTTCGAGGATTCGAAGGACAAGGTCATGATGGGCGCCGAGCGGCGTTCGATGGCGATGACCGAGGAAGAGAAGCTGGCGACGGCGTATCACGAGGCGGGACACGCCATCGTCAACGTCGTCGTGCCGGGCAACGATCCCTTGCACAAGGTGACGATCATCCCGCGCGGCCGCGCACTCGGCGTGACGATGAGCCTGCCCGAGCGCGACAAACTCTCGTATTCGAAGCAGTGGTGCGAGGCCAAGATCGCGATGGCGTTCGGCGGCCGAGTCGCCGAGCAGATCGTCTACGGCAAGGAGCACCTGAACACCGGCGCGTCGAGCGATATCACCCAGGCGACCAACATCGCCAAGCGCATGGTCACCGAGTGGGGCATGTCCGACAAGCTCGGGCCGCTGCTCTACAGCGAGAACCAGCAGGAGGTGTTCCTCGGCCACTCGATCACGCAGCGCCAGACGATGAGCGAGGACACCGCCAAGCTCATCGACGAGGAAGTGCGCCGTATCGTGACATCGGGGCAGGCCAAAGCGTGGGAAGTTCTGCTCGCCAACCGCGATCAGCTCGAATCGATCACGCAGGCTCTGATGGAGTTCGAGACCATCTCGGGCGACGAGGTCATGGGTCTGATGCGCGGCGAGAAGATCGTTCGCCGCTCCGATGACGACGGAACGAAGGGCCCCATCGGCTCGGCGGTCCCGGTCGCTGGCCGGCAGCAGAAGCCGCGCGAGGAGCCGGGTCCCGGTAGCATGGAGCCCGCGCCGCAGGCGTGAGCACTCGCGCGCGCGGCCGGCATAAAAAAGGCATCCAAGTAAGCGCGCTGCGACTCGTTGCGGCGCGCTTTTTCGTGTCAGGAGGGGGCGATGTCGAAGGGGTTGTTCCGAGCCCGCCGCGTGCTGTGGATGCCGCTGGATTTTGCGTGGCGGCCGCCGTCGGCGGAGGCGAGACATTGCTGCGCGGAGATGATGTCGGCGCTCGAGTTTGAGTGCGATCAGCACGCTGATCCTTTTGATTGCGCCGATACCGTCCTCGTTTACAACGAGCCGTTTGGCGAGTACGGCATCCCGATCCGCGACGGCGGAGCGTCGTATCTGATCGTCAGTCACTGCCCGTGGTGTGGTGCGAAGCTCCCCGAAAGCGCGCGTGACCGCTGGTTCGACGCAATCGACGCGGCGGGGCTCGGCGATGTGGCCACCGATGCGCTGCCGCCTGAATTCTTGACCGCGCGCTGGCGCATCTGAGGCAAAGGCCGATCATCATGCAGCGTTCGATCTATCTGCGTCCGGTGGGCGCGTTTCCGACGCCGGCCGAGGGCGATCCGGAGGCGTCCCGTCAGAGCTGGCGCGGATTGCCGCTGGCCGGCAGCAGGTTCTCGTTCACCGCCGTCGAGATCATCGAGAGGTCGGGGGCGGGTATTGCACGTCAGACGGTGGCGCTTGGCGACGTATTCGAGCGCGACTGGGCGCGACATACGCTGGCGGCGTCGGACCTGATCGCGGCACTCTCCACGCCCCGCCCGCGCCTCGCCGGCCTATCGCTCGATCAGCCGCGCATCATGGGCATCGTGAATGTCACGCCCGACAGCTTCTCCGATGGTGGCAAGCTCGGCTCGATCGAGGCCGCCGTCGAACATGCACTGAGGCTCGCGGATGAAGGCGCGGACATTCTCGACATCGGTGGCGAGAGCACGCGGCCCGGCTCGGACGCCGTCGCGCTCGACGAGGAACTCCGCCGCGTTATCCCGGTGATCGAGGCGCTGCGGGGAAAGACCGACAAGCTCATCTCCATCGACACGCGCAAGGCCGAGGTGATGAAGCGCGCGGCCAAGGCAGGCGCGGACATCCTGAACGACGTCTCGGCGCTGACGCACGACCCTGATGCCCTGGAGGTTGCCGCCGACAGCGGCCTCCCGATCATGCTCATGCACGCGCAGGGCGACCCCAAGACGATGAACGACGACCCGCAGTATTCCGACGTCGTCCTCGACGTCTTCGACTTTCTCGAGCGGCGCATCCAGGTGTGCGAACAGGCGGGCATTCCGCGCGCCAAGATCGTCGCCGATCCGGGCATCGGCTTTGGCAAGCACCTCCGTCACAACGTCGCCGTCATGGCGGGATTGTCGCTGTATCACGGCCTCGGCGTGCCGATCCTCCTCGGCGCTTCGAGAAAAAAGATGATCGGGCAGTTGTGTGACGTGCCGGAGCCATCCGCTCGTGTGCCGGGTTCACTTGCCACGGTGCTTGCGGGCGCGGCGCAGGGCGTGCAGATTTTCCGCGTGCATGATGTCGCCGAGACGCGGCAGGCGTTGATGGTCTGGCTCGCGAGCGTGCTCGGCACCGAACAGGGGATCGGGTAGGAGTGTGCGATGGCAGAGCCAAGAACCTTCGACGGTACGATCACGTTCCAGCATTATCTTGAATTGTCGAAGGCGGCGCAGCAGCGGCGGAAGAACCCGCGCGGGCTGCCTATGTTGCTGCTCTGGCTGATGCTGGTCGCGGCCTTCACGGCCGGAATTTCCATGCTGCCGGAGCTTCTCGGCAACCGCATGGAGGGCTTCGGGTTCGGCGTGCTCGCGGGTGCGCTGTTGTTGGTGCTCATCTTCACGGTGGCGAGCCGTTTTTATAGTCAGCGCATGTTTCGCGACGACGGCAGCATCCTCGGGTTGCGTCATTACCGGCTTGAAGACGACGGGATATTCGCCGAGGGCGTGCACGGCTACGCCATGACGCGCTGGTCGGCCGTGACCGACGAGAGCGAAACGGCCAATACGGTGTTGCTGTGGACAGATCCGGGTGCGGCGGTGGTCGTTCCCAAGGCAGCGCTGGGCGACGCGTCGGCGGTGACGGCGTTCCGGGCCGACATAAGGTCGAGGATCGGCGGGACGGCGGAAGCAAATTCTCAGCGTGCGCCGAACTAGTCCGGCCGCTAGTTTCAGGTTCTGATTTACTGTCGTAGCGTTTTGTCGAGTTGAGGAGTTTTTGCCATGTCTCGAGACGTCGGTCGTAGAACGGTGATTGCTGGGCTCGGTGCGGCGAGCATCACCGGAGGAGCGGGGCTGCTGATACCGTCGGGCGCAAGCGGTCAGGCTCTCATCAAAGAAATCCATGCGCTGAAGCCAGGCGAGTTCACCTGGCACCCCGAGCGCTCACCCGATGGGCCTCTCGCCATCGTCGTCGCGATTCCCGATCAGCGCGTTCACGTCTACAGAAACGGCATCCGCATCGGCGTTTCGACGTGCTCGACCGGCAAGCCGGGGCACGCGACGCCGACAGGCGTATTTACGATCCTCGAAAAAGATAAGAACCACCACTCGTCGACCTACAACAACGCGCCGATGCCGAACATGAACCGGCTGACATGGAGCGGCATCGCGCTCCACGCCGGCAACCTGCCAGGCTATCCCGCATCACACGGTTGCATCCGTCTTCCACCGAAGTTCTCTGCTTTGCTGTTTGGTCTCACGCACGTCGGCACGCCGGTGATCCTGGCCGGAAGTCACAGCGATCCGCAGGAGGTGGTGCATCCGGGGCTCGTGCTCGGCGACTATGCGGCGCACGAGTTCGAGCGCGTGAAGGTGGGGCTCAAGGGCAAGACCAACCCCTGGCCGGCGCAGGTGACGCGCTACGACGCACCCGCGTCGATCCTGATCAGCAGTGCTGACAGCAAAGGTGTGTTGCTCGTCGACGGCAAGGTGGTCGGCGAGGCGCCGGTGACCATCCGTGATCCGTCGCGGCCGCTCGGCTCGCACGTATTCATGCTGGTCGACACGCACGACGGACGTCAGGGTCTGTCGTGGCAGGCGATCTCGCACAACGACAAAGCGGGCGTGCCGCTCGGCCAGCCGGAAGTCTCCGTCATCGAGCGAATTTCTGCATCGGCCGATGCGCGGTCGCGCGTTCACGAGGCGATGCATCCTGGCATGACGCTGGTGACAACCGATCTCCCGGCCCATCCCGATACCCGCAGCGCGCGTGATTTCGTGGTGATGGGGGAGGACGTGGGGTAGGCGTTGCACGAACTCTGGATCGCGCGCGGTTTCATTCTCGCACGGTTGGTCAGCGCCGCGTAACCATTCGATATATGTTTGCCTGCGGAGCATCTCAAATTAAGCGGTGGTTTGCGACTTTCGCGCTTTCCTAGCACGCGATGTGTGATGGGGAGCGGCAATGACGGTACGAGCAGGCTACGGCGGGTTGGCGGGTGCGCTGTTGGCCATGCTGATAACGGCTTCAGCGCCTGTTGCCGCCCGACAAGACTACGTTCCGACGCTCGTCGAGAAGGACACGACGCCACTCTGGTTCGCCAACGACTTTGCGCGGCTCGAGGTGATCGTCGGGCCGCTGCGCTCAGCCGAGGCCCGAACGCCGTCGGGCGGTTGGCTGCTGGCGGAATTCTACCGCACATTCCACGAGAACTACCTGCTCGAGTCTGAGGTCGTCGATTATCCGGACGGGGTCCAGTGGAAGAAGCTCGATACCTGGGCAGCCGCGTTTCCGGATAGTCCTACCCCGCACATTCTGCGCGCGATGGCACTCATCAACCTCGCGAAGCTCTCAACGCGCAGCCACATCATTTCGTCGCTGCCTGAAGCCGGATGGCAGCCACATCTCGCTTATGCGCGCGAGGCGCGTGAACTGCTCGATCAGCGATCGGCAATCGGACGGCAGGATCCCTACTACTACGTGCTGCTGATCAGGCTGCTGGCATTCAGCGGCGCCGAATTGCAGGATCTCATCCTTGCGCACGCCGAAGCGACGGAGAGATGGCCGCTATATGACGAGGTGCATATCGAGACGATGCAGCACATTGCGGTCATGACGATGCACAACAATCGCACGCTCACGACGTTCGCCAACACGGTACATGCAGCCACCTTTTCAATCCGCGGCGATGAACCCTATGCGGGTCTGATCGATGGGTTGGCGGAGCGAACCTTCGGGCACGAGATTTTTTCGATACACGACGTGTCCTGGCCGCGCATGCGGCGCGGGCTCGAGCAGATGGCACAGACCCATCCGACCGAGGACAACAAGCAACGGCTTGCTCTCTACGCCTGCCTGATCGGCGACCGTCGCACCACCACGATGGCGTTCCAATCCACGAGTGGCAAGGCGGTCCGCAGCGTGTGGCGAAAGCCGCAAACATTTCAGAGTTGCCGTAACTGGTCGATTGATTGAGGGATTGTGAGAGCGACATGACAAACGAAACGACAGTGTTCAAAGGCAAGATGCTTCGGCGGGCCGTGGTTGCAGCGCTGGCACTGCTGGTCGTGACGCCGGCGCCGGCGATCGCCAGCGAGAAGCAGCAGGCGGTGGAAGACTGGATGCACGGTATGATCCAGCACGCAATCATGGGGCGCGACTTCGCCTGGCTCGAGACGACGAGCCAGAAATATCGATCCGAGAAGCAGAGGATGCCGAGCGGACGGTGGTCGATCGAAGTCTTTTACGAGAGGCTGCAAGAGCATTGCGGACTGGACTCGCGTGAGCAGGTTTCCCCGCTCATGACCGAGTTCTATGCCAATTGGCAAGCCGAGTATCCGAAGTCGCCGGCGCCGTCGATCATCATGGCGTCGTGCCATTATGCGGCGGCGATGAACCTACGCGGTCAAGGGTTCGCGGACGACGTGTGGGCAGACGCTTGGGCACCGATGTTCGAAAAGCTCGAAGGCGCTGTGGCTATCCTCGAGAAGAACAAGGCGCTCGCAGGCCACGATCCGCACTGGCACGCCATAATGGCCCGGACGCACATGCATTTGAATGTGCCGGAGAGTGTGTTTTCGGCCAATATCGAAGAAGCGATCCGCGTCGAGCCGCTTTACTACACCAATTATTATCACGCCTTCTATCACTACCTTCCTCGCTGGGGTGGCAGCTATGCACAGGCCGAGCGCTGGGCGCGCCGCGCTTCGGCAAGGACGTCGGTGGCCTACGGTGATGCGATCTACGCCCGATTGGCGCTGGCGCTCCGCCGCATGCACAGCGACGAAGAGATCATGCGCGACTACAGGTTCGACTGGGCGCGGCTGAAGAAGGGGATGCTCGACCTGTTCGAGACCCAGCAGGTCCCGGACTTAAATCATGCGATGGATTTCGTCGAGATGAGCTGCGCCCTGCGCGACGTCGAACACGCGGCGAAAGTGTGGAAGGTTTGGCAGGCATCGATTCCGGACGGGCCGGAATTCAAAGCGGAAGTACAGTGCGCACCAAAAAAGCTCGCAGGCGGCAAGAATTGAGATCATGCGCTGTGATGGCCGAGTGCGCCGGCCAGCGCGTTCAGCGGTTGCCGAGGACCGAGCGTACGTGTGCGCGCTCTTGCGGCAGCACGAGATGCGCCTTCATGGCCGGCACCTGATCAGGTCGGAGGACCCACGGGGGTGTAATGGGATGAGTTGCCGCCGCGGCTGGCGATGAATGCGGCCACGCCGCCCACCGTGCCAGCCAATGCCAGAATGCAGATCCACGGGTTCCTTTCGCAGAACAGGCTTGCGGCGGGGGCGTTCTGCACAGCCATTCGGCCCTGGTCGATGTTTAAACCATTGACGGTGCCGACCGACGAGCAGGCGCCGAGCGCGAAACACGACACGACGGTGATGATGGTCCGGAATGCTCGGGTCATGGAGGCCCCTTGGGTATGACGAATCTCCAACGAGCCTTCATCAGACCCCGAGTTCGCCGGACTGCGCAATGACAGCACGGCATCATATGGCGTGAAATCAGCGGGGACGGCGGCTCAACTCGCGGCAGCGCGGCGATTGGCGATGCGCTGCTCGGCGGCCTTGACGATGGCGGCGCGCAGGTCTGCGATGGACGACAGCGAGGCGTCGACGGCGAGGTGTTGCGCGTCGGCGAGCTTCTTCAAGTGCTCGGCGCGGTCGATGGCGGCAAGACGTTTCAGAAGTCCGTCCTTGCCGGTCTTGGTCAAGACGACGACGGCCGAGAAGGCGTATGGGTCGAATGCGATTGGACCCGGGGACGCGGCTGTCTCCTGCGCGTCGATGGTCGCCGCAGACGCGTGCTCCGGCTGCGCTGCATCCGATCCAATGGCTGCTGCTGGTGGAGCGGACGGCGAATCGGCTGCTTCGGCATGCGCTGGCTCCGTCTCGGTATCGTGAGCGTCAGGCGCGGTCGCTTCGTCCCAGACGACGACGCGCTTGATGCGGCGCGAACAGCGCTGGGCCAGCGCATCTAAGGCGCCGCCGTCGAGGCCGGGTTCGCCGCGGAACATCTCGCGGAGGAAGGCCTCGATCCGTTTGCGATCCGAGATCTGGGTGGCGCGGGACATGGGCTCGGTGCGTCCTTCGTCTTCTCGAGGCTATCGACTTCGTGAGGCGGGCGGGTCGGAGTGTCGTCGTAGCCCGAGCGCGGCGCCCAGCCGCTCCGTAACGAACACCATACTACTGCGCCGCGACCTTCGCATCCTCGTCCGCCAACAGAGGCGCGATCTCGTCGTAGAGTTTCTTCAGATCGTCGATCGCGTTGCCGTACTTGGCCTCGATCGTTTGACGGTTGCCGCCGATGAAGTCGAAGGCGTTGGCGATGCCGTCGCGCATCGGAAGTTGCGTTTCGAGAACGGGATGCTTCAGGCCAATTTCCTCGATCAGCAGCCGGTCGCGGCCGTTGTCGCGGACGTAGTTGGCGAGGCAGACGTAGCGCCTGTCCTCGATCGCCACCGCGTCGAGATCGTCCTGATTGCGCTTGTCCTCGATGATCAGCGCAATCCGATCGACGGCGAGTTCCGACACGTAGTCGGGGCGGAACGGCACGACGACGCGGTCGGCGATGCTGAGCGCCGCCAGCGCCGCGAATGACAATCCGGGTGGGCAGTCGAGCAGCACCACGTCGTAGCTGCCCTCGAACTTCCGCAGCAACATTTCGATACGACCGCGCACGCGGCTCGCGACGATGTCGGGGTCGGTGCTCTGCTTGGCCTGCCGCAGGTACAACTCGCCCTGGACGTCCTCGAGCAGCAGCGAACCGGGGAGCAGCGAAATGGTCGGCGCTTTGCCGTTCGCGCCGGCGACGTCACCCGCGCCGTGAACGAGGTAGTCCTTGGGCTTGGCGTTGTTGCCGTCGAACAGGTCAAAAAAGTAGTCGGCGATCGAGCGTTCCGCCTTGCGGGCCTCGTTCCAGCCCTGGCCGCCGAGCAGGATCAGCGACGTATTGCATTGCGAGTCGAGATCGAGGATGAGGACGCGCTTGCCGCCCCAGACGGCCAGCGCGTGGGCGAGCATGACGGTGATGGTGGACTTGCCGACGCCGCCCTTTCGGTTGGCGATCGCAGTGAAGAATGCCATGGGGTCCCTCTTCGCTCGGATGGCAGCGGTGCGGCGTGTGCACGGAGTAGTTGTAATGCTCTGATCTGGAACATGTTTCTGTCCAGAGTCAGGTTGGAGACATCGATATGCGACGATTCGTGTCCGGCGGTCTGTGATAGAAAAAGCGCACGCGAACAATCTCGGGTTGTTGCATAAGGCCTGATACACGTCATAGATCGGTGGACAGAGCAGGGACGGTCGTCGCGTCCACAGCGTGACGCATTTGGACTGGGCGCCGGGGTTGCGGTGATGCTGCAACCGGCGCAAAGCTTGCGAAGCCAAGGCCGCGTGTCACGATCAATCAATGGATCGATGCGACAGTCGCGGCCCGCAAGAGGATGGCGGACACAGCGCCGCGGACGGCCTGCCGAGCGGCGGCCGGTGGCTTCTCGGCTTCGGCGACGGGACGAAAGAAACGTGAGGGACGGCATGACACGGCGCTATTTCGGAACGGACGGCATTCGCGGCCTCGCCAATACCCATCCGATGACGTCGGAGGTGGCGCTCAAGGTCGGGATGGCGGCGGGCAAGCTCTTTCAGAGCGGCGACCACCGCCACCGCGTCGTGATCGGCAAGGATACGCGGCTCTCGGGCTACATGCTGGAAGCAGCGCTGATGAGCGGCTTCACCTCGGTCGGCATGGACGTGTTCCTGCTTGGACCGATGCCGACGCCGGCGATTTCGATGTTGACGCGGTCGCTGCGCGCCGATCTCGGTGTCATGATCTCCGCCTCGCACAATCGTTTCGACGACAACGGCATCAAGCTGTTCGATCCCGACGGGTTCAAACTGTCGGACGACATGGAGCGCCGGATCGAGGAATTGATCGACGCCGACACGGCTTCCTTGCTCGCACCTGCCGACCGTATCGGACGCGCGACACGGGTCGAGAGCGCGCAGGAGCGCTACATCGAGTTCGCCAAGCGCACGCTGCCGAAGAACCTGCGCTTCGACGGTCTGCGGATCGTCATCGACTGCGCGAACGGCGCCGCCTATAAGGTCGCGCCGGAAGCGTTGTGGGAACTCGGCGCCGAGGTCATCAAGATCGGCGTCGATCCAAACGGCCGCAACATCAATCACAAGTGCGGCTCAACCGCGCCGGAAGCGCTGGTCGATAAGGTTCGTGAGGTGCGCGCCGACATCGGCATCGCGCTCGACGGCGATGCGGATCGCGTCGTCATCGTCGACGAGAAGGGCCACATCGTCGACGGCGACCAGCTCATGGCTGTGATCGCCGAGAGCTGGCATCGCCGCGGCAAGCTGGCGGCCGGCGGTATCGTCGCGACCGTCATGTCGAATCTCGGCCTCGAACGCTATCTCAAGGGTATCGGACTTTCGATGGCGCGCACGCCGGTCGGCGACCGATACGTCGTCGAGCACATGCGCAAGCACGGCTTCAACGTCGGCGGCGAGCAGTCGGGGCACATCGTGCTGTCCGACTTCTCGACCACGGGTGACGGCCTCGTGTCGGCGCTGCAGGTGCTGGCCGTGGCGGTGTCGTGTGGCAAGCCGGTCTCGGAAGTCTGCAACCGCTTCGAGCGCCTTCCGCAAGTCCTCAAGAACGTGCGCTATGCCAACGGCAAGCCGCTCGACGACACGCGGGTCCGTGCGGCGATCGAGGGCGCCAAACAGAAGCTCGGCAGCGGCGGACGTCTGGTGATCCGGCCGTCGGGCACGGAGCCGGTGATCCGCGTGATGGCCGAGGGCGACGATGAAAGCCTCGTCAGCACGGTCGTCGGCGATATCTGCGATGCCGTTCGGGCTGCCGCGCAAGCGGCTTGAAACCGGCAGGCGCGTGCGGCTTTGGCCGTTCGCGCGCGCCGATCACGCAGCCGGCTTGTTGGTGTTGCGCGCCCGGAGGGAGTGCGCGGCGGTGACGCCAGCTTCGCGGGCGGCTGTCTGCAGTGCATGTCGCATCTCGTCACGCTTCTCGTGGATCGAGGCGATCACCGGCCCGGTCGGGATGCCGAGGCCGACCAACGCCGCCTCCGACAATTGTAAACTGGCTTCGATGGTTTCCGGCACGGCGTCGGTGCAGCCCGCGGCATAAAGCTGCCGGGCGTGCTCGGCGTCGCGCGCGCGGGCGACGATCAGGATATCGGGCCTGAGCTTCCGGATTGTCGAGACGACCTCGGTGACGGTGTTGCGGGAGTGGATGGTGATGATGACTCCCGACGCTTCGGCCAGACCGCACGCCGAAAGGAATGCGGCATCCGTTGCGTCGCCATAGAACACCTCGCGGCCCGATCGGCGCTCGTCGGAGATGGTGGCGGCGTCGTGGTCGGTCGCCGTGTAAGGCACGCCGTGCTCGGTGAGCAGCGCGCACACGACCTGGCCGACGCGGCCGTAACCGACGACGATGGCGTGCCGGCGCTTTGCCAGCGGTGCGATCGACAGCACCGGATCGGGTGCCTTCGGCGCCTCGACCAAAGGTAACAGCCGCCGCGCCAGCGCCGGCATGAACGGGATCAGCACCATCGACAGCGCCGTGCCGGCGAGCGTGAAGCTCGCGACCTCTGGCCTGACGAGCCCGAGCGATAGAGCAAGACCGATGGCGACGAAGGCGAATTCACCGCCGGGACCGAGCAGCAGTCCGGTTTCGATCGCGACAGGCCACGACAGCTTGTATGCCCGCGCCAGCAGCATGAGCACGAGCGTTTTCAGGATCACGATGCCGAGCACCGAGGCGATGAGCAGTAGCGGATGGCTGGCGAGGACGCGGATGTCGATGGCCATGCCGACGGTGAAGAAGAAGATGCCGAGCAACAGGCCCTTGAACGGACCGATCGTCGCCTCGATCGCCTTGCGGTACTCGGTTTCGGCCAGCATCACGCCGGCCACGAACGCACCGAGCGCCATCGACAATCCGGCCTGATGGGCGACGACGCCCGTCGCGATGATGACGAACGTGGTGGCGGCAATGAAAAGCTCGCTCGACCGCGTGCCCGAGACCAGGCGGAACAGCGGCCGCAGCAGGACGCGGCCGACGGTGACGATGATCCCGAGCGCCACTGCGGCATGGACCAGCGTGCTCAACACCGTGGTGCCGAGCGATACGCCGGTGTTGGCGCCGAGGATCGACACCAGCATCAGCAGCGGCACCACGGCGAGATCCTGCGCCAGCAACACCGACAGGCTCGCGCGGCCCGTCGTCGTCGTGACGCGGCCCTGAGCTGCCAGAACTTCGAGTACGATCGCGGTCGAGGAGAGCGCAAGGCTGCCTCCGATCACGACGGCGACCGCGCCTTTCAATCCGGCGAGCGAAGCGATGCCGGCGATCAGCAGTGTGGAGACGGCGATCTGCAGCGAGCCGAGGCCGAACACCAGCCGTCGCATGGCCATCAGGCGTTCGAACGACAGTTCGAGCCCGATCAGGAACAGCAGGAAGACGACGCCGAGTTCAGCGATGCCGGCGACGTTTTTCGCGTCGACCACCGTCAGCCAGTACAGAATGGGAAATTCGGCGATGAAGGCGCCGAGACCGAGCGGTCCCAGGACCGCACCCGCGCCGAGATAGCCCAGGACGGGGCTCAGGCCGAAGCGGCGGACCAGCGGAACGACGATCCCCGCCGTTCCGAGCACGACCAGCGCATCGCTGTATGCGGCAATATTGATCGTCGAAGCCACGCACCCTCCGTCGTCCAGCTTCCATCCTACGACACCTTGTCGCCAATCGGGCAGAGATCCGCAGCGTCGCAGTATCCGCGCCGGTGGAAAACACGACGCGGGCGGAAATGTCTCGGAACGAAACGCCGATTAAGCGGTCTTTAAACGTTCTCCGTCAAAGTCCTTCTCGAGGGCGTCCTGCGTACCCGAGCCGAACGCGGCGAGGGGGGCGTCCGTCAGATCTTGAAAGGGACACTCAATGACCACCATTCGCGGAACCCTCCTGGGCGCGGTTCTCGTCCTTGGCAGCGTTGCCGGAGTCGAGGCCGCGGATATCAACTATGGCGGAAGCATCAAGGACGGCGGCTATGCCGCTCCGATGGTTGCACCCGAGCCCCGCTTCTACTTCCGTGTCGATGGCGGCTACGCCTTCCACGACGACCCGACGATGGTCGAAGACGGCATCTACGATCTCACCGAGACGTCTATCGACAATACCTGGACCGTCGGCGGCGGCGTCGGCATGTACTTCTCGCGCAACGTCCGCGCCGACATCACCCTCGATCACCGCTTCGAGGCCGAAGCGCAGGGCAACCTCGCCGATCACGCAGCGACCCTCGAAGGCGTCCGCCGCTTCGGCATGTCGTCGACCGTCGCCCTCGCCAACGTCTACTACGATTTCGACACGCGCACCCGCTTCACGCCGTATCTCGGCATCGGCCTCGGCTTCGTCCGTCATAGCTTGAAGGCAGGCACGGTCGAAGATCCTTGCGGCGTCTGCACCGGCACCATCGACGCCAACTCGTCGACGCACGTGGCCGGCGCGCTGATGGCAGGCTTCAGCGTCAACCTCCTGGGCCGTCGCGACCAGTACGTCGGCAGCACCAAGGACGGCATGGCGATTGCTGCTCCGTCCGGCCGCAGCCTTCTGCTCGATGTCGGCTATCGCTTCCTCTACCTCGGCGAGACCGAAACCGGCGCCGTGCGCTTCACTGGCACGCCGGACGTCGTCGCCGACGATCCGACGGTCGAGTCGATCCATGCGCACGAGATCCGCGTTGGCCTTCGCTACAACATCCAATAATCGACACTGATTTCGGGCCAGAGCGAAAGCTCTGGCTCCACGACCAAGGACCTGGCCGGGCGATTTGGCCGGCCAGTGTTCCCGGACCCGGCCTCGCAGAGTTGCGACCCCGTCCTTCTGTTCGATCTCCTGGTTCCCGTATGCGTCTGGCGCCGCTTCGAGCGCGCCCGGGACTTCGCGCGAAGGGGCCGCCGCTCGTTCCGGGCACCGGCGATGGCCAAGCCACGACGAGACTACGGACGGGCGGAACGGCGGACGCCGCTGCCCAGGACAATGAGATCGGAAGAGGGATCGAAGACGATGAACGACATGCTCAAAGGCGCGGCCGTCGGATTGCTCATGCTCGGCGCGACGAGTGTGACGGCGGTTGCAGGTGACTGGAACAAAGGCGACGGACGGATCCGCGAGATGCGCGGCTCGGCTGCCGTTCCGGTGCCGGCTCCGACCCCGATCCCGGTCTATTCGGCGAACTGGTACATGCGCCTCGACGCCGGCCTCGGCTTCGTCTCGGGCGGTGATGCCGACGAGAATGGCGTTCTGTTCGGTCTCGATGACAGCCCCGGTGCCACGGGTCCGGAGCCGTTCGGCTCGCGCCCGGCCTGGCTGAGCAGCGATTTCGATACCTTCGGTTCGCTCGGCGGCGGCGTCGGGTACTACTGGGGCGACCGCATCCGCACCGACATCACGCTCGAAGTGCGCACCAAGGCGGAAGCGATCATCGCCGGTGAAGACAGCTACATTTCGCACTTCGACGACGTCGGTGTGTGGACGCCCGATCCGAACACCCAGGTCAACGTCGACATGCGCGACACGACGACGACGCGCTCGGTGTTCTCGCTGGTCAACGCGTACTACGATTTCGGTGATCATCGCGGCTTCACGCCCTACATCGGCGGCGGCATCGGCATCGCCTACAACGAACTGTCGCGGCATCATTTCTCGCAGGAAACGACATGCGACCCGACGACGGGTTGCCTCGCCGAGGCCATCCGTTCGACACGTACCGGCCAGGGAAAGGCCAACACGTTCTCGCTCGCGGCCGCATTCACTGCGGGCATGAGCTACAGCTTGTCCGACATCACCGCACTCGATTTCAACTACCGCCTGCTCTACATCGGCGGCTCGAACGTGCGCATGACGGTCAGCGACGGCCTGGGCACCAGCTTCGTCAGCAACGTCGCACTCGACAGCACCCTCGAGCATCAGCTCCGCGCAGGCCTGCGCTTCAACATCAACTGAAGCGCGCGGCCCAAACGTTCCCAGTCCAGCGTACGAGAAGGCGGGCGCCCGCGGCCCGCCTTTTCGCCGTTTTGAGGGGCAAATACCGATCCTCGGAAGTTCAGACTCACTACCGCCTTGCCGAGGATCGAGGCCGCAAGGCGGCCCGCCGCGAGCGGCGGACACGAAAAGGTGCTGACAACTTCGTCAGTACCTTTTCGGAACGGTATAAGCGTTACTCCGCCTCATGGCGGTCGGGGCGTTCGCGCTCGCGCCAGTATGCGGGATTGCCGAGCATGCGGTCGAGCGATGCCGGCTCAGCGAGCGCCTGCAAGTGCGGCAGCATTGCGAGTTCGTGCTTGGCGTAAATGCCGGTGAACGCCACATCGCGCGCCTCGACCGCGAAGTAGCCTCCGTCGAGATAGATCACGATCTGCCCATCCTCGAACGCCTCGAGCTCCTCTGTCATGAGGGCGACCCAGTCGGCGATGCCCTGGTCGTCGACATAGTCTTCGAGCTTTCGGATCGCGCGCTCGCGCCGTGCGATCTCATCGAGAGGCGTGTCGATCTCCCGCACCACCGCGTACGTGTAGGACTTCTTGCACGTCGAGCACGCGATCAACCAGCCGCAGCCACACCATGGGCAATCGAGCTGGCCTGACGTCATAGCCGGCGGGCTATCCGTGCAGCGGCAGTGCGAAATGACGTCGTCATTTGCCTTGAACAAGAACTTGGGCATGGGCGCTCAGCTTTGCCGGCTGGTGGATTGGATGTGCGCTCAACCGAACGCTTCGTTCGCTTTCTTCACCGCCGCGCGTGAGCTCCCGGCCTCGCCCGGCAGATGGGCCTCGGTCTTCACCGCATCGGCTTGGTCCGCCTCGACGTACAATTTCCCGCCCATGTCGTTAAACTTCTCCGACATTGCGGCCATTCCCGCTTCTCTCTCCAGTGCAAGCCCCGACGCGACGCCCGCTTCTTTATCGTTGAGCGTCGCCGCATAGTCGCGAACGTCCTGCGTGATCTTCATCGAGCAGAACTTCGGGCCGCACATGGAGCAGAAGTGCGCCACCTTGTGCGCGTCCTTGGGCATGGTCTCGTCGTGCATCGAGCGCGCGGTGTCGGGATCGAGCGACAGGTTGAACTGATCCTCCCAGCGGAAATCGAATCTGGCGCGGGACAGCGCGTCGTCGCGGAGCTGCGCCGCCGGGTGGCCCTTGGCGAGATCGGCGGCGTGCGCGGCGAGGCGGTAGGTGATGACGCCGGTCTTGACGTCGTCGCGGTTCGGCAGGCCCAAGTGCTCCTTCGGTGTGACGTAGCAGAGCATCGCGCAGCCGAACCAGCCGATCATGGCGGCGCCGATGCCCGACGTGATGTGATCGTAGCCGGGCGCGATGTCGGTCGTGAGTGGTCCGAGCGTGTAGAACGGTGCCTCGCCGCACTCCTTCAGCTGCTTGTCCATGTTGATCTTGATCTTGTGCATCGGCACATGGCCGGGGCCCTCGATCATCACCTGACAGCCCTTGTCCCAGGCAATCTTGGTCAACTCGCCCAGCGTCTCCAACTCGGCAAATTGCGCGCGGTCGTTGGCGTCCGCGATCGAGCCCGGACGCAGGCCGTCGCCGAGCGAGAACGACACGTCGTAGCGGCGCATCAGGTCGCAGATTTCGTCGAAGCGCTCGTAGAGGAAGCTCTCCTTGTGGTGCGCGAGGCACCACTTGGCCATGATCGACCCGCCGCGAGAGACAATTCCGGTCACGCGGTTGGCGGTCAGCGGCACATAGGCTAAGCGCACGCCGGCGTGAATCGTGAAGTAGTCGACACCTTGCTCGCACTGTTCAATGAGCGTGTCGCGATACATCTCCCAGGTCAGCTTGACCGGATCGCCGCCGCACTTCTCCAGCGCCTGATAGATCGGCACCGTGCCAATGGGGACGGGCGAATTGCGCAAGATCCACTCGCGCGTGTTGTGGATGTTGCGGCCCGTCGAGAGGTCCATCACCGTGTCGGCGCCCCAGCGGATCGCCCACACCATCTTGTCGACCTCTTCCTCGACGGAGGAGGTGACCGCCGAATTGCCGATGTTGGCGTTGATCTTGACCAGGAAGTTGCGGCCGATGATCATCGGCTCCAGCTCGGCGTGATTGATGTTCGCGGGGATGATGGCGCGTCCACGGGCAATCTCGTCTCGGACGAACTCCGGCGTGATGTGGGCTGGAACCGATGCGCCGAAGCTCTCGCCGTCGGCGAGCGCGTCGTTGGCACGTGCAAGGGCAGCCGCGCGGCCGAGGTTCTCGCGATGGGCGACGTAGATCATCTCCTTGGTGATGATGCCGGCGCGGGCGAATTCATACTGCGTGACGGGCGCGCTTCCAACGCCGCGCAGGGGCGCGGTCTTGTTGGGGAAGTCGCGCGCCAGCGCCTTGCCGCTGACGTTGCCGTTGTCCTCGGGCTTGATGGCGCGTCCGTCGTAGCTTTCGACGCCGCCGCGCGCCGCGATCCAGGCGTCACGGATGCGCGGGAGACCCTGCTCGACGTCGATTGTCGCTGCGCTGTCGGTGTAGGGACCGGACGGATCGTAGACGCGGAACGTCGGCTCGGCAGGGTCGGTGAGCGCGATCTCGCGGAACGGTACGCGGAGATCGGGATGGCCCGCGGGGCTGTCGTAGAGCTTGGCGGACCCTTGGATCGGACCAGTCGTCACCTCGGGGCGCATCAGGTCGGCGGAGCGGGTGATCTTGTTCATGGTTGCTGTCCTTTTGAGAAGACCGACGTTGCGCCTGGCGGAGCGCTCCAGCAGTCGCGCGCGTTACGAAAGCTTGGCGAAGACACGGTCGAGGCGGGTCTTAACTTCGGTTGCGATTTCGGTGAGGGTGGCGTTGCCGATCATGCTCATCGCGCCGACGGGGTCCATCGCGGACACTTCGACACGGCCGTCCGTGTGCTCCTGAACGACGACGTTGCATGGCAACAGAACGCCAACTTGGTTTTCTGCGGTGAGCGCCTTCAGCGCCAGCGGCGGATTGCAGGCGCCGAGGATCTTGTATTTCGGGAAGTCGACGCCGAGCTTGGACTTCAGCGTGGCGGCGACATCGATCTCGGTCAGGACGCCGAACCCTTCCGCCTTGAGCGCGTCCGTGGCGGCGGCGAGCGCGTCGTCATAGGTCATCGATACGGATTTGGTCATGTAGTAGGTCATCGGCGGCTCCTGGGAATTGATCGCGTGGGGGGCATGACAGGCCGCGTGTGGCGCGCGCATGGAAGTCCGCCGCAAGGCCTTGCGGGGAAACCAATGCGACTGCGGGTCGCGCAAATGGATGCGTTCGGCATGATGCGGTCCGTCCCTTCGCCGGCATGACCCGGATCAGGTTCGAAGGGTGCTCGAGCCGAAAGCTCGATCTCAGCCGGTTGACCGGCGCCCCTCGGAACTTCCGAAAGATTGGTATGTCAGGTCGACGATTGCAAGACTTTTGGGCGCAAGTCCGCATGGCGGAATGCGTCGGATCGCTGAGGCGAGGGCTCTCGCTGGTGCCATTTAGCGACCAGCCCTGGCAAGTGTTTGCCCGGGGCACCGGCAGGATTTCAGAGGTGGAAAAGCGAGGAACGCGACGTTTTGGAAACTTGACCTTGGGAAGTTGAGTCCGCGAGCAAAAAATGCTCAAGCCAGTCAAATCCCTGGTGAATCACACTTTTGCCGCGAATCGCCTCCATTTTGATCAGTGCGTAGCGGGAACGCATCCGAGTTCGCCGAGTTATCTCGACAAACAAAGAGAAGGAGCCCAGCTATGGCCAAACGGCATCGATTCTGGACTGTCGGAACCCCGGATTTCCGGACGTTGATGGCAGAAAAGTTTGCGTCGCCCGAAGGGGCGGGTCGGTATCGTGATCGCGAGCGGTTGAATGGCTGGATCGTGATCGAGGTCGATTTCTCCAACCCTGAACGCGTGTATTCGAGCCCGGAGCTTCCGAGTGGTCCGATGGCGTTGCCGGCGGCTGGGTCTTTCTGAGCCAAGCCTCGGTTAAGTAAAATCAGCGTTGCGTTCTGCGACGCAAGAAAACGCCCGGCACATGGTGCCGGGCGTTTTCGTTTCGACGGTCTCGATTCATCGGGCAATGGACGATTTACTGAATGCGCGTGCCCCAACGGCGGTCGCCCTTCTCCACTTTGCGATGCTCGACGACGCGGCCATCGCGATGAGCATGGATTTCGACATAGGCATCGCCCTTCTGCGCGAGACCTTCGAAGTGGCGCCTCTTCTGCTCCGGCTCGCCGACCAGTGTGAAGCCCTTGTCGGAGATAAGCTTCTTCGCTTCGGTGAGTTGGAACGGCGTGTCGGCTTCGACGCGACCGTCGCGGTGGATCTTGATCTCCGACGTTGTGCCGTCCTTGGTTGCCATCGCGGTAAAGTGGCGCTTGGTGGCGACCGGCTCCGACGTCAGCGTGAAGCCCTTTTCCGTTGCGCGCAGACGGGCGTCGACGGCGGTGAACGGGGTTGTGTACTTCTTCTCCTCGCCGAGCAGCCACGCGCGCCACGTGCGCTTGCCGCCCTCGATCTTGATCTCACGGCCGTCGGCCAGCGTCACGGTACGGGCGCGAAGTTCGCCGCTGCGCTTCAATTCGCCCAAGACGGTGACGGTGTCGCCGGCCTTCAGCGTCTTCATCTCGTCGGCCTTCGGACCGAGGTTGACGAGGTGCTTCTTTCCGTTGCCGGCGTCGATGACGACGCGATGGCCGAAGACGTCGGTCAGCGAGCCTTTGATGGTCATGTCCTCAGCGACTGCGCCGGCTGCAAAGGCTGTGGTCGCGGCGGCGGCAAGCGACGCGCGAAGAAGAGAGCGGTTCATATTTGGATCCCATGCTGGTGGTTCTGAGGCGACGGACGTGCCACGAAACAATCCGTGTTCGTCGGGTCAGCCAAAGGAGCAACGCGGGGCGCGCCCGGAGGTTCCACTCAGACGCTGAGAGGTGAGCTTTGCAACGTCGGTCAGTCCGCCCGACCGGGCTCAGAACTCGACTTCGACGCTCCATTTGAGCGCGTGGTCGGCAGTATTGTCGTTCAATCCAAACAGCACGCCGACGCCGATCCGCACGGACGCACCGTCCTCGTCGCCATCGCCATTCTCGGACAAGGACGCCACCTTGCCGGATTTCGCGCTACCGCGACCACCACTGAGTGGAGATGTCTTGAACGTGTAATATACGACCGGCCCGATGCGGTGCTGGTCATGATCGCCGAACAGGATAGCCTCGTCGCTGCGGCGGCCGGTGTTTCCGAGCCGGTCGAACGTGCCGTAGGCTTCGAGCGAGAATGTCCAGGCGTCGGACAACTCGTATTGGACATGGGTGGCGTAGGAGAAATCCAGTTTCTCGTCGCGGCCGGGATGACCAGGACCGCGTTCGCCACCGCGCATGTGGGTGACCAGCATCAGATTGGCGACGAAGTCCCAGGCGCCGTACTTCGCCTGCACGATGGGACCGGCGAATAGCGTGGCGGCTTCTCCCGGCTCGCCAATCGGATGCTGGTATTCGGCCAGGAAGCCGAGACCGACACCCTGTGTTTTCACCGGAATCAGGATGACGACGCCTTCGACGGCGATTTCCGTCAGCGAAAGGGGCGCAAAGCTGTTGGCTTCGGCGAATGAGGCGGGATCGTCGAAGCGTTCGCTTTCGAACTCGATGCCAACGCGCGTCCGCAGCCAGGTCGTCAGCGTCATCTCGACTTCGAGCGCGTGGCGCTGCTGGACGAGAGAATTGCCGTCATATTCGAAGTCTCCGGGAGCAGGTTCAAGGAACTTGCGGCGTGGCTGGCCGAAGAGGTGCGCGTTCTGGCTCTGGAACTCGATCTCGCCGGGCTCGTTGGAGAGGTCCTTGACCTCGAACTGATTGACGGCGGGGCCGGCGCTCACCGGCGGCGCGGAAAGGGCCGTCAGCCCTACGACAAAAAGGCCGCTCGCGATGATAGCCGACCGTGCGGCGTGACCACTCGATCCGACTTGTGCTCGCACGCTGCCCCCCCGGGTTCATCCATCTCGGGATTAAGTCCCGAGTTGGATGGGAACATCTCCCGGATTCCCTATGGGGGCAACCGTTTCCTGACCGGCGTCGGACGATCCCGTCCGGCGCGGTCATCCATTCAAAGGCGGACGCGCCTCAGTGCGACGCGTCGAGCAGCCTGGCGAAGGCTTTCATGGTCCGCTCGCCGGCGCTGCGGTCCTTCATCGACCAATGCCAGAAGTGGTGCGACAAATAGAGACCGTACAACTCGAAGACGACCTGGTTCTCATCGAGATCGGCGCGGAACCGTCCGGCATCCTTCGACTCTTGGATGGCGCCCGCGAGCACGACCGACCAATGATCGAGCACCTCCTTGAGCTTCATCCGCACGGGTTCGGGCAGCGAGTCGCTCTCGGCGCTGGCCTGCACGAACGGGCAACCGCCCTTCAGTCGCGGCGAGCGCGACCACTGCATCCACTTGCCGAACAGTGCCGTGACCCGTGCCTCGCCGATGTCTGCCTTGAGACCCGGCTCGATCACGTCGCGAACGAACATGTCGGCGGCCTGATCGAGGACGGCGAGCTGGAGGCTTTCCTTGTTGGCGAAATAGGCGAACAGACCCGAGCGGGGCAACTCCAATTCACGCGCCATGTCGCCCATCGACAACGCGTGCAGCCCATGCGCGCTGGCAATGCCGAGCCCGTGCGTGAGTATGCGGTCGCGGACGATTTCCTGTGCCGTCATCTATGAAGATCCCTCTCGTGATCGCAGGCCCCGAAAATTGCAGCGCGGCCGCGTGCCCATTGGAGAAAGCTAAGCCTTTGAACGTGGAGAGAATGGGGCGCGGGTGCGGCAACAGAGGGACAGGCGACTGCTGTTGCCGAAGCGTCACGATTTCCGAGGGCGTGACGATGGGTCGAGAGAGCGCTGCACACACAGCACGACCGGACGCGAACGCCTCTGGCGTCCGCGCCCGGCGCTCGCGTGTGACAGCACGCTCCGCTAAGTCGTTGGCCGCTGGTCAGCGGCCGTGCTTGGCCAAGTCGTCTTCGGTCGACTTGCGGTCCTGCCAGAACTGCAGCGCCGCCAGCGCACCGAGCGCGATGCCAGCCCAATCTTCCCACGTGTAATGCGTATTCAAAACGCCAGATCTCGACATATCAGCCTCCACGTTCTCTCGAATGTGACGGCACACGTTGGCGGCGCGGAAGGCGGGATCTTGCGGGGATGCAGCCCCGATCCCGCGGAGCAGCGTATGTCTATCGATAGACGTGGGTGAGGTAGTGCGCCGTTCAAGGGCGCGGAAGACGGGAGGCGGATCAAATTAATGCGTAGCGCATTCGGCGAGCGGCGCAGCGAGGCCCAACTCGCGCGCCAGCATGACGGCGGCGGCCGCATCAATGGCGAGGGCCGCGGCATCGGCATCGCCGTCGGGTTTGCCGTCGGGGCGGCGCGCCAGCTCGATCATCGCGGCGGTGGTTTCGAGCGTCAGGCCCGTCGCGAGGCCGAGTGCAGCCGACTCTTGTGCCGCCTTGAGCAACACCGCGCGAAGCGACGTTGTGACGGTGCGAGCGCCGCGCGCCGAGCCGAGGCCACCGGTGCGATGCAGGCGGCCAAGCGGGGAAAGGATGCCTTCTGCGCGATCCACGAACGTCTCGTATCCGCCGAGTGCAATGTCGAGCCGGCCATCGAGGGCCGCAGCGGCATCGCCCGACAGGATGCCGGCGTCGACAATGCCGATGGCGCGCTGGCCGAGTGCGCCCTGCAGGCGTGGCGGTATTCCCGGCGAGCCCGGGCTCAAGTCGATGATCAGCGCGCCCGGCGACAGCTCGTGGGCGAGGCCGCTGCGGTCGGGCGATCCAAACAACGCCTCCGTCAACGCGTCCAGCGTCGGCCGCCAGACGAGGACGTCGTTGCATTCCGCGCCGATGTCGGCAAGCGATCCGGCGATCTCGATGCCGGGACGATAGGACGAGAGCGCGGCGCAGCGCTCGGGTTGGCGGTCGTGGACGAGCACACGCACGCCCGATTGAGCCAGACGCCGCGCGATCGCGGTCGTCACGGGATCGAGCCCGACGATGCCGATGATTGACTGCGCCATGCCCGGCTGCTCCCGCCTGATCCGATCGGACCAGCATGTGGGCATCGACACGGTGGAGGCAAGCCCGGCGGCGAATGTAACTGGTTCGCCGCCGCCGAGCCTCAGGCGGCGAGCGCCGTCGCCGCGCCGTCGATCCAGCTTTTGATCTTCTCGACGTCGGGCGGGTTGCCGTCCCGCAGAATGCGCTGGCCGTCGGCGGTGGTCGCGAACTCGAGGATGCGCGCGCAGAGATCGTCCGTGCTCGCGTCAGCGATCGCCGCGACCGAGCGGAAACCGGCGCCGGTCAAGAGTTGGGCATGACCGCCGCGGAGGCCTGGAATACTCATGACCAGGCGAGCTTGGTCCTGCCATTCGACAATAACTTCCGGTGTGATGTGGCGGGCGCCGAGCTTCAGCGCCGTGGCGTCGGGATCGGCGGCGAGGAAGTCCGCGACCGTCCGGATGCCGGCCATTGCGAAGCGCTCGGCGGTCTTCGGGCCGATCGACGGCGCGGCCTCGAGGTCTTCGTTCGCGGCAAGCGTTCCGCGCGGCGTGCGAGAGGCCGCCGGCGCGGTGGCGGATGCTTGCGCTTGTGCTGCGGCCGGCTCGCGCGGGGTCAGGCGCGACAGCGAATCGCGCGCGGGCTCGGCTGCGGCGGGCGTCGCTTGCGGACGCGGCGGCGCTGGACGCGGGATCAACGGGACGCTCGCCAACGCTTCCTGCAGCGAACGCAGGGGCTTCGTCTCTGGCGCGGGTTCGCGCTCGGTCGCCGTTGCGGCCGGGCGTAGGGGCTCAGAAGCAGGTGCCGCCGTCTGCTGCACCCGAGCCGGCTCGGCGGGTGGGGCTTTGGCAATCGCGGGCGCCGATGGGATCGCAGCGGCCGGCCGCACATCGCTGAGCCCATCCGACGGGAGCGGCACGGACTGCGCGATGCTGATCCCGCCACGCGCAATCGCGGTGGGAGGCTTCGGCTTGATCGCGGCGACGGCTGCGGTCCGGCTCTGCGCGGCGGCGTCCTCGGGCGCGATCGGCAAACGGGCGTCACGCACCACCGCCATCTTGACGGCGCGCGGGGCGACGACTTCGGCGGCGTAGAGGTCGCGCACGGCGCGATCGTCTGCAGGCAGGTTGATCTCGACGCGGCCGGTCGATTTCAGCTCGTCGTACATTGCCTCGACGATGCGGCGGTCCTCGCCGTCGGCAATCTTCTTCAACAGCGCCTTGATCGGCATCGTAATGACCGCGAGTATCCCTTCAAGGGTCAGTGACACCTTCGGCGGCGCGACGCCGGCTTCGGCAATCGCGCGATCCAGCAGACGCGCGTGCAGCGTCGCGGCATAGACCAGCAGTTCGCCGACGAGCGGACGGGAGATGGCATCGAGGCCCTCGGTCGGCTCGACCACGCCGCGCGTGATGTCGTAATGAGCGATCAGCTTTTCGTACTCGCCGTTGGAGCGGTCGGCGGCGGCGCACACGAGGTCCTTGATCCAGTGCGGACCGTCCGGCACGGTGACGTCGAGCGTGGCATGGCGGGCGATGGCGTCGGACCACAGCGCATCATAGCTGCGGTTGATGCTCCATTCGGCGGCGCGGTGGATGTTGTTCTCGGCTTCCGATTGCGCGGTGTGGAACGGATGCACGGGGTCGGTGGCGTAGTGCGACAGCACACCCGCGCACCACACTGCTTCGCTCCAGTTCTGCGCCTTGATCGCGTCGACGAGATGCGCGTACCAGCTCGCGACCTTCTCGGGGGCGCCGCCCCAATATTTGTCGCGCGGATGCAGAACGTGGTTCTTGAAATCCTTGAACTCGTCGTCCGGCGCCTTCGCGCCCGTCATGTACAATTCTGCGTGCTTCAGGAACAGCCGCTCCCACGCCTCTCGATCGGGCGACTGCATCCGGTGCAGTGCGTCCAGCGCCAGCTTGTGGTGCGTGCCGCGGGCGTGGGCCGCGCGAAGAATGCGGAAGATCAGGCTCATGGGGCCTCCGGGCGCGCTGGCGCCTGTGCGTTTGGTTTGGGGGCGAGGCAAACGCGAGTCGGGGCAACGGGGCAACGGCCGCGCGGCGAAAGGCGCGTTTCATCAACAAGTTGATGAGTGGCGGGGGGGGCCTGCTGGCAGCGTGCTCGCCTTCGCCAAGACAAGCCGCCAGCGCGATTGCTTCTTGCGGTAACTTCGGTTCCTTCGCACGGTCGCTGGAGGGCATCCGAAGCGCCCGCGATCACTCGCCAGGCCGAGGGTCACGTGATCTTGCCACTGGCGGGCGCGGATGCCGCGTGGGCATCCGAAGCGGCCGCGATCACTCGCCAGGCCGAGGGTCGCGCGATCTTGCCACTGGCGGGCGCGGATGCCGCGTGGGCATCCGAAGCGCCCGCGATCACTCGCTAGGCCTAGGGTCGCGTGATCTCGCCACTGGCGGGCGCGGATGCCATGTGGGCATCCGAAGCTCCCGCGATCACTCGCCAGGCCGAGGGTCACGTGATTTCGCCACTGGCGGGCGCGGATGCCGCGTGGGCATCCGAAGCTCCCGCGATCACTCGCCAGGCCGAGGGTCGCGTGATCTTGCCACTGGCGGGCGCGGATGCCGCGTGGGCATCCGAAGCGCCCACTAAGAGAGCTACTCCCGGCCGGGAGCGCGTTCGACGCCGCCGGGCAGACGGTCGTCACCCATCTTGCTGCCGCCGGGTGCCGGTGCGCCATCGGTTCCAGAGCCTGCTGGGCGCGGGCCTGAGGGCGTTTCGTAACGGAACGAGCGCGTGGCTCCCGTGCGCGGCGGCGACGCCGATTTCTTGCTGGCGTCCGGTTTGGTCGGCTCCACCTTCGCGGGCGGTGCCTTTGTGGGTGGTGCCGTCGTGCCAGCCGGAGCGGGCGTGCCGGCGGGCGCCGTCGTACCAGCAGGTGCCGTCGTACCAGCGGGCGCAGTCTTCTCGGCGGCGGGTATGGCGGCCGGCGGCGGCGTGGCGGGCGGCACGACAGGGACCGCCGCTGCTGCGGGGGCCACAGCGGGAGCCGGTGCGGGCAGCACGGGCGGGGTCACCGTCGGCTTCTTAAATAGCATTGACGGCGACGGCGACATGTCGGCGCCAGCGGGCGGCGGCGGGCCACTCGGGCGGACTTCAACGCCGCCGGGACGGCTATCGTCGGGCGCGCGCTGGGCGGATGCCGGCAACGTACCGGCGACGAGGACGCTCATGCCTAGGAAGGCGGCGACGGCGACGGAAACGTTAGTGGCACGGAGAGAGATCGAGAAGGCGACGGGCGGGCGAGCGACGAAATGGGTCATGTGCTGCTCCTGCTTCGGCCGAGAAACCAATGCACGAAAAATCGTATTGCGCGCCCGCCGGTGACGCCGAGGAACCAGGCTGCCAGGATCAGCGTGATCGGCAGGAGCAATCGGAACTCTCTATAGACAAATGCGTCGACCGCGACCAGCACGGCGGTTGCGAAGGTATAGCCCAGATACTGCACGATGCTCGACTGCCACAGCAGCCAGCCGATGATGCACGACACGATGGCGACGATGCCGACGAGATTGCGCGCAACGCTCGGCGGCAGCTCGGCGATCGATCGCCTCGGATCGAGCAGATCGGCGATCATGTTGGCGTGGATGTAAACGCCCGACATGCTCTCCGACGTCCATGAGGAAAGCGGCGTGCGATGCTTGTCGCGCTCGGGGAAGTCGCCGCCGACGAGCACGATCTTGCCCGCGAGCGGTTTTGCGGCGGCCACAGCCTTGTCAGCGGAAAGCCCATGCTCGCCGGCGACGAAGGTGTGCGCTGGGTATGTCGCAAAGGTCGGTGTGCCGCCGGCCGGAGGCAGAAGCCACGCGATCGGCCGCTCGCTGTCGGCGCCGTCGCGTCCGGCCGCGCGCGCGAGCAGCCGCGAGAGGCTCTCGGGATAATCGGAACCGAGATGCGGGCTCGCGCGATAGCGCACGACGTCGTCGCGCTGATGCCGCAGGTTCAAATAGCCAGCGGGGTGGCCGATGCGGTCGAGGAAGGATTTCTGGAACTCGCGCTGGAATTGCTCCATCTGGCCGCGCTCGTCCCATGCCCCGAGCACGACCTTGGCCTTGGCCGATTTCAGTGCGTCGACGAGCGCCTGATCCTTCTGCGGTTCGGTCGCCTTGAGGAAGTAGATGTCGAGGCCGATCACCGCCGCGCCCGCCGCGTCGATGGCGGAGACGGTGCGAGCCAAAAGCCCGCGGTCGATCGGCGAGTTGGCGTAGTCGCGCAGCGTCGCCGGGGTAATCGTGACGACGGCGATCTCGGGATGCGGCCCCGGCAGCCGGTCGGACAGCAGCGCCGTGCGCCAGTCGGCGGTGGCGTGCTCGAAGCGCAGCACCCACGGCAGGAACTGCGGCACGAACAACAGCCCGGTGAGCCCCGCGAGGCACAGCGCGCCGACCGTCAGCCGGAACCACGGAAAGAAGCTGCGCGGCCGCATCGTCGTCGCCGGTTCAAGGGTCATGCTCGCCGCCCGTCACCCGTTTCCGCTCACCCGGCGAGGATAGGCACCGGCTAACGGCAACGCAATGACGGGCGATGCACATTCGCCGGGTGAGTACGGCGTGGAGCTACTTCCCCTCTCGCCACCAAGCCAGCGCCATGAGGGCCAGTAGCGCTGCGAGCGCGACGAGGCCGGTGAACATCGGGGTCAGCTTGACGCCCTTGGTCACGAACGC
Source organism: Hyphomicrobium sp. (assembly GCA_022843145.1). Lineage (GTDB taxonomy): Bacteria > Pseudomonadota > Alphaproteobacteria > Rhizobiales > Hyphomicrobiaceae > JAKAML01. The sequence continues at coordinate 50,376 of JALHOF010000009.1, forward strand.
TTCACGGTCCTTGAGGCCCATCCAGCCGGTTCCAGCCATAACCCTGGCGCCCGACATCATCGAAATACGCGGCAACTCGACCGCGCTGGGCGACGCGGACGCCAGCAGTCCCGTCGGCCGCGTCCAGAACATGCCGCCGCCAGTCGCTTCCACGAGCGGCCTCATCTTGTCCTCGGTCGCGGTGACTTCGCTCATTTCCCTGGCATCTTCGACGCCTGCGTGTGCGACGGCGGTGAGCTGGCCTGACGTCGATTGTGTCTGGACCTTGTAGAGGCCGGGCAGCTTGGCCTCAAAGGTGGTGGTCCACAGTCCGGGCCCGCCCTGTTCGAGCGTCAACTCGGCGCTCTCGCCGCCTGGACCCGAGATGGTCACGGGGCCGACCCGATCTTCCATCGTGCGCCGGTCGATCGAAACCTTCATGCCCTTGGCGGACGCGATCAGCCGCTCTTCCTCGAGGTCAGGCTCCTTCATCAGCCAGTGCGACAACCGCCGCAGCAGATCGGTGTGCGGGCCGCCGCCGTCGTAGCCGCGCGCCCACAGCCACGCATGGTCGGAGGTGAGCAGCGCCACCCGCCCCTTGCCCTTGCGGTCGAGCACCAGCAGCGGCTGATCCTCGGCACCTTTCATCACGGTCTTGCCGCGGTCGGGCTGAACCTCCACCTGACGCAGCCAGCGGCCCCAAGTCGGCACGCTGCCGGCTGCGCCCGATCCAGCGCCCGGAAGTCCGCGCGTGACCGGATGCTTGGCGCCGTCGACGGTCAACGCCGCCTTGAACGGGGTCTCGATGACGCGGCCCGTCGGCTGCGCGGGTAGCACTGGCGCAAGCGGCGTGCGGTAGAGTGACAGGCTTCCCGCGTAGTCGTCGCCGGCCGCGATCAGCAGCGCGCCGCCGTGCCCCGACACGTAGCGTGAAATGTTGTCGTAGTAGAGCATCTGCAGAATGCCGCGATGCTGATAGCGGTCGAAGATGATCAGGTCGAAATCCTTGATCTTCTCCGAAAACAACTCGCGCGTCGGGAACGCGATCAGCGACAGCTGATTGATCGGCGTGCCGTCCTGCTTCTCGGGCGGGCGCAGAATGGTGAAGTGGACGAGATCGACGGCGGCGTCGGACTTCAGGAGATTGCGCCACACCCGCTCGCCCGCGTGCGGCTCGCCCGAGACGAGGAGCACGCGCAAGTTCTCGCGTACGCCCTCGGCGGCGATGACGACGCGGTTGTTGGCGGGCGTGAGCTCGCCGGGCGCGGGATCGATCTCGACCTCGACGATGTTGGTGCCGGCGTGCGGAAACGGCATTGCCAACGTGATCGTGCGGCCGATCTCGGCGCGGCGCACTTCGTCGGGCTGGCCCTCGCGGCGGATCTTGAGGTTGACGGTTTCCCCGGCCGGGCTCTGACGTCCGGCCTCGCGAATGGCGACCTCGACGTCGCGCGACTGGCCGACGATGCCGAAGCGCGGCGCCTTGAGGATCTCGATGCGCCGGTCGAACTCGCCGGGCGCGCCGGTCAGGAGCGTGTGAACGGGCGCGTCGAAGCCGAGGCTCGATACCGCCTTCGGCACGTCGTGGACCTGTCCATCGGTCAGCATGACCACGCCGGCGAGCCGGTCGGGCGGCGTGTTGATCAGTGCCTTGTTGAGGTCGGCGAACAGATTGGTGCCATTGCCGCCCGCTGCACCCGCGGTTTCGGCGGCGCGGCCCGCGGTCACCCACTTCACTTCGAGATTGGGAATGGCCGCGAGCTTCTGTTCGAGTTCGGCGCGGAGGGCACGCGTCTGTTCTGGCCGGTTGGCGAGCGCCTGGCTGGTCGAAGCGTCCTCGACAGCGATGACGACGTTGGCGAGGCTTTCGCGGCTTTCCTCGCGCAGCGTGGGGTTGGTCAGGGCGAGCAACAATGCGGCGACGGCCAACGCACGGAACAGCGCACCGCGCGATCGCCTCAGCGCCAACAGCACGACGAGCAGCACGGCTGCGGCGGCGGCAGCCCACAACACTGGACCGGGCAGCATAGGCGCGAAGTCGATCGACCAATTCATGCGGTGGTCCTTATTGCCCGAGCCGTTCGAGGAGCGCAGGCACATGCACCTGATCGGCTTTGTAGTTGCCGGTCAGCGCATGCATGACGATATTGACGCCAGTGCGGAACGCGAGTTCGCGCTGGTTCTCGCCGCCGGGTACGACGGGGTAGAGCGGGCGGCCGCGATCATCGAGCGACCAAGCGGAGGCGAAGTCGTTGGAGGTGACCAGGATCGAGGTGACGCCGTCGGCGCGGCGCGCCTTGCGCGTGTCGTCGCTGCCGTTGTCGGATACGGCCTCGACCCACAGCTGGCCGCCGTCCCAGCGGCCAGGGAACGAGCGCAGGAGATAGAACGCCTTGGTCAGCACGTGATCCGGCGGAACCGGTTCGAGCCGGGGCAGGTCGAGGCGGCCGAGAAGGCGCTGCAGCGGCGTGCCATCCTGCGATCCGAGCGTGAAGCCGGTCGGCATGCCCTGACCCTGGTCGCGGGTGTCGAAGATGATCAGCCCGCCCTGTTTCATGTACGCGTCGATCCGGCCGAGCGTCGCTTCGTCGAGCGGCCGCGCACGATCGACCACCGGCCAGTACAGCAGCGGATAGAAGCCGATCTCGTCGGTCTCGACATTGACGCCGATCGGCTCGCCCGGTTCGATGGCCGTGCGGAGTTTGAGGATGGTGCCGAGCCCCGTGAGCCCCAGGCGGCTCGTCTCGTCAGTGGCGCTGTCGCCGGATTTGACATAGCCGAGCGTGACCTTGCCGGTCGCCTTCATGGCGATGGCGTCGTCGCGATTAACGGGCGGCGCGGCTGCGGGCGGAGGGCGGCGCGGCTCGGCGCGGGTCTGGGCGAAGGACGGCGAGACAGGCGCGGCGACTGAAGCGGCCACGAGAGCGGAGAACATGAGGACCGCGGCGGCCGGCACGCGACGGCGCTTCGGCAGCAGCGTGCCGAGACCTTGCAGAATGAGCACCGCGATGATGTCGGCGAAGATCAGCGCGAGGGCGATCGCGAGCAGCCAAGGCTTCAACATGGTCGAGGTCTCGGTGGCGTAATTGAGCCGTCCGACGGCGGCGGGGAGCGCGGGCAGCGGTGTCAGCACGCTCTTGGGACCGAGCACGTTCAGCGTGCGCGGCGAGCCAGCCGGACCATAGTAGCCAGGAGGATGATCGAGCGACGGCTTCAAGTCGTTGAGCTTGGCGGCGGCGAGCGGCTGCGCGGTCGGCGGCGGCGGCTTCAGGATGCCGAAACCGTCGAGTGTCTGTACGGGTGCGAGCACGTCTGCTTCGGTGCCGCCCTCGGCTTGGCCGGCGACGTCCGCCGAACCGCCTTCGCCGCCCGCGCCGGGACGGCCGAGCGTCGCGACCCGCTGCAGCATCTCGACGAACAGCCCCGAGATCGGCAGGTTCGACCAGTCGGAGTTGGCGGTGATGTGGAACAGCACGAGCTGGCCCTGGCCACGCCGTCCGGATGTGACCAAGGGCGTGCCGTCCTTGAGCCGTGCCCACACGGTCGAATCGGGCGACAGGCGCGAGGGATCGGCGAGCACCTGTCGGTTGACGAGTACGTCGGGCGGGATCGGGAGACCCGCGAACAAGCTCGAATCCTCGAATGCGGCGAGCGGCTGCGGCTGCGACCAGCTCAATGCGCCGCCAAGCGTGCGTCCGCCGAGACGCAGCGGCACCGGCAGCAGGTCGTCGCTGCCTTTCTCAAGTCGCGGTCCGGCAAAGCGAACGAGTACGCCGCCCTTGCGCACCCAGGCATCGACTCGCTCCTTGATTTCGCCCGTCAAGGTGCCGATGTCGGCGAGCAAAAGTACGGTGACGCCGCGTTTCAGCACGGTGTCGATGCCGGCCGCAAGGTTGGAGTCCTGCGGACGCACGATCTCAGCGAACGGCGCGAGCGCTCTCTGGATGTAATAGAGGGGCGCGAGCAACGGCTGCGCCTGCTCTCGGTTTTCGCCCGAGATAAGGCCGATGCGCTGCCACTGCGATCGGGCGTCGAGCAAGCTCACTGCGCCCGCCGAGCGCTCCCCCGCGATTTCGATGCGTGTGACCTGATTGCGAAGTTCGAGCGGCAGGTCGAAGCTGACCGTCTTCGACGTTTCCGACGAGCCGAGCGTGAACCGCGTCTCGCCGAGTTGCTGGCCGCGCACTGAGAATGCCGAGACCGTGCCGTCGCGCGCCGGTCCTGGCGGCCGCATTACAATGGCTTCGAGCTTGCCGTCGCGGCCGACGCCGCCGACCGCGCCGAGCGGCTCGAAGCCGGTCGCACCTTGTCCGGCGTCGATGAGCGAGACCGAGCCACCCCGGGCGGCGGCAACGAGGCGATCGGCAAAACCACTGGCCAGGCCACCATGATCGATACCGTCCGTGAGCCAGAGAATGCTCGCCTGTTCGGCGCCGGCGAGTGCCGTGTCGAGCGCGGCAACGGCGGCGAGCCGATCCGGCGCGAACGGCTGCGGCGTGATCGCGGCGGCGGTGGAGCGTGCGGCGGCGGGCGCTTCGATCCGCGCGGTGATGGTCTTGGCGGAACTCGCGGTCGCGAGCACCACGACCGGCCGCCTCTGCGTCTCGGCTTCGGTAATGATGCGCTCGACGATGCGCTGCCGCTCGGTCCAGCGTGGTGCCGCTGTCCAGCCATTGTCGAGCGCGATGACGACGGGCCCGGACCCCTGCAGCGCCTTGTCCTGCGACGGATTGAGGATCGGCTCGGCCAGCGCGAAGATGACGAGCGCCGCGGCAAGCAGCCGGATCAGCATCAGCCACCACGGCGTCTTGGCCGGCTGCTTGTCGACGTTCTCGATGCCGACGAGGATGCGCGTCGGCGGAAATTCGATCTGCTTCGGGCGCGGCGGAACTGTGCGCAACAGCCAGTAGATCACCGGCAGAGATGCCAGTGCTGCCAACAGCCAGGGGTTGAGGAACGCGAGCGCGCCGATGGTCATGGCGTGCCCTCGATTGGATCAGGGCGCGCCTGCGTTTGCCAGCGGTATCCTCCCGCCGCCCCGTGAAGTTGGGTGATGAGCGCCAGCAAGGGCTCCGAAGCGGGACGGTCGGTATGATGGAGCATGAACGTCCAGCCGAGACGTGTGGCCAGCGCCGCGACTTCGGCACGGTGCGCCTCGAGGCGCGCGCGATAGGCGCCGCGTACGCTCTCGGCGCGGTCCGCGACCCAACGTTCGCGGCCCGATGAGCCATAAAATTCGGTGCGCCCCTCATAGGGAAGCGTCTCCTCGGCGGGGTCGAGAATTTGCACGAGGTGTCCTGTGCAGCCGGCGGCGGCGAGCACGTCGAGCCGCTCTCGGATCGCGACGATCGGCGCCAGGAAATCGCCGAACAGCAGCACGCTCGACTGGCGGCTCGGTGTGGTCTTCGGCGGACGGCTCTTCTGCGTCGCGCCGAGGTTCGTCACCAGCGCTTCCAGGATGCGGGTCGTGGCTTTGCGGCTCGCGGTCGGCGTGGTCAGCCCGAGCACGGCGACGCGCTCACCGCCGCGCACCAGCAGCTCCGCCGACGCCAGCATCAGCACGAGCGCGCGTTCCCGCTTCGTCACGGTCGAGAGATGGCTGCGGAAGCCCATCGACGGCGACATGTCCGACCACAGCCACACCGTCAGCGCGGCTTCCCACTCGCGCTCGCGCACATAAAGATGATCGGAGCTGGCCGACCGGCGCCAGTCTATGAGCTGCGCGCCGTCGTTGGATTGGAACTGGCGGAATTGCCAGAACGTCTCGCCGGGTCCGGAGCGGCGGCGACCGTGGATGCCGTGGGCGACCGTGGCGGCGATGCGTTTGGCGTCGATCAAGAGATCGGGCAAGCGGTCGGCAAGCCCGTGCGCGTCGCGCTCGAGCGTGAAGAGTTCGGCGGACTCACCTTGCGGCTGCCCGGATTGGGACGTGATGCCCGCCATCCACTCCTACTCCAGCCTGCCGGCGAGCCGCGCGATGATGCTGCCGATGTCCTGGCCTTCGGCGCGCGCGGCGAACGACAGCGCCATGCGGTGCTTGAGGACGGGTTCGGCCAGTGACACGACATCGTCGACGGACGGCGCCAGGCGGCCTTCGGTCAGCGCCTTGGCGCGCACCGCCAGCATCAGCGCCTGGCTGGCTCGCGGACCGGGACCCCAGGCAACATACTTGTCCGTTTCTGCGTCGGTCCCGGTACCGGGGCGGGCCGCGCGAACAAGACCGAGGATAGCTTCGACGACCTTGTCGGGGACGGGGATCTGACGCACGAGGCGCTGGATCGATTGCAACTCCGCGGCATTGAGCACGGTCTCGACCCGCCGCTCCTCGGTGCCGGTGGTGGAGTAGAGCATCCGGCGTTCGGCGGCGAGATCGGGGTAGGTCACGTCGATCTGCAGCAGGAAGCGGTCGAGCTGGGCCTCGGGCAGGGGATAGGTGCCTTCCTGCTCGAGCGGGTTTTGGGTGGCAAGCACGTGGAACGGCGCCGGCGTATCGTGGCGCTGACCGGCGACCGTGACGTGGTGTTCTTGCATCGCCTGCAGCAGCGCCGACTGCGTCTTCGGGCTGGCGCGGTTGATTTCGTCGGCCATCAGCAACTGCGTGAAGATGGGTCCCTTGATGAAGCGGAACGAGCGTGCCTTGCCGGGCTGGTCCTCGAGCACTTCCGCGCCGATGATGTCGGACGGCATCAGATCGGGCGTGAACTGGATGCGCTTGGCGTCGAGACCGAGCACCTTGCCGAGCGTCTCGACGAGCAAAGTCTTGGCGAGGCCCGGTACGCCGATCAGAAGCGCATGGCCGCCGGAGAGGATGGTGATCAGCGTGCGGGCGATGACCTCGTCCTGGCCGAAGATCTGCGTGGCTGCGGCCTTGTGGGCGCGCTGCACTTTCTCGGCCGCCGCTTCGAGCCGTGGAATGATGTTGTCATCAGTCTGGGTCAGCGTTGTCATGGATCGACTATAGCCCGTGTGGAATGGCGCTGGAGACCGGATTTGTGCCTTTGTCGTGCGGAACACTGCCGTCGCGAACATGGCCCAACTAAGGTTCTGGACGATCAGCGGCGGGGGTGCGCAAGGTCAAGTGAATGTTACGTAACAAGGGTCGCGCACCCGCATCGCCGCGGGATGCTGCGGGCGGCTCAGGATGGGAGCGGCAAGCAATCTAATGACGGACGGTTCAGTCAGTCACATCAATGCTTTGGAGGCGATGCTGAAAAGTGCGTCACAAAAGGCGCCGCCGCCGGTCGAAACCTGGAACCCGCCCTATTGCGGCGACATCGGCCTCGCCATTGCCGCCGATGCGACGTGGACGTATCGCGGCAGCCCCATCCAGCGTCCGCCTCTGGTCAAGCTGTTCGCAAGCGTGCTGCGCCGCGACGCCGACGGCCGGCATTATCTGGTAACGCCGGTGGAGAAAGTCGATGTCACGGTCACCGACGCGCCGTTCCTCGCCGTCGAGATGGCCGTCGAGGGCGCGGGCGCGCGCCAAAGCCTCACCTTCCGCACCAACGTCGATGATGTCGTCACGGCCGGCCCCTCGCACCCGTTGCGCTTTTCCGTCGATCCGGCGACCGGCGGCCTCAAGCCCTACCTCCTCGTGCGCGGCCGTCTCGAAGCCCTCGTCACCCGCGCTCTCGTGATGGATCTGGTTGCACTCGCCGAGCCTGACGCTAGCGGCCGCCTCCATCTCGAAAGTTGCGGCGCGCGGTTTCCCCTGCCGGTGGCGGCGGGGTGAACTCGAGATTGGGTAAACGAACGTTCTGCCGTCTCCGCCGCCCGTGCGCACCGCTCTGAAAGCCGACCTCGATCCGCCGACGCGACGGGCCAATAGTTGCCGCGGAGGGAAAGGGTCTATCGCTAGACTAGTCTTCGGCCACGATTTCTCCTATGTCGCGCTTTTTCGGTTTATCGAACTGCTCTACGATTTGATCGGCTCTCACTTCAGCCTTATCCATGCAAGCTTTCAGCGATCGGTACATAGATCCAACTTCTTTATCGAAAGCCAAGCGTTCCTGCTCTCGCGTGTCTACCCGAAGTCGATGCAAGTCGGCTGCTTCGCGGACAGCGAGATGGTGCTCTCGACCACTGTAAAGCCATGTTTGGTGGCGAATTCCATTATCGATCACGAAGCCGACGAACTCATCGCATACGCCTTCTTGCTTCTCATTTCCGCCTCGACCTCCCCCGTCTCCCTCTCCAATCCTCCCGAAGTTGCGAAAACGCCGCCCTGTGCACTCCACCACGGGGGCGGATATCCTCGTCTTTTTTGCTTCCATTTCGCCCGCGCCGAGGCTCCAAAGTTTTTCTACTTTCGGGCGGAACCGACGAATACTGCTGCCCATGATCCGCATACAATCGATAGCCTCCACCTTCTGCTTCTTCGCGTTGAAATAGTCGTACAGGGCCGCAACGATGCAAATATGATAGGACATTGAATGCAGCAGCGCCTTGAACAAAGAAAAATCACTAAGTTTTTCTGTCTCCACTTTCGTGAGTACGCGTAGCGTCTCAAGGTAAGCGGCGTCGAGGTTTGTCTTTGCTAGACTGCTGGTCGGCGCGGCTCCTGCGGCTTGCAGCGCGGCCATGCTGAAATCTAAACTGTTCTGAATTTCCCGAGCGAAGGCGGCTTCGAACGCGCCGTCAATATATTTCTTCAGCTCTTCGACGGCGTTCCTCACAAGCTCCTCGAACTTTTTGAGTAACTCAGGATCTCTGGTGGGAAATAGACTAGCTATCGCCTGGCCCGCGACCCACGCAATAATACCCGATGCAGCTTTCTCCAAGAACCACGCGGTCGTGTAGGGGTCTATCGTTAGAATTGTCGCCGTATCACCCGCGCCATTTGTTTGAACCAGTTCCCTCTTGAGAATGTAGCCGTCGATCATCAAGATCGAGATTCTGGGACTGAGTTCGGTCGATCCTGGACCGCTAAAAAGTTCGACTGCCAATTTGTTGGTCATCAACATCTCCCAAGAGGATCACTCTATGTGCGGGGTTGATCGCGCATATCTACACTTAAAGATCATGCAACAATATCCTAGGATCGTCCACTCAGGTGTGTCCCTAAGCATGGCATAGGCTGGTCTGCGAGGTGCGTGACGCTCGGCAATGCGGGCGAAATGTAGGGAAGAACAGAGTTTACTTCTTAGGAGAGGTTGTCGGCTCGGGGTATCCTGTTCGTGCTCACGACTGCTTGGGGTCAATCTCTTCCGCCTCGCAAAACCGCGCGTCCGCTCTGTGCCGAAGACGCCTCCCGCATCGTGCCGCCAGACCCGCACCCCCGCGCCGGTCCCACGCTCCCCTCTTGCTCCATGCCCCATCACCCCCTAACCCTGCGTCGGCAGCGGGGTAGGGGGACAGCATGGCGGGCGACCTGACGGGCAGCATAGCTGGCAGCATCTTCATCATCGGGCTGGTCGTGGCGTCCGTGCTCCTCGTGCTCCTCGTCGCCACGCTCGTGCGCCCGTCCCTCCGCATCTGGCCGACACCCGGCGAAAAGTCGTGGCAAAGCTACGTGTTCTGGCCACTGTTCCGCGGGCTCAACGTGCTCGCGTTCCTCGCCGCTGTGGCGTCCTGGCCGGGTGGCGCGCTGGGGCTGCCGATATGGCTGCGCGTTCTGGCTGCGCTGGTGCTCGCCGTCTCGGTCGCGATCTTCGTCTATGCCTTCCGCGTGCTCGGCCGCGACAACAGCTATGGCGCGTCCGACGGTCTCGTCACCGGCGGCATCTACCAGTGGTCGCGCAACCCGCAGAACGCGATGCTGATTGTCGTATATGGCGCGCTCGCACTCACCGCCGACAGCGGCCCCGCGTATGTGCTGTGCGGCGCGATGATGCTCGTCTACGCGCTCATGGTGCTGCTCGAGGAGCCGTGGCTCGCCGCGCGGTATGGCGACGACTATCGCGCCTATTGCCGGTCGGTGCCCAGGTTCTTCAACGTGCGTCGCGTGTTGGGTTAGCGCCGCTCGCACCAAGCGGGTCGAGCTTGCCGCTCAGTTCAGCCGGAATTCGCTGCCGACGAGTTTGAGTTCCGCTGGCTTGACGAGGCCGGAATGCGCAACCGTGACTTTGAAGAGCGGACCCTCGAGCTTGGCCGCCCAGAAGTCGAGGAACGTCGTGAGCTTCGGGAACCGCGGGTGCAGGTCGTAGTCCTGCCAGATGTAGCTCTGGATCAGCGCAGGATGGTCGGGCAGCCGGTAGAGAATTTCGGCCGTCGTCAGCCGATAGCCTTCGAGCATTGCCAGAAAGTCGCTGTGTTCGCGTCGCGCCATCGTCACTTGCCTCCCGCTTGCCGAAACAGACGAACGACATAGATCAAACGACGATACGTGAGATTCGTTGCGCGATCATCTGGAAAGCGCAGTAAATACAATGATCTAGCAGCAAGTGTGTCAAGCTGCTAACAGCCGCCTCGTGGCGCCCGAACGGCAACGAGACCTGGCTAATTGGCCAGGCCTCGTGCTGAGGGATGGGCACGGGGGTGTGCATCCCCCGGGGTGATCAGTGGCCGTTGAGCTGGAGCTGCTGGAAGAACTTCGCAGCGTCGAACTTTCCATCGGCGGCGTTGGCGGTGACGGCACCCGACGTTGCGATGGCGAGAGCGACGAGGGTGGTTGCGATGATCGACTTCATGGGATGTCTCCTGGGGGTGTGACTGTGTTGTT
>JALHOF010000009.1:61024-202683 GCA_022843145.1 Hyphomicrobium sp.
GAACTTTCCATCGGCGGCGTTGGCGGTGACGGCACCCGACGTTGCGATGGCGAGAGCGACGAGGGTGGTTGCGATGATCGACTTCATGGGATGTCTCCTGGGGGTGTGACTGTGTTGTTGCAGTGGGCTAGAGGCGCGGTGATCAGTGACCGTTGAGCTGGATCTGCTGGAAGAACTTCGCAGCGTCGAACTTTCCATCGGCGGCGTTGGCGGTGACGGCACCCGACGTTGCGATGGCGAGAGCGACGAGGGTGGTTGCGATGATCGACTTCATGGGATGTCTCCTGGGGGTGTGACTGTGTTGTTTCAGTGGGCTAGAGGCGCGGTGATCAGTGGCCGTTGAGCTGGAGCTGCTGGAAGAACTTCGCAGCGTCGAACTTTCCATCGGCGGCGTTGGCTGTGACGGCACCCGACGTTGCGATGGCGAGAGCGACGAGGGTGGTTGCGATGATCGACTTCATGGGATGTCTCCTGGGGGTATGACTGTGTTGTTTCAGTGGGCTAGAGGCGCGGTGATCAGTGGCCGTTGAGCTGGATGTCCTCGAAGAACTTCTCGGGGATAACGCCGCCGTTGCGCTCTTGAAGCTGCTTGAAGAAGTCCTCGGCAAAGGTGGAGGCGTTGGCGTTGACGGCGCCCGCTGTTGCGATGGCGAGGGCGACGAGAGCGGTTGCGACGATCGACTTCATGGGATGTCTCCTGGGGTGCGGTTGAACTGATGCGAAGGGATTGGTTGGGATCAGCGGGCGTCGAAGATGCCGTGGACGGTGACGATCGACTGGGTGCGGATGAGGTCGGAGGTCACGTTGTCGGCCTTGGCGGACACAGCGCCTGTGGTTGCGATGGCGACGCCCATGATTGCGGCGAGGACGAAGGACTTCATGGTTCAGCTCCTGGGGTGAGTTGGCTTCGGTTGAGGTCTTTGGTCTGCTCTTGCGGCTCCGGTTCGTTCGGCGCCGTCTCGATGTCCTGAAGGTAGGCGAAGTTCGGGGCGCCGTAAATATAAAACGATACGTCTCGTATTCACTTGAGCGAGAGCGACAGGTGATGTGGGGGGTGGTTGAGACGTCGAAAGAGCCCTGCGGACCACCAAGATGGCCAATAAAACGCAGCAAAAACAGTGAACAAGTGCCGATCACACGTCTGTTGAACACGCGTGTGATGTTGGTCTGCAGGATGTCTCCGTGGCCGCCGACCCTCGATGAATTTGGGTTTGGAGATGCAAATTCTCATATTTTCATACGAGACGAGCCGTTTTATAATGCATCCATTCGGGGTGGAGAAACCGGGATGACGACAACGACAATACCGCCGCGGCGTGCGCCGGGCCGGCCGCGCAGCGACGCCACACGGCAGGGCATTCTAGATGCGGCGGTGGATCTGATGGCAACTCAGTCCTATCGCGACATCACGGTCGAGGGCATCGCGGCGCGAGCCAAGGTCGGCAAGCAATCGATCTACCGGTGGTGGTCGTCCAAGGCCGACCTGGTGCTAGAGGCTTATACCGAGCGCTCGCTCTACAGGCTTCCCGCGCACCTGCCGTCGGGCGATGTCTTCGCCGACCTCGAAGGCAACCTCGTGCGCTATTTCATGGTGCTGCAGCAGGAGATGGTGTCGAAGGGCGTGCGCAGCCTGGTTGCGGAGGCGCAACTCGACGAAACGTTCCGCGCCAAGTTCTACGAAGCCGTGTGGAGGAAGCGGTGCGAGGCCGTGCACGAGATTCTACGGCACGGCATCACACTCGGGCAGATCCGGCCCGACGTCGACATCGAGACGGTCGCGCACGTCATCCACGGCGCGAGTTGGTATCGCATGCTGTCGGGGACCTCGCGCCCCTTCGACGACGGCTATGCGCGGCGCGTGGTCGGCTTGCTGCGCGACGGCATCGCATTGCGGACGCCCGTCGCGCCAGCCGCGACCTGAACGCTGGCCCCGGCAAAACGGCAGCAGTTCAACCGAACCAATTTGTGACGCGTCTTAGGCGGGCATTAACCCGGCCCGTGCTTCCCTGACGTCAGTTCCGTTGCGGTCAGTGCCCGTTGCGTTCAGTCACAGTTGCGTCGCGTGAAAGGTGTCCCATGTCTTTGTTGCGTTCCGGTCGCGCCCTCGTGCGCGGATCGGCGATGATCAATTCCGCGCCCTCGCGCGTGAGCCTACTCGCTGCCGCCTTGGCCCTTGCCGGGTGCGCGCAGCACACGTCCCAGCAAACCGCCGCCTACGATCCGCGCGTCGCCGCGCCGCCCTATCATGTCTCGCCGGATGCCGGACGGAAGCCCGACCTCGAGGATGATGGCCGGGAGGCGCAATTGCCGCCGATGAAGAAGCCGCGTCAGGAGCCCGACGATCCGCGCGAGCCGTGGAGCCCCAACTACGGCAAGGTGCAACCCCTACAGCGCGCCGAGGCAGCCTCGCCCGCTCGCGAGCACGTTGCAGCAGGCGGATGGGGACCTGTCGTGCGCGGGCAGGTGCCGGACGATCTCCCGCCGGACTTCCGCCGCAAGCTCGCCAGCGCCGTCGATGATTGAGAGCGGCCCGGTGCGCGCCGGTTGAGCTGCACCGTCGCAGTCGAACTGGCGCGGCATTAAAAAAGGACCGGAACCCCGAAGGGTGTCCGGTCCTGAAGCGTCCGGGAGGGACGTTCGTGTGCGCACGCTCGAAGCCAAACGGTGGTCGGCTCCGGTGCTGCGGATCAGTCGTTCTTCAGATGGTCGCGGAAGGCGGCCTGGGCGGCATCCGCCGTCGGCATGCCGCGGGCGGTGAGCACCTTGTATTCATGCTGGGCCTTGAGGCCGTCATTGATCGCCCGCACGAAGGTCTTGAAGGCCGCGATCAGGCCCGAGGGGCGCTGCTTCTCACCGGAATTGGCTTCGGGGAGGAAGTCGAGTGCGCTGTTGTAGGACTGGGTAGCCATGTTCGGTATTCCTTTGCTCGTCATCTGCTCGCTCGCCCGCAGCTGGTGTGTTCCGGCTTCCGAGCCCGGCTTTGGCCGGTGTTGTGCGTTGCAAGAAGGTATATGGCATGCCAGCGATTACGATCAAGGCTTTCGGGCCGGCCGCATGGGTGGTCTGCGGGCCGCGCATGACGTATTTCTAAAGCGTTTACTGAGGTAGGGGCACTCCGGAGGATCGTCCTCCGGAACGCTGTCTGTTTTGTGTGCATCTGCGAAATGAACCATGATCACGCACCCAATCTTGGTCCCGAGACATATTGTCGAGCCGTGGGATGGCGTGGCGCTCTTGCCGGGCGTGGCGGTACCGGTGCACGGTCTGAAGCCGAGCGCCAGTTCGTCACCCGACCCGGAGTCGAATGCCAATGCCCGATGACGACCGGCAGGCTTCAAAGCGCGCCGTCCAAGCCGGCCCGACCATCCACCGCTGGCCCGAGCTTGCCGATCGCGGCCGCCGCCATGGTGACGTCACGGCGATTTTCTACGAGGCCAGCGCGACGAAGTCGTTCGCGACCGACGACGAGCGAAGCGCGTTCGAGGAGCGGTGGCTCGGTCGCTATATCACGCACGATCCACGCTGGTTCTACGTCGCGGTGTCCGGACAATCCTCCGCGAGCGAAGGCGTCGTTGCAGGCTATTTGGCGGGTTCGCTGGACGACCCCGCGCAATCGGCCCGCTTCGCCGACATCGGCTACTTTCACCAACTCGCGCCGTTGACCGCGCGTTATCCCGCCCATTTGCACATCAATCTCGCACCTCAGTTCCGCAGCCGAGGCTGGGGTGAACAGCTGATCGCGGCGTTCGCGGCCGATGCACATGCGGCCGGTGCGCCTGGCATGCATGTCGTCACGGGGCGAGGCTTGCGCAACGTCCGCTTCTACACGGCGTGCGGGTTCCGGGAAGTCGGGTCTTTCATGTGGCGCGGTCATGAACTCGTGATGCTCGGTCGCACACTTTGATCAAATGAGAGGCATCCTGGCTTGCGGCCGCGCCGGACTGCGAAGCCTAAACCCGAGCGGCCGCCGAGATGCGTTGCTCGCGCCCGGCGTCTCGGTCATACTTCGCGCGTGCGGTGGCGGCGAAGGTGCGATCGCAACAGAGAGAGTGTGGATCGGAGGTTGAATGATCGGTGGTGCCGCGTCCGATGTGAGGCAGGCGGCGTCCGCCATGGCGATCGAGCTCGTTGGCGTCAACAAGTGGTACGGGGACTTCCACGTCCTGCGCGACATCAAGCTCAAAGTGGCGCGAGGCGAGCGCATCGTCATCTGCGGCCCATCGGGCTCCGGCAAATCGACGCTGATCCGCTGCATCAACCGTCTCGAAGAACATCAGAGCGGCCGTATCGTGGTCGATGGCCACGAGTTGACGAGCGACATCCGCCAGATCGACCGCATCCGATCCGAAGTCGGCATGGTGTTCCAAAACTTCAATCTGTTTCCGCATCTGACCGTGCTCGAAAATCTCTGCCTCGCGCCGATGTGGGTGAGGCGGGTGCCGCGCGTGGATGCCGAGCGCACGGCCATGAAATATCTGGAGCGGGTCAAGATTCCCGAGCAGGCGGCGAAGTATCCCGGGCAACTATCCGGAGGCCAGCAGCAGCGCGTCGCAATCGCGCGTGCCCTGTGCATGAACCCGCGCATCATGCTGTTCGACGAGCCGACCTCGGCGCTCGACCCGGAAATGGTGAAAGAGGTGCTCGACACCATGTCCGAGCTTGCCCGGCAGGGCATGACCATGCTGTGCGTCACCCATGAAATGGGCTTCGCGCGCGCCGTTGCGGATCGCATGATCTTCATGGATCGCGGCGAGATCGTCGAGGATGCGCCGCCGCGCGAATTTTTCGAGAACCCTCGGTCGGAGCGGACCCGCGCGTTCCTGTCGCAAATTCTCGATCACTGAAACGAAACGTTGATGACGAAGGCCGAGGACACCCCGTTCCGCAGGCCCGTTGTTCGAAAAGGAGTGAGTTCATGGACGCAGGCATCCGCAACCGCCGCATCGCAATCACCACCGCAGCCCTCCTCGCGGTGGCAGCGGGCCCGGCGATGGCCCAGACCAAGACGCTCGACACCGTGAAGGCGCGCGGCACCCTCAATTGCGGCGTCAACACGGGTCTTGCGGGTTTCTCGATGCCCGACGACAAGGGCCAATGGACGGGGCTCGACGTCGATTTATGCCGTGCCGTCGCCGCTGCCGTTTTCAAGGACGCAACCAAGGTCAAGTATGTGCCGTTGACCGCCAAGGAACGCTTCACCGCGCTGCAGTCGGGAGAGGTCGACATGCTCTCGCGCAACACGACGTGGACGATGAGCCGCGACACCTCGGCCGGGCTCAGCTTTGTCGGCGTCAATTACTTCGACGGCCAGGGCTTCATGGTGAAGAAGTCGCTCGGCCTCAAGAGTGCGAAGGAACTCGACGGCGCGACGATCTGCGTCCAGACCGGCACGACGACCGAGCTCAACGTCACCGACTTCTTCCGCGCCAACAAATTGAACTACAAACCGGTCGTGTTCGAAAAACTCGATGAGACCGTCGCCGCCTACAACTCAGGTCGCTGCGATGCTTTCACGTCCGATCACTCACAGCTCTATTCCGAGCGGCTGAAAAGTCCCAAGCCCGACGACAACGTCGTGCTGCCGGACGTGATCTCGAAGGAGCCCTTGGGTCCGGCCGTGCGCCAGGGTGACAGCGGCTGGGGCAACGTCGTCCGCTGGGCGCACTTCGCCATGGTCAACGCCGAGGAACTTGGCGTGACGTCGAAGACTGTCGACGAGATGCAGGCTTCGGCCAACCCCGAGATCAGGCGCCTGCTCGGCAAGGAAGGCGATTTCGGCAAAGGCATGGGCCTCGACAACGACTGGGCCTATCAGATCGTCAAGCAGGTTGGAAACTACGGCGAGGCGTTCGACCGCAACGTCGGCGCGGGGTCGCGGCTCAACATCGCGCGCGGTCAGAACGCGTTGTGGACCAAGGGCGGCCTGCAGTACGGCATGCCGATCCGCTGAGGGCCCGGCCCATGCCGCGCGGGCAACCACCGCTGTCGCTGCCCGCACTCATCTACGAGCCGAAGGTGCGTGGCATCATCTTTCAGGTGCTGCTGCTTGCCGCGTTGGTGGTGGCGGCATGGTCGCTCGCGAGCAACGTGGCGGTCAACCTGCAACGGCAGAACATCGCGTCGGGTTTCGGCTTCCTTGACCGCACCGCCGGCTTCGAGATCTCGCAGCAGCTGATTGACTTCAAGCCGACCGACAACTACGGCCGCGCCTTCGTCGTCGGACTGCTCAACACGCTGCTGGTCGCCGGCCTCGGTATCGTGTTTGCGACAATCCTCGGTTTTACGGTCGGCGTCGCGCGGTTGTCGTCGAATTGGATCGTGTCGCGTCTCGCGCTCGCGTTCGTCGAGGTCGTGCGCAACATGCCGCCGCTGTTGACGCTGTTTCTCGTCTACTTCGCGGCGATCAAGACACTGCCGGGACCGCGCCAGTCGATCGAGTTGCCGCTCTCGTCGTTCCTCAACGTGCGCGGCCTCTACATGCCGAAGCCGCAGTGGCTCGACGGCAGTAGCACGATCGTCGTGGCGTTCATCGCCGGTATCATCGCATCGATGCTGCTCGCGCGCTGGGCACGGCAGCGGCAGGTCGCCACCGGACAGCAAGTCCCAATCTTCTGGCCGTCACTCGGGCTCGTCCTGGGATTGCCGCTGTTGGCTTTCATGATTGCTGGCCAGCCCGTCGCGTTCGAGTATCCGGCGCTGAAAGGGTTCAATTTTTCCGGCGGCATGGTCGTGCAGCCGGAGTTCATCGCGCTGTTGTTCGGGCTTACCGTCTACACTGCGGCCTTCATCGCGGAGATCGTGCGCGCGGGGATATCAGGCGTGCCGAAAGGACAGAAGGAGGCGGCGGCGGCCTTGGGGCTCAGCGCCGGACAATCGATGCGGCTCGTCGTTCTGCCGCAAGCGATGCGCATCGTGATCCCGCCGTTGACGAACCAGTTTCTCAATCTGACCAAGAACTCGTCGCTCGCCGTGGCCATCGGTTATCCGGATTTGGTGTCGGTGTTCGCGGGAACCGTGCTCAACAACACCAATCAAGCCATCGAGTGCATCCTCATCACGATGGGCGTCTATCTCGTGCTCAGCATCGTCACGTCGATCGGCATGAACATGTTCAATGCGCGCATGGCCCTGGTGGAGCGGTAGGTCATGACCACGCACGCACCGTCAACCACCACGAAGACCATGCGCCCGCCAGCCGGCGCTGGCCCCATCGCGTGGATGCGCCAGAACCTGTTCGCGACGCCCGTCGATGCGCTGCTGACGTTCGCCGGGCTCTACATCGTCTATCGCCTGCTCGGCGGCTTCATCGACTGGGCGCTCGTGAGCGCGACGTGGACCGGCGACGACGGCAAGGCCTGTTCCCGCGACGGCGCGGGCGCGTGCTGGCCGTTCATCTGGCATAAGTTCGGGCTGTTCATGTCGGGCCGCTTTCCCGATGCCGAGCGCTGGCGCATCTATCTCACGTACGGGCTGGCGCTCGCCGGACTCGTGCCGCTGATGATTCCGGGCGTGCCGGGCAAGCTGTGGCTGTTCATCTACATGCTCGGCGTGTTTCCACTTCTCGCCTTCGTTCTGCTGAGCGGCGGCATGTTCGGCCTATCCCACGTGCCGACGGAACTGTGGGGCGGCCTGTTGGTGACGCTGGTCGTCGCCTGCGTCGGCATCGCGGCGTCGTTCCCGCTCGGTATTCTTCTTGCGCTCGGGCGGCGGTCGGAGCTGCCGATCGTACGCTGGGTGTCGATCGGGTTCATCGAGATCGTGCGCGGCGTGCCGCTGGTCACGATGCTGTTCTTCGCCTCCGTCATGCTGCCGCTGTTCCTTCCCGAGAACGTCACTTTCGACAAGCTCCTGCGCGCGCTGATCGGCGTCGCGCTGTTCTCGGCGGCCTATCTCGCGGAGGTGATCCGCGGCGGCTTGCAGGCGATCCCGCGCGGTCAACTCGAGGCTGCGGACGCGCTGGGCTTGAGCTATTGGCAGAAGATGGGGCTCATCGTGCTTCCGCAGGCGCTGAAGCTCGTCATCCCCGGCATCGTCAACTCGTTCATCGCGCTGTTCAAGGACACGAGCCTCGTCCTGATCATCGGTCTCTTCGACCTTCTTGGAATAGTTCAGCAGTCGGTGCAGGCCGACGCGAAGTGGTTCTCGCCGTCGACCTCCACGACCGGCTATTTCTTCGCCGGGTTCATCTTCTGGATCTTCTGCTTCGGCATGAGCCGGTATTCGAGCTTCATCGAGCGCCGCCTCGGCATCGGCGACCGAAAGTCGTAGCGCCCGGTCGTAGGAGGGGAAGCGGGCACGCTTTTTCCGCGTCAGTGAATCAGGCAGTCAAACCTGCACCAGCATTCCCGCGACCATCTCGCCGATGGCGAGCGACGAGGTGAGCCCGGGGCTTTCGATACCGTAAAGCGCGATGAGGCGTTCCATGCCGTGCGTCTGCGGTCCGTGGATGGCGAAGTCGGCGGCCGGCTCGCCTGCGCGATAGATCTTCGGACGGATGCCGGTATAGCCGGGGTGCAGGGCGCCATCCGGCAGCGCAGGCCAGTAGCGGCGGATCTCGCGATAAAACCGCGCCGCGCGCGCGCCGTCCTGGTCCTCGAACTCATAGTCGATGTCGTCCGTCCACGCGATGTCGGGGCCGAACTTGGCCTGCCCCGCGACGTCCAGCGTCAGATGCACACCGAGCCACGCACCGTCGGGCATCGGATAGACGAGGTGGCGGAACGGCGCGCGTCCGGACAATGAGAAATAGTGACCTTTGGCCGTGTATGTCGCGGGCGGCGTGTAGGTGCCGCCGCCACGAAAGAGCGTGCGTGCCACGTCCGTGCCCCCTAGTCCGGCGGCGATAACGAGGTTCCGCGCGAAAATCGGGGTCGCAACGCCGCCGCTTAACGTTTCGACGACGAAATCGCCGTCTGCCTTGCGCGCGATCGCCGTCACCGTGGTCGAGAGCACGACGCTGCCGCCGCGCGATGTCAGATGACCTTCGAGCGCCGCCATCAATCCGTGACTGTCGACGACGCCGGTGGACGGAGACAGCAGCGCCGCGACGCACGCGACCTCGGGTTCGAGCGCATGGACGTCGGTCGCCCCGAGGCGGACCAGATCACCGACGCCATTCTGCGCGGCGGTTTGGGCAATCGCGTCAAGGCGGGGCAACTCGGCCTCCGAGGTGGCAACCAGCAGCTTGCCGCAGCGGCGCGCGGCAACGCCGTTTTCGTCGCAGAACGCGTACAGCATGGCCTTGCCGCTGACGCAAAGACGCGCGCGCAGACTGCCCTTTGGATAGTAGAGGCCAGCATGGATGACCTCGCTGTTGCGCGACGAGATTTCGACCCCGATGCGGTCGTTGCGTTCGAGAACCATGACCTCATGACCCCGATCCGCCAGCGACCGCGCGCAGGCGAGGCCGACCACGCCCGCGCCGACGACGAGGCATTCCACGTCAGCGCTCATCGCGGCCTCCGGCGCGGCCCAGCCGCCTCCCGTCAGCCAGAGTTATCCACAGGCGTCTCCGCTCTGCGCGGGGGCTCTTGATTGCCGAACAAAAAGCGAACATACACGTCCTCATGAGCTTCTCTTTTATCCATACCGCCGACTGGCAGATCGGCAAACCGTTCCGCAATTTCCCCGAGCGGGTGGCCGGCCGGCTCGAGGGTGCGCGGCTCGAAGCCATCGACCGGCTGGCGGCTGCGGCGCGGGCGCGCGGCATGACGCACGTGCTGGTCGCGGGCGACATCTGGGATAGCGACCGGCTACCGTCGCGGGTCGAGCAGCAGCCGTTGAAACGCATGGCGGCCTACCCTGAATTACGCTGGGTGCTCATTCCGGGAAATCACGATGCGGCGCGCGCCGGCAGCGTGTGGATGCGGCTTGCCGCGCGTGGAGCGCCGCCGAATGTTGTCGCGTTGACCGAGCCGCGTCTGTTCGAGGTTGCGCCCGGAGTGATGTTGTTGCCCGCGCCGCTCCTGTCGCGCAGCGCCGGACGTGATCCGACGCTGTGGATGGACGACGCTGCAACTCCGTCCGGCGTTTTGCGGGTTGGTCTGGCGCACGGCTCGGTGCAGGGCTTCGGTTCCGACGGCGATCCGGACGGTTTGATCGACGCTGCGCGCGCCAAGCGGGCGGGGCTCGACTATCTGGCGCTGGGCGATTGGCACGGCACCACGCGCATCAACGCCCGCACCTGGTATTCGGGCACGCCGGAGCCGGAGCGTTTCAAGGACAACGAGCCGGGCGAGGCGCTGGCGGTGACGATCGCGGGCCCGGGCGCCGAACCTACGGTCGAGCGCATCGCGACCGGGCACTATGTCTGGGTTTCGGCCGCCACCGAAATTTCCGATGCGGCGGATCTCGCGAGGATCGAGCGGGATCTGCGGGCACGGGGCACATTGCTGAACCGTATGCTGGTTCGGCTCGTGCTGCGCGGGCATTTGCCGCCGAGCGACCTCTACCGAATCGAAGCGTGGCGCGATGGGCTCGAGGCGGAGGTCGAGCATCTGGCTTGCGACGCAAGCGCTGTTGGCGTGTCGGGCGGCGACATCGACCTCGAACTGTTCGGCGCCGCGGGGGAACTGCGGCGCAGCGCGGAACTCTTGTGCGCGCGGGCCGCCGATGCACAGAACCCGCGCGCGTCGGACGCCGCGGAAGGATTGAAACGGCTCGTCGGCATTCTCGCCGAGTTGCGATCGCGCGGCGGCGGTACGTCATCCGGCGACGACGACGGACGCCCCGCCGGGCGCGGAGGCGCATCGTGAAGCTCAGCGCAATTCGGGTCCGTAACGTCGAGCGATTTACTGTGCCGACGGCCGTGGAAAAGCTGTCGGGTGGTCTCGATGTCCTGACCGAAGGCAACGAGTTCGGCAAGTCGACGCTGTTCCGCGCGATCGAAGCCGTGTTCCTGACAAAGCATTCCGTTTCGGGCGCGGCGCTGGATCGTATGCGGCCCTACGGCGGGGGCGAGCCGCTGATCGAGGCCGACTTCGAAGCCGGCGGCCGCGCATTTCGCATCCGCAAGCAGTTCGGGCGCGGCAAGGGCGCGGAGCTCTACGACCTCGCCACGACCGCCACCCTAGCACGCGGCGTCGAGGCCGAGGACGAACTCACTCGTCTGATCGGCGCGGGGGACGGCAAATCGAACCGGCTCGGACTATTGTGGGTCGGCCAGCGGCGGTCGCTCGATCCCGCCGACCCCGATCACGGGAAGGATCGCGGCGAGCGCGGCGCGCTGCAGTCCGCCATCGAACGGGAGATCGAAACCGTCACGTCTGGGGCCGAAGCCGGACTTGTCCGCGCTCGCTTGAGGGAGCTGCTGGTCCCGCTGACCGGTGGGCGGCAGAAACAGCCAAAGACCGGCAGCGGCTTCGATCTGGCTCTGAGGGACCGCGATCGCATCGCCGCCGAACTTGCAGCGGCGCGACTTGCCGAAACAGCGGCATCGGATCGTCTGACGCGGCTCGAACACTTGATCGCCACCCGTGCAGGGGAACATTCCGCGCCTGCTCTGGCGGTGTTGGCGGACCGTCTCAAGGCGGCGCGCGCGGCGCACGAACAGGCGCGATCGGCGCGGCAGCGGCTCGATCGGGCGTTGGCCGAGCACGAGAAGGCGGCAGGGATCGATGCAACGAGAGCCCGCGCGCTCGCAGATTTCGATGCCGCCCTGGCGGACTTGGCGCGGATCGACGCTGAAGTGGCTCCCGCCGCCGAGCAGCGGCGTCATGCAGCGGAGCAGCTCTCCGTGTTGGAGCAGCGCGTTGCCAAAGCGGCGGCCGAAGCCGCAGGGCTCGCAGGAGAAGAGGTGCACAATCGCGCAGCGCTAACCGCCCATGACGCGGCGGAGCGCCGGCGCGCAGTGGCCGAGCGTCTGGCGCGGGCGAGCCGCGACCTCGGTGCCGCACGGTCGCTCGAAGCGGATGTAGCCTCCAGCACCGCACGCCTCGCGGAAAATCCGGCGACTGCGGAGCGGGCGCGCGATATAGAAGCAGCGGCGTGCGAAGCCTCGCGCTGGGGCGATCGGCTCGCTGCGCATCGGCAGGCATCGGCGCCGCGCATCACTGTGGCACTCGAGCCAGGCGGCGCCGGACGCGTCCGTGCTGGCGAGCAGGTGCTCGCGACAGGCGACGAACTGCTGGCCGACCGGCCCGTCGAGCTATCCATTGCTGGCGTCGGCGTCATCACCATCGCACCCGCCATATCGGCCGACACGGCCGACCTCGCCGTCCGTCACGCTTCAGCCGACCGTGAGCTTCAGGCGGCGCTCGGCCGCGCCGGGGTGGCGACGGTCGCGGATGCGACCGCGAGACGCGATGCTCGGCTAGCCGACGAGCAGGCGCTCGACGTTGCGCGCCAGACGCTGGCTCGGATTGCCGCAAGTGGATCGGCTGGGCTCGCGCAGGTGGTCGCCGCGCTTTCATCCGAGCATGCGGCGCTGCCCGAGGGCGCGTTGCTCGCCGACCGGGCCGCGGCTGATGCCACACTCGTCGAACTGTCGCGTCGCCGATCGGCGGCCGAGACCGCTCGCGAAGCGGTGGGCCGCGACATCGACAAGGTGCGCGCTGCGTTAGCTCGTCTCGACATCGAGCACGAGGGCCGCGAGCGGCGGCGCGCCGAGATCCGGCAGAAGCTGCCGCCGGACGCCGCGCGAGACGGAGAGCGGGCGCGGTTGCGGCAAGCGGCCGAAGAAAGCTCGTCCTTCGCGCGTGAAGCGTTGCGTGCGGTGGAGGCACTGCGGGAAGTGGCGCCGGACGAGCAGAGGCTGGCGGACCTTGCGTCGGCTGTCGCGCTGCTCGAAGTCGAGGTCGAAAGGCGCAACAGGGCGGCCCGTGACCTCGATGTCGAAATCAGCAAGCTCGAAGGTCTGATCGAGCAGGCGGGCGAGGAGGGCGCGACGACCCGCGTGAAGGAACTCGAAGGCGCGCTGGAGTTGGCCGAAGACACCGTTGGGCGGTTCGAGACCGAAAAACGCGGATTACTCGAACTCGACGATGTGCTGGCGACTGCCGAAGCTGAACAGCGCGAACGGTTCCTGTCGCCGGTGACACAACGACTCGCGCCGTATCTCGCGATCGTTTTTCCGGAGTCTGAGTTGAGGTTTGGTGACGGCTACCGGGTGACTGATTTCGTGCGCGAAGGACGCGGCGAGGAGGTCGCCGCCTTGAGCGACGGCACGCGCGAGCAATTGGCCGTGCTGGTGCGGTTGGGCTTCGGGCGGTTGCTCGCGGAGGGTGGACGGCCGGCGCCGCTGATCCTTGACGACGCGTTGGTCTATTCCGACGACGCCCGGATCGGGCGGATGTACGAGGCGCTGGTCAGCGCGTCAGTACACCACCAGGTGATGGTGCTGACCTGCCGTGTCGGGTTGTTCACCGGACTGCTGCAGCGCCTCGGCGGCCATAAGGTGTCCGCCGAACGCTGGCTGCTGACCTAGCCCGCGATAATCCGCCAGCCGCGCCGCACGGATCAGGCCGCAGGGAACGGCGAGACGATCCCGCTCGTCGACGGAGCCGGCTCGGGACGCGGTGTATCCATCGTTAGTGGATCGCTGGAGCGTCGCGACTTGCCCTCGAAGAACGCGCCCTGCTCGATGGCGAGCGCTTGATGGAACACGTCACCTTCGACGTGGCAGGACGATTGCAGCATGACGCGCTTGCCGCGTATCGAGCCCATCACGTGTCCGCGCACCACGACTTCGTCGGCGATGATGCTGCCGGTGATTCGCGCGCGCTCACCGACCACTACGTGCGTGCCGCTGATATCACCCTGCACCTCGCCGTCGATTTGAACCTCGCCCTTGGAAACGAGGTTGCCGCTGATCAGGAGGTCGGCGGCGATGACGGAGGGTGCGTTCCGCTCGGCGCGCGGTTGCAGCGGCGCGGGCCGGGTGCTGCCGGTCGAGAACGGAGCCGGCGCGGCGGCTTTTGGCAATTCTGGTTCCGACTTCTTGAAACTCGGCAACATGACGCAGCACCTCCACACATTGGACTACGACAACTTCGACTACGACAACACACGACAGCGACAGCAAATCCGATTGCCGCATCCGACGAAGTTGCCAACGCCGGATGTCGGCTAGGACGCGGTAGCCGAAGGCGCGGGCCCCAACCCAAAACAGGTTTTCTTACCATATCCCGCGGCCTTGGTCATTCCTGACCGTGGCCGCAAGTTGGTCAAAACGCGCGGTTTTCCCCACAACAGTTGCCCGAATATCAGTCTTTCAGGGCTTCGACCGCCGCCAAGACTTCTTCGGCATGGCCCGGGACTTTCACCTTCCGCCAGCTGCGCGCGATCTTGCCGGATTTGTCGATCAGGAACGTCGACCGCTCGACGCCCATGTATTTCCGGCCGTACATCGATTTTTCGACCCAGACGCCGAACAGTTCTGACACGGTTTTCTCTTCGTCGGACGCGAGGCGGACGGTGAGCTCATGCTTGCTGCGAAACTTCTGGTGGCTCTTGGCGCTGTCGGGCGAAACGCCAACGACGACGGCGCCCGCCGCCTCGAACCGATCGACGAGGCAGGAGAACTCCTTCGCCTCTTGCGTACACCCCGACGTATCGTCTTTCGGATAGAAATAGAGCACCACAGGCTTGCCCTTCAGCTTACGCAGGCTGATCGACGACCCGTCGTCGGCGGGGAGGGTGAAATCCGGGGCAGGGCTTCCATCGCTGATCATGTTGGGAGTGCCTTCCTTTCGTCGCTTTTTCGCCATCCACATCAGGGCATACGCGTCGCATCGGGGACCGGTTCGAACAGTGCGCGCGATAGCTGCCGAAACGCCGGTTGCTCGTGCTAGCGCGGGTCTCGTCCGGTGTGCAAGGTGCTGCAGCAAATCGTGCCGAGTCGCGACGAGACCGAACGGACGGCCACGGGGCATGGCAAGGCCGGCGGGGACCGGCGGGGGAAGAAAGAGCCGGCGTGCAGACACGGGATCACAGCACCGGACGGCCCGCCGCACGGACCGGCCCCGTGACGCGGGGCCTGCCAGCCGTGCGTGAGGCGGAGGACCGCGCCGGTCCCGAGGACGGCGAGGCGTCATCCAGCCTGCTGCGCCGCGCCGGCCGTGTCGGCTGGAACATGCTCGTCATCCTGTTGCCGATCTTCCTGTTGACCGGCCTGGCGGTGGGTCTCGGCTACGTTCGTCTGATGCACGGCCCGATCTCGCTCAAGCCCCTTGCCGGCCCGATTGCCCGCGCCATCGGGTCGGAGTTGCCCGGCCTCGACATTCGCATCGAAGACGCGGTGTTGCGCATCGCGCAGGACGGCCGGCTCGAGTTCCGCCTGAAGCACGTGCAACTCTTCGAGCAGGACGGCGACCTCGTCGCTTCCGCGCCGGAAGCCGCCGCACAGCTGAGTGTCGACGGAGTATGGGCCGGACGCATTGTGCCGTCGCGCGTCGATCTGATCGAGCCGAAGCTCAATCTCATTGTATCCGACGATGGTTCGGTGGCGTTGAGCTTCACCCCGGTGCCGGTGTCGAAATCAGGGGATGGCGCCGAGCCGGCCCCGAAGCCGGGCGCGCGGCTCGATGCGTCCGCAACGCCGGGGAAGGACACGCGGGCGGCGGTACCGGCGCCTGCGAATACAACGGCTGGCGCGGCCGAGCCGCCGTCGCTCAAGCGCATCGATCTTGCGCGCATGCTGACGGACGCCACGCGGCGGGCCCGGCGCGGTCTCGATGCCACCTCGTATCTGCGCGAGGTCGGCATGCGGGATGCGACGATCACGCTCGAAAGCCGCCGCAACATCACGAAATGGCTGGTGCCGGAGGTGTCGATCGACCTCGAGCACAAGAAGCGATCGAGTGTCATTGCCGGTCTGATCAAAGTCGCGTCGTCGGCGGGGCCGTGGTCCATCGCGTTCCGAACCGAGGAAAACGATAAGGCGCGGACGCTCGTCCTCAAGACCACGATCCGCGATTTTGTGCCGCGCTCGATCGAGGGTGCGCTGCCGACGTCCGGTCTGTTGCAGTCACTCGATCTCCCGATCGCCAGCGACGCGACGATCGAATTGTCGAGCGAGGGCGAGATCAAGTCGGGCACGGCGTCGGTCGAACTCGGACGCGGCCGCATCGGTAGCCAGACGCCGCACGCACCGGCGTTCGGCGTCGACGGCGGTCTGCTGCACATCGACTACGACGCCGCCAACCGCCGCTTCGAGCTGAAGCCTTCGCAGGTGAAATGGGGTGGCAGCCAGCTGACGCTGGCGGGGACGATGACCGGCGGCGTGACCACCGACGGCCGGCCCGGCTGGGCCTTCCAGATGGCGGGCAGCGATGGCACGTTGCGCGCCGACGATCTCAAACTGCCGGCGCTCGCGATCGATGGGTTAAGCGCGCGAGGCCACTGGCTGCCCGATCACGGGCGGTTGCAGCTTTCGAGTTTCGACGTGAAGGCCGGCGGGGCGGCGATCACGGTCAACGGCGAGGTTGACTTGGTTCCGGCGCAGCCGGGCATGCGGTTCGAGGCGCGCGCGAGTGCGATGCCGCTCGACACGTTCAAGACGCTTTGGCCGCAAGCGGTGTCACCGGGCGCACGCAAGTGGGTCGGTCAGCGACTGCAACAGGCCAAGGTGAAGGGCGGCACGCTGACGTATCTGTCGGGCAGCCACCTCGCGGGACAGGCTGCGGGCGCAAGCGGACTGGACAGGCTGTCGATGGTCATCGAGGCTGCGGATATCGTCCTGCAGCCGCTGCCGACGATGTCGCCGATCGAGGCGCCGAAAGCGCTGGTGAACATCGAGAACGCGGCGCTCGAAATCAGCGTTCCCGATGCCGCGGTGGCGATCGGCCCCGGCCGCCGCGTGCCGCTCAAGTCACTTCGCTTCGCCGTCGCCGATCTCGATCTCAAGATTCCCGAGGGCGAGATCTCGTTCCGCGTGCAAGGAGGTTTGCAGCCGGTGCTCGCGGTGCTCGACCAGGAGCCGCTGACAATCCTTCAGAAGGCCGGGCACAGTCTCGAAGGCGTCGATGGCAAGGTCGAGGGCCAGATCAAGCTGTTGTTGCCGCTGGCTCCCGAGATCGCGGCGCGCGACGTCAAAGTGCTGGGCAAGGCGCGCGTGTTCGATGCGCGAGGCACCAAGGCGTTCGGCGGGCACGCCGTCCAAGGCGCGACGGTGAATTTCGATTTCGCGGAGCAGTCGATCGATGCCAAAGGCGAAATGCTCGTTGGCGGCGTGCTCGCCAAGATTGCCTGGCAGCATATCTACGATGCCGACGACGAGCGCCAGCCGCCGCTGCGGCTTTCTGCGAT
This sequence comes from Hyphomicrobium sp., assembly GCA_022843145.1. Classification (GTDB taxonomy): domain Bacteria; phylum Pseudomonadota; class Alphaproteobacteria; order Rhizobiales; family Hyphomicrobiaceae; genus JAKAML01. The sequence goes on from JALHOF010000009.1 coordinate 78,269, forward strand.
GCTCGATAACTCGGACCGCAATCAGCTCGGACTGGATCTCGGACAGATCCTGCTCGGGGACGTACCGGTCGATGTGACGGCGACGCGCGTCGCGGGCGCCGAGCCGGTCGTGCGCTTGCGTGCCGACCTGACCAAGGCCGAGATCGTGCTCGACGCGGTGGCTTGGAAAAAGCCGGCGGGCCGATCGGCCTATGTGCAGTTCGACGTCATCAAGGGCAAGGGCCGCACTGATCTCGCCAACTTCAAGCTCGCCGGCGACGATGTGGCGATCGAGGGCGCTGCCGTTCTCGGTGCCGACAACAAGCTCCGCGAATTCGCATTCCCCGACTTTACCCTGAACGTCGTGTCGCGGCTCGATGTGCGCGGTAAGCTCGGAACAGGTGACGTCTGGGAGATCAAGGCGCGCGGCACCACGTTCGACGGCCGCGACTACTTCCGTTCGCTGTTCTCCGTCGGTCAAAATGCGGACCGCGCTGCAAAATCGTCGAAGCCGCGCGGCGGCGTCGATCTCGAGGCCGACATCGATACCGTGCTCGGGTTCACCGACGCGTCGATGAAGGGGTTGCGAGTCAAGCTGTCGCGGCGCATGGACAAGCTCGTCTCGCTCGAAGCAAAGGGCGCGCTGGACAGCGGCAAGCCGCTCGCCGTGGCGCTGCGCAACGATGGCAAGGATCAGCGCCGGCTTCTGGCCGACACCACCGACGCCGGGCTCGCCTTCAAGCTGATCGGCTTCTATCCCAACCTGCAGGGTGGACGCGGCCGTCTCGAGGTCAATCTCGACGGCAAGGGGGCTGCGGAGAAGACCGGCATTCTCTGGGTCGACGACTTCATCGTGCTCGGCGACCCGGTCGTCGCCGAGGTCGTCGGCAGCGCGGGCGACGATCCCATCGACCGCACCGGCGCGCGCACGAAGCAGCGGATGGTGCGGCAGGCCTTCAACTTCGACCGGATGAAAGCGCCGTTCTCGGTCGGTCACGGCCAATTCGTGCTTGACGACACCTACGTCAAGGGCCCCATCCTCGGCGCCAACATCCGCGGCAAGGTCGATTTCCAGGCCCGCACCGTCAACCTCGGCGGCACCTATGTCCCGCTGCAAGGGCTCAACAACGTGCTCGGCGATATTCCGTTGCTCGGCCAGATCCTGTCGGGGCCGCGTAGCGAGGGCATCTTCGGCATCACCTTCGCGATCCAGGGCGCGATGGCGCAGCCGCAGGTCATCGTCAATCCGCTGTCGCTGTTGACGCCCGGCATCACGCGCGAGCTGACCCAGATGGCGCCGCTCGATGCCGCGGTGCAGGTCCGTGAAGAGAAGCCCGCACCGGGCAAAGGCGAAGCGCGGACGCGCGCGTCGAGCACGCCGGCGTCGGCGCCGCAACGTGCGCCCAACGCCAAGTCCGGAACTTCGGGGCGGGCGACGAACACCATCGACGGCTGGTCGTCGGAAACCAAATCACCGCCGCAAAAGAAGTAGCACGCACCACTCTCGCGCCCGCTAGGCCTACACCGGCCGCAACAGGATGTGCTTCTTCTTGCCGAGCGACAGCTTGATGATGCCGTCCGCCGTCACGTCCGACAGCCTGAGCTTGGCCTTCTCGTCGGTGACCGCCACGTCGTTGACGCGCAAACCGCCGCCGGCCACGTAGCGCCGTGCTTCGCTGTTGGTCTTGACCAGCCCCGCCGTGACGAACGCGGCCAGCACGCCGAGTTCGTTGGCGATGTCCGAACGCGGCACTTCGAACGACGGCAGATCGTCGGCGAGCGTACCCTGCTCGAACGTCTTCTTCGCCGTCTCCGCCGCCGCCTCCGCCTTGCCGCGACCGTGAACGAGTGCGGTCGCCTCGGTGGCCAGCGTCTTCTTCGCCTCGTTGATCTCCGCGCCCGCAAGTGCCGCGAGCCGATTGACCTCGTCCATCGGCAGCATCGTGAACAGCTTCAGGAACCGGCCGACGTCGGCGTCCTCGGTGTTGCGCCAGAACTGCCAGTAGTCATAGGCCGACAATTGCGCCTCGTTGAGCCACACCGCACCCGCCGCCGTCTTGCCCATCTTGGCGCCCGACGACGTCGTGAGCAGCGGGCACGTCAGCGCCTGCAGCGGCTGCTTGACGCCCATGCGGCGGCCGAGATCGAGCCCCATCACGATGTTGCCCCACTGGTCCGACCCGCCCATCTGCAGGTTGCAGCCGTAGCGGCGCGCCAGTTCCACGAAATCGTACGACTGCAGCAGCATGTAGTTGAATTCGATGAACGACAGCTCCTGCTCGCGCTCGAGCCGCAGCTTCGCCGAATCCATCGTCAGCATGCGATTGACCGAGAAGTGCCGCCCGACGTCGCGCAGGAAATCGATGTACACGAGCGGTGCCAGCCATTCCGCGTTGTCGAGCATCACCGCGTCCGTCTTGCCATCGCCGAACGTCAGGAACTGTTCGAACACGCCCTTCAGCGCCTGCTTGTTGGCTTCGATCTCCTCGACCGTGCGCAGCACGCGCGTCTCGTCCTTGCCCGACGGATCGCCGACGCGCGTCGTCCCCCCGCCCATCAGCGCAATCGGCTTGCCCGCGCCGGACTTCTGCAGCCACGACAGCATCATGATCGACAGCAGGTGTCCGACGTGCAGCGATGGCGCGGTGCAGTCATAGCCGACGTACGCCACGATTTCGCGCTTCTCGGCCAGCGCGTCGAGGCTGTCCAAGTCGGAGCACTGGTGGATGAAACCGCGCTCGGTGAGGATCTGGAGAAATTCGGACTTCGGTTTGGACATGGTTGCTTCTGTTGACTAGGGTCGCGTCTCGACGCTTCGTTCGCGCGGGACCATGCACATCTTGGGGGCTGCGGGCAAGGTGGCGGATCGGGCGGCACCCGTCAAACCGCCCATCGAAACGGGCATCCAACCGGGGGAACGCAAATGGGTCGTCTCGTCCGCGCGCTCGGCCTGATGAGCGGGACCTCGCTCGATGGCATCGACGTCGCCCTGATCGACACGGACGGCGAGGCGACCGTGCGGCGCGGCCCCGCCATGACCTTCCCCTTCACCGCCGAGATGCGCAGCCGCCTGGTCGATGCCCTTGCCGACGCCCGCCTGATCCGCAAGCGCGCCGAACGGCCGGGAATGCTGCCCGTGATCGAGCGCGAATTGACCGAACAGCACGCCGCCGCCGTCGCCGCCTTCCTGCGCAAACAGAGCATCCCGCGCGGCGCGATTGACGTCATCGGCTTCCACGGCCAGACCGTCGTCCACCGCCCCGAAGCCGGGCTGACGGTGCAACTCGGCGACGGTGCGCTGCTCTCGGAGCTGACCGGCCGCCGCGTCGTCTACGACCTGCGCGCCGCCGACGTCGCCGCCGGCGGGCAGGGCGCGCCGCTCGTGCCCGTCTATCACCGCGCCCTCGCCACATCCCTCCCGCAGCGGCCGCTCGCCGTCCTCAATATCGGCGGCGTCGCCAACGTCACCTGGATTGGGCAGAGCGGCGTCTGGTCGGACGGCTTCGCGGGCGACGGCGGACTCGTTGCATTCGACACCGGACCGGGCAACGCGCTCCTCGACGACTGGATGATGCGCCACACCGGCACGCCCTGCGACAAGGACGGCGCGACCGCGGCGCGCGGGCGCGTGCACGAGGACGTCGTCAAATTCTACCTCAGCCACTCGTTCTTCAGCCAACCGTCGCCGAAGTCGCTCGACCGCGGCGCGTTCGCGCGTGAGCTCGTCGACGGATTGTCCGTCGAGGACGGCGCGGCCACGCTGACCGCGTTCACCGTCGAGGCCATCGCGCGCGGCCGCGAGTTGATGCCCGAGCAGCCGGCGCTGTGGATCGTTTGCGGCGGCGGCCGCCGCAACCGCACACTGATGAGCATGCTCGCCGGCCGCGTCGAAAACGCCGTCGTGCCCGCCGAGGCCGCCGGCTTCGACGGCGACAGCGTGGAAGCCGAAGCCTGGGCCTATCTCGCCGTCCGCTCCACAAAAGGCCTCGACATCACCTTCCCCGGTACCACCGGCGTCCCCAAGGCGATGTCAGGCGGCAAGGTTGTGGGGTAGGGGGCATGCAGGAGCCGTACTGGGTTACAGCACGTTCGGCTCCTGACATGCCAGTCGCCGCTGTCGCCAGCGGGTCAAGTTTCGACGTCATTCCGCGTCGAGGGGACGTGAACCCGGACCATCGGTGCGGCGGAATTCGACGCGGCGATTGATGGCGCGCCCGGCCAACGTATCATTGTCGGCCTTGGCTTGCCGTTCACCGCGTCCTTCCGATCGCAGTCGGCGCGGCTCGACACCTTCGTTCTCAAGCGATCGCCGCACGGCCTCGGCGCGCTTGTCGGACAGCTCGATGTTGTAGTCTGGCCCGCCGGTCGAATCCGTATGGCCGACAATCCGGATCGTCCAATCGGCGTTGCCTCGCGCCGTCAGCATCCGGGCGATCTCGCGCACCAACTGGATTGATTCAGGCCGCAACTCGGCGCTGTCGAAGTCGAAACGCAGCCCGTAAGCGTCATATTTGCCGATCGTCTTGAGCGATTGCTCCATCTCAGGCGGCAAACCCTGTCTGTCGATGACACGCGTAATCCGCTCTGTGCGAGGCCGCTTCTCCCAGCTGAAGTTGATGATGGACTCGATCATCAGCGGCTGATTGAGATCGTTGGCGAAATAGAAGTCGCCAGACGCGGTGCGTGTGCCTTCGCCGCACTCCGCGCGCGCATGCACGGCAGCAATCTCGACGATCCGATCCTCGACAATGAGGCTCATTCGCTGATTTGCAGACACGAGTTCGAGGTTGCACGCGATGCCGGCAAGCTCAGGCGAATAGATGAGCGTCAGGCGCGATCGCCCCCCTGACCGCAGCTCCGACAACACCCGGGAAGAGACGCCGAGCGAGGTCGATCCAGGGATCACCGAGGGCATGCCGGCCTCGTAGCCGAGAACGTAGGACGACGCGTCTCGCCGGTCGCGCAAGAGGAGATCGCGGCGGACGGAGACGCCACGCGAGCTCGTGTAGTCGATGCTGACGGCGTTGTTGTCGACCGCCGTGACCGTCGTGAGCGATTCCGCGTCCTTGCCGAAGTCGTTGGTGAACGCAGTCGTGAACTCCATGCCCGGTGCTGGGTTGAAAAGTCCGGCGCGTTCCTGTGCCCGTGCGGCGCTGCCCATCGTCATGCCAATGGATAGAGTTGCGACCGCAGACATTGCTGGCCAAAAATTCATAGCTGCCTCTCTTTGCGATTATTGTTCGCGAGCGAGGCGAGCTGTGTCGCAACGATCCGCAGGGAGTGAACCTGCAGGCCGGTCGTCCGTTCCGGAGCCGCGTGCAATCGCTGCGTGCGTGTGTCTATCGAGACACCACCTTGAGGATGGTCGTTATCAAGCGGACCTGCCGCACGGACATAAGGCAGCATTTTTTTGATGAGGCGTGACACTGACCGACGGAGTAAGGTGCGCGTGGTCTTCGTCGTTTGCACCGCGCCGCCGGCGTTCAGTCGGCACGACGCACAGCATCGTCGGACATAGACACGAGCCGCTGTCGGCCCGGTTTCCAATTTAGATACGACTTCGAGAAGCAGCGCAGTCTGTGCGCCGCTTGACATGCATTTTCAAAGTTTTGGAGTTTCTATGACCGCGACTGCTGCAAATCTGAAACCTCTTCTTTGGGAACCCGCAAATCTGGTTCGTGCCATCGAAGCCGCCGGGGTGACGCTTTGGTCCTGGAACGTGGATACCGACGCGCTGGCAATGGATGATCGAGCCTATGATTTATGGGGAATACCGCGCGGCGACGAGATCAAGTTTGAAGACCTCTCGGCACACATTCATCCTGCCGATCGCGATCGAGTTCGGGCGGCCTTTACAGCCACGCGTGCGATTGTCGGCGCGTATGAAATCGACTTCCGCATCATGATCGGAGACGAGCTCCGCTGGATTTCCGCAAGGGGTCAAGGCGACGACGCTGGGATGGTCCAACGGCTCATGTTCGGCATTTTCATCGATGTGACGGGCCGAAAGCAGGCGGAAGAAAGCCGCGAACTCCTGGCAGGCGAGATGAGCCATCGGGTCAAAAATTTGCTGGCGATAGCGTCCAGCCTCACCACCATTTCGTCGCGCTCGACGACCACGACCAATGACATGGCCCGCGAGCTGACGTTGAGATTGACGGCGTTAGGGCGGGCTCACGATCTCGTTCGGCCCGTCCCTGGCCAAACCGAAGCAGCGTCCGCGCTTCTGGGCGACCTCTTGAGCGTGCTCCTTGCGCCATACGATGATCTCGGAGCCTTTAGCGGCCGCATACGGGTATCGGTACCGAGGATGAGCGTCGGCAAATCGTCCACGACGATCCTTGCGCTCATCATGCATGAACTCGCGACGAACTCCCTCAAGTACGGAGCCCTGTCGCTCGCCACGGGCACGCTCGACGTGTCATGTTCCGCGCAAGACGAGGCCGTTTCAATTGTTTGGACCGAGAGTGGAGGTCCGCAAGTCAATGCCCCGACGGGGCCGGGGGGCTACGGAAGTAAACTCGTCGAGCGCAGCGTAACGGGACATTTGCGCGGTACCATCAACTATGAATGGGCTGAACAAGGGCTCGTGGTCACTTTGAAAGTGAACCCGGAACGCCTTGCCACGTAGTGACAGTTCGTGGCACGCACACGCGCAGCGGATTGCGCCGAAATGACGCGCCTCACCGAGCCTGCCGCCCATCTGCCGCAGCCCCCCTCCTTCCTTGATGTCCACGGCGATGCTAATGAGCGCCGTCCCGCGCGCCGTGCGCCCGTCCTCGTCAGAAAAGAACCTCGAGCGTCATGACAAAACCCGCCGGTCGCCAGCACTTGCGTCTCCTCGGCGCTTTGATCTTCGGTTCGCGCTGGCTGCAGGTTCCGCTCTACCTCGGCCTGATCGTCGCGCAGTGTGTCTACGTGTTCCTGTTCCTCAAGGAGCTCGCCCACCTCATCAGCCATGCCGGCAGCTTCTCCGAGCAGCAGATCATGCTGATTGTTCTGGCGCTCATCGACGTGGTGATGATCTCCAACCTGCTCGTGATGGTGATCGTCGGCGGCTATGAGACGTTCGTGTCGCGGCTCGACCTTGAAGGCCATCCCGACCAGCCCGAGTGGCTGAGCCACGTCAATGCCAGCGTACTCAAGATCAAGCTGGCCATGGCGATCATCGGCATTTCGTCGATCCATCTCCTGAAGACGTTCATCGAGGCCGGCAATCTCGGCACGCAGGGCGCGAAGTTCACCGAGGCGGGCGTGATGTGGCAGACGATCATCCACTGCACCTTCATCCTCTCCGCGATGGGCATCGCCTATGTCGATTGGCTCGGCCAGAGTGTGGCGGCGCAGGTGGAGAAGCTGCCGAAAGACGGCAAGCACTAGCGCCCCCGCACCCACCAACCAGACCGATGTCATCCCGGCATTTTTTTGCCGGGATCCAACTCTCCTCACGACGGGATTCCCGTGGCGGCTTGGATCCCGGCGACGAGCGCCGGGATGACAGTATCGCCCCCTTATCCCCGCCCCCTCTGCCACCCCGCATACTCATGCCGTCCGTCCATGAGGGGCCGTCTTCTAGAGGCGTCTGCTGACGGGGACGGATGCAGTCTCGCGGGGCGGGAGGGGCGCGTGGCGACGCGCGTCCTGAACGCGGCAGGGGGCCATGGGGCCCTCCGTGCTTGCTGGCCTACGCAGCCAGCGCCGCGGCCCGGCGCCGACCGGCGGTGCAAGACCGCTCCACAAGAACGGAAAAGCCACAATAGGCGGCGACTTGGGGTCAGACGGACTGCGACGGGGCGGCGGAGAGCCGCATACTTTCTAACCTACACCCGCGGCTCTCCGCCGCCCCGCCCCTCGCTGGTTCAGCCAGCGCCGACGTTGCCAGCCAACCCCGCGTGCTCCGCACGCAGGCTTGATCACGCGTGCTCCGCACGCAGGCTTGATCACGCGTGCTCCGCACGTTGGGATTTTGGCGCGTGATCTAAACCACCAACTCCCGCACCAATTGCTCCAGCTCCGACGTGATGCGTGCAAGGCTGGCGTAGTCGACCGTGCCGGGCAGGTCGTTGGTCGCGTGATAGTAGGGGTTTCGAAAAGGCGCGGTGTCGGTGACCATCAGTGCCGGATAGCCGAACTGGTGATAGGCCCAGTGATCGGACAGATCGATGCCGGGGATGAAGCCGGGTGCGACGCCGCCGATCGCCGGGAACGACGCGCCGCGGCGGAACGCGCGGGTGACGCGGTGCGTGAAGTCGCGCGACCCCGGCAGCCCGACGAACGCGATGAAGTTGCCGGTGTCCGGGTAGACGTATCCGAACGGAAACGGGAACTGCTGGCTACCCGGTGTGTCCGAGAAGAAGCCGAGCGTTTCGAGCGCGATCATGCCGGTGACGCGCTCGCCGCTGTCGCTGAGGCGCTTGGCGTGACGCCAGCTGCCCATGTCGGGCGTCTTGCCGTAGGGCAGTTCCTCGTTGACCCAGAACACGATGCGGAGACGGTGCGTGCGCGGCGTGAGGTCCCGGAGAAGCCGCGCGAGTTCCAATGTCGCCGCGACACCTGTGCCGTTGTCGTTGGCGCCGGGGCTGTCGTCGGGGCTGTCGTAGTGCGCGCCGATGATGATCGTCGGTGTTTCCGCCGTCGCGTCCTCGGGCGCGATCACGATCTCGATGTTGCGCACCGCAACGCCGTCGGCGACGTAGATCTGCGGCTCCGTGCGATAGCCGAAGCCCGTGAGCGTGGTCTCGATGTGGCGGGCGGCGGCTTCGAGGGCGGCGTAGTGCGCGATGTTGTGCGGCACGCTGGCGATACCGGTGATGTGCGCGCGTAGACGCTGTGCGAGATCGTCGTGATCGGGCTTCACGGTGGCGTGGCCGGCTGACGGCGGACGATCCGGCATCAGCGGGAACACGAGCGCGTAGCGGAGCGCGGTATAGATCGCGGCGGCGATCGCGAGGCTCAGTCCGAGAAGGATGGTCGCCACTTTTGCGCGCCTTCGGGTCCTGATCACACGCTTTGCCGGGACACCATCGTCGGCGGTCATGGCGAGATCGTCAGCCCACGGTAGCTCAGCCGATATTGCCCTGGCGTTAAGCCGGTTCTTCAAATGCCGCTCAACTGCGAATTTCGAGACTTGTGCTCAAATCTTTCTCAAATGCCAGCGGCCGCGCAGTTACGCGGCCGCTGGTCGTGAGAATGTCGCTGAAAAGGTACTCAGGTCCCGCCTATTCGTCGTCGTCGCCGTCGTCGACGACGGCGGCCACCGGTTCCGGTTCCGGCTCCTTGTCACGTTCGGTGCGCATTCGCTCGCGCTCGCGCTCTTTTTCCTTGCGAGCCTCGCGGTCCTTCGCGTCCTTCGAGATCCGCATGTCGAGATAGCTGCCGACGACGCCTTCGAGTTCGTCGGTCTTGTTCTCGAAGAAGTGGTTGGCGCCGGGGACGACCTCGTGGTCGATCTTGATGCCGCGCTGGGTCTTGAGCTTGGCGGAGAGATCGGCGACCGATTGCGTCGGCACCACGCGATCCTTGTCGCCATTGATCATCAGACCCGACGATGGACACGGGGCGAGGAACGAGAAATCGTAGAGGTTCGACGGCGGCGCGACGCAGATGAAGCCGTCGATCTCCGGCCGCCGCATCAGAAGCTGCATGGCGATCCAGGTGCCGAACGAAACACCGGCAATCCAGCAGGTCTTGCTGTCGGGTTTGACGATCTGCAGCCAGTCGAGCGCCGACGCGGCGTCCGCGAGTTCGCCCGGGCCGCCGTCCCAAAAGCCCTGGCTGCGTCCGACGCCGCGGAAGTTGAACCGCAGCACCGAAAATCCCCGTTTGGCGAACGTATAATAGAGTGAATAGACGACCTGATTGTTCATCGTCCCGCCGAACTGCGGGTGCGGATGCAGGATCAACGCGATAGGGCTGTCGGAAGCCCCCTCGTGGTGATAGCGGGCCTCGATGCGGCCGGCCGGGCCATTGATGATCAATTCTGGCATGGATGCCTTTATCTATTGGGTCCGATTGAAAGACGACGGGCGGCGGCGAGGCGGCGGGCAGAGGCGCGGCCTGCGGTGAGACGCCTGGGCTATCGGTGCGCCATGCGGTCAGAACGCACAGGGCGCGAACGATACTTGACTTGGGGGATCGGAATTTACATATTCCCCAACGTAGATTAGAACCATTCGAAAGAGCAGTTCCAGGCCCAGACCGTCCGCCCGGACGATGATTGCGCTTCTTAACACGACCGGGGTGGTCGGATGCAAGCGTGACATTCGATGCGCGGAATGTCCGGCGCCGCGCGGAACGTCCGTGCGGTCCCTGGTGCCGAGAAGCGCGGTAAGCTGCCGGCCGCAGTAAGTGTCGGACGAATGGAACTCGTAAGCTCGAGGAGAGCAACGTGGAACTCAACACCAAGGGCCGCTATGCGGTGATGGCGCTCGCAGATCTCGCGAAGTACGGCAACGGTTCGGCGGTGCCATTGTCGGCGGTGGCCGATAGGCAGCAACTCTCGCTCGCCTACCTGGAACAGATCTTTCAGCGGTTGCGCAAGGCCGGTCTCGTCGACAGCGCGCGCGGCCGCACCGGCGGCTATGTGCTGTCGCGCCCTGCGTCCGAGATCCGCGTCGCCGAGATCATGGCGGCGGTTCAGGAAGAAACGCGGATGACGCGCTGCCTCGACGGCGGCGGCGGCTGCCTCGGCGAGGAGCGCTGCCTTACGCATGGACTTTGGCATGCGCTCGGCGGTCACATCGCGGCATTTCTTTCGAATGTCACACTGCAGGAAGTTTTGGCCGGCATCCCGCACGAGAAGCTGGCGTCGAAGTCGGAGCAGCCCATCGGATGGCTGGCGGCGGGATGAGCGGTACGCGCACCTATCTCGATTACAACGCGTCGGCGCCGTTGCGGCCTGAAGCGCGTGCGGCTTTTGTCGCAGCACTTGATGTCGCCGGCAATCCTTCGTCGGTTCATGCCGAGGGCCGCGCCGCCCGCGCTATCGTCGAGGCCGCGCGCGAACAGGTGGCGACACTCGTGGGCGCAAAGCCGTCCGAGGTCGTGTTCACGTCCGGCGCGACCGAGAGCAGCAATTGGGTTCTCCGCCGTTCTTGGCAGACAGTCTATTACAGTGACGTCGAGCATGCAGCCGTGCGCGCGCCCTGCCTTGCGGCCAGCGGCCGGCTGGTGCGGCTCGAGGTTTGCGCCGACGGGACGGTCGATGTCGGCGGTTTCGCCGCCGCGCTGGCCGAACGCCCGACGGTGCCGGGTCAAAGTCACGGATTGATCGTCGTGCAAGCCGCCAACAACGAGACGGGCGTCCTGCAGCCGGTTGCCGCGATCGCGGACTTGGCGCGGGCGCACGGCATCAGCGTGTTCTCCGACGCGGTGCAGGCGGCGGGCCGGATCCCGCTCGACATGACGGAGTTGGGTTTGGATTTCGTGTCGTTGTCGGCGCACAAGATCGGCGGGCCGAAAGGCATTGGTGCGCTGGTGATCGGCGACGGGACTTCGGGCGATGCAGTGCTGCCGCCGATGTTGATCGGCGGCGGGCAGGAGCGCCGCCGCCGTGGCGGCACGGAGAACGTCGCCGCCATTGCAGGCTTCGGCGCTGCTGCTGCTGCTGCCTTGCGCGACCTCGCCGACATGAAGCGGCTCGCGGCGCTGCGCGACAGGCTCGAGCGCGACGTGCTGCGGATTGCGCCCGACACTGTCGTGATCGGAGCACGTGCGCCGCGACTGGCCAACACCACCGCGCTGGCGCTGGGCGGCGTGAGCGCCGACCGTCTGGTGATCGCGCTTGACCTCGATGGCGTAGCGATAAGTGCAGGGTCCGCCTGCGCGTCCGGCAAGGTCGGCCAGAGCCAGGTGCTCGCCGCGATGGGCGTCGCGGATGTCATCGCGAAGAGCGCGATCCGCTTGAGCCTCGGGCACGCGACGACCGAGGCCGACATCGATGCATTTCTCGCAAGCTTCGCCCGCCATGTGGCGCGGCGGCCGGCTGCGAACAGAAGCGACACGGAACGGACGTCCGATGCAGCGCCGCAGGCGCGCGCGCGGTCGATGACATTGGCAGGAGAACGGTAAGATGGCGGCAGTCCAGGAGACGATCGAACAGGTCAAGAAGATCGACGTCGACCAGTACAAGTACGGGTTCGAGACGGCGATCGAGAGCGTCAAGGCGCCGAAGGGCCTCGACGAGTCGACGGTTCGGTACATTTCGGCGCGCAAGAACGAGCCCGAGTGGATGCTCGAGTGGCGGCTAGCGGCGTTCGAGCGCTGGAAGGCGATGGTCGAGCCGACGTGGGCCAAGGTCTCGTATCCCAAGATCGACTTCCAGGATCTCTACTACTACTCGGCGCCGAAGAGCACCGAGGGTCCGAAGTCGCTCGACGAGATCGACCCGAAGTTGCTCGAAACCTACAAGAAGCTCGGCATTCCGCTGAAGGAACAGGAGATCCTGGCCGGCGTGCAGAGTTCGCGCGTCGCCGTGGACGCCGTGTTCGACAGCGTCTCGGTCGTGACCACGTTCAAGGCGGAACTCAAGAAGGCCGGCGTCATCTTCTGCTCGATCTCGGAGGCGCTGCGCGAGCACCCCGAACTCGTGAAGAAGTATCTCGGCTCGGTCGTGCCGCAGTCCGACAACTTCTACGCGGCGCTGAACGCGGCGGTGTTTTCCGACGGCTCGTTCGTCTACATCCCGCCGAACACGCGTTGCCCGATGGAGCTGTCGACGTACTTCCGCATCAACGAGAAGAACACCGGCCAGTTCGAGCGCACGCTCATCATCGCCGACAAGGGCTCCTACGTCAGCTATCTCGAAGGCTGCACGGCGCCGTCGCGCGACGAGAACCAGCTGCACGCGGCGGTCGTCGAGCTGATCGCGCACGACGACGCCGAAATCAAGTATTCGACCGTGCAGAACTGGTACCCGGGCGACAAGGACGGCAAGGGCGGCATCTATAACTTCGTGACCAAGCGCGGCGACTGCCGAGGCCGCAACTCGAAGATCAGCTGGACCCAGGTCGAGACCGGCTCGGCCATCACCTGGAAGTACCCGAGCTGCATCCTGCGCGGCGACAATTCACGCGGCGAGTTCTACTCGATTGCGGTGTCGAACGGTCACCAGCAGGTCGACAGCGGAACCAAGATGATCCATCTCGGCAAGAACACGTCGAGCCGCATCATCTCCAAGGGCATCGCGGCGGGCTTCTCGCAGAACACCTATCGCGGGCTCGTCTCGGCGCATCGCAAGGCGACCGGCGCGCGTAACTTCACCGCGTGCGACTCGCTCCTCATCGGCGACAAGTGCGGCGCGCACACCGTGCCGTATATCGAAGCCAAGAATTCGTCGGCGCACTTCGAGCACGAGGCCACGACCTCGAAGATCTCCGACGACATGCTGTTCTACTGCCGCCAGCGCGGGCTCAGCGAAGAGGAGGCCGTGGCACTCGTCGTCAACGGCTTCGTTCGTGACGTGCTGCAGCAGCTGCCGATGGAATTCCTCGCCGAAACGCAGAAGCTGATCGGCATCTCGCTGGAAGGCTCCGTCGGCTGATCCCATTCAAGAGTTCAAGAAGGTTACGCACATGCTCGAGATCAAGAACCTGCACGTCAAGCTCGCCGAAGAGGACAAAGAGATCATCAAGGGTCTCTCGCTCACCGTCCCCAAGGGCGAAGTCCACGCCATCATGGGCCCGAACGGCTCGGGCAAGTCGACGCTCGCCTACGTTCTCGCCGGCCGTGAGGACTACGTGGTGACGTCCGGCGACATCCTGTGGAACGGCGAAAGCATCCTCGAGATGGAGCCCGACGAGCGGGCGGCGAAGGGCGTGTTCCTCGCGTTCCAGTATCCGATGGAAGTGCCGGGCGTGGCCGGGCTCACCTTCCTGCGCACGGCGACCAACTCGATTCGCAAGAAGCGCGGCCAGGCGGAACTGACGACGCCGGAGTTCATGAAGGTCGTCAAGGAGCGCGCGTCCAAGCTCAACATCGACGTCGAGATGTTGAAGCGCCCGGTCAACGTCGGTTTTTCTGGCGGTGAAAAAAAGCGCTCGGAGATCCTGCAGATGGCGATGCTCGAGCCGACGCTGTGCGTGCTCGACGAGACCGACTCTGGCCTCGACATCGACGCGCTCAAGATCGTGTCCGAAGGCGTCAACGCGCTGCGCTCGCCCGACCGCGCGATGCTGGTGATCACGCATTATCAGCGCCTGCTCGATCACATCGTGCCCGACCGCGTGCACGTGCTCGCGCACGGCATCATCCAGCGTTCGGGCGGCAAGGAGCTGGCGCTCGAGCTCGAGAAGTCGGGTTATGCCGAGTTCCAGGGCAAGGCGGCGTAATGCGGCGGATGCGCAGGACCTTTCCCGCGCTCCGGCCGTTGCCCCGCCGACCCTCTCCCCGATGGCCGGCCCTCTCCCCGACGGATTGAAAAAGTTCAAGAGGCGACAACGATGAACGTGGCGATCATGAAGACCAAGGCGGAGCAGGCGCTCTCGGAGCAGTTTGAGCGCGTGGCCGCGAAGCTTCCGGGCGGTGCGGCCGTCGCGGAAGCGCGGCGGGAGGCGATCGGCAAATTCACCGCACTCGGTCTGCCGAGCCGGCGCGTCGAGGAGTGGAAGTACACCGACCTGCGCAACGTGCTGAAGGAGCCGCTCGCGGTCGGCGTCGAGGACGAGGCCAAGCTCACGGTCGCCGATCTCATCGTCGCGCTCGGTCCGCTCGCGCATCTCGACTCGGTCAGGATCACGTTCGTCAACGGCCGCCACCGCCGCGACCTGTCCAACCTCGACGGCGCGGAAGGCATCGAGGTTGCGTCCTTGGGCGCGACGTTGACTTCGGCGCAGGACAAGGTCGGTTCGGCGCTGGCCCGCACCACCGGTCCCGAAAATGACGCCGTTCTCGCGCTCAACACCGCCTACATGACAGACGGCGCCGTGGTGCGCGTGGGCGATGGCGTGACACTCGGAAAGCCGCTGTTGATCGTCAACCTTCGAGCGGGAGCCGAAGGCCGGTTCGTCGCGACCCGCAACGTGATCAGCGTCGGGAAGGGCGCGTCGGCAACGATCGTCGAAGCGTACGTGGGCCTTCCCGGCTCCACGGCCGAAGGTCAGCACAACGCCGCGACCGAGCTCAGCGCCGGCGACAACGCGAAAGTCACACACGTCAAGATCGCCGCCGATTCCGGCAAGGCGACGCACCTGTCCAACTGGATGGTGGGTCTCGGCGCGGAGACGGACTATCGCGGATTCCAGCTCACGCAGGGCACCGGCCTCGCGCGCAACCAGATCTTCGCCACCTACCACGGCGAAGGTGCAAAGCTCGATGTGTCCGGGCTCTTCCTCGGCCGCGCCTCCGAGCACATCGACACGACGCTCGTCGTCGATCACGCGGTGCCGCATTGCCAGAGCCGCGAGCTGTTCAAGGGTGTGCTCGACGGCGAAGCGCGCGGCATTTTCCAGGGCAAGGTCATCGTTCGGCCGGATGCGCAGAAGTCCGACGGTAAGCAGATGGCGCAGGCCCTGATGCTGTCGCCGGATTGCGAGTTCTCGTCGAAGCCAGAACTCGAGATCTACGCCGACGATGTCGTCTGCGGCCACGGTTCGACGGCGGCGGAACTCGACAACGATCTACTCTTCTATCTGCGTGCGCGCGGCATTCCGCTGGCGGAGGCGCGGTCGATGCTGATCGAGAGCTTCGCCGGCGAGGCGCTCGACCGCATCGAGCACGAGGGCGTGCGCGAGGTCGCCGCCGAATTCGCGCGCGGATGGCTGGCGAAGCTCGGGAAATGACGAGAGGCCAATTGTTCGCCCTGCGCATATCGAGTTCAGGGCATCTGATGCGGCATTGACTGCCGCGGTGAAGACAACTGCGAAGGCTGACATGAGCATCGAAGTTCGCGAGGCACGGAACGGGGCGCACATGGCGCTCGGCGCGGCATACGACGTCGAACGCATTCGCGCCGATTTTCCGATCCTCTTCCGCGAGGTCTACGGCAAGCCGCTCGTCTACCTCGACAACGGCGCGTCGGCGCAGAAGCCGCGTCCGGTGCTCGATGCGATGGATCACGCCTATCGCTTCGAATACGCCAATGTGCATCGCGGTCTGCACTATCTCGCGAACGCCGCGACGCAGGGCGTCGAGGACGCGCGCGAGACCGCCCGCCGCTTCCTCAACGCGCCATCGACCGCCGAGGTGATCTTCACCCGCAACGCGACCGACGCGATCAACCTCGTCGCAAGTTCGTTCGGCGGCATGGTGCTCGGCGAGGGCGACGAGGTGGTGCTGTCGATCATGGAGCACCACTCCAATATCGTGCCGTGGCATTTCCATCGCGAGCGCAAGGGCGCGGTCATCAAGTGGGCGCCGGTTTCCGACAGCGGCGAGTTCCTGCTCGACGAGTTCGAACGGCTCTTGACGTCGCGCACCAAGATCGTCGCTCTGACGCAGATGTCGAACGTGCTCGGAACTGTCGTGCCGGTGAAGGAGGTTGTGCGGATCGCGCATGGCCGCGGCATCCCGGTGCTGATCGACGGCAGCCAGGCCGCGGTTCACATGCCCGTGGATGTTCAGGATCTCGACTGCGATTTCTATGTGCTGACGGGACACAAGGTCTACGGTCCGTCCGGCATCGGCGTGCTTTACGGCAAGAAGGAGCATCTCGAAAAGATGCCGCCATATCAGGGTGGCGGCGAGATGATCGAGACCGTGCACGTCGACCAGATCACCTACAACGTGCCGCCGCACCGGTTCGAGGCGGGCACGCCGGCCATCGTCGAGGCGGTCGGGCTCGGGGCTGCAATGAATTACATGATGCAGCTCGGCCGCGATCGGATCGCGCGACACGAGGCGGAGATTTCCGCTTACGCCCACGACGTGCTGGGGCAGTTCAAATGGCTGAAGATTCACGGCACAGCGGCGGGCAAGGGCGCCATCCTGTCGTTCTCGGTCGAAGGCCTGCATCCGCATGACGTCTCGACCATTATCGACCGCTCAGGCGTCGCGATCCGCGCCGGTCACCACTGCGCGCAGCCGCTGATGGAGCGGCTCGGGGTGCCGGCGACGTGCCGCGCATCGTTCGCGATGTACAACACCAAGGCCGAGGTCGACGTGCTGGCCGCGTCCCTCGTCAAGGCAAAGGAGCTGTTCGCATGATCGAGGATACGAATCTCGCGGCGCGCGCCCGCGCCGAAGCGATCGCAAAGGCGCAGCGGCACGCGGAGGAGAACGCCGGGCCGTCGCGCGTTCTCGATACATCGTCTCCGTTCGTTGCGGCGCTGGCGTCGCTGTCGAAGTCCGACAAGGCAGCCGATGGGTCGGGCCACGCTGCCCCCGCGGCGCCGCCGGCTCCCGCACCAGCAGCCACCGCTCCCGCCCCTGTCCCGGTGTCGACCGATCCGCGCGCACCATCCGTTGCGGATGGCGGTACACCCGTCGAGGGTTCGGCCCTGTCGGAGGAGGAGCTGACGCAGCTCACCGCCGACATCGTCGCCGCCTTGAAGTCGGTCTACGACCCCGAAATCCCCTCCGACATTTATGAGCTCGGGTTGATCTACAAGATCGATATTTCCGACAGCCGTTGGGTCGATATCGACATGACGCTGACCGCGCCGGGTTGTCCAGTCGCCGGAGAAATGCCGGTATGGGTCGAGAACGCGGTCAACGCCGTGCCGGGCGTCGCGGGCACCACGGTCAAGATCGTGTTCGATCCGCCGTGGGACCAGAGCCGCATGTCGGACGAGGCGCGGCTGGCCATCGGCATGTTCTGAGCGTCATCCGCGTGTCGCGGCCCGCCGTGGAAATTCGCGTCGGGGTGGCTTATATGACTTGTCGAATGGAGTTCGCGGCTCAGTTTCCGCAACCTTGGCCTTGAACCAGGATCTGCACCAGATGACCACGCCGACCACCACGTCCAGCCCCGCCGCTTCAACGCCCGCCCGCGCGCGTCCGAAGTTGATGTCCGTGACCGACGTCGCCGCCGAGCGCTTGAAGGCGATCATGGCCGGCAAGCCGGGCGTCGTCGGCCTGCGCCTCGGCATCAAGAAGGGCGGCTGCGCGGGCATGGAGTACACCATGACCTGGGCCGAGACGCAGGATCGCTTCGACGAGGTGGTCGAGGACAAGGGCGTCAAACTGCTCATCGAACCGACCGCGATCATGTACCTGCTCGGCACCGAGATGGACTACAAGACCGACAAGCTGTCCTCGCAGTTCGTGTTCAACAACCCGAACCAGAAAAGCGCTTGCGGTTGCGGCGAGAGCGTCAATCTCATTCCCGTCGGCAAGGACGCGCTCGACGCCATGAAGGGCTGAGCGCGACGTTGCGTCCGCCCGCGTCCGACGGCGGATTTGATTTCGATCAACGCCGATCGCCCCCGCTGAACGGCATCTCTTCGCGTCGAGCGGAGAGGGCGGGAATGATCTGGAATTCGGCGTACTACTGGGGCATCCCCGCAAAGGTCTTGCATTGGGTCGCGGCGGCGCTCGTGCTCGTGTTGTTCGTCCATGGCACGATCTGGCTCGACGATTGGGACGAGGCGGGCGAAGCGGGCCGTGGTGCGCTCGCGTGGCACGCCGCGGCCGGGATGTCGCTTGCTGCCGTCATGATCGCGCGCATGTCGTGGCGGTTCGTCAACCGGACGCCGATGATGCCGGCAGCCACGCCGGATTGGGAGAAGCGCGCGGCTCACTTCGCCCACGCGGCGCTCTATCTCGTGACGTTCGCCGTGGCCCTTACAGGCTGGCTATCGGCGTCTGCCGTTCAGCCCGCCGTGCCGTCCTATCTCTTCTGGCTAATCGCCATCCCCGCGCCTGGCGTCGACGGCGGCAGGCTGACCCGGGACGTGCACGAACTCGCGGCCGACATGCTGGTCGCGCTGGCTGCTGCGCACGCCCTCGCCGCGCTGTGGCATCACTATGTCAAACGGGACAGCGTGCTGCGGCGCATGCTGTTGCGCGGCCAGATGCGGCAGCGTCAACGTTGAGCGTCTTGGAGGCGGTCAGTCCGGCTTCGCACGAGACGGCACCGCAATGTCGAAGTGGTGGGCGGTTTCCTTGGTGCCGAGTGTGTCGTAAAGCGCGATGGCGGGTGCGTCGACGAGATCGGCCTGCACGAAGATGACGTAGACGTCGCGCTGATCCGCGATCTCACCGAGTCTTTCAATGAGACGTGTGGCGACGCCGCGGCGGCGGTGATGTTCGAGCACGGCGAGGTCGTAGATGTAGATCTCGCGCCGGTCCTGCTCGAACTTTTCCAGGACGTACGCCGTCAATCCGCCGATGACGGTCGCGCCGTCGAGGGCGGCCAGCGCGATGAAATGCTCCTTCGCGAGAAGACGCCGCAGATAGGCGTCGTCCGGCGGCGCGCGATGATAGTTCACGGCGTCGTCGAAGGCCTCGCCGAACATGTGCAAAAGCCCCCGCATATGAGGCAAGTCAGATGCCTGGAGTTGGAGGATTTGAATGAGCGCCTTGCCAGCCATATGGGTTTTCTAGCGCAGTTCCGGCAGGCGTGCACGCGGCGCGCCGAGCCGCTGCGTGATGATGGTGAAGTCGTGGCACGTGCGATAGGCTCGACCGCATGAGCGCAAGCAGCGGCTTCATCGAACTCTTGAAAGATGTCCTCGGTGGCCTCGGTCCCGTTACTGTCAAACGCATGTTCGGCGGCGCCGGCGCTTACGCGGACGGCGTCATGTTCGGCCTGATCGAAGGCGACACGCTATATCTCAAGTCCGATGACACAACCCGGGCCGCGTTCGAGGAGGAGGGGCAGACGCCTTTCGTCTTCGACGGCGCGACCGGGCCCGTGGCGATGAGCTACTGGCGCGTGCCGGACAGGCTCTATGACGACCCAGACGAGATGGCCGAATGGGCGCGGCGTGCACTCGGCGTGGCGCGCGCGGCAGCGGCCAGGAAGCCGAAGCGGGAAAAGACCGCCCACATAAAACCGAAGCGCAAAACGCCGAAGCCGTGACGGTCCCTCTGACCGGTCACGTAAAAAGTAAAGGACGGGCCGCCGAAGCGCCCGCCCTTCTCGATTTGATCTCGTTGCCGCAGATTACTCGCTGGCGACCTTGGCCGGACGCGTCGGTTTGCGGAGGAATGCGGGAACGTTGTCGGCGAAGCCGCCAGCGCCGCCGGGTGCGCTGCCAGCTGGCTTGGCACGACCGCCACCGTGCTGCGGCCGGTCACCGGCTTGCCGCTGAGGCTGCTCGCGCTGCGGACGATCATCACGGTGATCGCGGACCTCGCGTCGCTCGCCGCGCGGCTGCTCGCGGCCTTCCACTCGCTGCTCGCGAGGTTGCTCACGCGGCGTCTCTCGCTGCACCCGCTGCTCGCGCGGCTGGCGCTCGTCGCGCTGAGGGCGCGGCTCTCGGTTCTCCCGGGGCTCTCGGTGTTCGCGAGGCTCCCTGCTTTCCCGTGGCTGGCGAGGTTCGCGCGCCTCGCTACCGTTCTCCCTCGGCTGGCGTGCCTCCCGCGGCTGGCGATCGCGATTGCGGTCCCGTTGCGGTTGGCGTGCCTCCGAGCGACCCTCTGAGACCCGCTCGCCCGCTTGCTGGAGCGGCATCGGTGTTGCTGCCGGGGTCGTGTCGGCCTGCGGAGGGCGGTCGAGCAACGGCGCGCCGATCTCCGACCCCTCCGGGCTCAAGTGACGCAAGCCTTCTCCGCGCTCGGAGCGGCCGGGTCGTTCGGAGCGCTGCGGACGGGGGCCGCGACGGCTCTCGCCTTCGGCACGCTGCGGGCGCGCACCTCGCTCTGCCGCGCGATCACCCGTGCCGCTTTCGCGGCGCGCGTCTCCACCTGCTGACGGGCCACGGGCTTCGCCGCCGGGACGGCGCGCATCGCCCGCCCGCCCGCCGCGTCCGCGCTTCCGCTTTCCGGCGCTGGCGAAGTCGTCGGCGGTCGGTTCGTCGCCGAGCCACACGGCCTGCTCGGCGGTGATCTTCTCGATGTCCTTGAGCAGCTTCAGGTCGTCGAACGTGACGAGCGACGCCGAGTAGCCGAGCTTACCGGCGCGACCGGTACGGCCGATCCGGTGCACGTAGTCGTCGGCTTGCCACGGTAGATCATAATTGAAGATGTGGCTGACGTCGGGGATGTCGAGGCCGCGGGCCGCGACATCGCTCGCCGCAAGGAAGGTGATCTCGCCCGAGCGGAATTTGTCGAGCGTGGCGGTGCGGGCGGATTGCTCCATGTCGCCATGCAGAGCACCCGCATTGAAGCCATGCTTCAACAGCGATTTGAGCAGGATCGCGACGTCGCGCTTGCGATTGCAGAAGATGATCGCGTTGCGCACATCCTCGACCCGCATCAGCTCGCGCAGAGCTTCGCGCTTGGCATAGTCCTCGCCATCGCGGCAGAGGCGGAAGCGCTGGGTGATGGTCTTCGCGGTGGTCGCGGGCTTCGCCACTTCCACGCGGACCGGATCCTTGAGGAACTGATCGACGAGGCGGGTGATTTCAGCCGGCATCGTCGCCGAGAAGAATAGCGTCTGGCGGCGCGGCGGCAGCAGCTTGCAGATCTTCTCGATATCGGGGATGAAGCCCATGTCGAGCATGCGATCGGCTTCATCGATGACGAGGATCTCGACGCCCATCAGCATAATGCGGCCGCGCCCGAAGTGGTCGAGTAGCCGGCCGGGCGTGGCTATCAAAACGTCGACGCCACGGTCGAGCTTCTTGACCTGCTCGTCCATAGAAACGCCGCCGATCAGCAGCGCAACGTCAAGCTTGTGATTGACGCCGTATTTCTCGAACGCCTGCGCCACCTGCGCGGCGAGTTCGCGCGTCGGAGCGAGGATCAGCGAGCGCGGCATCCGGGCCCGCGCGCGGCCGCTTTCGAGCCGGGTGATCATCGGCAGTGTAAAAGCTGCCGTCTTGCCGGTGCCGGTCTGAGCGATGCCGAGCACGTCGCGGCCGGAAATCGCGACCGGAATGGCAGCCGATTGGATGGGTGTCGCGATCGTATAGCCGGATGCCTCGACAGCAGCCAGCACCTTGGGGCTGAGACCGAGCTCAGCGAAGGCCTTTGTTTCCAAAAAACGTCTCTCCAGTTGCACTCTCACGCTCCGGCGCAAACGCGCACACCGCGTCGAGGCGGGCGCAGCATCGCCGGGTGGAGAGCGCAGGGGAGAACTGACGGCAAAGGGCCAAATGTATCGGGAGCGGTCTCGAAAAGGATCGAATAAATCGAATCCCCCTGCGCTCGAGCCAAGAAGCTGCTGACACAACCTGTCCGCAAAGGCAAGGAAAACCGGCCTCGCTGTGACAAAGAGGCTTGGATTATGGTGACTTGCACGGCCTCGTGCCGGCAACGACAGGATGGCCGTACGCGTTGACCTGATGCGGGATTTCGCGTCCCGTGGCCGTTCCTGCCTGGGCTCGAGACGTAAAGGAGCATTATCGTGACCGACCTCATCCGAGAGCCGCTGGTGCTCGTTCCCGGCCTGATGTGCACGGCCGATCTCTACCGGGATCAGATCGCGGCGCTTCAATCGGGCCGCGAGGTCATCGTCGCGGATCATACGCGCTCCGACAGCATGGCCGGGATCGCCGATGGCGTGCTCGCCACGGCCCCGCCGATGTTCGCGCTGGCCGGCCTGTCGATGGGCGGCTACGTCGCGTTCGAGATCCTGCGCCGCGCGCCGCATCGCGTGACGCGCCTCGCGCTCATCGACACCAGCGCTCGCGCCGACATGCCAGATCAGTCGGAGCGTCGGCGCGAACTCGTCGAGATCGCCCGCAAGCGCGGCGCGCGGTTTGTCCAGAAAATGCTGCTGCCGATGCTCGTCGCACCACGCGTCATCTCGGACGTCCCGCTCGTCGAGCGCATCCTGGTGATGGCGGACGAGACCGGCGTCGACGGTTTCGCGAACCAGCAAGCGGCCATCATCTCGCGTCCGGACAATCGGCCGCTATTGGGGCAGATCCGCTGTCCGACCCTCGTCATCGTCGGTGCGGAGGATCAGTTGACCCCGCTCAAGCTTGCGGAGGAAATCCGCGGCGGCATCGCCGGATCGCGCCTCGTCGTCGTCCCCGGGGCCGGACATCTCAGTGCGATGGAAGAGCCCGCCGCCGTAACCGCCGCCCTCAAGACGTGGCTCGACGATTGAGCGGCGTGGTTCCGGATGGAAAGCCGGAGACCCGGCCGGCCGCTCGCCGCCGGCGAGGGCCGGCTAGGTTCCATCGGCAGATCAGGCGTCAGCGAGTGTCCTCGTTCAGCCAGCGGCCGAGAATGCCCGCCGCGATGCCGCCGAGCACATGCGCGGCGATGTAGAGCGGTGCCTTCGCGCTATCGAAGCGGCCGGCCGCTCTAGGCCGGCCAGAGGTCGAGGCGGATCACGTCGGGGCCGCGGGCCGGGCTGTCGTCATATGGATCAATCAACTCCATCCACAGGATACGCACGGTCATGCGCGCCGCTTCGACACCGAAGTAGGGCCCCGCGATCCCCGGACGAGCACGCGACGGCGAGGACAAGGCGAAGCGCCGCGACGGAAGGGCGATCTCTGTTGTTTCCGTTTGTGTCCAGGCACGACCGCTCCGCCACTCGTTGGGATCGAGTGGGGACGCCGCGCTGAACACGCGCACCTCGATCAACTGTTGCAAGCAGTCGTTGGTGTAGACGACGAGACCGGACGGCAGCCGGTGCCAGCGCTGGCGCATCATCTGATCAGTGATTTCGACAGGTGCTTCGAACGTCATGTCGTCAGCGTCGACGATGTAGAATTGCGCGTAGTCCGACTGCCACGAGACCGTTGCACCGCCGAGATACGTCACGCGCCCGCCTCTCAGATATCCAGATCCTTCGCGAATGCTGCCCGCTCTTGGATGAAGCGGAAGCGCGCTTCGGGCTTCGAGCCCATGAGCGCGTTGACCGACTCCGATATCGCGACCTTGTCGGCGGCATCGACCTCGACCTTGAGCAACAGACGCTTCTTCGGGTCCATCGTCGTGCTCTTCAGGTCCTTGAAGTCCATTTCGCCGAGCCCCTTGAAGCGCGTGACGTCCGGCTTTTTGCCCTTGAACACGGTCTCCAGAAGTTCCGCGCGCATGCGCTCGTCCCGTGCGTAGGCGACCTCGCCCTTGTGCGTCAGCCGGAACAGTGGAGGTACGGCCAGGAAAAGATGGCCGTTCTCGATCATCTCGGGCATCTCCTGGTAGAAGAACGTGATCAGCAGCGACGCGATGTGCGCGCCGTCGACGTCGGCGTCGGTCATGATGATCACGCGCTCATAGCGCAGATCCTCGTCGCGGTACTTGGAGCCAGTGCCGACGCCGAGCGCCTGGATCAGGTCACCGAGCAGTTGGTTCTGCGCGAGCTTTGCCGAAGAGGCATTGGCGACGTTCAATATCTTGCCGCGAAGTGGCAGGATGGCTTGGGTCTCGCGGCTACGGGCGCTCTTGGCTGAGCCGCCGGCCGAGTCGCCCTCGACGATGAAGATTTCGGTGCCCGCTGCGGACTGGATCGAACAGTCCGCGAGTTTACCGGGCAGTCGCAACTTGCGCGTGGCGGACTGCCGTGACACTTCTTTTTCGCGGCGGCGCTTTAGGCGCTCTTCGGCCTGATCGACCGTCCACTCCAGGAGCTTCGTCGCCTGCTGCGGGCTGTCGGCGAGCCAGTGGTCGAACGCGTCTCGCACCGTGTTCTCGACGATGCGCGTGGCTTCGACGGTGGCGAGCTTGTCCTTGGTTTGGCCCTGGAACTCCGGCTCACGGATGAACACCGCCAGCATCGACGCCGCCGTGCCCATCACGTCCTCGGACGTGATCTGCTGCGCCTTCTTGTTGCCGGTCAGTTCGCCGTACGCGCGCAGCGCCTTGTAAAGCGCTTGCCGCAAGCCGTTCTCGTGCGTGCCGCCTTCGGGTGTCGGAATGGTGTTGCAGTAGGACGACGAGAAGCCGTCTTCGTCGGCGATCCATGCCACGGCCCATTCGACCGAGCCGTGACCGCCTTCCTTCTCGACGCGGCCGGCGAAGAGGTCCTTGGTGACGCGCGCCTGACCTTCGATGGTCGCGGTTAGATAGTCCTTGAGGCCGCCGGGAAAGTGGAACACGGCGGACGCGGGCGTGTCGTCGGTGATCAGCGCGGGATCGCAGGTCCAGCGGATCTCGACGCCACCATAGAGATAAGCCTTCGACCGCGCCATCTTCATGATGCGGGCGGGTTTGAACGCGCAGCCCTTGCCGAAGATTTTCTCGTCCGGCTTGAAGCGCACTTTCGTGCCGCGCCGGTTCATGGTCGGACCGAGCTTCTCGAGCTTGGACTGCGGCTCGCCGCGTGCGAACACCATGCGATAGAGCTGCTGGTCGCGGGCGACTTGAACCTCGAGTTCCTCCGACAGCGCATTGACGACCGACACGCCGACGCCGTGCAGGCCGCCGGAGGTGTTGTAGGCCTTGCTGTCGAACTTGCCGCCGGCGTGCAAGATGGTCATGACGACCTCGAGCGCGCTCTTGTTCTTGAATTTCGGGTGCGGACCTACGGGAATGCCGCGGCCGTTGTCGGTGACGGCGAGGTAGCCCTCCGCGTCCATCTCGACCTCGATGCGGGACGCGTGGCCGGCCACCGCCTCGTCCATCGCGTTGTCGATCACCTCGGCGAACAGGTGATGCATCGCCTTCTCGTCGGTGCCGCCGATGTACATTCCAGGCCGACGGCGTACGGGCTCGAGCCCTTCGAGGACCTCGATGGTGTCCTCGTCGTAGCCGCTGCCCTGGCTTTCGGAGACCTTCTTCGCACGCGACGATTTATCGTTCATTTCGCTCTCGAAACCTGGAAAGAAGTCGGTTTGCGGCTTGGCCATGGCGCGTGGTCCGGTTGAGAGGTTGAACCCCGTTTCGAACACAACGAACATGCGGCGCCGGCCAGGGTTACCCCAGGACACACCAAGGGCGTCGGCAGTGTCGCGCGCAGACAACCGCCGCGCGGCGCATGCCGACCGCCCAAAGCCGGCCGGTACCAGGTTGAAACCCTGAGAATCTGGCGATTCTTACGCTCTGACCGAACAGGTCGCACACCAGCCTGTGGATTGGCAAGTCGCGCCCCTGCGGCCACGTGGCCCGGCGGCTACAGTCCCTGGTGTCTCGGCCGGCTCAAATCTTGACGTTGTCGATGAGCCGGGTTTTACCGAGCCAGGCAGCGGCGAGGACGCGGCCCGGCCGTCCTGTGGCATAGGGTCCGAGCGTCGCGGCATCACGGATCGCCACGTAATCGACGGAGGCGAACCCCGCCGCGCCGATTGTTGCGGCTGCTGCTGCTGCGGCACCATCCGGGCGCTGGCCCGATTTCGCGCGTGCGGCAGCCTCACGTATGGCGCGATTCAAGGTCGGGGCGATTGCCCGCTCGGCGGCCGAGAGATAGGCGTTGCGCGAGGACAGAGCCAATCCGTCCCGCTCGCGCGTAGTGGGAGCGCCGACGATCGACAGCGGCATGTCGAGATCGCGCACCATTTGGCGGATCACGGCGAGCTGCTGGAAATCCTTCTCGCCGAAGATCGCGAAGTCGGGCGTTACTTGATTGAACAGCTTGGCGACGACGGTCGTCACGCCGCCGAAAAAATGCGGTCGGAAATCCGTTTCGAGTCCAAGCGCCGCCCCCTCGGCGACGATGCGCGTCGCGAACGCGTCGGGATACATGAGCGCGGTGTCGGGCAGCCAGACGAAATCCGCGCCGGCGGTCGCGAGCTTGGCCCGGTCGCCGGCCTCGTCGCGCGGGTAGCGGCCGAAATCTTCGTGCGGGGCGAACTGCTTCGGATTGACGTAGATCGACACGACAGCGCGATCGGCTTTCGTCTTGGCCAGCCGCACCAGCGCCAAGTGCCCGTCATGCAGCGCGCCCATGGTCGGCACGAGCGCAATCGTTTCGCCGTCCGACCGGCAGCCGCGGATCGTCTGGCGAAGTGCCTTCAGCGTTCGAATGGGTTTCGGGGCGTTGCCCGGCGTACGTGACAAGCTGGCGGCCAAAGTCCGCTCTCCTGTGGGTTGCGAGCGAAGGAGATCGGCCGACGGGATGCCGTTCGTCAAGTGCGCGATCTCGTCCGCACGCCTTCGTCGCGGTTCTGGTAGGATAGCGCATCCGAATCGTATGCGTTCCGCCCCGCTCCATCCCGTCTGCTTTCGCCCGGAGAACGTATGGTTTTGGCACGCAAGTCGAAATCCACCGGCCGTTCCGATCAGCGGCGCGCCGACACCGATGGCGTCATGTCCGGCCTCGGCAACGGCCGCGACGACATTGCCGCCGGACATCTCGTCGACGAGACACGCCTCGTCGGCGGCCTGGTCGAGCGCGCGGTTTTCACCGAAGACGAACGACGGCGGACATCCGAGATCGCGCGGCGACTCGTGCTGACCGCGCGTGCCAGCACGCAGCAGTTGTCCGGCATCGACGCCTTCATGCGCGAGTATGGCCTTTCGAGCGAGGAGGGCGTCATCCTCATGTGCATCGCCGAATCGCTGCTGCGGATACCCGACAGCGAGACGGCGGATCATCTGATTTCGGAGAAGATGGCGGCGGGCCATTGGGATCGCCATCTCGGGCATTCGGACAGCACGTTCGTCAACGCCTCGACCTGGGGCCTGATGTTGACCGGCCGCATCGTCAAGCTCAAGGAGGCGACCGACCAGGGACCGTGGGGCGTGATGAAGCGCCTCGTCGCGCGCTCGGGCGAGCCGGTGATCCGGCAGGCGGTGCGGCAGGCGGTGAAGGTCATGGGCGACCAGTTCGTCCTTGGCCGCGATATCGGCACGGCAATTGCGCGCGCCGCATCCTACGAGGCGAAGGGGTATCGCTTCTCCTACGACATGCTGGGCGAATCCGCGCGCACGGACGCCGATGCGGAGCGATATTTCGAGCGATACCACGCAGCCATCGAGGCCATCGGAAAAGCAGCCGGCCCAGCCAAGTCGGATCACGCCGACGCCTTGCTGACGCGGCCGGGATTGTCGGTGAAGTTGTCGGCCTTGCATCCGCGTTTCGAGCCCGGCAAGGAAGACCGCCTCGCCGTCGAGATGTTGCCGCGTCTGCTGGCGCTTGGTCGGGCTGCGCGCAGACACGCCATCATGGTGACGATCGACGCGGAGGAGCAGGACAAGCTCGATTTGACCCTCGGGCTGTTCGAGCGCGCCTACACGCACGCCGATCTCGCGGGGTGGACGGGGCTTGGTCTGGCCGTGCAGGCCTACGGCAAGCGCGCCATACCGGTGCTGCGCTGGCTGCGGAGGCTTTCCGAGCGCGGCGGCCGCCGGATACCCGTGCGGTTGGTCAAGGGCGCCTACTGGGACAGCGAGATCAAGACGGCGCAGGAGCGGGGTCTGGCCGATTACCCGGTGTTCACGCGCAAACTGCACACCGACGTATCCTACCTCGCCGCGATGCGGCTGATGCTCTCGGACCAGCAGGCGTTCTATCCGCAGTTCGCGACACACAACGCGCACACGCTTTCGGCGGCCCTCGTTTCGGCTGGCAACGCGCCGTTCGAGTTCCAGCGGCTGCATGGCATGGGCGCCGCGCTCTACGAAGAAGTCGTAGGCCCGGCAAAGCTCGACCGTCCTTGCCGCATCTATGCGCCGGTCGGCGGGCACGAGGATCTTCTTCCCTACCTCGTGCGGCGTCTGCTCGAGAACGGCGCCAACACGTCGTTCGTCAATCGCCTCGCGGACGATACGACGCCGGTCGCGATCATCGTGCGCGATCCGGTGGAGGCGGCGGAGCGCGAGCGCGCCGATGCCGGAGTGGGGCGCGCCGCGAAGGTCGCGCCGCTGCTGCGTCCTCGCGAAATCTATCAGCCGGTGCGCAAGGCGAGCGCCGGACTGCCGCTTTCGGAACCGGTGGTGCGTGCGGCGCTGACCGCCGAGATGGCAGGGGAACTCGCAACGGAGTTCACTGTCGGCCCGATTGTCGGCGGCGAGGTGCGGACGGCGGCGCGTCCGTTCGAGATCGCGCTGTGCCCGCACGATCGCCGTCAGCGCATCGCAACGGTCGTGTCGAGCACACTGGCCGACGTCGAGGCGGCGCTGACGATCGCCGCGGCGGCAGCACATCGCTGGGAACGCATCACGCCGTCGCGGCGCGCCGAGGTCCTCGATCTCGCTGCGGATTTGTTCGAGCGCCATCGGGCCCGCTTCATGGCGGTTCTGGTGCGCGAGGCGGGCAAGACGCTCGACGCGGCGCAGGGCGAGTTGCGCGAGACCGTGGATCACCTACGCTACGCGGCGGCCGAGGCGCGGCGCTTGCTGAGCGAGCCCGTGCATCTCGGCGGTCCGACCGGCGAGGCGAATGTTCTCGATTATCGTGCCCGCGGGCCGGTTGCCTGCATCAGTCCGTGGAATTTTCCGCTTGCGATCTTCGTGGGGCAAATCGCGTCGGCGCTGGCGGCGGGCAACCCCGTCATCGCCAAGCCGGCGGAGCAAACGCCGGTTTCGGCGTTCCTCGCTGTCAAGCTGCTGCACGAAGCGGGCGTGCCCGCGGATGTGCTGCATGTCGTCCCGGGCGACGGGCGCATCGGCGCGCTGCTGGTCAAGGATCTGCGCGTCAAGGCTGTCGCGTTCACCGGCTCCAACGAGACCGCGTGGGCCATCCAGCGCGCCCTGTCGGACCGGCGCGGCCCGATCGTTCCATTCCTCGCCGAAACCGGAGGCCTCAATGCCATGATCGCCGACTCGTCCGCGCTGCCCGAGCAGATCGTGCGCGATGCGTTGCGCTCGGCGTTCGACAGCGCCGGGCAGCGCTGCTCAGCGGCGCGCGTGCTGTTCCTACAATCCGAGATCGCCGGCCGTACCATTGCAATGCTCGCGGGCGCCACATCCGCCCTCGTCGTCGGCGATCCCATGGACTATGCGACCGACATCGGCCCCGTGATCGACGAGGCCGCGCAGGATACGCTCGAGGGTCACAAGCTCAGGATGCAGCGCGAGGGGACGCAGATCGTCGACGTCACGCTTGCGAAGGCGACGCGCGTCGGCACCTATGTCGGCCCTGCGGCGTTCGAGATAGACCGCATCGATCGACTTGAGCGGGAGGTCTTCGGCCCCATCCTGCACGTCGTGCGCTGGGAGGGAGGGCATCTCGACAAGGTCGTCGCGGCGATCAACGCCACGGGCTTCGGTCTGACGCTCGGGCTGCACAGCCGGATTGGCGCGGTGGCCGACTACGTCGCCGAACATGCGCGTGTCGGCAACATCTACGTCAACCGCAATCAGATCGGCGCGATGGTCGGGATCCAGCCATTCGGCGGCGAAGGCCTGTCGGGGACCGGCCCCAAGATCGGCGGACCGAATTATCTGTTGCGGTTCATGACAGAGCGCGTCCGCTCGACCGACATCACCGCCACCGGCGGCGACATCGCACTCCTGGGCCGCGGCGACGGGCTCTGATAATGGCTGTCGCGGCGCGGCGGCGCTCAAGCAGCCAAGCCCTACCAGGCCGAACCCTACCAGGCGAGTATCGGCATCGCGCCCACGGCCGGCGGGCTGCCGGGCTTGAACAGCGTGGCCAGTTTCGCGGGATCGAGCATCGCGCCGCTCATGCTGTCGTGGCGGTGAATGCCCGAGCCGATGAAGAGCCCGCTGATTCCGGCCTGTGCCGCACCCGCGAGATCGGTGCGCAGGCTGTCGCCGATCGCCAGCACGCGTGAACGGTCGGTGGCAGTGCCGCGAAGTTCGGCGGCGCGGCGGGAGGCGGTGTCGTAGGCCGAGGCGTGCGGCTTGCCGGCCCAGAACACGTCGCCGCCGAGATCCTCGTACAGCGCGGCGATGGCACCCGCACACAGATAGAGGCGTCCGCCGACGTCGACCACGAGATCGGGGTTGGCGCAGACGAACGGCAGGCCGCGATCGAGCGCCGCTTCGAGCAGCGGACGGTAGCTCGCGGCGGTCTCGTTGATGTCGTCCTCGAGGCCCGAGCAGACGATCGCTTCCGCGTCGGCGAGGGGGGCGTGCTTGGCCGTCAGCCGGTCGAACAGCGCTGCGTCACGGTCCCGGGGGCCGATGTTGTGCACGCGCGCGAAGCCACGCTCGGCGACATGTTCGAGCGCGATGTCGCCGGACGAGACGATGGCGTCGTAGGCAGCGACCGGAACACGGCGGCTTCGGAGCATGGCCGCAACCTGGTCGTTGGGAACGGGAGCGTTCGAAACCAGGACGACCGTTCCGCCGCCGGCTCTGAACCGAACGAGGGCGTCGCAAGCGGACGTGTAGGCGTTGAAGCCGTCATGAATAACCCCCCAGACGTCACAGAAAACGACGTCGAAGCCCGCCAGCAGCGGTCCGGCGGCGTCGAGGATCGGTGGGATCCCGAGCGTCACGGGAGCGGCGGTCGATCGTGTCATGAGTGCGTGTACCTGGGGCGGGGCTGGAATTGCTGCAACCGCTAACTGAGTTAAGACCGGGCGGCAACCGTTGCATGCCAGATGTGCGCGGATGGCCCTACAGTAAGCAGGCATTGGCGTCCGGCGGAATGCCAGTCTATGTTTGTCAATGAGGGGTGCTGTCGCGCGTGGCTTAGACGCGAAGGCACCCCGGCTGGTCTCGCCGTTCGGCTGGGCCGGTCAGCCGTCCCCCCGATCACACGCGCTCACGAGGTTCACATGGCCAAGCTCGACGACGTAGCCGAGCGCAAGGAGTGGAAGGACGCGATCAATTCGGTGATCGCGTTCGAAGGGACAGGGGCGGCCGACGATATTCTGACGGACGTGGTGGCGACCGCAAGGCGGGCCGGCGCCCGGCTCCCCTTCGCGGCCAACACCGCCTACATCAATACGATCCCGCCCGACCAGCAACCGCCCCATCCCGGCACGCGCGGAGTGGAGATGACGATCCGGCGGGCCGTGCGCTGGAATGCTGCCGCGATCGTCGTCAAAGCCAACAAGGAAAGCTCCGAACTCGGCGGACACATCGCCTCGTTCCAGTCGGCGGCCACGCTCTACGACACGGGCTTCATGCATTTCTGGAACGCGCCGCACGAAGGGCACGGCGGCGATCTGGTGTTTGTGCAGGGTCACTCCGCGCCGGGCGTGTATGCCCGCGCGTTTCTCGAAGGCCGGCTGAGCGAAGCCCAACTCAAGAACTTCCGTCAGGAGGTCGATGGGAAGGGCATTCCGTCTTATCCGCATCCGTGGCTGATGCCGGAGTTCTGGCAGTTCCCGACCGTGTCGATGGGCCTCGGCCCGCTGATGGCGATCTATCAGGCGCGCTTCCTCAAATATCTCGAAGGGCGCGGCCTCGCAAAGACCGACAACCGCCACGTCTGGGTGTTCTGCGGCGACGGCGAGATGGACGAGCCGGAAAGCTTGGGCGCGATTGCGCTCGCTGGGCGCGAGAAGCTCGACAACCTCGTGTTCGTCATCAACTGCAACTTGCAGCGGCTGGACGGTCCGGTGCGCGGCAACGGCAAGATCATCCAGGAACTGGAAGGCGATTTCCGGGGTGCGGGCTGGAACGTGATCAAGGTGATCTGGGGCTCGCAGTGGGACGAATTGCTCGCCAAGGATACGACGGGCAGGCTGCGCCAGTTGATGGAGGAGTGCGTCGACGGCGAGTACCAGGATTTCAAGTCGAAGAACGGCGCGTACATCCGCGAGAAGTTCTTCGGCCGCTACCCCGAGACGGCGGCGATGGTTGCGGGTTGGACGGATGACAAGATCTGGTCGCTGACGCGCGGCGGGCACGATCCGGTCAAGGTCTACTCGGCCTACAAGGCCGCGGTCGATCACAAGAGCCAGCCCAACGTCATCCTCGCCAAGACCGTCAAGGGTTACGGCATGGGCGAAGCTGGCGAAGGCCAGATGATCACCCATCAGCAGAAGAAGATGGGCCTCGAAGATCTGAAGAAGTTCCGCGACCGGTTCCAGATTCCCGTCGCCGATGCCGACATCGAGAAGCTGCCGTTCATCAAGCTCGTCCCGGGTTCGGAAGCGGAGAAGTATCTGCACGACCGCCGCGCATCGCTGGGAGGCTATCTGCCGCAACGCCGGACCACGACCGACGTGAAGCTCGAGGTGCCGCCGCTGTCCGTTTTTGAATCGCAATTGAAGGCGTCTGGCGAGGGTCGCGAAATCTCGACCACGATGGCGTTCGTGCGCGTGCTCAATACGCTCTTGCGCGACAAGAGCCTCGGCAAGCGCGTCGTGCCCATCGTCCCCGACGAAAGCCGCACGTTCGGCATGGAAGGCATGTTCAGGCAGTACGGCATCTTCTCGCAGGTCGGCCAGCTTTACCGGCCGCAGGATGCCGATCAGCTCATGTACTACAAGGAGGACAAGAGCGGGCAGATGCTGCAGGAGGGCATCAACGAGGCCGGCGCGATGTCGTCGTGGATCGCGGCGGCGACGAGCTACTCGACGTCGAATTGCCCGATGATCCCGTTCTACATCTACTATTCGATGTTCGGATTTCAGCGCATCGGCGATTTGGCGTGGGCGGCGGGCGACATGCGCGCGCGCGGCTTCCTGGTCGGTGGCACTTCGGGCCGTACGACGCTGAATGGCGAAGGCCTGCAACACGAGGACGGCCACAGCCATGTCCTGTCGGCGACCATTCCGAACTGCGTCTCCTACGATCCGACCTATGCCTACGAGGTCGCAGTGATCGTGCGCGATGGTCTCCGCCGTATGCTGCACGAGCAGGAGGACGTCTTCTACTATCTCACCGTGCTCAACGAGAACTACGAGCATCCCGCGATGCCCGAAGGATCGGAAGACGGCATCATCAAGGGCATGTACCTGTTGCGTCAGGCCTCGAAGAAAGCGCCGGGAGCGAAGGGTGGGGGCCACAAGGTTCAGCTACTGGGCTCGGGTGCGATCCTGCGTGAAGTGATCGCGGGGGCGGACCTGCTGGAGAAGGATTTCGGCATTTCCGCCGATATCTGGAGCGTGACGAGTTTCACCGAACTGGCGCGCGAGGCGCAGGACGTGGAGCGGTGGAACCTTTTGAACCCCGAGGAGAAGCCGCGCGTGTCGTATGTCTCGGCTGCGTTGGCTGCGCGCGGCGACGGCCCGGTGATCGCTTCGACCGACTACATGAAGATGTTCGCCGATCAGATCCGGCCGTTTGTGCCCGCGAAGTACCGCGTGCTTGGAACCGACGGTTTCGGCCGTTCCGACTATCGCAAGAAGCTAAGGTCGCACTTCGAGGTCGACCGGCATTTTGTGGCCGTCGCGGCGCTGAAGTCGCTGGCCGATGAGAACAAGGTGCCATCTGCAAAGGTCGCCGAAGCCATCAAAAAGTATGGCATCGATCCGAACAAGGCCAATCCGGCCCGCGCTTGACGCAAGACCCCAGCGTCCAGCAGCCTCGCCGTTCTAAGCTGCCCCCTGATCAGCCCTGCCGCCAGGAGTAATTCATCGATGTCCGCGACCGAAGTGAAGGTGCCCGATATCGGCGACTTCAAGAACGTGCCTGTGATCGAAATCCTGGTGAAGCCGGGCGATACGGTGAAAGCCGACGATCCGCTCGTTGCGCTCGAAAGCGACAAGGCGACGATGGAAGTGCCCGCTCCTTCGGCCGGCAAAGTCGTGTCGATCCTGGTCAAGATCGGCGACAAGGTGAGCCAGGGCTCGGCGATCGTCACGATGGAGAGCGAGGGCGGCGCGAAGACGCAACCGGCGTCGAAGCCGGCTGCAGCCGCGGCACCGGCGCCAGCCACAACGCCGGCTCCAGCACCGGTTGTCGACGCCGAGCCCAGTTCCAAGGCAGGGCAACCCGGAACACGACCGTCGATGGGTTTGCCGCCGCCCGGGCCTGAGGACTTCGGCGGCGTCCACGCGAGCCCCGCCGTCCGCCGTCTCGCGCGCGAGCTCGAAGTCGACCTGCGCAAGGTTCCCGGCACCGGCGAGAAAGGGCGCGTGACCAAGGACGACGTCAAGCGCGCGGTCGCGGGCAAGGCTGCGGCGGCGCCGGCTGGCGGTTTCGGCATCCCTGAAATTCCCACGCAGGATTTCTCGAAGTTCGGCCCCATCGAAGAAAAGCCGCTGTCGCGCTTGAAGAAGCTGTCGGGGCCGCATCTGCATCGGGCGTGGCTCAATATCCCGCACGTCACCCACACCGACGAAGCCGACATCACCGAACTCGAGGACTATCGCAAGTCGCTCGACAAGGGCGCGAAGGACAAGGGCTATCGCGTCACGCTGTTGTCGTTCCTGCTCAAGGCGTCGGTCGCCTGCCTCAAGGAATTCCCCACCTTCAACGCCTCGCTCGGGCCGACGAAGGATACGCTGATCCTCAAGAAATATTACAACATCGGCGTCGCGGTCGACACGCCCGATGGCCTCGTCGTGCCCGTGATCAAAGACGTCAACGCCAAGGGTATCATCGAGCTGTCGAAGGAGCTCGGTGAGATCTCGCAGAAGATGCGCGACGGCAAGATCACGCCAGCCGACATCTCGGGCGCGACGTTCTCGATCTCCTCGCTCGGCGGCATCGGCGGAACGAGCTTCACGCCCATCGTGAACGCGCCCGAAGTAGCGATCCTCGGCGTCGTGCGTTCCGAGATGAAGCCGCGCTGGGACGGCAAGGACTTCAAGCCGCGCCTGATGCTGCCGCTGTGCGTGTCCTACGATCACCGCATCATCGACGGCGCGCTCGCGGCTCGCTTCACCCGCCGCATGGCCGACATTCTCGGTGACGTGCGCGAACTGGTGTTGTGATCGGCCGGCTGCCCCTGTTTTTTCCACCCCACCCCTGACCCCACCCCATCGAGGGGAGGGGAATGAGAGCGCACCATGACCACCAAAGAGATCCGCGTTCCCGATATCGGCGACTTCAAAAACATTCCGGTCATCGAAGTGCTGGTGAAGCCGGGCGACACGGTTGCGCCGGAGGATCCGCTGGTTTCGCTCGAAAGCGATAAGGCGACGATGGAGGTGCCCTCGCCAGCCGCCGGCCGGGTCGTGACGGTGACGGTCAAGGTCGGCGACAAGGTGTCCGAGGGCTCCGTGCTGCTGACCCTCGAAGACGCGGCCGGAGCCGGCGAGGCAGACGCCGCAGCGCCGGCCGCAGCGGCATCGGCACCCGCCGCCGCGCCAGTCGCCGCGAGCTATGCGGGCGGCGCCGACATCACCTGTCAAATCCTGGTGCTCGGTGCTGGACCCGGCGGCTATTCCGCCGCATTCCGCGCCGCCGATCTCGGCATGACGACGGTCCTCGTCGAGCGCTGGCCCGTTCTAGGTGGCGTATGCCTCAACGTCGGCTGCATTCCCTCGAAGGCCTTGTTGCACACCGCCGCGATCGTCGACGAAGTTAAGGCGATGGCAAGTCACGGCATCACGTTTGGAGCGCCCCAGATCGATCTGGCCGCGCTGCGCTCGCACAAAGACAAGGTCATCTCGAAGCTGACGACGGGCCTGACCGGCATGGCCAAGGCGCGCAAGGTGACGGTCGTCACCGGCACCGGCCGCTTCATCGATCCTAACCACGTCGAGGTTGTGGCGGCCGATGGCTCGTCGAAGACCATACGGTTCGAGAAGGCGATCATCGCCGCCGGCTCTGAGCCGGTGAAACTGCCGTTCGTTCCAGAGGATCCGCGCATCGCCGATTCAACCGGCGCGCTCGAATTGCGTTCCATCCCGGAGAAGATGCTGGTGATCGGCGGCGGCATCATCGGTCTCGAGATGGCGACGGTTTACTCGACGCTCGGCACACGCATCGACGTCGTCGAAATGCTCGACGGATTGATGCCCGGCGCGGACCGTGATCTCGTCCGCGTCTGGAACAAGCACAACGCGCCGCGTTTCGACCGCATCATGTTGAAGACGAAGACCGTCGCCGTCGCGGCGAAGAAGGACGGCATCCACGTCAGCTTCGAAGGCGAAAAAGCTCCTGACGGACCGCAGCGCTATGACATGGTTCTGGTTGCGGTCGGGCGCACGCCGAACGGCAAGCTCGTCGCCGCCGACAAGGCTGGCGTCACTGTGTCCGATCGCGGCTTCATCGCGGTCGACAAGCAGATGCGCACCAACGTCGCCCACATCTTCGCCATTGGCGACATCGTCGGACAGCCCATGCTGGCGCATAAGGCCGTGCACGAGGGTCACGTCGCGGCGGAAGTCGCGGCGGGCGGCAATTCTGCGTTCGACGCGCGGCAGATTCCGTCCGTTGCCTACACCGACCCCGAGATCGCATGGGCCGGGTTGACCGAGACGGAGGCTATGGCGAAGGGTATCAAGTTTGGCAAGGCGGTGTTCCCCTGGGCAGCGTCGGGCCGTGCGATCGCCAATGGCCGCGACGAAGGATTTACCAAGTTGCTCGTCGACGAGGAAACGCACCGCGTCGTGGGTGGCGGCATCGTCGGCACGCACGCCGGCGATCTCATCGGCGAGATTTGCCTGGCGATCGAGATGGGCGTTGAGCCGGGCGACATTGCGCACACCATCCACCCCCATCCGACGCTGGGTG
Organism: Hyphomicrobium sp.; assembly: GCA_022843145.1. Lineage (GTDB taxonomy): Bacteria > Pseudomonadota > Alphaproteobacteria > Rhizobiales > Hyphomicrobiaceae > JAKAML01. The sequence goes on from JALHOF010000009.1 coordinate 115,616, forward strand.
AATCGATCGGCATGGTCGCGGAGGTCTTTGAGGGGACCTGCACGGATCTACCTCCCGTCAAGAAGAAGGCGTGATGCGCGGTCTGGATGCAGCTCTGGCGATGGACGCTGGCTGTCGCTGCAAGTGGCAGGCGGCTTGCATCCTGATTTCCGTCCAAGGTTCCAGAAGGTTCCTATCGATGCGTCGCGACAGCCACCGCAGCACCTATTCAATGCGTACTGTCAGAACCTCAAACGGATTGGAATGATCGAGTTGATCGACGAGCACCGCCGCCAGGCCGAACAACGGACTTGGCGAGCGTCCCTGGTGCGGGCGCCGGTCTTGATCTGCGACACGGCCCCGGCTGCGTTTGTCGCCGCTAACTAACCGTCGCGCACGTTCGTCTCAGAATGACGTCGCCTGCGTGCCGTTCTGCGCCGCCATCGCTTTTCGAAATTTGCCCACCTACGGCCGAACGCCACCCCCTCGCTAACCGCGTAGGTTAACGCCCCGCGCCGGTTATGCTGGCATCGCGCCTCAGTGGCGTGACGCAAGTCGCGGCGGACGGCGGCGCTGCGCGACGGCGCGGTGGGCGCCCGGGAAACCCTTCAGCGCGGGCCGTCCAGCGAGTTCGCGCACGATCCGCTTCCGGCGCTGCGACGGCGGAATGATCAGAACCCGGCGCAGCAGCACAGGCCGCACGTCGGCCACGATCCGGGGCGCCCGTGCGACCGCTTCGCCCGCCGCCATCATGCCCCACAACAGTCCGAGCAGCAGATGCAAGTGCCGCCAATGGTCGATGTCGATGATCGCACCCAATGCGAACAACGCCGCGACCGAGACGTAGGCGACGAGGAAAAGGGGCTGCGAAGGCGTCCGGCGCAACGCGTGGCGCAGTCCGAGCGTCAATGTCAGCACCACGATGACGATGTTGAGTACGCCCGCCAGCCATCCGGCGTTGAGAAACATCGAGATGTAGCTGTTGTGCGGATCGTCGCCGAAGCCGCGGCCGTCGGAATGGTTCGGCATCATCATGCCGTTGACGTGGAAGCCGGGCGTGAATTCGAGTGCGCCGATCCCAAAGGGGCTCTCTACGATGACCTCCAGCGCGCGTAACTGCCCGCCGAAGCGGCCTTCGGCGCCCTCGTCATAGGTTTGGGACAAGGTGGCGCGCTCTGCCAGAAGCTGCGCAACGTTGTCGTTCTCGATCGCCACCATCAGCATGGCGGTCAGCGCAACGGCTGCAAGCAGGGACAGTCCGACGAGCTGCAACCGATGTTGCGCAGTCCGCGCGGTGGCGAGCGCCAGATAGGCGTAGCCGGCGATGGCCAACGCGGTGATGGCCCATGCGCCTCGGGAGAAACTCACGAGGATTCCGAGCGCGATGATGCCGCCCGCCAGTCCCATTGGGATGGTGCGGGCCAGCGGCCGCTCGAGCCATCGGTGGATCGTATAGACCAGCGCCGGGACGAGAAACGCGCCAAACACGTTCGGATCTTTGAACGTGCCACTCGCGCGCGAGTAGCGCGTAAACAGCTCGGACGTGCCCGGGACGAGATCGAAATATCCTGCGATGCCCGCTACCGCCGCGATCAGCGCGGCGACGAGATATGCGTCGAGAATCAGCCGGCCATGGGCGGACGGGTTGCGGGCTACGAAACTCCCGAAGACGAAAGCAGAGAGATAGAGATAGAGCGAGATCGCGAAGTGCATCGTCGCGCGCGGGGTGTCGATCGCCATGATGGCGGCGAGAAATCCCGCCGCGGCGATCAACAGCCACAGGCTCAGATATCCGGCCAGCATGCGCCGCCAGGCGACCAGACCGACCAGCGGCAGTCCGACGATGAGCGCCATGTTGATCGCGTCAACGGGCGCCGGTTCGGTGAACACGAGGCTGCTCGAGGCGACCGCGATGAAAACCAAAACGAGTGCCGCGCGGTGGACGAGGCTTTTTGCCGGGGCAGCGCGCCGCCGGAACTGGCCGTCGAGCGGCCCCTGCAGAGGCGGCACGAAAGCGGCGATCGCCGTCGACGTCATCACGCGCTCCATGAGTGTGCTGTATGCGCGACCGGTGTACTCCGGGCCGCCGTCGCAAGCCCCCACACCAACGCCAGTTCGACGTAGTAGTGTCGCCAATGATCCGTATCGATGATCACGCCTTCCAGCGCGGTTGCGGCGAAAACAGAGACGGCGACGATCAGAAGCGGACGCAGCGTTGCGTTCGATAGCAGGGCGTTCGCGCCGACGACGAGCGTCAGGGCGTTGAGGACGACGAACAGCACGCCGCCGATCCAGCCGCCATTCAGCGTCATGCTGAGATAGACGTTGTGGACTTCCTCGTGGTGATAGGACTGCGTGAAGTCCTGCGCACCGATGCCGAGCGGGTTCTCAGAGACGAGCCGGAGCGCCTTCTCCTGGCCTCCGAAGCGGCCTTCCGGACCGACGTCATAGCTCTGCGTCAGGGTCGCGCGTTCCGAGAGGAGTTCGGAGACGCGTTCGTTCTGAATTGCCAGAGCCGCGACGATCCCCATTGCGATGAGGCCCGCGAGTGCCAGCCCGACGATCCGGGCGCGAGCGCCGGATGACGCCGTGGTCGAGAACGCGAGAAAACCGAACACGAGCACCGCGATCGCGAGATTGATCCAGGCGCCGCGCGAGAAGCTGAGCAGAATGCCGAGCGCGATGAAGGCGGCGATGGCCAGCGGCCAAACCGCGCGGCGCAGCGGCCGCTCGATGGCGAGGTGGAGACAATAGACCGTCGGCAGCACGAGGAACGCGCCGAACACGTTCGGGTCCTTGAATGTGCCGCTGGCGCGGCCGAAGCGGGTGAACGTGTCGGCCGCACCGGGCAACAGGTCGAAGTATCCCGCCAGCCCGGCCAGCGTCGCGGTGATCCCCGCCCACACGATACCGCTGAGCACGATGCGGGAATGAACCAGAGCGTTGCGCGCGACGAAACCCGCAATCACGAACGATGCGATGGCAAGATAGAGCGTGACGGCGTTGTGGCTCGCGGCGCGTGCGGGTTCGCCGGCAAAGGGCGCGGCGAGGAATCCCGTGGCGACGATGGCGATCCAGATCACGAGGTAGCCGGCCAGGGCTTGTGACACCACGACCAGCCCGACCAGGGGCAGAAGCAGCACGAGGCCCATCAGCATCAGATCGACCGGCGCCGGTTCGGCGAACACGATGCCGCTGGTGAAAAATGTCAGCCAGACGATGCCAAGTGTCGCGGTGTGGATCGAGCCGCGTGCGCCGGTGAGGGCCGGCATGGCCTGCAGGATCGGGTCTGTGCCAAGTGTGTCGGACCGCATGTTCACGTAAGCCCTCGCGCAGATTTCCTTGCGGCATCGCAAGAGGCGTGCCGGGAGCGACGGAGGCCGCCACTGGGCGGCCTGCCGGGTGCGTGGCTTCAGTAGGCGTTTTCGGCGTTCAAGAGCGCGAACGGCGTTTTTACGAGGATGTAGAGATCGAGAAAAATGCTCCAGTTCTCGATGTAGTAAATGTCGTGCTCGACGCGCTTCTTGATCTTTTCCTCGGTGTCGGTCTCTCCGCGCCACCCGTTGATCTGCGCCCAGCCGGTGATGCCGGGCTTGACCTTGTGGCGGGCGAAGTACCCGTCGACGACGGCGTCGTAGAGCTGCGTTCCGGCCTTCGCCTGCAAGGCATGGGGGCGTGGTCCGACGAGCGACAGATCGCCGAACAGGACGTTGATGAGTTGCGGCAACTCGTCGAGACTCGTCTTGCGGATGATGCGCCCGACGCGGGTGACGCGCGGATCGTCCTTGGTCACGAGCCTGCTGGCCGAGGCGTCGCAGCGGTCGGTGAACATCGAGCGGAACTTCAGAACCTCGATCAGGTCGTTGTTGAAGCCGTAGCGCTTCTGCCGGAACAGCACAGGACCTTTGCTTTCGAACTTGATCGCGGCGGCGATGGCCAGCATGACCGGCGCGAGCAAGACGAGGGCGGCCGCGGCGATGGTCTTGTCGAATAGCCATTTCACGACGTTGCCCCAATCCGCGATCGGCTTGTCGCTGAGGTCGATCATCGGCACGCTGCCGATGTGCGTATAGACGCTGCGGCTGAAACGCACCGGGCTCGATCTGGCCGGCAGTTTGATGTCCACCGGCAGCACCGAAAGCGTTCGCAGGACACTGGCCAGACGCTGCTCGGCGTGCATCGGGAGAGCGACGATGATGAGGTCGATGCGCGTTTCTCGCGCGAAGGTCAGGAGACTGTCGAGGCCGCCGAGGTGTGGATAGCCGGCGACGATGCGCGGGTTGCGCTCGTCGATGCGGTCGTCGAAGATGCCGGAGATGCGGATATCGCTTCCGGCGTCGGCCTCGAGCTCCGCGATCACTTCGCTCGAAACGTCGTTGGCTCCATACAATACGGCGCGACGATAGAGACGGCCCTCGCGCATCCAGCCGCGCGTCAGGGTCGAAATGATCAGGCGCTCTCCGATCAGCGCCGTGGCGCCGGCCGTATACCAGATCGCCAGCCACACGCGTGACAGTTCCGCGCCCATCTTGGTGAAGAACACCGACACGACGAACAAGCCGAACGCGATGGTCCAGCCGAGTACGATGCGTGGCATCTGGCGCAGGATCGAGGTGAACGCGGCGATGGTGTAAAGGCTCAGCACCTCGAACGCGCCGACGACGAAAAGGCCGGTTGCAGCGATGGCCGTCAGATAGATCGGGCTCGATGCGACCTGCGGTTCGTTGACGTACAGCAGCGCGATGGCGAGGCCGAGAACGGTCGCGGTCAGGAAATCAGCGGCGCGCGCGGCGCCGCGCACGACTGTCGCCGAGATCAGCTTCGATTTGTCGTGAATCCGCAGGTCCGCCAAGCGTGGGCGTTTGTGGTCCTCCGATACGGCGGCCTTGATGATCGCGGACGGGGCGACGGACTTGAGCGGGCTCGACATGCGATTGGTGTGCTCGCCAGTAGGACAACGTGGAACGTGTCCTCCGGTAAGCATCGCTCGTGCCAATTCGAACGTCGGCTGACTTATCGACGGAAAGCTGGCTTCGGCTGCTTCGGTTAAGGTTAGCGCAGGCGCTCGCGATAGAACGCGACAATGGCGCTCGTCATGCCGCTCACCGTGTACCGATCGGCAACGATGGCCTTGAAACGGCCGGCGCGAGCCTTCATTTCAGCGCCGTTGTCGAGGGCATAGCACATGTGCTCGGCCAGAGCCGCGGCGTCGCCAGCCGGCAGCATGGGTGTGTCGGATCCGGACAACATTTCCGGAATGCCGCCGACGCCGGTCGTCAACAGCGGCAATTCCGCAGCACCCGCTTCGAGCACGACATAGGGGAAGCTCTCGGTGCGTGAGGGCACGACGATCGTCCGTCCGAGCGGGAAGGCTTGTTGCGCCGGCATTGCACTCGGGAAGCGCACGAGGGCGCTTAGACCAAGGCTGGTCGCAAGCTGCCGGAACTTGTCGTCGTCGGGGCCCGAGCCGACGATCACCGCGCGGGTCGGCCGCGTCCGGTTGATCTCGGCCAGCGCGCGCAGGAGGACGTCGACACCCTTCAGGTCGCGCAGTTCGCCGACGAACAGGAAATCCGCCGCGTCAGTCGTTGGAATGTGCTCGACGAAGTCCGACGGTTGCAATCCGTTCGGGATGATCCGGGCCAAACCTGCAATCGGCGCCACGCGTTCATCGAAGATCCGAGAGGCGTGCGCGCTTTCGAACACGATGCCGTCCGTGAAGCGCACCAGCATCTTCTCGATACCGAGAAATACCCGCGCTTCGAGTGTGCCCGGCGCGTAATTGAGGCTGCCGCCATGAGGGGTATAGAAAGCCGCCACGCGCCGGCCGTTGCCCTTGATCTTGCGCGCGGCGAGGCGCGCATAGGCACCGCCTTTTGCTCCGTGCCCATGCAGGACATCGACGCGGAGGCGTGTCGCGAGATCGGCGGTGAATCCAACAGCGCGCATGTCGCGCGGGCTCGGATTGCGTGACATCGCGGTGCGCGCGATGCCGAGGGCGAGATCGGGGGCGAGCGCGTCGAGACGGGACTCGGTCAGTCTGTCGCCTGTCGTCTCGTCGGCCAGCAGGCCGACGGCGTGGCCGCGCGATGCCTGTTCGCGCGCAAGGTCGAGCACGTGGCGGAACAGACCGCCGACCGGCGCGCGCAGACAGTGAAGGATGCGCAGCGGCGGCTCGGCGCCGGGTGGGGTCACGTCGGCGATCCTCGTTGGCGCACGCACGATCTTCAGAACATCCGCTCGAAGACGAACACGGTGTCGCCGGGTTTCACCACGTAATCGGAGGGCGCTTCGATCTGTTCGACGAAGCCGTTGATGCGGCGGGTGAGGCGGAACTGACGGTCGGAGGCGCGCTCGGAGTAGCCGCCGGCGATGGCGACGGCGGTTTCCACGGTCATGCCCGAGACGTAAGGGTATTGTCCGGCGTTGCGAACCTCGCCGAGGATGAAGAATGGCCGGTTCTGCTGAACATCGACGGTCACCTGCGGATCGCGCACATATTGTGTGCCGAGGGCCGAGCGGATTGCGCCTTCGAGCGAGGAGGTGCTCAGGCCGCGCGCTTTGACCGATCCGATCAGCGGGACGGTAATCTTGCCGCCGTGGTCGACGGTGTAGAGGCGCGACAGATTGGGCTGTCCATAGACAAATACGCGCAAACGGTCGCCGGTATCGAGCAGATACGGCCCATCGCTGTCCGCAACGGCTTGCGGGCCGCCGGACAGAGCAGCCGGGATCACGGTCGGCTCGCCCCAGGCGCGATGCTCGGAGGTCTGGACGGCCGGCCCGACCGGGATGGGGTAGCCGTGCTGGACATGGCCGGATTCGGAGGCGACGGCGATGCGCGCATCCTCCCCCGCACCGTCGTAGCCGGACCAATCCTGATCGTGAGCGCATCCGGCGCAAGTGACAGCGAGGGTGGCACCGAGAAGGGCGAGGCGCAGAGACATTGTCTGAATTCCTGACGTGGAGCGACTTTCTCGATTTAGCCGCACAGAGGTTAAGAAAAACTCACCCCACGTACAAATTTGAGACGATTAAGGGTTCGCTTACCGAACAGGGCTCTAATCTCGATACGGACAACCTTTGATTCGGGCTCAAGCCATGCGCACGCCGACCCACGCCTCGCCGGATGACATCGACATCGGCATCTTGTGGACCTCGTTGAAACGAAGCATTCCGCGCATCCTGATCTTGAGCGTGGTCGCCGGCGCGCTCACCTACATCCTGCTGTCGCTGATGGCGCCGCGATACACGTCCGAGGCGCAATTGTCGGTCGTCGCAAAGGGTTCGCAGAACCCGTTCGCCGATCCGAAGCGCGAAGGCATGCCGCCCGATTCGATCACCACGCCCGTAGACAAGGAAGCAATCAACACGCACGTCCGCGCGCTGATGTCGCCGGATCTGGCGCGACGTATCGCCGAGGATATGAAGCTCAACACGAAGAAGGAATTCAACAGCGCGCTCGGCAGCCTCGATGCCATCGGTGGTCTCATGAGGCTCGCGGGTCTTGCTGGTCCACGTCCTGGCGAGAGCGAACAGGACCGCGTGCTCGGCTCGTTCTTCAAGGGCCTCGAAGTCTATTCGCCGAAAGAGAGCCGCTTCATCGGCATCCGATACACGTCCGTCGAACCGCAGCTCGCCGCCGATATCGCCAACCGTATGGCCGAAACCTACCGTGGTTCGCTGGCTACGCTTCGCGTCGAGGAAACCGACGAGGTGCAGAAGGCGCTCGAGCCGAAGATCGCCGAGCTGATGAAGGAAGTGTCGGCGGCGGAGTCGGAAGTCGAGAGGTTTCGCGGCCAATCAGACCGCTTCGTCGGCGGCCCGCAACGCACGGCGCTGATCGAACAGCAGCTCGGTGAACTCACGGCTGAGTTGACCAAGACGCAAGGTGCGCGCAGCGAGGTCGAGGGCCGTGCCAAGTCGGCGCGCGAGCTTCTGAAATCCGGTTCCGCCGAAGTTCTTCCAGACGTCCAACGCTCGCCCCTGATCCAGAACCTCGTACAGAGCCGTGTCCGTGCCGAGCGGCAGATTGCCGAACTGTCCGTATCGCTGTTGCCGGGCCACCCCCGCATGCAGCAGCTCAACGCCGATCTCGCCGGCCTGAAGCGGCAGATCGCAGCCGAGGTCGGAAAGCTCGTCGAGGGTCTCGAGAAGGAGGCCAAGTCGGCGATCAATCGTGAAGCATCGGTGCAGAAAAGCATCGACACGCTGAAGAGTAAGGTCGTCAACACCGGCGGCGACGACGTCAAGCTGCGCAGTCTCGAAGCGGCGGCGAAGTCGAAGCGCGCCGAACTCGATCGGCTGCAGGCGCAGTACGAGTCCAACAAGGCGCGCGCGACACCGGGCGCGGTGCCGGTCGAGGCTCAGATCATCACGCAGGCCCGCATTTCGAGCGTCCCGACCTTTCCGCGCAAGGGACCGTACTCCGGCCTGATCGCCGCCGCGATGTTCCTGTTCGGCCTTGCCTGGACGATTTCCAAGGCGCTGTTCGTCGGCGCCCGTTCACAGGGCGGGGCGGCGGTGTCCGTGCATACGGCTCCGATGTCCACCGCTGTATCTCGCACCGAGCCCGCGCTCGCGATGGGTCAGGTCAGCGCTGCCGGTCATGGCGCCAGTGCCGTGGCGCGGCCGGCCGCGGCGCCTGCGATCGTCTCGCAGGCTTCGACGTCCGAAGCCGCCGACAAGCTGCCGACCATCTCGGCGATTGCCAGCCGCATTGTCGCCCGTGCGCCGTCGCAGGGCGGATACCGTGTGCTCGTTGCCGGCGACCACGACGACGTCGATGCCGCGGCGGAGGCCATCGAACTCGCAAAGTCGATCTCGAATACGGGCAAACAGGTCATTCTCGTCGACTGGTCGCTCGAAGGCGCCGGCCTGTCGTCAAAGGTCGGCGTGCAGCGTACGCCGGGCCTGACCGATCTGTTGCAGGGCGCGGCACGGTTCGAGGACGTCATTCGTCGCGAGCCCTCGGGTCAGTTCCACGTCCTGTCGGCGGGGGCCGCGATGGACGAAGCCGACGGGGCCATCGACGATGACCAGCTCAACCTTGTGCTCGACGCGCTCGACGAAGCCTATGACATGATCGTCGTGACCGGCGGCCACGATCCCGCGCGGCAATTGTTCGAGGCCATCCAAGGCCGGTTCGATGCAGGCGTGCTCGTCGGCGACGGCAAGAAGCGCGCGAATGCACTGGTCGATCCGCCGGGTACGATGCTGGGCTTCGAGGTCACTGAAATCGACATCGTGCGGTATGACCGTCCCGCGGCTGCTCCGACCGGGCTGCAGCGGATCATTCGTGGCGGCGCCGGCAACGGCAGCGAGATCCGGCCTAGCTGAGCCGCGATCGCGGGACAGGGACCCGCGCGCAAGCGTCGTTTCAGTGTCCGGCGCCGAACAACCGGCGGCGCGTCTGCCGCGCTACGGACCACAAGGCCGGGTTGCGCTTGATCGTGCGTTTGGCGAGCGCGGCGGCCGTCATGCAGCTTGCGAGCGGCAGCCCGGCTGCGGACATCGCGAAAATCGTCGTGACGAGCGGTAGAACTTCGGGAGCCCACGCCGTCTTGTAGGCTGCGGCGCCCGGACCGAAGTCGTACTCCGTCATGCCGGCCGCCGCCGCCGAGGCGATGCTGTCGGTCAGCAGCAGCAGGCCAGGCGAGCAATCGCGCAGGCTTTCGGAGACGAGCGCCGTGTTGAGGAGATGACGGCAATGGCCGTCGTCGACGGTCAGCGCGATGGCGCCGATCTCGCCTCCCGCTTCCAGGGCCGAGATCGAGAGCCGCGGATTGCAGTCATCGTTCCGAACGGCAAGCGTCCGATAGAATGCCACGAGCGCTGGGTCGCCGAAGACGTCGGCGATGCCGCCGTCGCGGAGCTGCCTGCTCTTCGCGTCAAGGAATCGCGTTGTCAGGTCCAGCCGTTGCGAGGCACAGCCCGCTTCGAGCAGCCGGTAGCCGCCCATGTCCGACGCCTTGCGCGCCTTGCGGCGAAGGGTCGAGCGGGTGCGCGCGGAAAAGCGCTCGGCATAGAGGTCGTCAAACGGCTGCCGCAACCCGAGCACGTGACTGTCGTTGGCTGAGACGAGGCCTCCAGCGCGCGCGAATGGATTCGGGCGTCCGAGCCACGTGGCGGGCTGCCGGTCGAGGCGCACGGCGGCGAGCGGCACGGTGCGCGAGATCGTCTGGAAGAGGTTGCGCACATCGCGACGCGACAGGTTCGGTGAGAGTTCGGGGTCGAGCAGCGCCAAGCCGTAGTTCGCGTGTGACTGACCGAGAAAGCCGGCGACGATCTGACCGCCGACACGCTCGAGCCCGAGCGGCAGCAGGAGCCGCAACCGCCCTTGCGCGCACCGCGCCGTGACGATGAGTGGCTCCTCGCCTGAGATCGAAGCAGCGGTCTGTGTCCAGGCAGTCAACCAGCCATAGGATTGGAAGACGGATGCTCGGGCGCCGTTGGCGGCGATTTCGTCCCAGAATGGTGCGATCGCGGCGAGGTCGTCATGGAAGTCGAGCGACAGCGGCAGGCCGGCCGCGCGCACGACGGCGCGGTCGCGCCGCTTGCGGGCGATAAATGAGCGGTCCTGTGCGAACATCTCCTGCATGTGAGCGTCTCACCCTTGCCGCGATGATCACCGCGGTCTCGGCAGCGCTGAGCAAGGATCGCGCCAGAACTCCGCGTGCCGCCGATGGCAGGTAAGGTCGTGTCCACCGACTGCTGGGTGCCAGGCTCCGCATACTGATGTTAACCAGCCGAGCGGATTGGTATCGTGATGCATTGGAACGTTCGACGATGCTGCACGGCGTTTGCATAGACGTCCGCACGTTCACGGCGGGACAAGTCTCCGTGAAATCTTCTCGCATGGGATCGGTCCGGGAACTCATGAGCCGTCACGCAACCAGGATGCTGAAAGCCGGTCTGTCCGCTCTCTACTATTCGGGGGCGGGCGAACTTCTGGCGCCACTGACGCGGGGCGCAGGCGTCATTTTTATGATGCATCGCGTTTCTCCGCAGCGGACGGAGGATTTCGAGCCGAACCGGATTCTGCGCGTCACGCCTGAATTCCTCGAGCGGACGGTCCGTCACGTCATCGAGCGCGGCTTCGACTGCATTTCTCTGGACGAAGTGCCCGACCGCCTTGCCGCGCCGCCGGGCGCGCGGCCGTTTGCGTGCTTTACGTTCGACGACGGCTACCGCGATAATCTCGAGTTTGCGTTCCCGATCCTCCAGCGCTACCGGGTGCCGCACACGCTCTACGTTCCGACGGAGTACCCCGAAGGCCGCGGCGATTTGTGGTGGCTGGTTCTCGAAAGCGCGATCCGGCTGTCGGATCGCACGCAGATCGTGGTCGACGGACAAACCGAGGCATATGCGACGGCGACGACCGCCGAGAAGGATCGCGCCTATAACGCCATCTACTGGCAGTTGCGCCGATTGCCGGAGCACAAGGCCCGCGCCATCGTCGCCAGTATGGCGCAGGCGGCCGGCTTCGACCCCGCGCAGCTCTGCTCCGAGCTCATACTCGGCTGGGATCAACTGCGCGAGGCGGTTAAGGATCCGCTTCTGACGGTTGGCGCGCACACATGCAATCACTTCGCTCTTAGCAAGCTCGACGCGGCGGACGCCTACTACGAAATGAGCGAGAGCCGGGCGCGGATCGAGCAGGAACTCGGTCGCCGCTGCGATCACTTTAGCTACCCCTACGGCTGCGAGATGACGGCGGGACCACGTGAATTCGCTCTGGCTCGCCAGCTCGGCTACAAGACGGCCGTTACGACCCGCAAGGGGTTGGTCCAATACAGCCACGCGGATGAACTCACCGCCATTCCGCGGCTGTCGCTCAACGGCGATTTCCAGGCGCAAAAGTACATCGACGTCATGCTGTCCGGATTACCGTTCGCGATGTGGAACGCGGCACGGCGCGTCATCAGCCCAGCCTCGGCTTGAGTCCGTTCGGTTTGTGCTTCTGCCGGCATGCCGGCGTCAGTTTGGCTTGCCGTCAGCGTCAGGCTTCGACATCCACTTGATGAGCCAGGCAGCCGGCAGCACCCACAGCAACCCGGCAACGGCGTAGAACACCAACTCGACGAACTTCCCGGAGTTGACCTGCAGCACGACAGCCGCGGCGAGCGCCAGCAGCGCGTAGACGATCACGAACAGCAGAAGCAGCACCGTACCGACGAGCTTTCGTGAGCTTTGTGTCATCTGACGTCCTGATTCTCGTTCGCTACGATGATCGGAGCTAGTACGCCGGCCGCTGCCGATCGGGTCTCTGGGACGGCTGCGCCTGTCGGGCGCATTGTGCGACGTGGCAGGTGGAGTTAACTGGCCTTGGCGGCACAGCGGTCGCCACACCCAACGTCGCCCCGGCGGCGGCCCCATCAATCTTGCCCAGCCGGCCGAGACCTGCCGGAATGCGGCGAGGCCTGGAACCAGCAGTGGATGTCACGCATGGCCATGTCCCAGACGCAAGTCCACGCAGCGACGCAGGTCGAGCGCACCGGTGACGTGATCGTGGCCGCATGGCTTTGGTTCATCGCTGCAATCGTCGTGCTGATGATCCTGGTCGGCGGTGCAACACGCTTGACCGACAGCGGATTGTCGATCACCGAATGGCAGCCGATCATGGGCGCAATTCCGCCGCTGTCGGAGGCGGATTGGCAAGTCGCCTTTGCCAAATACAAGGAAATTCCGGAATACAAGCTCGTCAACAAGGGCATGTCGCTCGACGCGTTCAAGACAATATTCTGGTGGGAGTGGGGCCATCGGTTTTTGGGCCGTCTGATCGGATTGGTGTTTGCAATTCCGCTCGCCGTGTTCTGGACCTTGGGCTGGTTGCGGCCCGGGCTCGCGCCGAAGCTCGTGGCGTTGCTGTCGCTCGGCGGACTGCAGGGCGGCATCGGCTGGTACATGGTGCAGTCGGGACTGGTCGAGCGCGTCGATGTCAGCCAATACCGTCTCGCGCTGCATCTCACCATCGCCTTCGTCATTCTCGGCGCGGCGGTTTGGCTGGCGCTTTCGCTCGGACGCGATGACCGCGCGGTGCGGCTGAAAACGGTCGACGCGACGCAGCGCCGCCGCGCCGGCGTCATCGCGGCACTGGTTTTGGCTCAAGTCGTGCTCGGCGCATTCGTGGCTGGGACCAAGGCGGGACTGACCTACAACACCTGGCCGCTGATGGATGGCCATATCGTTCCCGCGGGTCTCTTGGCCATGCAGCCGTGGTATCTCAACGTCACCGAGAACGTGGCGACCATCCAGTTCAATCATCGCCTCATCGCTTACGTCCTGCTCGCCATCGCGATCTGGCATGTCCTGTCGCTCCTGCGCACGCAGGATGACGAACGGGTCGTCCGGTCTGCCGTCGTCCTGCTGGCTGTCACGCTGGCGCAAGCCGCGCTCGGCATCGCAACCCTGTTGGCCGCGCGGGGCTCCATCCCGATCGGGCTCGGCCTCGCGCATCAGGGCTGGGGCGCCATCGTGTTCGCGGTCGCGGTCTGGCATCTCTACCGCATCAAACGGTCGCCGGCCGCCGCTTCGCTCTCGCGCATGGGCTAGTTACGCACTATGTAACGGCGACGAAGCGCACAGCGGGAGTGCAGGCCGATGACCATGAGCCACGATAGCTACTCCGACGACTACATCGCCGATATCCTGCGCGACTGCCGCGTGTTTGCATTTGTCGGCGCATCGGCGAACACTTCGCGGCCGAGCTACTTCGCGATGAAGTATCTTTTGCTCAAGGGCTACAAAGTCATCCCGGTCAATCCGGGGATCGCGGGCCAGGAGATCCTAGGGCAGACCGTCGTTGGCCGGATCGCCGACCTTGCTGCGCCCGTTGATGTGATCGACGTATTCCGCAACTCCGAGGCTGCGCTCGAGGTCACACGCGAAGCGGTGTCGCTGAAGGACAAGCTTGGGCTCAAGGCGATTTGGATGCAGCTCGGCGTCCGCAATGACGAGGCGGCGCAAATCGCCGAAGCGGCGGGCTTGAAGGTTGTCATGAACCGCTGCCCCAAGATCGAGTATGGCCGGCTCTCAGGCGAGATCGGATGGGCGGGGATCAACACCGGACGGCTGACCAGCACCCGCCCGACACTCGGGCCGCGCGGAGTGCAAAACCAAACGATCGGCGAGAAGTAATCGCCTCAGCGGCCCGGAATTTCTTCCAGATAGTAGCGGTTGACCCAGCCGACGATGTCTTCGTGGCGGACAAAACACCAATCGCCTTGGCATGGCCCGATCATCCGCACGCCGCGCGCCTCCGGCTCGAGAGCGGCGATGGCCGGATGCTCCTGCGACGGGCCTTGGCGGACGTTCAATACGTCGTCAAAGGCAACGCTGACGACGCGATATGCCGGTGCAGGCGGTCCGCCGACACGATAGGGCGGCGTGGTCTGTTGCATGGCGACGCGCGAACCGCCGGGCGGCGCGTTGGCGGCAGGAACCGGCGGGGCGGGCGCGCGCAGCGGGACCATGCTCGCAGCGCGCACAGGTGGAGCGGCGGTGGCGATCTTCGGCGCGGCCGGCGACGGAGCCCGGGTTGCCGTCTTGTCGGGCGCGGCCTTCGGCGGTGCCGCGATCATCGCGGCCACGGTTGCGGATTTCGCGACCAACGCCGGTGCGGACTTGGCCGCGGGAACCGCTGTTGCGGTGGGTGCAGAAGCCGCGATGCGCGGCACGGCTGGCGCCAAAGGCTTGGACGCTGGCGGGTTGGCGTCCGCGATCTGTTCGGCGGGCGGCGACTTTCGCAGCGTCATCGCCGCGGTGCCGGTTTCGCCGTCGTCTTTTTCCCACTCGATCCGAGTGCCGTCGCGTCGGATCTTCATGCAGCGCGACTCGGATTTGAACCAGCGCGCCCACTTGTAGCAAAGCTTGTCGCCCGCGACCCACCAGCGGCCGGTGTCGGTCGAGGACCCGAGATAGAATGACAGCCCGCCTGCTTCGCCCGTCATCGAGCCGTCGTCGGCGTGCTGGATCGGCAATTTGAAGCCCATGGGGGCATCGATGACGACGGTCGAGCCGGGCACCATCTGAGTCAGGACGCGACCGGAGACGGGCGACCAATCGGCCAGCGCGGCCGTGGCGGCGATGATCGCGCCGGCAGCCAGCGTGCAGCCGGAGATCGTTGCTGTGACCAGAGATCCGAAGGCGGGACGAGGCCGGACCATGAGCGAGACTACCCAAATGCACGAATATCGTGAGACTGCCGAGACTTCCGAGGCGTTCTGCACCGCGACTATGGCAGGAACGGGGTCAGCGACCCTGCCGCGGACAGCGGATCCTCGATTCAGCAGCGTGCACCTCTTGCATTAGCACATGGTAAACGGCGTGCTCCGATCTGCCCGCCCGCCTGCGAAAGTCTTTCTTCACGCAGTGGGATCGGCGTTCCCGCGCCCGGCGAAGCGGCCTGCAAAGACGCGTCGTCCCGCCTCGTAGACGAGGAACAGGACGAACGGCGCCCAATAGGTCAGCGCGTAGATTCCCGTCCACGTGATCCCGTCCGGCGGGCGCGGCAGGTGCAGGCTGGCGGCCGTCAAGGTCATAAGGAGTGCGGCCGGATGCGGATAAACCGCCAGCAGGGGCACGAGCCAGCCGAAGTACCAGGGATAGTGCGAAGACGTCAGCCAAATGAAGGCGGCGGACAGCGCGACGAGATGCTCGGGGCGGATCTCGTCGCGACGGCGTGCAACGAGCGTCCAAAGCGCGACGCCGCCTAGGACTGCGACGGCGACCGCCGCATAGGTGCGGCCCGACACATCACCCAGGCCGAACTCGCGCAGCAACCAGACCGGGTGGAACCCCCAGCCTGACCTGTAGCCCTCGTTGTCGAGGTGATTGGCGAGAAACCCGATCACCTTCGTGCCAGCCACCACGAGATGCGGAAGGTAGAGAAATCCGGCCATCACGGCGAACGCCGCCGGCATCCGCCAATCGCCGCGCTTCCACAGCGCCGGAAACACGGCGATCGGGAAATATTTGACCAATGCCGCACCAGCGATCAAAGCGCCCGCCAAGCCTTGCCGCGAGCGCACGGCAGCAGCGATGCCGAGCACGAGTAGCGCCGTCGCGGCGGCGTCGATGTGCGCCTGACCGGCGAATTCCCAAAGCGGCAGCGGGTGCCACGCATAGATCAGCACGCGTTCGCGCGGTAGTCGTGCGGCGTCGAGCCAGCACACGAGCCCCCACACGATGAGCGCCTCGCAGGCCAGCATGACGAGCTTCATGCCGTTGTGCCCGGCGTCGGCGGCCGTGCCCACCCACCGGTCCAAAGCCGCGCCAGCCGCGAAGACGAGTTGCGCCACGGGCGGGTAGATCGTGAACGCGGTCTCGCGCTGATTGATGTGCGGATAGATCGCGGGGTCGCGGAACGCCGCCAGCCGCTCATCGGCGGGGATGTAGAGGTACGGGCTCCAGCCCGCGAGCGTGAGCCGCCCATCCCAGACGTAGCGATACGCGTCGGTGGTGAGGCCGGGCTCGGTCGTCATGGCGACACCGCGCAGGACGAGTGCCATGACAAGGACGAAGACGAGATCCATCGCGCGCGCGCCGCGCCAGAGAATGAAGCTGACCGCAATGGCGAACAATGCGCCGTGGGCCAAGGCGGCCTGCGCATAGCCGCCGCTGTCGTGATGATCGACCGCCGATGCCGCTTGGGCTGTCGCGAACGCCATCGCAAGCGCGAGCACCGCCAGCGCCGGGCTCAAGCCAGGTGTGGCGTGCGCGGGCTGGGCGGCGGCCCTGGCGTTTCCGATGCGGTTGGTCGGCATGGACATCGCGGTGCTGGTGATGCTGTTGGGGGTGGCTAACCTGGTAACCGCGCCTCCGTCGAGCCGCGTCATCGTCGAATGTCAGGACTAGCTGCAACTCCGGTCCTGCTCGACACACGACTTGGTGAGAGTGGCGTCATCTGGGCTCGGCGATCACCAGCGGGCCGGTCAATCCGAAACCACCGCTGAGAGACGCCGTCGAACTGCCGCCGGCAAAGACGTCGAACGGTCCAGGTTCGATGACGAGGCGGCCTTCGTCGTCATGATACCCGAGGTCGCTGCTGTTCAATTTGAACGTGACGGTCCGCCGTGCGCCCGCTTCAAGCCGCACCTTCTCGAACGCCTTGAGCTGCCGCACCGGCCGCGACCGGCTTGCCACCTTCTGGCGCACGTAGAGCTGCACCACCTCGTCCGCCGCGCGCTGTGACGTATTGCTGACGGTGACGGCGATCTCGATCTGGCCGCTCTGGGTGGACATCTCGCTGCCCTTGATCACGAGGTTCGCATAGTCGAAGCGTGCGTAGGACAGGCCATGACCGAATGGATAAAGCGGTGTCGTCGCCTCGTCGATGTAGCGCGAGGTATAGCGGTCGTTACCCGGCGGGCGGCTCGTCGGCAGTCCGTCATACGATATCGGGATCTGGCCGACCGAGCGCGGAAACGACATTGGCAGTTTACCCGATGGCGTGATCTCGCCGACCAGCGCTTCGGCAATCGCCGTTCGCCCTTCGGTGCCGCCGTACCAGCCGATCAGCGTCGCCGCTGTGAACGGTTCGGTCGCGGTCAGGGCCAGCGGCCGCGCCGTAGCCACGACGAGAACGAGGGGCTTCCCTGCAGCCGCCAGCGCCGTGAGCAGCCCCTGCTGCGCTCCGGTCAATCCGAGGTAGGCGCGCGACGTGCCCTCGCCGGAAATGTCGCAATCTTCTGCCGCGATCATCACGACGACGTCGGCCCGCCGCGCCGTCTCGACCGCGCCCGCGACGTCCCCCTGCTCGTAGCCGCAGCCGTCGCCGAAGCCGCGCGCGTATTCCAGGGATTGCCCGGTGGCGAGCCTCGACCGCAAGGCGGACAGCAGCGTCTCGGTCGCCGGCCGGGTCAGTCCGGCAGGTCCCCACCACGATTGGTCGTAGTCGTTCTCCGCCCAGGCGCCGATGACGGCAATGCGGCGGGTCGCCGGCGTTAACGGCAGCGTCTCGCGCTCGTTTTTCAACAGCACGAGGGACTGCCGCGCGGCGTCTCGAGCCAGCGCGCGCACCTCCGCTTCGGCGGGCTGCGGCGGCATTTGCGGCTGCGGACGGTCGAACAATCCCATCCCGAACTTGACCCGCAATACCCGCCGGACGGCCTCATCGAGCGTCGCAATCGGGACACGGCCACCCGCGATTTCGGCTTCGAGGTGCCGTTCATAGGCCGCACCCTCCATGTCAACATCGATGCCGGCGAGCAGCGCCTTGCGGGTGGCCTCGGCCAAGTCGGCCGCCACGCCGTGATTGATCAGTTCGCCGATGGCGTTGTAGTCGGACGTAACGAACCCCTTGAAGCCGAGCCGCCCGCGCAGCAGGTCCGTCAGCAATCGACGGTCGGCGGAGACCGGGACGCCGTTGACGGTGTTGAACGCGGCCATCACCGTCTCCGACCCGGCGTCGAGCGCGGCGCGGAACGGTGGCAAATAGCGGTCGTGCAGCTCCGACGCCGGGATCGCCGCGCCGTTGTAGTCGCGGCCTGCTTCGGGCGCGCCGTAGCCGACGAAGTGTTTGACGGCCGTGGCGAGACCACCCGCGCGATAGCCCCGCACGCGAGCCGCCGCCATTGCCGATGCCAGAACGGGGTCTTCGCCCGCGCCTTCGACGACGCGCCCCCAACGGGGATCGCGCGACAAGTCGACCATCGGCGCGAACGTCCAGTTGACGCCGTTCGCTGCGGTCTCTTGTGCCACCGCACGGGTTGCAGCCTCGACCAGCCCCGGGTTCCAGGTCGCGGCCAACGCCAGGGGATGGGGCATGGCGATGCGGAACACTGTGATCGCGTCGAGCCCCATGACCAGGGGAATCCCGAGCCGCGACTGCCGCGCGGCCGCCTGATAGGCCCGAACCTCGCCCGGCTCGACGACATTCAGCATTAGCCCGATCTCACCTTTGCGGACGCGTTCGAGCTGGCCGTCGATCGGGTCGCCGCGGGAGACGAGATTGACCTGTCCGATCTTCTCAGCGGTGGTCATCCTCGATAGCAATGTCTCGACCCGGGCATCGATCGGCGGCAGGTCGGCCATGGCCGGGAGCGACATCGTGGTAAAGACGAAGCATCCGGCTCCGACCAGGACACGGCGGCAGGCGGGCGCGAGAGAAAACGGCATGGGATCCCATCGATCTGGAGCAGCCTGGACAGCCTCATAGGGCACCGCCAAGTGATCCGTCCATTGGCCGAGCGCTGATGGATGTGGCTTGACTGCAACTTTCCGCGCCCTCGCGAATTATTGATACGTCCAGTATGGCATCCCAGGTGCGTTACTGGGTGCTTGGGCGTAAATGTCACGCCCATCATAGACATGTGATGCCTTGAGAGGGTCCCAATTTCGAGGCAAAGCTGATCCGGATACTGTGTCCGGAAGTAGAAAGATCAGGGCTTCAACTCGCCCGGGAGTGAAAGAACCCAATTCTGTCATTTCCATTCATCCGGCGTTCAAGCTTGATCGTCCACCTATGACGCTCAACTGATCCTGCCAAAAATTCGCGACGTCCCTTGGAGAGGTCCATGAAGTCCAACGCGGTCAAGTCCGTGGTGCTCGATATCGACTGGTCGGCGCAGACCGTTCTGCCGATCGAGTTCGAAGGCCGTGAAGTGCTACTCGATGCGCGCGCCTATCAAGGCGTGGAAACGGCATCGCAAGCGCTCGCGCTCATTCACCGCGCTCCGGGTGTATCGGCCACCGAGATCCCTCTGGTACGTGTCCACTCGGGCTGCGTGACAGGCGACATCTTCCATTCGCTCAAGTGCGACTGCTACCAGCAGCTTCAGGCTGCTCTCAAGCTCGTTACCGAAGCGCCGCTCGGCGTCATCATCTATCTGCCGTATCACGAAGGCCGTGGCATCGGCCTCGTCAATAAGATCCGTGCCTACGCTCTGCAGGATCAGGGCCTCGACACCGTGGACGCGAACATCGAGATCGGCGCGCCGATCGATGCACGCGAGTACGATCTCTCGGCGCAGATCCTGTTCGATCTCGACATGCCGGAGATCAAGCTGCTGACGAATAACCCGGCCAAGGTCGAGGCGCTCAAGGCGCAGGGCATCAAGGTCGCGGAGCAGGTCTCCGTGGTCACCGAGCCGAGCCTCTACAACAAGCGCTATCTCGAAACCAAGCGCGCGCGCATGGCACACAAGATCTGAGATTGGCGTCTGCCGACCTGAGTTCTACGAACGCTCAAAGACCCGCCCCGGACGCTCCGGAGCGGGTCTTTTGATTGCTGCAGTCCGTCTTACGGATCTCGCCGGTGGCAAACCCGCGCTCTTTCACTTGCGCTTCGAGTGCCGACCAGCACCCGTGCGGGGCTACTCAACGCGCGCAATCGGATCCTGCACCGGTTCGGTCGGCACTGTGAACCCGCCCTCTGCCACCATGCGTGCGAACAGCCCCTTGTCCGCGACCAGCGACCGGAACGTCCCTCGCTCGACGATCTCGCCGTGATCGAGGACGATGATCTGGTCGGCATTGGCCACCGTCGACAGCCGGTGGGCGATGATGAAGGTCGTCCGTCCCCTGCGGAGCGCGTCGAGCGCCCGCTTGATCTTGGCTTCCGTCTCGGCATCCAGCGCGCTGGTCGCCTCGTCGAGCATCAGGATCGGCGCGTCCTTCAGGATGGCGCGGGCGATGGCGAGCCGCTGACGCTCACCGCCCGAAAGCGATGCGCCGCGTTCGCCGATCACGAACGCATAGCCTTCTGGCTTGCGCATGATGAAGTCGTGCGCTTCGGCCAGTCTGGCCGCGCGCTCGATCTCCTCGTCGGTCGCGCCCGGTCGGCCGACGCGGATGTTCTCGGCAATCGATCGGTTGAAAAGGCCGGCATCCTGGAACACGACCGCGATCTGATGGCGAAGGCTATCTAGCGTCACGCTGGAAATATCATGGCCGTCGATGGTGATGCGGCCGCTGTCTGGCGCCCGCAGGCGCTGCAGCAGACTGAGCGTCGTGGTCTTGCCGGATCCGGTTGGTCCGACGATGGCGAACGTCTCGCCTGGCTTGGCGGAAAACGAGATGCCGGTGATCCCCTGATCGCTCTTCGGGAACCGATAGGACACGTCGTCGAAGGCGACGGCCCCTTCAGCCGGCGGCAGCGCGAGTGCGCCCGGCGCCTCGACGATAGTCGCCTTTTCGTCGAGCAGCGCAAAGAACGTGCGCAAGGTCGGTGCGCCTTGATGGATGCGCACGACGAAACTCGACAGCTGGTCGAGCTTGCCGATCAGGAGATTGGCGAATGCGACGAACGCCACGATCTCACCGACCGATAGCTCGCCGCGCGCAGCCAGCACCGCGCCGACCGAGAACACCAGCACCATGGTTATGGTGGCCGACGCACGCTGCAGCACGGTCAGCACGCCCCACCACGTCAGCACCGGATACTGCGCGTTGAGGAGCTGTCCCATCATGCCGCGCATCGCTTCGACTTCGGCCGCGAGCCGTCCGTAGCTCTGCACGATCAGCACGTTGCCCAGCACGTCGCCGACCCGGCCCGAGACGCCATACCGGTACTTCTCGACCTCATCCTGGCCGCTCGACGTCTTGCGGATGACGATGACGTTGAGAACCGTGTAGGCGATCGCGAGCCCGGCCAGGATCACCGCCATGCGCCAGTCCATGCTGATGGCAGTGGGCACCAGAAGTATGATGCCGACGAGCGCGGTCAACTGCTCGCGGAGCGCGCTGAGCCAAAGCCAGAACAGGCCGTCTGTTCCCCACAGTATGGCGCTGACCACGGCGCCTGATCCGCGTTCGGCGTGATAGCTGACGGGAAGCGTGATCGCCTGTTCGAAGGCGCTACCCATGACCGCGAGGCGGCGGCGGTGGGCGAGGCGGTCCGACAGAACCGCGACGACCGTCGACGCGATGATGCCGAAGATGCCGATGGCGGCCCAAAGCGCGATGGTCGGGAACGCATTCTGGCCTTTCGACAGGGCATCGACGACGCGGCCGAATAGGATTGGTTCGGCGAGTTGTACGATTGCGATGACGATGCCGGCGAACGCCAGCCACAGCGCCAGCGTCTTCTCGGCCGATAGCAAGCCGAGGGCGCGTTGATAGAGTTGCACGAGGGTCATCGCTCGCGTCCTCCGGTGGTTATTGGATTGTTGGGCGCGAACCAGCGTTGCCGAGCCTCGGAGAGTGCGCCGGCGACGGGACGGAAGACGAAGCGAACTCTGTGCGTGCCGGGCGGAACCGCGACGGCGCGGAACAACACGTTGGCTTTGAGTAGCGGCGCGGGGCGGCCGTCGACCTCGGCGAACCACCACGGCTGCCAAATGTCGTTCAGCACGACGGCGCCGCCCGTGCGGCTCTCGGCTTCGATTTCGACGCTGTCGTGGCGATAGCGGAGGATCTTCACGCGGCCGATGTCGTCTGCCGCCTGCGCTGTCGACGCGCTCGAGGGAAGCGACGCCACGGCGTCCGCGTCCAGAAGCACGGTGCGGGTAAAATCCACCTCGGGCCAAATTCCCGTGGCGAGGATCGACTTGAAATCCGCCGCTTGGGCCGAGGTCGCGAACAGAACGCGCGGCATCGCGCGCGGGTTCTCGTAGATGAAGGCATCATTCGTGCGGGCAACCAAGTTGAGATCGCCCGGGTTCAGCGACTTGTCGGCCTCCTCGATCGGCGAACCCGATGCGATCCAGCGCAATCCCAGCATGTCGGCGAGCGTCGAACGGTAGGACGGGAACAGCGGTGGCAGTTTGCGGTCGCGCGTCGAGACGCTGGCGTCCTCGGCTCCGGTCGCGCGTGTGTAGTCGCCGAGGCGGACAGGGTTGTAGCCGAGCGTGTTCTCCAGCCGGTGCGTGAGGCTGGCGTTCGGCCAGTGAAACCCGACGCCGACGAGTTCGATGCGGTCTCGGTGCGTGTCGGTGCGCCCGGCCGCGACCTTCGCCTTCAGGAATGCGATGGTGTCGTTGGTGCTTTTCGGCTCGAGCACCTCATAGACGCTGGGCGGCAACGCCGTCGCGCCGCCCGGGCCGTTGGCGATCGCGAGGTCGAGCACGGTGAACACAGCGAGAATGCCGCCCGCCACCACCGGCCGAAGCGGGTAGATCCATGCCGCGGCAGCCAGTGCCATCGCG
Organism: Hyphomicrobium sp.; assembly: GCA_022843145.1. Taxonomy (GTDB): domain Bacteria; phylum Pseudomonadota; class Alphaproteobacteria; order Rhizobiales; family Hyphomicrobiaceae; genus JAKAML01. The sequence goes on from JALHOF010000009.1 coordinate 138,682, forward strand.
CCGCCTGCGAACAGTACGGCTGCTTCTTCGAGCGGCGGGATTGCGCGCAAGGTCGCTTCGAAGCTGATCGAAAGGGCCAGTCCGCAGCCGAGCGCGGCGACCGGTATCAGAGCGGCGATCGCCCATTGCCATCGCCGGAGCGGCGGCAGCGTCGCCGTCAGCAGCCGATGCGCCACGTAACCAGCCAGGATGGACGCAAGATAGCCGATCAAGAACACCGCGTCCGCCGGCCGGCGGTAGAGGTCGACGCCGGGCAGGGCAGCGTGCATCACCTGGAACGCGGGCGTGTACCAGCCGAGCGCATAGACGATCATGACGCCGAGCGCGAGCGTGTAGAAGCGGACCGGCTTGACCCACAGCATACCCGTCAGAGCGCCGAGGATGAGCAACAGCATCGGCACCGCGCCGACGTACATTTGTCCGACGTTCTGCGCGATGAACAACCCGGTATCCTGCCAGCGCATACTCGGCGGACCCCAGTAGTCCGACATATCCCCCGACGAGCCGAACACATCGGGTGCGAACAGCGTGAGCAGCAGCGCCGGATGCAATGATCCGCGCCCCGCGCCCTCGAGGTCGATCGCAGGCCGGTTGCTGTCACCGGCCACCAGCATCGTCATGAGGATCGGCAGCGCGATCACGGCGAGGCCGGCAATCCCGCCCACCGCCAGCGTGGGAACCGTCGCCTGCGCCTCGTCGAGCGGCTTCGGTGCCGACGCCCAGTGCCAGACGACGTAGCCGATCAACACATAGATGCCGAGCAGCGCCACCTGATCGCGACCGAGCACCATCGCCGCTGCCGCCAGACCCGCCACGAGCCCATAGCCGAGCGACCGGCGCTCCAGCGCGCGCGACAGCCACAGCAGCGTGAGCGGAAGATAGGCGAGCGAGAGCACCTGTCCGGTATGCTGGATGCGCCAAGCCATGGCCGCGCCGAAGCCGAACCCGAGGGCGGCCAGCAGCGCGCCCGCCCAATGCCATCCCATGTCGCGGAAATAGAGGATAATCCCAATGCCGCCCGCCAGGATGGTCAGCAGCACCGTCGTATCGACCGCGCGCAGGCTCGGCGCGCCATTGAACAATGCGAGCAGCAGGAATGGCGGCGAGAAGATCAGCGATTGTGGATCGGCGATCTGCGGGTGGCCGGAAAACACGTATGGCGCCCAGAACGGACTTTCGCCGTGGGCGAGGCTCCAGGCGAGAAACTGGATCTGCGGCTGGAAATGCGCCTTCGCATCCCACGGCACGGTCACCGCGCCCGACAGCCACGGCCAGCCGAGCACGAGCCAGCCGAGTGCAAACGCCAGCGCGACCGGTACGAGCGGCCACGACAGAAAACCGCGGGGTTGATCGAGGAGCGTGCGGCGCATGGACGGGGCTGCGTGCGGATCCGGTGGCAGGAGGAACCCCGTCCGGATCGGCTGGGCGGAGGGATGTCGTCCGTGCGCTCCACCTGTTTGGGCGGGGCGACGGCGTGGCTCTATAGCACGCGTTCGCCGCCGCCGCGCGTCCTCTAGCCACATCCTTCCGGCTACAACCCGAACGATTTTCGCCGGGTACCATCAAGAGGTGTAAGCGCCATCCCCTCGCCGTACTCCGGCCGAGGTGCTATGCGAGCACGCCCCGGTGCGACGGGGACGAGGAGGCGAAGGAACGATGACGGCCGAACGCGGATCACTGCGCCGAACCGGGGTAGAGGGCAGCCTCCGCCTCATCCGCGAGGCCGACCCCAGCCGGCCGTTCGTCGTCGCCCAGCTCGGTCAGTCCCTCGACGGCCGCATTGCCACGCCGACTGGCGAGAGCCGCTGGATCAACCGCGACGCGGCGCTCGATCATTTGCACCGGCTGCGCGATGCGGTCGATGCGGTGGTGGTCGGCGTCGGAACAGTGATCGCCGACGACCCCATGCTCAATGTTCGCCGGGTCACTCCGCGCACTCCGGGCGGATTGCCGCCCGCTCGCGTCGTCATCGATCCGCACGGCCGGCTTCCGGCCGACGCGCGGCTGCTGGCCGAAGACGGCGCGCGCCGCATCGTCGTCCGCCGGGCTGGCACCGAGCCGCGCACACCGACGCCGCCCGGCGTCGAGGTCGTGCGCGTCGAACCCGATCATGCGCTGATGCACCCGCGCGCGATCGTCGCTGCGCTCTTCGCGCTCGGCCTGCGTCGTCTCTTGATCGAGGGCGGTGCATGGACCGTGTCGTCGTTCATCGACGCCGGCACGATCGACCGCTTGCACGTTCTCGTCGCACCGATGATCCTCGGCTCCGGCAAAACGGGGCTTTCGCTGTCGCCGATTGCGCGTCTCGATCAGGCGCGCCGCCCGGTGACGCAAGTGCATGTGCTGGACGACGGCGACGTGCTATTCGATTGCGACTTGAGGGAGACGTCAGCCTGAGCGGCGCCGCCTTGCGCCGCGTTCACATTCCAGGAAAGGCCGCACCGATGCCGAAAACGACATCCGCACCGAGCCGCCCCACGGGCCGCGCAACCGCCTCGCCGCCCGTCGAGGTCTACAGCCCTCGGGCTCGCATGTATCACTGGATCATGGTCCCGCTGCTGCTGACCCAGATCCCGGTCGGCATCTACATGGTCTATCGCGGCACCACGCTCAACATCTGGGACGGCACGACCAACACGCTCTATGACACCCACAAGCTGATCGGCGTTACCATCTTCTTCCTGGTGATGGCGCGGCTCACCTATCGGCTGTCGAACGGCGCACCGGCCGACGAGCCGACGATCGAACCCTGGCAGAAGACGATTTCGCACATCACGCATTGGGCGCTCTACGCGCTACTGATCATCGTAGCCATCGGCGGCTATCTCGGCGTGTCCTACTACGGCGCGGCCAAGCCATTCGGCATTCAGCTGCCGGTGTTCGTCGCCAAGAACGAGGATACGGCGAACGCGATCTTCGCGCTGCATCGAGCGGGCGGTCTGATCCTTGCCGGGCTCATCGCCATGCACATTGGCGCTGCGTTGTTCCATCATCTGATCCGTAAGGACAACGTCCTGCGCCGGATGATCGGGACGCCGAAGTAGAAGGCGATGAGCGCGAAAGCGTCCAGCCGCTCGCGTCAGCGGCTGGACGCCTGTCGCTTTCAGTCTTCGTCGCCGTCCTCGTCGCTGTCGGCGATATCGCCCGCGCGGCCGTCACCAGGGACGGCGAATGTATCGGTATGGCCGATCTCGGCGGCGGCCCGTCGCACAGAGGTCCATGCGGCGAGCGTCTTCGCGTCGACCTGGCCTGTTTCCACCGCCGCGCGCGCCTTGCCTTCGGCCAGTTCCGACACGAGTTGCGCGTCGTTGGCGCCGAGTATCCACGGGCTCTCGCCTTCGCTGACGATGTAGCCCGACGACTGGAAGCCGTCGGCGAGTTCCGACGGAGCCATCGGCCCAGCGGAGGGTCCGAAGCCCTTGTCGCTCATCTGATGCTGATTGAACGCCTGCGCGATGGCCTGATCCGACGGCTGCCTCGGCGTCCATTTCTGGATGCCGTTGTACGTGAGCACGGTGTAGAACGCGGCGCGCTTCTTCGCCACCGCGCGGGCGAAGCGCCGGATGAACTCCGCCGAGCAGAGATCGAACAGCGCCGACGCGGTGATCAGATCGGCGTCCCCCGCGAGCGCGCCGTCGAGGTCGGCGGCGAGGTCCGCCTGCCGGAACGTCACGGTGATCTGCCGGCGATCCTTGATCAGGCTCAGCCCATGGTTGGCGATCTCGACCTTATCGGCCCAGCGAGCGAGCGTCGAGCGCGCCGCGTGCAGCAGTGCCGGATCGTAATCGACCAGCGTCCAGGACTGCCGCGCGGGCAGCAGCGCATAAGTCGCGCGCAGGTTCGAGCCGGTGCCGCAGCCGAGGTCCAGCACTGCGAGGTGATCGCGGGTCGCGAACCGCGCTTGCACCATGTTCGCGATCCCGGCATTGCGGGCGCGATGATCGGCGGGCTCGCGCAGCGCCAGCCAGTCCGGCGAAAATCCGGTCATATTTTCATCCCGAGAACGGTGGCGGCGATGCGGCGGGCGGTTTCGTTCCAGGTCGGCAGCGTACGGCCGGCGTCCCAGGCGGCGTCGGCAAGGCGGGTGCGCAATTTCTTGTCATCGAGAGCACGCCTGATGGCGTCGCCGAGTGCCTGCGGATCGCCCGGTGGCACTTTGAGTGCCGCGGCGTCGGGCACGGTGTCCGCGGCTGCCCCGCCGGTCGTGCAGACGATCGGCAGGCCGCGCGCCATCGCCTCCGCCAGCACCATGCCGTAACCCTCGTAGAGCGACGGCATCACGAACAGGTCGGTCGACTCGTAAAATCGCTCGAGCGTCGCGGGGACGACCTTGCCCGCGAGTTTGATGCGCTCGCTCAATCCGGACGCGTCGATGGCGGCTTCGAGATCCTCGACCGCCGCAGGATCGCGATCCGTCGCACCCGCGATGACGAGCCGCCAGTCGAGATCGGCGAGCGGCGCAAGCGCGCGAATCAGGATGTCGTAGGCCTTGCGCCTCGAAACGCCGCCGACCGCAAGGAGCTGCATCGGCATTCCGGTCCCGGTTGCGCGCTGGGCGGGATCGGTCCCTGGCTCGGCAACCGTGATCTTCTTCACCGGCACCGCAAAATCGCGTTCCAGCGTGCGCTTCGTCGCGCGGCTGGTCACGACCACGTGGCGTGCAAGCGCGAGTGCCGCTCGTTCGGTCGCGATCAATTCCTCGGCGCGGGCTTCGCTGAGGCCGGTTTCGAATCCGACCGGGTGATGAACCAGCGCGACGATGTCGCGGTCGATGTCACGGATCAGGGCTTCCGGAAACGCACCGTAGGCGAGGCCGTCGATCAACAGCACCGCATCGCGCGGGACGGCGGCCAGCAGCCGTCTGGTTTCCACGAGGTCGGCCTCGGATGGCGCGGGGAATGATCCAGGAAGCGTCACATGCTCGGCCGCAATGCCGTAGGCCGGCAGCAGTTCGAGTACGCGCCGGTCGTACTCGTAGCCGCCCGATGCGGTATCGATGTCGCCGGGGACGGCGAAGACGACGCTAGGCACCGATCGGTCCCTCATAAGCGGCGCGCGCGAGATCCGTCTCCGAAAGGGTGACGCGGATCTTTGCCAGACCCTGGCCATCCTTGCCGAGTGCTCCGCCGCGGGCGGCCTTGGCGATGGCGTCGAAGATGTGCTTGCAGAGGAATTCGGTCGTCGTCAACTTGCCCTTGAACTCGGGCAGCGCGTCGAGATTCTGATAGGCGAGCGGCTTCAGCGTTTTGTTGAGGATGTCGAGGGCCGCGCCGATGTCGACGACCACATTCTGCGCCGTCATCGTCTCACGGAAGAACGCGACGTCGACCACGAACGTCGCACCGTGCATGTTCTGCGCGGGGCCGAAGAACGGGTCGGGAAGCGAGTGAGCGATCATGATGCGGTCACGGACTTCGACGGAGAACATTGCGGGCCTCGGGTTGGAGCGGGAGTGAGTTGCTTGGCGTGATGGCCGGGCAAGTTAGGCCGGCGGAGGGGCGGGGACGGGCGCATGCGCCTCATACACGGCCGGTCTTCGCGGCAAAACGCGGCGGCGTCAAGGCGATTGGGTGGTTGCAGGCCGCGGGCCGTCGACGAAGCGCGCCCGTTCCGGCCGAACGTTCCGCTCGTAGCGCCCCACCGCGATCAGTCCCATGGCCGATACGACTCACGCCCCCGGATAGCGGATGACCGGGGCCAATCCATGAGCGCCCGGCGCCAGAATCTCGGGCAGCCGCTTTGCCGCGTCCTCGAAACTGATTTCGTCGGTGACCAAGTGGTCGAACACCGGGTCGCCGAGTAATGCAAGCGCCGCTTCGAGCCGCCGGCGATATGACCAGCGCACCCGGCGTGACGCTGCAACCTGACCGACCTGCGATGAGATCAGCTTGAGCCGCCGCGAGTGGAATGCGCCGCCGAGCGGCACCGCGATCTGCTTCTCGCCATACCAGGATAGCTCGACGACCGTTGCTTCCATGCCCGCGCAGCCGATCGCCGCCGCAAGCCCCGATTCCGAGGCCGAGGTATGGAACACCACGTCTGCGTCGCATTTGCCGGCGCCCGGCGACGGCCCTGCGTGGAGCCGGCCGCCTGACGCGCCTGGAGAAAGCTCGAAGCTCGCCCCCAGCATGGCGGCAAGCGGCGCGCGGGCGGCTTCGGTGTCGATCACGGTCACGTCCGATGCGGGCAGCCGCGCTGCGATGGCCGCCACCAGCAAGCCGACGATTCCCGCGCCGACGACCACGACCCGGTCGCCGGGGCCGGTTCCCGCGTCCCAATGCGCGTTGAGCGCGGTTTCCATGTTCGCGGCCAGCGTCGCGCGCCGCAGCGGCACGTTGTCGGGGATCGGCGCCAGCATGGTCACCGGCGCGATGAACTGCTCTTGGTGGGGGGCGAGACAGAACACCGCGCGTCCGACGAGGTCATCGGGGCCCTCATCGACGATTCCGGTCGCGCAATAGCCGTATTTCACGGGGAAAGGAAACGCGCCGTCCTGCATGGGCGCGCGCATTCTCTCCCATTCGCTTTTTGGCACCAGACCGCCCGAAACGAGACGCTCCGTGCCCCGGCTGACCCCGCTCCACAGCGTTCTGACGCGCGCCTCGCCCGGCCTGACCGCCGGCAGCGGAGCGCTGCGCAGCTCCACCACCCCCGGACTCGTGTACCAGACCGCGCGGCAGATCTGCATCTTGCCGGTCGAGCGCCGTATCGTCATGGTGCGCCCCGCCCGAACTTCGACTTCACAAATTTCATCAGAGCATCCCGAACGCGCATGACCGACATCATCGACACCTCGGCCCTCGCGGCCCGCGTCGCCGAGGACCAGAGGCATACGACACCCGCCGGCCTCCAGGCAAACGCCGAGCTTTCGAGACGACGCACCCTCATGCTCGTGCTCAACGTGGCGACGTGGCTCGGCCTCGTCGCCTGGGCAGTTTCCGTGCTCGGCGCGGGCGGCTGGACGCTCGTCGACGTCATCATGCTCGCGTGCTTCGTCGCGGGCACGCCGTGGGCCGTGGTCGGATTCTGGAATGCGCTGGCGGGTTTGTGGCTCCTGCACGTCCACTCCGACCCGATCGGGGCCGTCGCGCCCTTTGCGCCAGCGGGTGATATTCCGCTCCCACTTGCGATCCGGACCGCGATCCTCCTGACGCTTCGGAATGAGGATCCGTCGCGCGCCATTTTACGGCTCAAGACCGTCAAGGCCAGCGTCGACGCCACCGGCCAGGGTAGCGCTTTCAGCTATTTCATCTTGTCCGACACCAACGATGTCGGCGTGGCGAAGCGGGAAGAAGCGGAAATCGAGCAGTGGAAGGCAGCCGAGCCCGACCGCGACCGCATCATCTACCGCCGCCGCACCGACAATACCGGCTTCAAGGCCGGCAATGTTCGCGACTTCTGCGAGCGTTGGGGCGGCGACTACGAACTGATGCTACCCCTTGATGCGGATAGCCTGATGTCCGGCGAGGTCATCGTCAAACTCACCCGCATGATGCAGGCCCATCCCAAGCTTGGCATCCTGCAGAGCCTCGTCGTCGGTATGCCGTCCGAAAGTGCGTTCGCCCGCATCTTCCAGTTCGGCATGCGCCACGGTATGCGCGCATACACCATGGGGCAGGCGTGGTGGGTCGGCGATTGCGGGCCGTTCTGGGGACACAACGCGCTCGTCCGCATCAAGCCGTTCCGCGACGACTGCCATTTGCCGATGCTGCCCGGCAAACCGCCCCTCGGCGGCCACGTCCTGAGCCACGACCAGGTCGAGGCCACCTTGATGCGCAAGGCCGGCTACGAAGTGCGCGTCTATCCGGTCGAGGGCGGAAGCTGGGAAGAGAACCCGCCCACGATGCTGGACTTCGCGAAGAGAGACGTCCGCTGGTGCCAGGGCAACATGCAGTACATGAAGCTGCTGGACCTTCCCGGCCTGAAGCCGATGAGCCGCTTCCAACTCGTCTGGGCCATCCTCATGTTCGTCGGTATTCCGGCCTGGACACTGATGATCGCGCTGTCTCCTGTCGCCGCCTACGAGGCGCAGAGCATTCCCGGTTATCCGACCGGCTCGGCGCAGGCGCTCTACATCACCTTCTTCGTCATGTACCTGATGCCGAAATTCGCCGGACTAGCCGACGCCGCGCTGACCAAGGGCGCCGTGGCGAGCTATGGCGGGCCCTTGCGGTTTTGGGCAAGTGCCGTCATCGAACTCGTTTTCTCGTTCCTGCAAGGCGCCGTATCTACCATTCGCACGACCATCTTCATGATCGGTCTCGCATTCGGCAAGTCGGTGGTCTGGGGCGGGCAATCGCGCGACGCCTATGGCATCGCCTGGAGCACGGCGATCTCCGACCTCTGGCCGCAGATGCTGTTCGGCACGATCGTCTGCGGCGCGCTGTATCTGATCTCGCCCACGACGCTCGTGTGGTCGCTGCCGCTGACGCTCGGCTATCTCGTCGCCGTACCGTTCGCCGTCGCAACCGCATCGCCCGAACTCGGCAGATGGATGAAGCGCGCGGGTCTCTGCGCCATCCCGGAGGACTTCGCCCCGCCGAAGGAAATCTTGGCTGTGATGGGTGCAAAGTCATGACCGCACCACGCCTCGCCGAAACTCTGACGCGGCTGAAAGGCGATCCTTCGCTGGCCGGTCTACGCCGCTCGCTCGACGTCTACTACGGCGACGACGCCCGCGACCTCGCCATGGACGCGCTCTACGGCCGCTTCTTCGCCGACATCGTTCCTCGCAACCGGCTTGCGTTCGACATCGGCTCCCACGTCGGTGACCGTATCGCGAGCTTTCGCCGCCACGGCGCGCGCGTCGTCGCCCTCGAGCCGCAGCCCGACTGCGCGCGCGTGATCCGCGAGATCTACTGTTGCGACGGCGCAGTGACGCTGGAAGAGGCGGCGTGCGGGCCCAAACCCGGCAAGCTCACGCTGCACGTCAACTCGAACAACCCGACCGTTTCCACGGCCTCGCGCGAGTTTGTCGCCGCGGCCGACGGTGCCGGTGGATGGGAGGGACAGGTGTGGGACCGCGCCATCGAGGTTCCCGTCACCACGCTCGACGCGCTCATCGCCCGCCACGGCAAGCCGGCCTTCATCAAGATCGACGTCGAAGGCTTCGAGGCCGACGTGCTGGCTGGGCTCACACAAGCCGTGCCCGCGTTGTCGTTCGAGTTCACCACGATCCAGCGCGACGTCGCCGCCGCGTGCCTCGCCCGCCTCGCCGCCATCGGCTCCTACCGGTTCGATCTGTCGCTCGGCGAGAGCCATGAGTTGCAGTTGGGCCGCTTCGTCTCGGCTGCCGCGATGCGGGCCCACATTGACGGCTTGCCTCATGCTGCCAATTCCGGCGATGTGTACGCGGTACTTTCCTAGCCCCTCACCCCGCCAGCGGGGAGGACTGTGGCGATTTTTCCCCGTCTCCCCGCATGCGGGGAGACGGGATAACCAGAGGTTCACGATGCTCCGCGCCGCACTCGCCTTGATGACGCTGATGCTCGCCGCACCACTTGCGTCCGCTCACGCAGCTTCCCTCGATGGCCTCGCCGTCGAGGTCAAGAACGAGAGCGAGCCGGTCTTGTGTGCCGAGAAGGACAACGTCGCGCTGTCGTTCACATCGCCCGACGTGCGCTCGTTCCGCATCGAATCCGCGCATCCGGTTTATCTCGCGCCCGGCATGCGCGACAACTGGGAAGCCGACTGGACCGCGTGCGATATGTCCGCCGATCCTGTTCACGCGGCACCCGGCGCGCCCGGCCGCTTCACGATCTACGAAGAGATCGAGATGTGGGTCGTCGGCTACCGCTTCCCGACGTTCTGGCGGCCCGCCACCGCCAACGTCCGCATCGGCGACCGCGTCGAGAAGGGCCTGCATCTCATCCAGGTGTGGATGTTGCGGACCGACGGCGCCGAGGAGGTGCTCGTGCTCTATCCGCAAGACGGCTACTGGCGCGCGCGGCCGCTCGCTCCGCGCCCGATGCGCAATACCGCCTACGGTTCGTCGTTCCTCGTCGGCCCGGTCGAAGTCGAGGGCCGTCCCATCGTCAAGCTCAAGGAGATCGTGTTCGATCCCAAGACGCGAACGTTCAGCCTCGATTTCGAACGCGGCGGCAAAGGCACGCTCGCAATTCGCGAAGCCGACGAGAACCGTCTCGCCCTCGACATCGCCTTCGACAAGCCTATCTCAGGCCGGCCCTTTGCGATGATGAGATCGATGTACGTGACCGAGTTCAACAACGACGTCGCGAGGATCGCTGTCAGGGAAAAGGGCGCGAAAGCGTGGCGGGAGGACCCGATCATGGCGTTTAAGGGCGCTGTCGCCACCGACATCTGGGCCGGCCGCCTCGCGCCGTCCCAGCACAACAAGTCGTCTCCCGACATGGTGTGGAACAGCTTCTCCGACGGACCGAGCCCCAAGCGCCCCAAGAACGAGCCCCCGCCGAAATTGAAGATCACGGAGTAGGGGGCGCGATGTCGATGAGCGCGAGGCCCCACCTTGGCCTCGGCCGCGCATCGTGCTTCACTCGGCGAATGGCCACGAACAAGAAGCCTCCCGAATCCGACCCGCGCCGCACCGAGGGTGAGGCGTCGCCGCGCGATACCGGCGCGATGCCGGTCCGTGATCCGCGCGCCGGCAGGTCGCCTGCCAACTTGCCCGAAAGTGGAAAAGCGCCTGCGAATACCTCGTCGACTTCGGCCGAGGTCGCCGATTTTCTCGCTCGAATGAAGTCGCTCGCCCCCGCTGCCACCACTGGCCGTGGCCGTCTCGTCTTCGCCATGGACGCCACCATGAGCCGGCAGCCGACCTGGGACATGGCGCTGGCGCTGCAGGCCGACATGTTCGCTGCGGTGAAGGACGTAGGCCTGCTCGACGTGCAACTCGTCTACTTTCGCGGCAACGGCGAGTGCCGGGCCTCGAAGTGGGTGTCTGATCCGGCGGCGCTGTCGCGTCTGATGACCACGGTGACGTGCCAGGGCGGGCATACCCAGATCGGTAAAGTGCTCACGCACACAAGGACCGAATGCGAAGCGCGGAAGTTGAATGCACTCGTCTACGTCGGCGACTGCATGGAGGAGGACGTCGACGATTTGTGCCAGCGTGCGGGCGCTCTCGCGCTGCTTGGCGTGCCGGTGTTCCTGTTCCAGGAGGGGCGTGACGCGAAAGCTGAGGTGGCATTCCGCGAGATCGCGCGACTGACGCGCGGCGCGTGGTGTCCGTTCGGCGCGGGCTCGGCGGCCGAGTTGCGGGCGCTGCTGTCGGCGGTCGCGGTCTATGCGGCGGGCGGGAAAAAGGCGCTCGAAGCCTTGAGCCACGATGCGCGCGGGTCCGCGTCCGGCCGGGCGGGCGCGCGTCTCCTGCTCGAGCAGCTGAAGCCGGGAGGCCGCTAGGCTCTGATGCAATACCTGCTGTTCGGAATGGCGGCGTTGGTCGCCGCACTCATCGCCGCGCGGCTGTTCACGCAGGCCAACACCGCCGCTCTGGCGCGGCAGTTGCGCGTGCTCGCTGCGATCGCCGCACTGATCGGCGCCGGACTGATCTTGATGCGCGGCACTGTCGGCTATGCCGTGCCGCTTGTCATGTTGGCTCTGTGGCTGTTTACGGGCTCTGGCAGTGGCGGGGCCTTGCCATGGAGCGGCTGGGGGCGCCGCTCGGACGGGAACAGTTCCCGCGTCGTCACCGACCATCTCGAAGTCGAACTCGACCATGACACCGGCGACGTCACGGGCCGCGTCCTGAAGGGCGTGTTCAAGGGCCGCGAGATCTCGCGGCTGAAGCCTGCCGAACTCGCGCTGCTTTGGCAGGATTGCCGCTTCACCGATCCGCAGTCGGCGCAGATCGTCGAAGCCTATCTTGACCGGACCCATCCGACCTGGCGCGAGGACATGGCCCGCGGCGAGGCGGAAATGGCGCAAGGGCCCGACGGCCGCATGACGCGCGCCGAGGCCTGCGAAATCCTCGGCGTTCCATCCGACGCCGACGAGGAAGCCATCCGCCGCGCGCACCGCGACCTGATGCTCAAGCTCCATCCCGATCGCGGCGGCTCGACGTATCTCGCGGCCAAGATCAACGAAGCCAAGGACGTGCTTCTCACGCGAAGCTGATGTGGCGTGATCGCCGCATCCCCTCCCTGCGGCCACGATTGTGGGTTACGAGTGGCGAGGCGTATGATTTTGCCCGCGCGAACGTCCTGCCGATGTGGGATGCGCCCGTCCATGCTGACTTCATTCGATGACCGGAGCCCCACATGACACCTTCCTGGTTTCGCGCCGCGCGCACCGCGGTTGCTGCGATCGCACTGCTCGCGACCGGCCTCAGCGCCACCGCGGCCGAGAAGCTGCGGTTCGCCGTCGGGCCGTTCCAGCCGACGCCGTCCGACACCAAGAAGGCTTACGAACCATTCTTCAAGCACCTCGCCGACAAGCTCGGCCGCGACTACGAACTCGTCGTCACGACCGACTGGGCCGGCATCGCCATCGCGCTCGCCAACGGCCAGGCCGACGTCGCCTGGATGGGGCCGTGGGGATATGTTCTCGCTCATGCCGAAGGCGGCGCGGAAGCCATCGCCACGGTCAAATACAACGGTAAGCCGACCTACCACGCCATTATCGTCTCCAAGCCCGAGACCAAGATCGGCAAGTGGCCCGACGACGCCAAGGGCATGAAGCTGTCGCTCGCCGACGCGGGTTCGACGTCGGGCTGGCTGATTCCGACCCATTGGTTCAAGACGCAAGGCATCGATCCGAAGAGCTACTTCCAGTACCGCGACGGCGCCTCCCACGCCGCCCAGGTGCTCTCGGTGATCAATGGCCAAACCGATTTTGCCTCCGACTACGATCGCAACCTGAACGCATTGATCGAGCGCGGCATCGTCAAGGCCGATCAAGTCAAGACGGTTTGGACGTCGGATCCGCTGCCGAACGATCCGCTCGTTGTCCGCAAGGGCTTCGATCCGGCGATGACCAAGAAGATCCAGGACGCGGTCCTCGCAATTTCGGAGGACGACGCCAAGACGCTCATGCCGAAGAATTACACGGGCTGGATCACCAACACGCACGCGGGCTATAAGTTGATCGAGGATGCCGGCATCGCCGTCGGCCGCATCAAGCCGCAGCAGGCGAGCAAGTAGCGATATGCACGGCACCGCCGACCAGCAGATCATTCGAACCAGGAAGTCCGGCGACCGCTTGCGGTTCGCCGCCTTGCTGCTGGCCGGCGTCGCCTTCTACATCGTCTGCTTCCGAGTGGCGGATGTCGACTTCGGCAAGCTGTGGGACGGGTTGCCGCGGCTCGCCGGCTGGGCGGCGCGGGCCTGGCCGCCGGATGTCTCCGAGGTCCACACGCTGCTCTTGCGCGCCGCCGAGACTGTGGCGATGGGTACCATCGGCACCTCGTTTGCGGCCATTCTCGCGTTTCCACTCTGCTTTCTCGCCGCCCGCAACGTGACGCCGTCGTCGTGGCTGGCGGTTCCGGCGCGCGCCGTGCTCAACGTCCTGCGCGGCATCGACAGCTTCGTCTTCGCGCTGATCCTGGTCGCCGCCGTCGGGCTCGGTCCGTTTGCCGGCGTGCTCGGCGTCGCGCTGCACGCGGCTGGCTCCATCGCCAAGCTGTGGTCGGAAGCCATCGAGACGGTCGAGCCGGGTCCGATGGACGCCGTCACCCTGACGGGTGCGAGCCGGCTGCGCGTCATCCGCTATGCGCTGATCCCCGACGTGCTGCCGAGCCTCGCCTCGATCACGCTCTACATCTGGGAGTGGAGCATCCGCGCTTCGACTGTCCTCGGTGTCGTCGGCGCCGGCGGTATCGGACAGGAGCTCAAGAACAGCGTCGATCTCCTGCAGTTCGATCGCGTGCTGACCATCATCGTGATCGTGCTCGTGATGGTCACCGCCATCGACGCGGCGAGTGCTTGGTTGAGGCGGAAGCTCGTATGACGCCGATCATCGCAGCCGAGGGATTGTCGAAGAGCTTTGGCGCACGCCGCGCGCTGCGGGACGCAACGTTTTCGGTCCAGCCGGGTGAATTCATCGCCGTACTGGGCGCCAGCGGATCCGGCAAGACCACGTTGTTCCGCTGCTTGACGCGGCTCGTCGAGCCGGACGCCGGCGAGATCACGCTCGGCGGCCAGCGCTTCTCGGGCCTTTCCGGCGCGCGTCTGGCCGAAGCCCGGCGTCAGATCGGCGTCGTGTTCCAGCAGTTTAATCTCGTGCGCCGATTGTCCGCCCTCGACAATGTGCTCGCCGGCCGCCTCGCCGCAGCACCGCTGTGGCGGGTGCTCCTGCGATCGTTCGATGCCGGCGACGAACGGCTCGCGATCGAAGCCTTGATCGCCGTGGGTCTCGCCGAGCATCTCGATCAGCGCGCCGATACGTTGTCGGGCGGGCAGCAGCAGCGTGTCGCGATTGCGCGGGCTCTTGCGCAGCGGAGCCGGATCATCCTGGCCGACGAGCCGGTCGCCAGCCTGGATCCCGAAACGGCAGACGCCGTTCTCGGCATTTTGCGCGGGCTGACGCGGTCCAGCGGCATCGCCGTTCTGACCACGCTGCATCAACCCGAGTTGGCCGAGAAATACGCCGACCGCGTCCTGCGCATGGACGGCGGCCGGCTGCTCGATTCCTAGAACTCGCCTTTGGCGCCGCGCTCGAGGACCGCCAGGATGATTTCCTTCACCTTCTCGGCCTCGGCCTTGAGTTCGGGTGGCAGCGGCTTGCCGCCGTGGATCATCATGTCCATGTCGAGTGAATAGAGCCACAGCTTGCCGGTCTTGTCCTCGAGCAGGCTGACACGGCAAGGCAGGTACGCCGAGAAGGCGTCGGAATAGTCGATCATTTTGGCCGCGGTCAGCGGGTTGCAGTAAAGGTAGATCTTGAGCTTCCGCCACGGCTTGCCCTGCATCGCCGTGACTTGATCGCCGAGCGGCAGCGCGCCGACGTCCTTGATGTTCATTTCAGCCGCGACCGTCTTGATGGCCTGATCGACGTCTTCGTAGCTCAACCCGTCCTTGACCTGCCGCTTCCACACGGTCGCCTCCGCCGGATTGCCGGTTTCCAGGAGGCGCGTTGCCATGTTGCGATAGACGCTCATCGCCTTGGGGTCGAACTGGCTGATCGCCGACGAGAAGCGCATGTACATGAACCCGCCACCGAGCACCGCGACGAGCCCGATCAAGGCCAGAACGTTCTTTAAAAGGCGCATGTGGCGTCACTCCCTAGGCAATGATGAGAACGGCCGACGGCGAGCAAGGCCTCTAGCGCCGGAGACGGCGCGAAGGTCGGTGCGGGTCGGATATGCGAGACATGCTAGCTATTCCGCCGCGCGCGGCAATAGGCATATTAGCAGATTTGAATATATACTGGCCTGCAACGTGTTGCACCGCACTGCAATTTCGAGGCGCCGACCGGCAGATAGGCGGCAACAGTGCGGCAGATCGGCTCGGGTGAACCGTTCGATGACGGGAGGTGCCGCGGGACCTTATTCCGCGCGCATCACGAAGCAATCGACCCCGAGACGGCGGAGTTCGAGACAGGTGCTTGCCGCGCCATTGGCGTCGAACCCGGCGAAGCGGGCCCTGAACAACTGGCGGTCACCCTTGCGCACCGGCAAAGCCAGCGTTGTGCGGGCTTGCAGCAGTGTACTCGCCCGGCTCTTGATCGATGCGAGTTGGCGTTCTGCCTCGACCGACGTGGCATAAGCACCGACCTGGATCTGAAAACCCTGGGCCGTCGAAGCTTGGCTCGCGACGGGGGCGCCGCGGACGCCCTGACCCTGAGCCCCCGTCGAAACGGTGGTGAGCCGGGCAGCCGGCGCTATTGCAACGGGAGCGCGCGGCGGGCCCTGCAGCCGGTAACTGGGCGCGGCGGGCGATGCCACGGCGACGACTTGGGGTGCAGTTTCCCGTCCCGAAGAGATGGATATCGCCTGCTGCTGCAGCGTCGACGGCGCGCGACCGAGGCCCGGCTCGGCGTCGAAGCCTTGGTTCACGGCCGGCGCGATGCCTGATGCGGTGGCGTACGCCGGGACCATGGCAGCCGGCGGCTCGGCCGGAACCGCGATCGTGGCCGGGGGCAGCAGCGGCGGTTCGGGCCGCTGCGATGTGTCGACCATCTGGCGTCGCGACATCGCCTTGGCGAGGATCGTCTCGTCGGCCCTCGCCGGAGCGTTGGCGGCGGGAGCGACGGCGTAGGCGGCGCGTGGTGTCGCCAGTTCCGTGGTGTCTGCGCTCGGTTCTTCGGTGCTGTCCGTCTGCGCGGCGGGGCTCGCTCTCATGCGCGGCGCGACCATCACACGGCGCACCTTGGCGATGTCGATGCGGTGTGCGGCGGGCGCTTCGGCCACGGGTGCAGCAACGGGCTGCATGATGGGCGCGGGCGCTGTCACGGGCTGCGGGGTGGCGACGGTCTTGGCTTCGGCGATTTGGATCTCGGCGCGCTTCGGCGGCGTTGGCTTAGGTGCGGTCGTCGCGACTTGTGACGGACGCGGTGCCAGGCGCGGCTTGGCGATCAGCAGCGGCTTGCGGGTCTTTTCTTTCGAGGCGCGGCCGAGAGAGCGGCTCAGCAGCGAACGCATTTGGGCGTTGCGGCTCGCAGCGCTCGCTCCGCCGAACACGGCGGCGACGATGTGTCGGCCATCGCGGCGCACCGACGAGACGAGATTGAAGCCCGATGCGCGCGTATATCCCGTCTTGATGCCGTCGGTGCCGGCGAAGCTGCCGAGGAGCGTGTTGTGATTTCGATGTGAGCTGCCGTTGAAGCTGAACGATCGCGTCGCAAACAACCCGTAGTGCCGTGGAAAGTCGTCCTGCAGCTTCAACGCCAGCGTAAGCATGTCGCGCGCCGTCGTCGTTTGACCCGGATCGGGTAGGCCGGACGCATTGCGGAACGTCGTGTTCTTCATACCGATCTGCCGCGCGCGTGCCGTCATCAGCCGGGCGAAATTGGCTTCGGTGCCGCCGATGTGTTCAGCCATGGCAATGGCAATGTCATTGGCCGACTTGGTCACCAGCGCCTTGATGGCGTCGATCGCGGTGATCTCCTCGCCCGGGTCGAGATCGAGTTTCGAAGGGGCGGCGGAGGCGGCTTCCTGGCTGATCTTGATCTTCGAGCTGTAGGTGAGCCGGCCCGCGTCGATGAGTTCGAACGCCATGTAGAGCGTCATCATCTTGGTCAGCGAAGCTGGATACCGGGGATCGTCTGCGGCTTGCGCGTGCAACACTTGGCCGGTATTGGCGTCGATCACCATCGCGGCGTGGCGCGCTTCGGCATACGCGACCGGGGCGTTGGCCGCTAGCAGGGCGAAACACGACGAAACGACGATCTGACGAACCAGATTCATGGACGCAATCTAATCCCTCATGTCGGACGCCGGCGCTGGTCTGGCGTCGCGTTTCGGCTCGTCGCGATCCGGCCTTCGTGGCCCCCCAAGATCGACACCAGACTTCCAGATCATGGTTTCGGGGCGGCTTTGCGGCGCACGTCGAGCTAATTTGCGGTAACGATATTACGGTGTTAGGCTTCACGCGTCGTTAACCGGCATGGTTAACGGCAGATGCTCCGTACGCCCGCAATTGTGCACCGCAAAATTCGCCTTGAAAAATTTGTGCAGCGCCACTAGATTTTCAGAATTAGGCGCTCGGGCCCGTCGGGGCCACGCCGTGCCTTCGCAAGGCTGGCCGCATTTCGCTGGCCACGGTCGCAACGCTAGACCAGGGACATTTGACCCCCATGATCAATGGATTTCAGGACATTCAGAAGCTCAACCAGACCAATATGGACCTCGCCATGAAGATGTTCGGCGAGTGGAATCGCGGCTGGCAGGCCATCGCGGCCGAGATGAACGACTACTCCAAGCGCAGCTTCGAGCAGGGAACGGCGACTTTCGAGCGCCTGTTGTCGGCCAAGTCGCTCGATCAGGCGATGGAAATCCAGACTTCGTATGCAAAGCGCGCCTACGACGACTACATGCAGCAGATGACCAAGATTGGTGGCATGTACGCCTCCCTGACCAAGGAAGCGTACAAGCCGATCGAACGGACCCTGCAGCAGGCACGCTGATGCCCATCGCTCGCGCGAAGATGTCCAAAGATTAAGGAGGCCTGGCGGAAGCCGGGCCTTTTTTGCGTCGCCTTGCCACACGATATTGATGAGGCGCCGGATCGCTGATCCACTAGCATCCGTCCGAGTGGCGAGGATCAGGCGAACGCGCATGCAGGCTATGGGACAGGAGAAGCGGTTCGCGTAAGATCGATAAGGCGCCGGCTGAAAATCGGCGGCAAGTGGCGGATGGGCGGAACGTGTCGATAGAGCGATCGAGTCGAGTTATTTCAGGTTTGCGCATGACGGGCGGCCAGGGCGGCTGGCCGCGCGCCTCCAATAAGGACAAGGGTCCCGGCAAGGGCGGCCCGGGCAAAGGCGGCAGCGATGGCGGCAAGGGCGGCAATGGCCAGGGCGACGAGGACGGCCGCACCGGTCTCGTAACCAAGACCCGGCCCAAAACGAAGAAGCCGTCGCTCTACCGCGTTCTGCTGCTCAACGACGATTACACGCCGATGGAGTTCGTCGTCCACGTCCTCGAAAAATTCTTCAGCAAAGGCCGTGAGGAAGCGACGCGCATCATGCTGCACGTCCACCACAAGGGTTCCGGCATTTGCGGCGTCTTCACATACGAGGTGGCCGAGACCAAAGTGACGCAAGTCATGGACTTCGCGCGTCAACACGGCCACCCTCTGCAGTGCACCATGGAGAAGGAGTAAGGCGAGTGCCATCATTCTCGAAGAGCCTTGAGACTTGTCTGCACCGTGCGCTCGAGAACGCCAACGAGCGCCGGCATGAGTTCGCGACGCTCGAACATCTGCTTCTCGCACTGCTCGACGACCGTGATGCCGCAGCCGTCATGCGCGCGTGCAACGTCGATCTCGACGCGCTCAAGCTGCGCATCACCGAGTATCTCGACAGTGAACTGGGATCGCCCACTGCCAAGGGCGCGACCGACGCGCAGCCGACGACCGGCTTCCAGCGCGTCATCCACCGCGCCGTCGTCCACGTGCAGTCGTCGGGCCGCGAGGAAGTGACCGGCGCCAACGTGCTCGTCGCCATTTTCGCCGAACGCGAAAGCCATGCCGCGTTCTTCCTGCAGGAGCAGGAAATGACGCGCTTCGATGCCGTGCAGTACATTTCTCACGGGATTGCGAAGCGCCCGGGCATGAGCGAGCCGCGTCCGGTGCGCGGTGTCGACGAGAACGAGGAGAGCTCGTCTTCGGGCGAAGAGAAGAAGCCCGGCCAGGACGCACTCAACACCTACTGCGTCAACCTCAACAAGAAGGCCCGCGACGGCAAGATCGATCCGTTGATCGGCCGCGAGCAGGAGGTGCTGCGCACCATCCAGGTGCTGTGCCGCCGCCAGAAGAACAACCCGCTGTTCGTCGGCGACCCCGGCGTCGGCAAGACGGCCATCGCCGAGGGCCTAGCCCGCAAGATCATCAAGGGCGAGGTGCCCGAGGTGCTGCGCAACGCCACCATCTTCTCGCTCGACATGGGCGCGCTCTTGGCCGGCACGCGCTATCGCGGCGATTTCGAGGAGCGGCTCAAGGCCGTCATGAAGGAAATCGAGAACTATCCCGGCGCGGTGCTTTTCATCGACGAAATTCACACCGTGATCGGCGCAGGCGCGACTTCAGGCGGCGCGATGGATGCGTCGAACCTGCTCAAGCCCGCCTTGCAGTCGGGCACCGTCCGCTGCATCGGCTCGACCACCTTCAAGGAGTATCGCCAGCACTTCGAGAAAGACCGCGCACTCGTCCGCCGCTTCCAGAAGATCGACGTCAAGGAGCCGTCGGTCGCCGACGCGATCGAGATCGTCAAGGGCCTGAAGCCCTACTTCGAGGAGTTCCACAAGCTCAAGTACACCAACGAGGCCGTCAAGGCCGCGGTCGAGCTGTCGGCCAAGTACATCCACGACCGCAAGCTGCCGGACAAGGCGATCGACGTGATCGACGAGACCGGCGCGTCGCAGATGCTGGTGCCCGAAGGCAAGCGCAAGAAGAAGATCACCACCAAGGAGATCGAGGCCACCGTCGCGACGATGGCGCGCATCCCGCCGAAAACCGTGACCAAGTCGGATGCCGAGGTGCTCGGCAATCTCGAGAAGGACTTGAAGCGGCTAGTCTTCGGTCAGGACGCTGCGATCTCCACGCTGTCGGCCGCGATCAAGCTTGCCCGTGCCGGCCTGCGAGAGCCGGAGAAGCCGATCGGCTGCTACCTGTTCTCGGGCCCCACCGGCGTCGGCAAGACCGAAGTCGCCAAGCAGCTCGCCCATCTGATGGGTGTCGAACTCCTGCGCTTCGACATGTCGGAATACATGGAGAAGCACACGGTTTCGCGTCTCATCGGTGCGCCTCCCGGCTACGTCGGCTTCGACCAGGGCGGCCTCCTGACAGATGGCATCGACCAGCATCCGCACTCGGTGCTCTTGCTCGACGAGATCGAGAAGGCGCATCCTGATCTCTACAACATCCTTCTGCAGGTGATGGACCACGGCAAGCTCACCGACCACAACGGCAAGCAGGTCGATTTCCGCAACGTCATCTTGATCATGACGACGAACGCGGGTGCGTCCGATCTCGCAAAACCGCCGATGGGCTTCAATCGCCAGAAGCGCGAAGGCGAGGACAACGACGCCATCAACAGGATGTTCACGCCGGAGTTCCGCAACCGCCTCGACGCCGTCGTCGCGTTCGCGGGCCTCGGGCACGACGTCATCCAGAAGGTCGTCGAGAAGTTCATCTTCCAGCTCGAAGCACAGTTGGCCGACCGTGGCGTCACGATCGAACTGACCGAAGCAGCCGCGAAGTGGATAGGCGAGATCGGCTACGACGAAAAGTTCGGTGCACGTCCGCTCGGCCGCGTCATCCAGGAGCACATCAAGAAGCCGCTTGCCGACGAGCTGCTGTTCGGACGCCTCGAGCATGGCGGGACCGTGAAGATCGACGTCGAAGGCGAAGGTCTCGAGAAGAAGCTCTCGTTCTCCTACATCTCGACCGACCCGTCGAAGAAGCCGAAGTCGAAGGAAGAGGAGGAGGACGACGCCGAGCCGATCGCGGCGCTCGCCGAGCCCGAGCCGCGCAAAGCGCTGCCGGGACCTAAAGAGAAGAAGGATCGCCCGGCCAAGGGCGGTGGAGCCGTGCCGAGCGTGCCGCGCAAGAAGGACGACTGAGGCGCGCCTCACACGCCTCAGTCTATGCGAACGCCGGGCCCGAAAGCCCGGCGTTCGTCGTTTCGGCGCCTACACTGTCTGTGCTTCAGGGCACAGCCCTCGACGAAAGCCCTTGCTACCTACGCCGCCGTCCGCACCCGACAATCGCGCGGATCAGTCACAACCGGCAAAGGAGCAACCTATGTGCCAGGCATGCAATCTCACCACCGCTACCGCGATTGACGGCGATCGCGCCGCGGCCTTCGAGCAGCGCTTCGTCGGCGCACTCAACGATGCAGCGATGATCGTCATGGCGTCGATCGGTCATCGCACCGGACTGTTCGATGCGTTGTCGGACACTGCACCGATGACCAGTATTGCGCTCGCCGAACGTGCGGGATTGAATGAGCGCTACGTCCGCGAATGGCTCGGCGCGATGGTGTGCGCCAGGATCGTCGAGATGGATGGCGAGGCCGGCACTTACAGCCTGCCCGAAGCGCACGCGCGGTTTCTGACGCGGGCTGCGGCCGCCAATCTCGCGGTCATCGCGCAGTTCCTGCCGCTTGTCGGCAGTGTCGAGGACGATGTGGTCCACTGCTTCCGTCACGGCGGCGGCGTGCCGTATTCGCGCTATGCCCGATTTCATGAAGTGATGGCGGAGGAATCCGGCCAGACTGTACTGCCCGTGCTCGAGACGGCGATCCTGCCGCTCGTTCCGGGGCTCGTCGGCCGGCTCGATCGCGGAATCCGGGTTGTCGATGTCGGCTGCGGCCGTGGCCGCGCGCTTCTGCAACTCGCGGCGCGCTATCCGCGGAGCTCCTTCGCTGGGTTCGATCTGTCGGAGGAGGCGATCGTGTGGGCGCGGACCGAAGCCAAGCGGCTCGGCCTCGGCAACGTGACGTTCACAGTGCGCGATCTTTCCGATTTCGATCGCACCGCACCCATGGCCGCGTTCGATCTCGCGCTCACCTTCGACGCCATTCACGATCAGGCCAAACCGCAGGCCGTCCTCGACGGCATCCTGCGCGCGCTTGCATCCGATGGCGTCTATCTGGCGCAAGACATCAAAGGAGCAGGGCGGCACGACAAGGACAGGGATAACCCGATAGGCACTCTGCTTTACACGATCTCGTGCATGCACTGCATGACCGTGTCCTTGGCACAGGGCGGCGATGGATTGGGCGCGATGTGGGGCCGGGATAAAGCTGAGTGCATGTTCCGCGAGGCCGGCTTTCGCTCGGTCGAGGTGCACGAACTCGAGCACGATATCCAGAACGCCTACTACGTCTGCCGTCCATAGTGAGCCAGCGGCGGGCGCGAGGCGCAGGCCTGCCCTGCGTCTGGAAGCGCTGGCGTCTTCCTCGTTGTCCCTGTATGAGCGCTCCGTCATCAAGGGAGCGGCCGGTGCCGGACATCAACGGGCGCGGCAGCGGATTTGCGACGGATGCGCGAGCATTTCGCGCCGGTCTTGCCGCCGCGCTATCCATTCCAGGCTTTATTCTTCTTGCGTCCGCCGCCGGGTTCGGCGCACTGGCGCGGGATGCTGGCCTGTCGGTCGGCAACGCGAACGTCATGATGGCCGCGCTCTTTGCTCTCCCCGCGCAGGTCGTCATGGTCGATCAGCTGGCGCGCGGGGGTTCGCTCATCGGCGCCATCCTCGCTGTCTCGTTGATCGGCGTCCGGCTTCTGCCGATGACGGTCGTACTCGCGCCGTTTCTCGGCGGCCGGCACGCCGGGCGCTGGAGCAAGCTCGTCGCTGTCCACGCCATCGCCATCACCGCATGGATCGAGGGCTTCCGCCGTCTGCCCGCTGTTGCGGAAGAGCGGCGCATGGCGCATTTCCTCGGGATCGGAACGGGGCTGATCGCGGCGTCCCTGGCCGGCACGACCATCGGTTATGGACTGGCAGGCGCGGTGCCGCCGGCGCTTTCGGCGGCGCTGCTGTTTCTCACGCCGATCTATTTCATCCTTTCGCTATTGCAGACCGCAAACCGCAACGGCGATCTTTTGGCGATCGTCATCGGCGCGCTGCTCGGACCGCTGGCGTTTCATTTCGCACCTGGGTTCGATCTTCTGCTGACCGGTTTGATCGGCGGCACGGCGGCGTTTCTCGTTGCGGACCGTCTGTCGCCCGAAGCCCGCCTGGCCGATCCCCCGAGCGCTCGCCCTGACGGTCCCGGCGGTGTCACATGAGTGGTCTCGGCAGCGGCTGGGGCACGGCCGCCCTCATCATCGCGATCGCCATTCTCGCGCACGAACCGTGGCGCTGGCTCGGGCTCTATGTGGGCCGCGACCTCGACATCGACGGCGTATTGTTCCGCTGGGTGCGTGCGGTAGCAACCGCGATGGTCGCGGGGCTCGTGATGCGGCTGCTCGTCTTTCCGGCAGGCGCGCTTGCGGGCGTGCCGATGGCGCTGAGGCTTGCGGCTTTCGCTGCAGGCATCGCCGTGTTCTATGCAGCGCGCCGCAATCTTGCGGCGGGCGTCGCAGGCGGCGCGGCTGTCCTGATCGCCGGTGGCTATATCGTCTAGCCGGCGGCACGTCAGTTCGCGTGTCGATTTGGAGCCCGCGCGCTTCCCGTGTTACCCGATTGATCCGGCACGCCCGCCGCCACGCCACCGAGCGGACATCGCATGACCTCGACCAACGCCGCCGACCTCGTAATCGCCTTCGACAACAGCTACGCGCGGCTGCCCGATCGTTTCTTCGTGCGGCAGAAGCCGACGCCCGTCTCCAAGCCCGCCCTGATCCGCCTGAACGATGCGCTCGCTCGCGATCTCGGGCTCGATCCGGTCGCGCTGGCGTCGGACGCAGGGATTGCGATGCTCGCCGGGAACCGGATCGCATCGGGCAGCCAGCCCATCGCCGCCGCATATGCCGGTCATCAGTTCGGCGGGTTTTCGCCCGCGCTGGGCGACGGCCGCGCCATCCTGCTCGGCGAAGTGATCGGAAAGGACGGTATCCGCCGGGACATCCAATTGAAGGGCTCCGGCCCGACGCCGTGGTCGCGCCGAGGCGACGGCCGCGCCGCGCTCGGCCCGGTGTTGCGCGAGTACATCGTCAGCGAGGCGTTCTCAGCGTTTGGGATTCCGACGACGCGCGCACTTGCCGCCGTCACCACGGGCGATGTGGTCCTGCGCGAGACACCGATGCCGGGCGGCGTCTTGACCCGCGTGGCGCAGAGCCACATCCGCGTCGGCACCTTCCAGTATTTCGCCGCACGCCAGGACGTCGACGCCGTGCGCATCCTCGCCGACCACGTCATCGCACGCCACTACCCGGACGCGGCGTCCGCGCCCAATCCTTATCGCGCGTTGCTCGACGGCGTCATCGCGCGGCAGGCGTCGCTGATCGCGCAGTGGATGCTGATCGGCTTCATCCACGGCGTGATGAACACCGACAACTGCCAAGTCGCGGGCGAGACGATCGATTTCGGCCCGTGCGCGTTCATGGACGCCTATCACCCCGAGACCGTGTTCAGCTCCATCGACCGAAACGGGCGTTACGCATTCTCCAGTCAGCCCGCCATCGCGCACTGGAACCTCGTCCGCTTCGCCGAGACGCTGCTGCCGTTGCTTGGCGATGACCAGGATGCAGCGATATCCGAGGCGCAGGCCGCGCTGGAGCCGTTCGCCGGTCAATTCGAGGCCGCCTATGGGTCGGGCCTCCGGCGAAAAATCGGCCTCGCCCCGGCCCCGGCCTTCGTCGTCGGCGAGGACACCGCGTTGATCCGCGAACTGTTCGACCTGATGGCCGCCGGCCGCGCCGATTTCACGCTCTCGTTCCGGCGCCTCGCCGACGCCG
Source organism: Hyphomicrobium sp. (assembly GCA_022843145.1). Lineage (GTDB taxonomy): Bacteria > Pseudomonadota > Alphaproteobacteria > Rhizobiales > Hyphomicrobiaceae > JAKAML01. The sequence continues at coordinate 163,661 of JALHOF010000009.1, forward strand.
CCGCCGATCCCGCCGCCGACGCCGCTTTCGCGACGCTCTTCCAGGGTGGCGTCGATCCCGCGCCGTGGCTCGCCCGCTGGCGTGAACGTCTCTCGTCCGATCCGGTCGTGCCCGCCGTTCGCGCAACCCAAATGCGCGCCGTCAATCCGCTGTTCATCCCGCGCAATCACCGCATCGAACAGGCCATCGTGGCGGCTGTCGGCGGCGACGACTTCGCGCCGTTCCACAGGCTCGTCGACGTGCTTGCGCGGCCGTTCGACGATCAGCCCGGCAACGCCGACCTCGCCCTGCCCCCCGAGCCCGACGAGATCGTGCAGGAAACCTTCTGCGGTACCTGATCAGCCGACCACTGCTGGCGTGCGCCGCAGGTTGCGGCCCGTCTCGAGTTCCTCGACGATCGCGCGGGCGACGTCGGTGCGGCGCACCGGACCGGGCCGCCAGTCTTTTGCTTCCGGCAGCACGCGCGCCGTCCCCGCGGCCTCGCCGTCCTGCAGGATGCCGGGCCGAAGGATCGTCCAATCGAGCGCGGAATTGCGCACGATCCGCTCCTGGATGTCCTTGTCGTCATAGACGCGCTTCAGAACGATCATGAACGGGATTGCGTAGAGACCGAGGCTACCCCGGCTGTCGCCCGCGCCGAGCCCCGTCACCACGACGAGCCGTTTCGGTCCGCGCGCGGTCATCGCGTCGACCAGGACGCGCGTCGCCTTCGAGAACAGGTCCGTACCGCCGACGTACGCCGGCCCCATCGCGAGCCCCAGAACCTGCACGACCGCATCCATGCCGTCGATTGCCCGCTCCACGCTCGCCCGATCGAGCGCGTCTCCGACGAACTTTTCCAGCCGTTCGTGCTCGATCTGGATCGCGGCGGCCGATCGCGCCAACGCGCGCACGCGATGCCCGGCGGCGAGCGCCGTTTCGACCGTGCGAAGCCCGATGCCGCGGCTCGCACCGATGATCAGGACGTTCATGGGATCTCCTCGTTGAGCCTCGGCGCTACTGGAAGCATACGCCTCCCGTCGCGCCGCCGACCAGCCCGCGTCGATCAACTGCGGCATCCCTTCGCTTGACCGTGCGCACGGCCGTGGGCCTGATGCGCCGCGACGAACGAATGAGGGCGAAGACGTGAACCGCGAAAGCTACAAGACACTGGCCGAGAAGGCCGCGCGCGAGGTGCGCGAGATCATGCCGTGGGAATTGAAGCGGATGATGGCCGCCGATCCCGCGCCAATCGTGCTCGATGTGCGAGAGCGGAGCGAATTCGACGCCGCTCACATCGCCGGCTCGCGCAACGTGCCGCGCGGCATTCTCGAGGCCGCCTGCGAATATGATTACGCCGAAACGGAGGCCGACCTCGTCGCCGCCCGCGCGCGCCCGATCGTCGTCGTCTGCCGCTCGGGAAACCGCAGCGCGATGGCTGCCGTCGTCATGCGCCAGATCGGCTATGCCGACGTCGCGTCCCTGAAGCTCGGCGTCAAAGGTTGGAACGACGGCGACTTGCCGCTGGTCGACGGCCGCGGATTGCGCATCGATGCCGACGAGGCCGCACACGTGCTGGAGCCGAAGCTGTCGCCGGATCAGATCGACCCGGCGCGCCGCAAAGCGTAGCGCGGCCAAACCCGCGCCTCAGACCTTTGCTAGAGTCGCCTTCATTTTCTCGGCGTTCGCCGCCAGAACCGCGCCATCTTCCTGCTTGCCACCGTGATGGCCGAGTCGCTGCCCCTCGTGCATCGGGATGACGTGGACGTGGAGGTGGAACACGGTTTGTCCGGCGGGCGCCTCGTTGAACTGCGAAATCCGCACACCGTCCGCCGCGAACGCCGCCTTCGCCGCGACGGCGACCTTCTGCACCACCGCCATCAGCTTGCCGAGGGTGGCCGGATCGGCGTCGAGCAGATTGCGGGACGCGGCCTTCGGCACGACGAGCATATGTCCCGGCGCCTGGGGCATGATGTCCATGAACGCGATCGTGTCCTGATCCTCGTAGACCTTGTGGCACGGGATCTCACCGCGCAGGATCTTGGCGAAGATGTTGGCGTTGTCGTAGGTCATGGTCGTCCCCCTGGTCTGATGGGGTCATCAAACCGAGGTTCTGGCCGGGGTCAATCCCCCTCGCCGTGCTCGTCCGCGCTCTGGTCCGTGTCTGGACGGATCTCGATCGCCCGGCCTTCGTCCCCGCCAGACGTTCCGCCGCCCGGCGGCCCGCGACGGAATGGGCCGAGCGCAGTGAGGTCGGCGTTGATCTCGGTGATCGCCGCGCGCTCGTGGTCGAGGAAATGCGCGACTGCTCTGCGCAATCCTGGGTCGGCGATCCAGTGCGCGGAATAGGTCGTCACCGGCAGATAGCCGCGCGCCAGCTTATGCTCGCCCTGCGCGCCGGCTTCGACGCGCTTCAGGCCGCGCTCGATGGCGAACTGGATGGCTTGATAATAGCAGACCTCGAAATGCAGGCATGGGTGGGACTCGATCGCGCCCCAGTAGCGGCCATAGAGGCAGTCGCCGCCGATAAGATTAAGTGCGCCTGCGATCGGCCGGCCGTCGCGTTTGACCAGGAAAAGCAGACAGCGATCGGCCATCGTGGCGCCGAGCAGCGAAAAGAACCGGCGGTTGAGGTAGGGACGGCCCCACTTGCGGTCGCCGGTGTCGGTGTAGAACTGATGGAAGGCGTCCCAATCGGCCTCGGTGATCTCCGCACCCGTGCGGCGCTCGATGTCGAGGCCGGCGGCGACGGCGGTTTCGCGTTCCTTGCGAATGCTCTTGCGCTTGCGCGAGGCCAGTGAGGCAAGAAATTCGTCGAACGTGCCGTAGCCCTGATTGGTCCAATGGAACTGCTGTCCCGTGCGCTTCAGAAGACCCACCGCGCCGAGGCGCTGCCACGCGCCCTCATCCAGAAAGGTCAGGTGCAGCGAGGAGACCCCCATCTGCCGCGCCACCTCGACGGCGCCAAGCGCCATCAATCGTTCGCGTTCTTCGGCGTCCGGTCCTGGCCTGAGCAGGATGCGCCGTCCGGGAACGGGCGAGAACGGCACGGCGCACTGCAGTTTCGGATAATAGCGTCCGCCCGCCCGGCGATAGGCGTCGGCCCAAGCGTGGTCGAATACGAACTCGCCCTGACTGTGGGTCTTGAGATAAAGCGGCATCGCGCCGGCGATCACCCCGTCGGCGTTGCGGAGTGTGAGATGCTGCGGAATCCAGCCCGCGCGCTCTCCGGTCGTGCCGGCGTCCTCGAGTGCCTTCAGAAATGCGTGGGAGACGAACGGATCGAACACCGCCGGGTCCGGATTGGCGCACGCATCCCATGCGGCAGCGTCGATGTCCGCGATCAGCGGATTGACGTCCAATGTCGACCGCTCGCTATCGTCCACGCCAACCTCTGAGCCATGTCTCACGCCGCCGACGGTTGTCGCAAGGGCGCACAGATCACTATATAGAATACGACGGAAAGCCGCGCGGGATCACATGACGCGGTGGCGCGGTCGAGCGAGGAGACGCGGTATGATCGAGACACGTCGGGTCGGCGGGCTCAGGCGAAGCGCCTTGACGGCTGTGGCTCTCGGGGCCTTGCTGATCGTACCGGGTTCGGGACCATTGGGCGCCCGCGAACCCGACGACGGCGGCGTCAAGATCGGCCGCAAATCCTATCTCGCAAAGCTCGTTTCTGCCGAGAAGATCGAGAAGACAGCGTCGCTGCAGTTCGACGCCATGACACGGCAAGCCTTCCAGAAGCGCGTGCTCGCGGAGGACAACGACCCACAGCTTGCGCGCCTCAAGCGCATCTTCAACGATCTCAAGCCGCACACGACCAAGTTCAACGAGCGAGCGACGTCCTGGGATTGGGACGTGCAACTCATCAAGTCTCCGCAGATCAACGCATTCTGCATGCCGGGCGGAAAGATTGCCTTTTTCACCGGCATCCTGGACAAGCTCAAGCTCACCGACGACGAGGTGGCCATGATCATGGGCCACGAGATGGGCCACGCGCTGTGGGAACACGCGCGCGAGCGGACGGCCAAAACCAACATCACCAACATCGGCAGCCGGGTCGTGGGCGGCTTGCTGTTCGGTCAGGCAGGTGAGGTGATCGGTGCGGCCGGCGCAAGCCTCGCGGTGCTCAAGTTCTCGCGCTCCGACGAAACCGAGGCCGACTTGATCGGGCTCGAGCTGGCCGCCCGCGCCGGCTTTGATCCGCGTGCCGGGATCACGCTTTGGCAGAAGATGTCTGCTGCGTCCAAGGGTGCGCCGCCGCAATGGATGTCGACGCACCCTGCGGGCGCGACGCGCATTCAAACCATAGAGAAGAATTTGCCCGACGTGCTTCCACTCTACGAAAAAGCCAAGTCAAGGAAGGGCTGACGCGCATATGCTGATGCATCGTCGGCCTTGATGTCTATTCGAGATGGAGCTAAATTACGGGATCGTTTTGAAAAGCTCGAGGTTCTTTGGTTTGAATAGTTCGCGGCAGCAGATCGCGGCCGAACGATAGTTCTAGGCGGCGATTGTCGGACGGTTTTGGCTTGCGGCTTCGAATATTTTCTAGGTTGCAATCATTTGTGCTCAAGTTTTGAACGCGGCGCACGCGCATTCCAGCGGTTTGGTTGGAGTACCGCCGATGATCGAACGTCACCGTGTCACGTTGCAACGCCGCGTTAGGCATCTTCTGCCGTGGCTCTGGATCATCGGCCCAGCGTATTTGGTCGCGCTGGCAATTGCTCTCCTGACCGAAGCCGATGCACCCGGCGGTCGCGGAATCGTGGATCTCTTATCGAAAGCCGAATGACCGTCGACCGCGTTCTTATTGAACCGCTCGATGTTCTCAACTGCTGCATTTTATTGCCACGGAGTCGTATCGCGTCGGAGAAACCTGATGTTCTTCCGGTCCAAGTCTAAGAAGTCCTCCACCGACACGCCGCAAGGTGCTGGCTTTCCGCCACTCGGCGAAGAAAAGCCCAACGTCGAGGAGAAGCGCACCTGGTTTTCGTTGTCTGATGCGCCCAAAGTCGCGCAAATTCAGCCGTCATCTTTGCCGCCTCAGTCGACGCCGCGCAATTCAGATACCCACGTAGGATTACCGGCAATCGAAGCCGTGGCTGAGGTGGCCGCGGCCGGATCGTCGGCGATGCCTGGTTCGGACAGCCAGAGCAAGACCGAGAAGGCGCGTCAGTTCGCACTCGCTTTGGGTCAGATCACGACCGTTGCGGTACACTCGAAGCACCATCAAGGGTTGACGCTGTCGGAATTCCGCGTCCGTGTCGTGCCCGCGATGCTCGCTGGCCAGTTCGCGCTCGCCAGCAGGCGGGACGAAAAGCTCGGCGTGCAAACCCCGGTGACCGCCTTGCTTTGGGCGTGTGTGTCGGATGCGGTCGATCTCAGGCTGTCCGGCGGCGACAGCGGCGAGATCAAACTCGATCGGTCCGAGTGGAGCAACGGTTCCAACGTCTGGATTGTCGATGTGTTCGGCGATCAGACGATGCTGCCGGGACTGCTGCGGCGGCTGGGCGAGACACAATGGAACAGCAGGCCCGTGAAAATGTTCGTCCGCGAGGTCGATGGGCGATCTGTCGTCCGCGTCATGAATACGGCTTGATCGGGCTGTGCAAAGTTCATGTCGGAGGCGCACGAATTTGCCTCTTCATGTCGGTGTCATGAACAAGCGTGGGGAGGCCCGTTATCCTCGCCCGAGCCATGCATGGTAGTATGGGACCATCAGCGCCGGCGCACGTTGTCAGAGCACAGTCGATGACTTAAGAGCTTGGCCAATCGCCCTACGGCATCTCCACCAGTTGGCATGCCTTCGCCTGACAAGGACCTCCATGAACGATGTGCTCTTTTCCCCCGCGCTTCTCGGCGGCCTGACGCTGCCGAACCGCGTGGTCATGGCGCCCATGACGCGCTGCCGCACGACCCAGCCCGGCGACGTGCCTAATGCCCTGATGGCCGAGTATTACGCGCAGCGTGCCGGCGCCGGTCTCATCGTCACCGAGGCAACGCAGATCTCGCGGCAAGGCCAGGGCTATTCATTCACGCCCGGCATCTATTCACCCGAACAGATCGCGGGCTGGAAACAGGTCACTGATGCGGTTCACGCGGCAGGCGGCCGGATCATCCTGCAGCTCTGTCATGTTGGCCGGATGAGCCATCCGAGTTTTCATCCGGACAGCAAACCGGTTGCTCCGTCGGCTCTTGCGCCAGACGCCCAGGTCTGGATCGTCGACCCTGAAACAGGCAAGGGCGGCATGGTCGAGTGCCCGGTTCCTCGCGCATTGAGCGAGAGCGAAATCACGCTCGTCGTCGAGGACTTCCGCAGGGGAGCCGCCAACGCCTTGGCCGCTGGGTTCGACGGCGTCGAAATTCACGGCGCCAACGGGTATCTGATCGATCAGTTCCTGCGGCGGTCGTCGAACAAGCGCACCGACCGCTACGGCGGTGAAGCCGACAACCGCATCCGCTGCCTCGTCAACGTCGCCAAAGCGGTATCGGACGAGGTCGGCGCTGATCGAACTGGCATACGTTTGTCGCCCTTCATCACGCAGCGAAACATGGCTGATGACGCAATCATTCCGACGATCCTGAAGGCGGCGCTTGAGCTCGACCGCATCGGTCTCGCCTATATCCATCTTGCCGAGGCTGATTGGGACGACGCGCCGCGCATCCCGGAGCAATTCCGCCAAGATCTCCGTGCGATCTATACCGGTGCGATCATCGTTGCCGGCAAATACACGCATCAGAAGGGTCGATCGATCATCGCCAGCGGGTTGGCCGATCTCGTTGCCTATGGACGGCCGTTTATCGCCAATCCGGATCTGCCGCAGCGCTTTCGCAATGGCCTTCCGCTGGCCGACTTCGACGGGGGTACGCTATTCGGCGGCGATCGCGTGGGATATGCCGACTACCCGACCGCGGGTTGAAGCGTCGTGCGCGTGCGTTACGAGCGACACGGCCGAACATGAAAAAGCCGCCCGGCGAGGGCGGCTTTTCTATCACGCGAGGGTCGACAGCGACCGGCGGCTAACGCCGCAATTGGGCAATCAAGCGGCCTGGATGTTGCCGACGGCGATCTTGCCGGTGCGACGATCTTCCTGGGTGTCGAACTGGACCTTCTGGCCCTCGACCAAGCTGCGCATGCCGGCGCGCTCGAGTGCGGTGGCGTGGACGAACACGTCCTTGCCGCCATTGTCGGGAGCGATGAAGCCGAAGCCCTTTTGCTCGTTGTAGAACTTAACTGTGCCGGTATCCATGGGATGTCCTCGTGAGATCGAAAATGCGCCAACGAGCCGGCGCACGCGATCGCGCACACCGGCTCTGATTATCGAAATTTGGAAGGGTTCTGAACATGCGCTCTGCAGTGTCGGGCTGAACCCGAGAGTGCCGAGGCGTAGCGGCCCGGTTGTCCGGCCAAGATCGATAACCGTATATGGGCGGATTGCGAGAGCATTGCAAGTGATAACGGCCGCCCGCGCGCGCTAACGTGGCTCACCTTCGAAAATAGGTGCGTCGGCCCAATCACTTGACCGCTGCCAATCAGCATCGTTGCGCACCGTCCAAGTGAACAGTGGCAACCCCTGCACCTCGCGGACGTACCGCGTCACGGGTGTCGGCAGCGCTGCGACATGGTAGGCAAAGAAGTCAGGCTTGGCGGCGGCGCTCTCGAGAAGATGGGAGAGACGTTCTTGCCGCTCGGTCGTGAGACGGTCGTCCCACCAGCCCTCCGCGTCGCCACGGCGATAGATGCCCGAGACGATTCCGCGCGGAATCCTTGGCGCCATCGCGGCGCAAGCTGCAATCACGGCGGGATCGAACGACATCAGCGCGAGCGGGCCGCGGTAGCTCGCGGCGAGGCTCGTGACCAGACCGAGAAAATCGATGTCGGGCGGCGTCCACTCGCTTTTGATCTCAACGAGCAGGGGCACGCGTCCGCCGACCAGATCGAGAAGGTCCGCGAACGACAGCAGCGGTGTCGATGGCGACGTGCGATAGCGCAGCCGCGTGAGATCGGCGGGCAACAAGTCGGCGACGGCGCCGGCTCCATCGACAAGCCGGTCGAGGGTTTCGTCGTGGAAAACGATCGGCCAGCCGCCGTTTGCTGGCCTCAGGTCGCATTCGATGCCAAAGCCTCGCGCCATTGCCGCCTCGAATGCGGGGCCGGTGTTCTCGACCACGCCGCGCGCGGCATCGTGCAGTCCGCGATGGGCGATTGGGCGGATGAAAGCCGCGCGGTCGAGCCTCGACATGGTTCTTGCCCTTCAGATCGCGAAGTTCGCTTCAGAGTGCTCGGACATTTGAACAGAACTCAGCCGCGAATGCGCAGGACGGCGTCGACTTCGACAGCGGAATTCAACGGCAAGCTCGGCACGCCGACGGCGATCCGGGTATGTTGTCCCGCGTGACCGAGCGCGTTGCCGATGAGGTCCGAAGCGCCGTTGACGACTTTCGGGTGATCGGTGAATTCGGGCGTTGCCGCGACGAAGCCGTTCAGCCTGAGCACGTTGGAGATGCGCGCTAGATCTCCGAGTGCTGCCTTGGCCTGCGCGAGGATATTGAGAGCGGAGAGCTGCGCCGCCTCATAGCCTTGCTCGATGCTGAGGTCAGCGCCGAGACGGCCAGTGACCATCCGGCCGTCGCCGGCCTTCGCGAGCTGACCGGAGATGAACAAGAGATCACCCGAGAGGACGAACGGCACATAATTGGCGACCGCCGGGGGCGCCGCGGGCAGGTCGAAGCCGGCCGATTTCAGGCGCGCCTCTATTTCGCCGCTCATGTTGGGTTCTCCTTGGTGGGTGATGGCACGAGAATTTTGGCCCGGCGGGACCGGCTTTGCAATGGCGCGCGCGGCTGCCTAAATCCTGATATAGCGGGCGCACCAGCGTGTGACACCTTTCACGGAACGGGAAGAGTACGATGAGACGGACACAACGAATGGCGCTGGTTGCGTCGGCTGCGCGATCCGGCGCGCTTCGGCCCCTTGCGGCTCCGGCACTCGCAATCGGCCTTCTCACAGCGGGATCTGCCGTTGCCGAAGCAGCACAAGCCGTTCATCTCGCGCCGCATCGCGCCGTCTATGACGTGGCGCTCGACAAGTCAGCGCCGGGGTCGGGCGTCACGGACATGAGTGGGCGGATGGTGTACGAGCTGACCGGCAGCGCGTGCGAAGGCTACACGCAGAACATGCGCTTTGTGACCCGCACGGCGGGTTCGGAAGGCAGCAGTCGGTTGAGTGATCTCCGGACGTCGAGCTGGGAGGACGCGGGCGGCAAGCGCCTTCGCTTCACGACCACGCAGTATCAAGACGAGGTGCTGGCGGAGGCGTCGCAGGGGGATGCGGGACGTGAGAGCGGCGGGATCAAGATCCAGCTCGACAAGCCAAAAGAGAAAGCACTGAAAGTCGACGGCAACGTCTACTTCCCGATCCAGCACTCGATTGCGCTGATCGAGGCCGCACGGGCCGAGAAGGGTCTGTTCAAGGCCGACCTGTTCGACGGGTCGGAGAAGGGCGAGAAGGTCTATGTGACGAATGCCGTGATCGGGCGCAAGTTGCCGGCCGGATCGTCGAAGGCGCCCGCAGGCGTGAAGAACGCCAGTAAGCTCGACTCGCTGCCGTCTTGGCCGATCGCGATCGGCTACTTCGAACCCGGCAACGACCAGAAGGATTCTGTGCCGACCTATGAACTGGCATATCGGTTCTTCGAGAACGGCGTCACCACCGGCCTCAGGATCGACTACGGTGAATTCGCCATTCGCGGCGAGATGACGGAACTCGTGTTTCTCGAGCCGTCGAAGTGTCCTCAATGATCACGGACAATTCTCTGTGGTTTACGCGGACGGCCACAATCGCGCTGCGCCGCGCACGCCTGATGCATCGCCCCACTTCGGAGGGCTGATGGTGACTTGCGGGGTGTCGGAAAAAATATGCGGCTCGATCAGACGCGGCAATTCCGCGTAGAGATGGGCTAGTCGTGACAGCCCGCCGCCCAAAACGATGATCTCGGGATCGACGAGATTGACGATGTTGGCAATGCCGCGTGCGAGGCGCGACGCATGGCGGTCGAACGTAGCGCGCGCGTCGGCATCGCCGGACAAGGCGCGGGCCGCGATTGTCTCGGCGTCGAGTGTCGCCCCGGTTGCGCGCTCGTGATCGCGGGCCACCGCCGGTCCCGAGACCCAGGTTTCCATGCAGCTTCGCCGGCCACACCAGCACAACGGTCCCGGTTGCTCTTCCGGCGTGGCCCAGGGCAAAGGGGTGTGACCCCATTCGCCGGCGATTCCAAGTGGCCCGTCGATGAGCCGCCCGCCGATCACGAGGCCGCCACCGCAACCGGTACCAAGAATGATGCCGAAGACCGAGTTTGCTCCGGCAGCGGCGCCATCCGTGAATTCCGAAAGCGCGAAGCAGTTCGCGTCGTTGGCGATCCGGACCGGCCGATCGAGTCGGCGTTCAAGGTCGAGGCTGAGCGGCTGGCCATTCAGCCACGTCGAATTGGCGTTCTGCACGCGGCCCGAGCGGGGCGAGATCGATCCCGGAATGCCGATGCCGGCCGGCATGGGCATGCGAGCGCCGCAATCGGCTTCGAGCCGCTCCACGACGTGGGCAATCGCATCGAGCGTGGCGGCGTAGTCCCCGCGCGGGCTCGGAATGCGCAGACCAGCGAGCGCCATGCCGGCGGCGTCCAGCACCACACCTTCGATTTTGGTGCCGCCGAGGTCGATGCCGAGCCGGGGCGCGGGTTCCGCCGGCGCAATCACGATTCGTCCAGCAGATGTTGCTCGCGGGCCAGAAGCGCGTGTGCATAGCCGATCCGCTGCGGGTCGATGCCATTCTCGGCGGTGAACACGAGGAGCATGCTTTCGTCGTTGAGAAGGTGGTCGAGCACGGCGGCCTGCAAGCCCGGCGTGGAGGCTGCGGCCCGTAGTTCCGCTGGGCCGATACCTGTCAGCGCAAGAAAGCGGCCGAGGCGCGGGCCGTCGGCGGCGAGAAAGCCGAGGGCTGAGATTGCAATCGACTCCGCGCCGTCGATATCGAGCGGTGGTGGCTTGCGGGACATGCGGAACTCCAGAGTTTTTCAGAGCGACGGAGCTGATGAACGCGGTCCAGCTCGGCCTGTCGTGGGATCAGTCCTGGGCGCCTCTTAAGCAGATTGTTACGCATTTCTGCACAAACTCGAATGAAGCGACCCCCGAGAATCGGTGCAGAACAAACGGGGGAAACGAGGCGGGCTTTCATCGCATGACCTATCAGGACACGATCAAGGCCGTCGAGGGTCATTCGGGCGTCGCGCGGCGGCAAGCGAAGTCCGTGCTCATCGTCGAAGACAACGAGCTGAACATGAAGCTCTTTCATGACCTGCTCGACGCACACGGCTACCACACGATCCAAACGCGGAATGGCCTCGATGCGCTGCCCTTGGCGCGCGCCCATCGCCCGTCGTTGATCCTGATGGATATTCAGCTTCCTGAAGTTTCCGGCCTCGAAGTCACGAAGTGGCTGAAGGAGGACGACGACCTCCGCAGCATTCCGATCATCGCTGTCACCGCCTTTGCGATGAAGGGCGACGAGGAACGCATCCGCTCGGGCGGCTGCGAGGCTTATATCTCCAAGCCGATCTCGGTGATGACCTTCCTCGATACGGTACGAAAGTATGCCGGCGACGCTTGAGCGCCGAAGTTGGAAAGTTGAGAGATGACCGCCCGAGTTCTCGTCGTCGACGATATCCTGGCCAACGTGAAGCTGCTCGAAGCGCGGCTCGCGGCCGAATACTTCGAGGTGCTGACGGCGTACAGCGGCAAGGAAGCGCTCGATATTCTGGCCCGTGAGCGCGTCGACGTCGTGCTCCTCGATGTCATGATGCCTGGCATGGACGGCTTCGAAGCCTGCCGCCGCATCAAGAGCAACCCGCGCACGCATCATGTCCCGGTGATCATGGTCACGGCACTCGATCAACCGTCGGACAAGGTCCAGGGACTCGAGAACGGCGCCGACGACTTCCTGACCAAGCCGGTCGACGACATCGCGCTCATTACACGCGTCAAGAACCTGGCCCGTCTCAAGGTGCTGAACGACGAGATGCTGATGCGCGCCACGACCGGGCGCCAGATGGGCATCGCCGAGAACGCAGCTTTGGAGAAGGCGTTGTCGGGCCGCTCTGGGCGGATCATGATCGTCGACGACCATCCGCGATCGGCAACGCGCCTGACGGAAGTGCTGTCGAAGTCGCACGAAGTTACTGTCGAGCCGGACTTGCACGCCGCGTTGATCCGGCTCGCCGAACACAACTTCGATCTGTTGATCGTGAGCCTCAGCTTGAGCAACGCGGACGGGCTGCGCCTTTGCTCACAGGTCCGCTCGCTCGATCGCACGCGCCATCTGCCGATCATCGTGATGGTCGAGCCCGGGGATGATGCGCGGTTGCTGCGCGGCCTCGACATGGGCGTGAACGACTACCTGATGCGGCCGATCGACCGCCACGAAATGCTGGCGCGCGTAAAGACACAGATCAAGCGCAAGCTTCATTCCGACTACCTCCGGAACAGCCTGGAGGAGAGCGTGGAGATGTCGATCATCGACCCGCTGACGGGGTTGCACAACCGCCGCTACATGGAGAGCCACCTCAAGACACTGCTGGCGGAGGCACTTCAGTCGGGCCGGGCGCTGTCGATCCTTATTGCCGATATCGACCACTTCAAGAACGTCAACGACACCCACGGTCACGATGGCGGTGACGCGGTGCTGAAGGAATGCTCGGCACGGATCCAGCGCAACACACGCGGGATCGACCTCGCCTGTCGTCTTGGCGGCGAGGAGTTTCTGATCATCATGCCGGATACCGACATCGCGCGTGCGTATCATGTCGGCGAGCGGCTGCGCGCCTGCATTGCCGCAGATCTATTCACGGTCAATGCCTCGACCCGCATTCGCGTCACAGCCAGCGTCGGTCTCGCAACGCTGGAACGTGTCGACGATACGCCCGAGACCATCTTCAAGCGGGCCGACAATGCGCTCTATGCCGCCAAGCGGCGCGGGCGTAATCGCGTGGTGGCCGACGCAGCATAGGGATGTGTCGTCGCTCTCCGATCACACCCGTCGAGCAATCTCAACCACGTAGAAGTATGTCGATTGACCAGCAATCATAAGTTGTGCTGAGTCGTTGTGGCTGGTCGCGGCGCGAACACAACGCCGTCGTCATCACGCCTTTATGGTAACGCTAAATGATTCTCGGTGTGTCGCGGCAACGATAGGTCAAGCACAAAACTTGCGCCACGGCGCCTGATCTGCCAAGTTATTGCGGTTGGGGAGTGTAGACAGACAATTCGTCACACGATCATCTGACACCGTTTCGTGAGATCGGGGTTGGGTGGTCGGTGACAGTAGGTTCCCGCGGACCGCCGAGTCCGCCGCATCTCTCGGTGGCGAGCGGGAAATTGTGACTGGTGCAAGCGGCTCGAGTGGCCTCCTCAATACAGCTGCACGCGGCTAGTCACGACACCAAATGGCAAGTCAACGCCCTCTTTGACGAACCATTTGGACGGCCAGGGCGCACGACTTAATCGGAAACGTTACCCCGCTGCCGATAAGGGTTGTGCTGCCCTGGCTTTGTCTCCCGATCGCGAGAGACCAGCCCGTTCTTTTCCCGAACTTCTTAACGCAGAAGTCGTCTCACGAGACGGTCCGCCGCGCGCTGCGATTCGTCGTTGTAAGTGCGCATGGAAGATGCGTGCGCGAAGCCCGATAACAGGCAACGCGGAACAAAAACGTCTCTGCAATCCGAAAGACGAACGCCAGTGCAATAGCAACTGGCGCGGAAATTACTTGATCTTCGTTTCTTTGAACTCGACGTGCTTGCGCACGACTGGATCGTACTTCTTGAACACGATCTTCTCGGTCGAGGTGCGCGGGTTCTTCTTCGTAACGTAGAAGAAACCGGTACCGGCGGTCGACAAAAGCTTGATTTTTTGGGTGACTGGCTTGGCCATGGGATCTCGGTCTCGCTCGGAAGCGCGGATGAATTTGGAGTGCGCACCATACTGTCGTGCGCTCGTCTGTCAAGGACGCGGGTCGGCTCAAACGCTGATGAGTTCGCGGCGGAACGACCCATTCCGGAAATAGTAGAATGGCACGGGGTACGATCGCGCCGAAAGGCCAGCATCGAGCCGCTCGGACAGATCTTCGAGAACCGCGCGGGTGATCGAAGGAAGCTCCAGCGTTCGCGCCTCGTCGAGCGAAAACCAGTCGAGACTCTGCAACTCGGTTTCCGGCGGTGGGACCCGCAGGACGATACTAGCGGCCTCGGCCGCGAAGAAGCGAGTGTCGTACCGTCGTGGCCGGCCTGGCGGCGTAATGGCCCGGGCGAAGAGACTGAGCGCGCAGACGGCGGGGACCACGCCGTGCGCGAAAAACGGCCGCCAGGACGCCACAACGCGCTGAGACGCGGTCAACTCGGGCGCGGGTGTCACAACAGCGGTGCCAATAAGCAGTCCCGCTTCCTCGTAGGTTTCGCGGATGGCGGCGAGTGCGATGGCGCGGGCGCGCTCGGCGCTCGGCGTCCCCCTCATGCCGGACAAGAGCTTCTGTTGCTCGATGTCGGGCAGGCAGTCGCTGCACGCGACGTGGCGATCGGCGGGATCGACCCGGCCGCCCGGAAAAACAAACTTTCCAGGCATGAAAACGAGATCCGCGCGGCGACGGCCCATCAGGATCCGCGGCTCGCCACTGTTGGTGTCGACGATGACCAGGGTTGCGGCATCGCGCGGACGCAATGCGCGTGGCGGTGGTGCCTTGATCTGAGTTTCGGGCGACCCGCTCATTCGAGCCTCCCGTAATCGTTCAACGGCGTGTCGGCGCTGGTTCGGCAACAATGTCGTCGGCGTCTGCCGTTCCGCCGAAGCCGTGCATGCGCAGTGCCCACTGCAAGCCGATCAATGCGCCCTTGATGCGCGGCAGCAACATGAGGCTCAACACCAGGATCAGCGGCGTCCAGATCAGGCCGTGCACCCAGAGATCCGGTGCATAAGCCTTCTCGACGAACATGACTGCGGCGACGATGACGTGCCCCACGATGAACATCGTGAAGTAGGGCGGCGCATCGTCGGCGCGCTGATGGTGCAACTCCTCGCCGCACGACGGGCAGGACTCTGCAACCGACAGAAAGCCACGATAGATGGAGCCCGTCCCGCAGGCAGGGCAGCGCTGCCTGGCACCACGTATCATCGCTTCCGGCACGTTGCGTGGGGCGAGTGCAGGGCCAGCATCGTCGTTCAGGATCTCGATTGTCATTCTTGATCTCTATCAGACGTTCGCTCCGCCCAGAATGCAGCAAAGTGTCTTAGGCCGGTTGACGCGGAGGCGGCGCGTTCAAACGCCGCATTGGCCGCGATGGCGGAGGAAGTGATCGGCGAGGACGAAGGCGACCATCGCCTCGCCCACGGGTACGGCGCGAATTCCGACACAGGGATCGTGGCGGCCCTTGGTGGCGATCTCGGTCTCCTGTCCGAACCGATCGATGGTCAATTTTGGTGTCAGGATCGAGGACGTCGGCTTTACGGCGAAGCGGACGACGACAGGTTGCCCGGTCGAGATGCCTCCGAGGATGCCCCCCGCCTGATTGCTGAGAAATACCGGGTTGCCTTCATTGTCCATGCGGATCTCGTCGGCATTGTCCTCGCCGGTCAATTCGGCGGCGGCGAGCCCTGCGCCGATCTCCACCGACTTGACGGCGTTGATACTCATCAGAGCGGACGCCAGATCCTGGTCGAGCTTACCGTAGAGCGGCGCACCCCAACCCGACGGCACGCCCTCGGCCACGACTTCGATCACCGCGCCGATCGACGAGCCGGATTTGCGGATGCCGTCGAGATAACCTTCCCACGTGTGCGCGGTTTCGGCGTCGGGACAGAAGAAGGGATTCGAGGCGACGGCGTCCCAATCCCAGCGGGAGCGATCGACCTTGTGCGGACCCATCTGCACGAGCGCGCCGCGAATGCTGACGCCTGGTATGACCTTTCGCGCGATGGCGCCTGCGGCGACGCGGCTCGCGGTCTCGCGCGCGCTCGATCGGCCACCGCCGCGATAGTCTCGAATGCCGTATTTTTCCCAGTACGTGAAGTCGGCGTGTCCGGGGCGGAACTTGTCGCGGATCTCGCCATAGTCTTTCGACCGCTGATCGACGTTTCGGATCTCGAGCGAGATCGGCGCGCCCGTCGTCACCTGACGCCCTTTATCGTCGTCGAACACGCCTGACAGGATTTCGACCGTATCCGGCTCACGGCGCTGGGTCGTGAAGCGGGACTGACCGGGCTTGCGCAGGTCGAGGAACGTCTGGATGTCGGCGGCGGCGAGGGGGATGCCGGGCGGGCAGCCGTCGATGACGCAGCCGATGGCTGGTCCGTGGCTTTCACCCCAGGTCGTCATGCGGAGCAGGTGTCCGAACGTGTTGTGTGACATCGGTTTTCGGCGGGCCTCGTCGGTCGGGCGGCGCGGGAGGAACAACGAGGCCGCTGCAACCCGGGGCGCTGGAGTGTGTCCGAAGTCACTCTTAGAAGCGCGTCCGGACGGCTGCAAGGCCTTCCGGTCCGGCATTGTGGGTGACAGCGGAGCCCGACGCAGCTTATGAACGCGACGCGTATCTGGTGATTCTCGCGTTCATTCGTCTGTCGGGTTCGATCCGTTTGGCAGCGGATTTGGCTCGTCTTGATGACATGCACGCGACCGAGGTTGTCCCAACAGCCTCGGCTGAGTGGCCGTAATCCAACCGGGATGCGCTTCCAAGAGAGCGGATTTCGAGCGGGGCTGCGGCGTGACACAGGCGATCCTCCTGTGCGGTCTGAGCAACTGCATTCGAGCGCGCCTTCCTTGACGACGAAAGAGCCGGGGCTGCCGCTGCCTCGGCTCTTTTTTGTTCGGCGAGGCTCAAAGCCAGCCGACCTCACCCCGTCGCAACACCATGATCCGGTCCTGCGGAGCTTCGAGCGTCAGGATGACGTCGTGCGCCAGATCCAGCAGGATCCCCTGCAGCGTCCGTCCAACGCCACCGTGTGACGCGACGACCGTGTCGCGACCCAGGCTCGTCAGCCAGGGCCGGATGCGTGCGGTCAGATCGGCGTAGCTTTCGCCGCCGCACGGCCGCCAATGAAAGGGGTCGAGGCGACGCTCGGCGAGGCCGGCGGGGTCGTCGATCGGAATGTTCTCGGCAAGTTGACCCTCCCAGTGGCCGTAGTGAATTTCCTTGATCACATCCTCGATGCGGTAGCCGGCGGGGTCGAGCGCCATCGTCGCGCGTACGATCTCCATCGTCTCCCGCGCGCGGCCGAGCGGACTTGCGACATAGTCGGCTGTGTGGATTGTGGGAGCGAGACGCGCCAACGCTGCCCCGTTGCGACGTGCCTGGGCGCGGCCTTTATCGTTCAAGGGAATGTCGCGCTGGCCCTGGTAGCGCCGGGCGGCGTTCCAGTCGGTCTGGCCATGCCGGATGAAATAGACGGTGACGTCTTCGCGGATCATATTTGAAAGACTTCTGGGCGGACTGCGGAGACGGCCAGGGCGAGGCGCGAACGTCAGTCGTTGCCGGCCTTGTTCACCGAGATGTCCGGAGCGTCTTCGTTCTTCATGCCCTGGACGTGGTAGCCCGAGTCGACGTGATGCACCTCGCCGGTGACGCCACGCGATAGATCGGACAACAGATAGAGGCCCGACGCGCCGACCTCTTCGATCGTAACCGTGCGCCGCAGCGGCGAATTGTATTCGTTCCACTTCAGGATGTAGCGGAAGTCGGAAATGCCGGATGCGGCGAGGGTCTTGATCGGCCCTGCGGAGATGGCGTTGACGCGGATGCCGGTCTTGCCCAGGTCGGCCGCCAGATAGCGCACGGACGCCTCGAGCGCGGCTTTCGCCACCCCCATGACGTTGTAATGCGGCATGACTTTTTCGGCGCCGTAGTAGGTCAGCGTCAACATTGATCCGCCCGGCTGCATGAGCTTTTCGGCGCGCTGGGCAAGAGCGGTGAACGAGAAGCAGGAAATCAGCATCGTCTGGGTGAAGTTCTTCTCGGACGTGTCGACGTAGCGGCCGTCGAGCTCGTTCTTGTCGGAGAAGGCGATGCAATGGACGAGAAAGTCGAGCTTGCCCCAGCGAGCCGCGAGATCCGCGAATACGGCATCCATCGAGGCTGCGTCGGTGACGTCGCACGGCAGCACGATGCCGGAGCCGAGTTCGGCCGCAAGTGGTTCGACGCGCTTCTTGAGGGCGTCGCCCTGATAGGTGAGCGCGATCTCGGCGCCCTGGGCGGCGGCGGCCTTTGCGATGCCCCAGGCGATCGACCGGTTGTTCGCGACGCCCATGATGAGGCCGCGCTTGCCGGCCATCAACGTGCCCGTAGCAACGCCCGCGTTTGCACCGGTATCGGTCATCGCTCGATTATCCCTTTTTGTTCCTTGTTATCGGCGGGCATCCTACACAAAAGCCCCCGCCGGTCCAGATAGCCGTGGTGCGGTTGTGGGTAGACATGTATAGGGCGCACGCCTCAGCGGAACAGACCGGAAACGGAAACCCCGCCTCCGGAATGCGGAGGCGGGGCAAATGATGCTGTCGTTTCTCTCGATGCCGACAGCGGACCCGTTCAGCCTTCGAGCTGCCAGCGTCCGTCGGCAAGCCGGCAGGCGATACCTTCGGTCTTCTTGGTCTCCGTGCCGGCGGACAACATGACGACGATATGGCGGCAGATTCCGCCGCCCGCATCCTTGAACGAACTCGTCGGCTGGACGATACCGGACAGCCGGCCATGGCGGCGGTGCCAGACGTAACTTGCGCCGTCGCCGACCTCTGACAGCGCGAGTTGCACGCTTTCGAGGGCCGCGACCTCGTCGGCCTCATCGAGTAGGCCTCGAAAATCCGCGAACTTCGGCCGGTGCCACAGTTTTTCCTTGGCCGGCGGGCACGTACACGACGCGCCGCCCGACTTGCCGTCGGAGGGCTCCTGCCTCGGAGCGTTTCCGGGGGTGGTTTGGGGCGCCTTCTCGGGCGCGGTCTGGTGCGGGGAAGCGTGAATGCCGCCCTTGGCTTCGATCTCGGCGGCGACTGCGAAATCTGGCGACAGGAAGACGGCAGCTACGAGACCGAATGCCGTGAAGGTGGTGGCAGCGAATGCCACGAGGGGCGACGATGAACTCATGACGCGATACTTTCCGACAGGGACGCAACGGGCCGCATAATGCGGGGCACGGTTCCGATTGTGCCGCTTTACGGTTAAAACGAGCTGAACGCGCGTGCCGACCGTATCAATGGGGTACGGCAGCGAACGGCGGAGAAACCATGGTGATGGCGATGGGGGATGGCGAGAGCGGCGCGGCGAATGCGGGCGCGGACACGGATTTCACGGCATCCGACGAGCCCTTCCGGCTGTTCGAGGATTGGTTCGGCGAGGCGACGCAGAGCGAGATCAACGATCCGAACGCGATGGCGTTGTCGACGGTCGATCGCGACGGGTTGCCGAATGTGCGCATGGTGCTGTTGAAGGGCCTCGACCCGGAGGGCACACCGCTGCGCGGCTTCGTCTTCTACACGAACTTCGAAAGCGCGAAAGGCCGCGAACTGATCGCGCATCCGCGCGCGGCGGTGTTGTTCCACTGGAAGAGCCTGCGTCGGCAAATCCGCGTGCGCGGCGACATTACGGAAGTCGATAAGGTCGAGGCGGACGCGTATTATGCGACCCGGCCGCGATTGAGCCGGATCGGCGCCTGGGCATCGGCGCAGTCGCGACCGCTCGAGGGCCGCTTCGCGCTCGAGGCAGGGGTGGCGAGCTACACGGCGAAATTCGGGGTCGGCGACATTCCGCGCCCCAAGCACTGGTCGGGCTTCCGCCTGTCGCCCGTCGAGATCGAATTCTGGCACGACCGGCCGTTTCGCCTGCATGACCGGGTGGTGTTTCGCCGGGTGGGCTCCAATTCGGCTTGGACCAAGGTGCGATTATACCCCTGACCGCGGCTGGCGCGCGCATCGCGATAACCGAGCCCTTTTACTGCCGATGTCGCTTCGACTTTCGGCATGGACGGGGCCGTGTTCACGGCCCTCGTTTTCGTCCGATTCTAGAGTATGCTCCCGCCCACTTCGGAACGGAGCCAGACCGGACGGGATGCGGAGCAACTTAGCGCCAAGATTGATCTTAGCAGGACGCAACGCTTGCGTACCGGCCCACGTGCGCGCTGTGGCACTGACCGGTGCCCGATGAAATTCGTTGTGAGCGAGCGCGTGCCGGCCTCGGCGCGTTGGACCAGCCGGTTGGCGCTGTTCAGCGTTGGCGTTCTTTTAACGGCCATCTTCCTGCATCGCGTGTTCTCGATGCCGACGCCGACCGCGATCTATCTCGCGGCCGCCGCCTATGCTGTGGCCGGGGCCGCGGTGCTGATGGGGCTGTTTGCGGCATCGCGAATCTGGGTGGAGGGCAGCGCTGGGACCGCGCGAGTGGTTGTCGGCCTGATTGTCGGGATTGCCATGCTCATGGCGCCGGTCGTGCTGTGGCTCAGTTTCGATCGGCTGCCGACGATCAACGACATCACTACCGACACGGCGACGCCGCCGGCTTTCGTCAAACTCGCATCGGCGCGCGGGCCGGGAGCCAACAAGACCGATTATCCCGGCGCTCCGTTCGCAAAGGCCCAAGGAGCCGCATACCCCGACCTGCAGCCGTTGGTGATCGAACGGTCGAGCGAGGAAACCTTCGAGGTCGTCGCGGAGGCGTTGCGGCGGCTCAAGATGACCATCGTGCGGGAGGATCCGCCGGAGGGCACGGCGCCGGGCGCTATCGAGGCCGTGGAGCGCACCCTGGTGCTGGGGTTCTATGACGACATCGCGGTCCGCGTGTCTGGCGATGCGCGCGCTTCGCGCGTCGATCTGCGTTCGGCGTCGCGCTATGGACGCCATGATCTCGGTCGCAACGCCGAGCGGATGCGGCGCATCATGCGCGAAATCGTCACCCGGCTCGAGGCGACCGTGCCGACGGCCAGCGGGGAGCGCTTCACGCGCGGCAGGCTCAAGGGCGATCGTTTGGTGCCGAAGCGTGGCAAAGCGCTCGATCCCAAATCTCGTCTCCTGAAGCCGGGGGAGACGGCAACGAAACGAGGCCTCGCTCCATCAAGTGCTCAACGTGGGCCTGAACAGAAAGGGTCGCCGCCGTCAGCAAACGAGCGTCGAGCTCCGGGTAGACGACCGGCACAATCGTTCGAATAGTTGCGGGCGACCCGCGGGGTGCGTCCTTGATCGTGGCGGCGATCGCCTGTTCGCGCCAGCGGCGGTGCAGTAGATAAGCGCGCACGAGCCGCTGTGGCTCCTCGACCCGCCCGCCGTGGCCGGGCAAATAGACGGTCTCGGGCCGTCCGATAAGCTGCTCCAGAGAGGCGAGATAGTCGGCCATGCGTCCCTCTGGCGGGGCGACGACGGATGTGTTCCACGCCATGACGTGATCGCCGGAGATCAGGACTTCGGCGCCGCGTCCCGCTTCGACCGAGAAGCAAAGATGGTCGGGTGCGTGGCCGGGTGTATGAAGTGCGACGAGAGCGTGATCGGTGCACTCCAGCCGGTCGCCAGCAGTTAACGCAACGTCGGGCGCAAAGGCTGCTGTGAAGGCATCGCCCGAGGGTGAGGGACCGGCTTGAATGCCGGCGTCGGACGCGGGCCGCCCATATCCCGCCGTGCGCGCCCCGGTCAGCGCCACGAGTGCGGCGAGGCCGTCGACATGGTCGCGGTGCGTGTGCGTGACGACGATGTGGTCGATCGGCCGGCCCTGCGCGGCGGCGATGATCGCCGCGCGATGACCGGCATCGTCTGGACCCGGGTCGATCAAGGTGAGGCGATGGGTTCCGACGAGATACGTGTTCGTGCCCTTGAAGGTGAAAGGGCCGGGATTGTTGGCAACGATGCGCACAACGCCCGCCGCCATCTCTGTGGGGAGGCCGTACTCGAATTGCATCGCGGTTTTGAAGGCGAGCTTGTCTGTCATGCCCGCCTTCTATCAAGCCGGCGTTCGCACGGCCAGATGTCGTTCCGGTCTCACGCGGCGCTCAGTAGCCGTAGTCATCCCGGCATTCGTTGTAGCGGTGCCACCAATGGCGCGAGTTGGTGCGGATCGCTTTCCGGTAGAGCCAGGCGCACTGGTCGCCAGCATAATAGCTCGAATAGCCGTAGTATGCCGGTACGCCGTAGTAAGCGAACCCACGTCCGCGGCGATGCTTATAACCATGGTTCTGATGCGGGCGATGATGCTTAACGCCGCCGCCGAACGAGCGCGCGACGGCACGGTTGCCCGTAATCGCGCGCGGCGCTGTCGAGAACGAGCGCCCGGACCCGATTGCGCCGTGGTTGAAGGATCTGCCACCGCCGGAGAAGCCGCCGATGCGAGGACCCGCACTCCGTAAAGCGAACCCGCCACCGCCGCCGCCACGCATCGCGAATCCGCCGCCGCCACCACCGCCACGGCCCGCGCGAACCTGCACGATGTCGGCGGTTGCGTCCGAATGTACAGCGCCCGCTTTCGGGAGCGGGACGGCCTGTGCGCTCGGCATCGGACCGGCCGACGCGAGCACCCCGGCAAGAACCCCAGCCGTGAGCAACGCCTTGATCATGATAACCTCCATGGAGATCGGCCACGCGCGTCTTCAACGTCGAGCGCGGAGAACTTGTGTTTTCTCGATATGGGGTGAGCGCTGGTCAAAACCTAGCCGTCCACGGCAATGCAGTTGTTCACGTGCCGCGAAACTCGGCGCGGATCAGATCGATGGCTCGATTTCGCAATTTGCGATGTGATCCGCGTGTCTCGCCCGGGATGGCGAAGAGGAACTGGTCGGAGCGAGAGGATTCGAACCTCCGACCCCTTGCTCCCGAAGCAAGTGCGCTACCAGGCTGCGCTACGCTCCGCCCGACCGTTCCGCCAGCGTCTCGTCCATTCGGAGGAGCCGCTGGCAACTCGCCCGCCTCGATTGGTATCGCAGCGAGCGAAGCGGCGTTATAGCGGCCATGCCCATGCGTTGCAAGGGCGCTCGGCGCGATTGGCAGCGGGATTTTCGCAGCAGCGTCAACGCCGTGAAATTCGCCGCACGCGGGTCCAAAGAGACGCGGTTGCCGGCCGGGATGCAACTCATTATGGTGCCGCTCGCTTGCGCACCGCCCGCGCATGGTTCAGTACGGGCGCGCGGGCTATTGGGGCGTCGCCAAGTGGTAAGGCAACGGATTTTGATTCCGTCATACCCAGGTTCGAATCCTGGCGCCCCAGCCAACCGCTATCCTTCTGATTGTATGCGGAGTTCGGTGTCGGCTTGCGGATCCCTTGATGTGGAACGGCGGCGGGGCACGAGGCATAGGCCTCTTGAGACCGGCGCTGATCTCAGTGAGATTAACGCGCGTCTCCCGCAGCCAAGTGAGAAGGGATGCCATGCCCAAGAACACAATCTGCATCTGGTACGATACGGACGCTGAAGCAGCGGCGCGCTTCTACGCCGAGACATTCCCGGACAGCGCGGTGACCGCGGTTCGTCGGGCACCCAGCGATTATCCATCCGGCAAAGCCGGCGACGTTCTGACGGTCGAATTCACCGTCGCCGGCATCCCGTGCATAGGGATCAACGGCGGACCCGTGTTCAAACATAACGAGGCCTTCTCGTTCCAGATCGCCACGGACGATCAGCGAGAAACCGACCGCTACTGGAATGCGATTGTCGGCAATGGCGGTCAGGAGAGTGCGTGTGGCTGGTGCAAGGACAGGTGGGGCGTGTCTTGGCAGATCACCCCGCGTGCGCTGACCGATGCATTGGCCGCCGGTGGCGCTGAAGCAAAGCGCGCGTTCGATGCGATGATGGGGATGCGAAAGATCGACGTCGCGGAGATCGAGTTGGCGCGGCGCGGCTGACCGATCTGCTTCGCGGACGTGAGGTCGCGACGGGTAAAAAAGAGGCGCCGGCCACGGGTGATGAGGTCACCCGGCTGGCCGGCGCCGCGGCGCATTACATCACCGGGAGAACCGCGATGTCCTGCACCTTGCCGGTGACTCCCGCAACGTCACCTGCCGCCTTAGCTACGCCGGTCGCAAGGTCGACCGAGTGCAGCGTCTTGCCAGCCATCAGCCATGCAGAGTTCTTGCCCTGCGCGTCTGTGGCGATATCGAACGCGGCCGCGCCGTCGAGCTTGACGCCGAGCTTGCCGACCGTGTTGAGGATGCCGTCGTTGGGCGGGGCCTGCTTCAGCAACGCGCCGGACGTCCAATCGATGTCGTAGAGCGCCGTTTCCTTGGTGCCGGCGACGCTGTTGGTATACGCGGCGGCGGCGACCTTGGCGGTCTGGCCCTTCATTGCGTCGGTCTCGGCGAACTTCAGGCGACCGTCGACGATCGCTTTGCCGTCATCGACGTTGATGCGCAGGCTTGTGCCGTCGCTGCCGATGACACGCAGACGGTCGGCGGCGGGATTGAAGTCGACCGCGAACATCGCGCCGGCCGGAAGCTTCTCGGAGAGAGTGCTCTTCTTGGTCGCCTTGCCGGTCTTCCAATCGATGGTGACGATGTCGCCGCCAGCGGTGAGGCCGTAGAGCATTTTGTCGGCGGGGCGCACGTCGATGCCGACATACGGGCCACCTTCGAGTTTCATGGTCGCGGTCGCCTTCATGGCGGCTGCGTCGACGATTGCCAGGGACGTTCCGTCGACCAGAGCCGCAACGGAGGCGGCCTGTGCGGGAGCTGCTACGGCAACCGCTGCCACGGTGGCGAATGCGGCGGAAAGCTTGAACATCGGGAGATTGGACACGGGTATTCCTCCAGTCGGTTGTCACTCCACTTGGGAGCTGACGGAGCTACGCCTGGCGTCACCCGAAGTTTCGGAAAATGCGTTCACGATGAAGTGAGGCTAGCGCGTTTATCAGCGCGGAACTTTCGCGAGGCGACGACGTTCAAGCCCGATGGATCAGGGCGTGACTTGGACGAGCTTGGCGTGGAAAAGCACGGGACCCGTCGGCTTGCCGATCGGCGAACCACCCTCGGGTTCGAGGCTGACGGCGAACGTGGCCTTCTCGATGACGCCTCGGTCGAAACCCGCCAGTGTCGCGCGCGGCGTCAGGTCGGAATCAGCTACGAGACCAAGTGAGCGCGGCCCCTGGAAGCTGTCGTGAGCCATCCAGAGCTGATAGCTTTTTCCGGCAGGCCGTTCAGCGGCGACGGGCCGCACAGTGAGCAGCTTCGTCTCGAGATCGACGGTGACGAGGAACGACGGTGACGCATCGTCTTTCTGCATGACTGCGACGAATGTTTTCGGCAGCGTGGGACGGTAGACCTCGCGGACGCCGATCGCGAGAACCAGCGATGCCGCCAGTGCCGTCGCCCCGATCGTAGCACTCCGCCAGCGACCGACACGACGCTCGAGCGCGATGACATCCGCCGATCCTGGCCGCGACGTGCCGTTCGACGACGCAGGCGAGATGGCGCGGGCAGCGATGCGCGCTTCGATCTGCGGAAGGAGATCGGCCGACGGCTCGACCGGACCGATCGTATCGGCCAAGGGAGTGAGCCTGCGTTCCCAATCGGCGATGGCCCGATCGAGCGCGGGGATGGCTGTGCGCCGGGCGTCGACGTCGGCGCGTTCCTCGGCGTCGAGCGTGCCGAGTACATACTCGGCGGCCAGCATGTCGATGTCAGCGCGCTCGGTCATGTCCCAAGACAGTCCTTGAGCTGCTTGAGGCTGCGATGCAGCCACGTCTTGATGGTCGGAACGGGACGCCCGAAACGGCGCCCCAGTGCCTCTCTGCTTTCGCCCTCGATGTACGCGAGAATGACCACGTCGCGACGCTCATGCTCCAGACCGTCGATGCAGCGCCAAAGACGGGCCAGGTCTTCGGACAACTCGAGTCCATCGAGGGGATGGGGGTCGTCGGAGGGCGCTTCGAGCGCGGCCGGCGTATCCTCGATCGACAGCATCTGCCTGCGGCGCGCGCTGTCGAGTGCGCGGTTGCGCGCGATCGTCGCGAGCCAGGTGATCGGAGACGCCCGCTTCGGGTCGAAATCGCCCGCCCGTTCCCAGACGGTCACATAGACTTCCTGCAGGATCTCTTCGGAGATGTCGCGGCGGATCAGAATGCGCTTGATGATGCCCAACAGCTTGCTGGAGGTCGCCCGATAGACCTCGGCGAACGCGGCTCGGTCGCCATGCGCGACGCGGCCCAGGAGTTCGGCGAGGTGGTGCGTCGACTGTGACATCAGGTCCAGATGTAAGTGGGAAAGGGCATGCCGCATCGCGGAGGTACGAGCAACGTCGCCCCGAAGTTGCAGCGAGTTCGCAGAAAAGATCAAGTCCCTGATGTTAATCAGTGCGGAAGACTACTCCAGCGAGACCGGCAGGTCTGCAATGGCGTCGTCCTGATAGCGGGCTTTCTCAAGCTGCGCGTCGCCACATGCCGCGCGCGGAATTATGCCGCGTTCCCGCGTTGGAGGCCGCCTCGGCGCAATGGTGATCGTCTCGAACTGGATTTCGGCGAGCTCCCCGTCGCTGCAGGACGGCCCGCCGGTAGCGGCGGCTCGCGTTTCATAATCGAGCGCGGTCGCGACAACGCCGCTCGACTGGCCGGGATGATGCCAGAGCGTATACACCTCGACCTGATGCCCAGGCTGTGTCCCGTCGCTTGCAAAGCTCAGGTACCCACGACCGCGCTGGGTGCGTGCGCTGGCATCGCGGGCGGCTTCTGCATCGGAGGGCGATTTTGTCCAGACATGTCCCGAGGACCCGGACGTGGCGGCATACTCGAACACGTGAAGATCGAGATTGACGGGTTTGCCCCAGATCACGG
The DNA here is from genome assembly GCA_022843145.1 of Hyphomicrobium sp. Classification (GTDB taxonomy): domain Bacteria; phylum Pseudomonadota; class Alphaproteobacteria; order Rhizobiales; family Hyphomicrobiaceae; genus JAKAML01. The sequence goes on from JALHOF010000009.1 coordinate 190,455, forward strand.
CGACCTTCGAAACCCGATCAATGTCGGTCACGCCGATTGCAACCGGCTTCGTCTCGCCTGACGCGAAGACGACGGCGACGGCGGGATCTGGCCCCTGGAACAGGTCAAGGACGAAGCGGAGCCGGCCGCCTGCATCCAGGGCGCGCATGAAAACGTAGGGCGCATACCGGATGGTGACCAACTCGTCTTTGCGGCACGGCTCGGAAATGTCGATCGCAACTCGACCGCCGGGCAGGGCGGTCGTCGTGAGAGAGCCGGGACTACAATCGGCCGGATCGCTCGGTTTCGCTGGTGCGGATAGGAAGGGAAGCGTCAATCCGGCGGCGGCGCGCATCGGCGCAACTGAAGCTGAAACGTTGCGCGGAGCCGGCGCCGCCACAGGGGCAGCGTTCGCAGGCGCCGGCGAAATCAAGGTGACCAGGGTGTCACGCGGCGCGTTGGGCGCATTTGCTGCGGTGCTGGCCGCTTCGACGGAGCGGCGCATCTCCTCCGCCTTGCGTTTCAGATCGGCTTCGATGGCCCTTCGCTTCAGCTTTTCAGCCCGGCGCAGCGCGAGCGCTTCGAACCGTGGTTGAGTGTGCCGCTCCATAACTTGGAGCCGCCGATGATCGAGAAACGTTGGAAATGCTGGTGGCTGGTTGGCCGCGCCCGACGAGCCCAGGGCCATCGACGGCGAACTGCTCGGTGAGGTCAAATCGCCCGGATCTGCGAGGCCCGGATGGACAACCCAGGCTTGGATTGCGGTGGCGACGATGGCGGGCAGGGCGGCGCGGCGAAGGCCAAGTGGCCCCGCAAAAGCGGACGATTTGGTCATGACGCGACCTCGGTTACGCATTACTTGGCCGGCTACCCCGCAGCCGGAACGAACTCAAAAAGACCTCCGCCGACCGCACAGCGGATTACCAGGCAACGACCGTCTCGGAGCTTTGACCTCCCCTTTTGTCGCGCAACGGCCATGCCATCAGCGCGGAGCCGAGCACGCAGCCGTCGTCGCGTAAACATCGCGGCGCGGCAGGCAAAAAACCGAAATCCCCGTGTGGCCCCATCGCTCGCGAGAGCAACTGTTACCCCAAAACCCCGTGTGTGCCACTGTTTCCAGCGGCTGATCAGAGGCTAAGGAACGACGGAACCACGACCATAAGATGGCGCTTCCTAGGCGATTACGTGCGCGGCGGCACTTTGTCGGGGCGAGAAAATCACGTTGACCCAATCATTCGGAGCCCTTGATTTGCGCGTCGAGCGGGTTCAAAGCAAACGAGCCATTGTGCAGTGCGGCAGGGCCGGGCTGGCGGGGCTGAACTTCACTCCCGTTCGCAATCGGAACCGACGACGGCGGCATGAGCAACCCAACCCTGATCGAGGTTACGCGAGGCGCACTCGTCGAAAGCGCGCACAGCGGTGCCGTCGCCCTGTCTGACAGCCATGGGCGGCTCGTCCTTTCGCTCGGCGATGTCGAACGCGCTGTCTACCCGCGATCGTCGGTCAAGGCGCTTCAGTGCTTGCCACTCATCGAGACGGGGGCCGCCGACCACTTCGGGTTCGGCGACGAGGAAATTGCGCTGGCTTGCGCCTCCCACAGCGGGAGCGATCGCCACGTTGCGATCGCCGCCCGCATGTTGGAGAAAGTTGGCGTGGGTGAGCCGGCCCTCGGCTGCGGTGCACATGTCCCAATGGCCGACAGCGCCGCCCGCCTGCTCGTGACGCGCGGCGAGCGGCCGAGCCAATTGCACAACAATTGCTCGGGCAAGCATGCCGGAATGCTGGCGACCGCGTGTCACTGCGCGGAACCAATCGACGCATATTGGACCCCTCTGCATCCGGTGCAGAAGCGGGTCCGCGCCGTTATTTCTGAGATGAGCGGCCAACCTCTCGGCGACGAGATGATGGGGATCGATGGCTGCGCGGTGCCGACCTGGGCGATGCCGCTATCGTCGCTGGCGCGCGTGTTCGCGGTGCTGGCGACCGGAGTCGGGGTCTCCGCCGACAGGAAGCGAGCTGTCGACAGGATCATGGCCGCGTGTTGGGCAGAACCGGATCTGGTGGCTGGGCAGGGCCGGGCGGATTCGGTTCTGATGCAGAGGTTCCCCGGTCGGATCTTTCTCAAAACCGGTGCGGAAGGCGTTTACTGCGGCAGCTTCATCGAACTGGGTCTGGGGTTCGCGCTGAAAATCGACGATGGCACCAAACGCGCGTCCGCCGGTGCGGCGATGGCCCTCATCGAGCACCTGCTGCCCGCCGCGCGCGGCCTGATCGACAAACGCGTGATGCGCAATTGGCGCGGCATGGAGGTCGGGACCAACCGCTCCTCGGCGGCTTTCGAACTGGCGCTCGACCGGCTTAAAGTCTGACGTGTCCGGCTAAGCCGCCATGTTGCCGGAAATCGTGACCCGCCCGGTGGTGATCGGCGCGGTTGCGAGGTCCGGCCCGTGCGGCGTCCCGCGTGTCATCGCGCGGATGGCGCCGTCGGTCGAGCCGGAGATCATGTTCGATGTGATGAAGGCAGATCCCGCTTCGGGGTCGGACGACACCATGATGCCGACGCGGGCGTTGCGGATCAGATTGCCGCTCGCCATGCAGTTGCGCATGTGCCGGCCCCAGCCGATGACAATGCCTGCGGCCGGCGCGTTTTCGATGGTGTTGCCGGAGATCGTGGCGTCGGCTTCGACGGCGATGCCCTCGCCGCGCTTGTCGACGGGCTCGTGTTCCCGTCGGACGAGGTTGCGGATCAAATTGCCTTGGATGACCGCGAGCCGCCCGCCGACGTCGAAATTCGTGACGGAGATGCCAGTGGCGGCCCCATCGACGATATTCGAGCTAATCAACGCGCCCTCGAAGCCGAACTCGGCGTAGATCGCGACTTCGCCGAGGCGAGCGCAAGAGTTGGCGACGATTTGCAGGTTGCTCGCTGCGTTGCCTCGCACTGCGGTCAAGGCGCAGTCGGTGATACGGTTTTCGGACACGATGACGCCAGCTGCGCGATAGACGTTGATGCCGTTGCCGTTCTGCCCGCTGCCGCCACCAAGTGCCGATATCCGCGCGATGCGGTTGGCGCACACTTGCGTGCCGTCCTCGCCGGAATCCGTGCGCCAGATCAGGATGCCGTTGTTTCCGCAGTCGGTGACTTCGTTCAGCGCCAGCGAGAGCCCGATTGAATCCAAGGCGAAGATGCCCGCATCGGCGGCATATGAAATGCGGCATTGGTTGACGCGGCCACTGCACCCGTCCAGTAGCAGGCCGTGTCCTCCGGCGGATCGCATATCCAGGTGCGCGAGCGTGACGTTGCGGCTCGACTTGATCGCGATCAAGCCGGTTCGTGCGCTGTTGGGCGGCGCGTGATGACCGCCGTCGAGTGAGAGGTGCGTGAGGCTGAGATCGTCGGCGGCCGCAGCGTTGAACAGTGTCGCGCCCGAAATCAGTTCGAGAACGGTCGCGGCCCCGCTGCCGCTGATCCGCGAACCGCCGTGCAACTTCAATTCGCGTGTCAAAAAGCGCCCAGACGGCAGGACGAGGCCCTCGCCGCGCTCTGCTGCACCATCGATGAGGGCCTGTAGCGCGGCGGTCTGATCGGTCTCTGATGCTGGTTGCAGGGATGTTGCACTCGGGGAACCGGCGGTGGATTTTCGGGCGGCTGGGGCGGCGTCCGCGCGAGGTGCAGCGACGGATAACCCGGCGCCGAATGTGGTCAGCACCCCACCGCCGAGGCCGGCGGAGACAAGGCTGGCCGAGAGCAAGGTGCGGCGGTCTAGGGTCATGGCAAGCCTGCTGGGGGTTAACGGTGCGGGTGCGGCCGGTGCAGCAGGCTGAGAAGCAAGAGCCGGGCCGGGTCAGGCGACGTCGCGGCGCTCCTCGAGGCAAGCCGACAGGATTTCGAGGCCGCCGGCGATCGCGTCCAAGAGTGACAGGGCTGAACCAGGGTCGCCGAGGTCGGCCGGAATATGGATGAAACCCGATCGCGTGGGGTGGGTCGCCCGCGCGGCGTGTCCAAGCGAATGGTAAAGAATGGCGTTGCACAGGTACCCACCCGCATCGTCCGACGACGTGGCCGGAAGTCCGCTCTGGACGAGGCGGGCGTGGATCGCGTCGTGGGGAAGGTTCGCGGCACGGATCGGCGGGCCATCGGCATCGAGATAGAGCGATCCCGGCTGCGCGCCCGCGGCATCGGCGGTATCCCGGCAGACATTGCGGCCGGTTGTTTCGATGACGAAGCCGCGCGCCTCTCGCGACACGCCGAAATGCACGGTCCAGAGCGGGCGTGCGCGAGCGTGATGGCGGGCGAGTTCAGCTGGCGCGACGTGCCACTCGGTCGGCAGAATGGCCGTCGCGATCCGCCATTCCGGGAATTTGCGCCGCGCCGCCTTTGCGAGCCGGGGCACGAGAAGCCCCGTCGCATTGCGCGGGACGCCCGGGAATGGCCCGAAGCCGGTGATCAGGGCCGTGGGTTTTGAAGAACGCATATCTCGAGAATGGTCCCGGGTGGACACGAGATCAAGAGAGCCCCATCAAGCCGAGCACACGGTCGGCGGCGCGTGTCGGGATCATCCGGCCCTCGCGGACATCGGCTTCCAGTCTCGGCAGCTCGGCGGCGACTTGAGGGTTCTGCCGCATGGCTTCCAGCATTCGGTTGCCGATCATTTCGCGCATCCACTCGACGGCCTGACGCTGCCTGCGACGCTTGAAATCGCCGGCCGCGGTCAGCTTGTCGCGATAGCCGGTGATCTGCGCCCAGAGCGAGTCGAGCCCTTTGTTGTGGGCGCCGGAGATGGTCACCACGGGCGGATGCCAGACGGCGGAATGCGGCGTCAGGATCAGCAGCGCGTTGCGATATTCGGCTGCAGCGCGCTCGGCCCGAGCGATGTTATCGCCATCCGCCTTGTTGATGCCGATCATGTCGGCCAGTTCGATGATCCCCTTCTTGATGCCCTGCAGATCGTCGCCGCCGCCCGCGAGCAGGAGGACGAGGAAGAAATCGACCATGTCGGCGACGGCAACCTCGGATTGGCCGACGCCGACGGTTTCCACGATCACGATGTCGAAGCCCGCGGCTTCGACCAAGGTCATCGTTTCACGGGTCTTGCGGGTGACGCCGCCGAGCGTTCCGGCGGTCGGGGACGGGCGGATGAAGGCGTTCCGTTCGAGCGCGAGCCGGTTCATCCGCGTCTTGTCACCGAGGATCGAGCCGCCGGTGCGCTTCGAGGTCGGATCGACGGCGAGCACGGCGACGCGGTGCCCTGCTTCCAGAAGGTTCATGCCGAGCTGGTCGATGGTGGTGGACTTGCCGACGCCGGGAACGCCGGTGATACCAAGCCGGAACGCCCCGCCGGCAAAGGGCAGGAGCGCCTGGAGCAGGTCCTGCGCGAGGGCGGTATGCTCGGGCCGAGTGCTTTCGACGAGCGTGATGGCGCGGGCGAGGATGGCGCGGTCGCCGCCGCGGATCCCAGCGACATAGTGGTGAATGTTCAGGCCGCTGCGGGCGGGGGCGGTAGCCATCGGCATGGCGGTCCTTGGGTCGGGTCGGTCGTCCGGAACAATGCTGTTAGCGCGTCGTCATGTTGAGGCCAAGCTCGACAGGCAGATTAGGCCCGAGATTGGCCGAGTGACCGGGCCGGGGGTTGCCCATCCGGTACACTGTTCATAAAGTGCGCCGTCGTCGACGACGGCTGGGGCGACAAGGGCGGGAAATAACTGTGATGTTGGAATGGCCTGGGTCTGAACTGCCGGTCGCGATCGTGACTGCGCTGCTCGCTGCCGTGGGGGTGCTGCTGTACGTCTTCGCTTGGCGCGCCGTCCGAGACTTGCCGCTCTTGGCGCGGTTCGTTCTGCGTGCGGTGCTGGCGGTGGTCGTGCTGCTGCCCTTCGTGCTGCTCATTCAACTCAAAGTCGATCGCCAGAGTGAAATGTCGGGCGGTACGCCGCGCCAACAGTCCGAACGGCCGGCCGACCGGCCCGCTCCAGACATTGCCACGCGCGGCAAGACCGGGGAAGAGATCGACGCCGAGCGCGCAGCGCGGGAACTGGCCGAGCGACAGGCCGCCGAGCGCGCGAGTGAGCTGCAGGCGGAAGCCGAGCGCAAGGCGGCGGAAGCGCGCCGAGCCGAGGAGACGGCTGCCGCTGAGCGGACACAACAGGCGCAGAGGGAAAGCGACGACGGCAAAGCGCGGCCATCCGAACCATCGTTGTCGCAATCGCCGAGCGATGCGCCGGGCACCGGAGCGGGACGAAGCGGCGGAACGCGCGGTCTCGCCCCGCCACCTCCCGCACCTTCGCCACAGGCTTTGCCACCTCCTCCACCTAAGCCGGCGGAGGCGGTCAAGGAACAGGACTGGGATGTCGTGCCTGTCTATTTCGGAACCGACCGCGCCGAGCAGGCCGATCCGAAGCGGTTGCAGTTCAGTTGGGAGCGGGGCCGCAAGCTGACGCTCGGCCGTGCGCTCGTCACGGTTCCGCGGGCGCATCAGGTGCCGCAGGTCGAGCGGCCCTGGGTGGTCAAGATCCCGTATTTTCAGGTCAAGATCTACGAACAAGCGGAAGACCCGAAGAAGCATTTCACGATGCAGGAACTGCGGGCACTCACGAAGGAGGAGATGCTGGCGGCGGTGCGCGAGCGCCTGCAAGCGTCCGTCCGGTTCAAGGATCATGCGCTCATTTTCGTGCACGGGTACAACACGGGCTTCGACAACGCCGTCTATCGAACGGCGCAAATCGCCTACGATCTCAAATTCGACGGCGCTCCGTTCCTCTACAGCTGGCCATCGGGCGGCGCGGTGGCGAGTTACACGTACGATCGCGAAAGCGCTGGGCAGTCCGAGCCCCATCTCCGTCAGTTCCTCGAGATGGTGGTCAAGGAGTCAGGTGCGAAATCGGTGAGCGTGATCGCGCACAGCATGGGCAACCAGCCGCTGCTACAGGTTCTGAAGGAGCTCAAGCTGCAGGCCCCGCCCGGCGTCGAGATCAATCAGGTCATCTCGGCTGCGCCAGACGTTGACCGTGACAACTTCGAGAATATCGCGCGCACCATCCAGGGCTTCGCCAAAGGCATCACGCTCTATGCCGCGAGCAATGACCGGGCGCTGATCGTCTCCCGGCGCTTCCATGGCGGCGTGCCGCGCGCTGGTGACGTTCCCGAGCAGGGGCCGGTGGTGCTGCCCGGCGTGGACACGATCGATGTCAGCGCCGCGAGCATGGATGGGCTCGGCATCAATCATTCGGGCTATGCCGAGAACAATACGCTGTTGAACGATATCGCGCTCTTGATCCAGACCGGGGAGCGTCCGCCGGACAAGCGCATTCCGATCCTCGAACGCGTGCCGACGCAGAACGGCGCCTATTGGCGATATCCGGCGATCAAATAGCATTCGCCTGCGGTCAACGGTTTCTCAACGCGCGTCCCATATCGTGACAGGACAGTTTTCTGTCGGGGGATGGTATGCGGGGCACATTGATTTCGGTTCTCGTCGCGGCGGGTCTCGTCATTCCGCCGCTTCAAAACGCTGCGGTGGCGGACGAGGCCTATGTCTGCGAAGGCGGGCGGGTCGCTTACGTCAGGTTCGGTCAGCTCGAAGCGATGAAGCGCAAGGACCCGTGCATCGCCGCATACTACGGGGAGGTGCCCGCAAGCGCACCCGAGGCGGCTGGCGACGAGGCAGCAATGCCGCGCGCCGAACTGTCCGCCGACGATTCACGTCCAGTCATCCGAACCACCGGATCGCGGCAGCCTGTCAGCGCGCGAGCCAATCCGGTGCCGGTTTTGAAGGAGTTGCCGCGCCTGGCGACGCCGCCAGCGACGCCACCCGCCGCGAAGAAGATTGCGGCCAGCACGCCCGCCCCCCGCACCGCCCGCGCTTCTGCACCGCCGCCGGTCGCGCATCCCGAAACGGATTTCCGCAATATCCGCATCCTCAACGCGGGGCCGGGCGAGAGCGCGATTTTTCGGCACGCGCGTTGATCGAGTGCGTCTTTTCGGTTGGCTCGATTGCGTTTGATTAACCACTTCCTGGGACAATCAACGGGTTTGGTGGTCGTTTTGGCGTCAAATTTGGTGAGATGAATGACGAAGTGTAGCGCGTTCCGGGCGACGTTCTCGAGCGCCCCGGTCTGGATGATTGCTGCGGCCATGCTCGCAGTCTCAGGGGTCGCTTCGGTTGCGGACACTTCTGAACAGCCGGTGATTGCGTCCGACACCGTCGACGAACCCGCGCACGGACCCGAGCCGGTCCCGCGTGCGAAGTCAGCCAAGCCGTCCGTCGAGCCGGCAAAAAGTCTTCCCGAGGACGACTATTATTCGAAGCGCGCCAAGTCGCGCCTTGTCGAGGATGCGGCCGATGCCGCCAAGCAGATTTCGCTGCAGGCGGCATATCCGGGCCATAACGTCGTGATGTGCGAAGCGGGCTGCTATGGCGGTGCGAGCCGTATCGTGCAGTTTGCGCCCAAGGTTGCGACCAACATCGAGATCGCGAGCACGCTGGAACCGACCGCGGCGACATTGCCCGCACAAGGCGCTCATTCCGAGTCGAACGCGATGGCAGTGGCGCAGCCTGTCGAAGCTGCGGCATCGGGCGACATAACGTGCGTGGCGGGCTGCTATGGCCAGGTGCGGTCTTACCGCAGCGCGTCAACCGCCGCGGTTCAGGCTGCCGCTCGCGCCGAGGCCGATGCGCTGATGGCTGCCCGATCTGCCGTGCCGGCGCGCGAGACGCGACAACACGGGGCCACCGGCGCGGATGCGAACCGCTGGATGACGACATCGACGAAGGCTCATGACACACCGAAGCGCGATGCCGGCCGCAGTGCCGCGCTCGCCAGGAAGAAGCGCGCCACGATGGCGAATGCGCCGCGCGCTGTGACCAATCCATCGGGCGAATGGTTCCAGCAGATCAACTCGGATCGGGTATCGCGGACCCGGTGAGTTGGCAAAACGGCGAAGGCCGCTTGGCCTCCGCCGTTGTCGTTGTTCAGAGATCGAAACGTGCAAGCTCAGTCTGACGCGCGCTGAAGCTGCCGCGGCGCAAACGCCGGTACGAAGCCCTGCTTGCGGATCTCGCCCTCGGCCGACGACCGCGATTTGCCGCCGACATACTCGACAACGTGCACGGCCTTGCCCTGTGCCTTGGCTTTCTTGAGCAGGTTCACGCTGGCGTCGATATCGCCCTTGCTGTTGCGGCGGCCATCGTGATTGATCCCGTAATAGAGATCCTCTTTCGCGATGCCGTCGATGGAGGCGACGTAGCTCTTGTCGGTGAGAAGCTCTTCGGCGTTCTGCACATAAACCTTGGCGCCGCCCTTGGTCGAGCGCGCCTCTGCCGCCACTTCCTTGACGAGTTTGATCATCTCGGCGCGCGAACCGCCCGGTGCCTTGACGTTCTCGTAGGTATCCACGCGGTCGAGGTAGACGCCGTCATAGCCCTGCGCAAGGGCCTTGCGGACGCGCGATTTGACGATGCTCTTCCACTCCGGGTCCCAATACTTGACGGCGTAGTTGTTGCCCCAGCCTTGGGTCTTCCCGGTGTTCCAGTTCTTGCCGCCCTTGCCGTTCTTATAGTAGCCGCGCCAAGTCTCGGCCTCGCCGACAGAGATGTAGGCGAGGACGGGACGGTCGCCGCCACCGGGCTTCTTCTTCAAACGCTGCGGGCTTCCGGTGTGGTCGGGGTCGACGACAGCGAGATCGGAGTTGGTACGCGCCGTCGAATTCATGTCGCCTTGGAGCTGGTAGGACCAGTTCGACGCCTTCTTGCCGGATGCCGCGTCCGCCGGTCCCGACATGACGTCGGCTGCGGCGAAGCCAGCTAGCGCCAACGCGGCGGCGGCTCCACGCGCGGCATGACTGATGACCATGATCTCACTCCAGTGTTGTTAAGGTTAAGGCACCTGTTGCAGGCCTTTGGGGCGAAAGTCGCGCCGAGCAGGGAGATATGGTTAACGCCGCAGGCTGAGCATTTGTGCGCCGCAGCGAAATGATCCTTTGGATCAGTGCTATCTCGATACTGAGTATATGCCGACGACAAGATGTCGCGTTCGGCGCGTTGGGGAATTGTTAGGACACGTCGTTCAGATTGATCCGGTTCAGTTCCATCGTCGATCGGTGTCCGGGTCATGTCGAGCAGAGTTCGCAGTAGGCAGGCCGCCGCATGGGCCTGCGGGAGTCTGTTCGCGCTGATATCGTTCACGGCGGTGCATGCCGATGACGACGAAGCGGGGCTGCCGCCGAACTCCGAACCGCCGGTTCCTTTCGTCACCAATGTGCCAACGGCCGTCGAAGCTGAGACCGACAGCATAGTTCAACTGTCACCCAACGGGGAAAACGACAATCGGGTCGGCGCCATCCTCGCGGCGCATCCCGATCGCGACGTGCTGATCTGTCTGGCTGGCTGCGGCGGAGGCGGGCCGAAGATCGTCACGGTGCGTCAGCACGCCAGGGTGGTTGCGGCCAATGCCGGGGCGACGACGATCACCGTGAAAGCGCGCGATATGTCGGCCACGCGGGAAATGAAGCCGTCGTCAGCGGATCTCCCCACACTCGACAAGCCAGCGTCCCCGCAAGCTCATCCCCACCCCGGCAGCGAACCCGCGGTTGGTGACGTGATCTGTCTTGCGGGCTGCGCGGGTGCACCCGGCGAGGTCGTTCAGGAGGCGATCCGCCTGACGTGGATCGACAAGGCCACCAACGAGGAATTGCGCAACGCCTTGCGCGCCGTTGCGGAGCGATTGACGACACAGGACACGGCAGGTGCTGCTCTCGTGACGCGCGGGGCATCGGACAGCCGTCACACCTGGATGTCGGACCACGCTCGTCGGATGCTCGTCGATGAGCCACTTCCGTCGGTATTGGCTGCGCTGGTGCGTTCGGCGACGGCAATGGTCGATCGGTCACCACCGCCGTCGCGCTGATTCCACTAGTCCGACGATCAGCGGGCCAGCCGCTGCGCGTCTTCGTAGCTCGAGATCTTGTGCACGCGCCCGCGCCGGATGAAGTAGAGCCATTCGAGCTTGTCGGAGCGGGCGATGTCTTCAGGTGTGACGCTCTCCAGTTCGGAGGCGAGCTGCTGGCCGAACTGGATCGCCGTGGTCTTGGCCTGGTCAGGCTCGAAAAGCTTCCAATCGGGCGCGGCGGGCAGGCGCGACGCCGCGTCCTTGTGGAAGATCACGTCGGTGATCGCCTCGGGCGGGATCTGGCCTGACTCGATGTAGGACAGCGCCGCTTCGATGAAGCCGAGCTGCACGAGGCCCGAGCAGATGAAGTCCTGCGGGGGCGTCCAGGCGTTCTTGCGATAGGTCTCGATCGTCTGTTCCTTGCCCTGCACCTTTTGCTGCACGCCGAACCAGATGTTGCGCGCGATCCGTGCGATCGCCCAGTAATTGTAGCTGGCCTTGATCTTGTCGAGCATCACGCCGCGCACACGCGCCTGCTTGGGCTCGTCGAACCACGGTCTGCGCAACCGCTTGATGGCGATGAACGAGCTTTTATCGTTGACGTAATCGTCGAGCTTGGTCAGGTCGACGCCGCCGTTCCCGGCCTCGATGACGAAAGTCGACGAATATCCGGTCTCGAACTGCGGGCCGGAGAACACCAGCGCCGAATGCGAAAATATCGAGCCGGTCGCCCAACGGATGAGGTAGGACACCGCGTCGCCGTCCCGCCGCGTGAGGACGACGTCGGACCGCTCGAGATACTTGCCCGCAAAAAACTGTCCGACCGGCATCGGCCAGACTTCCGGTCCAGGCGGGGCAGTCGTGCGCGCCTTGCCCGCCGGGCGGCTGCGCTCAGGCGCCGGTGCGACCGCATAGGTGACGCTTGCGATGGCTGCCACAGCAGTGACGGCCACCGTGAGACCGAGAACGAGCTTCCGCATCATACCCCCACTTCACGAAATTCCAGGCTCGGCGGCGCGGCTTCACCCCTGCGCCGATCCGACGGGCCGGACTATCGCACCCAGGTGTGACGGGGGCAATGCTGGGCGGGCGGCAATGAACATGGGATACGGCCCAAGTCTCCGCGACACCGTGCGGAGCACGCGTGATCAAGCCTGCGTGCGGAGCGCGCGGGGTTGGCTGGCAACGTCGGCGCTGGCTGAACCAGCGAGGGGCGGGGCGGCGGAGAGCCGCGGGTGTGGTTAGTGAGTATGCGGCTCTCCGCCGCCCCGTCGCAGTCCGTCTGACCCCAAGTCGCCGCCTATTGTGGCTTTTCCGTTCTTGTGGAGCGGTCTTGCACCGCCGGTCGGCGCCGGGCCGCGGCGCT
>JALHOF010000010.1 GCA_022843145.1 Hyphomicrobium sp.
CTCTGCAGAGCCTGCTTGTCTCGCTGTCTCATCGTGTCCCTCCGTGGGGTTACGATGAGCCGGAAACACTCCCCTACGCAATCAGCTCAATCTGTCCGACAGGTCCTGACGGCGAACAGCTCTGACTAGTCAGGTTGATCAACTCGTCCGCGCCGGCCGCTATGCAGAGGCACTTCCTCTAGCCGAAGAGGCGGCCGGCGCGTTCGCTGCGGCAGGAGGGCCGGCGACCGAGGGCTTGGCGAAGTCGTTGAACACATTAGCACTCATGTACAAGGAGCTTTTGCGTCTCGACGAGGCAGAAGCGACGTTCGACCGCTCGTTGGCGGTCATCACGCGCGTGTTCGGTCCTGATCACATAAATGTCCGCACCACGTTGCGCAATATCGCGGCAATCCAGTTGGACCGCGGCCGCCTCGGAGATGGCGAAAGCACTCTAAGGCGCGCATTGGAAAGCGCCGAGCGGAGCAAAGGGGTCAACAGTTTCGATGCCGCGAGTTTCCTTATCGGACTTGGGGTCGTCTATCTCAAGATGGGCCGATACGAGGAAGCGAAAGCGGTCTACGAGCGTGCACTCAGCATCGCGAACACGTTGGGTCAGTCGTCAGGTTTGGTTATGGGTGGCGCGCTGGATGGTTTGTCCACGGTCGAGAAGTTGCAGGGGCGATGGAGCGCCGCGCGACAGGTTCTGGATAGCGTTTTGCGGCTGGATCTCGGCAATCGCGAATTGCGGAGCCGCTCTTATCCAATACGCTCCAATGCGTACGGCGACATGATTGGTACGATTGAGAACATCGCCGAAGCCGACGAGAAGCTCGGGCGCATCGAGGACGCCGAAGCCGCCTATCGCCGGGCGCTGGCGACCGCCGAGCGCGAGTTGGGCACCGGCCATCCGACGACGGTTTCGGCGCTATCGAATGTCGGCAACTTCCTATTGAGGATTGGTAGGGCAGCCGAAGCGGAGCCAATGCTGACACAGGCGCTGCAACAGAACGAAGCGCTGTATGGGCAGGGCAACCTCGTCGCCGGCTACTACATAGACAGTCTTGCCGACAGCCTGCGCGCTCAAGGAAAGATCGCGGAAGCAATTGCGCTGATACAGCGGCCGGCGGGTGAACGCGACCGCGACAAGCTCACTCATCTTAGGGTGTTGCACGCCGCCATGTTGACTGGCCTGCTGAAGAAGGACGTGGCCATCGAGGCGGCGTTCCAAGCCGTCCAGCAAGGACGGAGGTCCGCGGCTGCTGCAGCGATTTCGAATCTCGCCGTTCGCTTCGCCGCCGGGACCGATGATCTTGCCGCGCTGATCCGCGTCGAGCAGGACCTCGCCGCCGAAAGCGAAAAGCTGGTGCGGGCGCTGGTCGAGGCGGCGTCGATGGAGCCGCGGCGCCGCAACATGGCAGTCGAACGTCAAGCGCGGCAGCAGCTCGAAACCATCGACGCCGAACGACAACAGCGGAAGAGTGAATTGAACGCTCGGTTCCCTCGCTACGCGGCGTTGAGCCGGTCGCAGACGCTGACGCTGGAACAGGTTCGCAGTTTACTGCGACCCGACGAAACACTGATCGTCTACGATATCGACAGCGTCAGTTTTGCGTGGGCCATCAGCAAGACTCGATCCGAGTGGGTCGCGCTCGACTTTGCAGGTGGGAATCTGACTGAGGCTGTCACGAAGATCCGCCAATCGCTGACATTCGAGCGAGATTTGCCGTTCGACCTCGAAGCCGGGCACGACCTTTATCGGCGCCTGTTCAAGCAATTCGAGGCCGCAGGGGCGCTAGAGAAGCGATTGCTCATCGTGGCCAACGGCGCGTTGACTAGCCTGCCGTTCCAGTTGCTGTCTACTCGACCGCCCAAAGGCGGGCTCAAGGACGCGGACTGGCTGGTGCTACGGCACGCCGTCGGTGTACTGCCGTCCGTCGCCAGTCTCGCCGCATTGCGCGAGGCAGCGGCTGTGCAGGCGCCCCAGTCGTCTATGGTCGCGTTCGCCGATCCGATTTTCAACAAGTCGGCGGCGGATAGCAGTGATCATCGAGGCAGAGGTCCGCCACCAACGCGGCCGTCGCTGACGCGCGTTTACAAAGGCAAGCAGGTCGATCTGAACGAACTTCGCCGCCTACAACAATTGCCGGGAACGCGACGGGAGGTCGACGCAATATCCAAGACAATGGCCGGACCCGTCCAAGTCCTGTTGGGGACGCAAGCGACCGAGGCAGCGGTTAAGCGAACTGCTCTTGACCGGTTTCGAATAGTCTACTTCGCAACGCATGGGTTGATGGCCGGCGACCTTAAAAGCCTCGAACGCCAGAAGGCGGAGCCCGCGCTGGTCCTGACGGTGCCCGAAAGCGCAACGGACAACGACGACGGGCTCTTGCAGGCCAGCGAGATTGCCGGCCTCAAGCTGGACGCGGAATGGGTCGTACTTTCGGCATGCAATACGGCCTCCAGCCAAGGCCCCGGCGCCGAAGCACTTTCCGGATTGGCGCAGGCCTTCTTCTATGCCGGAGCACGGACGCTCGTGGTGTCGCATTGGGACGTCAGCGACGATGCAACGGCGACTCTCATGGCTGATCTATTCAGAATCAAGTCGGGCGTGGCGGGTGTGGGTAGCCTCGAAGCATTCCAACAGGCGCAGATTAGGATGTTGTCTCAAGCCCGCACCGAAGACGATCGCCATCCGCGGAGCTGGGCGCCGTTCGTCGTTGTCGGCGAGGCGCAGGGTGCCCCGTAGTACATTTCGGGATTGCTCTCGCGAGCGCAACGGCGCATGGCGTCATGGTCGGCAGACGAGGGAAGCGATTGCCGCTCGCCGCGAGGCGACAAAGGCGGTCGAGGGTGATAAATTGCGACGCTTTGCCGTTTCGGTGGCGACCCGGTGGCGACCCGGCATTTTGCGGGCGATCCGTCAGCGGCCTAACCTATTGAAATCATTGGTGGGCGAGCGGGGACTCGAACCCCGGACCCGCTGATTAAGAGTCAGCTGCTCTACCAACTGAGCTACTCGCCCGCCATCGCCCTGGGATCCGTCGGACCCGCATGGACGGCAAAGGGGCCCGTCTATGGGCCCCGATCGACGGTGAAGTAGCACCCGCTTCGGATCATGTCCAGGGCAAAGAGTGCGGCGTCGCGTCCCCGGCCGGATGAGCCGATTACCGGGGCCCGCGCGCTCAGCCCGGCAGGCGCGGCGGCGGTCCAGGAAGGATGTCGCGGCCATGAACCCGCGCGCTCATCGCCAGGCCGAGGCCGGCCAGCATGGTGATCATCGCCGTCCCGCCGTAGGAAAACAATGGCAGTGGAACCCCGACGACCGGTACGAGGCCGGTCACCATCGCGGTGTTGATGAATGCGTAGACGAACAGCGACAGGGCAGACCCGGCGATCAGCAAGCGACCGAACACCGAACCGCAAGCGCGGGCCATGATCAGCAATTTGATGACGATGATCGCGAATACGGCGATGAGCGCGATCGCGCCGACAAACCCCCATTCCTCGGCGAACATGGTGAAGATGAAATCGGTGTGCTTCTCCGGCACGAAGTCGAGCTGGCTCTGCGTACCCTGGATGAAGCCGCGCCCCGAGACGCCGCCGGAGCCGAGCGCAATCTTCGATTGGGCGATGTGATACCCGGCTCCAAGCGGGTCCTTCTCGGGATCGAGGAAGATTTCGATGCGCCGCCGCTGGTAAGCATGGAGCGACGACCAAATGGCGGGCGCTGTGGCGATGGCTGCGACGCTGCCCGCGAGTGCATAGAGCACCGACACGCCCGCGAGCATCATCAGGCCGAGCCCGACCGCGGCGAACAACGTCGCTGTGCCGAGATCGGGCTGCCTCAACGTGAGAACAACGGGAACGGCGATCATGGCGAGTGGCAGCGCGACCTGTAGCGGATGCGAGATGCGCGCCGGAGACAGATCGTGATAGTAGCGGGCCAAGGCGGCGACGAGTGCAACTTTCATCAGCTCGGATGGCTGCAAACTGATCGAACCAAGCGTCAGCCAGCGTCGCGCGCCGAGAACCTCGGTGCCCACGAACGGCACGATCAGCAGAAGCGCCAGCGCCACGGCATAGGCCGGATAGGCAAGACGCAGCCACGTCTCGAGCGGGACGACGGCGATGGCCAGCGCCAAGCCGAGACCCATGAGGAAGCGTGCGGCGTGCCTCGATGCCCAAGGCTCCAGCGAGCCACCTGCCACGGAATAGAGCGTCGCGGCGCCCGCTGCCGCCACCAGGACGACGAGCAGCAGCAGAGTCCAAGGCACGCGCCAAAGCTTTTGGCCGATGCTGAGCCGATGCCGGGAGCCGAACATGTTGCCGACGGTCATCCGCGCCCCTCATACTCGGAACGTTCGCCCGAGCCGTGCGGGATGGCCTGATCCTGCAATCGGAAGACCGGCCTACCGACAGGGTCCTCCGCGAGCAGAATCTCCATCACGTCGCGGGCGAGCGGAGCCGCGACGGCGCCGCCGCCGCCGCCATGCTCAACGACCACCGACACGACGTAGCGCGGGGCGTCGGCAGGCGCATAGCCGACGAACAGGGCGTGGTCGCGCAGCTCCCAGGCCAGTTCGGCCTGCGGCTTATCTCCCGACGCACGGCTGACCTGAGAGGTTCCGGTCTTGCCTGCCATCTCGGCAGTCCGGCTGTCGATCGCCGCGCGTTGGCCGGTTCCGCCATCCTGGTTGATCGAGGCCAGCATTCCGCGACGGACGGCATCGAGGGCTGAGGCGGATAGATCGAGTGGCGCGAAGGCATCGGCATCCGTCAGCGGCCGCCTACCGTTCTCATAGCGGATCAGCGTCGGCAGGATCTTCAATCCGGTCGCGATCCGCGCCGTCATGACCGCGAGTTGGAGCGGTGTCGCGGTCACATACCCCTGCCCGATCCCGGCGAGCACGGTTTCGCCGCCGAGCCAGCCCCGCCCGAGTTCACGACGCTTCCAGTCGGGATCGGGAACGACGCCGGACGTGTGCAGCGCGATCCCGCAGTCATAGATCTCGCCCAATCCGAGCCTACGGGCCATTCGCGACAGCGGTCCGATGCCCAATTTGCTGGCCAGCTCGTAGAAATAGACGTCGCAGGAGACCTTGAGCGCGCGCTCGAGATCGACCGCACCGTGGCCGTTCCGGCTCCAGCAACGGAATTGCTGGTCGGCGAGATGGAAGCTCCCATCGCAGGCGACGCGATCCTTCGGCGTGACGATGCCCGCTTCGAGAGCCGCAAGGGCCGTCACCATTTTGAATGTCGAACCGGGCGGATAGAGCCCTCCGATGGCCCGGTTCAATAGAGGCTTGTCGGGATCCTGCACGTGGCGCTGCAAGGCGTCCGCGACGCCGCCGCGAACGAGATCGCCGGGATCGAACGACGGCACGGACGCCAACGTCAGAACCTCGCCGGTCGTCGCATCCATGGCCACGACCGCGCCGCACCGCTCGCGACTGAGCCGTGTCATGACCCGCGTTTGCAGGGCCGTGTCGATCGTCAAGACGACATCACGTCCGGGGCTGGGCGCCGTCTCGTCCATGAGGCGCACGATATGCCCGCGCGCGTCAACCTCGAGCTGGCGCGTGCCGGCGACGCCGCGCAGCTCATCCTCCATCCCGTGTTCGATCCCCGCCTTGCCAATCCTCATGCCGGGCTGCCGAAGAAGTTGCGGATCATCCAGCGCGAGCCGCTCGACGCCGCCGACGTGGCCGACGACGTGGCCCACGGCATAGCCGTGGTGATAACGCCGTTGCGGCGCGCGTTCGGTTTGAATGCCGGGGAGGCGCGGGGCGAGAATACCCAATTGGGCCACTTGCTCGAAGGACAAGGCGGGGGCGAGCACGAGAGGACTGGCTGCGCCATGCTGCCGGGCGCGCATGACGAGACGGTCCTGTTCCGCGCCGGTCATCGCGACGACGCGCGAGAAAACGGCAAGTGTGCGGCGCAAGTTGCCGCCGCGGCCGGGGATCAGGATGGCGCGGAAGCCTTCGTCGTTGGTGGCCAGAGGTAGCCCGAAGCGGTCGAGAATGCGCCCCCGTTCAGGTGAAAGAATATGAACGGCAAGCCGGTTGTCCTCCGCCAGCGGCGCATAGCGGCTCTCGTCCATCACCTGCAGCTGATAGAGCCGCGCGCCGACCGCCCCGAAACAGGCCAGCTGACCGAGACCGAGCAGTAAGAGGCGCCGCGAGAACCGCGCCTGCATGATGTTGTCGACGTCCTCGTCGCGATCGCTCATGTGGCCCGGCCCCACGACGGATCGCGCGCGGTCGCCGCCGTGCGCGGACCGGCGAAGACGCGCAAGGGTGCGGCCACCAGCGGATAGATCATCGTCGCGACGAGGGCGGCGACGAGCGGCGTCGACCAGTTGGCGGCAGTGGCGAAGTAGATGGTCGCGAGCGCAATCTCGACGAGGCTGAGGGCCAACAGCGTGACGCCCAGCAACAGCCAGCGGCTCAACGCGTCCGACGCCAGAACCGTCATGGATGCGCCGAGCGTGAGCGCGTAGCCGGCAAGATAGATCAGCGACCAATAGCCGGCGGGCCCTCCGGTTGCGATGTCGAGGGCAATTCCCGCCGCGAACACCAGAATTTCCGGCATGAGGCGGGCGTCACGCATCGTCCAATAGTGAAGGACGAGAAACGGCAGCAACGGCGGGACCTGCCGCAGCTCGGCAGGAAGCCCCCACGGCAAGGCTGCAAGGACGGTTGCGAAGAGCACCGACAAGGCAGTGACGAGTGGCAGGCGCAAATGCCTCATGGCGCGCGCTCCGGCCCGGAATGCCCACCCTTGCCGGCGAGCGCGCGCGGAGCGACCCCTGCTCCGTTCGCCGCCGGCGCCGTGTCGTTGTCGAGGTCACCGAGCGGGGTGGCGTGCATGAGCACGGACACGAAGTCGAGATCGTCGAGTGCCGCGTGCAATGTGACGCGGGGAACGCGCGCACCTAGAACCAGCCGGCCGACGTGCAGCCCGCGCGGGTAGACCCCGCCGACCCCCGAGGTGACGATCTCGTCGCCGTCCGCGATCCGCGCATCGGAAGCAACGAACTCGAGCCGCGGCTGCCGGCTGTTGTCGCCGCTCATAATTGCGCGCACGGCGGCCTTGCCGACAATGACCGGAACGCGGCTCGTCAGGTCGGTCAGCAGCAGAACGCGGGCGGACGCCGGCGCGGCATCGACGATGCGGCCAACGAGGCCGCTACCGCTGACGACAGGATAGCCGCTGCGCACCGCGTGATCCCGGCCGGCGTCGATCGACAGCGAGCGCACAAAGACCCCGCTCGACGTCGCGACGACGCGAGCGGAGACGAAGGGCAAGGCGTGATCGGGGACGACGCGCGCCAACGCCGACAGTTCGGCCAGCCGGCGTTCGAGGTCGGCCGCTTGGGCCTCGGCTGCAGCCAGCTTGCGGCTGTCCGCGCGAAGCCGATCGAGTTCCGCTCTCATCGCCGAAAGGTCGGCAAACTTGCGCAGGGCCCAGCGCACGGGTTGCAGAGGTTCCACGGCGGCCGCCAGCACGGGCGTCAACCAATCGGAGACGCGCCAGCGGATGTCGCGCACGACGGGATGATTGAGCCGATCGAGTGCCATGAGCCCCGCCGAGACAACAACGAGAATGGCGAGCACCGCCCGGAATCTCCGGCGCGACGGGCCGCTCGCCCCGCGGCGGGTCAAGTTCAAAGGGTTATCTCGAAGCCGTCTCATCGGTCCGCTCGGCCTGTCGACGCGACGCGCCGGATGGCACGCTGTCCGCGGGCGGTCGATCCGCCCAGGCCGCAGTTGTAACAGGTGCCGGCCGCGGCGTGGAACCGGGCGTCTCGTCACTCGCAACTATCGTAAACGCGGGTGCAGACCGGATGCGGACCGGGATCTCAGGGGCGGATCAAAAGATGCTCGCGGTTGGAAAGATTGGCGAGCACCATCGCCGAGCCCATCACGACGCAATGCATCGGATGAGCGGGGCGCAGGAACCGCACGCCGACGCGCCGCTCCAACTCGATATCGAGCTTGTCCAGGAGGGCGCCGCCGCCGGTGAGGTGGATGCCCCGCTCGCAGATGTCGGTCGACACCTCGGGCGGCAGGTCTTCGAGCGCACGCTGAATGAACTCAGCCATTTCCTCGATTGGGCCTTCCAGCGCCTCGGCGATGTCGTGCGGCCCGAGAACGATGCTCTTGGGTCGTCCCTGCCGAAGGTCGCGGCCACGAATGTGGATCTCGGTCGCGCGGCCATTGGCGTTGGTCATGGCGGAACCGGCCTCGATCTTGATCCGCTCGGCGTTGGCTTCGCCGATCAGAAGTTGATGCTTGCGGCGCACATAGCGGATGATGGCCTCGTCCATCGCGTTTCCCGCCAGCCGCAACGACCGCGCCTCGACGACGCCGCCGAGCGACAGCACCGCGATGTCCGTGGTGCCGCCACCGATGTCGATCACCATCGAGCCAGTCGGCTCGTCGACGGGCAACCCGGCCCCGATGGCGGCGGCCACCGGCTCCTCGATCAGGTAGACCCTGCGCGAACCGGCGGAGACCGCCGTTTCATAGACCGCGCGGCGCTCGACGGGTGTGGCGCCGGCCGGGACGCAAATGAGAATGCGCGGACGGCGGAAGCCGAGCATGGATTTCGCGCGCTTGATGAACTGGCGCAGCATTTCCTCGGTGGCGACGAAATCGGCGATAACGCCATCGCGCAACGGCCGGATCGTCTCGATGCTCTCGGGCGTGCGGCCGACCATCTGCTTGGCCTTCTGGCCAACAGCAAGCACCTCGCGGACGGCTCCGCGCGTCCTGAGCGCCACCACCGACGGCTCATCAATGATGATCCCGCGTTCGGCGACGTGCACCAACGTATTGGCAGTGCCGAGGTCGATGGCGATGTCGTCCGAAAAGGCGCTCGCGACCCCAAGTCCCATCGTGCAGCTCTACCCTCGATGTGCTGGGGCGCTGTGGCTGTGGCCCCCGGTGCGGCCAACATATCGGAAAAGTCTTACCCACGTCATGACGGTCCGTGGGACCGGCATGACGTGGGTTGTGTAGGCGACCCGGAAAATCAGACGCCCTGCTGCGCCTGCGCGGTCTTCTGCCGCTTGACCATGAGCTTGCCGAGCGCGGCGACATAGGCCTTCGCGGAGGCGACCATCGTGTCGGTATCGGCGCCACGTCCGGTAACCGTGCGTCCGTCCTCTTCGAGGCGCACGGAGACCTCGGCCTGGGCGTCGGTCCCCTCGGTCACGGCGTGCACCTGGTAGAGCAGCAATTTGGCCTCGTGCGGGACGAGCATTTTGATCGAGTTGAACGTCGCGTCCACGGGACCGTTGCCGGTGGCCTGCACCGTCTGATGCTGGCCGTCGATATCGAGGGTCAGCGTCGCCGACTGCGGACCCATCGTGCCGGCGATCACGGTCAGCGCGACGACCTTCATGCGGTCATGGGCATGGGCGACATTGTCGTCGACCAGTGCCTCGATGTCCTCGTCGTAGACGTGCTTCTTGCGGTCGGCCAGCGCCTTGAAGCGCGTGAAGGCGTCTTCGAGCTGATTATCGCCCAATTCGAAACCAATCTCCTTCAGCTTCTGGCGGAACGCGTTGCGGCCGGAATGCTTGCCCATGACCAGCGAGGTCTTGCCGTAGCCGACGCTCTCGGGCGTCATGATCTCGTACGTTTCCTGGTGCTTCAGCATTCCGTCCTGATGGATGCCGCTCTCGTGCGCGAAGGCGTTCCGGCCGACGATCGCCTTATTGTACTGGACCGGGAAGTTGGTCACCGCCGAGACGAGCTTGGAGGCGCGCGTCAGCATGGTCGTGTCGATCCCGTTCGCGAACGGCAGCACGTCCTTGCGCGTCCGCATCGCCATCACGACCTCCTCTAGAGCGGCGTTGCCGGCCCGCTCGCCGATGCCGTTGATCGTGCATTCGATCTGACGCGCACCGGCTTTGACGCCGGCGAGCGAGTTGGCGACGGCCATGCCGAGGTCGTTGTGGCAGTGGGTCGAGAAAATGGCCTTATCGGCGTTGGGAACGCGCGCAATCAGCATGGCGATGAGCGCGAAGTATTCCTCCGGCACCGTGTAGCCGACGGTATCGGGAATGTTGATGGTGGTCGCCCCGTGCTTGATCGCGGTCTCGACGCAGCGGCACAGAAAATCGTGCTCGGTGCGGGTTGCATCCTCCGCGCTCCACTCGACGTCGTCGACCCAGTTGCGGGCGCGCGCGCACTGCTTCGCCACCATGTCGAGCACCTGCTCGGGCGTCTTCTGCAGTTTGAATTTCATGTGTACGGGAGAGGTGGACACGAACGTGTGGATGCGTCCGCGGCGAGCGTGCTTCACGGCTTCGCCGGCGCGGTCGATGTCCTTCTCGCCGGCGCGTGCGAGGCCGGCAACCGTCGCCCGCTTGACGCGCTTGGAGATCGCCATGACGGCCTCGAAATCGCCGTCGGACGCGATCGGGAAACCGGCCTCGATGACGTCGACGCCCATCTCGTCGAGGAAGTCGGCGACCTGGAGCTTTTCTTCGAACGTCATCGTCGCGCCAGGGCACTGTTCCCCGTCTCGTAACGTCGTATCGAAGATGACGACGCGGTCGCCCGATGCGACGGCGGCTGGATCGGATTGTGTAGACATTGGGAGGCTTTCTCTCGGAGGCCAGGGTGCCGGCGCACGCGGTCGCACGGGGCTGGCGTTGATCCTTCAGCGCGAAACCGTCAATCCCCTGAGCACCGGTTCCCAGCCGAGGCCGGAACCGTCGCCGCTCAGGGGCCGGTAAGGAGCAGGAGCGCCGGACGGACCAGACCACGCGCAAACGCCACGCCGCCAAATGCTGTGGCGGGTGGGACAAGGCCGACGGTGGTCGTCAAATGGCGCATGGCCGGTGTTCGGAAACCTGGACTCGAGCCGCTGCCTGTTGCAGCGCACCGAGAGACTAAGCCTAAGCCGTTTACAAATTGCAAGTCCAATCGGCCGCCCTGGCGCCGGATGGAGCGTCAAGCGCGCCGTGGTTATCAGATCTCGATCTCGCCCGACGTGACGCGCACGGCCTGCCCGCCAATCCTGACTGTGGTCAGTTTTTCGTTCTCTACGACCAGCGTCAAGGCGATCTGGCTCGGGCGGCCCATGAAGTACCCCTGCTCGATGAGCCGCTTGTGGGTGCCGTCGGGCAGATCGTCGAGATCCTTGATGACGCCAGCGAAGCAGACCGCGGCCGAACCCGTGGCGGGATCCTCGGGAATGCCCGCGCCGGGGGCGAACATGCGGACATTGAACGCTGCCGAGTTATGCACGCACTGCCGCGTGTAGAGGTAAGCGCCGACGAAGCCCTGGTCCTCGAACGCCGCCGTCCAGGCGGCGCCATGAACGCTGGCTCGGTCGAGCGCTTCGCGCGACGCGACGGGCACGAATGCAAATGCATTCGAGGCGGAATAGCAGGTCGGTCGATGGTTCTCGAAGCCGATCTCGCTCGGGATCAGTCCGAGACCCGCCGCCAGCTTTTCCAGATGCTGAAGCTGGCCCGCGCGCATCGGCAGCTTCGGGGCGTCAAATTCGGCGAACGACGGCATGCCGCTGCGCATTCGCACGCCGACGCGAACCGCCCCGATGCCCAGTTCCAGCACCAGGAGTGCATCTCCGTCGCCGTTCTCGCCGCGCGATTTCCGCTCCGCCAGCAGGATCGCCGTGCCGATCGTCGGGTGCCCGGCGAACGACATTTCCCTGGTCGGCGTGAAGATCCGCACCCGCGCCGAATGCGATGGAACCTCAGGCGGCAGCACGAACACCGTCTCGCTCAGATTGAACTCACGCGCGATGGCCTGCATTTGGGCGCTGTCTAGATCAGCCGCGTCGAGCACGACGGCGAGCGGGTTGCCGCCGAACCGGGTCGCAGTGAACACGTCGAGCGTATGGAACGGTAGCTTCATCGAGCGGACCTGATTGCTTGGCTTTGACAGCATGTGGGGAAAGGGAGTGCGGAGGGGCCACTGTGCCCGATCGCGCGGCGATGGAAAAGCGTCAGCCGCGATTTGTCCCGACCCGGGTTGGTCCATCGCGCACCGCCGGGTCAAGCTCCGGCTTCGGCGAACAGCCATCTCAACAGTACGTCGGCATAGAGCGGCATCGCGAGGGCCGTGAGATCGGCGGTGCAGCGGACGATGTCGATGTCGCTCAATTCGGCATCCGTATCGCGGCGCAGAAAGTGGCGCATCTTTTCGGCCAGAGCCGCCGAGCCGAGCGGCGACCTGAATTCGACGCCGAACGAAATCTGCTGGGCGCAGCGCGTCAGCAAGAACCCAGGAACGCGGACAAGATCCGATGCGTCGAGCCCCGTTTCCTCCAATGCCTCGCGCAAAGCGCTTGCGGCGATGTCGATCGCCCCCCCGGCATCGACATCGCGGGGATCGATGAACCCGCCTGGCAGATAGCTCAATCCGGCATTGAGGAGACCCTCCCGCTGACGGCCGAGCAAGACATGACCCTCCACGGACCGGATCAGCGCCGAGCCGAACGCATCGAACAAGTCCGCATCGGGGAACCCTTGCGCCCGCCAATAATAGAAGCTCTTGAACGCGATCGGCTTCATCGACCCGATGAACGCACCCGCATCCAGGGATTGGTCGGCAAGCATGTAAACCGTGCCGTTGAAAAGACCCGACTGCCCGCTCGCGCGCTGCGTCCAATAGGCATCGATCTCGGCGGCGTTGCGGTCGGCGTAGGCCCACGCCTGGTCGCGGACCGTCAGGACGCAGCTCTCGATGCGGTCGACGCGGCCCTTGGGGCGATCAGGTGGAGCGGTTGCCAGTCTCGTGGTCACGCGGTGCATTCTGTCATTGATCGCTCGGATTGACAGCCCGCGTTTTATCGTCGACGATTTATGCGAGGCAAATCTTTATTTCGGCAATGAGTACATTGAGCGGCCGCCTCTAATTAATGCAGATAATTAAATAGCGAGCATAAGCGATTATTATAAATCACAATTCGGCCTTCTCTTCTTCATTCTGAAACCACGATTCAAGCCTCAAATCCACCTCGTCGAACACACACATCCGTCGCGGAACCGTCCAGCCAGCGACCGTACCGAGGCGGAAATTGGATCAATGGCACAGCGCGGCTACCGAGCGTTGAAGCGCGACTTGGCGGCGCGACGTCGGCATCACGAGCGCAATTGACAAGCGCGTGGGGCGCGCTTCGAGAGGATTGACACAAGCCATCCGCAAGCGTTCGGGCGGCATGTGTCGGCAATTTGAACGGGGGATCGTCGTCCACTCGCGGCCAACCGGGATTCCGCACCGGTCCCGTTAGGCGTCGAACCCTCGATCGAAGACGGCCGCCGCAAGGTAGCCGTTTGGTACGGGCGGCGGGGTTCCCCGCTTCTTCGTCGCCCGTTTCCACCCTTGGTGCACTTCGGACATCGTGTTCCGCTGTGTGCCTTAGCCGGAAGATCTGCGGCGGCTGCACCGCCACACACCTCCCTCCCCGACGCGGTCGGCGCGGGTCTTCCGGTCCAATTTTGATTGCTGGCGCTTCGGTTGCCCACACGCAACCGCGCTGCGTGCGTAGAAGTGAAGGGCGCACATGGGAGCAATCTCCCGGTGCGCCCTGTTGGCTTTGGACGAGGTCTTGGCCGGTCTCAGATTCCGGCGCTCAGAGGCAGCCGGCGACCGTCGAGCCGCATTTCACATAATTGTTGAGCGCTTCCCATTCGCAGCAGGGCTGGGCTTTTTCGCAAATCCAAACCGTCCGCTCGCCATTCGAGAACTTGAACTTGCACAGTTTCTCGTTGGGCTTCACCGACCGCGTCGGCTTCGGCCAGCCCGCCTTCGAGCGCGCCTCGCCTTCCGCGGCGTACGCCGCCGGGAAAGACGCGAACGACACAGACACGGCCAGCGCCAAGGCGCTCATCAATCGCAGCATGGATATCTCCTTCGGGACAACAGCGGTCGCGATCACCTTGCCCGTTTTCACCGCGATGCGCAGTAGCGCTTGCGCCTCATTCGACAACTGTTCCGCGTCTCCCGAGGATGGGCATGGCTGAACCGGCGATGAACGCTCCATTCAAGCAACCGACAGCGCACGGACTTCTGCGCGCCGCGATGATGATGTTGATTGCGAACTGCGGCCCGATGAGGAGGCCGCTTTGCAGTCGAGGACTGAGACCTATGAAGAAGATCATGACCGCCGCCGTCTTTGCCGCCGTGATGTCGACCGGCGCAATGGCCCAGGATGCCAAGCCCGCAACGTCGGGCGCAACCCCTCCGGCGGCTCCGGCCGCGACCGCACCGGCGGCGACGACGCCCGTCGCAACAACGCCCGCAGCAAAGGCTGTCGAAGCCGCCAAGACCGCTGCGCCGGCGACCGTACCGGGCACGGCACCCGCTGTCGCCACAGGTGCCAAGCCTGCTGAAGCGCCGAAGGTTGCCGCTCCCGCCGTGACCACGCCAGCTGTGACCGCGCCGGCAGTCAAGCCGGTCGAGACCCCGAAGACCGCGACGCCGGCCGTTGGCGTAAAGCCCACCGCCGACGCAAAGACGGTGACGCCGGGCACGGCACCTGCCGTGACGAAGTAATGCCGGTCTGAACGCGCTAGGCGTTTTCGGATTCAGCAGCGAAAAGCCCCGGTCGTGCGGACGCACGGCCGGGGCTCGTCGTTTCAGAGAAGGCCGAAAGGGATCAGTTGCGCCCCTTGTCGACGAGCTTGTTCTTGGCGATCCACGGCATCATGGCGCGCAGTTTGCCGCCCACTTCCTCGATCTGATGCGCGTCGTTGCCGCGGCGGATTCCCTTGAAGCGGGCCTGACCGGCCTTGCATTCCTGCATCCACTGGCTGGTGAACTGGCCGGTCTGGATCTCTTTGAGAATGCGCTTCATCTCGGCCTTGGTCTCGGGCGTGATGACGCGCGGACCCGACATGTACTCGCCCCACTCGGCGGTGTTGGAGATCGAGTAGTTCATGTTGGCGATGCCGCCCTCGTAGATGAGGTCGACAATCAGCTTCACCTCGTGGAGGCACTCGAAGTAGGCCATCTCCGGCGCATAACCCGCCTCAACCAGCGTCTCGAAGCCGGCGCGGATCAGTTCCACCAGGCCGCCGCACAAAACGGCCTGCTCGCCGAACAGATCGGTCTCGCACTCTTCCTTGAAGGTCGTCTCGATGACGCCCGAGCGTCCGCCGCCGACGCCAGAAGCGTAGGACAGGAAGAGGTCGTGCGCGTTGCCGCTGCGATCCTGGTGGACGGCGATGAGGCACGGGACGCCGCCGCCTTTCTGGTATTCGCCGCGCACGGTATGGCCGGGCCCCTTGGGCGCCACCATGCCGACGTCGAGATCCTCGCGCGGTTCGATCAGGTTGAAGTGGACGTTCAGGCCGTGCGCGAACATCAGCGCCGCGCCCTTCTTCATGTTGGCGTGCAGATGATCGCGGTAGATGTCGGCCTGCAACTCGTCTGGCGTCAACATCATGATGACGTCGGCCCACTTGGCGGCGTCGGCCACCTCCATCACCTTGAGCTTCTCCTTCTCGGCCTTGGCCGACGAGCCAGAGCCCTTGCGCAGCGCGATGGCCACGTCCTTGACGCCGCTGTCGCGCAGGTTGAGCGCATGCGCGTGACCCTGGCTCCCGTAGCCGACGATGGCCACCTTCTTCGACTTGATGAGGTTCAGATCGGCATCACGATCGTAGTAGACGCGCATGGGCTTTCCTTCGTTTTCGGCGTATCGCGAGTTGTGCGTGTATGAAGCCCCGACGAGAGGCGGCCTGCCAACAGGCGCGGCCAGAACCTCGGAAAAGAGCCTCCAAAGAGAGCCGGACTTAATACCAGCCGCGCCGGAAGATCAACGGTTTCCCGCCTGTTCCAGCGGGTTTTGGCGGCTTCAAACAGCCGGCGCCCCCTCTCCTGCCGCGGCGAAGCCTCGGAACGCGAAGCGACCCCCTCGATCACACGTCCGCCGGCCGTTAGCAGGGCGTTAACCGGTCCCTAACCGCCATCCGGTAAAGATTATGCCCTGGTTTCCGGAGGGTTCGTTCCATGCGTCTGGCCTCGAGCAAAATGAGCAGGCTGTCACTCGTGGTCGCGGCGCTGGCGTTGGCCGGCTGCGGTGGCGGCGGCAGCAAAAAGGTCGCAGAGGCACCGCCATTCCAAGGCATCTATACGGCGTCCGGCGATTGCGCCGACAGCGGCAAGCTGACGATCGATCAGTGCCTGGAAGCCATGGAAAAGGCCGTCACCGACCATGAGAAGACCGCCCCATCCTACACGTCACTGAAGTCTTGCGAGGCAACCGAGGGCCGCGACCGCTGCGAACGGACGCACGTCGGCAACTATCGCCCAGTGCTCCTGGCCTTCCTCGTCATCGCGTCAAAGCCGCCTGTCGCCAAGCCGCTCTACGCATCGGGCGATCCGAAGAAGATTGGCTTCCGCACGGCGACGAAGGACTTCTATCTGACGAGCGACGAAGCCGTGACGATGTCGGAGCACGCGCACACGCTGGCCGAAGCCAACGTCGACAAGAAGGCAAAGGGCAAAGGCGCCTTCGGCGGCTGATACCTGACGCCCGGCGCTTCGTGCCCGTCGGCGCGTACTTTCAGCGCGCCCATGCTCTCAATGATCGTGACCGGCCGTCCTTCGATCACATGCTGCTGGCGCCGCGACCAATGGCGGCGATGCCGGTGCGGCTGACCTCGACCAGGCCCAGCTCCATCATGATGCCGATGAAGGTCTCGATCTTCGACGACTTGCCGGTGATTTCGAAGACGAAGTGCTCGATCGAGGTGTCGATCACCTTGGCGCGGAAGATCTCGGCGAGCCGCAGCGCCTCGATGCGCTTTTCGCCCTTGCCCGCGACCTTGACCAGCGCCAGCTCACGCTCCAGCGACTGGCCTTCCAGTGTGAGATCCCGGACGCGATGGACGGGCACGAGCCGCTCGAGCTGATGCTTGATCTGCTCGATCACGGCGGGCGTGCCGCGCGTGACGATGGTGATGCGGGACACGTGCTTCTCGTGCTCGGTCTCGGTCACCGTCAAGCTGTCGATGTTGTAGCCGCGCCCGGAGAACAGGCCGATGACGCGCGCCAGAACTCCCGGCTCGTTATCGACGAGCACGGACAGCGTGCGCGACACGACTTCCTGGCTGTACGCGGGCGCGGAGTAGTGGGTCTGCGGATTGGCATTTGGCATCGGGATCTCTCGTATCGGAAGCGGCATTCCAGGTCTGGCCGCGAGGCCGGAGCTTAAAAAGGCGGGCGTCAAGAGGCGGCTTTCAGGTAGTCGTCAACGACAGTGTGGCCAATCTCGTAGTCGGAGATCCGCCACGGCTCACGGAAGGCGGCGGCTTTCCACTCGGCGAACGCCGGATGCCCGAGCACCGCATCCATGTAGGCGCGCGTGTCGGCGGCAACCGGGAGGCTGTAGGTATCCAATCGTGTGACAACGGGCGCGAACATCGCGTCGGCCGCCGTGAACGCGCCGAACAGGAATGGCCCCGCACCGTTGCCATAACGTGTCCGCGCGGTGCGCCACATGTCCTCGATGCGGTCGAGGTTGGCCTTGAGATCGTCGGTGATCGGCGGGGCGGCAAAGCGCTTGCCGAGATTCATCGGGCATGTCTGCCGCAGGGTCTGGAAGCCGGCGTGCATCTCCATCGAGATGGATTTGGCGTGTGCGAGCGCGGCGGCGCCCTTCGGCCAGATCCCCTTCTCGGGGAAGCGGTCAGAGAGATACGAGATGATGGCGAGGCTCTCCCACACCACGGCCCCGCCTCCCTCAGCCAAACCGTCGATCAACACCGGAACCTTGCCGGTCGGCGAGTGCGCCAGGATCCGCGCCTTGGTATCGGGCTGGCGCAGGGGGATCACCGTTTCCTCGAACGGGACGTCGAAGGCGCGCAGCACGAGCCACGGCCTGAGCGACCACGACGAATAGAGCTTGTTGGCGATGACCAGGCGCATCGGGCTAGGGACCCTTCTCGCCGGAGGCCGGTGCTGGAAAGCGATCCTTGAGAAAAATCGGAACGCCGTGCTGCTCGATCGAAGCCTTCAGCGCGTCGGCCTCCTTCACGGTGAACTTGTACTGCTGGAAGATCGCGATGAAGCGGCCGTTGACGGCCTTCGCGATGTCGGCCGCGCGCGGCAGCTTTGGATCGGCGCGGGCGGCGTCCGGCAGCTTCGAATAGATCGCCACGAGCACGCGCGAATGGATGTAGTCCTGTGCCAGGCATCCCTCGAGAGCGCGGGTGAACTTCGATGCGATCATGTGCGTGCGGTAGCAGGCGTCGAGAAACTTCAAGACGCCGTTCGAACCCGAGGCCCGATGACGCTTCACGAGCTGATCGGCGGCTTCGCGCACGTTCTCGGTCCGGTCCCAATCGGGCGCAGCGGCACGCACGGGCGCAGAGGACAGCGCGCCGAGCAAGACGAGCAGCACAAGGCTGAGCCGCGTCGTCACACCAGCACCTTGCCTTCCTTGCTGATGGCGCGGCCGACCTCTTCGTCTGAGACGTCCTCGCCGAGCAGCATCTCGTTGTGCGGCTTGCCCGAAGGGATCATCGGGAAACAGTTGGCGAGCTTGGCGACGCGGCAGTCGAACATCACCGGAACCTTGGTGTCGATCATCTCCTTGATCGCGTCGTCGAGGTCGGCCGGATGCTCGCAGCGCATACCCTTCCAGCCGTAGGCCTCGGCCAGTTTCACGAAATCCGGCAACGCCTCGGTATAGCTTTCCGAGAGGCGGTTGCCGTGCAGAAGCTGCTGCCACTGCCGCACCATGCCCATGTACTCGTTGTTGAGGATGAACACCTTGACCGGCAGCCGGTATTGCACGGCCGTCGAACACTCCTGGATGTTCATCAGGATAGAGGCGTCGCCGGCAACGTCGATAACGAGGGACTTCGGATGCGCAAGCTGGCAGCCGATCGCCGCCGGCAGGCCGTAGCCCATCGTGCCGAGGCCGCCCGAGGTCATCCAGCGGTTCGGTTCCTCGAAGTCGATGAATTGCGCGGCCCACATCTGGTGCTGGCCGACTTCGGTCGTGATGTAGGTATCGCGATCCTTGGTCAGCGCCTGCAGCCTTTGCAGGGCGTACTGCGGCATGATCACGTCGCTGGAGTTTTTGTAGGATAGCGACTTCTTCGCGCGCCAGCCTTCGATCGACTTCCACCACACCTTGTGCGCGGCCTTGTCGATGACCGGCGCCTTGGCCTTCCAGATCCGCAGCATGTCCTCGAGCACGTAGGCGCAGTCGCCGATGATCGGAATATCGGCGCGGACGTTTTTGTTGATCGACGACGCGTCGATATCGACGTGGATCTTCTTCGAGCCCGGCGAGAAGGCGTCGAGGCGGCCGGTGATGCGGTCATCGAAGCGCGCGCCGATGTTGATCATCACGTCGCAATCGTGCATCGCCATGTTCGCTTCATAGGTGCCGTGCATGCCGAGCATGCCCAACCACTGCTTGTCGGAGGCCGGATAGGCACCGAGCCCCATCAGCGTCGAGGTGATCGGGTAGCCGGTCAACCGCACCAGCTCGCGCAGGAGCTGGCTGGCTTTGGGGCCCGAGTTGATGATGCCGCCGCCGGTATAGAAGATCGGCCGCTTGGCGTTGGCGATCAGCTCGACCGCCTCACGCACGGCCGGCTGGTCCGGCTTCATCTTGGGCTTATAGGTTTTGTGCGCGATGTTCGACGGGCCGACGTAGTTGCCGGAGGCGAACTGGATGTCCTTGGGGATGTCGACGACCACCGGGCCCGGACGGCCGCTTTTCGCAATGTAGAACGCCTCGTGTAGCACGCGTGCAAGGTCGTTCACGTTCTTCACCAGCCAATTGTGCTTGGTGCAGGGCCGCGTGATGCCGACGGTGTCGCATTCCTGGAAGGCGTCGTTGCCGATGAGGTGCGTCGGCACCTGGCCCGTGATGCAGACCACGGGGATCGAATCCATCAGCGCGTCGGTGAGGCCAGTGACCGCATTGGTTGCGCCCGGGCCCGACGTGACGAGCACGACGCCCACCTTGCCGGTCGAGCGCGCATAGCCTTCGGCCGCGTGCACCGCGCCGCCTTCCTGGCGGACCAGGATGTGCTTTACCTTCTCCTGCTGGAACAGCTCGTCGTAAATCGGCAGGACGGCACCGCCCGGATAACCGAACAGGTGTTCCACACCCTGGTCCTGAAGCGCCTTGATCACCATCTCGGCACCCGTCATCTGGCGAGCCATGATTGTCAGTCCTTTCGCATACTGGTCATCGGACAGTGGACGCGGGTGGGCCGCGCGCGATCCGGGGCGGAAAATCCCGGCGACGCTATGCCTGTGATGATACGGGGTCAATGCCTATGATTGAATAAATGCGAAGCAATCCGCCGCAGCGCTTTCCGTTTCTTGCGCACCAATGGCATTCCACGTAACCATATGTCGTCGAAGCCAAGTTTCTTGCCGTTTGGCGAATTGCCGCGTTTCCGCCTTCGCGCGCGCCACAGCCTCGCTCTGGGTCGTTCTGCCCGCGAGATGTGCCACCAGAGGCCCAACGCCGAGCGCACGCATGATCGGAAGATCGAGCGGCAGGTCGAGGCCCAGGAGCCGCTCGACTTCAGCCAGCGCACCCGCGTCCATCATTGCGTCGAAGCGGCTGTCGCAACGGCTGCGTAAGGCGTCGCGGTCGGGCTGCAAGACGAATTTGAGTGAGGTGGCTGGGTCCACGGCGGGCTGTCCGGGCGCACGTTGCCACTCCGCGAGCGACCGGCCGCTGGCATCCAGAACCTCCAGGGCGCGCGTCACACGCTGCCGGTCGCCTGGAGACAGACGTGCGGCCATTTCGGGATCGCGGAGAGTGAGTTCAGCGTGAAGTGCCGGCGCTTCGATCCGTTGCGCTTCCGAGCGCCAAAAGGTTCGGACGTCCGCAGGAATATCTGGGATCGGCGAAAGCCCCTCTGTCAGCGCCTTGAAATACAATCCCGTGCCACCGACGACGATGGCGGGTTTCAGGCGGCCGTGCGCCTCGGCGATCTCCGTCGTGGCCTCGCGTACGAACCGCCCGGCTGAGTAGGCCTCGGCGCCCGGAACGTGCCCATAGAGCCGGTGGGGCGCACGCGCGAGGTCGGCCGCGCCGGGGCGGGCCGTGAGAATATCGAGCTCGCGGTACACCTGCATCGAATCGGCGTTGATCACGACGCCGTTGAGGCGCTCGGCCAAAGCGAGCGCCAGCGCGGACTTGCCCGATGCGGTTGGGCCGGCGATCAGGATCGTTTCTATTCGAGTTGCTGTCATACGGCTATTTTCCTAGCGCATCGGGGAAGCCGCCGCGATACCTAGGCCGCTGAACTCTAGCGAGGACCGCCGCCAATGACGATGTCCCTGAGCCGCGCCCTCGTGCTGCTCGCTGCGCCAGGTGGCGAAGTGCCGCCGTCAGCCACTGATCGCGCGCGGGCGGCGCTGGCTGATTTCCATGTCATCGGAGACGCGGATTTGGGCGGCGGCGCGGCGCACGAACTGCTTTTCGTCGCCCCGGAGGACGTGGATCTGCCGAGCTTGCGGGCACGGCTGACAGCAGCGATCGGCGAGCCCGGCATCGATGTGGCGTTGATCGCCGACGACATAGCCTTTCGACCGAAGATGCTGCTGGTGGCCGATATGGAATCGACGATCATCGAGCAGGAGATGCTCGACGAACTGGCGGACTTCATCGGCGCACGGGATAAGATTTCGGCCATCACTGAGCGCGCCATGCGTGGTGAACTCGACTTCGAAGCGGCGCTGAGCGAACGCGTTGCAATGCTCGCGGGCCTCGACGAGCGCGTCCTCGTGGACGTTGCCGATTGCATGACGCTGATGCCGGGGGCCGAGACGCTGGTGCGGACGATGACGGCGAACGGCGGCTACTGCGCGCTGGTGTCGGGCGGCTTCACAGTCTTCACCGAAATCGTCGCGCGGCGTGTCGGCTTCCACACGCATCAAGCCAATGTGCTCGAAATCGAACAGGGTAAGCTCACCGGACGCGTGCGGCGGCCGATCCTGGGACGCGTGGCCAAACGGGAGGCCCTCGAGCGGATCGCACGAGAGCGAGACGTGCCCCTCGTTCTCACGCTGGCCGTGGGCGACGGCGCGAACGACCTCGACATGCTGGGTGCAGCCGGCCTCGGCGTGGCGTTTCGCGCGAAGCCGAAAGTGCAGCACGCCGCGGCAGCGCTCGACAACGGCGCGGTCGTATCGCGCGGCGATCTCACCGCACTTCTCTATCTGCAGGGCTTCCGCCGCGCCGATTTCAAGCGCTGAGCGCGCACTCGGGTTGGCGCACTGCACCATTACTTTCCGTGAGTGAGAATTGCCGCTTGATGTGACGCGGAGCGAACATCCGATTCGGATCATGGCCTTGACGCCGGTGGCTGCGCACGGTTTTGAGCATTCGTGAACGCGACACGCGATGGTGCGCCGCGAGACAACTTGCACGCGTTAACCATTTTTCATCTCGACGGATTCGCGAAGAATCGGCACAGTTTGACGCAGGCAATTTTCGCGTCCGCCTGCCGAAGTCGACCAGCCACGCCGATCACCAGTTCCGCCAGTTTACCTCCACGGGGCACCCCATGCTGAGAACGTCTCTTTGCGGCATTTTTCTAGCGCTCACGCTCGTCGGCTCGGCTGAGATCGCACGTTCGGCCAGCACCCATCTCGCGACTTTCCTCGCCGCCGCCGCTGCCGACTCGGTCATGCCGACGCAGCTCGGATCGGCGCGGTCTGCTACCTGCGATCCGGCGAGGATCACCTCCATCGCTTGCCAGCGCCGGCTCGAAGTCGCCAGTCGCTACTGACGCCACTAGGGCGTCTCGCTCATTCGGATGCTCGGCCGCGGAACGCACGAAGGATGCGTTGCGCGGTCGTTTTTATTGAGCGAGTGGCCGCGCGAGATGCCGCTCTGATTCCGTCCGTCCATCCGAGAACCGTTGGTTTCCACCGCAGCCACGCCTGTTTGGCCTCGAGCCTGACCGCGTTTTTGACCATGCGCCCATAGCGCCACGCCCACGAAGCGCGGATGCGCGCGAATAGAGCCTCTTTCCAAGGCATGAACTTGCCATAGGCCCACGCGAACCAGGCGATGCGCATCAGCGCCGGCTTGGTCAGCATGAAGATGCGGGCAACGAGCGCGGTGGAGACGACTTTCGCGCCGATCAGGACGCCGCCAGCCGCCAGCGCTTGCCCCTGTGAAAGGAAATACAGGCCGAGGAGCTTGACAGGAAATAGGATCGTCGTCGGGAGTGCGAAGACGAGCAGCGCCGCGTAGGGCGGCAGCGCCGCGATCCAAAGTTCCAGTCGTGCGAAGACCCGCAGCCGGGCAATGAGGCCGAGGAGATCCGCGAGCGGCCGCCAGCCCCATTCCTCGAACAAGACGATCAGGGCGGCAACGATGTTGAGCGCACCCACCAGAGGCGCGCGTATCAACCACCACAGCGCCGCCAGTTCGGATAGCGTAAAGCGCGCGAGGGCCGTGAGCTCCGACTTGAAAAACTCAAGCGCGCTAGGTGGAGGTGGTTTTCCCGGATCCGTCATCTTTCCCGGATCCGTCTTGGCGACGCACCGCAGCCACCGCAGGCCGGCGGCGCGGCTCCCGGCTCAGGTCTCAACTCTTGACGGAGCCCATGGACGCTCATGGGCTAGACCTGCACGTCCGATGGACGCAACGCACCAGCGCGCGTCGCCTCCTCGAGCGATCGCGCCAGTTCCTCGCGCGCCTTCTCGGCCTGACGCTGGCGGCTCCAGAGCGAGGCATAGAGACCGTCCTGCGCGATCAGCTCGGCATGCGTGCCTTGCTCGACGAGGCGGCCCTTGTCGAGGACGATGATCGTGTCGGCATGCACGATGGTCGACAGCCGGTGCGCAATGACGATCGTGGTCCGGTCCTTCGACACGCGGTCCAGCGCGTCTTGGATCTCCTTCTCGGTATGGCTGTCGAGCGCACTCGTGGCCTCATCGAGAATGAGGATGGGGGGCCCCTTGAGAATAGTCCGCGCGATGGCGACGCGCTGCTTCTCACCGCCAGAGAGCTTGAGCCCGCGCTCGCCGACCATCGTCTTGTAGCCCTGCGGCAGCGTGGCGATGAAGCTGTCGATTTGCGCCATCTTGGCGGCTTGCTGCACCTCGGCCTCTGTCGCGTCGGCCCGGCCGTAGTTGATGTTGTAGAAGATGGTGTCGTTGAAGAGCACCGTGTCCTGCGGCACGACGCCCATCGCCGAGCGCAGCGACTTCTGCGTCACGTCGCGAATATCCTGACCATCGATGGTGACTCGCCCCGACGCCACGTCATAGAAGCGCAGCAGGATGCGGCTGATGGTCGATTTGCCGGCACCCGACGGGCCGACGATCGCCACCATCTTACCGGCCGGCACATCGAAACTGATCCCGTCGAGGATCGTACGGCCGGGATCGTAGTGAAAGCGCACGTCCTCGAAGCGGATCGTCGCGCCGCTGACGCTGAGATCGGTGGCGCCGGGACGGTCGGCGACTTCCGGGCTTTCGGACATCACTTCCGCCATGCGCTCGATGTCGGTCAGTCCCTGTTTGATCTCACGATAGACGGTGCCCATGAAGTTGAGCGGGACGAACAACTGAAGCATCAGCATGTTGACCATCGCGTAGTGCCCGAGCGTGCGTGTGCCGTCGAGAATGTCACCCGCCGCCATCACCATGCACGTCGTCAATCCGAGGGTGAAGATGATCCCCTGCCCGGTGTTGAGCGCGGCAAGTGACGTATAGGTCTTGATGCTCGCCTTCTCGAAGTTCTCGATCGATTTGTCGTAGCGCCGCGCCTCCCGCTCCTCGGCGCCGAAGTACTTGACCGTCTCGAAATTCAACAGGCTGTCGACGGCTTTGGTGTTGGCCTCGGTGTCGCTCTCGTTCATCGTGCGACGGATGCGGACGCGCCAGTTCGAAGCCGTGATGGTGAACCAAAGGTAGGCGGCGATCATCACGACAATCGTCGCGACGTAGCGCCAGTCGAATTCGATCGCGCAGACGATCAGCACCAGCGCGAACTCGACGATCGTCGGGATGAGCGTCATCAGCGCCATGCGCGAGATATTCTCGATGCCCGCCCGTCCACGCTCGAGAACCCGCGTGAGGCCGCCGGTCTTCTTCTCGAGATGAAAGCGCAGCGACAGCCTATGCATGTGCTCGAACGTCGCCAGCGCCAGCTTGCGCACGGCGTGCATCGCCACCTTCGCGAACATGCCTTCCCGGACCTGCACCAGCAGCGTCATCAGAATGCGGGAGGCGCCATAGAGCAACGTCGCGAGCACCGGAGCGCCGACCAGCCAGACGGCGATTTCGGACGGCGGCACCTTTCCGCCGGACGCGACCACCAGCGTGTCGGTTGCCCACTTCAGCGTGTAGGGCATGGCGACGGTGACGAGCTTGGCCAGGATGACGAGGAACAGCGACAGCACGATCGTGCCGCGCAGGTCCGGCCGGTCGTGCGGCCATATGTAGGGCCAGACCAGCGCCAGCACCTGCCGGGCCGTCATTTCAGTGCTCTTCGAACCGGCAGCCGCAGCAGCGGCTCCACCGGCTGCCGGCGGCAAGGTCATATGTTTCTGCATGCCTCTGTTTAGGCCGCGGCGCCGGACATTGTCGAGGGGCGGCGGACGAAACCTCGAACGCAGTCCTTGCTCAAGGTAGCCAGATCCGCTGGCAGATCCGGATGAAGTCCGGATCACGCAGCTTTCGCCGATTGGACTTCACGATGCGCCACATCCGGCGCGCGCTGCCGTAGTGCCGCTCCGCGATCTCCGACAGCGTATCACCTGGGCCGATCACATATGTGCCGGGCGGCCTGATGTCCCGGCCTCCACGCGCGCACGCCCGGCCGAGCGTTGATTGCACAGCAGCAGTTCGGCCGGTGCGGTCGCCGCCAGCCGGGACCGCATCCCCCGCCACAGCCGCACGACCCGTCCGCTCCGCCGGACCGCGCTGAGAAGCCCTAGGCCGATCGACGGGCCCCGTCTCGCCGCTGCCCTCTGCAATCCGTTCATCCTTCGGACGCGGCGCGGGTGCAGGCGGCTGATCGAGCGCGCGCTGCGCGGGCCCTGTGCGCGCGGCCTCGACCGCCTTCCTCGCGATGTTCGCCGCCTTCGCAGCCGTATCACCCTCGGCCTGGGGTGCCGTCGGCTTGGCCGCGCGGGCTCGTTCGGCGGTCTCGCGCGCGTCGTCGGCGGCCTTCTTTTCAGCCAAACGTTTTGCGTCGTCATCGCGCCGCTTCGCAGCAGCGGCTTCGGCGGCCTTCCGAGCCTCCTCGGCCTGCCTCTTCGCCGCCTCGTCATTCTGCCGCTTCGCCTCGACGGATTTCGCCTGTGCCGCTGCGGCTTCCTTGGCGGCGGCGGCCTCTTCGGCAGCGTGCTGCTTGCGGCGGGCATCATCGTCCGCCGCAGCTTGCGTCGAGACCGGCGGTGGAGCTAAGGGCACCACCTGCTCGATCGGCTTGGGTGCCGCCCTGCGATCAGCGTCTTCGGCGGCGCGCTTGGCAGCATCTGCTCGGCTGCGGTCGTCGGCTTGGCGTTTGACGTCGTCCGCGCGCCGCTTCTGGGCCTCGGCCTCGGTGGCTTCGTCGTCCGTAGCGGCCAGCCGTCCCGCTACTGGCGTCGGCGGTTTGATCTCCTCCGGCTTCACCACCGGTTTGGACGCCGGGGCCGAGACGGCGGTCCCCGCAGCAGGCAATTCGAGCTTCCGCACGACTTCGGTCTGATACGTCCGGTTGGCGCGGGCGAGCCACTCCTGGAGCCCGATCTGCGCGTCGGTAACGAAATCGCCGACCGGAGCAACCGTGGATCGAGGCGCCGCCGACGCGGATGGGCGTGGCGGCGAGGCCGTCGCGACAGTCGCTCCACCGCCGCTTGGCGCGCTCAATCTGGTGATGATCGTCCGCTGGTATTCCCGTGCCGAACGTTCGAGCCAGTCAACTACCGGGGCTGCAAAGCGCTCATTGTTCGCCGATCCGGCAGGTCCGGGCTTCCCTGAAGACGGCGATTGCGACGCCTGTGGACGGGACGACGGCGCCGCCGAATGTGGTGGTGTCGCAGACGGTGACGATGGAGCCTGCGCCGTCTGGCGCGGTTTGACGGGTTCGATCACTTCGGTGAAGCGCTGGCTGGCCGCCGCCGCAAGGTCCTCGGCACGGCTCCGGAGTTCGTCACGACCGGCCGGCGGGTCCGCCGGCGTTGGCGCTGATGACGTCGCGGGAGGCGCCTCGTAGGCGATCACGGCCGAACCCGAGAACGCGTCGGGAATGGCGATGCGAACGTCCTGGCCAGGAAGATCGCGTTGGGTCTCGCCGAATTTGGACGACGACGAGATCGTGTGATCGCCAGCCGTGAGCGGCGCATTCACGCTGAGACGCCAGACCCCAGATGTGTCGGCCCGTGCCGTGCCCAGCGGCCGCGTATCGATCGTAAGGCTCACTTCGGATCCCGGTGCGCTGCGACCCTCGAAATGAGAGGCGCCACTCGGATTGATGACGATGCGTCCGAAGGTCGGCGCGGCCGAGCGGTCCCGCGTGAGCCCACCCAGTTCACGATCGATAACCGTGCTTTGAGCGAGACGCCGCGATGAGGACCCGGGCGACAGGCGCGCAACAGCTTCATCCGAAATTGAGAATCCGGCATGACGCTCTGCGTCGCGCACACGCGATGACAGCGTCTCGGCGCTGGCGAACAACACCGGAACAGCGCCCAGACCGAGGATGACTGCGGCGATGCGCAGGAAGCTCATTCGGAACGAACTCCAACCATGCCGATCATTGAAACTGGTGTTCAGTCAATCTGTTGACCGAACATCCTCAGAATGCGGCACAAGGCCCCAAATTCCATTAAGCACATCCCTCATGAACCGCCAACCGGACGCAATCAATTCTCTGATATGCTTTTTCGTCCGGTGGCCGGACGGACGCACCAAGCTTGAGGCCGCGGGTCAGTAGCGGAGGACTTGGCCCGACGCCCGACGAATGATAGCTGCTCTTGACCGAGCCCCTCCCGACCACGACATGATGTGACCATGCAGAAAAAAGCACCATCCAAGCCGAACAAGTCTCGCCGCGCCAAGAGCCCGCAGAAGGCGCGAAACATTTGCGTGTATTGCGGCTCGGGGCCGGGCAACAAGCCCGAGTACCTCGCCGCCGCCCAATCGCTCGGCAAGGCGCTCGCCACCGCCGGCATCGGGCTCGTCTATGGCGGCGGCAGCCTCGGACTCATGGGCGAAGTCGCGCGCGCGACACTGGCAGCGGGCGGACGGGTCACCGGGATCATTCCTGAATTTCTCTCCGAAAAGGAGAGGATGCTTCAAGACGCGGATGAGTTGATTGTGACCCGCGACATGCACGAGCGCAAGCGATTGATGTTCGAGCGATCCGACGCATTCGTCGCGCTGCCCGGCGGCATCGGCACACTGGAGGAGCTGGTCGAACAACTCACGTGGTCGCAACTCGGCCAGCATAGAAAGCCGATCATCGTGGCGAATATCTCCGGCTTCTGGGCTCCGTTCCTGAGCCTGCTCGCGCACATGAAGGCGGACGCGTTTATCCGCAACGGCATCGATGTGTCGTTTGCGGTCGTCGATCAGGCCGAGAACATCGTGCCGGCAGTGGAGGCGGGCTGGTCGACGACAGGTGAATTGACGCCGGACGTCGCACTCATCGCCAAATTCTGATCGGGGAGCGTCGGCGAGGTGGGATGCCGGCAATCCACCAGCGACCTCACGATGGTCACGTTCGGCGAGCATAGCTGTCGGGCCTCGGCGTACCTTGTCCGTGTTGCGACCAAAAGCGAGGTTTCGCCGCTTTCGCCGCCTGAGGCGCGAGGAGACCCGATGCCGTGAGCTTGCATCTCGACCCAGAGACACAGCGCGCGCACAAGCGGCGTAACACCCTACATTCGGCGCTGCTCCTCGCTGGCCTCGGCACGATCGTCGGCGGCGCGACGTTGTTGTTGTGGGGCACGATCGGCGTCGTTGCGGCCGGGGTGGCCTTGACCGCCGCGTACTTCTTGACGCCACAGATTCCACCCGATGCAGTGATGCGGCTCTACAGCGCCGAACAGCTGACGCCGGATCGCGGCGGCCCGCTGTGGCGCATCGTGGGGGAGCTCGCGGCCCGCGCTGAATTGCCGTCCCGCCCGAACCTCTATGTCGTTCCGAGCGGCACCCTGAACGCGTTTGCCACGGGCACGCCGGACCACTCCGCGATCGCGCTGACGGAGGGCCTGCTACGGCGTCTCACCATGCGCGAGATCGCCGCCGTACTGGCTCATGAGACGAGCCACATCCGCAACAACGACCTGCGCGTGATGGGGCTTGCAGATATTCTGACCCGGTTTGCACAGAGCCTGTCCTATGCCGCCGTCGCCCTTGCTATCGTCAACCTGATGGCGCTCGCCAACGGTGACCGCACCATGCCCTGGCTTCCGATCGGGCTTCTCTACCTGACGCCGGCGCTGTCGAGCTTGATGCAGCTCGGTCTCTCGCGCGCCCGTGAGTTCGATGCCGACCACGAAGCGGCGATGCTGACCGGCGATCCGGTCGGGCTAGCCTCGGCGCTGCGGCGGCTCGAGCACTACACCGGGCAGTTCTGGGAGGAGCTCATGATGCCGGTGCCGGCGCGGCGGGTGCCGCAGCCGTCGCTGCTCCGGACACACCCGCCGACCGAACAGCGGGTGTCGCGGCTGCTCGCGCTCGCCGGACAGCCGTCGGAACCGCCGATCACCATCACCGACGAGCCGATGGTTTCGATGGTCGGATGGGGACCTGGAACGATGCGGCCGCGCTATCGCTGGCCGGGCGTCTGGTATTGAAAAGTCAGCGCGCTGCAATGCCCGCGCGCCATGCCGTGATCTTCTCCTGCAACCACGTCCAGGCTTCCTGTTCGGCCGGGCCGGCGGTCTTCGCAATCGCGATTTCGAGATAGCGCAGTTCATTCTCGACCTTGTCGGGCGGCAGCATGCCGAGCCGGGTGGTCAGCACCGCGAGTTCGAGAACAGCAGCCTGCGCGCGATTGAAGCCGCCCCAGGGCTTGTGTGATGCCACATGCACGCACCGGCACGAGAACCGGGGCCTCGTCTCATCCTCGGTAACAGCCTCGACGGCCAGTTCCCAGTGCGACACGGCATCGGCCAGCCGGTCCGCCAGGACTTTATCGGCTTTGACCAAAGGCCACGTCTTGCGCCCGGTCACGCAGCCCGCGAATACGCGGACGTCGGCCGGGTGGCTGGCGACAGCGAACGGATGAGCGCGCAAGTTGTCGAGTGTCCGCGACGGCTTGAACGGTGCGATGACCCAACGCGCGCCGTTCTCGATCAATCCGAGCGGCGCAATGTGCGGCACGCCCGCGGCGTCACGTGTCGTTACGATCGTCTCGACGATCAGAGGCATCGGTTCCCTCTCCGCGATCGCTAATGCCGCTTTCGCTTTTTGCGTTGTGGTCGCGCTTGGCCTTCAGCGTCGCTTGTTCAGGCGCGTGCCGCGTCAGATCCTCGCTGCGCCTGTCGGCGGCGACACCCCAGTCGAGCGGATTGTCCTGCGCGTATCGCTTGCCGAGCCGCCATGCCGTTTCCGCCTTGGCCAACTCATAGCCGAGATAGAACGCGTGCGCGCCATCGGACGCGACACCGAGCTTGTCGAACAGCGCGAACGGATCTGTCGATAGCTGATGACCATCGCGATTGTAGATGTGGATGCCTTCGGCCGTGACCTCGATGCGGAAGTTGGGGTCGCGAACCGCCGCAGCCTGCGCGCGGACCTCGTCGGTGTCGTAGGGAAACGGCCGCAGTTCGTGCAGCGACAACAGGCCACCGCCATAACCCTTCGGCAAGCTCTGATCCTCCCGGGCGCGAAACATGAGGCGCCGGGCCGCGTCGTGTTCCTCGATGGTACGGCGGGTGTGCGGCGACACCTGGACGACGAGAACGTTGCGGATCCGGAGTTCGGAACAGACGCCCAGCAGCATCGCCGTCAAGCCCTGGCTATCGGCGTCGGTCAATTCGGTCAGGTTGCCGGTTCCCATCAGGATTTCGACGTCGGGGCGCAAGCGTCTCAACTCTGCGTAGCGCTCGAGCGAGACGGTGAAGCCGAAGTGGATCGGATCGAGGATCGGGTCGGCGATGTGCGGGATGCCCAGCGCTCGCGCCTTGTCGATGGCGCGCACCAGCGACGCGAGATCGCCGTGCGGTTTCGGCACCAGGATCGGAACACATGTCGTTCCCGACACGATGTCGAGCGAGGTTTCATCGAGGCTCAAGACGAAATCCGCACCCGCCTGTGCCCCGCGGCGAAGCTCGTCCACATCGCCGCTGTCGACGCTGACCCGATAGCCCCTGCCCTTCAATGCGCGGACGGTTTCCTCGAGATGCGGGAACGGCACGTCCGGCTGGCACCCGATGTCGACGATATCCGCACCCGCCGCGACGAGCAGGCCGGCGCGGCGGACGATCTCATCTCGCGTGAGCGTCGGCGCTTCGATGATCTCCGCGAAGATCGAAAGTTCGTGCCGTGTGAGGTCGGGAGGCTTCCCGCCTTTGCCGAAATGCTGCGGCAGGTCAATCAATTCGTCGGGTCCACGCTCGAACGGCACGCCGTAGTGTGAGCCGAGCTTGCCGAGATCCATGCGCGACCGGCCCGGCACGATCACGCGGTCAGCGTCCAGCGGACCCTTGAGGCGGTTCTTGACGATGGCCTCCGTCATCAGCGCCGCGACTTTGATGCCGAGATTGTTGACACGCCACGAGCCGTCGGGAAACCCGAGCGTGCCGACGGTCTCGACGAGCCGCGCCTCCGCGAGCCGGCCGGTCAGGAAGAGGAGCTTGTCAGCCATTTACGCCGCGCCTCGACCGCCGCTTCGAGATCCGCAAGACTCTCGACGACCGTGGTGTCATCGAACGTCTTGAGCCGTTCGGTGTTTTCGAGATCGATGCGGCGCGGATAGACCTTGACCATCCCCTTGGGCGCCTCGGTGTCCATTTCGGGCGCGGTATCGCATGCGAAAACGATCGACGGCACGCGGCATTTTCCGGCCTGGGCGAACACGTTGGTCGCGAGGTTGTCGGAGATGCCGTAAACGCATTTGGCAACCGTGTTCGACGTCGCCGGCGCCACGATCAGCGTGTGGTAGACGCCGTAGTAAAACCCTCCGACCGGAGCCGCGCTGGCCGTCGTGTCCTTGAAGATGCGCGTCGTTGGGGGCAACGCCAGATCCTGCTTGTACATGCGGATGACTTCACCGGCGGCCTTGGAAACGAACACGTCGAGATCC
The DNA here is from genome assembly GCA_022843145.1 of Hyphomicrobium sp. Lineage (GTDB taxonomy): Bacteria > Pseudomonadota > Alphaproteobacteria > Rhizobiales > Hyphomicrobiaceae > JAKAML01. Next base: position 32,221 of record JALHOF010000010.1, read on the forward strand.
GGAAGCCGGCCCATGATCTCGAGACACTCCTTGAAGAAGTGCCCCGAACCCGTCAGCGCCCAGCCGAAGCGCGGTGTCTTCACGTCGAGTTTTGCCATCTTGGCGCGATAGCACGGACCACGGCCAGCGTCGACGGACTTTGACGAAAGGCGTTAGTCAGCACTGGTTCCGGGTTGCATATCCGCGCCGATCAACGCGGCGAGCCGCGCATAGTCGCCGGGCCCCGCCACGGACCACCCGAAGCCCGTGCCGGCCACGAGGCCGGGAAAAGCGCGGTCGACGAAGCCCGCGGCCGACAGTTCGGACGCCGTCGCACGCTGCGGCGCGGCGGCAGATTTGACCAGCACCAGATGCCGCGCGCCAAGCCGAGAGGCGAGCCAAGCGGCGAGCGTGTCGGAGGTCACGGTCCAATCCTCCGGGATATCGGGATCCTGCGCCACCATCGGCATCGGTACCCAGACGGCAATCCTGCCGCCGGCCAGGACCTGGGCAATCTCGACGTGGCTTGCGGCGATGATCAACCGGCCGGGGGTCGGTGCGATATCGACGACGGCATGTGCCATCTGATGCATGGCGAGCAGCGCCATTTGGTGCGCGGCCGGGTCACTCACACCCAGTCTAAGCTGCTCGCTCCGCACGGCGTTCGCGAACGCGCCGCCACCCGGAACAACCACGACCGGCACACGCGCCCGATCGAGTAGAGAGAGCAACGCCAAGCCCGGAGCGGGGGCGGACGTATCGCGGCATTCGAACAAGCTGCCGCCAATCTTGACGACGACGGGGGGTGGCGTCACGCCAGCGCGGACGAGGACGCGCGGCATCTTTCACCGCGTCCGGTAGATTTCGACCCCGCGACGGGGGCCACGCTCGAGTTTTTCGAGCCTGATCCGCACGGCAGCAATTCGTCTGTCGGCGAGGCAGTGGGCCGCAATCCGCTCGGCAAACGTCTCGACCAGCTCGATGTGACCTTGCCGTGCAATCGCCTCGATGCCGTCGATGATGTCGGCGTAGGATGGGACCTCGGCGATATCGTCGACCACGCTCTTCACGCCATCTGCCAGATAGGCCTCGACCGTGAAGCTGATCTGCTGCGTCACGCCCTTCTCTTCGGCGTAAACACCAATATTGCAGTCGACCACGAAGTCGCGGATGAAGATGAAGTCGCGCGAGACGCCGCCGGACTTGCTGAGCGCCTTAGCCTTTTCGTCGATGGTACGCGCCATGCTCATCTTCTTGTGCTCACCGGTCCAGGTCACGCGCTCGACGATTTCAGTCCCAGCAGCGCGCTCACGAATGCCGCCCGGCCCTCTTCAGCCGATCGAAGCGTTTCCCTTACCGCATGCAGGCGTTCGGGGTCCAGCGCCGCCGATCTCTGGTGGCCGGCGCAGAGCGCGCCACGGAACCCGAGCACATCCGGTCCCAGTGTCACCAAGGGACCGACGTGCCGAAGCGCAAGCGAGCCGGCGAGACCTGCGAACAGTCGCGCTTGCCGTGCCGCCAAGAGGAACGCCACGATCTCGTCCAGCGTCATGACATCGGTCAGGCTGCGGCCGGATTTGTCGGCCGTGTCGAGCATCACCCCGGCAAACCCAGCCTCCGCCATGGCCGAGATCAACGAGAGGTCGGGATTGCTGTCGGCGAGCAGGACGCCCACGAGCCGCGCCCTGCCCAGCTTCGCGCGACCCACCTCGGCAATGGCCCCGCGCGCGTCTCCACCTGGAAAGACCCCGATCTTCACGTAATCGACGCCAGCGGCGGACATGGTGCCAGCGGCAACCGTCCAGGCCTCGCCGTCCGCGGGCAGGTCGCCGATCGTGGCGCTGAGCCGGGCGTTGGACATGCTGTGCGCCATCGATGCCGCGATCGCGCGGACGACGCCGGCGGGAAGGGCACCGAGCGCGCCCGACGCCGGGTCCTTGCAATCGATCAGATCCGCGCCGGCCGCCATCGCGACGGCAGCTTCATCCAGCGAAGTTACGCTGGCCAGAAAGCGCACTTTTTGCCCGTAGGGCTGCATTGCCGTCACTCTCGCAGGAAGTTTGCGTTGTTGCTTGGCAAGGCGCTTCACCGTGCGCCGTTGTCCAGAGCGCCATTGGTTATGCGCTTGATATGCGGAATGGCGAGCACTCACGTGTCGCCGAAGATCCGTTTGACCTCGGCACGCACGATATCTGGCTCCAGGCGCTCGTCCCGCGTCAAACGAACCTCGGCATCCTGCAGAACAGTCGCAGAGCCCCGACCGAGGCGCAAGATACGGGTCCCGAGCATCACAGCCTCGGTTCTGTCATGGGTGACGAAAATCACCGTGGCGCGAACCCGGTTCCACAGATCGATGAGCACTTGGCGCAATTCCTGCGCCGTCGGGTCGTCGAGCGAGACGAACGGTTCGTCCATGAGCAGCAGATCTGGCTCTTGCACGAACCCGCGCACGAGCGCGACGCGGCGCTGCATGCCGAGCGAAAGTCGCTCGGGATAGGCGCCCGCAGCTTCGGTCATGCCGACCCGCTCGAGCAGCGGCGCGATGCCGGCCGTGCGCGGATCGCCGTCGGGCAGCGACAGGAGTAGGTTATCGTGGACCGTGCGCCAAGGCAGCAGCCGCGGCGTCTGAAAGATGAACGCCGTGCGCTTGACTGCGTCACCGAGAGTGATTTCGCCATCGTAATCCGGATCGAGCCCCGCAACGATATTCAGCAGTGTCGACTTTCCGCAGCCCGACGGACCGGTCAGCACGACGAAGGATCGCGGCTCGATGGTGATGTCGAGACCGTTGAGCACAAGGTTTGCCTCGCGCGTGCCCAGCGCCGGAAATTCCTTCCGATCGATGCGGATGCGGATCGTGTCGGTCACCGGCGCCATCGGTTTACCCGCGCCTCGATCGGCTGCAGAATCGCGATTTCGATCAACTGCACGACCATGATGAACGCGATCGCATAGGCGAGGATCATCGCCACGTCGAACAACTGGAAGCCAACGTTCAACTGGTAGCCGACACCGTTCGAGCGGCCCAGCAGTTCGACGACGAGAACGATTTTCCAGACGATCGCCAAGCCGCCGCGCGCAGCCGCGATCAGGAACGGCGCGAGTTGCGGCAGCGTGACATGCCGAAGCGTCTTCCAGAAGCCGAAGTTGTAGACGCTGGCCATCTCGGACAAATCGCGGCTGAGGCTGCGCGCGCCCTCCCGAACCATGACGGCGACGTTCGGGATCTTGTTGATCGCCACTGCCAGGATGGCCGCGGTTTCGGTCAGCCCCAACCAGACGTAGCAGAGGATGATGATGACGAGCGCCGGGAGATTGAGGAAGAAGATCAGCCAGCTGTCGAAGAAGCGATCTGCGGTTTTGACGCGCCCGAGGAAGATGCCGATCGCCGCGCCGATCAACATGGCGATGGGAAAACTGATCGCCACGCGGCCGAGCGTCGCCATGACGTGAGTGGTCAGTGCGCCGGATTGATATTCGCGCAGCATCGTGGATGCGACATCGCCGGGACCCGGAAGCGTGCGGCTGCGGCCCGCATAATCCGCTGCGAGCGCCGCGATCTCCCACAGGCCGACGAGCACGCCGAGAGAGAGAAGCGGCCATACGAGCCGATTGGACATCACACGGCCGCCGATCGAAGCCTTGCTATCCTTGGCTATGGAAGAGGTCAGCATCGAAGCGCGTGCCACTGCCCATTACGTCCTTTGCACCGAGATCCAGCAACAGCGCGGTCAGCTTGGACGCAGACTGCGTTTCGACCGCCGTCCAGGGTGAGGGAATGCTAGCCCTATAGTAATCGCGCATGGCCGTAAACTCGCCATCCGACTGCGGCTTGACCAGCCCTTTGATCCGCTCCCAGGCGGCATCCGACGTCTTGAGCACCTCGTTGCCGCGGCGTGCCGCCTCCAGGAAGCCGGTGATCTCCGCGCCCTTCTTGGCGGCGGTTTCTTCCTTCCAGATAAACCCGACGAGCGCGGGCGGCGGCGAGATTTCGAGACCTTTCAAAACATCGGCCATCGACAACACCTGCCGGTAGCCGCCGCCTGACAGACGCGCCGCGAACGTCCAGAAATTGAGGACGGCGTCGACACGGCCGTTTTTCAACTCCTCCGTCATCAACGGAGCCGCGCCGAATAGCGGCGTAGCAACCTCCGCCAAATCGCTGCCGATGGTCTTTTTCGCGTAGGCACGCAGCAGGATCCAGCTCTTGTCGATCGACGTGCCGGCCACGCCGATCCGCTTACCCTTGAGGTCGGCAAGGGACTGCACGGGGCTATCCTTTGCGACCATCAGCGAACCCAGCGCCGACGAGTACGGCGCGAACTTGAGCTTGTCGCCGAGGGACCGCTGGCGCATCGCCCATGTCCAGTCGCTGACGATCACATCGGCCTCGCCTGCGAGCAGCGCCACGGGTCCGGCCTGGTTGGTCGCCACCTCGAGAATATCGAGCTTGACCCCGGTCGCCGCTTCGAGGCCCTCGACCTTGATCGTTTCCAAAAGCCAGCTCAATGACCCGAACTTCAGCGATGCGACGCGTACCGACCCGGCCACGGCGCGCGCGGTCCCCGGCAGGACGGCCACGGCCGCGGTGGCGGACGCACCCGCCAGCACCTGACGCCGATCCATCATTTTGCGTCCCCTTCCCCGATCAATCTGCTTTTGACGAGCCGGCGCACGCCGCGCAACCAACCTTCGTCGGTGTTTTCGAGGACCGTGATCCCGGCGGTCCTGACCAGTTCGCCGGTCGCGACGCTACGGACCGCCATCGAAATGTTGGCCGCCGACGCCGAACCCTTTTGAACGAGCCCGGTGATGGCGAACGCGGCGTCGAGCTTCTTGGCGATGTCGACTTCACATCCGTTGCACTTGAAGAACGGGCTCTTCTTGTCGATCTCGACGGCTTGGGAAGAATTATCGGCGATAGCGTAGGTCCCGGCGGAGGCCAGCATCTGTGAGACTTCATCCGTCAACAGTTGTAGGCGCTTTTTTTCGGCGGGGTTGGCCATCGGGATGCCCTCGAGCGTGTCCTCGATGATGATCTCGAAAGGGAATAACGCCGCCCTTTCGGCAGCATGTGCGGGGACCGCAAACGCTGAAAGGAGACATGCCGTCAATATTCTCGTGATCAAGCCGCCTCTCCAATCCTGTCGCGGCTGCCGCCGCTCAACTTCAATGTTTCGTGGGCGTTACCACCACTGCCCTGGTACGTGCGGCGGCTACCCCCCCGATTGCAAGTCCATCATGCCGGACTTGGCCTCTCGCAGGCTCACAAATCCGTGAGCCCGACCGTGGCGTGCCTTGACTTTGTCGCCTCCACAAATGAAGTGTGTCGGTCTCCGTAACTTTATTACATGTCGGCTAGCCCCGACCGCGAGGCCGCAAGGATGACCAACGCCAACGTCCACCGCTTCGACAGTTCGCGCACGCGGCTCGGCCTTATCGCGTGCGCCGTGATGATGGCAGCGGTGGCGGTCGCGGCGATGCCGGTTTTGGCGCAAGATGTGAAACCAGCGGCGCCGGAGGCTGCAGCGCCTTCGGGAGCTCAGAAACCCGCTGTGATGAAGATCAATGTCCTGCTCGCGCGGGAGTTGCGCGATATCGCGCCTCCGCTGTCGCTGCTCGATATCGCGCCGCCTGACGACGGGATCGGCGGCGCCAAACTGGCGATCGCGGACAACAACACGACCGGAAAATTCGTCGGGCAGGAGTTCATCCTCGACGTCATCCAGAACGAGAAGCCGGAGGCCCTTGTCGCCGATGTCGTCAAAAAGGTCGACGCGGGCGCTGCATTCGTCGTTGTCGATGCCTCGCCCAAGACGATCCTAGCGCTGTCGGACGCCCTGAAGGGTAAGACGGCGTTGCTGCTCAATGCCGGCAGCCCCGACGAGCGGCTGCGCGAGGAAGACTGCCGGACCAACGTCAAACACACGATTCCGTCGCGAGCCATGTTCGCGGACGCGCTCGTCCAGTATCTCACGTGGAAGCGTTGGAGCCGCTGGTTCCTCATGGTCGGACCCGCCGAGGAGGACAAGCTGCTGGCCGATGCCTATCGGCGGGCGGCGAAGCGGTTCGGCGCCAAGATCATCAACGAGAAGACCTACACGTACGAGCCCGGCAGCCGCCGGTCGGATGGCGGGTTCGAACAGATCCAGCAGCAGATGCCGTCGTTCACGCAGGACGTGGACAAGGATCACGACGTCGTCGTCGTCGTCGACGAGGGCGGACTGTTCGGCGAGTACGTTCCCTATCGCACATGGCACGCCAAGCCTGTCGTCGGAACCGCTGGGCTCTATCCCGCGACCTGGCATCCCGCGGTCGAGCTTTGGGGCGGTACGCAGTTCCAGAACCGTTTCCGGCGCATGAACAACCGCAATTTCCGCGAGCTCGACTACAACGTCTGGATGGCGATCCGATCCATCGGGGAAGCGGCCACGCGCAAGAAAACCAACGATGGCCGCCAACTCATCGACTATCTCGATAACCCCGATTTCGAGCTTGCCGCGTTCAAGGGGCAGAAGCTCACGTACCGAAAATGGAACGGGCAGCTGCGCCAGCCGATTCTGCTCGTCACCGGCAAACTGCATGTGACCGTTTCCCCGCAACAGGGGTTCCTGCACCAGCTGACCGAACTCGACACCCTGGGCATCGACAAGCCCGAAACCAAGTGCAAGGCCTTCGGAAACTGACCCCCGCCGCACAAGCGCGGCCGCCTGCACATCACGACTGGGAGTACACGACGTGAAACCCGCGCTCAGATTTCTCGCTCCAATCGCGGCGTTTGCCGTGCTGGCGCTGGCACCGGCGCCCGCCAGCGCATTCAAGGTCTTCGTCTCCAACGAAAAGGAGCAGACCGTCAGCGTGATCGACAGCGGCACGCTGACCGTCGTCCACACCATCAAGACCGGGAACAGGCCGCGCGGCATCATGCTCGCCAACGAGAACAAGTGGCTTCTGGTGTGCGCCAGCGACGACAACCGCGTCGAGGTCTACGACACCAAGACGTTCGAGTTCATCAAGAACCTGCCGTCGGGTCCCGACCCTGAGCTGTTCACGCTGCACCCCAAGGGCAACCCGCTCTACATCGCCAATGAAGACGACAACATCGTCACCATCGTCGATATCTTCGAAGGCAAGATCTTGAAGGAAGTGCCGGTCGGCGTCGAGCCGGAGGGCATGGGCATCAGCCCCGACGGCAAGTACGTGGTCAACACGTCCGAAACGACCAACATGGCGCACTTCATCGACACGGCGACCAACGAGACAGTCGAGAACATTCTCGTCGACAATCGGCCGCGCGTTGCCGAGTTCACGCCCGACGGATCGGAAGTCTGGGTGTCCGCCGAGATCGGCGGAACAGTCAGCGTCATCGACACGGCGACAAAGAAGGTGAAGACGAAATTCAGCTTCGAGATCCAGGGCGTCAATAAGGATGCGATCCAGCCCGTTGGAGTCCGCTTCACGCGCGACGGCAAAAAAGCCTACGTCGCCCTCGGTCCCGCGAACCGCGTCGCCCTCGTCGATCCGAAGACCTATAAGGTCGAGAAGTACATTCTCGTCGGCCAGCGTGTTTGGAACGTCGCCTTCACCCCCGACGACAAGCAGCTCTACACGACGAATGGTACGTCCAACGACGTCTCGGTCATCGACGTCGCGTCCGACAAGGTTTTGAAATCCATCAAAGTAGGCCGCTATCCCTGGGGCGTCGTCGCACTTCCGGAATGAGCGGAGGCCGCATCCGGAGAGTGCGGGCCGATCGCGTTCGGCGCCTCAGCCCTTCACCCTTCAATCAAGTGCCGTTGATCCGCAAAGGAAGTCGCCATGATCAAGACGTTGATTGCCGCCGCAGCGATCGTCGCCGCAGCCACGCCCGTGCTCGCCGAGGGCTTTCTCGTCGGCCGTGTCGCGCGCGCGCCCGACATCGAGGTGGGTCTCGGCGATGCAGGCTATGGCGTGAAGCAGGACGCCTTTACCTTCGAGACGGGCAAAGGCTATCGTATGTGGATCAAGGCGACCGGTAAGAAGCAGTGCGCGTTCGAAGCGACCGACTTCTTTCAGCACGTCTGGTTTCGCAAGATCGAAATCAACAAGGTCGAGTTGAAGGTCCAAGCGGTGCAGGAGATCGAATTCGAGGATGAGGGTTCGGCCGAGCTCTTTTTCACGCCGATCAAGCCTGGCGAGTATATCTGGCAGTGCAAAGGCTTGGCCGACAAGGGCATGACCGGAAAGATCGTGGTGAAATGATGCCGGCGTCCGTCCAGCCACGGGATACGGCGGCAGCGATGGAAGCGCTGTCTGTCAGCGGTGTCAGCCACGCATTCGGCGACCGCAAGGCTCTCGACGGCGTATCGCTGACGGTCCCGCACGGAACGTTCGTGGTGCTGCTCGGCTTGAATGGCGCCGGCAAATCGACGTTGTTCTCGCTGATCACCCGGCTCTACGACAACGTATCCGGCGAGATCCGCATCCTCGGCCATGATGTGCGGCGGCGGCCGACGGCGGCATTGCAGCGTCTTGGGGTCGTGTTTCAGAGCCGAACGCTCGACACCGACCTCACGCTGATCCAGAACCTGCAGTACCACGCCGCGTTGCACGGACTTTCTGGCCGCGATGCGCAACAGCGCTGCCGCGCTGCTTTGGAACGCGTGGGATTGACGGACCGCGCCGACGCCAAGGTGCGGGCGTTGTCCGGTGGTCAAGCGCGTCGCGTGGAGATCGCGCGGTCACTCTTGCAGCGCCCGTCGCTGCTGCTTCTCGACGAGCCGACCGTTGGTCTCGACATCGGCTCGCGCGAAAGCGTGATGAACATCGTCCGCTCGCTGGTCGCCAAAGAAGGAATGGGCGTGTTGTGGGCGACGCATCTGATCGATGAGATCGCGCCGACCGACCAGATCGTCCTGTTGCACAAGGGCAGAATTCTCTACACGGGCGGCGTGCCGGGCTTCATCGGCGCCGCTGGCGCGGACAGCGTTCGCAATGCATTCCGCAAACTGACGGGCACGTCGGCCAGCGCAGAAAGTGATGTCGAATGAGTAGGAGCACCACCTCCACCGTTGCTGCGCCCGCCGTGTCAGCCGCCGACGTGGGGCCCACGAGCGACCACATGCGGCTGGCGGGCTACTGGGCCTGCTTCCGCGGCATCGTCTGGCGCGAGGTGCTACGCTTCCTGCATCAGCGGGAACGATTCTTGTCGGCGCTCGTCCGGCCGCTGGTGTGGCTGTTCATCTTCGCCGCCGGCTTCCGGCAGGTGCTCGGCGTGTCGATCATTCCGCCCTACCAGTCCTACGTCCTCTATGAGACGTTCGTGACGCCGGGGCTCGTGGGCATGATCCTGCTGTTCAACGCCATGCAGTCGTCGCTTTCGATGGTCTACGATCGCGAAACCGGCGCAATGCGGACGCTGCTGGTCAGTCCGTTTCCACGCTCGTTCCTGCTGACGTCGAAGATCATCGGCGGCGTCGCCGTCGCCATGTTGCAGGCCTACGTGTTTCTCGCGGTCGCCTACTATTGGGAGATCGAGCCCGGCGCGCCGCCGATCCCGCTGCCGTTCGGCTTTGCCATTCCGCATCCGTTCGCGGGCTATATCACGGTGGCGCCGGCGTTGTTCTTGTCGGGTCTTATGCTCGGCGCACTCGCCCTCTTCATGTCTTCGGTGATCCGCCAGCTCGAGAATTTCGCGGGCGTCATGAACTTCGTGATCTTCCCGATGTTCTTCGCGTCGTCCGCGCTCTATCCGCTATGGCGCATCAAGGAATCGAGCCCACTGCTTTACGAGATCTGCCGCTTGAACCCGTTCACCTACGTCGTCGAACTGATCCGCTTCGGCTATCACGGCCAAGTGGACTGGGTGTCGCTAGCGGTTGTGCTCGGCTGCACGGTGCTGTTCCTCGGCGCCGCCATATACGCCTACAATCCATCGAAAGGCCTGATCGGTCGCCGCGGCGGCCCAGGCGCGGGAGCCTAGACCTCATGTCACGCATTCTAACCATCGGCATTGCCGCGGGCTTGCTCTTAGCATCCTACGGCAGTGCCCTGGCCGCCGTTGGCGACAAGGATAATCCGGACTGGCCGTGCGTGCAGCGCAAGGTCCTGACGTTGACCTCGACGCAGATCTGGGATGGCCCGGCGGTCGAAGATATTCGCGACTGGTCTTCCGACGCCGAAATATTCAAGCTCGTTCCCGGCCTAGTCAGTCGCCGCATTCCGATGGCCGAAGCTGTGGCCGCGGTCAAAGCCTACTCCAACAGGCTGCCGGCATCCGAACGCGACGAAAAGTTGAAACGGCTGTTCGCCGGCGTTCTCTCTAAAACCAACGAGGAACGTGCAAGCGTCATCGGCGGCGTCGAGCGCTTCCAGCAGCGGCTGCGCGGCCGGGCTGGCGAAATCGAGCGACAAAGCAGCGAGATTATCAAGCTCAAGGAGCAAGCGAAGGACGACGAGGCGCGAAAGGCGCTCGCGGCCGCCGAGGAAAAACATGCGTGGGAAGTGCGTGTTTTCCAGGAGCGTCAGCAGAACATTCCACTTGCCTGCGAGATCCCGGTCATGATCGAAGCGCGCGCGTTCGAACTCGGCCGCGAGATCCGCGCGCTGATGTCGAAATAGCGCTTCGCGGCGTCAGGGGACGGGTTCGACTTCCGACAAGGGCAGCGATAACGCCTGCCAGCCGTCGGTGCCGTCGGGAAACCACACGATATTCGTGTAGCCAAGCGCGAGCGCGCGCTTGCCGGCATTCCACGACATCCAGCAGTCCTTGAGGCAGAAGAATACGAGCGTCTTCGTCTTGTCGCCGCCAGTCAGCGTTGCGAGCCGCGAGGCAAGGTATTCGGCTGCCGCTGGAGAAAGCACGCCGTAGCCGACATTCGGCAGCCACACGGCGCCAGCGATGCTCGCGTGCTTCGGGTCACGCCAGACTGTGCCCGCCGGAAGGTTCGGCGGCTTGGGGGGGCGTGGATAGACGTCGATGAAAACGGCGGAGTTGCTGTCGTAGAGCACTTTGGCATCGGCGGATGACACGACGCGCGCGCCAGAGAGGGTTGCGGGTACTGGCGAACGGTAGTCCGTCGATTTGTAGTCGCTCGGCTCAGGCGGCGGGGGTACGTCCGTTGCTTGGGACAAATCGGCGAGTGTGACGACAGCCGCCAGCGATACCGCGATCAGTTTCATAACGTGCGCGAACATCGTTGCGCCTTTTCCGAGCAACAAGGGCTGAGCTGCTAGAGAGCGGCACTGGCGCCTTCCCCCCGGCACATCCTCGTCGCCTGTCTTGCCTGAGCTACTTTGGCCAGCCGGTCAGGATTTGCTCTTCCGCGGTGCGGTGATGAGCTTGTCCTGCTCATCGACGAGCGGCACGCCGAACTTGAGCAGGACCTCGTCTATGTCGCCCTGCCGCTTCTGGATGATCTGATTGAGCCGGCGCTTCCAATCGTCCTCGCCGTTGCGCACGCCGAAGGTGATCCGATACGCCATGCGCGGTCCGGTGGATTCCTTCAGCAGCGGCGCCACAACCAGCTTCTCGCCGCCATTGGCTGCGAAATAGCCGGCGATCGGGCCCCACAGAATCCCCGCGTCGATCTCACCCTTGCGGATATCGGCGATCATCTGTTCGGCGGGACTGTCGTAGCGACGATCGACCATGAGCCGATATGGACGCGCCTTCTCCATCAAGCCGACTTTGTTCATGTTGTCGGCCGGCGGCGTTCCAGCGACGATGCCGACCGCCTTGTCCTTGAGCCGGGGATCGGAAATCTCAGCGACGCCATCGAGCCCCGAGTTGGCGCGATAAACGAGCGCATAGACCGACTTGTAGTAGTGGTTCGAATTCAGGACGAGTTCGTCACCTTGCGCGTAGCCGATGACGATGTCGCACGCCTTCGCGAACAGTGTCCGGCGAATGAAGCCGACAGACTGCGGGAAATAGGTGTATTGGACCGGAATCTTCAGCTCGTCGGCAACGATGTCGGCGATCTTGTTCTCGAACCCTTCGCTCTTGTCGTTCGAGAACGGTATGTTCGAGGGGTCCGAACAGACTCGCAGAGCGGTTCGGTTGACGAGATCGATGCGCGTCCCGTCCGCGGCGTCAGCATTCAGCGACGAGCCGAGAACCACCATCATTGCAAACAGGGCTCCTGAGAGCCCTGTCGCCGTCGGCATCAATGTGTTGCGAAACGACACTGTGAGATCAGCCACCCATGCACGAGGTTTCGAAATCTTGCGATTCTTTCGAACGCTGAACTTCGCGCTTGGGGCGACCGCCAGCCAGGGCACCGGATGCGCGTGCGCGCAGATATACGAAGATATCGTCGACGTAGCACATGACGTTCTTGTTATCGCCGAGTGCGGGCATGACGCTCTTCTGACCACCGGGCCGATCGACTTCGCGACCGCTCGCGACAACGGCCATGTAGTCGCCGTACGACATCGTCTTCATCGAGTCCGTCAGGGCAGGCGCGTAAGTCGAGCCGTTGCCTTCGGGACCATGGCAGACGTGGCATTCGGCGTGGTAGCGGCGGAAGCCGTTGAACGTGTACCAGTCGAACGAACCGTCATCGTACTTCTTGAAGGTCGGATCGCCGTTCGCGTCCAGCCACTTGCTTTCGTCGCCCTTGTCGGTCTTCACGCCAGAAGTCGGGCCGGCGGGCGCAGCTTGCGCCATGACGTCGAGGGTCGAGAGCGTGCTGAGCGTCAGTGCGGCGACAAGAGCCGTAGCAATCTTTTTCACGCGTTTCCCCTATTCGAGCCATTCGGCCGATTCAGCCAAATGTTACGTTATTACGGCAGATGGCTGTGTCTGGATTTTGACGTTGCCTGCGATTCCACGACTGTCGCGGAAATCCGACTGCGAAATTCAACACGTCGGGATGGTCGATCGTTCCATAAAGAAGCCGGCGCAGGTTACCCTGCGCCGGCCCCTCAGATTGCAGACCCGATTAGGGAAGCGAGAACACGGTGAGCGTGCCGCCGAGGTTCGTGTAGTTCCTCAGACCAGCATAACCACCCACGGCGCCCAGACCATCGTTCGGGTTCGTGAGGCCTGCGGCCAGACCGATACCGGCCCAACCACCGACGCCCGACAGAACGGCGATGTACTGCTTGCCCTTGTGGGTATAGGTCATCGCGTTACCGATGATGCCAGACGGCGTCTTGAACTTGAACAGTTCCTTGCCATCCTTCTCGTCGACCGCTTTGAAGTAGCCCTCGAGCGTGCCGTAGAACACGACGCCACCAGCGGTAGCAAGTGCACCCGACCAGACCGAGAACGGCTCAGGCTTGGACCAGACGATCTTGCCCGTGCCAGCGTCCCAGGCAATGAAGTTGCCCATGCCGCCATGGCTGTTCGGAGCCGGATACATGGACAGCGTGGCGCCGACGTACGGCTGACCAGCGGTGTACGAAACCTTGAAGGGCTCGTAGTCCATGCAAACGTGGTTCGTCGGGACGTAGAAGAGACCCGTGCGCGGCGAGAACGATGCCGGCTGCTGATCCTTCGTACCGAGCGCTGCCGGGCAGATGCCCTTCGCGTTCACGTCCTGGCCCTTGCCCTCCTTGAAGGTCGACATAGCGGGAACAACCGCCGGACGACCATACTTCGGAGACTTCGGATCCATGTCGACGCCCGTCGTCCAGTTGACAACCGGGTCATACTTCTCGGCCACGAGCAGCTCGCCCGTCTTACGGTTCAGCGTGTAGCCGAGACCGTTACGGTCGAAGTGCACCAGGGCCGGGGTCTTCTTGCCCTTAACGTCGATGTCCGCGAGGATCATCTCGTTGATGCCGTCGTAGTCCCACTCGTCGAACGGGGTCATCTGGTAGACCCATGCGGTCATGCCGGTGTCCGGGTTGCGAGCGAAGATCGTCATCGAATACTTCTGATCGATCTGCTTGCCATCCGGTCCCGCACGCTGTGCCGGGTTCCAGGTCGAGGGGTTGCCGGTTCCGTAGTAGAACAGGTTCGCCTCGGAGTCGTACGAGTACCAGCCCCACGTCGAGCCGCCACCGATCTTCCACTGGTCGCCAGTCCACGTCTTGAGCGACGAGTCCTTGCCAACCGGCTTGCCGAGATTCATGGTCTTGTCGGGATCGATCAGGATGTCCGAATCCGGACCCATCGAGTAGCCGCGCCAGACTTTCTTGCCGCTCTTGAGGTCGTAGGCCGTCATGTGGCAGCGAACGCCGAATTCAGCGCCCGAGATACCGACGAGAACCTTGTCCTTGACGATCAGAGTCGTGGCGGTGTGAGTTTCGCCCTTCTTCGGATCGCCGTTGGTGACCTTCCAAAGTTCCTTGCCCGACTTGGCGTCGAGAGCAACGACGTTGGTGTCGGCCTGGTTCAGGATGATGATGCCATCGGCATAGGCGAGACCGCGGTTGACGGTATCGCAGCACATCACGGGGATGACCGACGGATCCTGCTTCGGCTCGTACTTCCAGATGATCTTCGCTTCCTGGTCGAGATCCAGAGCGAAGACGATGTTCGGGAACGGCGTGTGAACGTACATGATATTGCCGATCACGAGCGGGCCGCCCTCATGACCGCGAAGGACGCCCGTCGAGAAGGTCCAGGCAACCTTCAGGTTCTTGACGTTGTCCTTGTTGATCTGATCGAGCTTCGAATAGCGCTGGTTGAAATAATCACCAGACTGCATCGCCCACTGGTTCGGATCGGCTGTCAGCTTCGTGACACTCTCGTTCGCCATAGCGGGAACGGCCAGTGACACGGACGCCAACAATGCACCTGTCAGTGCACTTTTGCGCATTGCGCTTCCTCCTTTGAGAATCTTGCCACGCTTGCAAGCGGTAGCCATCGACAGCGTGTCACAACCGACCTTATCGGGACCGAGGTTACCCTCTGTTTTCCCAGTCGGCCTACGAACAGGACCCCGGTTGGGGATACCCTGAAGGCGCTGCTACCGAGCGCATCTAGACACTTTTTGTCGCAGCGTGCAAGCCTATCTCACAGCACAATTTTCGGTGGCTTCTATAGGACAATAGTGCTGACCATTTTTCCGACGCCGGGAGATCGTCGATCCAGCTGGCGGGAAATCGACCCGAGCCCTCTCGAACCCTCGACAGTTCGGCACTTTACGGAGGGTCTCGCTCGGCGGTCGCGGCGGCGTGTGCGGACCGCGCACAATTCTTCTGTGTCCGTTCTAATTTTTTTTGCCGCGTGCCGGTCAGTGGCTTGAAGAGTGCCGGAGACGGCTCGGCAGCGGCCTCTCCCAAATAGAGATCGAGTTACGAAGCGTTGTCTCAGTCGCCGAGGGAGCGCACAATGAAGCCGGATCATGAGGGGAACGGCTTGAAAGATTTGAGACCAATTCTAGATGGGTCGCGGACCAGCGAGAGATCGCGCGGCGTTTCCCGCACGGAGGTGTTGCGACTGGCGGGCGCGGCAGTCTTGGTCGCCGCCGTCGTACCGGGAGGTCTCACGACCTTGATATCGTCGCGGGTCTTGGCCGATGGCGGCGTCCTTACCGTCACCGAAATCGCACCCGGCGTTTTCGTGCATCAGGGCCAGCATGCGCTGTTTTCCCCGGAGAACGGCGGCGACATATCGAACTGTGGGTTCGTCGTCGGACGCGATGCCGTCGCAGTGGTCGACACCGGAGGCAGTTTCACTGTCGGCCGCAAACTTATGGCCGCGATCCGCGCCGTCACCGATCGCCCCGTGCGCTATGTCATCAACACCCACATGCATCCCGATCACGTGTTCGGAAACGCGGCCTTCGAGGACGAGGGCACGACGTTTGCCGGACATCACAAGATGGCTCGCGGCTTGTCGGCCCGCTCGGAACGGTATCTGGCGATCAATGCCAAATCGTTGGGTGAGGCCGCGTTCGAAGGCACGCGGATCGTGCTGCCAAAACTTGCGGTGCAGCAACAGACGGTCATCGACCTCGGCGGCCGCGAACTGGTGCTCGACGCACACAGGACAGCCCATACCGACAACGATTTGACAGTGCGTGACACGGCAACCGGCACAGTCTTCATGGGCGATCTTTTGTTTTCCGGACATGTGCCGACGATCGACGGGTCGATCCGTGGATGGATCGGCGTAATTTCCGCACTGCAGCAATCGCAGGCGGCGCGGGTCGTGCCTGGGCACGGCCCTCCGTCGATGCCGTGGCCGGACGCGGCCCGTGACCTGATGCGCTACCTCGACCGCGTCAAAACCGGCGTCCAGGCGGCGATCAAAGCCGGAAAAACGTTGGGCCAAGCCGCCGAGACGGTCGGCCTCGAGGAAAAAGATGCTTGGAGCCTGTTCACCGAGTATCATCCGCGAAATGTTTCGGCGGCATTTGCCGAACTCGAATGGGAATGACCCCCACGCCGGTGAAGTCCGGCCGGTCGAACGGGAGCGAGACAGCATGACCACCCCAATTGCAACGCGCGTCGTCGCCGCCGGAGTGCTGGCCGTCGCACATGCATTGTCGCTGACAACGTTCTGGATCAGCGGAGCCTCGGCACAGTCCGTCGCGGCAGCGCCGACGGGCAACGACATTATCAACTTCGACCCGTGGCCGGGCATCCGCAAGGACCTGTTCCAGGCGCGTGACATCGCCGAAGAGACAAGCGCTTTGACGCTCGAAGCGCCGGTGCGCGCCGAAGACGCAGCACTCGTGCCGCTGACCATCCGCATTCCGCAGGCGATCGCCGCGAACGTCAAGTCTCTGACGATCGTCGTCGACAAAAACCCCGCGCCGATTGCCGCGGTATTCAGCTTCGGCGCTGGCGCAGGCCTCGGCGAACGCGTGATCTCGACGCGCGTGCGGGTCGATATGTACACGAACATTCGCGCCGTCATCGAAACCGCCGACGGCAAACTGCATATGGCAACCAAGTTCGTGAAGGCGGCTGGCGGCTGCTCGGCGCCGGCGCTCAAGGATGCCGACGAAGCGCTTGCGGCACTCGGCAAGATGCAGATCCGATCATTCGACACGAGCGGCCAGCCGACGAGTCAGTCAAAGCCGCAGCGCGAAGCCCAGGTCATGATCAAGCACCCGAATTATTCGGGCATGCAGATGAACCAGCTCACCGGCCTCTACATTCCCGCGAAATACGTCCAGCACATGGAAGTCCGCCGCGACAACGAGCTGGTGTTCAAACTCGAGGGCGGGATATCGCTGTCCGAGGATCCCAACATCCGCTTCACCTATGCTGATGGTGGCCCGGGCGTGCTCGACGTCTTGGCCAAGGACACCGACGGCAGCGAGTTCAAGGCCCGCGCCACACCGAATGGCTCTTGATCGATGTTGCGATAGCGACCGCCGCGCCGCCCTTTAGAAGCAGCGCAGTTCCGACTCGACCTGCGCGCGTCGCATGACGTTGATCTTCTCGCGCAGCGGGGCGTACGAGAAGAACATGTCGGTATTCTCGCCCCCCTTCTGGCGGACGGCGAGGATGGTTTCGACCTCCTCGTAATCGGCGAACGGCATCAGCGAAGCGACCACGTCGACTGAGCACGAGCACTTGTTGAGCGCTTCCCGGGTCTGGCCGTTGACCTGCATGCAGGCAAAAACGTAATCGGCGCGGGCAGCTGTCGGGAAGTCGTTTACCGGCACTTCGACGGCACGGACGACACCGCTGAACATTGCAACCGCCGCCAGACCGGCCACGACAGCTCGGATTGCTTTGGTCATTTCAACGCTCCGGTGGTCACGAGCTTGATTCGCTCCTCGAACTTCGGCGCATCCTTGACGCTACTTTCGAAGCCCGCGTGCAGATCGACGAAATATCCCGGCACGGCGTCGCTGACGACGAAGGTGAACTTCGAACCTTCGTAACCAAGCATGCGCTGCGCATTCTTGTCGGTGGCGAACGGCGTCACGGTGATGCGGTAGCCATCGACGGTCTTGCCGCCGTACTCGACCTTCGCGGGTTGTACGTCGGCCTTGTCGCGCAACGCCTCGCGGAACTGCTGCTTCAGATAGTTGCGATTGCCACCGCCGACGATCGCGAAGTTGCTCACGGACCGATCGAGGAAAACGACGAGCAGCGGGTTGCCAGTCAGGTCGGTCTCGGTATGCGGGTCGCGCGCGCGCTCGCCCGTGAACAGGCGGACGACGACCTCGCGCTTGCCGCTCGGATCGACATCCTTCACGCCGACCCTAATGTCGTCGGAGAACGGCTCGCCGACGAGCTTGGCGTCGGACACCGTGCGATCGAGCCGGTACATCGCTTCCGTGCCCTTGCCGAGAAGCTCGAGGTGTTTGCTCTCGAACAGAAGATCGACAGCAGTCCGCTTGACCGGATCGGCCACCGCTGCCGATACGAGTGACGCAGTCACAGCCGCAGCCACCACGGCGCCACGCAAGTATCTGACCAACATAACGAAAGCGTCCTCCAGATTTTTGTCGACAGGCGGGTTTCGACCCGCTCGCGGAACTTGTTCGTGGTCTTTTAGCGTTCATTGCGGCGGAGACCAAGTTAACTTGCAGTCACGGATCTCGGCCGCCGCGCGACATGGTTGAGACGGTCCCTCGGTCGAAGCCGGTTCATCGCAGGAACTCACCGAACGATCGCGGCCCGTCGGCGACCTTTGCCTTCCCCGTCACCTGTAGCGTTCGGGCGTCGATCCGTTCGAGCGTGTTCGCCGACCAGCAAGCGATATAGACGGCTTGACCTCGCGGATCGGCGGAAATGCCTTCGGGATACTCACCGACACCGATGACTTTAACGACCGCCAGGGACACCGCGTCGAACACGGTGACCGTCGACGAGTATTGATCGGTGACGAACACAAGATCCTGCGCAAGCGCGATGGCGTAAGGCCGGCGCCCGACCTTGACGGTCCCGGCCACGGCACGCTCGGCGACATCGATCACCGTGACATCGTTGCTGCCGACGTTGGCCGTATAGGCACGCCGCCCATCAGCAGACACTGTGACGCCGAACGGCCGTTCGCCAACCGCCACGGTTCCGAGAACGGCCAATGAAGCACCGTCGAGGATGCTGACCTGATTGCTGTCGCGATCCGCGCTCAGGAGCAAAGCGCCATCGGACGTGACGGCGAGCCCGGACGGCGATCGACCGACAGCGGCTTCACCGGACAGCCGAAAATCCGACGGCTCGTAGGCCCGAACCCGGTGCTCGTACCAGTCGGCAACGTAGATTCGGCCCGTCGCCGGATTGACCGCGATTCCGAGCGGTCCCGAACCCGCCTCGAACGAGGTGGCGACCTTTCGCTCGGCCGTATCGATGACGGTGACGCGCTTCCCTTCGGGCGAGGTGATGTAAGCGCGGCGCTTGTCCGGAGCGAGCGCAATCCCAGCCGGCTTACCGCCGACCGGGATCGTCGCGACGACTGCAAGATCGGCAAGACGCACGACCGAGACCGTATCGGCGTTCTGGCTTGTGACGTAGGCCTCGACCGGATCGGCTGCGTGAGCGAGCCCAGCGCAAACACCGCCAGCGAGGGCAAGAACGGCCATCCGGGCGACGTCCACCCGCATGAACCTCGCAAGCTTCGTACTGCGCATCAGCCTCCGGCCTCGAGCTTCGCCTTCAACGCATCGAGGCCGCCTCGGAATACGCCCTTTACGGCCTTGACGGCCGCTTCGTCCGAAAGCTCCGGCGGCGGGTCGTTGTTCAGGAAGCCGCGATAGAACGCGCTGCGCCATTCGACGACGGATTTGCCGCCCTTTTCCTCGACCGACAGCGTCGAAGAGTAGTTCGATACCGGCAGCACTTTCACATCGACCGCCGTGATCTCGTAAGACAGCGACTTGCCGGCGGCATCGTATTTGGTCAGCGTCTCGGCGATCGTCCCGCCTGGCTTCAGCGTCAGCGTGCGCTTGGCATCCTTGTCGTTGCCGCCGGTCCCTTCCGTCTTGGCCACGGCAGGGTGCCAGCTCATGTCCTGGAAGTTGCCGATTGCGGCCCAGACCTTGTCGGCCGGCGCGTTGATTTCAACCGTCTCGGTCACCTTCTGCCGCGTCGGTCCATGTGCCTCGAGTGGCGCCGCGGACAAGAGACCTCCCACGACCGACACTGCCATCCAAAGCCACGTGCGTCCCGCCATCAGCATTCTCCCGTTTGTCGTTAGCCTTCGGAAATCGCGGCAGGAACTGCCAGCGACGCCGGACACTAGCGAGGGAGGCGATGGGGCGCAATCCGCTGACGCTCCTCGACCGCGGCCATCCGCCGTTCACTGTTGTGTTACATGGGTGTCCGTGCTTTTGATGCGTCGAAGCGCGGTACGGACACCACTGCGCTAAAAGGTTCGCGCCAGGCACTCTTCGTTCCTCGGGGCGCGGGCTACGCGGTCACCCGCGCAACGCCTCGTTTCTCAGCACCACGGCAGGCACGTTCATGAAGGTCAACGGAGTTGCGATCGACGATACCTTCGCCGAAGCGTTCGGAATGAGCGCGACGGGGCTGGTCATCACGGCCGACAGTATGAAATGGGCGCGTATCGCAGCCGAGACGATGTGCGGGTTCGGGACCTCGGTCATCGGGTGCGGCGCTGAATGCGGCATCGATTGCGAGGTCGCACCCGCCGAAACGCCTGATGGACGTCCTGGTATTCGCGTTCTGATTTTCGGCTTCTCGCCGGACGCTCTGTTGCCGCAGCTTCGCAACCGGGTTGGGCAGTGCGTTCTGACGAGCCCCGGCTCGGCTTGCTATAATGGCCTTGTTTCGGACAAGACGCTGGCGCTCTCCGCTGGACCGCGGTTCTTCGGCGACGGTTGGCAAACCTCGAAACGACTGGGCAGCCACCGCTATTGGCGGGTACCGGTGATGGACGGCGAATTCGTCATCGAGGACAAGTGCGGCTTGACGACCGACGGCGTCGGCGGCGGCAACCTGCTGCTGATCGGCACGGATCGCGCCGGGCTCCTGGAGACGACGGAAGCCGCCGTGGAGGCGATAACCAAGGTCCCCGACGTCATCACGCCGTTTCCAGGAGGGATCGTACGCTCGGGCAGCAAGGTCGGCTCGAAGTATAAGGGCGCCGTCGCGTCGACCAACGATGCGTTCTGCCCGACGTTGCGCGGCGCGACCAAAAGCGAACTCGCACCCGGCACGATATCCGTGCTCGAGATCGTCATCGACGGGCTCACCTCGAAGGCCGTCGCCGACGCGATGCGCGCTGGACTGACGGCCGCGACGGCGATCGGAACCAGCAAGGGCCTGACCCGCATCAGCGCTGGCAACTATGGCGGCAAGCTCGGTCAGCATCACTATCATCTGAAGGATCTCGTGGCATGAGCGGGCTCACTCTTCGGCTGCGCGCGCCTCTCGTCGAGCGCATCGATCTCTCGGGCATTACGCCCCATGCCGCCGTTGCACAGGACGTGGATGCACTGCGCCGCACGGTCGTCGCGAATGGCTCACGCGCAGTAACGCTCGGCGACGTCTATTTTGTGAGCGGTACTCCGGGCGATCACTTGGAGATCGAGGGCAGCGCGCGCGCCGACGGCCTGGGCGCTGGCATGAATGGCGGCACGATGACCGTTGAAGGTGACGCGGGAGACGACGCCGCGCGGGGCATGCGCAAGGGACGGCTCGAAATTCGCGGTCGCGCCGGTGTACACCTCGCCTCGGGTATGAAAGGCGGTCTCGTCGTCGTTTCCGGAGACGCAGGCGATCTTCTCGGCGCGGCACGCCCCGGCGAGCGTTTCGGATTGTCGGGCGGAACGGTTTTGGTCGGCGGCGACAGCGGCCAGCGCACCGGCGACCGGATGCGCCGGGGAACCATTCTCATCCGCGGCATGGCCGGACCCGCCGCTGGCTCGCGGATGATGGGCGGGACGATCTGGACAGAGCGTGGGTTCCGCGCCGGTCCGGGCCCCCTGCTGCGCCGCGGCACGCTGATCGGCCCCTCCGTCGAGCACCTGCTGCCGACCTTCACGGATTGCGGCTGGCACGACATGGTCGTACTCCGGCTGCTCAGCCGCTACATGACGGCCACCCTCGGATCGCTGGCCCCACCCCCTCTTCCCGAGAAAGTCCGTCGCTTCGCAGGTGATCTGGCGACCATAGGAAAAGGGGAAATCCTGCTGACCGTGTAGCCGAGCACGTGGCGCCGCCCTCGCTTTGCGCGCGGACACACGTTCGTGAAGCCGGAAATGGATCCACGCGCCGGCTGGACGCGTTACGGTCCATAAGCAATCGTCTCGTCCGGTCTTTGTCGGCGCCGGGACGACTGCAGATTTAGCGGCCGAGCGGCAAGCGATAGGAAACGTGAACATGATCACGATCGTCATTTCGGCATGCCTGATCGCCGACCCCGGCACGTGCAAGGACTATAAAATCCCGCTCGAGGCCGACATCGACGAGACGAAGTGCGCCTATTTCGCGCCGCCGCATTTCGGCAAATGGGCGGACGAGCATCCGGGCTGGAAGATCATCAAGTGGCGCTGCACGCCCGGCGCTGCCAAGGACATCTAATTCGAACCGGGTCTTCCTTCGATGCGGCGGCGCGCGTTCAACGCGCTACAGCCCTATCCCGCATTCAACGGGATGCTTGTCGGGAAACGTCGGTCGCGAGCGGGGCGCCGCTGATCTCCGTGACGAACTTTTGCTTAATGGCTCGGCCGAAATCGCCATAGCCTTCTGCTGGAAGAACGAACGAACCCGGCCCGCCCATCACGTTGTTCGTGAACCACGGCGCCAGCGTCTGTGCTTCGCGCCCCTCGAGGATCGGCAGCCCGTTGATCACGGCACCGCCGTCGACGATCTCGTCGCGCACGGAGCGCGCGGGTTCGTCAGGATTGCAATTGTCGCTGCCATCGCCCGAAACGTCGATGACCACCCGCGCGGCCTTGACAGGCACCTGTGTCGTTACCTTGTCGGACAGAAACCGCATCATCTTGCCAAGACACGTGAACTCGCCGCCGTGCCGTGGCAGCTGTCGAACACGCTCGGCCACCGCAGCGGCCTCCGCCTTGGTTTTGATCTTCACCCACGGCACCGCAACCTGAGGCCGGTCGGCCCACGTGACCATGGTAAAGACGATCCCGCCACGCGGGCCGGTGAGGATCGCCTCCAGCACCGTCGGATCCTCGAGCGCTGCGGCGATGCCCTCCATCTGCAGCTTGTAGCGGTGCTCGTCGACGGAATTCGAAACGTCCACCGAGACCACGAGCGCGGTATCGACCTCCGCCTGCACGGGCGGGGTGGCATACTGTGCCTCGGCAAGCTGCGTGCGGCCCACGGCAACCCATGTGCAAGCAAAAACCGCCAGCGCAACCGAGGCCAACAATCGTCCCTTCAACATTTCCTCCTGGCGACGCCACCGCCGCGCACACTTGCTGTCGTCAACGGCGGCAGATCAGCATACCCGGAAATGCGCTCTCGTGAGCAAGCGGCGCGACCACTCGGTGGCATCGCACGCAAACGTGAGCGGCAGGCGGACAGTGGCGGGCGGATTGCGATTGAGGGGACGTGCGTGTCGCCCGGTCAGCGATATGGTGGGAGGTGAGGGGATCGAACCCCCGACATCTTCGGTGTAAACGAAGCGCTCTACCGCTGAGCTAACCTCCCGTGCCTGTGATGTAGCCGCCGCGCCGGGCGGGCGCAACGGATGAAACGCCAGCCAACGCGCGACCACCAGAAGCACAACGCGCGCCGCAGCAACTGCCGCGGCGCGCGCCATGTCGGTTCAGACCAAGCGAAACGCTCAGTTCATGAGATCCTTCAGGCCCTTCGACGGCGTGAATTTCGGCACGCGTGAGGCCGGGATCTGAATGGTCTTGCCGGTCGCGGGGTTGCGGCCCTCGCGCGCCTTGCGGGCGGCGACCTTGAACGTTCCGAAGTCCGGGATACGAACCTCGTCGCCGTTCTTCATCGATGCCTTGATGTGCGCGAGAACGGCCTCGACAGCGCTGCTGGCCTTCTCCTTCGTCAGCTCGCATTCCTTCGCCACGGCGTCGATAAGATCTTTTTTGCTCATTGGGGTTCGGTCCTTTGCGTTCGGAAATTATTACGGTCCAGGGGAGAGCTCGTCATCGCCTGAAGACCGACCGAGGCTGCTGTCCAAGCAGCAGTCGGGGGAGAAAAGCGCCCAAACGACCACAACGTCAAGCACTAAATCCGCTCAATAAGCCCGAAAACACTGGGGAAAGAGGATGGTTAACCTCCAAACGACACGAGGCCCCGGCAGCAGCGCTGCCGGGGCCTCGGAGACACTATCGCAATATGACGGAGGTCCAACCGTCAGTGCGCGGTCAGGCGAGAGCCTGCCGGCCCCTCGTCTTCCTTGATCGCGGCGGTGGCCTGCGCCGCCTCTTCCCACGTCATCGACTCTGGCATCCGGACGAGTGCGATCTTGAGCACATCGTCAAGTTTAGCAGCCGGAATGATGTTCAGTTTCTTCTGCACTTCCTCGGGAATGTCGGCCAGATCCTTCACGTTCTCGTCGGGGATGATCACCGTCTTGATCCCACCGCGCAATGCGGCCAGCAGCTTCTCCTTCAAGCCGCCGATCGGGAGCACCCTGCCGCGCAGCGTGATTTCGCCGGTCATCGCCACATCCTTTTTCACTTCGATGCCGGTCAGCACCGAAATGATCGCGGTCACCATGGCGATGCCCGCCGACGGACCATCCTTCGGGGTCGCACCCTCGGGAACGTGGACGTGGATATCCTTCTTATCGAACAGCGACGGATGGATGCCGAAATCGACCGAACGCGAGCGAACGTAGGCATTCGCCGCCTGGATCGACTCCTTCATCACCTCCTTCAAGTTGCCAGTCACGGTCATCTTGCCCTTGCCGGGCATCATGACACCTTCGATCGTCAACAGTTCGCCGCCGACCTCGGTCCACGCCAAACCGGTCACGATGCCGACGCGATCCTCGAGCTCGGCCTCGCCATACCGGTACTTCGGCACCCCAAGGAAGGTCTCGATGTTCTGCGCCGTCACCCGCACCGTCTTCTTGGACGAGGTCAGGATCTGCTTCACGGCCTTGCGGGCGAGCTTGGCGATTTCACGCTCGAGCGAGCGCACACCGGCTTCGCGCGTGTAGCGGCGGATGATCTCGAGGAGAGCCCCGTCGTCCACATGCCACTCACCCGGCTCAAGACCATGCGCCGACGTCTGTTCGGCCAGAAGATGCCGCTTGGCGATCTCGACCTTCTCATCCTCGGTGTACCCCGCGAGCCGAATGATCTCCATGCGGTCCATGAGCGCCGGCGGGATGTTGAGCGAGTTCGCCGTCGTCACGAACATCACGTTCGAAAGGTCGTAATCGACCTCGAGGTAATGATCGGCGAACGTCGAATTCTGCTCGGGATCGAGCACCTCCAGCAACGCCGCGGCAGGATCACCGCGGAAGTCCTGGCCCATCTTGTCGATCTCGTCGAGAAGGAACAGCGGGTTGGTCCGCTTCGCCTTCTTCATCGACTGCACGACCTTGCCCGGCATGGAGCCGATGTAGGTCCTGCGGTGGCCGCGGATCTCCGCCTCGTCGCGCACGCCGCCAAGCGACATGCGCACGAACTCACGGCCGGTCGCGTTGGCGATCGACTTTCCGAGCGACGTCTTGCCGACGCCGGGAGGACCGACGAGGCACAGGATCGGCCCCTTGAGCTTGTTGGTGCGCGCCTGCACCGCGAGATACTCGAGGATCCGCTCCTTCACCTTCTCGAGACCGTAATGCTCCTTGTCGAGCACCTCCTGCGCCTCGTTCAGGTCCTTCTTGACCTTGCCCTTGATGCCCCACGGAATCGACAGCAGCCAATCGAGGTAGTTGCGCACCACCGTCGCCTCGGCCGACATCGGGCTCATCTGCTTGAGCTTCTTGAGCTCGGCGAGAGCCTTGTCCTTGGCTTCCTTCGACAGCTTCGTCGACTCGATCTTCTCCTCGAACTCGGAGATGTCGTCGCGCTCGTCGTTGTCACCTAGCTCTTTCTGGATCGCCTTCATCTGCTCATTGAGATAGTATTCGCGCTGCGTTTTCTCCATCTGGCGCTTGACGCGCGAACGGATCTTCTTCTCGACCTGAAGGACCGAGATCTCGCTTTCCATCAGCGTGAAGACGCGCTCAAGCCGCTCGGAAATCGTGGTGATCTCGAGCACGTCCTGCTTGTCGGAAATCTTGACCGCGAGATGCGATGCGATGGTGTCGGCGAGCTTCGAGTAGTCCTCGATCTGCGTGATCGTGCCGAGGACTTCCGGCGAGATCTTCTTGTTGAGCTTCACGTAGTTCTCGAACTGCGAAACCGTCGAGCGCGCGAGCGCTTCGATCTCGTCCTTCGATCCGGTCGTCTCGGCGACACGCTCGACTTCGGCCTCGAAATAGTCCGGGTTGTCCGTGTAGCGGACAATCTTGGCGCGCGCGGTGCCCTCGACCAACACCTTCACGGTGCCGTCCGGAAGCTTCAAGAGTTGCAGCACCGATGCGAGCGTACCGACCTGGAAGATCGCGTCCGTCGCAGGATCGTCGTCGCCCGCGTTTTTCTGTGCGGCAAGCAGGATCTGCTTGTCGGTCCGCATCACTTCCTCGAGCGCATTGATCGACTTCTCCCGCCCGACGAAAAGCGGAACGATCATGTATGGAAAAACGACAATGTCGCGCAACGGAAGAACAGGAAACTGTTCCTTGCCGCCCGACTTGTCCTTGACCTGCTTTTCATCGCTCATGGAGATGCCCAATCCTCGTATTCGCTGCGCTCGGCCGTGCGCCGACATCGCAGCCCGTGTTGATCGTCGCAGGCGCTTTTTACCCGAACCTGAACCCCGGCTCTTTCAAAGCCGCCGGGTATCAGATCGAAGACCTTCGACCAGGATCTGGAGTGATCGGTTTCGCGTGCCGTACTAGCAGCCTGCACACCCGAAACCCGCACCGCTCACTTCCCGCGATAACACATGGGAATGCCCGGTCTGCAAACAAGTCCGCGGTTCATCTGCCCACCACTGGCGACGGCGCATGGCCATTTCAAGCCAAGGCCGGCGCGGCGGACGTCACGACGCCGACGAACCCTTCTCTTCGGCCCGATCCGAATAGATCCGAAGCGGGCGGGCCGATCCCTCGACGACCTCGGGACCGATCACGACCTCTTCGACGCCTTTCAGCGTCGGCAGGTCGAACATCGTCTCGAGCAGGATCGCTTCCATGATCGACCGCAGACCACGGGCACCGGTCTTGCGCTCGATGGCACGACGCGAGATGGCGCGCAGCGCATCGTGTGTGATGGTGAGCTTGACGTCTTCCATCTCGAACAGCCGCTGGTACTGCTTGACCAGCGCGTTCTTGGGCTCATTCAGGATCTGCACGAGAGCCGCCTCGTCGAGGTCCTCGAGCGTGGCAATGACCGGCAGACGACCGATGAACTCCGGGATGAGACCGAACTTCAGCAGATCCTCGGGCTCGACCTCGCGCAGGATTTCGCCCGTGCGCCGCTCGTCGGGGCCCATGACCTTGGCGCCAAAGCCGATCGACGTACCCTTGCCGCGACGCGCGATGATTTTCTCGAGGCCTGCGAATGCGCCGCCACAGATGAACAGGATGTTCGTCGTGTCGACCTGCAAGAACTCCTGCTGCGGATGCTTGCGGCCGCCCTGCGGCGGCACCGACGCTACCGTGCCTTCCATGATCTTGAGCAAGGCCTGCTGCACGCCCTCGCCCGACACGTCGCGGGTGATCGACGGGTTGTCGGACTTGCGGCTGATCTTGTCGACTTCGTCGATGTAGACGATGCCACGCTGCGCCCGCTCGACGTTGTAGTCGGCGTTCTGCAAAAGCTTCAAGATGATGTTCTCGACGTCCTCACCGACGTAGCCGGCCTCGGTGAGCGTCGTGGCATCGGCCATCGTGAACGGCACATCGAGGATGCGCGCCAGCGTCTGAGCCAGCAGCGTCTTGCCGCAGCCGGTCGGACCGACGAGCAGAATGTTCGACTTCGCAAGCTCGACGTCGTTGTTCTTGGCGGCGTGGTTGAGGCGCTTGTAGTGATTATGGACCGCGACCGACAGCACGCGCTTGGCGTGGAACTGGCCAATAACATAGCTGTCCAGAACGCCACAGATCTCCTGCGGGCTCGGCACGCCATCGCGCGACTTCACCAGGGTGTTCTTGTTCTCTTCCCGGATGATGTCCATGCACAGCTCGACGCATTCATCGCAGATGAACACGGTCGGCCCGGCGATCAGTTTCCGAACCTCATGCTGGCTCTTTCCGCAGAACGAGCAATAGAGGGTGTTCTTTTCTTGCGCCATTCGTCGTCTCACCCTTTGCGAGGGAATAGTCCGGCCCTATGCCGTTCCAAGCATCTGCCCGAGGAGCTTGGACCCATGTTCGTTCGGGGTCCGCGTTCATCGGGCGAACGGCTGTGCCCTCGCCGCAGGGCGCCTGCCGTAGTCACGCGTTTCGAGGCAACGCAGTCCGAGTCCCTATTTTCAGATCAGAACACGCTACTGTCGCTGAGATCAAGGATGGATTAATATCCCGTCCACGGTCCCAAGTCAGGTTAAGATACGTTTACTCCGGCCCTGTGGTAATATGGATCACTTGGCCGCACCTGCCGTCCCGCCGCTTCGATCGCTTATGGTCGGCGAGCCGCTGCAAGTGCCAACGAACCACTGCAAGTGCCAACGAACAACTGCAAGTCCCAATCCAATCAAAGCTAGACTATGCAATCGGCACAGGGGAGCCATGCGCGGCGCGTCTGTGGGCCGCTTCTCGCCTGCGCGGCCATACGGCCTCGCGAACGGGAAAGACGCGACCGCCGGAACCTCGCGGCTCCGGCGGATAAACTCCATCGTCTTGTCGAGGATGAGGCGATACTGAGGGCGGATCAGCTCGATTTGCCGTCGCCGAGCACTGCTGCCACTTCGTCGCGCGTCTCGAGGACCTTGTCGATCAGGCCGAACGTTTTGGCCTGCTCAGAAGTCATGAAGTGATCGCGATCCAGTGTTTTCTCGATCATCTCGTAGGTCTGACCGGTATGCTTCACATAGACTTCGTTGAGGCGCCGCTTCATCTTGACGATATCTTCGGCATGACGCTCGATGTCCGAGGCTTGGCCCGAGAATCCGCCCGACGGCTGATGCACCATGATGCGCGCATTCGGTAACGCGAAACGCATGCCTGCCGTACCGGCGGACAGCAGCAGCGAACCCATCGACGCGGCCTGTCCGATGCACAAGGTCGCGATCGGGCAGCGGATGAACTGCATCGTATCGTAGATGGCCATGCCCGACGTCACCACGCCGCCCGGCGAGTTGATGTACATCGAGATTTCTTTTTTCGGGTTCTCGCTCTCGCAATACAGGAGCTGCATGCAGATGGAAGCCGCCATGTGGTCCTCGACCGGACCCGTCACGAAAATAATGCGCTCTTTCAACAACCGCGACGGCAGGTCGTACCCGCGTTCGCCACGGTTGGTCTGTTCGACGACCATCGGCCAAAACGTATTCGTCAAAGTTGCGACGGGATCGCGCATGGGAAACTCGTTCTCCTTGTGTTTCGGGCGGTCCATCCGCCCGAAACAGACATCGATTTGGGCAGCCGCGCGAATCGCGACCGGCCAGCATAGATGAGCATACGAACTTGACGCCGCAAGGGCATCAATCAGGCTTCGGTCGTCGCCTGGACCGCCTGCATCAACTCGTCACGCGACACGCTCCGATCGGCCAGAGTCGCCTGGCTCAGAACGTGATCCACGACCTTGTCCTCGAAAATCGGCGCCCGCAGCTCCGCTAGCGCACCCGGCGTCTTCTCGAAGTACTCGTAGACCATCTTCTCCTGGCCCGGGAAACGCCGCGCATGCTCGATCAGCGCGCGCCGCAGCTCGTCCTGCGTGACCTGGATTTTGTTCTTGTCGCCGATCTCGCCCACGACCAGGCCGAGGCGGACACGCCGCTCGGCAATCGTGCGATATTCGGCGCGCGCCTCGTCCTCCGTCTTGCCTTCATCGGCGAGTGACTTGTTCTGGTCCTTGAGGCTCTTTTCGAGCTGGCCCCAGATCTGGTTGAACTCGAAATCGACAAGCGACGGCGGTAGCGCGAAATCGTGCATCTTCTCGAGCTCGTCGAGCAGCTCGCGCTTGAGTTTCATGCGCGCGGCCTGCTCGTATTCCTTTTTGATCTGCTCGCCGACGGCTTCCTTGAGCTTTTCGCCAGTCTCAAGACCGAGCTGCTGCGCGAACGCGTCGTCAATCGCCGGTTTCACGGCGCGCGCGACTTCGGTCACCTTGATGTCGAAGTTCGCGGCCTTGCCGGCCAGCGTCTTGACAGGATAGGCCTCTGGGAAGGTCGCCGTGATCGTCTTTTCGTCGCCGGCCTTGACGCCGATGAGGCCGTCCTCGAATCCGGGGATCATGTTGCCCTGACCGAGCACTACACCCATGCCTTCGCCGGTGCCGCCTTCGAAGGCCTCGCCGTCGATCTTGCCCACGAAATCAATAGTGACACGGTCGCCGCTTGCAGCCGTGCGGCCGTCCTCGGGCTCGAACGACGTGCTGCGGTTGGCGATGTCGTCGAGCGCCTTGTCGAGCGACGGAGCGTCGACTTCGGCGACCAGCCGCTCGAGCTTCAACTTCGAGAAGTCGGCGAGCGGAATTTCGGGAAGCACCTCGAAGGTCATCGAGTAGGCGAGATCCGCCTTCCCATCGATCACCTTCTCCATTTCCGCCTGATCGCCGTCGAGCGAGATGTCGGGCCGTAGCGCCGGACGCTCTTTCCGCTCGGCGATGGCCTGCGAACTCGTCTCGTTGACGGCCTTCTCCAGCACCTCGCTCATCAGCGACTTGCCGTAGAGCTTCTTGATGTGGGCGACCGGGACCTTGCCCTTTCGGAAGCCCTTGATCTGGACCTGATCTCTCAGTTCGTCGAGACGCTTGTCGAAGCGTTCGGACAGTTCATTGGCGCCGACAACGACCTTGAGGGTACGCTTCAGTCCATCGTTGATCGTCTCGGTAATCTGCATGTCGGCAACCTATGGCTTGTCACTGTGTTGAAATCCGCCCTCGCCCGGAAAGGCATGGGGCTTCGAATTCTTGTCACGACCCGAGAATGGTGCGGGCGGAGGGACTTGAACCCCCACGGCCTGAGCCACCAGAACCTAAATCTGGCGTGTCTACCAATTCCACCACGCCCGCCGGCTCGTGCGGCGTCATAAGCCCTTCTCATATCTCGCGAAACCGCATGCTGACGTGGCGTCTCCACCACGAATTCAGCTCGCACTCGCCCGCGCAGAGAGGCCAGTTCGCCCGGAGGCACATATATCTGGCGTCCTCGACGAAGATCAATCGCCAATATGACGCCGCGCGCGGGAGAAATGCTGCTTGGCGGCCGGCGACGGTGCTCAACGGCTGCCGATCATAACCCAGGCCACTGCGGCGGACAGCGGCAACAGCATCAGGCTAAGCCGGGCCGGGCCGTCCTCGAGAACGCCCGAGGCATGAACAATCGCTCCGCCAATTGCAGCCAGGAAAATGATACGCAGCATGGTGACACCTCGGTTGACCGCAGCAGTGCCGAACGTATGGCTGCGGCAGTCCCGGCGGCCATGGGGCCATTCGCCCGGGTTGTGCGGGTGGACCTAAGCAAGGATCTTGCCAGGACCAGCTAGGGGAGGCGACATAGGATCTGCTCCGCAACGAAAAAAGGCCGGACCTTTCGGTCCGGCCTCTCGTTTACGTGTCCCAGGTGCGGGATTTACTTCATCTGCGCGTAGGCAGGGGCGCCGCAGCAATCCGACTGGCCGAAGTGATAGCGGAGGCCAACCTTGAACTCGTGCGCCGTGATGTCGTCGATGTTGACCCGCGGATTGACGAAGCCGGCGTTGTCGACGCGGCCAGAAGTGGCCTTGCCGAGGTCGATGTAGCGATAGCCGAAGTCGAGGATCGCGCGATCCGAGACCTGGTAGCCGACGCCGGCCATCAGAGCCCAGGCGAACGACAGGTCGTTGTTGCCCTCGATGCGGTTGGTGAGC
Source organism: Hyphomicrobium sp. (assembly GCA_022843145.1). Taxonomy (GTDB): domain Bacteria; phylum Pseudomonadota; class Alphaproteobacteria; order Rhizobiales; family Hyphomicrobiaceae; genus JAKAML01. The sequence continues at coordinate 64,073 of JALHOF010000010.1, forward strand.
GCCGGGTTCTCGGTGAAGTAGACTTCGCTCATCATGTGGTAGGCGGCACCGATGCCGGCGCCGACGTACGGCGTGAAGTTGCCGAAGCTGCCCAGATCCTTGTAGACGTTCAGCATCATCGTGTAGGTGCGCAGCGACGTGTGCATCGGGTCGTCGTAGATTTCGGGCACGTATCCGGGGACGGGGGTGCCTGGCGTCGGGCCCGGATCATAGAATTGCGGCTCGCCGTCAAATTTGCGATCACCGCGATAGCCGAGCACGGCTTCGACGCGGAAACCGCGTGAGCCGGAGCCGCAGCCGATGCCACCTTCGGCAAGCCAAGTGTTCTCGATGCTGGCATTCGTTACGGCGTCGCCAAGCGGGGTCGTCGCAATTTCGTCTGCGTTAATGATCCCGTCGGGCGGGCCTCCGGCGCCATCACCGGTATCGCCGGTGAAGACCCGGTTATTGACCGGCCATTTGGCGTCCGGATCGCCCGACAGCGAATAGCCGATGTCGGCGCGGACATAGCAGGGTCCAGCCGCACCGCGATGCACTTCCGGCATCGGCGCAACGTAGCCGTCCTTGACGGAGCCGCCGCGGCCGTATCCGCCAAGATCGGCGGCAGTTGCAGGGAGAGCGAATCCAGCAGCAATGGTGAGCGCTGCCGTAGCGATGCCCGCCTTGATTACACGTGTCATGGGCTAGTCCTCTATTGACAGGCACTCGACTGAGTGAGGCCTGCTGACCTCAGGTTTGCAGGCTGACAATGCGGCGCTGAGCGTAAATTTGGGGTTAAGCGGCGTATCATTCGTGTACGCCTTGCCCCGAAAATGACGCGCGGGGCGGCTTGCTCGCCCGGAACGTGGCCGTTAGGGTCTGCTCAAAGTCGACGTGCAGCAGTCGCTGCGTGGGGAGGGAGACGCTGTTGGAAGTCGCTAATTCAGTAGCGGATGCGGTCGGCCGGACGCCGCTCGTCAAGCTGCGGCGGGCCTCGGAGATCACAGGCGCGACGATCCTCGGCAAAGCCGAGTACATGAACCCCGGCCAGTCGGTGAAGGACCGCGCCGCGCTCTACATCATCAAGGATGCCCTCGCGCGCGGCACGCTGCGGCCCGGCGGAACCATCGTCGAGGGCACCGCCGGCAACACCGGCATTGGTCTGACGGTGATCGGGCGAGCTCTCGGCTTCAAGACCGTGATCGTGATTCCCGAGACGCAATCGCAGGAGAAGAAGGACACGCTCCGCCTTCTGGGGGCGGAACTCGTCGAGGTTCCAGCCGTGCCGTACAAGAACCCCGACAACTATGTGAAATACTCTGCCCGCCTTGCCGAAGCACTGGCCCGCACGGAGCCGAACGGCGCGGTCTGGGCCAACCAGTTCGACAACGTCGCCAACCGGATCGCGCACATCGAGACCACAGCCGAAGAAATCTGGAGCCAGACCGACGGCAAGGTCGACGGCTTCGTCTCCGCCGTCGGATCCGGTGGCACGCTCGCGGGCGTCTCGCTAGGGCTCAAGGCCAAGAATCGCAACATCCAGATCGCCCTGGCCGACCCCCCCGGCGCCGCGCTCTTCAGCTACTACACGACGGGCGAACTGAAGGCCGAGGGATCATCGATCACCGAGGGCATCGGACAAGGCCGCATCACCCGCAATCTTGAAGGTATCGAGGTCGATCGAGCCTACCTCATTCCCGACGCCGAGGCGGTCGCGACCGCGTTTCAGCTCCTCGACGAGGAAGGCCTCTGCCTCGGCGCGTCGTCCGGCGTCAACGTGGCGGGGGCGATCCGGCTCGCACGCGACCTGGGTCCGGGCAAAACCATCGTCACAATTCTCTGCGACCACGGTGCGCGCTATCAATCCAAGTTGTTCAACCCCGAGTTCCTCCGCTCGAAGAACCTGCCCGTGCCCTCTTGGCTCGACCGCACGGGGCGTACGCCACCCGACGTCTTCGAGGCGCGGGCGGGCACCGCCTGACCGAAATCCATAGGATGGCGTGGTTGCAAGCCGCGAGATCTCTGGCATATGACCAACTGAGTGAATTCCAGTGACCGCGCCGGCCATTCGCCCGCGGAGCCCCCGAGGAGATACCGACGTGCCGCACAGCATCAACAATTGGATCGTGGACACCAACTGGCTCGCCGAGCACATGCACGCACCCGATCTCGTGGTGTTCGATGCGTCGTGGCACCTCCCGACCGAGAAGCGCGACGCGAAGGCGGAATACCTGGCCGAGCACATCCCAGGCGCTCTCTTCTTCGACATCGACGACCTGTCCGACGAGAAATCGAAGTTGCCGCACATGCTGCCGTCGAGTGTAAAATTCGCCAGCCGCATGAAGAAGATGGGCGTAGGCAACGGCATGCGCATCGTGGTCTACGACACGGCTGGATTGTTCTCGGCCGCCCGCGCCTGGTGGACGTTCCGCGTCATGGGCTTCGGCGATGTGGCGGTGCTCGATGGCGGTCTGAAAAAGTGGAAAGCCGAAGGCCGCGATCTCGAGGACGGCCAGCCGATCAAAAGGAGTGAGCGCCACTTCATCCCGCGGCAGAACTCCGAACTCGTGCGCGATATCGACGATGTTCGCGCGTTGCTCGGCAAAACGGACACGCAAATCATCGACGCGCGTTCGCCAGGACGCTTTACGGCGACCGAGCCAGAGCCCTGGCCCGGCCTGCGCGGCGGCCATATCCCGGGCTCCAAGAACGTGCATTGGGCGACACTGCTCCGCGATGACGGAACGCTCAAACCGCGCTCGGAACTCGAGCAGATCTTCCGCGCCGCTGGCGTCGATTGGCACCAGCCAATCGTCACGACGTGCGGCTCCGGTGTCACCGCCGCGATCGTTTCGCTCGCACTCGCGAGCCTCGGCCAAAACAACGCCGCCGTATACGACGGCAGTTGGGCCGAGTGGGGACAGGACAACGGGTTGCCGGTCGCTGCCGGATCGAGTGGCTGAGCCCTTGCTCCAGGCAACCGAGGTTCTCGACGTAACATGACGGATGCTCCGCCCGCACCACCTGGCCGACTCGGACGTGCGGGCGGCCAACCCGCATCGGCGGCGGACCTCGTCGCTCGCCTCGTCGGCGGCGAGCGGCGGGCCATCGCCACCGCCGTGACCGAACTCGAGCGGATGTCGGACGCCGTACCCGACCTGCTCGCGGCGATGCAGCCGCATCTTGGCCGCGCCCTCGTCGCCGGTTTCACGGGACCACCGGGTGCAGGGAAATCCACACTCGTCAATGCCGTCATCGCGCACGCCCGCACCCTGGGTCACCGGGTCGGCGTGATCGCGGTCGACCCGTCGAGCCCGATCTCTGGCGGCGCGATCCTCGGCGACCGCATCCGCATGACCGCCGCGCTCGACGACGACGGCGTGTTCGTCCGCTCGCTTGCGAGCCGCGGCTACCTCGGCGGGCTTTCACCCGCCGCCGTCCGCGTCATTGACGCCCTCGACGCCGCGGGCTTCGACCTGATCCTGCTCGAAACCGTTGGGACCGGGCAAAGCGAGATCGACGTCGCGGAGGTTGCAGACGTGCGCGTCGTCATCTCCGCGCCAGGGCTCGGCGACGACATCCAGGCGATGAAATCTGGGCTTCTGGAAATTGCCGACATCCTGGTCGTCAACAAGGGCGACCGTCCCGGCGCCGAGCAGACGCTGCAGCAGTTGGTTGGCGCGCTGTCGATCCGCGCCACCGTGCGTCACGACACGCCCGTCTTGAAGACGATCGCCATGACTGGCGATGGCGTCCCAGTTCTTTTTGACGCGATCGAAGCCGTGGGCCGCCGCATCGCCGCCGATCCACCAATGGCGCGACGCCGCCGCCGCGCGCGCTACCTGATCGCGCGTGCCGCCGCCGACCTCGTGGCCCGGCGCATCAAGGACGGTGCCGGCGCGCAGCTCGATGCGCTCGCCGATCAAGTCCTGTCTGGGTTGCTGACGCCGGATGCCGCGGCATCGGTGATGCTGGAACGTTGAGCTGCTGGGTCAGCGACCCTTGGCAAGCGGGCGCGGCACACCCTTGAAGCGGACTCCGAACTCGCGATCCTTGCGCCATGCGATCTCGCAATCGACTTCGATACGGTCAACGCGAAGCACGAGCGTGAACTCCTCTGGAACGCCCGACGGCAAGCCGCGCGTTTGATCCGACGTCGGCATAAGACGGATCTTCGCTCCCGTGGCCGACATGTCGACGATCTTGCAGGGGCGTTCAGCAACCATGCTCTTCGACGTGATGACGCCGCCGATCACCGACGACTTACGCGGCGCGCGACGGCCCTCATCCAATGCTTTCGCCGGCACATCGCGACCCGGCTCCTGCTCGGCCGCCGACACCACGACCGGCTTTGTGGACATGCGTTTGAGCCGGTCGAGCCCAGTGCTCGTCGATGCATCCGACCGGGCCTGCGCGATGGCGGCATTTTGCTCGGTCTTCTGGCCGTATTTGCGCGACAGCATGAGGTCCCCGCTCAATCGAAAAGAGAGTGGCACTCTCCCGCTCTGGAGGCCGACTATACGCACACGATGTAAATTTCCGTTTATTCGGTCCCATAAAATGCCGTCTATCGGCACAGGTAAGACGGCCGAGCGGCGGCGGATCAAGCCACTTCGGCCCGGTCCTTGACCAACTTGTAGTTGATGCTGTCGAGTAGCGCCTCGAAGCTCGCATCGATGATGTTGGTCGACACGCCGACCGTGAACCAGCGCTGTCCGGAACTGGTATCTAGGCTTTCGACCAGCACGCGCGTGACCGCTTCAGTGCCACCGGTCAAAATACGGACCTTGTAGTCGACGAGTTCGACACCTTGCAGATGCCTCTGATAGCGGCCGAGGTCCTTGCGCAGGGCCCGGTCGAGCGCGTTGACGGGGCCGTTGCCCTCGCCCACCGACCAGACCGGCTCCTGGTCTCCGTTTACGAACACCTTCACCGTCGCTTCCGACACCGTGACGAGCTCCCCGACCGCATTGTGCCGGCGCTCGACCATCACCCGGAAGCTGTCGACCGAGAAATAGCGCGGCACCTCGCCGAACGCCCGCCGCGCCAGAAGCTCGAATGACGCCTCCGCCGCCTCGTATGCGTAGCCCTGCGCCTCCTTCGCCTTCACCTCGTCGTAGAGCGCTGAGATACGCGGATCGTCCTTGTCGATGCGCATCCCGACGCGCTCCAAAGCGGCGATGATGTTGGATTTGCCGGCCTGCTGCGACACGAGCAGACGGCGCTCGTTGCCGACGCTCTCCGGGGCGACGTGTTCGTAGGTCTCCGGGTCCTTCATGATCGCGGAAGCGTGGATGCCGGCCTTGGTCGCGAACGCGCTTTCGCCGACATAAGGCGCATGGCGGTTCGGTGAACGGTTCAGCATCTCATCGAGAACGCGGCTTGCGTGCGTCAATGTCCGCAGCCTGTCGGGCGTGACGCCGGTCTCGAAACGCTCCGCGAATTCACTCTTCAACAGAAGGGTCGGAATAATGGACGTGAGATTGGCGTTGCCACAGCGCTCGCCAAGCCCATTCAGCGTGCCCTGGATCTGGCGGCAGCCGGCGCGTACGGCCATCAGCGAATTGGCGACGGCGTTGTCGGTGTCGTTGTGGGTGTGGATGCCGAGGTGCGTGCCGGGAACGATGGCGGCAACGTCGGCGACGATGCGCTCGACCTCGTGCGGCAGCGTTCCGCCATTCGTATCGCAGAGCACGATCCAGCGCGCGCCCGCGTCATAGGCGGTCTTGGCCACGGCCAGAGCATAGGCGCGGTTGCTCTTATAGCCGTCGAAGAAGTGCTCGCAGTCGATCATCGCCTCGCGCTGCGTTTCCGCGATCGCCTTCACCGATTGCGCGATGCTGTCGAGGTTCTCCTCGTTCGAAATGCCGAGTGCGACGCGGACATGATAATCCCAGGCCTTGGCCACGAGGCACACCGAATCCGCTTTCGATTGCAGCACCTGCTGCAGCCCGGCGTCATTCGAAACCGACCGGCCGGCGCGCTTGGTCATGCCGAATGCCGTGAAGCGCGCGCGCTTGAAGTCCGGCCGCACGGAGAAGAACTCGGTGTCGGTGACGTTCGCGCCGGGATATCCGCCCTCGACATAGTCGACGCCAAGGTCGTCGAGCACGGAGGCGAGGCGGCGCTTGTCCTCGACCGAGAAGTCGACGCCCGTCGTCTGCGCGCCGTCACGCAGCGTCGTGTCGTACAGGTACAAACGCTCTTTGCTCATCACCACAATCCGATCCATCTCGTCGCCAGCGCCAGAGCGGCGGCCAATACCACCAGCTTCAGCGCCAAGTAGTAGTTCGCGTGCCGCCGGAATGGCGGTTCGGCATCAGGCCCGTTCATGTCTTGCGCTCCCCCGTTGGGGGCATCAGCGGCTTCGTCATCATCGTCGTCGTCAGCCACAGATCGTCGTGCTCGACGGCGATCCGCTGCTCGGCCACATAGCCGCGCGCCTCGAAAAACGGCACCGCCGTCTCGCTCGACGCCACAGTGATCTTGCCGGCGCCGCGCGCGGCCGCGATGCGCTCCAGGGCATCGGCCAGCGCGGTCCCGACACCTTCGCCCGCATAGAACGGATGCACGAACAGCATCGCAATCTCGCTGTTGCCCTTGAGTGAGCCGAACCCCAGATGCTCACTGTCAATCTCGACGACGAGCGTGATCATGCCGCCGAGCTTCTTTGCGAAGGCCTGCGCATCGAGAGCCTGCGACGCCCATGCCGCGCGCTGATCCTCGTCGTAGTCGTCCGCCGTCAACTCCTCGATGCTGGCCGCCAGCAATTCCCGCAAAGCGATGGTATCGCCCGGTAGAAACGGCCTCAGCGGATAGTCGAGGCGGCTCACGACCTCGGCTCCGCGGTGCCGGCGGCGCGCACTTCCCAAGTCGTCACGATCTCCCCGGTTTTGGGGTCCTTGGCGTCCTTGAGCTGCACGCCCATCGCCGACAACTCGTCGCGGATGCGGTCGCTTTCCTTGAAGTCCTTGCGTTTGCGCGCATCGAGCCGGGCGGCGATCAACGTTCTTACGCGCGCACCGTCGACCTTGCGTGCTTCAAAGCCCGGATTGAGGTCCTCGACGCTTTCACCGCCATAGATGCCGAGCAGTTCCAGGGTGGCCATGAACTCGTCTCTGGCATCGGGATTGCGGACCGCCGATTTCATCAGCCCATGCAGGATCGAGATCGCCTTCGGGGTGTTGAGGTCGTCCGACAAAGCCGCCACGACCTCCGGATTTGGCGCGGATTTATCGGCTGGGTTGCCGTGCATCATGCGCGCGATGTCCCACAACGTGTTCCGCGCCTGCAGCAGCTTGTCGGCCGTCCAGTCGATCGGCTGCCGGTAGTGCGTGCCGAGCATGGCGAGGCGCACGACGCGGCCGTGCCACTGGTTCGACCCGAACTTGTTCGTCGCCAGCAGTTCGTTGATGGTGATGAAGTTGCCGAGCGACTTCGACATCTTCTCGCCCTCGACCTGCAGGAAGCCGTTGTGCATCCAGACCTGCGCCATCATCGGCGTGCCGTGAGCGCAGCGGCTCTGGGCGATCTCGTTCTCGTGGTGCGGAAACGCGAGGTCGATGCCGCCGCCGTGAATGTCGAACACCTTGCCGAGGTGCTTCTCGCTCATCGCCGAGCACTCGATGTGCCAGCCGGGACGGCCCGGCCCCTCGATGCCGCACGGCGACGGCCATGCCGGCTCGCCGGGCTTCGACGGCTTCCACAGCACGAAATCCATTGCGCCCTTCTTGTACGGGGCGACCTCGACGCGGGCGCCGGCCTCCATCTCCTCGAGCGAGCGGTTCGACAGCTTGCCGTAGTCTGCCATCGACGACACGTCGAACAGGACGTGGCCTTCGGCGACATAGGCATGGCCCTTTTGAACCAGCGCATCGCACAGCTTGCCCATCTCGGCGATGTGGTCGGTGGCGCGCGGCTCGACATCGGGTTCGAGAACGCCCAGCGCGGCGATGTCAGTGTGGAATTGTGCCGCCGTCTCTTCGGTCAGCTTCCGGATCGCGGCTTCCGGTGCAAGATCGGGATAGCGTTCCGCCGCGCGTGCGTTGATCTTGTCGTCGACGTCCGTGATGTTGCGCACGTACTTGACGTGGTCCGCGCCATACTCGAGCCGCAGCAGTCGGTAGAGCACGTCGAAGACGATGACCGGGCGGGCATTGCCGATGTGGGCGAAGTCATAGACCGTCGGCCCGCACACGTACATGCTGACGCGGTTCGGAACCAAGGGCGTGAACGCTTCCTTGCGGCGCGTCAGCGTGTTGTAGAGCGTAAGCGGCAAACGAACCCCCAAAGCAAACCGTGGCCGGCGCGCGGGGGCTTTTCTCTGTCTATCGATCAGGCAAAGAAGGACCGCGCGCCAGTCTCTTGACTAGCGAATAATGACAATGCCGCAACGAGTGTTGACGGCTGGTTTCGTGCGGTCGCGGAGCATGGCGCACTTATGCTGGGTCGCTGCCGGACCGTCAAGCGTCCGTTGGGCGCATGGAACGCTGATATATCAGCAGTTTTTGCCCACAGCCCGGGATCCTGGCCGTAATTCCCCCGCATTGACCCCCTAGCAGCGAGCGGACATAGTTACCGCGGGTGCCGGGATCGAATCACATCAGTCCCAGGCGCGCCATGCCCGGATGGGGCCGAGGAGCACCGAAGCGCGACGACCATGGCAGCTGGAAAGCAACCACAGCCGAAAACACGGGACTCGCAGACGTGCTCGCGCGGCACTGGCGTGCTGAGCGCGCTTCTGCTCGCTTTCCTCGCGGCCCCGGCGCTGACGTCGGACGCCCTCGGTCAGGGTTTCAACTGGCCATGGTCGGAGCCGGAACGGAAGCCCGTCCCGCGCGAGCCAGTCTATCGTCCGGCACCTGTTCCCGCACCCAATGCCGTTCCAGCGCCCGCGCCCGGCGGCTATACCGGCGCCCGGTCGAACATCTGTCTGCAACTCGAACAGCGGCTTGTGCAGGAGGGGCAGAAGGGTACGCAGACCCGTGATCTCCTGCCCAAACTGGAGGCCGACCTCAAAATTGCCGAGCGCACCGCCCGAACGTCGGAAAGCCAGCTCGAACGTCAGGACTGCTACGAGTATTTCCTGTTCTCGAAGACCCTGCGGCGCACCCGTCAATGCATAGACCTCGCCACTCAGGGAGAAACCGCTCGACGCCGGGTCACGGAGCTCGAGGCCCAGCGCCAGGAGATCGCCGCGTCGTCCGGCCGCTCGTTCCAGGACGACATCATCCGCGAACTTGCCCGGAACAATTGCGGCGGCACCTACGCCCAGGAAGCCCGCAAGCGCGAAGGCTCCATCTGGCAGGATGAGGAAGGTGGCGGACCTGGCGGCGCTGCCGGGCAGTTCGGCGCCCTGCCGTACGCGACCTATCGCACCATCTGTGTCCGCCTGTGCGACGGCTATTATTTCCCGGTGAGCTTCTCGACGCTACCCAACCACTTCCAGCGCGATAGCGACGTCTGCCAGTCGAAATGTGCCGCTCCCGTCGAACTTTACTACCATCAGAACCCCGGCTCGGCGGTCGAGCAGGCCGTCGGCGCCAAGACGCAAGAGCCTTATACCAAGCTCAAGAGTGCGTTCCGCTACCGTAAGGAGTACGTGGCCGGCTGTTCGTGCAAGGCAGCCGAGTACACGCCAGCGCCCGGCACGCCGCAAAACTCGGCCGCGCCACCCGACCGCCGCACGGAGGCGCCGGCGACGGCACCAATCACCGCCGCCGCGTCCAATGCAGCGACCGCTCCCGCCACGAAGCCGCGTTGAGAACCAGCATCGCCGTTTCCGCCGTTCTGCGCGACAAGCTGCTGAAGGGCTATCCGTGCCACCGCTCGGACGCTTTTGCTTTGGTGCTCTGGCTCCGCTTCGGATAAAACCGGGCGGCACAACAGCAGGAGCGGCGACATGGCGAAGGTTGCGTGGATTGGTCTCGGCGTGATGGGCTACCCGATGGCCGGACATATCCTGAAGCGAGGCGGCCATGATCTCGTCGTCTTCAACCGCAGTGCGGCAAAGGCGTCTGCGTGGGTCGCGGAATATGGTGCAGGCCGAACCGCCGCAACTCCGGCCGAGGCCGCCCGCGACGCCGACATCGTGTTTGCGTGCGTCGGCAACGACGACGATCTCCGCTCCGTCACGATCGGCAAGGACGGCGCCTTCGAAACCCAGCGCGCCGGGACCATTTTCGTCGATAACACAACGGCCTCCGCTGAAGTGGCGCGCGAGCTTGCCGCGGCTGCATCCGCCAAGGGCGTCGGCTTCCTCGACGCGCCGGTCTCGGGCGGTCAGGCTGGTGCGCAGAATGGCCAGCTTACGGTCATGGTCGGCGGCGATCAGGCCACATTCGATCGCGCCAAGCCGGTGATCGATCATTACGCGAAGATGGTCAACTTGATCGGCCCGACCGGAGCGGGTCAGCTCACCAAGATGATGAACCAGATCTGCATCGCCGGGCTGGTGCAAGGATTGGCGGAAGCAATCCACTTCGGACAGAAGGCGGGGCTCGACATCCCCGCCGTGATGGACACCATTTCGAAAGGCGCGGCTCAATCCTGGCAGATGGAGAACCGCTGGAAATCGATGGTCGATGGAAAGTTCGACTTCGGCTTCGCGGTGGACTGGATGCGGAAGGATCTTTCGATCTGCCTCGACGAAGCCCGCGCGAACGGCGCAAGTCTGCCGGTCACCGCGATCGTCGACCAGTTCTACAGCGACGTCCAGAAGATGGGCGGCAACCGCTGGGACACCTCGAGCCTCGTCGCCCGCCTCGATCCGAGCGCCAAACGAAAAACCTGACCAAAGGACGAGGCGGCGAGGACCGTCAGTTGATCCCGTGGTCCCAGGACGGGGTCACGATCTTGCACACGCTACGCGCGTCGACGAGTTTGCGACCCGTGTGATCCATCGTCCAGATGTTGTGGCAGCGCCCCGTGAACTCGGCACCGCTGCCGCGAAGCTTGACGCTCCATTCGCACACGGCGGCGACGTCACGGCCGACCTGCATCGTCGACAAGACCTCGAGCCCAGTGACGTCGAAGGTCGCGAACTCGAGCGCATAGAGTTGCATGATGCCGACAGCGCCATTGGCGCGGATCGGCTCCAGAGGGACATGCAGTCCGAGCCTGTTCGCGAGCTTACTGTCGATCACCATCTTGAGGCTTGCGTGCTGATCGAACGCGTCGGCGATCTTCAGAGCGTCTCCGGCGCGATACGCCTCCAACGATCTCCGCAATACCGCAGGTAGCTCTAACGCGGAACCGATCAGCATGACGTCCTCCTGGACACACCCCAGAGCGGTGCTCCTCGGGATCAACTAAATCGAGCACAATCGAAATTGGGTATCACGATACAAACTTCGGCATGTGAGGCATACCAAGCATGGAAAAAAGATTCCTTGGTCGTGTCGAGCCAGCAACACGCAACGTGCCGAGGCTACCAAAACGCTGCAACATCAACTCTCGCCGTCGTCACCTCGTGACGTGGACTTGCCTCGAACCTTTCCTTTCGCGGCCTTCGGAGGCAGCGCATAGCTCAGCGGCAATGCCGTCGTGTACTTGATCTGCTCCATCGCGAAAGCGGACGAAACCTTAGAGATATCGATCCGCTCAATCAGCCGCTTGTAGAACCCATCGTAAGCCGCAATGTCGGGAACGACGACCCGCAGCAGGTAATCAACGTCACCCGACATCCGATAGAACTCGACGATCTCGGGAAAATCGCGCGCGGCCGCATGGAACTTCTCGAGCCACGCCAAGCTGTGCTGGTCGGTCTTGATCGATACGAACACCGTCACACCGGCATTGATCGCCGCAGGATCAAGCACGGCCACGCGAGAGCGGATCACGCCGCTCGACTCCAAGTTCTGGATGCGTCGCCAGCACGGCGTCGTCGACAAGCCGACTTCCTTGCCGATCTCAGCGACCGGGCGCGTGCAATCCTGCTGAAGGATCGCAAGGATCTTTACGTCCATGTCGTCGATCACAAGTTTCTCCAAAAGTTAGACTATCATTCTATTTCCTGATCAGTATGTCAGCATGTAGGCTTCGTCAACGCGCAGGTTGTATAGTTTTTAGTTTTTTCTTCTATTTCAGGCCGACATGACCTTGTGCCAGGCGGGTGCCCTGACTTAAATTACCGTCATCGGATCGGCGCTAAAATCTCTTTGCGACGCACCGCCTCGACATCGCATTCCTGTGATCGGAACCAGAACACGGCCATGGACAAGATTGTCTACATCACGCCCGAATTCGCTGTGACCGGCGCTCTCGCCGCCGAGGATTTCGCAGCGATCAAAGCCCTCGGCTTTGGCTCGGTGATCAACAACCGTCCCAACAGCGAGGAAGCGGGACAGTTGTCAGGCGACGATGAGGCCGCGCTCGCGAAGTCAGCCGGACTCGGCTATCGCTTCATCCCCGCCGCTAAGCTCGATCTGTTCAGCGATCACGTGGTCAGCGAAATGCAGTCTGCGTTGGCGTCCCTTGATGGCCCGGTACTGGCCCACTGCAAGGCCGGGATGCGGTTGGCTATTGCGTGGGCTGCTGCCAACTCGCACACCCAGCCAATCGACGAAGTGCTGGAAAAGGTCGCGGCGGCCGGCTTTGATTTCGATTTTCTGCGTGACGATTTCGAGGCGCTGATCCTCCCCCCACCGGGCGCCTCGATCGCAACGGAGCAGGCTGTCGAACTCACACGCGCAGCCTGATCTCGTGCCGCAGCACCGGCAGTAGGTCCTGCTCGAACCAGGGCCTGCTCGCCAGCCAGGCGTTGTTCCGCCAAGATGGATGCGGCAGCGGCATCGAGCGTACGCTTCCTTCGCCCGCGAAGATATCCCGCCACCCCGATACGGCCTCGTCCATCGATTGCCGCGCATTGCGGCCAAGATGCCAAAGCTGCGCGTACCGGCCGATCAACAGGATGAGTTCGATCTGCGGCATCGCGGCGAACACCTGGGCGCGCCAAGTACCCGCACACTCGCGGCGCGGCGGCAGATCAGCGCCGTTGGCGCCGAGGCCGGGAAAACAGAACCCCATCGGGACGATCGCAATCCGCGCCGGATCATAGAACTCCGCGTCCGTCACACCCATCCACGAACGCAGCCTGACGCCTGACGGGTCGGTGAACGGCACGCCCGAAGCATGGACACGGGTGCCCGGCGCCTGTCCGCAGACAGCAATCTTCGCCGTCGCGCTCATAACCAGAACCGGGCGCGGCTCGTGCGGCAATGGCTGACCGATCGGCATGTCGCGACAAAGCCGGCAGGCGCGGATGCGGCTGGCCAGCGCCTCGATCTCACGACCTGCTGCTGCTTGCCGCCGAGCCATCGATCCCGCCTGTCAGACGTCGAGAATCAGTCCGTCCTCGGCGATGACGATGCGGCGATCGACGATCTCGCCGCGCCGCGCGAGCATACCTCGTCCCATATGCGTCAGCATGATCCTCGCCGCGTCCAGACGGTGCAGCTCACGCGCGATGTTCTCCCAGCTCAGGTGATAGCGCACCGGCCCATCGTAAAGGTAGCATTCGGTGATGTAGAGATCGGCCCCGCGCGCTGCGTCGACCAGCGTCTCGACCCACTCCGTGTCGCCCGAGTAGGCGATCGTCCGCCGCGCCGCGCCGGATCCGGCGGTCAACCGCAACGCATACGACGGTGCGCCCGATGGGTGCTTGACCGCAAAGACCTGCACCTCCGCCCCGCCCAGCTCGACGGGCTCGCCGGGCGTCAGCTCGACGAACGTCATCACGAACCGCGGCGGCACGGCGGTCGAGCCGGGATAGAGCGCTTCCGCGGTCGCCTTGAACCGGGCCTCAATGCCGGGCGGCCCGGCGATCTGGAGCGGCTCCGTCCGTCTCACCACGTGTTGCCCATGCAGCAGCCACCAGACCAGACCGCCGAAATGATCGCCGTGCAAATGACTGATGAAGATCGTCGCGACGGCGTTGGGGTCGAGCCCGGCGCGGTCGAGGCCGATCAGTGCGGTTACGCCGCAATCGATCAGGAATGCGCCGCCGCCATCGGGCGCGACGTGAAAGCTGGTCTGCAGCCGGCCACCTGAACCGAATGCGTCGCCACTCCCCAAAACGGTGATTCTCATGGTGTCCTCGCCAGCGGCACGGGTTGCCGCGTTATCCCGCCCCGGAACATAACCTGGCGCGCCAAACTGCTTACCGCCTGTTCCCTGGGGAACAGCGCGCTGCCTCGGCGCTGCGTCAGGCGGTCGCGCTCGGGCGCGCCGTGACCTCAGCCCGCCAACGCGCAATGTGCGCGAGACCTTCCGGGATCGTGATGCGCGCGGGTTTCATGAAGTCGATCGCCACCATCGCCGTGATATCCGCGATCGAGAAATTGTCGCCCGCTAAATACCGCGTCTCACTCAGCCGAGCATCGAGGAGCGACAGCATTTCGAGCGCCTTCGGCTTATTCGCCTCGCCCCAAGCCGCGATCTGCGGCACCTCGAGATGTGCCATGCGGGGATTGAGATGGCGGAAGGCATGGGCAATCGCACCCAGCAATCCGAACTCGATCCGCCGGTTCCACATTTCGACCAGCGCACGCTCGACGGGCCCGTCGCCGAACAACGGGGGCGCAGGCTGCAGCTCCTCGAAATAGCGGCAGATGGCGACGGTCTCCGCAATCACCGTCCCGTCTTCGAGGACAAGCATCGGAACACGGCGCATGGGATTGAGCGTCGCGTATGGCTGTGTCGCGAGCACGCCCGTCATGAGGTCGACCTCCTCGCATGGCACGGAGATGCCCTTTTCCGCGAGAAAAATCCGGACCCGGCGAGGGTTCGGCGCTGAGCGCGTCTCGATCAGTTTCATTCCTACCCTCCGATGCCATGGTCGCGGCGCCAATCGCGCGGACGCTGGAACTCGCCCGACCACAACCCACGCTTCTCGGCTTTGGCTTCGCGCTGCTCCGCTTCGAAGCTGCCGTAGGACATGGCGAACCCTTCGCGGACCATCTCGCGGTTCAATTCCTTGCCGCCAGCCGAGCAGAAGCCGAGCAGGCGTCCGTGCTGATCGGTTTCGATCGAGTTGCAGCTCACTCGCAGACCCGCGATCATGCGGCTCAACTGCCGCCGGGCCTCCTCGCCGCAAGGCCAGCTCTTGCCCTCGCGCGTGCACGTTTGCCGGCCCTCGGGCGCATCAATACCCTTCAGCCGGACCTCCTTGCCACCGACAAAAAGGCTGTCGCCGTCGACGAGTTTCGCCGTCCCCTCCGCCGGACCGGCCTCGACCTGGCGGCCGCCTGAGCCCTGGTTGCCCGGCCCGGCGATCTGCCCGGTGACCGCCGCAACGACCATCAGGATGGCGGCGGCAATCCAGCCGGCCCACGACCGGACACTCTGCGGAAGGATGTTTTGCAGGACCTGCTGCAATGTCGCTTGCAGGCCCGATCGCAGGTTATTCAGCAAGCGGCCGCCGCCGCCGCGCCCTCGACGCCATTGTTGCATGTCGTGTTCTTCCTTACGACGCCGCCGGAGTAAACCCTAAGTTAGCGAATTCAGTGGACATTAACCTCGTCGAGCCAGCGGTTTGGATGCCGCCGACGGTCGGATACTGCCTCTCCTCGTGGGAGCGGCGTCCACGGTCGCAGCGCCCGATACGGCGGACGGGATGAACACGCACGAGAGCAGCCAACAGTTCGCCAGTCTGCGCGGCCAACGCGACATGCGCAAGCGTGCCGCCGAGGACATCAAAGCCGCGCGCCATCGCCTTGCCAACGGTTCGACCATCAAGCCGGAGTTCGAATACGAGCTCCTGTCGATGTTCGTCCGCAATGAAATCGGCGCCGCTGTCACCATGCCGGCGCTTTCGATCATCTTTTCGCTGGCCTCGATGTTCTGGGCGCCGGTCCTGCAGGCAAGTATCTGGCTGATCATCGTGATCGCCTCGAAGGTGCTGCTGCTCGAACTCTGCCGCCGCTTCCAGGCCACCCCCCGTGCCGAGATCGATCTTCGGGTCTGGCGCCGCCGCTTCCTTCTCGCCGAATTTTTGAACGGCTGCACGTGGGCGCTATTCGCACTCGTCGGCATCGGCTCCGCGCTCAACGCTCCGAGCACGGTCATCTTCTCGTCGCACGTCTTCATCTTCGCCACGCTCATCGTGCTGCTCGCGATCCGCATGACCTTCGCATCGACCGTCATGTCGATCCTCTATGCCGGCACGATCCCGATGACTGTCGCGGTGGCAACCCGGCTTCTTCTCCTCAACGATCCATTCTATTTCGCCCTCGCCTCGATGGCGGTCGGCGTCCACGTCTACTTCGTGTTCCTCGCCAAGGGGCTCAATTCGACCGCTCTCGCCATGCTCGAATTCCGCTCGCAGAAGGATGCCTTGATCGCCGAACTCGAGGAGCAGAAGGTGATTTCCGACGAGGCACGCCGCCGCGCCGAGACGGCCAACAAGGCCAAGTCCCGCTTTCTCGCCACCATGAGCCATGAGCTTCGGACGCCGCTCAATGCCATCATGGGCTTCTCGGAAGTGATGCAGGGCGAAATCCTCGGCCCGATGAGCAATCCGACCTACCGCGAATATGCCGGCAACATCCACGAAAGCGGCCGCCATCTCTTGCACCTCATCAACGAAATTCTCGACCTCTCGCGGATCGAGGCGGGGCGCTACGAGTTGCATGAGGAAACAGTTCGGCTGAGTGATGTCGCTGAAGACTGCCACCGCTTGTTGCGGCTCAAGGCAGACGCCAAAGGCCTGCAGTTCGTCGAGGACTACGCCGACAACCTTCCGCCTGTCTGGGTCGATCAGCGCGCAATGCGCCAGATCGTCCTGAACCTGATGTCGAATGCCTTGAAGTTCACACCAAAAGGCGGACGGATCACCATCACCATCGCACCGACGTCCGACGGCGGGCAGTGGCTCAGCGTCCGCGATACCGGACCCGGTATTCCCGAGGACGAAATTCCAAAGGTCTTGCAGGCGTTCGGCCAAGGATCGCTGGCGCATCAGACAGCGGAAGGCGGGACCGGCCTGGGTCTGCCCATCGTTCAGAACCTGATCGAGTTGCATGGCGGATCGTTCGAACTGCTCTCGGAGCTGCGCAAAGGGACCGAGGCCATCGTCGTACTGCCCAAGCAGCGCGTGCTCCAGGCCGTGGGTCCCCTGCAGCCGCTCGGCCAGGAGCGCCACCGTGCTCCGGATGCCGTCGCAAGCTCGCACGCCCAGAACAATCTGCCTCATAATCGGGCACCACGCCAGCCGCGGATGCGCCAGCGGTCGTCCGGCCACTACGCGGCTTGAAGCCAGCGGCGCGATCGCCGCTATGGCGCGCGGAAGCAATTGTGTTTTGATCAGGCAATACCTAAATCTGCACCGTCGGTGACGCGGTGCCAGCGACGCACCGCTTATTCACACGCAGTCAACGCAAAGGCCGCCGCCGCATGGAATCGCCTTGCATCAAAATCTGCGTCATCGATCCGACATCGCGCTTGTGCGTGGGCTGTGCGAGGACTTTGGACGAAATCGCCACGTGGGGTTCGCTGACGGACGGCCAGCGCGCGCGGATCATGTCGGAACTTCCGGATCGGCACGTCGTTTTGGCGGCCGCCGCGCGCCCCGCCGTCACTGGCGCCATTGGGAGTTGAGTTCATGCTGGGCTGGCTCGTCGTAACACTCGTCGTGCTCGGTCTCCTGTTCGCCGTGTTGCAGGGCAACCTCAGCGCGCTCGGGCCGTCGGAAGCGATCGACGAGACCATGCAGATCGTCGCCGCGATGCTGTTTGGCGCGTATGCCCTCTATCTGCTGTTCGGTCATCGTGGGCGGCTCGGCCAGACGGTGCGCTATCTCGCGATGTGGGCGATCCTGTTCCTGGCCTTCGTCGGCGCTTATGCCTACCGAACCGAGATTACCGCCGTCGGCTACCGGGTGATGGGCGAGTTGGTGCCGCCCGGTCAGACCGTAGCCATTGAAACCACCGATGCCGGCGAGCGCGCAGTACGTGTCCGGCGCCGCCCGGATGGCCATTTCATGGCCCGCGTCGAGGTCAACGGATCGCCGGTCTCCATGCTTGTCGACACCGGCGCGTCCACCGTCGTCCTGAGGCCGGCCGATGCCGAGCGGGCCGGTATCGAGATAAAGAACCTGAACTTCAGCGTTCCCGTGCAGACCGCAAACGGGACCACGTTCGCCGCGCCCGTCCGGCTGCGCTCGATCACCATCGGCGGCATCGAGGTGCGCGATGTCGAGACCCTCGTCTCCAAGCCCGGCAACCTCAAGGAAAGCCTGCTTGGTATGACTTTCTTAAAGCGTCTCCGCTCTTATGAGTTTGCTGGAGAGTTTTTGACGCTGCGCAGCTAGCCTTGAATTGGCCGGCCGGCGTCGCGAGTTGGAACCGACGCATGGGATTCACGTCAGGCACGCGCGGACTGCTCGGCGAGGCGATGAGTTGGGTCGCGGCTGCAGGAATGCTTGCGTTCGGTCTTGTCCACTATGACGAGATCCGGACCGCCACCAGCGCCGCGCTCGGCATCCCCAGCAGCACCTCCGGACAGCACCAGGCCGATGGCGATTCGGCCCGCCGCGATCATTCGGGCGGAATGGTCGAACTCAGGGCCGAACGAAGCGGCCATTTCATCACCACCGCCGAGGTCAACGGCCGCGCGGTCGAAATCATGGTCGACACCGGCGCCACATTCGTCGCGCTGAGCTACGAGGATGCGGAACGCGCGGGCATCTATCTGACGTCGAAAGACTTTACCCACTCGGTCGGAACCGCGAACGGCCGCGCAAGCGTTGCACCCGTCTCGCTCAGCCGCGTGTCGATCGGCGACATCACGGTGCGCAACGTGCAAGCCCTGGTTTCAGAACCGGGGAAGCTGCAGACGTCGCTGCTCGGCATGTCGTTCCTGAAGCGCCTGTCGGGCTTCGAGATGCGGTCGGATACGCTCTACCTGAAAGACTGACCCGCAGAATTGCGAACGGCCATCGCGTTGCCACGAAGCAGGCCATAAGAACCTCTTCAAGCGGCCGAAATTCCGTTGGCGGCGGCATTGCCGTCCGCTACCGTCCGGCCGAATCGTCTGAGAGGCATCCATGTTTCCCACACCGCGCGCAGATCTCGTTCCCAACACCGCCGACTTCGAGCGCTTGCCGCTGGTCAAGCCGACCGGCTTTCGCGAGTACGACGCGCGCTGGCTGTTCCCCGAAGAGATCAATCTGATGGGGCTCAACGCAGTGGGCCTCGGCATGGCAGCGCTGTTCGCCGAGCGCGGCGTCCCGAAGCGGATCGTCGTTGGCCATGATTTCCGCTGGTATTCGGGCAGCGTGAAGCAGGCACTGATCAATGGACTGCTGGCAGGCGGATGCGAAGTCCACGATATCGGCCTCGCGCTCTCGCCGATGGCCTACTACGCTCAGTTCGCGCTCGATGTCGAAGGCGTCGCGATGGTCACCGCCTCGCATAACGACAACGGCTGGACCGGCATCAAGATGGGCCTCGGCCGCCCCCTCACCTTCGGTCCCGACGAAATGACGCAACTCAAGAAGATCGTGCTCGAAGGCAAGTTTCAGCCGCGCGTCGGTGGCCGCTATATCTTCGTCCCCGACATGGCCGAGCGCTACAAGGCGTCGCTGCTCGAGGGTCGCGGCAAGCTGAAACGTAAACTTAAGGTCGTCTGCGCCTGCGGCAACGGCACCGCCGGCGCGTTCGCCCCCGAAGTGCTCGCCGCCGCCGGTTGCGAGGTGGTGCCGCTGCACTGCACGCTCGACCACAGCTTCCCGCATCACAACCCCAACCCCGAAGACATGGCGATGCTGCGGGCCGTCTCGGCGAAAGTCCTGGAAGTCAAAGCCGACGTCGGGCTCGCTTTCGACGGCGACGGCGACCGCTGCGGCGTCGTCGACAACGAGGGCCACGAGATCTTCGCCGACAAAGTCGGCGTCATGCTCGCGCGCGACATCTCCGGCCTCTTCCCCAACGCCAAGTTCGTCGTCGATGTCAAATCCACCGGTCTCTTTGCGACTGATCCGGTGCTGATCGAGCACGGCGCCACCACGACGTATTGGAAGACCGGTCACAGCTACATCAAGCGCTTCTCGCACGAGACCAAGGCGCTCGTCGGCTTCGAGAAGTCGGGCCACTTCTTCTTCAACCCGCCGCTCGGCCGCGGTTACGACGACGGCCTCGTCGCCGCCCTCGCCGTCTGCGACATGCTCGAGCGCAACCCGTCGAAGACGATGGCAGACCTCAAGAACGCGCTTCCGAAGACCTGGCAGTCGCCGACCATGTCGCCCCACTGCGGCGACGAGGTGAAGTACGGCGTCGTCGACAAGATCATCGAGCACTACAAGACGCTGGCCGCCAAGAGCGCGACCATCGCCGGCCAGAAGATCCGCGAATTGATCACCGTCAACGGCGTCCGCGTCGTGCTGGCCGACGGCACCTGGGGCCTCGTCCGCGCGTCGTCGAACAAACCTGAACTCGTCGTCGTCGTCGAAAGCCCGACCTCGGAAGCCAACATGAAGGCGATCTTCGCCGACCTCGACGCGCAGATCTCGCGCCACCCCGAGGTCGGCGCGTACAATCAGAAAATCGCGTCGTAACGGCGGTCTGTATCTGCAGATAGCTTCAGATCGGCCGGAACTTCTCAGCAACCTTGTTCTTGGCGTCATAGCGAACCAGCTCGACGAAGCGCTTGCTGATTTTCTCAATGCCGGCCTTGCGGCTGGCAGCCTTGGCTCCACCTATGCCATAGGAGTTCGCTATAGCAGCTATGTCAGCGGCTGCGACATCAGCGTCAGTCGTCAAAGTCTTTAGAACAGCGTCGAACGCCGAACGATCCGTCTTCGCAGCGCGAAGACGAGCAACGTAGTCATCGACCTTAGCGTGATTGATCGACGCCTTGACTGCCTTAGCACGCACCATGTCATCGTCCTCGGTATAGAACCCGAGCATTCGAGCTAGTCCCATCGCGTTGTCCCTCATTTAGGCGGGGAGTACGCGACCACTAGGCTCCTCCAGGATAGTCATTGATATTGTTGCGATTCTGGCAAGACGCAACCTATCGCCACTCATCAAGTTTGATTCGGGCACAGATTTGTTCGGCGAGTGGAGCGAACACCTGTCGAAACGCTTCTCCATCTTGCCCTGACAAAAGCCAAGCAAACTCTTCACCAGCGGCCCTAGCAACTGCTACACGACGCGGGATTGTTCGCTCGAACCTGAAGTCAACACCTTCACGCCAGATCTCGCCAGAATCGCGCAGTGAATTAAATATATCTGATTCAATGCCCGAAAGCTGTTCGGTACGTGTCAACATCCCCACAATGCCCGCAAGATCGATACTAAGATTCATTTCCTCCTTTAGCACCTTTACCAAGGTCAGGAACTGCGCCACCGCTTCACCAGACAATTTGTCGAGCACCGTGGGCACAACAATGTGATGGCTCGCAACAAGTGCATTGATGCTGCTCATTGTAAGGCGTGGCGGCATGTCGAATATGATTGCAGCGTACTTGCGCCGTACATCGGGGTCGAGAAATAGATGCGCGAGACGATATCGAGCATCAACCACATCATCTCCATCCGTAATCCATCTCAGCAGTAGCTCATTTTCCAACTGCGCCAGCGGGTAGCTTGCAGGAACGATCCAGCCTCGATTGAGTTTTGGAGCCAAATGCACTTCCTGTGCGACCACCGTCGCCAGCGATGCTCCTGGCTCAAAGAGCCTATTCACTCGAGATTCGGTCTCCTCCTTCCCGGCCGACAACAGCGCCATGTTCGAGAGGGAGCCCTGATAGTCTAAATCGACGAGCAGCACAGGAAGCTGTCGTTTCTCGCTGATGTAGGCCGCGAGATTAGCTGCTAACGTGGTCTTGCCGACGCCTCCCTTGAGATTTCCTACGGTGAGAACCCGTGCACCCTTCGGATCATGTGCCCACTCTCGATAGCGCACAAACGGCCGGTTTGACTTCAACTTCCAGAGCTCGCTTGCCCCCGTCGTTACTTGACGAAGATCCCTGTCTAGCTTTTCAATCTGCCTGGACCGCAAATCGTTACTGGCGATCGCCCCTTTAAGGGCTTGATCCTTCTCCTCCAATTGCATCTGGGAGCCGCGAACCTCTTCCTTCAAACGCCCAAGCGCTTCGGCTTGAGCCATGAGTTCACGGCGATCCTTGCGGTTGAAATAAAACGAGACTGCTGCGATCAATGGGCCGATCACGTATGAAATTATTGGCAGCGATTGCATAAATGCAGCGATGACCCACTCGACAACTGATTTGAGCCAATCCACGAAGCGCCTCTCGATCAATCATTGTGCGTCACAGAGTACATGCTTATTCCGCAGGCGCTGTATCTAGCGTGCAACTTCAGATTGACCTCTCAACAGCACGCTGCCGGAGCGTCCGCCTCGGCGGCGGTGAGCGGCACGGGCCACGCGGGCCACGCCGCCGATAGTCCCGGCCGCCGTTCAGACGCCAGCCACCGTAACGTGCCGGGGGTGAGTGCCGCGCCCTGCACCGTGCGCTCGTGCGCCTCGAGCACGTCGCAGCTCGGCCATACGCCGCTTTCGAGCGCCGCGCGGTACTCATCGGGATAGCCGCCGCGCGCCATCGCCGCCATCGCTGCGCGGTGGTCGTAGTCGAAGGCATGGTGCGTGACTTCGATCGCGCCACGAACCGGCGTCAAGACGCTGTACCAGCCGCGCGCAGTGCCATCGTTGGCCGGCATCCCCGCGACACCCGCGTTGTGCCAGAGCCGCCCATCGATGACCTGCGTGAACGGCATGCCGCAGTGGCCGCCGATGATGCCGTGACAGCCATCCGCCAAGCCGAGTGACAGTTGCCGCCGCTTCTCGTCGAGCGGCGTCGTCGCGAACACGAACTGGTTGATGACGTCCGCACCGCCATGAATGATCCGCAGCCGGCGGCCGCCAATCTCGATATCGAGCCGCCTTGGTAAGGCGGCGAGCCAACGGCGGTCGCTCGCCCCAACTTCGCGATCCACGCACTGAAACCACGCCGACGACAGCCGGTCGCAAGCGCCACCCTCCGGAAAGCCGCAACCGCAATCCGGCGCGCCCGTCGCAAGCTGCTCGTCGCAATTGCCCATGACGACATGAATGCCTGCATCCCTCACCCGTGCGATGGTCGCCACCGGATCGCCGCAGTAGGCCACGAGATCGCCCGTGCAGACGATCCGCGACGGCGGGATCCCGCGCCCAACCGCAACCGACAGCACCGCTTCGGTGGCCTGGAGGTTGCCATATGGCCCGCCGAAAACGAGCAGCGGACCATCGATCCCGATCACCGCGTTGTTCCCCGTCATCAGATATCGGCTCCTTTAGCCCCGCCAACAGACCGGCACCGCAATTGCGGCCGTCCGCCGCCTCCCGGCAAATCACACCCGCGTTAGTTTGCCATCATCGGATTCAGGTCGCACTCGGATCGCCGCGCCGGATCGCCACCAGCGCCAGCGCATAGAGCGCCACCGCCAGAAGTATGAGCTTGGGCACGAATGGCGCTGGAAACCCGCCTGAGACGACACACATCGCTGCTGCGGCCCACAACGCCGACAGGCCGAGCGTCACGGCGCGCAGCGACACCACCCGCATCGGATGAACCCACCGCCACGGCACGAACGTCAGCACCACGCACGTCAAGACGACTGCGGCCGAAGCGAACGGCGGCATGTCGAAGGCGAAGACATAGAACGCGATCAGGTTCCAAACGGCGGGAAAACCGATGAAGCTGTTGTCCTCGGCCTTGCTCTCGGTATCGGAGAAATGAAACAGCGCCGACAGCAGAATCATCGCCGCGAGCACACCGCCCCAGATGCCCGGCAGATAGCCCGCATGAAGCAGGGCGAGCGCGGGGATGAAGACATAGGTCACGTAGTCGATGACCAGGTCGAGACGCTCCCCACTGAACCGCGGCAAGCGCTCCTCGACCCGAACCAGCCGGGCGAACGTGCCGTCGACGGCATCGACAACGAAGGCGACGCCGAGCCAGATAAACATGCGCTCGTAGGCGCCATCCATCACAGCCAGCGCCGCAAGCAGGGCGCAAACGGCGCCCGTGGCGGTGAACAGGTGAACTGCGATGGCGGAGAGTGGCACGAGTACATCCCCGATTTGATCGGCGGCGCGCCGCGGTAGTCTCTCGACGCCCTTCCGCCCACTATGCCGATACCGTGCCTGAAAGCAAAAAGGGAGCGCGCTGCGCTCCCCGTGTCATCGTGCAACCGTCGTTTGCCGTGAACCCGTCTAGTCAGGCTGACCGAAGGCAGCCCGTCGACGATTACCAGCGGTGCTTCAGTGTCCCACGGATCGTCAGGTCGTCCTGCTCGCCAGCCGTGCCCTGTTGAGTCTCGGGGGACTTCGCCGCTTCGGCCGCCCCGTAGAGCAACTCAAGGCCGAAATCCATCTTCGGCAGCACGCCCAGTTTCCCAAGGCCAGGAATCCGAACTTCCGTTCCCGCAGCCGGCTTTGCTGCGACCGCCGTATCGGCGCCGAGATTGAGATCCTTACCAACCGCTGGCTCTTGCGCCGAGGGGGCAACAACTGCCGCACCGCCCGCGCGCTGCTCTTGGAACGCAAAGGCAGCGCTGCTGGCGACCGCCAGCGCGAAACCAAGTCCCAAGATCTTCAACGTCTTCATCACAAACCCCGCAGTCCCATCGGAGAACACCGACGCGCACGCTGGAAAAATGCTGCTTCGCACTTCCGAAAACAAGCATCAATCGGTTCTGGTAAATAGCTGATCAACGTTTCGCCCGTGAGGTGTGATCCTCTGGCCATGTGTCCCGCGAGGCACAACAAAGGACGATCTCATTCCTTCCACAACATCGTCTTCGTTCTGCCCTTGTTCCAACTGGCAG
This sequence comes from Hyphomicrobium sp., assembly GCA_022843145.1. Lineage (GTDB taxonomy): Bacteria > Pseudomonadota > Alphaproteobacteria > Rhizobiales > Hyphomicrobiaceae > JAKAML01. The sequence goes on from JALHOF010000010.1 coordinate 88,879, forward strand.
AACGCATCCCTACGGCTGCCAAAAAGTAGAAAGGCCGCCTGGGCGGGCGGCCTTTCCACGAGAAGAGAGAGAAGAGTGTTTGGTTGGCGATCAGAAGTTGATCTTGCCGCCAGCCATGAGCGACGAGAAGTTCTCTTCGGTGTTGATACCGGGAACGTCGGCGTCGAAGTTGTTGTAACGAACGTAGAGGTCCATCGCGGCAGCTTCAATGTTCTGGTTGAAGCCGATGCCCCACATGGTCATGTCGATGCCCGCGGCGCCAGCCGGGTTGTTGGCACCAATCTCCCAAGACTGATACTCGCCGAAGAGCGTCGTCTTGCCGAGGGGGAACCACTTCCGCTCGATACCAGCCTGCAGGTAGAACTGCGAAGACTTGTCGTCACCGATGAAAACGTTGTCATCGGAACGCTCGCCGTAGGCGGCATGAACGTAGAGACCCGTAGCGACGTGCATCACAGCGCCCGAGATGCCCCACTGCGAGCAATCCGTGGCGCCAGCGATGGCGACGCAGTTGTATTCGTTGGTGGTGGCGTCCGTGACCTGCAGATAGCCGGCACCGAGAGCGACCTTGATACCGTTGAATTCGCCTGCATAGCGCAGAGCGACGTCCCACAGATCATCTTCGCCAAAGGCCGCCGAGAACGTGAAGCCCTGCAGAGCGATCGACTCGAACTTCACGACGTTGTGACGCTCGCCTTCGCCGATCTGGCCAGCCGTGTTGCCGACGCCGTTGGCGTTGGTGCCGCCCATGAAGCCGCGCAGACGGATGCCGGTACCCTGAACGACGAAGTTGCCGACCTGGGCCGACATGTTCTGCGTCGCGAAGTGGCCGGCGTTGGCGAGGTTGATCTCCATGATCGCGTCGGTCGCCGACGAGGTCTGACCAACCCAAACCTTACCGATGTCCTTGTTCGACAGCCACCAGGCCGAGTGACGAACACCGAGACCAGCGGCCTGGCCATCGTCGTTCGTGGCATCGTTGCCGTCATGACGTGCCGACGCGACGCCGATCTCCATCAAGTAACCAGCCGACCAGCGATCGTTGATCTTCGCGTCGCCGACGAAGCGGAAGCGCGACTGAGCGACGAGGTTGGTTCCGACGTACGTGTTGCGCTCGACGCCGTCATCCCAGAACAGGACCGACTCGTTGACCCAACCTGACACGGTGAGCTTGACCTTGCGATTGCCCTTACGGGCGGCAGTGGCTTCGAGTTCGGCGATGCGCTCTTCGAGGTCGGCGCAGCAATTGCCACCCAGATCCGCAGCCATGGCGCTCGTCGATGCGACGGTCGCGGCGGCTACGAGGGCGATCAGACTGATCTTTTTCATTGGTCCCCCAATAAGGTTTTGAAACGCCAGACGTGGCTTCTCATGCATCCAGAAATCACGCTCGGCGTGGCTTCTATGGCGCCGCTTGAGTCAGCGTGATGGGCGATCGCGCGAAGGCCCACCGCCTGACGAGGCGGAGCTACGCAAAAAGGACGCTACAGTCGGCTACTGGGAGGCAACGCGGAGGCGGAGGGCACGAACCAGCCGCACATGCGGCGATGGAGCGCTTTGTTCGATGGTCAACCGGTGGAACACCGCGCTGAAACACCGAAAATCCGACTCGAACATGGTCCAACTGTTAGTCCACACAGGTGACTCGGGCAAATACCGATGCAGCCCAAGCCGTTGAAGCAGACAGCTATGTGGCCAAGCTGCAACGTTTCACCCCAGGTGTGGTGCATAAGCTGGGGATGACTGGGATGGGGCTCCCGACGGCTATTTGAACACCATTTGATTGAAATGCAGGCACTTGGCAGGTTCGATTGTGAGGAGGCGCGACCAGCCAGGGAAGGATCGCTACGCCCACCGCAGAGTTGCACCAGCACACGCCGGTCGCAGCCCCAGCAAGCGGCTTGACGCGAAAGTTGCCATGCCTCGAAACGAGAAGAGCCGCCCAACTCGTGAGAGTTGGGCGGCTCATCGATTGCAGTCCGATCAGGTCGAGGCGCGGATCAGAAGTTGATCTTGCCGCCTGCCATGATGGTCTGGATGTCGCCGTGGCTGAGCGTTACAGCACCAACCGTACGATCTGCATCGTAGTGGTTGTAGCGGATGTACAGATCCATCGCGGCTGCGTCGATAGATTGGTTGAAACCGACGCCGTACATCGTCATCTCGGTGCTTACGTTGTCGGCGTTCAGGCCGTTTCCACCAACATCCCACTGCTGATACTCACCGAACAGCGTCGACTTGCCGATGCCGAAGAAGTTCTGCTCAATACCGGCCTGGACGTAGAGCTGCGTGGAGCTGTCATCCCCGCCCGCGCCGACGTTGTCGTCAGTGCGAATGCCGTAGGCAGCATGAACGTAGAGGCCAGTCGGGACGTGCATGATGGCGCCCGACATACCGATCTGGCTGCAATCTACGTCGCCCGGAACGGCGGACTCACGACAATTGTACTCGTTGAGCGTTGCGGTGTTCCCATCTGTCCACTGCAAGTAACCTACACCGGCAGCGATCTTGAACCCCGAGAACTCACCGGCATATCGGATCGCGACGTCCCAGAGGTCGTCTTCACCGAATGCGGCCGAGACCGCGAAGCCTGCGAAAGTGGGGCTCTCGTACTTGACGACGTTGTGACGCTCGCCTTCGCCGATCTGACCGCCCGTGTTGGCGGTCGAGACGCCGTTGGCACCACCCGCGAAGGAACGAATCGTGCGGGCCGGGCCAGCGCCAGTGAAGGCGAAGCTACCGGCAGCCGCAGCAGAATTCTGCGTCGCGAAGTGCAGCGTGTTGGCGAGGTTGATTTCAGTAATCGCGTCGGTGGCCGACGACGTCTGACCGACCCACAACTTGCCGAGCTGCTTGGACTGCAACCACCAGGCACTGTGGCGAATGCCGAGCGCAGCGGCGGTCACGTCGTCGCCAGTGGCGTCCTGACCGTCGAGGCGAGCGGCGCCAACGCCGATCTCCAAGAGGTAACCAGCCGACCAGTCGGCGTTGATCTTGGCGTTGCCGACGAAGCGGAAGCGCGTCTGAGCAACAAGGTTCGTGCCGATATAAGCGTTTGACTCGACGCCGTCATCCCAGAACAGGACGGCTTCGTTGACCCAGCCCGAAACCGTGAGCGAGACCTTGCGGTTGCCCTTGCGGGCAGTGGTGGCCTCGAGCTCAGCGACGCGCTCTTCGAGGTCGGCGCAGCAGTCGCCACCAAGATCGGCGGCCTGTGCAGATGAGATGCCACCCACGATAGCCGCGGCGGCGATCAACGCTACAAAACTCGACTTCATATGTCCCCCGATCATGACTTACTCTCCGTTGGACTTACTCAAGGCAACCGACGCCACGAGAAATTCAAAGTCTGGCTCAGCACCACGATTAAGCTCTGACGCTCAGCTGCCTCGGCCATCGGATACACCTGTATCCAGACCTGAGTTGCCTTCGCTGGATCAAGAACTACCCCACCCCTGCGCGGCGCGTAAACCCGAAAAGCTATTGCGACGGCATTCCCAGTTCCCAAGTGGCGTATTTGCAACGACATTGAGTCGCGACTCACACCTTGTGCTCGGGATTGGCGCAAGATTCCAATCTGGCCAAGGAGGCTGTCAACTCCTGAGATTCTGCCGCTGGCGCACCTTGGACGACGGCGGATGGGTGCTCTAGACTGGCAACAAAAGCGTATGAGTTGCAGCGACTTGAACATCAATCAGAGAGCGCCGTCCATGTCAGTCGAGACCATGTTTCCGGCAACTGTCGTCGGCGGCGGACCGGCCGGATTGGCGGCGGCGCTGGCTTTGGCGCGGAGCGGGATCGCAACCGCGCTCGTCGCGAGCCGGCCGGGCGCCGACGCGCCACCCGACACACGGACGGCGGCGCTGTTTGCGGGTTCGGTGCGGTTTCTGGTCAATCTCGGCGTCTGGACCGAGGTAGAACCGCGCTCAGCACCGATCAAGGCGATCCGCATCCTCGACGATACCGGCGGGATGCTCCAAGCGCCGGAGACTTCGTTCACGGCGCGAGACGCTGGACGGGACACGTTCGGAATCAACGTGCCCAATCAAGGCTTGGTGACTTCACTTTGGGCGGCCATCGCCGCCGAGCCGCGGATCACGACGTACGGACCGGCGTTGGCGGAGCGCGTGACGCACGCAGACGGCGCCGTCGTCATCAGCCTCGCGGACGGCCATACGTTCCGCACGCAACTGGTGGTCGCCGCCGACGGCCGCAATTCGAAGTGCAGGACCGCAGCCGGCATCGAGGCGAAGACCTGGGCCTACGAGCAATCTGCCCTCGCATGCACCTTCACGCACAGTCGCGCGCACCACGACATCTCGACGGAGCTGCATCGTCCGGCCGGGCCGCTGACCACCGTCCCGATGCCGGGCCGGCAGTCGAGCCTCGTCTGGGTGGAACGTCCCGACGAAGCCAAGCGTCTGAAGGAACTGGACGAAGCGGCATTCCGCGGCGAGCTGGAGCAGCGCCTGCAAGGTCTGCTCGGGAGCATTGGAACCATCGGGCCGCGGACGCTTTTTCCGCTTTCTGGCCTCACCGCGAAGCCGTTCGGCCGGTCGCGGATCGCGCTCGTCGGCGAAGCAGGGCACGTCATCCCGCCGATCGGGGCTCAAGGCCTCAATCTCGGACTGCGTGACGCGGCGACAATCGCGGAATGCGCGGCAGACGCCGTCGGCGCGGGCCGCGATCCAGGCGGCGAAGACGTGCTCGCGGCCTATTCCGCGGCGCGGATGGCGGATGTGACGTCGCGAGTGTGGACGGTGGACGTCCTCAACAGGTCGCTGTTGTCGTCGTTCGTCCCGGTTCAATTGGCGCGCGGAGCAGGGCTTACCGCGTTGAAAATGCTCGGACCATTGCGGCGCGCGCTGGTGCGGGAGGGGTTGGAGCCGTCGGGCGCGATCCCAGTGTTGATGCGCGAATAGCGTGATGGTGCATCCCTGCCCGAGCGGTCTTGATAACCCCCGCAGCGTCCATCGCCGCGCTTGACGACGGCCGTGACGAGCGGGCATGAGCAGCCGATTGTCGCGTTCGGCCTCGTTCAGGCACAGCGCTCGCGTCGTCGCTCCACCCCCACTCTCGTTCCCAACCTCGACCGGCCACCCCGCGATGACGACGACCGTCAGCCACTTGCGCGACCTGCAATTCCGCCTCGAATACGCCATGCTGCGCACGGTCGTCGGCGCGGTGCGCCTGCTGCCGATCGACGTTGCGACACGGTCGTCGGCCTGGGCTTGGCGCGTCCTGGCACCGATCGTCAATCCCAAGCGCCATGCGCGCGCCTTGAGCAATCTGGCGATCGCTTTTCCGGAAAAGAGCGACGCCGAACGGCTCGCCATTGCGCGGGCGCACTGGGAAAACCTGGGGCGGGTGATGGCCGAGACGATGCAGCTCGACCGCATCGTGCGGGAGCCGCACCGCATCCGCATCAAGAGCGCGGGCGTGTTCCAGCGCTATCGCAACAAGCTCGGCCCGGCCGTCGGCGTATCGCTGCACATGGGCAATTACGAACTGGCGATTTGGCCGCTGACCTATGCAGGCGCCAACCCGGCGGCGGTCTATCGGTCGGTCAACAATCCCTATGTCGATCGGTTCCTTCGCGAGCAGCGGCAGGATCTCTATCCCGGCGGGCTGTTCGGGCGCGGCAAAGTCGAGGGCGAGCACGGCGATACCCAGCGCACGGCGCGGCTGATCACCGACTATGTGCGGCGCGGCGGCAGGCTCGGGATCGTCTGCGATCTGTTCGACCATACCGGCATCCCGGTGCCGTTCTTCGGCAAGCCGGCGAAAACGCAGGCGATCGCGGCCATGATCGCGCGACGCGTCGGTGCGCGGATCTGGATGGCGCGCTGTGTGCGGATCGGCACGCTGAGTGAATTCGAGATTGAAATGAAGGAGTTGCGAGTACCGCGCACGTCCAATCAGGCCGAGGACGTGAAGGCGATCATGACCGAGATGCAGGCTCAGTTCGAAGACTGGGTGCGTGAGGTTCCGGAGCAGTGGATGTGGTCGAACCGGCGCTGGAGCTGATGCGGCCGGCGATTGTGAACGGCTGCATGAACAGTCGGACATGAAGACTGCAAAAGACCGACATGAAGGACCGCCAGAGGCGGTCGTTTGACATGACAATGCGCGTTGCAGTTCAGCCACACACACAGGACACACCATTCCTGGCCGAGCACCGGAGCACGGATCTCGCCTGTGGGGATAAGATCCGCCGATAACGGTTCGGATCAGATTCCTGTCCGGCGTCCCACGTTCCGGAATTGACAAAATTTTTCCGTACACCAAACTTCCGGTCCGCGCGCTGATCCGCGCGACGGCACGTGACCGACCGCTGCCAAAGCAGCGCCACGGCGCGTCAACGCTATAAATGAACTCGACCGAAACCCGCCCGGGGGGGACCATGATCGGCCTCGAGACCGTCCTCGAGCAGATTGCTCGTGCAACGAGCCAGAACGCGGTCGGGGAAGTCCTGGCCGCGGCGGCGCGCAAGGAAGGCTTCGAAAACCTCGTCCTGGCGCGATGCGCCGACGGCGAGATCGTCGATTTGCCGTGGGTCTGGTTCCCGGCCGGTTTCGTCGAGACTTACGCCGTGAACAATTGGGTGCGTTCGGATCCCGTGCTCTACGAAGCGTTCAGGTCCACAACACCCATCGCTTGGGACGACCTCTTCAAAAAGCGCCGCTTCACGGAGTCGGAGCGCGGCGTGATGGAGGCCGCGGCGACGCTGGGGGTTCGCGCCGGGCTGACCATTCCACTGCACGGTCCCGGCACGACGTGCGACCTCGTCTCGTTGAGCCTGCGGCATGGCCGCGAGACCACCGACCCCGAACGGCACAAGTATATCGCGATGGTCGCGCTCCATGCGATGATCCGGTTCCAGGAACTCGCGGGCTCCGACGACGGCGAAGCGCGCCGCGACTTGCGCGATATGCTGAAATATCACCGCAGCGACCGCAAACCGGTCCTGGACGACTTCATGACCCGCGGCCTCAACTCGCCGTTCGTGCTGTCGAGCGCGCATCTCAGGGCGCTGGTGTTGATCGAGCTCGGCGACCGGCGCTGGCAAATGGGACTGACGCGTTTAGCCGGCCAAGTCCATCTCCGGCGCTCGACACGCGAGATCGATGATCTCGAGCGGTGGGGCCTCGCGGTCGAGATCGCCGATGACATGCGCTGGCGCTACTATCTCGCACCGTCCGCACTCGGTCACTACTACCTGCGCAACCCCGAGGCCGACCGGTTCCGCCATCTCATTCGGGCCGCCGAGGTCGACCGCCGCGAGATCCCGGACGATATCGCGTTCGAATAGGCGCCCGCCCCCGCCCCACGGCCACTTTCCATGACGCCTCCGCCAAGTCGCGAGCCGTGACGCCGGGAAGGCTGCGTTGACACGCGGTCCGCGCGCCCTATGGTGCGCTGCGATAATTTCCGCCATCCGAGGACCCCGCGCGCCATGACCGCCATCCGCACGCCCGCCAAGCACTTCGCTCCGCTCGCCATCGGCGCGCCGGAACCGTACCGCGCGCTGCCGGTGCGGCTCGAGCGCATGATCCACTTCATTCCGCCGCACAACGAAAAGATCCGCGCGAAGCTGAAGGAGACGATCAAGTCCGTCGACGTCGTGCTCGGCAATCTCGAGGATGCGATCGCGGCGACGGAGAAGGAGCAGGCGCGCGCCGGGTTCGTGTCGATGGCCAAGGAATTCGACTTCGGCCAGACGGGGCTTTGGACACGCATCAACTGCCTCAACAGCCCGTGGGCGCTCGACGACATCACTCAGATCGTCGAGCACGCCGGCAACAAGGTCGACGTCATCATGCTGCCGAAGGTCGAGGGACCGTGGGACATCCACTATCTCGATCAGTTGCTGGCGCAGCTCGAAGCGCGGCACAAGGTCCAGAAGCCGATCCTGATCCACGCCATCCTGGAGACCGCCGAGGGCGTGAAGAACGTCGAGGCCATCGCCGCCGCATCGCCCCGCATGCACGGCATGAGCCTAGGCCCGGCCGACCTCGCGGCATCCCGCGGCATGAAGACGACGCGCGTCGGCGGCGGGCACCCTGATTACGGCGTGCTGGCCGATCCGGGCGCCGACACCGGCGCGGGCACATCCTCTCCCGGGCGCTCCGGGGCAGGCCCCGACGCGCCGCGCGCGTTCTATCAGCAGGACCTCTGGCACTACACCATCGGCAAGATGGTCGATGCCTGCCTGTCGTATGGCTTGAAGCCGTTCTATGGCCCGTTCGGAGACTTCTCCGACAATGCCGCGTGCGAGGCGCAGTTCCGCAATGCCTTCCTGCAGGGCTGTCTCGGTGCCTGGTCGCTGCACCCCTCGCAGATCGACATCGCCAAGCGTGTGTTCTCTCCCGACGTGAAGGAAGTGCAATTCGCCAAGCGCATTCTCGACGCCATGCCCGACGGGACCGGAGCGGTGATGCTCGACGGCAAAATGCAGGACGACGCGACCTGGAAGCAGGCCAAGGTGATCGTCGATCTGGCGAAGATCGTCGCCTCCAAGGACGCCGAGCGCGCCACGGCATATGGACTTTGACGCTGGCGCGCGGGTTGTAGAGGACGGGCGGGCTGCGAATTACGGCGGCGTCAACTGTCGACAGTGAGGTGAGTTGACAGCCGGCCCGCACTCCCATGGAATGGTGCAATGGACAAGACCAAGACCCCGAAGCGACGCTCAGCGCCCGCCGCCAAAGATTCAGCCGAAAACACGAGCAAGGAGACTGGCAAGGTCTCTCGCACCGTGACAGCCACGACCCGTCCCGCGAAAGCCGCAACCGCGCCATCCACAGCGAAGCCTCGCGCGCCCACCGCGAAAGCGAGCGAGCCGGACCGTGCCGTGGCACGCGGCAAGGCGGCTCGCGCCGCTAAAACCGCGGCACGGCCGGAGACGCCGGTGGCGGCGGCGCGGAAATCATCCCCGAAATCAGGTGCGAAGGCCTCAGGCGCGCGACAGAGCGCCAAGCGCAAGGCGATGCGGGAAGCGAAATTCGCGGTCGGTCAGGTGGTGCGCCATCGCGTCTATCCGTTCCGTGGCGTGGTGTTCGACATCGACCCGGTGTTCAACAACACCGAGGAGTGGTGGCTGTCGATCCCCGAGGAGATCCGGCCGCGCAAGGACCAGCCGTACTATCATCTGCTCGCCGAGAACGAAGAGACCGAGTACATCGCCTACGTCTCCGAGCAGAACCTGCTGCCCGACCAGACCGGAGTGCCGGTGCGTCATCCACAGGTGGCGGAGATGTTCGCGGAAGACGACCGTGGGCAGTATCGCGCGCTGTTCCTGCAGGCGCACTGATAAGTGGGCCCTTCGGTTGCCCACTCTTTTAGTTGCGCTTCGGTTGCCCACCAGCAACCGCGCGGGCAACCGCGCCGGCCAGCGGCGAGATCACGAGTCGCGCCGAGACGGGTCGCGTCGCGGGGCAGGCACGGTGACGTAGGGGAGCAAGGTGACGCCCGAGGACCGTTCGACCATGGATGCCCAGCGAAGGTGGGTACGTGATCACGTGCCGCCACACGCGCAAAGCACGCTCGACGATTGGGACGGCAAACTCAAGCTGGTCAACGCGATCCTCGCCAATCGCCTGATCGAGCCCCACGAAACACTCAAGCTGCAAAGCCTCGGGATCGTCCTCGGCGACGCACTGGCGCAAGTCCTGGATCTCGAATGGATCGTGGTCGAGGACGAGATCGGCCGCAGCCCGGCGTTGATGGCGGCGGGTACGTCGATTCGTATTTTTCCGCAGACCATGATTTCAAAGCGGATCGAGCGCGGCGAGACGGTCGACGTGTTCGATCTCTTCTCGAAAACCTGCCGCGCGGTCGCCGACGCCCGCCGCGATTCTCGCGTCGAGTGAGGGATCGGGCATCCGGAACGCCGACGAAAAAAGCCGCCTGGATCGCTCCGGGCGGCTTTCTGATGTGTCGGTGTCAGAGGCGAGCGATCACTTCTTCTCGCTGGCCTTGTCCTTGGCATTCTTGACGGCGGCGGCCGGCGGCGCGGGCGGAACCGGGACACCGGTTTCCTTCGCCGACTGCTCCTTCTTGTACTGCTCGACGAGCTCGGCCTGACGCTGCTTGATCTGGCCCATGAGCTGGCCGCGCGCCTTGGCGTACTCGGCGTTGTCGACCGGCTTGCCGGAGAACGCTTCACCGAAGCCGTCGAGCGGAACCGGGAAGCCGATAGGCTGCGCGGCGGCGTTCATGGCGAGAACCATCAGGCCGGCGCCACCCTTCAACTGCGTGATGATGTCGGCGGACGCCTCGACCTCGGCGGTGCAGCCGGCGGGATGGCAGAGCGAGTACTTGAGCTCGATCGGCTTCAGCGCCTTCTCGTCGATCTTCTCGTTCTTCGACGCCTTGTCCCACTGGTCCTTGGAGTAGACGGCGGCGCGGACGCCAGCAGGGATCGCCATGCCGATCGGCACCATGATCATGAGGTGCTGCTTGTCGCTGCCCTCGACCTGGCGAATGGCGGCGGAGACGAGCACCATGCCGGTGTTGCCGTCGAGACGCTCGTGGTGCGTCAGGCAGATGTTCTTCTCGTCTTTGATGTCCTTGCCGTCCTTGTCCTTCTTGTTGAAGGCGGCCTTTTCGCACAGCTTGACCCATGCGCTCTTGTTGGCGGCAGCCGCCGCAGGCGCGGCAGCGGCAGCAGGGGCAGCGGCCGGCTTGGCCGCGTCCTTCTTCTGCGCCTGTGCGAAGGCCGGCGAACCCGCCGCGATACCCACAGCGGCCATCGCTGCGATCGCGGCGATACGTGTGGTGATACCAATCGTTTTCATGAAGTCCGTTGCCTCTTCGTTGAGAGCCGGTCCCGCCAGCTCAGCTCACGTCCGGCGCGCAACAACACCGCGCGGCCAGCGGCGCTCCAGGCGCCTGCTGCGCCGGACTAAGGCTTGGAATAAGGCAATCCCGTGGCCGAGAAAGGCGGCTCCTGCCGATATGCCCATCGGGATTGTTGGCCCGTGGCAAAGCCGCCACGCATGGGCCGGCCGACGGCCCATCACCGTCATGCCACGAATATGCTAGAGGACGGGGATCGCACGGCTATTCCGATCCAACGCTGGAGATCCATGAGTATCGATACCTGGCTGCGACGAACGGCACACGCGACGCTGCTTCTGACCTGCGGCGTCTTGACGGCGGCTGTGGACAACGCACGCGCCGCCTCGGATGCCCCGGCGCGGCAACATGCCATCGCCATGCACGGAACGCCGGCCGAGCCCGCCGGGTTCACGCACTTCCGGTTCGTCAATCCAGAGGCGCCCAAGGGCGGCCGCGTGACGCTCGGCGTCAGCGGATCGTACGACAGCCTCAACCCGCTGATCGTGCGGGGACAGGCAGCGGCGGGCGTGCGGGAATTCGTTGTCGAGAGCCTGCTGGCGCGCGGCTATGACGAGCCGTTCTCGCTCTATGGGCTGTTGGCCGAGAGCATCGAGGTGCCGGACGACCGCAGCGCGATCACGTTCCATCTCAATCCCAAGGCGGCGTTCTCCGACGGCAAGCCGGTGACGGCGGAAGACGTGCTGTTCTCGTACGAATTGCTGCGCGAGCGCGGCCGGCCGAACTATCGCACGTACTACAAGAAGGTGGCGAAGGCGGAGCAACTCGGCGAGCGTAGCGTGCGCTTCGCGTTCAGCCCGGAAGATCCGGCGCCAGCCACGGGCGCGGCCGATGCGAGCGCGGGTGCTGCGAAATTCGACCGCGAAATGCCGCTCATCATGGGGCTCATGCCGGTACTGGCGAAACACCAGTTCGACGCCGAGAGCTTCGAACGGACTTCGCTCGAGCCATTCATATCGTCGGGGCCATACACGTTCGGGCGCATCGATCGCGGCCGCTCGATCAGCTACAGCCGAAATCCGAATTATTGGGGCAAGGATCTGCCGGTCAACCGCGGCCGGTTCAACTTCGACGAGGTCCGCTACGACTACTATCGCGACGCCTCGGTGATGATCGAGGAGTTCAAGACCGGACAGATCGACATCCGGCCCGAGGAGGATCCGGCGCGGTGGGCGGAGGGCTACAAGGTGCCCGCACTCGGCGAAGGCCGCATCGTCAAACGCGAGATGGACGTCGCGGTGCCGGCCGGAATGACCGGGCTCGCGTTCAATACGCGGCGGGAAATCTTCAAGGACCAGCGGGTGCGGCGGGCGCTGAACCTGCTGTTCGACTTCGAGTTCATCAACCGCTCGCTGTACTTCGGGTTGTTCAAGCGCACGGCGAGCTATTTCGAACGCTCGATGCTGTCGGCTATAGGACGGCCCGCGGACGCGCGGGAGACGGCGCTCTTGGCGGCGTTCCCGGATGCGGTCGCGCCGGCGGTCATGGCAGGCACGCACAAGCCGCCGCAATCGGACGGTTCGGGACAGAACCGCGACAACTGGCGGCTGGCGTTCGCGCTGTTGAAAGAGGCGGGCTACGAGCAGCGCGCGGGCAAACTCGTGAACGCCGCGACGGGGAAGCCACTGACGTTCGAGATCCTCGCCAACTCCACCGCGCACCCGCGCCTGCTCGCGAGCTTTACCGGCGACCTCGCGCGGCTCGGGATAACCGCCAGCGTGCGCGTGGTCGACAGCGCGCAGTATCAGGCGCGGCTGACAGGATACGACTACGACATGATCCAGACGACGTGGCCGTCGTCGCTGTCGCCGGGGAACGAACAATTGTTCCGCTGGTCGCGGCGGGCGGCGGCGACGGAGGGCACGTACAATTTCGCTGGCGTCGAAAGCGAAGCCGCCGACCGCATGATCGCGGCGATGCTGTCGGCCAAAACGGCGGAGGCGTTCGTGTCGGCGGTGCGCGCGCTCGACCGCGTGCTGATCTCGGGCGACTACGTGATCCCGCTGTTCCATGTGCCGAAGCAGTGGATCGCGCATTGGCGGCACATGAGAGTGCCCGCGGTGACGCCGATCTCGGGTTACAATCTCGACATCTGGTGGATCGAGGGCGAGAAGTAGCGCGATCCGGTGGCGAGCGAGATGACGGCCTACTTCAACATGGCGGCCTATTGCCTCGCGGCGAGGGCGGCGGCGACACCTGCCAAGCCCGCGCTCGTGGTGATGACGGACGCGGCGGCGGATGCGCCTCCGAGCGAGACCTGGAGCTATGCCGAGGCGGAGGATGCGGTGCTGCGGCTCGCGGCGGCGCTCGGCGCGCGCGGACTGCGGCGCGGCGACCGCGTGATGATCCGGCTCGAGAATACCAGCACGTATGCGCTCATGTTTTTCGGGGCGATCGCGGGTGGGTTCGTGCCACTGCCGGTGTCGAGCCAGCTGACCGGCAGCGAGGCGTCGTTTCTTCTGGCCGATAGCGGCGCGGCGCTGCTGGTGCTCGATGAGCGGCTTGCGATGGGCAAGGTGCCGGCGGGCGTTGCGGTGATCGCGTCAGACGAGGTGGAGGCAGCGCTTCGGCATGGCCGCAGAGGAAACTATGCGGCGACGGCCGCCGACGATCCGGCTTTCTTGATCTACACGTCGGGCACGACGGCGCGGCCGAAGGGCGTGCTACACGCGCAGCGCTCGGCGCTCGGCCGGCGCCCGATGTATCAGGGCTGGTACGGCATCAGGGCCGACGACCGCATGCTGCACGCGGGCGCGTTCAACTGGACGTTCACGCTCGGCACCGGCTTGACCGACCCGTGGGCCAACGGCGCAACCGCGATCGTGTACACCGGACCGCGCGAGCCGGAGGTGTGGCCGCGGCTCATCGCATCGACGGAGGCCACGCTTTTTGCCGCAGTGCCTGCCCTTTGCCGGCAGATCGTCAAATACGCGCCGGATGCCTTGCGCCGGTTGCCGTCGCTGCGGCATGGGCTGATCGCGGGCGAGACACCGCCGCCGGATCTGTTCGACAATTGGAGATCTGCGTCGGGAACGGACCTCTACGAGGCGCTCGGCATGAGCGAAATCTCGACCTACGTGTCGTCGTCGCCATCGGTGCCACGGCGGCCGGGCACGGCCGGAAAGGCGCAGGCGGGGCGGCGCATCGCAATCCTCGACCCGAATGGTGGGACCGAGCCGATGCCTACGGGCGCCGAGGGGCTACTCGCCGTCCACCGCAGCGATCCGGGCCTCATGCTCGGCTATTGGAACCGGCCCGACGAGGAAGCCGACGTGATGCGCGGCGAATGGTTCGCGGGTGGCGATCTCGCGGTCATGGACGCAGACGGCTATGTCACGCATCTTGGACGCTCCAACGACGTCATGAACGCGATGGGCTATCGTGTCAGCCCGCAGGAGGTCGAGGCGGTGCTGATGGCGCATCCGGCCGTGGCGGAAGCGGCGTGCGCGGAGATCGCGGTGGCCGAGGGCGTGCATGTCATCGCGGCGTTCGTGGTGCCGCACGATGGATTGGCGTGCGCGCCGGATCATCTTCGAGACTTCGCCGCGAGCCGGCTGGCCGCTTACAAAGTGCCGCGCGAGGTCCGGATCGTCGCGGCGCTGCCGCGCACGGCCAACGGCAAGGTGCAGCGGCGGCGGCTGGCGCTTTGAACGTGCCCCTTTGCAATCCAGCGAAAATCGAGTGGTATGACCGCATTTGAGACGAACGTCGCGGCGGCGGGACCGGGACACGGGGACTTTTCGAGGAGGCGACGATGGTTCAGGACATTATTCAGTATCTGAGCACGCATCCGGGCATCCTGGCGGCGCTTTTGCTGTTCTGCTTTCTGGCGCTGGTGGGCGGATGGTACGTCATCCACCACCACCTCAAGCTGATCCTGGTCACGCTCTTGTGCGCGGGCGGCTTCGCGTCCGGCGTGCTCGTCGCCTATCGCGGCGTCAAGGGCGACATGCGCGACCTGGTCGCGATCGGGTTGTTCCTGATAGCGATCTTCCCGGTCATTTTCACGCAAGCCCTCAAGACCTCGAAGATCGCCTATGGCTCCTCGCGGCCGTCGCCGACCGACAAGGGCCATGCGCGGCGCGCGGGGGTGTGAAGGCGATCACGGTGACGGCGATCACGCGGCCTTCTTGACCTGGCTGGCGATGCGCGCCAATTCGCCGGCGAGGCCCTTGACGCCCGCGAGGCGCTTCTCGGGCAGATCCCAATCGGCCTTGAAGACGACCTTGTGATCGGCCTGCATTTTGACGAGGCCGCGCGACGCCTGCATGAACTGCACGAGACCCTGCGGATTGGCGAACGTGTTCTTGTGGAAGGTGATGACGCAGCCCTTCGGACCCGCATCGACTTTGCCGATAGCGGCCAGACGGCAGAGCCCCTTGATCTCCATGACGGCGAGCAGATGCTCGACCTCGGGCGGCATCTGGCCGAAGCGATCGACGAGCTCAGTGGCGAAGCCGTCGATATCCTCGCGCGTCTCGAGCGTCGACAGCCGGCGGTACAGGCCAAGGCGCAATTGCAGATCGGTGACGTAGGTTTCGGGGATGAGCACGGAGGTGCCGAGCGCGATCTCCGGGCTCCAGCGGTCCTCGCTCTCGGCGAGGTCGCCACCCTTCATGGCCGCGACGGCTTCCTCGAGCATCGACTGATATAGCTCGAAGCCGACCTCGCGGATGTGGCCGGACTGTTCCTCGCCCAAGAGATTGCCAGCGCCACGGATGTCGAGATCGTGGGAGGCGAGCGAGAAGCCCGCGCCGAGCGTATCGAGCGATTGCAGAACCTTGAGGCGGCGTTCGGCGCCCTCGGTCAGCGCCTGCCCGGGCGGCGTCGTGAAGTAGGCGTAGGCGCGGGTCTTGGAGCGGCCGACGCGGCCGCGCAACTGATAGAGCTGAGCTAGTCCGAACATATCGGCGCGGTGCACGATCAGGGTATTCGCGTTGGGCACGTCGAGGCCGGATTCGACGATGGCGGTCGACAGCAGCACGTCGTACTGGCCCTCGTAGAACGCAGTCATGATGTCTTCGAGTTCGGTCGGCGACAACTGGCCATGGGCCCGCGCGACCTTCAGCTCGGGCACGGTGTCGCTGAGGAACTCGGCCACCTCGTCGAGATCGGCGATGCGCGGCACGACATAGAACGTTTGCCCGCCGCGATAACGCTCGCGCCTGAGCGCGTCGCGCAGGATGACCGGATCGAACGGCGAGATGTAGGTGCGCACGGCAAGGCGATCGACGGGCGGCGTGGTGATCAGCGACAGCTCGCGCACGCCGGTGAGCGCGAGTTGCAGCGTGCGCGGGATCGGCGTGGCCGACAGCGTGAGCACGTGCACGTCCTCGCGCAACTGCTTCAGACGCTCCTTGTGGGCGACGCCGAAGTGCTGCTCCTCGTCGATGATGAGGAGGCCCAGGCGCGCGAACTGGATCTGCTTGCCGAGCAGCGCGTGGGTGCCGATGACGATGTCGAGCTGGCCGCTCTTGAGGCCGTCCTTGACCTCGGCCAGCTCCTTGGGTCCGACGAGACGCGACGCCTGCGCGACCTTGACGGGAAGACCACGGAAACGGTCGGAGAAGGTGCGGTAGTGCTGACGCGCCAGCAACGTGGTCGGCACGACGACGGCCACCTGCATGCCGTTGATGGCGGCGACATAGGCGGCGCGGAGGGCGACCTCGGTCTTGCCGAAGCCGACGTCGCCGCAAACGAGGCGGTCCATCGGGCGGCCGGAGCCGAGATCTTCGAGCACCTGCTCGATGCTGGCGGCCTGATCCTCGGTCTCCTCGTAGGGGAAGCGGGCGACGAACTCGTCGTAGGCGCCGTGCGGAGGCGTGACGGGAGGCGCCTCCTTCAACTGGCGGAGAGCCGCGATCTTGATCAGCTCGGACGCGATCTCGCGCAGCCGCTTCTTGAGCTTGGCCTTGCGCGACTGCCAGGCGACGCCGCCGAGCTTGTCGAGCTGGCCGTCTCCCTCGTCGTTGCCGTAGCGCGACAGAAGCTCGATGTTCTCGACCGGCAGGAACAGCTTGTCGCCGCCGGCATAGTGCAGCTCGACGCAGTCGTGCGGGTTGCCGAGCGCGGTGATGGTCTTGAGGCCGGCGAAGCGGCCGATGCCGTGGTCGGCGTGCACGACGAGATCGCCGACCGCGAGGCTGGTCGCTTCGGTCAGCACGTCGGCGGCACGGCGGGCCTTGCGGCGGGGACGCACGAGACGGTCGCCTAAAATGTCCTGCTCGCCGATGACCGCGAGGTAGGGCGTCTCGAAGCCCTGCTCGATGCCGAGTACGCACAGCGCGGTGTGTCCGGCCGGGAGCTTCAACGCATCCGCGTAGCTCTCGACCTTGACGATGTCCTTGAGGCCATGATCGGCCAGAAGCGACGCCAGCCGCTCGCGCGCGCCTGCCGTCCAGGCGGCGACAACGACGCGGCGCTTGCCGGAATGCAGACCGCGGATGTGTGTGACGACGGCATCGAACACGTTGAGGTCGGGGTTCTGACGCTCGGCAGCGAAGGTGCGTCCGAGGCGGCCGGCGAACGCGCGCACGCTGTCGGAGGCCGCGACTTCGAATGGCGTGAGGCGTGAAACAGGATGCCGGCTCAGCACGTCGATCCAGGCGCGGCCGTCGAGGAACATCTCGCCGGGCGGAACGGGCTTGTAGGGCGCGGCACCGAACGTCTTGACTTCGAGCGCTTCGATCCGCGCCTCGTAATGCTCGCGGATCTGGGCGAACCGGTTCTTCAACTGCTCGTCGGCGAGATGGTCGAAGCTGACGTGCGCGCCGGGGAGATAGTCGAACAGGGTTTCGAGCGCGGGATGGAACAGCGGCAGCCAGTGCTCCTGGCCGGGATAGCGGCGGCCGGCGCTGACGGCTTCATAGAGCGGATCGTCGCCGGTCGCGCCGCCGAACAGCGCGACGTAGCGGCGGCGGAACTCTGCAACGCCGCTCTCGCCCGCCGAGACCTCGCTGATCGGCATCAACACGAGCTTCTGCACGGGCTTGGTCGTCCGCTGCGACTGGGCGTCGAACGCCTTGATGCTTTCGAGCGTGTCGCCAAAGAAGTCGAGGCGGACCGGGTTCTGGCGGCCGGGCGGAAACAAATCGACGATGCCGCCGCGAACCGCGTATTCGCCGGGCTCCATCACGGCGCTCGACCGCGTAAAACCGGCCTGTTCGAGACGCTCGATGAGCTTGGCGCGATCGACGCGCTGGTCGGCCGCCATCGGTTTCAGCGATTGCTTGATGAAGGCGCGCGGCGGCACGCGCTGCAAGATCGCGTTGATCGTGGTGAGGACGATCGTCGGCTCCTTGCGGCTCGCAGCCAAAGCGAACTTCGACAGTGCGGTGACGCGGCGGGCGACGATCTCGGCGTTGGGGCCGACGCGATCGTAGGGGACGGTATCCCAGGCCGGGAACGGCACGACCTTGACGTCGGGGGCGAAGAACTGCAGCGCGTGCTCGAGCGCGTCGAGGCGGCGGTCGTCGCGCGCGATGTGGATGAGGACGCCGGCTGCATCCGCCTTCCCGGCCTCGGCGACGAGTCCGGCCAGAACCATCGCGTCGAGTCCCTCGGGGACGCCGGAGAGAAGGTAATCGCTGCGGCGCGGCTGGTCGGTCGGCATCGGGGCGTGGATCCTGGATATCGGCGGTGCGGGTCGGGTCAGCGGCGCTGTGGCCGGCCGATCAGGCGGGCGCGGGCAGGCCGTGGAAGCGGCGGACGGCGAACACCAGATCGGCGAGTTCGTGGCCGGTCAGCGCGGCGGCGGGTTGGGGTTCGAGGATCCACTTTTGCAGCTCGGGATCGGGTAGCGCGAGCAGCCGCTCGAAGCGGGTCAATTCGACATCGCCCATCGCCGCCAACTTTGCCTCGGCGAAGCGGGTCATCAGAATGTCCATCTCCTTCGTGCCGCGATGGGCGGCGCGATAGGCGGCGCGGCGGCGGCGGACGTCGAGGTCCGCGCTGTCGTCGGTCATGTACGGTCTCCACGGGTGCGTGCCCGGCAAATCTTTCAATCAGGCCAAAACGGTTGGACGACAACGCGATCCGGCAACGCCTAATCGGCGGCACGGGATAAATGCACCCGTCCGCTTGACCCGGGGCCGTTTCCCCGTTTGGTTGCCGAGACCGCCGCCGGGCCGCCTCATGGGTTTCATATAGCGCCGCGTCCGGGGCGGCGCCAGGGCCGCCGCACGCACCATCCGCAGCACGACGCCGAGTAGACATGCGACCGAACGACCTCACACCGCTGTTCGCGTCGGCCGGCTCGCTCACGGGCATCGGCCCGCGCATGCTGCTGCTGTTGAAAAAGGCGCTGCGGCTGCCGCCGGGGGTCACCGAGCCGCGCGTGCTCGATCTGTTGTGGCACCTGCCGACGGGGGTCATCGACCGCCGCGCCGAGCCAACGGTCGCGGTCGCCGTCCCCGGCACCATCGCGACGTTGAAGGTCCGCGTCCTGAAGCACAAGCCGCCGCCGCGCGGAAACGACAAGGCTCCGTACAAGATCACTTGCGAGGACGACACCGGGCGGCTGGAACTGGTGTTCTTCCGCGCCGAACGGAAGTTCATCGAGCGGCAGTTGCCGGAGGGAGAGGAGCGCTATGTCTCGGGACGGGTCGAGAAGTACAACGACATCCTCCAGATGGCACACCCCGACTACATCGTACCGCCCGACCGGCGCGGCGAACTGCCGATGCTGGAGCCGGTCTATGGGCTGACGGCGGGACTCTCGGGCAAGGTGCTGGTCAAGGCGGCACGGCAGGCGGTGGAGCGCGTGCCGGAGATGGACGAATGGCAGGATGCGGCCTGGCTCAAGAGCCGGGGCTGGCCCGGCTTCAACAATGCGGTGCGGCGGTTGCACCAGCCCGACGACGGCACCGACGTCTCGACCGGCGGCGCGCCGTGGCAGCGGCTGGCGTTCGACGAACTCTTGGCGGGGCAGCTTGCCCTCGGGCTCGTGCGGCAGAGCCAGAAGAGCCAGCGCGGCCGCTCGATCGTCGGGGACGGACGCATCAGGGCGCGGATCGCGGATGCGCTGCCGTTCTCGCTGACCAACTCGCAGAGGACGGCGATCGGCGAAATCTCCGACGACATGGCCGCGCCAAACCGCATGTTGCGATTGCTGCAGGGCGATGTCGGGTCAGGCAAGACGGTCGTCGCGCTGATGTGCATGGCGATCGCGGTCGAGGCCGGCGCGCAGGCGGCGCTGATGGCGCCGACGGAAGTCCTGGCGCGGCAGCACATGGAGACGATCGCGCCCTTCGCCGAGACCGCGCGATTGCGCCTCGGTCTGTTGACCGGCCGTGAGAAGGGCAAGACGCGGCGCGAGGTGCTGGAGCGGCTGGCCGCGGGCGACATCGACATCCTGATCGGCACACACGCTCTGTTCCAGCCGGATGTGATCTATCGCGATCTGGCAGTGGCGGTGATCGACGAGCAGCATCGCTTCGGCGTGCATCAGCGGCTGGCGTTGCAAAGCAAGGGCGGGGCCGCTCAAGGCGGCGTGGGCAGCGGCGCCGACGTTCTGGCCATGACGGCGACGCCGATCCCGCGCACGCTGCTGATGACGCACTATGGCGATCTCGACGTGTCGCGGCTGACGGAAAAGCCGCCGGGCCGCAAGCCGATCACCACCAAGGCGGTGCCGCTCGATACGATGGAGCGGCTGATCGAGCGCATCCGCGCGCAGCTTACGGAGGGCGCGCAGGTTTATTGGGTGTGCCCGCTGATCGAGAGTTCGGAGAAGAGCGAGCTGGCGGCGGCGGAAGAGCGGCACGCGCATCTCAAGCAGACGTTCGGCGACGCGGTCGGGCTCCTGCACGGCGCGATGAGCGGAGCAGAGAAGGACGCGACGATGGCCGCGTTCTCGGAGAACCGGCTCAAGATCCTGGTGTCGACGACGGTGATCGAGGTGGGCGTCAACGTGCCCAACGCCAACATCATGGTGATCGAACACGCCGAGCGGTTCGGTATCGCGCAATTGCATCAGTTGCGCGGGCGCGTGGGACGCGGCACCCGCGAGAGCTTTTGCATGCTGCTGTACAAGGCGCCGCTCGGAGAGACGGCGCGGCAGCGGCTGGAGATGATGGAGCGCACGGAAGACGGGTTCCTCATTGCCGAAAAGGACCTCGAACTGCGCGGCGGCGGCGAGGTGCTGGGCGCGCGGCAGAGCGGGTTGCCCGAGTTCCGCGTCGCGGATGTGCCCGGGTTCGAGACGCTGTTGGCGGTCGCCCGTGACGATGCGCAGATGGTGCTTCAGGCCGATCCCCACCTCGAAGGCGCGCGCGGGCGGAAATTGAGGCACCTGCTCTATCTGTTCGAATGCGACGAGGCGGTGCGTCTGTTCCGGGCGGCGTAGAGTCTTTAGTGGGCGCTTCAGATGCCCACTCGGCATCCGCGCCGGTCTAGTGGGCGCTTCGGATGCCCGGCGCGGTTGCTCGTGGGCAACCGAAGCGCCAAGCAAAGTCGCATCCGCGCCGGTCAGCGGCCGCGCAGGCGTTTGGGGCGGCGGTGCTGCGATTGGCCGGCGGTGGTATCGGCGGGCGGCGGCGTGGCGGGTGCGTGCGGCGGCGACGCAGGCGGTGTCGCGTGCGCCGCGACTTCGGCGCCGGAGAGCAACTCAAGCGGACCCTCGGCGCCGCGCTCGGCCGCTGCGCGCTCAAGCTCTTCGCGGAACTCCGGCGTCACCATGCCGCCGGAGATGACGATCTTGGCGGCGTCCTCGAGCTTCATCGAGAGAAAGATGACGTCCTTGCGCGGCACGAAGCAGACAAAGCCCGTGGGCGGCACGATGCCGGTCGGCATGAAGACCGAAAGCAGATCCTCCTGGCCGCCAGGCTTCGCCGCCGCAATCTCACCGGCTGCCTCGCCGGTGACGAACACGATCGACCACAATCCCTTCGAAGGGAACTCGATCATCCCGACTTTTTGGAAGCCGCTCGACGGCGCCGCCGCCGTCACCACGCTTTCGAAGAGCTGCTTCAGCGCCCGATAGACGTTGCGCACGATGGGCATGCGATCGAGCATCAGCTCGCCGTAGCTGATGAGGGTGCGTCCCAAGAGGTTGGCGGCAAGCGCGCCGATCATCGTCAGGACGGCGATGGCGAACAACAGGCCGATACCCGGCAGCGCGAACGGAAGATAGGTGTCGGGGTTGTAGATCTTCGGAACGAACGGCTTGATCCACGCGTCGACGACGTTGATCAGCCACCAGATGATGTAGACTGTGATGGTGACAGGGCCGACGATGACGAGGCCGGTGAGGAAATAATTTCGCAGCCGCGCGCCGAAGTGGGACGAGCCGCGCTTGTCGTCCGTGGCCAGCTCTTGTAGTCGCGTGCGCAGCTCGGGCGTATCGGACGACGTCCCTGATCCGGTCTTCTTCGCCCTGTTCATGCCCGCTATCCCAATTGCCGCCGCGCCGCCGAGCGACGGCGACACCCTAGCATTTTAAGATAGAGGCGCGACCGCCAGTTGAGCAATGCCGCACTGCGCCGATCGAAACCGTGCGCGGACGACCCGTCGTTACTGGGTTACGACGAGGCAATCGAAGCCGTCGGGCTTGATGCGCGCGCACAGTTGGCGCGGCTCGTTGGCATCGGCGTAGGGGCCGACGCGGACACGGTAGAAGGTGCCCATCGCACCGATAACGGATTGCTCGATCGCGGGTTCCCGTCCGCCGATTGCCGCGCCGTGCGCCTGCTTGAGCTTCTGCGCCAGTGCCTCTGCTTCGGCGCGCGAGCGGACGGCGGCGACTTGAAGCCGGAACTTGCCCTTGAATGCCGGTGCGGCGGGTGCGGCCAGCGCAGCGGGTGCCGCGGCGGCGACTTTGACGTTGGGCGGCTGGGCTGTCGCGGGCGGAGCGGTGGCCGCTGCTGCGGACGGGCGGGCCTTGCTGGCGGCAACGGAGGTGGCGTCCCCCCAAGACGAGGTCGCGGTCACGGGACTGGCGGGAGCGCTGGTCGAAGCGGTGGTCGACGGAGCCGGCGCGGCGGCGCTCGACGACGAGCCACCAAAGAGGCCGCTGAAAAAGCTCCCGACGCCGCCGGAACTGCCGGAGGCTTGCGGTGCGGCGGGCTCGTCGGGAGCGGCCGACAATTTCGGCGTCGATGTGGACGAACCCGATGCGGTGGCGGTCTGCCAGCCCGATGCCGGAGCGGCGGCGGAGCGTGAGGCGTCGCTGGCGACAGGCGCGGGATCACCGATGCCGGCCTCGCGATACGCGGCGGCGCGGCTCTCGATCGCGTTGGCGCGCTCGGCATCGGCCAGTCCGCCCTTCAGCCAGATGGCGCTGGTCAGATCGGAAATTGCCTGGGCGGGCTTGGCCTGCTTGCGGAAAGCGAGGCCGCGATAGTAGAGCGCGCGGGCCATCTGCTGACTGGGAAGGCCGGCCGAGAGCGCCGACGTGAGCTGCTGGACGGCGGGTTCGAGCTTGCCGATCTCGTAGGATTTGATGCCCGTCTCGAGCGAACGCAGCGCGACGGCGGGGTCCCTCTTGGCCTCGGCGTCGGCGGGCTGGCCCTTTGGAGCGCCTTTGCCAGCGGGGCCCTTGGCGGCAGCCGCCGGCTCGGGGCCAGAGGGGATCATCTGCGCGTCGGCGGACGGAATGGCCGCCGGAAGACCGATAACGAACAAGGCCGCCGCAGCGACAGCGATCAGGCGCCCGGCCGACCCGCGTCCGATCATCTCGTGGTCGTCAGGGAACATCGTCCAATCCCTTGTAGGTGGCGCGGCCACAGCCACTCGATTCACGCGGAACGTATGACAAACCCAACATCGTGGCAAATCGGCGATGGGATAACTCGCTCAGTTCGGCGGTTATTCCACAGTTACGGATTTCGCCAGATTGCGCGGCTGATCGACGTCCGTGCCCATGAATACGGCGGTGTGATAGGCGATGAGCTGGATCGGAACGGCATAGAGCAGCGGCGTCGCGAATGGGTGAGCCTTGGGCACGCGGATGTGGGTCGCAAGGCGGCAGCCGACCTTCGATGATTCGGCGTCCGAGACGAGGATGATCTGTCCGCCGCGGGCGGCGACCTCCTGCATGTTCGACATCGTCTTCTCGAACAGTTCGTCCTCCGGCGCGATGACGACGACCGGGACGTTCTCGTCGATGAGAGCAATCGGACCGTGTTTCAGTTCACCCGCGCCGTAGCCTTCGGCGTGGATGTACGAGATTTCCTTGAGCTTCAGCGCGCCTTCGAGCGCCAAAGGGTAGCTGGTGCCGCGGCCGAGATAGAGCACGTCGCGCGCCTTGGACAACTCGTGGGCGAGCTTCTCGTACTCGTCCTCGTTGCGGAGAACGGTCGAGATCAGGCGCGGGATTTCGGTCAGGGCCTTGACGAGCTCGGCCTCCTGCGCGGCGTCGATGGTGCCGCGGGCGCGGCCCAGCGCGATGGCGAGGCAGGCGAGCACGGACAACTGGCAGGTGAACGCCTTGGTCGAGGCGACGCCGATCTCGGGACCGGCGAGCGTCGGCAGCACGGCGTGGGATTCGCGCGCGATGGTCGACGTGCGGACGTTGACGATCGAGGCGATCCGCTGGCCGTTCGCCTTGCAGTAGCGCAGCGTGGCCAGCGTATCGGCGGTTTCACCCGACTGCGACACGAACAGCGACAAGCCTCCCGGCGACAGCGGCGGCTCGCGGTAGCGGAATTCGGACGCGGTGTCGATCTCGACCGGGATGCGGGCGATGCGCTCGATCCAGTACTTGCCGACGAGGCCGGCGTAATAGGCCGTGCCGCACGCGGAGATCGTGACGCGGCTGACGGACGCGAGGTCGATGCCGAGGGGCGGGAAGTTGACGGTGCCCGCGGCCATGTCGAGATAGTTCGCGAGCGTGTGGCTGATGACTTCCGGCTGTTCGTGAATCTCTTTGGCCATGAAGTGGCGGTGGTTGCCCTTGTCGACGAGCAAGGCGCTGGCCACGGCCTTGACCAGCGGCCGCTCGACGCGAGCACCAGCGCGGTCGTAGATCTCGGCACCGGTACGGCGGAGAACCGCCCAGTCGCCTTCCTCGAGATAGGTGATGGTGTCGGTGAACGGGGCGAGAGCGATGGCGTCGGAGCCCAAGTACATCTCGCCGGTGCCGTGGCCGAGGGCCAGCGGGCTGCCCTGCCGGGCCGCGATCATCAGGTCGTCGTGCCCGGCGAAGATGATGCCGAGCGCGAACGCGCCTTCGAGGCGGCCGAGCGCGGCGCGCACCGCCTCGATCGGTCCGAGACCCTGCTGCATTCCGTCGGTGACGAGGTGGACGACAGCTTCGGTGTCGGTGTCGGTCTCGAACGTGTGGCCGCGCGCGGTGAGCTCGGCCTTAAGGTCGCGGTAGTTCTCGATGATGCCGTTATGGACGACCGAGACGCGATCGGACATGTGCGGATGCGCGTTGCGTTCAACCGGACGCCCGTGGGTCGCCCAGCGCGTATGTCCGATGCCGGTGCGCCCGGTGAGCGGTTCGGTCAGCAGGCGCGTTTCGAGGTTGCGGAGCTTGCCCTCGGCGCGGCGGCGCTCAAGGTGGCCATTCTCGACGGTGGCGATACCGGCACTGTCGTACCCGCGGTATTCCAGCCGGCGCAGCGCGTCGACGAGATCGGTCGCGACCGCCTTTGTTCCGAGAATTCCGACGATGCCGCACATATCAACCATCCCGATTCGAGTGTTGTATAGAACCGTGAGCCTTGCGGCAGCGGCATTCAAGTCAAACCTTGTTACCCATTTTGACCCATGCCGGCCGCCCTCAGACCTTGGCTTTGCGCCGGGCCATCATGGTCCGGAACTTGGCCGCCCAGCCTTCTCGCGCTTTGTCGCCTTCAGCCTTTGGCTTTGCGCCGGGCCATCATGGTCCGGAACTTGGCCGCCCAGCCTTCTCGCTCCTCTTGCGAGGATCGTTCCAACGCGAGGGCATCGGCGGAAACGTTCTTGGTAATGACGCTGCCCGAGCCGATGTAGGCCCCGGCTCCGATCTTGACGGGGGCGACGAGGGCGGAGTTGGAGCCGACGAAAGCCCCGTCGCCGATCTCGGTCCGATGCTTCAGGAAGCCGTCGTAGTTGCAGAAGATGGTGCCGGCGCCGATGTTGGCCTTGGCGCCGACCGAGCCGTCGCCGAGGTAGGCGAGATGGTTCGCCTTGGCGCCCGCTCCCATGCTGACGTTCTTGACCTCGACGAAGTTGCCGATATGGACGTCGGCGCCCAACGTCGCGCCGGGCCGCAGACGGGCGAACGGGCCGACACGCGCGCCGCGCCCGATGACCGCGCCCTCGATATGGCAGTTGGCGTTGATGCGGACGCCGTCCTCGACGACGACGCCGGGACCGAAGAACACGTTGGGCTCGATGACGACGTCGCGGCCGACGACGGTGTCGGCGCTGAACCAGACGGTCTCAGGCGCAATCAGCGTGGCGCCGTCGCGCATGGCGGCGCGGCGGCGGCGAGCCTGGAAGATGGCTTCGGCGGCGGCCAGCTGATCGCGGGCGTTGACACCGAGCACTTCGTCCTCCGGGCATTTGACGACGGCGGCTCGGAGGCCATCGGCGCGGGCGATCTCGACGGCGTCGGTCAGGTAATATTCGCCTTTGGCGTTGGCATTGCCGATGCGCCCGAGCAGACCGGCGAGGCCGGAAACGCGAAACGCGACGACGCCGGAGTTGCAGAGGCGCACCTCGCGCTCGGCGCCGGAGGCGTCCTTGTCCTCGCGGATGGCGGCGAGCGACCCGTCGGCGTCACACAGGAGGCGACCGTACCCCGCCGGGTCGACGGCGTCGAAGCCGAGGACGACGACATTGGATCCCGCTGCGAGAGCCGCGCGCAGCCGCGCTATGGTGTCAGGTTCGATCAGCGGCGTATCGGCGTAGAGGACGATGACGTCGCCAGTGTGGGCGGCGATCGCCTCGCGGGCGGCGAGCACGGCGTCGGCGGTGCCGCGCTGCTCGTGCTGGACGAAGACGCGGGCATGAGGAGCGCGCCTGGTGACCTCGGCACGGACGTCGTCCATGCCCGGGCCGATGACGACGGCGAGATCAGCCGCAGCCGCGCCCTCCCCGCCTGCCGAAGCCGCAAGCGAAAGGACGTGACCGAGCATCGGCACGCCAGCGACCTGGTGCAGGACCTTGGGCAGGTCGGACTTCATGCGGGTGCCCTTGCCGGCGGCGAGGACGACGATCAGCAGCTTGGGCTCGGTCATGGGGCTCTACGGTGTGCGTGGCTGGCGCCGGGTAAGAGGCATTCGTCAGAATCAGGCCGGCCCGTGCGCCGTGCCGGACCCAGCAGGTACGGGACCGGAATCAAAACCCGTATCCCGCGATGCATAGCGCTCCGGGCGCGACATCCACAAGTCGGCTTCCGGCAAAGGAGTACCGCGTCCGGCGGCGATCCGATAACGGCCAGGACCGGCCGGACCCCGGAAAATGCCAGCGAAAGCGGCGCTCACGGCAGATCGGCAAGCCATAGGTCATCCACAACTGGGCGCGCGCGCGAGGTGCGGCGGCGTTGACCCGGCAAAAGGACTCACACCAGGGTTGGGATTGCAATTGAACCTGCGTCAACGCGTACCTCCGCGCTGATCCGGCGGCGCCTGCACTTCGCCGGACACGAGCTTTTTGCCATTCCACTCTGAGTGTTGGACGACCGCCATGACATCCGACGACCGCTCGACACCCGTCCCCGCGAAGCCTGCCGGCAACCGCCGAACCTTCGGCGCGTACGTCGTCGCCTGGGCTGCGCTGGCACTTCTGGCCACGTTCTATCTGACCGCGCTCGCGCTCAAGCCCGAACTCGTGACGGAACAGCTGCCGATTTTCCGGCCCGGCGAGCCCGAGGGCAACCAGGGCCAGCGCGCCATGTCGAAGGCGTTGGCCGAAGTCCAGGGTCTGCGGCAGAGCGTCTCCCAGATGCAGCTCGAATTGGCCAAACTTAAGACCGAGGTGAGCGCGACGCAGGATCAGGACAAGGCCATCGCGACGCGGATCGCCCAGCTCGAAGAGCGGGTGGCGGCGGCCCAGCCGACTTTGGCGAATGCGGCGGCGAAGGCGGCGACGGTCAGCGAGGCGAAGGTGGCCGAAGCCGCCCCCGCCGAGAAGGCTGCGCCGAAGCCGGCTGCGCGCAGCGAGCCCGCGCAACCCGGAAGGATCGAGACTGGACGGATCGAGACGGGCAGCATCGTGCCGGCCAAGTCGGGACCGACGGTGGCATCGGCGCTCGCGTCGTCGGAGCCCGTTTCGATCGTGCGCCCGAAGGTGATCAACGCGCCGCAGCCTGCCGCCGCGGCGGCGCCATTGCCCGTCGTCGCGCCCGTCGCGGTTGCCCAAGCCGCGACAGCAGCGAAGTCTACCGCACCCGTCGTCACGTCGGACGCGGAGGCCGCCACGCTGACGAAGTTCGGCCCGGCGACGGTGACGCCGTCCAAGCCGGAAGCGGCAACAGGTCCGATCGGCTTGCGCATTTCGAACGGTCCGTCGCTCGACGCGTTGCGGCTCAGTTGGAGCCTGCTCGCCGATCGCCATCCGGCGCAGCTCGGAAGCATGGAAGCCCGCTATGCAGCGCGGGTTCCCGAAGGCGACGGCGATCCGACGTTCGACCTCATCGCCGGACCGGTCAAGTCAACGGCTGATGCAAAACGGATTTGCAAGGCGCTGGCGGCGAAGAATATCCCCTGCCAGATCGGCAGCTTCGGCGGTCCCTCGCTTTAATCAAGCGGGCACGCGGGCGACAAACCGGGTGGCGGCGCTATCAGGGCTTCTTGGCCTCGGCGCGCGTGTCGATGCCAAGCAGGCGGTAGAGCCAGCAGCGCCCGGTCAAAACCGTGACAAGTGGATAGAGGCCGATCCAGCCCCACGGCTGCATCGAGGCCGGCGTGTTGCCGGCGTCGTGTAATCCGAGCGCCGCACCCACGAGCAGCAACCCGATCACGAAGCGGACGGCGATGTCCGCTTCACCGATGTTCGGTGTCATCGTGGCGAACCTCAGGCCTTGCGGCCGCAGGTGTTGACGCCGAGGATGGAATAGGCCGGGCAGTTGCCGATCAGCGCGGTGCCGAGCGGGACGAGGCCGAGCCAGCCCCAGATCGACGGTGCGACGCCCGGGATCAAGCCGAGCGCGAGCGCGACGAGACCGAGCCCGACGACGATGCGGACGATGCGGTCGAGCGATCCGATGTTCGTGGTCATATGCAGATCTCCAAGGTCAATTGCGCGATGCGGCGCGTGCCGGCATCACAACGAGAAGTCGGGGCCTAAACTAGCACGCGAAGGGCTGACCTGACTGATCGAAATCAAACCGCGCCGGTCGTCCCCGGCGAACGGGCGCCCGCTGTCAGACGTCTTAGGTCAGAAGTCAAACGTCATCGGCATTGAAGGTGTCGCAGACCTGCATCTTGCCGTTCTCGAAGCCCTTCTTGAACCAGCGCACGCGCTGCGCCGACGAGCCGTGCGTGAAGGCGTCGGGGACGACGTGGCCCTGCGTCTTCTTCTGGATCATGTCGTCGCCGATGGCGCTGGCGGCGTTGAGGCCTTCCTCGATATCGCCGGGCTGCAGTCGGTTGTTGAGCTGGTGGTTGAGATTGGCCCAGACGCCGGCGAGGCAATCGGCCTGCAACTCCATCCGCACCTGGATCTGATTGGCGAGGCGCGGGTTACGGCTTTTCAGCTCCTGCACCTTGTCGGCGATACCGAGAATGGTCTGAACGTGATGGCCGACCTCGTGCGCGATGACGTAGGCCTGCGCAAAGTCGCCCGGCGCCTGGAAGCGGCGCTTCAATTCCTCATAGAACACGAGATCGACATAGATCTTCTGATCGAGCGGGCAATAGAACGGCCCCATCGCCGACTGGCCGACGCCGCACGCGGTCTGCGTCGCGCGCGAGAACAGCACGAGACGCGGCTCCTTGTAGGACTTGCCGAACGATTGGAACACGCGCGTCCAAACGTCCTCGGTGTCGGCGAGCACGCGCTTGATGAACGTGCCCATCTCGTCGTTGCCGGCCGGCGATTTCTGCGCCGCGCCGCCGGGCGAACTGCCTTGTCCGCCGGGGAGCCCGGGGATATCGAAGGGTGTTTTCTGCGAGGTCTGGGTGGGACGGCCGGCCTCGGAGCGCGGCATCTGCGGCACGTCGGGGAAAGCGCCGGGGCTGCCGCCGCGCAGGAGATCGAGCGGGTTCAGCCCGAACAACAGCATGACCGCGCCGATGATGAGCATCGTCGTCAAGCTCATGCCGCCGCCGCCGATGGGGATCTGGATGCCGCGGCCGCCGGGGAAACCGAAGCCGCCGCCGCCCTGGCCGCGCCGGTCCTCGACGTTTTTGCTCTCGCGATCCTGTTCGTCGTAGCGCATGGGGCCTGCTCCTGGTGCCGCAGCGTAAGCCCGGCGGATGGTTACTGTTGCGTTGATTCAGCACGAGGACGGCTGTGACACAAGAGGCGGGCACGGCGATACGCGGTTTTCGGAGGCTGCTGGATCCGCACGGCGGGCACCGGGACGGCACGCATTAACCGTTCGTCAACCATCGTCGGGCAAGCTCGGGATTAACGTTTTGGAAACCCTGCCTGAAGCTTGGCGCACACCATGGACACCCCCGTTTTCGATTGCGGCGAGATCGCTCGTTCGACGTCCTCGCTGAACGACGTCAAGAACGACACCGGGCGGGTCGCGTTCTGCGGCCCCTACGTGCTGTCGGCGATCACCGGCTTTCCGATCACCCGCATCGAGGGCGTGATCAACGAGTATCGTGACGTTCCAGAAGGCCGGAAGCCGGTCGTGCGCGGGACCTACTCGGACGAGGTCGAAGTCGCGTTGCACGCGTTCGGCTACCGGATGGAGCTGAAGGAAGGCTTCATGCACATGGAGCGCAAGGCGCGGCCGACGGTGATGGGGTGGATGCAGAAGCCGCGCAACACCTGGGCGCACTACATCCTGGCCATCCACAAGGGCAAGGAAGGCCACTGGATCCTGATCAAGGGCGTCAAGATGTGCGATACCTTCACGGAGGGGAAATGGACCTTCGTGGTCGACGGCCCGCACCGCGGCTGCCGGATCATGGAGGTGTTCGAGGTCAAGCGCGCGACGAAGGAGCTGGAGCGCGATTACGACTTCGGCGCGCGTCCGCAAAACCAAACGGCGGCCGTGGATACGACCGCCGCTTGATCAATCTCTGCTGGAGCTGAAAGCTCAGTCCTTGGCACGTTCGACGTACTCGCCGGTCTCGGTCATGATGACGACGCGGGTGCCGGTGCCGATGTGCGGCGGCACCATGATGCGGGCGCCGTTCGAGAGCTTCGCCGGCTTGTAGGACGACGACGCCGTCTGGCCCTTGACGACCGGATCGGCCTCGACGATCTCCAGCGTCACGCGCTGCGGCAGCTCGATCGCGATCGGCACGCCGTCATGCAGCGACACCGAGCACGTCATGTTCTCCTGCAGCCATTGCGAGCTGTCACCGATCACCTCCTTGGGGATCGAGATCTGGTCGAACGATTCAGGCTGCATGAAGTTGTAACCCATGTCGTCCTCGTACATGTAGTTGTAGTCTTTCTCCTCGAGGTAGGCGCGCTCGACCTGGTCGGTGGTGCGATAGCGCTCGACGACCTTCACGCCGTCGGCGATGCGGCGCATTTCGAGATGGGTGACGGGCGTGCCCTTGCCGGGATGGATGTTCTCGGCGTGCATGACGACGGCAAGCCGGCCTTCCAGATCCAGAACATTGCCCTTGCGGATCGAGCTTGCGATGACCTTGACCACTAACGTATCTCCAATGTTGCAGGCCCGCTTGCGATGGCGCCGTGACCCTGAACAGGGAACGCGCGGCCGGACGCGGTGCCAGTGACGTAGTGCCAGTGACGCAATGCCAGTGACGCAATGCCAGTGACGCAATGCCTGGACGCCGTGTCTGGGACCGGGGGCGGTGCAGAAAGCCGGGACATTCCGGGAATCTCGGGGTTCTCTTAGCCCGTCCCGCGCCCGAGGCCAAGGGGGCAGGACGGCGGGCGGCGTGCCCGCATGGCCGCAGCGCCCGTGTCCGGAAAGCCTGCGACGACCCCAACGACGGAAGCGAACCACGGGACCCGATGAAGACGACGACGCCCTTCTGGGATAAAGACCGGCACGCCGACCGCAGGCCGATGCTGTTGGCGCGGATGCGGATCAAGGCGGCGATGCGCGTCTGGTTCGAAGCGCAGGGCTTCGTCGAGGTCGAAACCGGCTGCCTGCAGGTGTCACCGGGAAACGAGACGCACCTGCATGCGTTCGCAACGGACCTCGTCGGCACCGATCTCGCCCGCACGCGGCTCTATCTGCACACCTCGCCCGAGTTCGCGATGAAAAAGCTCGTGGCGGCGGGGGAGACGCGGATCTTCAGCTTCGCGCCGGTGTTCCGCAATCGCGAGCGCGGTCCGCTGCACGCACCCGAGTTCACCATGCTCGAATGGTACAGGGCGGGAGAACCATGCGAGCAGTTGTATGCGGACTGCGCGGCGTTGGCGCGGATCGCGGCGGAGGTCACGGGACGCGCGGAATGGATCTGGCGTGAACGGTCGTGCGACGTGATGCGGTCCTACGACGAGACGAGCATTGCGCAGGCCTTCATGGAATTCGCTGGCATCGCGATCGAGGAGACCTACTCGGCCGATGCGACCGATCGCGACGCGCTGGCGGCACAGGCTCGGGCGCAAGGCATCGCGGTGCGCGACGGCGACGGCTGGCCGGATATCTTCTCGAAGGTTCTGACCGAGCGCATCGAGCCGTATCTCGGGCGCTTGCGGCTCGAATGCCTGACGGACTACCCGATCCACGAAGCGGCGCTGGCGCAGCCGGTCGCGGGCTTCCCGCACCTCGCGCAGCGGTTCGAACTCTATTGCTGCGGCGTCGAGCTTGCGAACGGTTTCGGCGAACTGACGGACCCGGTGCGGCAACGGGCGAACCTCGAAAGCCAGATGCGCGCGCGCGTCGCGATCCATGGCGAGCGCTACCCGATCGACGAGGACTTCATCGCCGCGCTGGCGCACATGCCGGCGACGTCGGGATGCGCGATGGGCTTCGACCGTCTGGTAATGCTGGCGACCGGGGCGACCCGCCTGGAACAGGTGATATGGTCGCCCCTCCCCGCCGCAGAAATCATCGGCCCTCGTCGATAATCGACTGCGACGTGGTCTTGCCCGCAATAGCGGCCGAGCAGCGTTGCCTTGTGGCCGTCATATCGCGAGACGATCGCGAGGTTCGTCGATCAGACTTGGAATGCCGTCCATCAACATCGTCGCTGCCGATCACGCGAACGAGGCGTGATCGGTAGCGATGGAGTTCGTGGTGAAATGCGTGCGCATCTTGAGTGTGCTTCACGTTAGTTGGCCCTGGCTTGGCGCCGCGGACCGATGAAAATGTAAGATGCGGAACTCGTGCTCCGAAGTATGCAGTGCTCAGTCAACGAAGCCAATCGAGCTGAAAGGTGTGCTCGGCGGCGAGACGAGTAAAGGACCGAGACGTTAATTCGTCAAGTGATCATACGCGCACGTTTCAACAATCTTGCAAAGCGCGAACGGATGCAGCCGCGCGGCAACAGCCATGACGCTCGCAGCGCTGCTTTGCGCGTGCTACGGCAGGCTGATGACCGAGCCCAGTTCCCTGACTTATGTCACTTCTGGAGGTGCGCCTCCGCGCGCGCGCACGCTACGAACCGCGGCGGATCTCGTCGATGCGGGTCTCGTTGAAGCCGCTGACGCCGACGACGTGGCGCGCGTGGCTGAGCGCTATGCGGTGGCGGTGACGCCGGAGTTGCGGGCGCTGATCGACGCGTCGGATGCGCGCGACCCGATCGCGCGGCAATTCGTGCCCGATAAGGCGGAACTCGAAACGCATCCGGCCGAATTGGCCGACCCGATCGGCGACCACGGCAAAAGCCCGGTCAAAGGCCTCGTTCATCGCTATGCCGACCGCGTGTTGCTGAAGGTCGTCGGCGTTTGCCCGGTCTATTGCCGGTTCTGCTTCCGCCGCGAGATGGTTGGGCCCGACGCGGGCGCGAACCTGACCGACGCCGAGATCGCGGCGGCACTCGACTACGTGCGCGCGACACCGGCTGTATGGGAGGTGATCCTGACCGGCGGCGATCCGTTCGTGCTGTCGCCGCGCCGCATCGACAGCCTGACGCGCGAGATTGCCGCGATCCCGCACGTCGGCGTCATCCGCTGGCACACGCGGATGCCGGTCGCGAGCGGGCGCACGGTCAGCACCGATCTGGTCGCGGCGCTGAAGGCGGGCGGCAAGCCGGTGGTGGTGGCGCTGCACACCAATCACCCGCGCGAACTCACCGTCGAGGCGCGGGCGGCGATCGCACGCCTGGCCGATGCCGGCATCACGGTGCTCAGCCAGAGCGTTTTGCTGCGCGGCGTGAACGACGACGCCAATACGCTCGAAGCGTTGATGCGCGCGTTGGTCACGGCGCGGGTCAAGCCCTACTACCTGCATCACGGCGACCTCGCGCCGGGGACCGCGCACTTCCGCGTGCCGCTGTCCGAAGGGCAAGCGCTGATGACGGAGTTGCGGCGGAGATTGTCGGGCATAGCGATGCCGACGTACGTGCTCGACATTCCGGGCGCGCACGGCAAGGTGCCGGTGACAGCAGCGCACGTCGCTGCGGCGGGCGACGGCTGCTACCGGATCACGGATGCGGCGGGCAAAGTCCATAGCTACCGCGACGCGGTTCGTTGACTGGCGCTTGCCCTTCCTGCCATTCGATGACAGGTTGTCGCGGCAAATTGACGTAGGTCAGCGCCGAGCACCCGCGCCAAGCGGGGCCGCAGGAAACGCCGGAGAACCCCGATGAACGAGCAGCTCAAGGCCGACACCTTTTTCGGCGCGTGCCCGCACGATTGCCCCGACACATGCGCCATGATCTACGAGACCAAGGGCGGCAAACTGGTCGACGTGCGCGGCAACAAGGAGCACCCGATCACGCGCGGCGGACTGTGCGTCAAACTCAAGGACTTCCACGACCACCACGCCAACCCCGACCGGCTGATGTACCCGATGCGGCGGACAGGGCCGAAGGGATCGGGCCAGTATGAGCGAATCTCTTGGGACGCGGCGATCTCCGAAATCGGCAAGCGCTGGCGTGAGATCATCGCGCAGTATGGTGCGCAGGCGATCATGCCGCAGAGCTATCTCGGCAACATGGGCCTCGTGCAGGGCATCAACTCGGGCGATCCATTCTTCAATCGGCTCGGCACCACGGTCAACGAGAAGACCTACTGCACGTCGGGCTCGTCGACGGCGTGGCTCTTGACGCACGGCCCGACCGGCGGCGTCGATCCCGAGAGCTTCGTCCACTGCAAGTACATCGTCATCTGGGCGTGCAACTCGATCTCGACCAACCTGCACCACTGGCCGTTCGTTCTCGAGGCGCAGAAGCGCGGCGCGAAGATCGTGGTCATCGACAGCTACCGCTCGCGGACCGCCAAGGCGGCCGACTGGCACATCTGTCCGAAGCCCGGCACCGACGGCGCACTCGCGTTGGGCGTCATCCGGTCGCTCGTCGAACAGGGGCTCGTCGATCAGGACTATGTGACGAAGCACACGGTCGGCTTCCCGGAGCTTGCCGAGCGCGCCGACGATTTCACGCCCGAGTACGTCGAGAAGATAACCGGCGTGAAGGCGTCGGATGTGGCCAAGTTCGCGCGCGAATTCGCGACCTCGCAGCCGTCCGCGATCCGCATCGGCGTCGCCATCGAACGCTCGGCCGGCGGCGCGCAGGCATCGCGCGCGATCTATGCGCTTCCGGCAATCGTCGGGTCGTGGCGGCATGTCGGCGGTGGCATGTTGCAGCTGCCGCTGTGGGATTTCCCGATCGACTGGGTGAAGGCGGCGCGGCCCGACTGGATCAAGCCCGGCACGCGCGTGGTCAACAATCTCAGGCTCGGACAGGCGCTCATCGGCGAGATGGCGCTCGACCCGCCGATCAAGAGCCTGTTCGTGTTCTGCACCAATCCGGTGATCCAGTCGCCGGAGACCAACAAGATCGTCGAGGGCCTGAAGCGCGAGGACCTGTTCACGGTCGTCGCCGAGCACTTCCTGACCGACACCGCCAAGTATGCGGACATCGTGCTGCCCGCCGCGATGGCCGGCGAGGCCGAGGACATGATGTGGTCGTGGGGGCACTTCTACTTCACGTACAATCAGAAGGCGGTCGAACCGCCGGGCGAGTGCGTGCCGACGTCGGGGCTGTGGCGCAGGCTCGCCAAGGAAATGGGCTTCGACGACCCGGTCTTCAAAATGACCGACAGCGAATTGTGTGCCGCCTACATCAACTGGGACGACCCCAAGATGGGCGGCATCGATATGGAGTACTTCAAGAAGCACGGCTATTACCGGATCGACGTCGGCGGCGTCGACACGCGGACACCGCACGCGGAGGGCAAGTTCCCGACGCCCTCGGGCAAGGTCGAGATCATGCTGAAAGACGCGAAGAACTTCGTCGCCCCGCCGTTCCGCGCGATGTACGAGGGCGAGCAGTCGGGCGAGCCGATCGATCCGCTGCCGGGATATGTCGCGCCGCGCGAGGCACCGGACACCAATCCCGAGCAGGCCAAGACGTATCCGCTCAACATCATCTCGCCGAAGAGCCACGCGTTTTTGAACTCGTGCTATGCGAACGAAAAGCACAAGATCAAGGCGCAGGGCGAGCAGTTCGTCATGATCTCGCCGGCCGACGCGGCGGAGCGCAACATCCGCGAGGGCGATCCAGTGCGCGTGCACAACGCGCGTGGCGCATTCGAGGGCGTGGCGCGGGTGACCGACGACGTCAACCCCGGGATCGTCGTCGCCACCCTCGGTTATTGGCGCTCGCTCAACCGCTCTGACGGGTCGGTCAACTCGATCTCGTCGGACGCCTGGTCCGGCCTCGGCCGCGCGCCGACGTATTCGGACAATCTGGTGCAGGTGGTGCGCGTGAATTGAGGGATTGCGCGAGTTAGGGGACGTCCCTGGCGCTTCGGATGCCGACAAGCATCCGTGCGGCCTCTCGCGCCTCGACACAAGGGCGGTTAGGATCTGTGACGATGATCCGAACCGCCCTCACCCTCGCTGTTTCGCTGCTCGCCCTGCCCGCGACGACCGCGCACGCCGAAACGCCGACCGACCGCGCTGGCGCGTCGACCGCGCGCGCCGCGACGCCCGCGCAATCGCTCGACCTGATGGCCGTGTGGCGAACGCTTCTCGCGCGTCCCACGGGCATCCTGCCGCCCGCGCCGCCGGACAACCCGACCACCGCCGCAAAGGTCGCGCTCGGCCGCGATCTGTTTCGCGACGTGCGGCTGTCGGGTTCGGGCGACAGGGCCTGCGCGACCTGCCACCGCCCCGGCCACGCGTTCACCGACGGCCGCACGCGAGCCGCCGCGCGCGACGGCGGCGATCTGGCCCGCAACACGCCCGCGCTGTTCGATCAGGCCTGGGGCAAGGCGCACTATTGGGATGGCCGTGCGGCGACACTCGAAGCGCAAGCCGGCGTGCCGATCACGCACCCGCGCGAACTCGGCGGCGACTGGAATGCGATCGTCTGGCGGCTCAGCTCCGACCCGGTCATGGCGCAGCGGTTCCACTGGGCGTTCGCCGCCGTCCCACCGCTACACGTGCCGCCGATCCAGCCGGCGACCATCGTCGCAGCACTCGCCGCCTATGAGCGCACGCTGACGTCGCCCGTGACACGCTTCGACCGCTGGCTCGGCGGCGACGAGACCGCGCTCGATGCGACGGAGATCGCGGGCTTCAAGCTGTTCGCGGGGCGTGCGGGTTGCATCGGCTGCCACTCCGGGTGGCGCTTCACCGACGACCGTTTCCACGACATCGGCCTCGATACCGGAGATCCGGGACGCGGCGCGATCCCCGGCGGCGTTGCGGGGCTCAAGGCGTTCAAGACACCATCGCTGCGCGAGGTCCGCTGGACCGCGCCCTACATGCACGACGGATCCAAGCCGACGCTGGCCACCGTCATCGACCATTACGCCGGCGGCTTCGTCGCGCGGCCGGGGTTGTCGTCGAACATGATCCGCGGCCTGCAATTGACGGCGGAAGAGCGAGCGCTGCTGCAAGCGTTCCTCTTCACCCTATCGAGCGACACGCTGCCGCCCGAGCAATAGAGATCGGCTGAGCAACCAAAACCAAGAAACGGACCAGGATCCGATGCAGGACATCCCGATGAACGAGCCGGCCTCACTCGCGCGAACCGCGGCGGCGATCAGCAACGCCGGGCTGCAGGAGTTGTTGACCGAGCGGGACCGGGGCGAACGCACGCGCATCGTCGCCGAGATCCTGATGGCGGTGTTCAACGACTATTACGCGCGCTCGCGGCGGATCCCTTTCCTCGCCAAGGAGGCGTTCGAAACGCGCAACTGGCCGGCCGTTCTCGATCTGTCGCGCGAGCGGCTGCTGCTCTACTCGCAATCGGTCTCGAAGGTCGGACCGGCGATCCGCGCCGGGTGCCCGGAGCTCACGACAGACGAGAGCTTCTGGAGCGACGTGGAAACGCACTATCTTGGAATGATCCGCGGCCGCTACGAAGCCGATCTCGCGTATGCGTTTCTGAACTCGATGCGGCGCAAGGTCTACGCCGACGAGTGGAAGCCGGTCGAATATTCGCACGGCCGCGCGGCCGCCCCGAGCGCGAGCCTGTCGGAACCGGTCGTGCGCATGTACCAGGCGACGGCGCCGATCCCGGCCGAAAGCGTGCGCCGCCTGCTCAAGATCCCGAAGTTCACCGTCGACTGGCGCGATCTCGATGGCGACGCCGTGCGGGTGGCGGAGGTCATCAGTGTTGCCATTGCGCGGACCGGCTTCGACGCGAGCGACGGGTCGCAGGTCAAGATCTTCATGGTCAATGCCGGCTTCTATCGCAACCGCGGAGCGTACCTCTTGGGGCGCATCGCGGTGCCGGGCTTCGGCATGCTGCCGCTGCTGGTCGCGCTGCTCAACGGCAAGGACGGCATCCATGTCGACGCGGTGCTGACCGAGAGCGACGAACTGCAGTACGTGTTCTCCTCGACGCTGGCGAACTTCCACGTCACCAACCCGCACTATCACGAGCTGGCGCAGTTCCTGTTCAGCGTGATGCCGAAGCGCCCGCTCGGGCTGCACTATTCCACCATCGGCTTCAACCATGTCGGCAAGGTTGCGGTCATCAACGAGATGGCGCGCGAACAGACGCGAACCGGAGAACGGCTCGACACGGCGGTCGGCTTCCGCGGCACGGTGGCGATCGGGTTCTCGATGCCGTCGTCGCGGTACGTCATGAAGATCATCCGGGACAAACCGACAGCGGGCTACAAGTGGGGTAGCTTCGCGGGTGTGAACGCGGTGATCGACAAGTACCGGCTCGTGCACGACATCAACCGCGCCGGCAGTATGCTCGACAACATCATCTATTATAACGTGCGGCTGAAGCGAGACTGGTTCGCGCCGGCGCTGCTCGAGGAACTCGTCGCAGAAGCGCCGTCGACGGTGACCGTGCAAGGCGACGGCGTGGTCTTCAAGCACATCATCACGCAGATGAAGCTGATCCCGCTGCCGGTTTTTCTCGAAACCGCGAGCCGCGCCGACGCAGAGGCGGCGGTGGTCAATCTCGGCACCTGCATCAAGAACAACGCCGCCGCCAACATCTTCAACAAGGATCTCGACGGCCGCAACTACGGCGTCAGCCGCATCCTGAAGGTGTATCTTTTCGACTACGATGCAGTGGAACCGTTGACCGACGTGAAGATCCGCACCAA
This sequence comes from Hyphomicrobium sp., assembly GCA_022843145.1. GTDB lineage: Bacteria > Pseudomonadota > Alphaproteobacteria > Rhizobiales > Hyphomicrobiaceae > JAKAML01. The sequence continues at coordinate 128,461 of JALHOF010000010.1, forward strand.
CTCGACCCGCATCGACGGCGAGGAGGACATTCCGGAGTGGTTCTTCGAGACGGGCACGATCTTCCTGCCCGAGGAGATGATGTCGGGCTTGCGCATCGACGACCGCGATCTCAGGCGGCTGCTCGCGGCGACCCATCCCGAATTGATGACGGTCGACTACTGGGAAGGGATGCAGCGCGCGCTGCTGGAGGGCAAGGTGCCGAAGGTGCGCGCGTACCCGGAAGCGCGGCGGCTGGTCCGGAGCAAGGTGACGAGCGGCTGACGCACGCCGCAGCACGAACGCTCAACGCGCGGCGTCGTCGTCGTCGCCGAACGCGGACGGCGGCAGGCGGCTGAGATCGAAGGTGAGGGTGATCGTCGAGATCGGGAGCGGTTGCGCATGCCGGGGCGCCGGAGGCACGGCCTGAGACGCGGGCCGGTGCAGGATGGCGGCACGCCGGGCACCCTCTGCGGGCGGCGGCGCGGCGGCGGAGCTGCTGTCCGGGAGCAACATGATGACCGCCATGACGGCGGCGAGAAACCAGAGCGGCTTCAGCGTGACGCGAAACGTCTCGACGATGATGGACCACGGCGACACAGCAAGCTCCCGACGAAGTCGTCCGGCCGCCGTCACCGGGACGGCGCATGCGGACATTGCCTGGAGAAAGTGTGCCGGAAAGCCGTTGACGAACGGCTAACGCGCGGCCCCTTTCGGAACATTCGCCGCCACGGTGACTGCCCGGTTACGCCGCGCGGAATGTGCGCGGGGTCCGAGAAGCCTGCGGGTTAATCCTCGCGGTAGACCTTCTCGCGCCGCTCGTGGCGTTCCTGAGCTTCGAGGGACAGGGTGGCGATGGGACGCGCGTCGAGGCGTTTGAGGCCGATGGGCTCGCCGGATTCCTCGCAATAGCCGTAGGTGCCGTCCTCGATGCGCGAAAGAGCGGCGTCGATCTTGGAGACGAGCTTGCGCTGGCGGTCGCGGGCGCGCAGTTCGAGCGCCCGGTCGGTCTCTGAGGTGGCGCGATCGGCGAGGTCGGCGTGCTGCGCCGATTCCTCGTGCAGGCCAGCCAGCGTTTCGCGGGTCTGACGGATGATGTCTTCCTTCCACGCCAGCAGCTTCTGCCGGAAGTAGAGCCGGTGCATGGCGCTCATGAACGGCTCGTTTTCAGACGGCTTGTAATCGGGCGGAAGCACGATTTCGGCAGGCTTGGCTCCGGCGGCCGACTTGGCGCCCTTGGCGGATTTTGGGTTTGCACTCGTCACGGCCGTCCCCCTGGAAGTGTTCGTCGCTTGCGGTGACTTCGGCAATGTCGACCTAGCCTGCTCGCGTGGCGCTGATGCGGCTGCGGCACGCGGAGCGGTCGTGGCGGCTGGCTTCGTCGACTTGCCGGCTGACGGCTTGGATCCGGCCGCGCTGGATTTTGCAGCCGGCTTATCTGATGTACGCTGCGCCGCATCCTTCCGATGACCGACGCCGGCATGATCGCCGACCGGCTTGCGCGGCATCGACTTGACGATCGATTTTTTTGCCGATGCCGTAACCGGCCGTGTTTTCGATCCCGAGGACTTCGGCGCCGCCGCCTTTTTGGCGCTGGCCGGCGCGCGCGCGGCAGCCTTCGAGACCGGTTTCGACGTCCGGCTCGCGGAGCCCGCTTTTGCCTTTTGCCTGCTCATGACTGGTCTCGCCTGGTTGAACAAATAGCAAACGATTCGATGCGTCGCTGCAAGAATGCCACCCGTCGATGCGGACGTATGTAGGCTAGACCCCAACGGTGTCAAGGAATTGGCTCCGTTAGGATTTCCGCGTGCGCCGTGTTGCGGCCGGGAAAGCCCGAACAGGCTGGGGATGGCGTGAAGCCGGCACCCGCTCTGCGCGCATGCTCGGGATCATATTCTACTTAACCGTGTATTCAGCATTCTCTGGCAATTTGCAGATGCCGGCCGCGATTGGGCCGGACGGCGAAACTTGTGACCGATGTGCACGTAACTTTTGCGGAGATCTGAACGCTTTTCCCTGACCTCATCTCGCGCGGCCGGCCCCTCCCCCTCCCTCCGGTCGCGCGGATCCAGGACGATATCCAGATTGGTCCGCCGGCCACCGCTCCAATGGAGCGTCCGCCTAGCCGATGCCCCGTCCCTGGGCCGGCATGGAAGGTTGTGCGGATCACGGATCGTCCACGGGGCGCTCCCTCGCCCCGCCTCGCGCCACTCCACGTCCCCACCCCGTGGAGTGGCGCCCCTTTTCCTCATCGATCCAGTCCGTGACGCACCGGTATCTTGCCCCTGTCCGGCTGGCCGCTTAGGTTCCGTGTCCGGCCTGCTCAGGGCCAGTACGGCGATGCAAACCCGTCGCCGGTTAAGAGGGACACGGCATGAAGTTCACCGGCAGCAAGACCTATGTCGCGACCGACGATCTCAAGATCGCCGTCAACGCGGCGATCACGCTGTCGCGGCCGCTGCTTATCAAGGGCGAGCCGGGAACCGGTAAGTCCGTGCTGGCTCAGGAAGTCGCGCGCGCGCTCGGATCGCCGCTCATCGAATGGCACATCAAATCGACGACCCGCGCGCAGCAGGGGCTTTATGAGTACGATGCCGTCTCGCGGTTGCGTGACAGCCAGCTCGGCGATGCCCGCGTCAAGGACATCGCCAATTACATCAAGCGCGGCAAGCTGTGGGACGCGTTCACCCACCCCGCGCGCCCGGTGCTGCTGATCGACGAAATCGACAAGGCTGACATCGAGTTCCCGAACGACCTGCTGCTCGAACTCGATCGGATGGAATTCTTCGTCTACGAGACAGGTGAGACGATCAAGGCGACGAGCCGGCCGATCGTGATGATCACGTCGAACAACGAGAAGGAGCTGCCGGACGCGTTCCTGCGCCGCTGCTTTTTCCACTACATCAAGTTTCCCGAGGCCGAGACGATGCGCGCGATCGTCGACGTCCATTTCCCCGGAATCAAGGCGCGGCTCGTCAACGAAGCGTTGAGGATATTCTACGAAATCCGCGAGGTGCCGGGGCTGAAGAAGAAGCCTTCGACGTCGGAATTGCTCGACTGGCTGAAGCTCATTTTGAACGAGGACATCACGCCGGAGACGCTGAGGGAAACCGACCCCAGGAAGCTCGTGCCGCCGCTGGCCGGAGCACTTGTGAAGAACGAGCAGGACGCGCATTTGCTGGAGAGATTGGCGTTCATGGCGCGGCGCAAAAGCGCGGAGTGACGGTCGCAAAAGCGGCGGCGAGACGGGCGCCGCGACGTGCGTTTTGAGTGACGCGACCACATGATCGAAGGCCGCTTTTGTGCGGCAATCTGGGCGGCAAGATGAACGCCCGATGAAGGTCCCCCTCAGGGAAAATTCAGCGGTTCGACCGTACTCTCTCAGCATGATCGGGGTCTGGATGACCCTTCGAGTTGCATAGGGAGAGTGAAATGGTCGAGATCGTCCGGAGCGGCGCCATTCTGCTGATGGGCCTGACCGTGATCGGCGCTGGTGTCGTGGTCGTGTTCTATGGCTAAGAAGAGTTTTTGACCGGCGCTTCGGATGCCCACCCGCATCCGCGACGTCCCTCTGGGCGCTTCGGATGCCCACCCGCATCCGCGCCGTACCTTTGGGCGCTTCGGATGCCCACCCGCATCCGCGCCGTACCTCTGGGCGCTTCGGATGCCCACCCGCATCCGCGCCGTACCTCTGGGCGCTTCGGATGCCCACCCGCATCCGCGCCGTCCCTCTGGGCGCTTCGGATGCCCACCCGCATCCGCGCGTGCTTCTAAAAATGTGCCCGACTGACACGTGTTCCGATCGCAATCGACACGCGTCCGGATCCACGACTGCGCGGGGATGACGGTGTGGCGGGACCTGACGCGCCCGGCGCGGATGCGTTCAAGCCGAGCTTGGTGCCGCCAAGATGTCGGCAGAAACGCAAACCAAGACTCCACCTTGCAGCGGTCACGAAGTTCTCGCATGACAGGGGACCTGCGGAGGTTCCCTTGCGCTTTCCCGAATTGCCATCGACGGCCGCCGACGTGCTGAAAAGCGCCGGCGAGTACCTCAACGACCTGATGACGCCTACCCTGCGCATCGGCGTGACGGGCCTCGCGCGGGCGGGCAAGACGGTGTTCATCACCGCGCTGATCCGCAATCTGGTCGGCGGCGGGCGGCTGCCGTTCTTCACACCCTACGCCGACGGTCGCATCGTGCGCGCTTATCTGGAGCCGCAGCCCGACGTCGCCGTGCCGCGCTTCGACTATGAGGCCCACGTCGCCGCACTCTCCGGCGATCCGCCGGAGTGGCCCGAAAGCACGCGCCGAATTTCGGAGCTCCGGATCACCATCGAATACCGCTCGGACCATGCTCTGAAACGATCGCTCGGCAGCGGCAAGTTGCACGTCGATATCGTCGACTATCCGGGCGAGTGGCTGATCGACCTCGGCCTCATGGAGCGCACGTTCGAAACCTGGTCGGCGGAAGCGCTGGAACTCGCGGCGGAGCGTCCGAAGGCTGCGGCCGACTTCATGGCGTTCCACGCGGCCATGCCAGGCGACGACGCCGAGCAGATGGCGATCAAGGGCGCAGCACTTTATACGCGCTATCTCGAAGCGTGCCGCCGTGGCGACGAAGGTGTCGCGACGATGGGACCTGGACGGTTCCTGACACCCGGCGACTACGAGGGCTCGCCACTGGTCACGTTTTTCCCGCTCGGCACCGACAGCCAGGCAAGTCCGGCGCTGCGGCGGCTCCTGCGCGACCGCTATAACGGCTACCGCGACAAGCTCGTGACGCCATTCTTCAAGTCTCATTTTGCACGCCTCGACCGGCAGATCGTGCTCGTCGACGCATTGGGCGCGATCAATCGAGGGCCCGCCGCGACCGCCGATCTCGAGCGCGCCATGTCGGACGTGCTCAGCGCATTCCGGCCCGGCACCAACTCGTGGCTCGACGCGATGCTCGGCCGCCGCCACATCGACAAGCTGGCGTTCGCCGCGACCAAGGCCGATCATCTGCCCTCGTCGAGCCACGACCGTCTCGAGGCGATCCTGGCGCTGATCACGCAACGGGCGGCGGCACGCGCGACGGGAGCGGGCGCGGAAGTTCACGTCATGGCGCTGGCGGCGCTGCGCTCGACGCGCGAGGCGGAAGCGAAGGACGGCGACGACCGACTGCCGCTGATCGTCGGGACGCCGCTCGCGGGAGAGGCGCTCGGTCGGAAGCGTTTCGACGGCCGCACCGAGACAGCCGTGTTCCCCGGCGATCTTCCAGCCGATCCCGCCGAGGCGCTGGTGGGTTTGACGCCCGACGCCGAAACCGCCGCGGTGCGCTTCCTACGCTTCAGACCGACGCGGCTCGCCGGCCCCGGCCCCGGCGGCGACACGCCCCCTGCCCCGCACATCCGGCTCGACCGGGCCCTCGACTTCCTGCTTTCGGATCGCTTGCAATGAACAAGACCGACCAGCCGCGCCAGCCCCGGGTGTTCAGCCCGGACGATCCCAGCCTCATCCACACGGAACCGCTGCGCGAAGCCGCCAGCACGACCGCGCGCCCAGAAGATGCGCCGATCCTCGGACGCGGCACGCGCCGCACATCCGGTCGCGGCGTACAGACCTCCGGCGCGGGCGACGGCGGTACGGCGGGCGCGGGACTGGCGACGGCGGCGGCGACGGCCAAGCGCGGCATTCGCTGGGGCGCGATGCTGATGAGCGCGCTCACGGGCCTTGCGATGCTGGCGGCGGGCGTCTGGTTTACACGCTTCGTGTCGGTGGCGGTGGCGCGCGACGACTGGGTCGGATGGACGGCGACGGCGCTCGTCACCATCGCGATGCTGGCGCTGGCGGCGATCCTGATCCGCGAGCTTGTGGGATTGTCGCGGCTTGGCCGGCTGGCGTCGTTGAGGCGGGACGCGGAGAAAGCACTCGCGTCGAAGGATGCCAAGGCCGAGCGCGCGGCGCTCGCTGCGTTGCAGCCGCTCTATGCCGGCCGGCCGGATTGCCGTTGGGCGCTGAGCCGGCTCGACGAGCACATGAGCGACGTGCGCGATCCCGGCGATCTCCTGAAACTCGCGGAGCGCGATCTGCTCGTGCCGCTCGACGTGGAGGCGCGGCGGTTGGTGATGGCGTCGGCAAAGCGTGTCGCCGTGGTGACGGCGATGAGCCCGATGATGTTCATCGCGGTGGTGTTCGTACTGGTCGAGAACGTGCGGATGCTGGGCAAGGTGGCGGCGCTCTATGGCGGACGTCCTGGAACGGCGGGCGCGGTGCGGCTCGGGCGCATGGTGATCGCGCATCTGCTCGCGAGCGGCGGCGTGGCGCTGACGGAGGATCTGGTCGGGCAGTTCATCGGCCAGGACATGCTGCGGCGGCTGTCGCGGCGGCTCGGCGAGGGCGCGTTCAACGGAGCGCTGACGGCCCGCATCGGCGCGTCGGCCATCGGCATCATCCGGCCGCTGCCGTTCATCGAAGCGAGCCCGATCCGGGTGCGTGATCTCGTCGGCGAGCTTCTCAAGCGGACGCAGCCGGCGGCGGCTGGTCCCGAAGCGTCGCCGGCCACGAAGGACACGGCGAAGGGTGACGTCTAGACGGATGGACGGCTGATTGCCGGCGATCAGGCGAAGGCGCGGACGCGCTCGGTCCAGCCGTCGGCGCGGGCATTGGCGCGGATGAGAATGGGCGGCGGATCTCGATCCTCCGGCGTCGAAAAGATCGCCGACGAGACGGGACCGGCCGGACGTGCGAGCAGCCAACTCAGCGGCCCCGAGAGGATCAGACCGGCGAGCACCGGCGCCATCCAGACAAGAAGCTCGGGATAGGCCTGATAGCAGATCAGCGCCATCGCCACGCCCAGCGCCATGTGCCGCCAGTGGAACTGGATCGCCGCGCCGAGCGGAATGCCGCCGTCGTCGCCACGGCGCTGCGCCTTCCATCCGGCGTCGATGCCGAACAGGATCTGGAACACCGCGACGGTCTGGGTCGCCATCAGGATCGGCGCGATGAGCATCGAGAAGATCGTTTCGGTCAAGACGCCCGCGGTGGCGCGGACGGGGCCGCCGACTTCGCGCGCGGCGAGCGAGCGCTTCACTTCCAGCAGCAGCCCGAACGCCTTGGGCAGAAGCACCACCGCCATCGTCGCGAGGAAAAGTCGCAGCGCCGCACCGGGGTCGATCACCGGCCAGATCGGGAACAGCGACTTCGAATCCTGGAAGTAGCTCGGGATCATCTGCTGCCCCTGCAGCGCCAGAACCAGGCCGACGCCGAGCGACAGCGCCCAGATCGCCGATACGAGATAGGCCGCCGCCCCCATGACCATGTGGACGCGGCCCATGGCGGTGACGCCACCGGCGGAAATAATGGCGAGATGCTGCAGGTTGCCCTGCGCCCAGCGACGGTCGCGGACCACGAGATCGATGAGGCTCGGCGGCATCCCCTCGTAGGACCCGGCGAGGCTCGGCGCCATGTGCACGCCCCATCCGGCGCGCTGCAGCAGAACGGCCTCGATGAAATCGTGGCTGAGGATGTGGCCACCGAAGGGCGGACGGCCGGGCCGCGTGGGCAAGCCCGCGGCAGAGGCGAAGGCGACCGTGCGGATGATGGCGTTGTGGCCCCAGTAGTTGCCCTGGTCGCGGTGCCAGAATGCGATGCCGGCGGCGACGGCGCGGCCATAGATGTTGCAGGCGAACTGCTGCAACTGCTGGAGCAGCGTGGTGCCGCCGACGAGGCGCGGCACGGTCTGGATCAGTCCGGCGTTCTTGTCACGCTCCATGCCGCGGGCGAGCCGCAGCATCGTTTCAGCGGACATCACGCTGTCGGCGTCGAGAATGATGAAGTTCTCATATGCGCCGCCGAAACGCTCGACCCAGTCCTTGATGTTGCCGGCCTTGCGCCCGGTGTTCTCGCGGCGGCGGCGGTAGTAGACGGGCATGATCGCGGCGAGATGCCGGGCGAGCGCGGCATAGACCCGCTCCTCGGCGGCCCCGGGATCATTGCCGCGCGTGTCCGAGAGGACGAAAATGTCGAACGCCGCCGCACGGCCGTACCCGTCCAGATCTTCGGCCATCGCCTCGATGGTGCCCGCGATCTGGGCGGGATCCTCGTGATAGACGGGGAACAGGAGAGCGGTGCGCGTCGCGAGCGGTCCCTCTGCGGCCGGCAGCGAGATGGTGTCGGCGCTGTCGCTGGTGAAGAGCGGCAGAAAGCCCATCGCGGCGCTGAGCGAACCGAGCGAAATCCAGCCGAAGGCGATGGTGGAGAGGACGAGGAAGATGAACTGGATCGGCGTCATGCGCACGAACGCCAGCACGCTGTAGAGCTCGTAGGCGAACGCAGCGGTCAGCATCGCCGCGCCCGACATCACGGCCGCGCGGGCGACCCAGTAGCCCTGACGGGGACGCGGACGCGGCTGCTGCGGCACGCGCGCGTCGAAATCCTGCTCCGGCATGTCGAGCGGGGTCTCGGGCGGCAGCGATGCCGGATCGCTCGCGTCCTTCCGAAGAACGGGCCCTGGCGTCACGGCCGCCGCTGCCGCCGCGGGCGGCGTTTCGGATTGTTCAGGTGCGCCGCGGATCAATTCGTTCATGCGCTCGTCACTCAAGCCTTCGTCCAGCGATAGAGCCAGCTCTCCGAGATGAGCTGCTCGCCCATCTTGAGCGCTAAACGCAATTCGCTCAACTCGACGCCGCCGGTATTGAGCTCGAAGGAGACGCGCAGACCGGAAATTTCCGGGTTGCGCTGCACGACGACGTTGCCGATGCCGCCAGCGCTGGCGCTGAGATCGGCGAGCGGGAGATCGCGCATCTCCTTGACGGCGGGGCCGTCGAAATCGATGACGAACAGATAGACGCCCGACTTGCGGCTGGCACCGACGAACGTCTTCTGGACGCGTGCGCCAGGCCAGGAGACCGGGACCGCCTCGCCCCAATGTAGGCGGTAGGCGAAGGTGTGCGCGACGCCGGGCTCGAGCGGCTTTGCCGGCTTCCAGTAGGCGACGATGTTGTCGTGGATCTCCTCCTCGGCGGGGATCTCGATCAATTCGACATAGCCCTCGCCCCAGCCGCCCTTGGGCTCCACCCAGACGGTCGGGCGCGTGCCGTACTTGGCTTCGAGGTCCTGGAAGCTCGCGAAGCTGCGGTCACGCTGGCTCAGGCCGAAGCCTTTCGGGTCGCGATCGACGAAGGCGCTGGTCTGCAGCTTCTTGGGGTTGGTCAAAGGCCGCCACAACCGTTCACCCTTGCCGTTGAGCAGGGCCAAGCCTTCGCTGTCGTGGACCTCGGGACGGAAGTCGCCATTGATGCGGCGGTGGGCGGCGCCGTGGAGGTACATGCTGGTCAACGGTGCGATGCCGACGTGCGCGATCGCTTGACGGGGGAAGAGTGTCATCTCGATATCCATCACGGTCGCTGCACCGGGCTGGATCGTGAACTTGTAGGCCCCTGTCGCCGACGCGCTGTCGAGGAGCGCATGGACGACGATCGCCGGGGCGCCGGCCGCCGGCTTCTCGATCCAGAACGTGCGGAAGACCGGAAATTCCTCGCCGCCGGGACGCGCCGTGTTGATGGCGAGGCCGCGCGCGCTCATGCCGTAGTGCTGACCGCGGCCGACCGAGCGGAAATAGGTGGCGCCCTGGAACACCGCATACTCGTCATAGTAGTCGGAGCGGTTGATGGGACCGTGGATGCGGAAGCCGGAGAAGGCGAAGGGCGCGGCGTCGGGCGCCTTGGCTTCAGGGTTCTTGGTGATGAGCGGTCCGAGCGAGAACAGCCGGCCATCCGCCTTGAGCGAGCGGGCGCGGCCGCCCTCGACGGTGAAGATCTCCACCGGCATGTCATAGAGGAAGCCAAGCGGGAACATCTGGATCTCGAAGTCCAGCTTGTCCTGCCGCCACAAGGCCTGATCGACGCGGAAACGGATGTCGCGATACTGGTCGTAGGTCAGCTTGTTGAACGGCTCGGGCACGTCGACCGATGGCTTGGCGAACGGCTTCTGCGCCAGTTTTTCAGCGAGCTTGCGGACGAGATCCTGCTGGAACGGCTCGCCGGCATCGGCGGGCGCGGCGGCTGGCGCCGGCGCGGGCACACCCGGAGTCGGCGCGGCGCCCTGGGCAAAGGCGTTCCCCGTGCCGTCCACCAACCTTGCGGCAGCCGTCGCGAGCGCGAGAAGTCCCGCGTTCATCAGGACCGCGCGGCGATCCATCAGACCTTTTGGCATGAAGTGATTTTCCGTCCGAAACTGAGCCGATCGTTCGCCGCTTGCCATCCCGGCACGCGACCGCTTCATGTTCGACGGCGTACGCCCCCCGGCGCAGCGTCTCCCTGGCACCCTACGTCTCCCTGGCACCGTGATCTGGCGCCGTCCGCACTGACTATCCCGCAAACACGACAGAGATCAGAAGCACTCAGATCAGACGTGACGCGCCTGCGGGACAACCATGCCGAGACGGCCGCCGCACGCAGACACTCCACTGTTGCCCGACTAGCACGGAATTGTGGCAGGATTTCCACAATTGGCCTGTCGGGCGCTTACCGCAAAGCTGCCATGCCGCCGCCGCTTAGCTCTCGCACGGCCGCCACACCCGCATGATAGCAAACGCGCCGCAGCGGGCGACCGCGTTGGAACTGACAATTGAGTGGCACGCAGGCGGCGGCGGCGTCTATGGTCGGGGTCGCTGGCCAGCATGGGGACGACGGCCGCCGGGTGGGATCGCGGGCGCGATCAGGGGACAGGATATCACACGATGGAAGTCATACCCGAGAGCGCGCTCATCGAAGCGATCATGTCGACGCGCTCGCAGATCGACTTCCTCTGGCAGTTTTTCGTCACCGTCCACATTGCGGTCTTTGCGTTGCTGTTCATCTATGACGATGCCGTCGAGAGCATGAACATCCCGGCGCGCGTGCTGTCGGTTCTGGGGATCGCGGCGTTCGATTGGATCAACGGCCAGGCCCTGACCAACGCCTACCTGCTGCTCGACGCGATGATCGACCAGTACCGCTCGGTTTTTGGGCAGGTCGAACGCTTCCGGCCGGCGTTTTATCAGCGCTTCGTCATGGAGAGCTATGCGGATCGCCCGGAAATGGTGATGTTCACGCACGGCTTGGCGTTCGTCGTGGTGATCCTGGCCTTGTCGTCGCGCCGCTTCATCCAGTCGCGCCGCCGGACCTCGCACTGAACGCGCATCGCGTTGATGTGACTGAGAAATTACAGCCCGTCATCGAGCGGCTGGAAAACATCATTTTATTCATATGCTTATGTTGACCGGGCATGGCGTGTCCTCAACGACACAAGGCGATTCGATTCGGGAACTTTGGCCGTCAAGGCGATTTTCAAGCCGCCGCCGCCGTGTCTAGTATGCCCATCGAAACGGCACTTCGGAGGGGGACTCCAAACCGGTTTCAAGAAGCTTTCGAAGAGCAGAACCATCGCTTGGCGTCACTGACGGTCGCTACGGCCCATGCGTTTCTCGAAGTGTGTAGACGGGAGAAGAACAATGCAGAAGTACAAGTACAGGCTGGGCGCCCTCGCGGCGGCGGGCCTTCTGGCAGGCGGTCTCTCCGTCGGCAGCGCGTCTGCGGCAGATCTCGGGGGAGACTGCTGCGCCGATCTCGAAGAGCGCGTCGCTGAACTCGAGGCGACGACGGCCCGCAAGGGCAACCGCAAGGTCTCGCTGACGGTTTCCGGCTGGGTTGCCGAGCAGGTCATGTGGTGGGACGACGGAGTCGAGCAGAACGCCTACGTGACGGGCGTCGGCGCGACGCTGTCCTCGCACTTCAAGTTCACCGGTGAAGCGAAAATCAACTCGGATGTCAGCGCCGGCTACGTGCTGCATCTCGAGGTCCGCACATCTGATCCGCTCGTTGGACAGACGCAGGCCACCGACGAAGCCGGCAACGGCGTCGCTGTGTTCCAGTCGTTCTGGTACTTGAAGAGCAACACGCTCGGCAAGTTCAGCGTCGGACAGCAGTCGCACGCAGCCGACAACACGGCCATCCTGGTCGACGGCTCGGGCTCGCTCGTGCAGGCCAACTGGGTGATGTTCGAAGGCCGCCAGTTCTTCACGCGCAACAATGGCGCGTTCAATGGACGGCAGTGGTCGGACTACGGACATTGCTGGACAATCTCGGCCGGTATCGGCGGCGACTGTAACGGTAATACCAACAACGTCGTCCGCTACGACACGCCGTCCTTCGGCGGGTTCTCGGCATCGGCATCCTGGGGCGAAGACGACATGTGGGCGGTTGCCGCTCGCTATGCCGGCGAGTTCGTAGGGTTCAAGCTTGCCGCTGCGGCTGCCTACTCCGAGAGCAACGACATTTCGCTCTTCGCAGCCGGCATCCCCGGCCAGGACATCTCGTACTTCCAGGCTGGTGCGTACATCCAGCACGTTGCGACGGGCCTGTTCGTCTACGGCGCCTACGGTCGTGAAAATGTGGATGGAATCGTGCTGCCGGTCGGCATCGAGGACAATCCGGACCATTGGTACGTCAAGGCTGGTATCCGCCAGCGCTGGACGCCGCTTGGTCACACGGTTCTCTACGGTGAGTACGGCCGTCACAACGACCAGCTATCACCTGTAGCGATTGGTGCTGGCGTGACGTCTGCCGAGCTCAACCGCTGGGGCGTGGGCGTCGTGCAGGAAATCGATGCGGCTGCCATGTCGGTCTGGCTGAAGTACCGCCAGTTCGAGGGTGAAGAGAACTTCGGCGCCGTCAGCGTCGACCTCGACAAGCTTCACATGGTCACCTTCGGCGCTCTGATCAGCTTCTAATCCGCTGACCGCAGGCCAGCCGCGACGCGGCAGGTGTCAAAAAGTAGAAAGCCGCTCCAAGGTCCAAGACCTCGGGGCGGCTTTTTCCGTTTCCGGGTCGACTGCATCGCACCGCAGCCGTCATCGGCTCGTAGGCAGCATCGACTCGATCTTGGTCAACACGGTTGCTCAACAGGTGCGAGACTTCTTCCCGTCGCCTTGCCGCGATCGCAGCAGACATGGACTGGCAACAAATCCCGTTCCGCAACCACCGATCGGCGGACCATGGAGCGCACGCACTACCTGCGCGTGTTTCGCACGGTGTTCACTCGCGCGTTCAGTTCGCAAGTTGTCCACCTGTTTCCACAGGTTGTCCTTAGGGGTCTGTTCATAAATTTGGTAATCGGCCTCTGGCGTTGCCCATTTCGTGTCATCGCCGCAACAGTGCGGTGCCTGAGTTGCTTGCAGCGCATTGCATCATTGAGAGGCAGGCCAGAATCACTGAATCTCCGGCCGAAGCGGCGAGTTTGAGGGGAAACTCACGTCGCCGATACTGCGGCTTTTGTCTCGCGTCTCTGTTTTGCGTCCGCCGTCAAGAATGCCAACGCAAGATTGGAGAAGGTCAATGAAGAGACATAGCCTTAGCGCATTGGTCGCGGCGGGCCTGCTGGCTGGCGGGCTTTCCACGACCAGCGCGTCCGCTGCAGATCTCGGCGGCAATTGCTGCGCCGATCTCGAAGAGCGGGTCGCAGAACTCGAAGCCACCGTCGCCCGCAAGGGCAACCGCAAAGTCTCGCTCACGATTTCCGGTTGGGTCGGCGAGCAGATCATGTGGTGGGACTCGGGTGACGAGAGCAACACGTACGTGACCGGCCTCGGCACGACGCTGTCGTCGCACTTCAAGTTCTCCGGCGAAGCCCAGATCCGTCCGGGCCTGACCGCTGGTTACCTGATGCAGATCGAAGTCGGCACGGCCGATCCGCTGGCCGGCGTCGACCAGACCACGGACGAGGGTCTCGCCACGGTTCGTCCCTTCCAGTCGTACTGGTACATCAAGGACGACAAGCTCGGTAAGCTCTCTGTCGGTCAGCTCTCGCCGGCTTCGGACAACACGGCCATCCTGACGGACGGTTCGGGTTCGCTCGTTCCCGCCAACTGGGTGCTGTTCGACAACCAGAACTTCTTCCTGTCGCTCAACGGCGTCCGTACCGGCGCTCGTTGGGGTAACGTCGCTTCGTGCCAGGCCGCCAATGGCGCTGGCGTCGCTGGTGACTGCGGCGGCTTCGCTGCCCCGGGCAACTACATCCGCTACGACTCGCCGACGTTCGCTGGCTTCTCGATGTCGGCCGACTGGGGTGAGGACGATGCCTGGGACGTCGCAGCTCGTTATGCTGGCGAATTCAACGGCATCAAGGTCGCACTGGCTGCTTCGTACTTCGAGCAGAACGACACCAACCCGATCAACGTCGGCGGCGTCTCCAGCAGCTACTGGCAGGTCGGTGGTTACGTTCAGCACGTTCCGACCGGCTTGTTCATGCACGCCGCATACGGCCAGGATGACACCGATGCTCTCGGCGTCGTCACCGGCGATGTGTACTACCTGAAGGCTGGTATCCGTCAGCGTTGGTCGGCTCTCGGCCACACCGTGCTGTACGCCGAGTACGGCAACCGCAATGACATGTTCAACGCGGCTGCACTCGGACCTGAGGTCGTCGGCAGCGAGCTGAAGCAGTGGGGCCTTGGTGTCGTCCAGGAGATCGATGCTGCAGCGATGTCGATCTGGCTGGCCTACCGCAACTTCGAAGCCGAGATTGATTGCACGGCTCCGAGCGCGATCTGCCTCGCACCGACCACCACGTTCGACGAAATGCACGTCGTGAAGTTCGGCGCGCTCATCAACTTCTAATCGAAGTCGAGACGCCTGACTGAATAAGGAAGCCGCCCGGCAACGGGCGGCTTTCTTTTTTAGTTGCGCCTTCAGGTGCCGACGTGGCACCCGGCGCGGAGTTGCGCCTTCAGGTGCCAGCCCGCGTCGGGGCGTGCGCCGGAGCGGGAACGAAACAATCACCCGGCGCGGGGTTGCGCCTTCAGGTGCCAGCCCGCGTCGGGGCGTGCGCCGGAGCGGGAAAGAAACATTCACCCGGCGCGCGCGCCCCCCGTGCTGTCATCCCGGCACTTGTTGCCGGGATCCAGCTTCGAATATGCTCCCTTGCTTTCGGCGGCTTGGATCCCGGGGACAAGCCCCAGGATGACAAGGTATTCGCTTGGCGGCCGGCTGGCGCACGTCGATGCCGCGATGGAACCTCGCTCATGTTCTCGTCTCTCTTCTACGAGCTGAAGGCCGCCAAGGTGCCGGTGACCTTGAAGGAGTATCTCTTGCTGATCGAGGCCGTGGGCGCGGATCTCGCAGGGCGGCGCGTCGAGGATTTCTATCATTTGGCGCGCGCGTGCCTGGTGAAGGACGAGCGCCACCTCGATACGTTCGATCAGGTGTTCGGGCACGTCTTCAAGGGCCTCGACCTGATGGCCGGGGCGGCTGAGGCGCAGATCCCGGAGGAATGGCTTAAAGCGGTTTCAGAGCTCTATCTGACCGACGAGGAGAAGGCATCGATCGCGGCGGCGGGCGGCTGGGACAAGATCATGGAGGAGTTGCAGAAGCGGCTTGCCGAACAGGAAGGCCGGCATCAGGGCGGCAACAAGTGGATCGGGACAGGCGGGACGTCACCCTATGGCGCGTACGGCTATAATCCCGCCGGCATCCGCATTGGCCAGAAGGAAAGCCGTCACCGCCGCGCGATCAAGGTCTGGGACAAACGTGAGTTCAAGGATCTCGCCGACGACGTCGAGATCGGGACACGCAATTTCAAGGTCGCGCTGAGGAAGCTGCGGCGTCTGGCGCGCGACGGCCGGCCGGAGGAGCTCGATCTCGACGAGACGATCCGCGGCACGGCGCACAAGGGGTTTCTCGACATTCATTTGCGCGCCGAGCGGCGGAACGCGGTGAAGGTGCTGATGTTCCTCGACGTCGGCGGATCGATGGACTGGCACATCCGCGAGGCGCAGGAGTTGTTTTCGGCGGCGCGGGCCGAGTTCAAGCATCTCGACTATTTCTACTTCCACAACTGCCTTTATGAGCACGTGTGGAAGGACAACGTCCGGCGGCGCACGGACCGCACGCCGACGTGGGACGTGCTGCACACCTATCCCGCCGACACCAAGGTCATCTTTATCGGCGACGCATCCATGAGCCCCTACGAGATCACGGTGCCAGGCGGCTCGGTCGAGCATATGAACCCCGAGCCGGGCGCGGACTGGCTGAAGCGCGTGACGGGGGTCTACGAGAAGAGCGTCTGGCTCAATCCGCTGCCGCACGATCACTGGGAGTGGACCACCTCGATCGGGATGGTCGAGCGGCTGATGGGGGGACGCATGTTTCCGCTCACGCTCGACGGGCTCGATCGTGCAATCCGGACGTTGATGCGGTAGAGGAGCGCGCCGGCTTAAAGTGCGGCGGTCGCCGGTTCATGAGGGAGTTCGCCGCCGGTGTCGACTTCGAGTTCGTGCAGGATCGTGTCGCGCAGTGCTGCGAGCCGACGAACCGCGACGTCGAGCGCGTCGGCAAGCCGCAACGCGCGCTGCGACTCGACGGCCTGCTGGTGGCTCAGCGCGTAGATGGCGGCGGCGCTGCGGGCGATCGCGGCGCAGCCTTCGGGGTCGATGTCGCGCGCCTGCAGCGACCATGCCGCCTCGTGCATATCCTCGGCGGCCTTCAAGATTCCCGATACTGCCGACGGCGACGCGGGCCCCGCCTCATCGGCGGGACGATGAGTGGCCGCGGGCCGGGCCATCAACTCGTCGCGCGTGGTCGTCACGAACGCGGTCAAATCCTCGATTTCCGATTTGAGCTGCCCGAGCAGCGCCGGCGGCTGGCGGATCGACGATTGCAGCCGGCCGATCGCTTCCTCCAGCATCGCACCGTCGAGTCGGCGGGCGCGGCGGCCATGCTCGGCGAGGAACCAGCGACCGCGCGCGGTTTCAAGCAACGCGCTCTCGATGGCGCGGTACTCTCTGTCGGTGTCGAAGGTGGCGGCGAAGGTCGACTGTTGCATGGGCTCGATCGGAGTTATCCACAGACCGGAAAAAGCAATACGCGATTCGTCCGCTTCGGCGTGTCTACTTCTCGAAGCGAAGCGTAAGGCGGACAATGACGATCAGCGAGCGTGACATCGAAGCTGCACAAACGGGACCGCATCCGGCCACGCGTCCGGATGCGGAGGCGCGAGCGTTCGGCGCGCGGGTCGGGTTCTTCTATGCCGCGCTGTTCTTGATCTATGGGATCCATCTCCCCTACCTGCCGGTGTGGCTCGACTGGCGCGGGTTGACGGCGCAGCAGATCGGCCTCGTAACGGCCGCGCCGTTTTTCGTGCGACTGGTCGTTACGCCGGTGGTCGCCATCTATGCCGACCAATACGGCGCGCATCGCAGCTTCGTCATCGCGCTGGCGTGGTCGAGTCTCGCGGCTTCGGCGGCACTGGCGTTCGCGCCCGGCTTCTGGAGCATCCTGGCGGTCGCTGTGGCGCTGTCGCTGGCCATCACCACGATCATGCCGCTGGTCGAAACCGTGGCGGTATCGGGCGTGCGGAACGGCGGGCTCGACTACGGGCGGATGCGGCTGTGGGGCTCGGTGGCGTTCGTCGTCGCGACGTTTGCGGGCGGCGCGGTCATCGCGCGCGCGGGCGCGGGGTCGGGCGTGTGGATGATCGTCGCGGGCGCCGCGATGACCGCGCTGGCATCGCATCTCCTGCCGCATCCCCGCCTCGCGACCGGCGCGGTGAAAGGCCCCGCACGCATGCCGAGGCTCGACGAGGCGAAGCGCTTGCTGGTCTCGCCGGTGTTCCTGCTGTTCCTGCTCGCGGCCGGCGCGATCCAGGGCGCGCACGCCACGTTCTACACGTTCGGAGCGCTTAACTGGGGCAACCAGGGCATCTCGCCGACGATGATCGGCGTCTTGTGGACCATCGGCATCGTCGCGGAAATCGCGCTGTTCGCGTGGTCGGGTCTCGTCATGCAGCGCATGTGGGCGACAACCTTGCTGATCGCGGGCGGCATGGCCGCAGTTCTGCGGTGGGCAATGATGACGTTCGAGCCGAGCCTTGTAGTCCTCATTCCGTTGCAGGTGTTGCACGGGGCGACCTACGGCGCGGCGCATCTCGGTGCCATCCATTTCCTCTCGCGCGCCATCCCCGACGCCACGGCGGGAACGGCACAGGCGCTCTATGCGACCGTGGCGGCGGGAATAGCGATGGGCGCGGCGACGCTGCTGAGCGGGCATCTCTACGCAACCTATGGCGGTGGCGGCGCCTATGCGGGCATGACGCTCGTCGCAGCGATAGGTCTTGCGGCGGCGGTCGCGGTGCGGCGGCTTTGGGACGGCGAACGGCTAGGAGGCGGCGAGCGAACCGCAGCAGCGGCGAGCGACCTCTCGAGCCGTGCGCGGCTATCCCCAGAGGAGGGGTGACGGCGGGGTGACGATGCCGTCGCGGATTTCGATGCCGTGCGGACGATCGCGGGCCAGCAGCAACGGGCCGTCGAGATCGACCCAATCGGCGCCCTGCGCCAGGATCATCGCGGGCGCCATCGCCAGGGATGTCGCGACCATGCAGCCGGCCATGATGCGGAGTCCGCGCGCGCGGGCGGCGGCGGCCATCACCAGCGCTTCGGTCAAGCCGCCGGCCTTGTCGAGCTTGATGTTGACGGCGTCGTAGCGCCCGATGAGGCCGGCGAGATCGGCGGTCGTGTGCGCGCTCTCGTCGGCGCAAATGGGCACGGCGCGCTGGATGGTGGCGAGTGCCTCGTCGTCACCGGCGGGGAGCGGCTGTTCGACGAGCTCAAAGCCGGCGTCTCGCGCGGCGGCGAGGAGTGGCGCGAGCATGGCGGGCGTCCACGCCTCGTTGGCGTCGGCAACGAGGCGCGCGTCGGGACGCGCCGCACGCACCGCCGCCATGCGCGCGGCATCGCCCTCGCCTCCAAGCTTCAATTTCAGGAGCCGCAGGTGCGGAACGGAGCGTGCCTTCGCGGCCATGTCGGCCGGTGTGCCGAGGCTCAGCGTGAAGCAGGTTTCGACAGGCCGCAGAGCGGGAAAACCGGCAAGATCGCACGCGGCCCGCCCACTTTCTTTCGCCTCGAGATCCCACAGCGCGCAATCGAGCGCGTTGCGAGCGGCGCCAGCGGAAAGGATCGATGCGAGGCGCGTGCGGTCCGAGACCGGTTGTGCGTCCCGGATCGCGGCGAGCACGCTGTCGACGGTCTCGCCATAGCGGGCATAGGGAATCGCTTCGCCGCGTCCGCTGTGCTTGCCTCGCAAGACGGTTGCGACGACGACGTGCGCTTCTGTCTTGGTCCCGCGCGAGATCACGAACGGCTCGGCCAGCCGCCAGCGCTCGGCGGCGGCTTCGAGGCGAAGGTCGGATGCGGTAGGGACGCTGCCGGTCATGAACGCGCGCCGCGGTTTGGCTCGAACGGAGGAAACGCCGCAAGCCTCAGACGAGACGTCCGCTGGCGTGAGCAAGGAAGAGGTAGACGCGGCCGGTCTCGGAGACGAGGTGTCCGTGAGCGAGGCGTCCGCTGGGGTCGCGGTTCTCGGAATCGCGCAGGATGCGCTCGAACTCACCCAAGTACCGCGCCACGGTCTGCTGCAGCTCCGGGTCGACCTTGTAGCGGCGGGTCAGCTCGTCGAACACCGTGCGGCCCTCGGCCGAGTAGATGCTGCGAACCATGATGCCGCGCTGGCCGGCGCGGAAGCGCGACCAGATCGCCGACGCGGTCGAACCGTCGATGGCCCGCGCCATGACATCGACGTTCAGAGTAAAGGCGCCCGACGCGCTGCCGGGTCCCGGATTTGCTGCCGGGGGCGGTGCCGCGTGGGCGCCGCCGTGCTCCTCGTCGAGCGAGGCGCGCGCGAGAAGATCGCCAAGCGACCAGCCTTCACGGGTTTCCATGCGCTGGCCGGCCGGCGGCGCTCCTGGAGGCGGGGGTGGCAACAGTCCAGCGGGACGATAGGGGTCTGGTCCGGGCGGCGGGCTCGAATGCAGCGGTGTGCGTGCGCGTCCCGAAAGTTCCTGCGCCAGAGTTTGCGAGAGCGATTGCGGGATGGCGCCGGGTGCGCCGCCGCCGTGCGCCGCGGGTGGCGACACGTCGCGAAGCTGAGCGTTGCGCGTGGTCAGGGTGGACAGCTGTTCAAGCGCCTTCAACTGGTCTTGAAGGGCGCGGCGCATGGCCTCGGCGCTGTCGCGCGTGGCGTTGGGCAATTGGTCGATCTGCTGGCGCAACCGCGCCTGCTCGGCCGCGAGTTCGGCGGCCGTGCGGGCGGCATGCTGGCGCATTTCCTCGGACGTTTCGTCGAAGCGGGTGGTCAGCGTTCCAAGTTGGCGGGTGACCTCACCGGAGACGTTGGAGAACCGGCGGCGCAGATCTTCGATGGCGCGCTCGCTCTCCGCGTCGGCCTCGGCTTTCATCTTGCCGAGATCTTCGAGCGCCAGACGCTTGCGGCTTTCCGTGCCCGAGCGCAGCTCGTCGGTCAGCGCACGCGCGCGCAGCTCGGCGTCCGACATCGTGCCCTCGATCGACACGGAATAATCGTCGAGCACCTTGCCGAACTCGTTGGCCTTGCCGGACAAGCGGTCGAGCGTTTGCGTGAGGTCCTGGTGACGGCTCTGCAGCGTCTGGTCGATCTTGTAATTGGCCGTTTCGAGCGAGTTGGCCGCGCGCATGATGGTCTGGCCCTGGTTCTCGAACCGGGTCGTGACGTTGCTGATCTGGCTGAGGAGATTTTCGGACACGTTGCGAAGCATGTCGGACTGACCGGCGAGACCTTCGATTGCCTTGAGCGACTGGCGGGTGATGTTCTCGCTCGACCGGCGCACGGCCGTGATGCCGCGCAGCAGGCTCTCGTCGATGTCCGTCGTCTGCTTGCCGATCGTCTCGCTGAAGTTGCGTGCGTGCGAATCGAGCGCGGCGGTGAGCGCGTGCGCGCGTTCGGTGACGGCGCTGTCGATCGAGTGGACCGAGCGCGCCATCGTTTCGTCGATGAGCCGCAAACGGTTGTCGAAGGCGCCGTCGAGGGCGCGGGTCCGCTCGACGAGTTGCATGTCGAGCGCTTGAGCGCGGGTGGCGAGCGTCGTGTCCAGGGCGCGCGCATACTCCTCGAACACCGTCTCGAGCGATTCCGTGCGCGCCGAGAGTGCGGTGGCGAGCGCGCCGGTGTAGCCTTCCAGCAGCTGCTGCATCTGGTCGGTACGGTCGCCCAGCGCCGAGCCGAGTGCGGCGGTGTACTGTTCGAGGACTTCTTGCAGGTGCGTCGTTCGCTCGCCGAGCTGCCCTTCGAGGCGGCCGGTGGACCGGTCGATCGCGGTTTCGAGCGAGGTCAAATTCTCGCCCGCACCCTGGATGATATGGGCGAGCTTCAACTGCTGGTTCGAGAGCTTCTCGATGATCGCCGGGACTTCGGTGCCGAGCGCACGCAGTGTCTCGCCGACATGGTCGCCGGTGCTGGCCAGCGCGTGCCGCTCGCCCGCCAGTTCCTGGATCAGGCTGCGGATCTTGCGCTCGTTGTCTTCGTAGGAACGTTCGAGCGCCGCGACCTCGTTGTGAACGAGCGCCTCGAGTTCACCCGCGCGGCCCAGCGCGCGGCTGACCGCGTCGTTCATGAACGAGACTTGCCGCCGGACGGCTTGCCCGAGCGAGGCGACCGACTGCTCGGCCATCTTGTCGGGTTCGGCGAGGCGAACCGCAACTTCGGTCATGGTCGACGAGCGCAGCCGCAGTTCTTCGGCCCGCCATGCCAAGAGCGCCAGGAACCACAGCACCGCGATCGGCACCACGATGGCAGCGAACACCAGGAACGTCGTCGGCCGCGCGAGCATCTCGACAAACCCGGCGCCCTTCGCCATTTCGGGCGAGAACTGCAGCCATACGAATGCGAGCCCGAACACGGCCCAGGCGACCGACGCCATCGCGGCGTAGCGGAACGGAGCCTGCGATGGCTTCTCGTTCAACGCATAGATAAGGCCGCCGATGGACGGCGCGTCGTCATTGGCGGCAATGCGATTGCGGACCGGACCCGCCGAGCGGCGGCGGGCGACACGGCGCATCTGGATGTCGTCGTCGCCGTCGTCCTCGTCGTCTCCCGCTTGGTGGGAGTCTTCGACGGGTGCTGCGGGTGGTGGTGGCGCCATCGCCTGGATCGGACGCACGCCCTGCGGCGCGGCGGGCGGCCGCGTCGCGGAACGTATCATCGGCGGAGGTGGCGTAGCGGCAGGTTTCGCGGATGCACTCGCCACGCCGGGGGACGGCGGGGGTGGAGGCGGCGGCGCGGACTGCTGCGCGGGAAGCGGAATAAACTGGGGACCGGGCGGCGGCGGCGGCGGCAAGGCGTTGGCGCGGCTCGGGATCGGTGGCGGACCGCCGGCGGATTGCGGCGCGTCGACGGGCTCCGGGGGCGCTGGCTGCTGCCCTGCCCCGGTTTGCGCGTCGATCTTCTTGTGCTGGTCCTGCGCCATCCCCGCCCGTCTGCCCCGCGCGCCATCCCCTGGTCACGCCTGCACGTCTCACTCACCGCCAGACAGCTTCGAGTCATACCGCAAATCGAAACAAAACCTCAAACGGCATTTGCGAAATTAACCTTTGGCCCGATAGGTTTGCGGTGACAACTCCGATCAGCCGCACGGTCCGGACAGCCAGTCATGCCCGCGCGTCCGGCCGCGACTCGATCGTCCCCCATCCCCGGGTAGGTCCGCTTTGGGGCGAAACCAAGGTTCGCGGTGCGGTGGTGCACTGACAATCATTGAAATTCAGTTGCCGGATTGCGTCGAATGCCCAGGCCCGGCTTTACGCAGGCTTATCGTCGCCGTGAGATCATTTGCCGTGATCGAACAGATCGCGCGGCGATACTCCCCGCGTCAGCCGTTGCCTCCGGGCTTCGCCTGCCGAATGGACCGCCCGCGGGAGCTCAAGGAGCGTGGCATGGACGGCAGCGGCGGCGCGAGCACCCATTTCGAGACGGCTTTCGCGGGCGTGAGCCCCGACTGCTGTGTGAAGCCGATCGATCGCAAGCACCTGGCCCGGTACACCCTCGGCAATATGGCGCTGGAAGAAGAAATTCTGGGGCTATTTCTGGAGCAGCTTCCGAAGACCATCGCGGCGCTGCGCACGGCTGCCTCAGATCGCGACTGGACCGTGGCCGCCCATACGCTGAAGGGGTCGAGCCGCTGCGTCGGCGCCTGGCGCCTGGCGCGGACGGGCGAGCAGGCCGAACGCCTGGGTGGGATCGCGAACCGCCGTGCCTGCCTCGAGGCGGTGCTGCGCATCGAAGCCGCCGCCGAGGAAGCCCGTGCGTTCATTGCCGAGATCACCGCCTGTCCGGCCGCGAACTGATCCAGCACTCAAATCATCGCCCTCGCCCGCCATCAAACTTTGGCAGGGCGACCGGCCGGCCGACGTCAGCGAGCCATGGAGCGTCATCGCCGCGTCTTGAACTTACGAGGGCCAGCCGCTAAGACGCGAAAAACGCGAGCGCAGATCTTCCTACCCTGCCGATCGTGTTCGGAGCACGCGACGGCAGGCATAAAGCTTGCCGCGCGCCGCAATCAGCAGACGGAGCGGCACGACAGTCCATGGCAAAGATCACGTTCATTCAGCCTGACGGTTCTCAGCAGACCGTCGAGGCCAAGACCGGCATGACGGTAATGGAAGCCGCCAAACTCAACGACATCGCCGGTATCGAGGCCGAATGCGGCGGCGCATGCGCCTGCGCCACGTGCCACGTCTACGTCGATGCCGCCTGGCGTGAAAAGACCGGCAAGCCGGCCGAGATGGAAGAAGATATGCTCGATTTCGCGTTCGACGTGCGCGACGAAAGCCGGCTGAGCTGTCAGATCAAGGTATCGGACGCCATCGACGGGCTCGTATTGCGCGTGCCGTCGAAGCAGTTCTGACGCGGCCGCGTCATCCGGGGCAAAGAGAACTTCACGGTCAACGGACCGCGCGACAACCATGACGAGGCAACGCAATGGCGGCCGATAGCGACACGACGGCGGGCGGCGGTGACGGCGAGATCGTCACCGATGTGGTGATCATCGGGGCGGGCCCGGTCGGCTTGTTCGCGGTGTTCGAGTTGGGTCTCGTGGACGTGAAATGCCACCTCGTCGATATTCTCGGCAAGGTCGGCGGCCAGTGCGCCGAACTCTATCCCGAAAAGCCGATCTACGACATTCCCGGGCTGCCGATCGTGTCCGGGCAAGAGCTGACCGACCGGTTGATGGAACAGATCAAGCCGTTCGGCGCGACGTTCCATCTCGGTGAGCGCATCGATGGACTGGCGAGACGTGCCGACGGCCGCTTCGACCTGACCACGGATGCAGGAAAGAAGTTCAACACGCGCGTCGTGGTGATCGCGGCGGGCGGAGGTTCGTTCACGCCGAAGCGCCCGCCGCTCGACGGCATCGAGGCGTTTGAAGGCAAGTCGGTCTTCTACTCGGTGCGCAAGATGTCCGAGTTCATGGACAAGGACGTGCTGATCGTCGGCGGAGGCGACAGCGCGCTCGACTGGACGCTCAACCTGCAGCCGATCGCCAAGTCGGTGACGCTGCTCCATCGCCGCGACGAATTCCGCGGCGCGCCGCACTCGGTCGAGAAAATGCGCGCGCTGGTGGCGGAAGGGAAGTTGCGGCTGTTGATCGGCCAGGTGACCGCGCTGCACGGCACCGACGGCTGGCTCGAAGACGCGATCGTGAAGACCAAGGACGGCGAGCAGAAGCTATCGGTCAATGCGCTGATGCCGTTCTTCGGCCTGACGATGAAGCTCGGCCCGATCGCCGACTGGGGGCTTCATCTCGAAGAAAACCTCATTCCGGTCGACACCGAGAAGTTCGAAACCAGCGAACCGGGCATCTTCGCGGTCGGCGATATCAACACCTATCCCGGCAAGCTGAAGCTGATCCTGTCGGGCTTCCACGAGGCCGCGCTGATGTCGCAACGCGTGCACAAGTACGTCTATCCTGACAAGAAGCTGATGTTCCAGTACACGACGTCGTCGTCGAACCTGCAGCGCAAGCTCGGCGTCAAATGAGGGCGAGAAGAAGCCCGTAGCTTGACGCGACGCGGCGGCGGACGGACGCGGGGAGCGCAGTGATCGCCGCCTTCAACCGCTGCCGGACGAATCCGAGGTAGATCGTGGCGTAGAGCTTGCCGGCGCGCGACAGCTCGACGGCGAAATCCTCGACCGCGACGGCACCGTCGGCCCAATCCATCTTGTAGGCATCGCCCGGCGCCAGGAGATCGAAGGTCTCGATCCCGTCGGCCTTGGCCCGCCGCAGGCTTTCCTCGATCAGCAGGTTGCCAGCACCGGCCTTCTCGAACGGCGCGGCGTAGACGATGACGTGGACAAGCAGCCGTCCCTTGCAAGCATAGGCGATCTGGATGGCGGCCGCCTCGCCCGCCGCGCGCAACACCGAGACACGGCAGCCGGTCGGCCTATCGTCGCAATCGGCGGTGTCGGCGATGAAGCGGGTCATGCGGTCGTCGGCGAGTGCGGGCGACACGAGGCCTTTGCCGGATAGCCAGGCGCGCTTCAACGACAGCCCGAACCGGGCCAGTTCGCGCGCCGCCTCTCCCCGCGCGTGGGTCTCGAACGCGACCGAGCCGCACTCTTCGAGGCGGCGCATCTGGCGGCGGCGGTTCTTGCGCGCCTTGGCGGGATAGCGGGTCTCGTAGGCATCGAAGTCGGGAGCGCTTGCGAGATCGAGGAACGGAGCCTGCTGCCGCTCACTCGACGACGCGCCGATCTCGGCCAACAGCGGTGCGACGGCCGCGTCCGCGCGGACCTTGCGCAGGCGTACGAGGTCGGGCGCCAAGCGCGTGGCGATGTACATCCAGGACGCGCGGATCACGGCATCGGCGTCGGGGAGATCATCGACGAGAATGTCGCCATATTGGCTGACGGGTGCGCCCATCCAGGCGAGGCAATCGAGCCCAGCCGTGCGTTCGCGCACCAGCGGCCAAACCAGGATCAGGCGTCCAGCGCGGCGGACGGTGACGATCGCGAGACCGGGCGCAGCCGACGGCGCCAGGTAGTGGTTTGCCCAATGCCAAAGCCAATTGAAACTCTGGAATGCCTGCGCCGGCCGTCCGGCGCGGTCGAACAGCGCGTTCCAGTCCTGCTCGAGCGCATCGAAACCCTCGCGCGCGCTGACGATCTCGAACGCGAGCGCGTCATCCCGGCACACCGGATTGGCCGTATCCAGCACGTCCGGGCCGCCGCTGGACGAGCGCGCCGCATCGTCCTTGGCCCCGGTCGCTGGCCGGACGCCTTGAAACAGGACTGGAATCGAGACGGCCGGCTGCACTGTATCGTCTCCGGACAACGAGAAGGACACGGAGCAATATCAGCAAGCGGCGTGCCACGCGGACGCGGCATTCATGGTTAACACCGAGGGTGTCAGATATGGGCGATCTCGAACACGATCAGCAACAGCAGCGCCGCGACGAGCAGCCACAGGATCGACTGGCCGCGACGGGTCTGCACGCCCTTGCTCAACACCATGTGCGAAATCAACATGGCGACGGCGGCGACATTGACGAGAAAGCAGCCGGCGAGACCGAGCCCGCGCGAGGCGCCTCCAAAGCGGCCCTCGAGATAGGTGGCTGCAGCAAGACCGATCAACACGGCACCGAGCAGACGCGGCCAGAACCCGCTGTCAGTGCCCGGCAAGCCGAAAAGGCGGATTGCCGTCAACGGCGTCAGGACCAACACGAGGCCGCCGGAGAACTTCAACAGCGTCTCGATCCAGAGCAGCTGTTGCACGCGGAACGTCCTTCAAAGGTACGGCGGCGGGCACGCTGCCGCGCTGCTTGCGGTCAGTTGGCCGATTTCGACGCCGCGGTGCGGCTCTCGTCATTCGGCGACTGGCCGCCGAAGCTGAAGAGGCCATCGTCTTCCTTCGCGAAGCTGCGCGGTCGGCTGGGGGTGAAGTCACCGGCGAGATGCCGGTTGAGATCGCCACGGATGTAGGCGATGCGGTCGTCGGAGCAGTAGTCCTCGGACTTGGCGATCGCCTTCGCGACGGTCGCCTGCGCGCGGTCGAACAACGCGCCGGCCTTGGCGACCTCGTCGGTCGGTGTTCCAGCTTGCACTTCAGCGGCGGCAAAGCCGGCCCGTAGACGGGCGGCGTCGAAATTGAAGCCGCACTTCTGCGCGCGTGCAGTGACGGCGCCTGCCGAGAACGCGCGCGCGGTCGGGTCGTTGCGCGGGGCAGGCGGCGCGGCAGCGGGCTTGTCGCCGCCACCGAAGAGGGATCCGGTGGTCAAAGCGTTCGAGCCGCAACCGGCAACGGTTGCGGACAGCGCGAGCAGCAACAGGACTGTAGGTCGAGACGTCATGGGCCAGCCACTCCGATTCGCATCGATCAGCCGAGCGTTCCCGCAACCAGCGCCGGGGTCAATGACGATCCTGCCTTGTTCCTTACATTGACGGCGGAAAAATGTGCAGATGGTTTGTTTTGCGCAGATTGCCGGCCGACAAGCCGGGGTGCGGTCTGGTGGCCGCCGAGTTCTGCCGTGTCCCGCACGCCGCCCCGCAACACGGTTCAGCCGCCCAAATTGAAACTGGCCCCGGCTGAACACCTCAATCGAGGTGCGCGGCGGGGCCAGTTCAAGCAAGCATCGAGTGGCTAAGCGTAGAATGGATTAGAATTTCGACTTGAGGCCGACCGAGAGGATGTCGACGCTCGATTCCGCGCGCGCCGTCGAGAACAGCGCCGGGTTGCCGTCGGCCGTCGTGCGACGGATATCGGCTTCCTCGACGAAGACGTGGCTGTAGGCGAAGTCGAACGTCATCTTGTCGGACCACTTGTAGCTGGCACCGATGGACGCCCAGATGCGATCGGCGTCGGGGAGCTGGAACAGCCGCTGCTCCGGCTCGCTGATCGGTGAGATCTCGTAGGCGCCGCCGAGGCGAACTGTCAGCTTCTCGTTGACGTCATACTCGCCGCCCAGCGAGAAGAACCAACCGTTGTCCCACTGCAGATCGATTGTCACAGGCCCGGCTGGTCCGGGCAATGGAGCGCCGTTGGCGGCGATCGTCACCGGGATGTTGCCGGCGCGGTTCCACTGCATCCACTCCACGGTCGCGGCGAGGCGCATCACCGGCGAGAGATCTTGCATAATCGACAGCGTGACCTTGTCGGGTGTGTCGATGTTCGCTTCGATCGGAAGGCCCGGGGGTGCGTTGGACGCTTGCGCCTCACCATCGAGCTGGTGCGTGATGGCCGAGCGCCAGCCGAGACCGACCGACGTGCTGGGCGACGGACGCCAGTTCACGCCCAGCACCCAACCGAGATCGACGCTGTCGCCTTGAAGCTGCGAGCGGACGCCGGTGCCGGGATTGCGGGTCTGGAACCGCTGCAGGTCGAGGTACTGGATTTGGATGCCTGCGCCGATCGACAAGCCGGGCATGATCTCGTGCGAGATCGTGGGCGTGGCGTTGACGCTGAACAGCTTCGCGCCCGTGTTGTAGACCTGACCGGCCCAAAGCTTGTTATCGGGCTGCGTCGCAAGACCGAACTGCGAGTTGATCGAAAGTGCGAACACCGTCGACGGGCTGATGCGCGCGGCCATGTAGCTGGCCGGCACGACCGCATCGCGGCCAATCTCGACGCTGCAATCCTGCACGGCGCAAGAAGCTTGACCGCCCAGCGCCGGAGCGAGGTTGGTCATCGTCGTCTTGGATGAAGGCAGGATGAGCGCGTAGTTGCTTTCGAACGTGAGCCCAGCGCCGACGTAGTTCGATGCGGCCGGGTTCCAGAACATGCTCGACAGGCTTTTGCCACCCGCGGCCGCACCAGCGAACGACATGCCCTGGAAGTGTGTCGACTGTTCGCGGACTTCGAAGCCACCCGCCAGCGAGGCTGTCGCCGTGGCCAGCATGGCCACGCCAGCGATCGAACCCAGCAGTGCCGTTTTATAGTGCGTCGCGGTGAAGCTCACATGACCGAAGCGCATTGCCGTCCCCCTCGTTCCCGCATTCCGACCGTGAACCGGTCTCGTCGTCGATGCGCAGCGATGCGCCATATTGTTGACGCACTCTAGGGTCGTCGCGGGTTGCATCTCAATCGCAATCCACCAATTGATCCGTGTGCAGTGACTTGTTTTTGAGCGCTCTGTGCTTTTGCCGCCACGGAGTCGCACATCTCGAGTATCCGAGCGGAAACGACGCACACCACGTGAAACCGGGAAATTGGCAAGGTGCGGAAAAAGAAAACCGGCCCGGGCGGACCCGGACCGGTTCTTCAGCCAGTCAAACCGCGCCACAGGGATAACCCTCGGCGCTCGTCTGACCCTCCCCCCGGAGGCTCGTGGCCGGCAGCGTCGCGCCGGCTGATCTGATGCCCGGATACTTGCCGAGGACGGCGCGAAGAGCAACCCACCGTCGCCCCAAGCTGAGGCGAATCACACACGGCGATACCGGTGGGCAACAGTGGGGTTTTTGGTGGGCGCTTCGGTTGCCCACCAGCAACCGCGCTCTTGTCTGGCGCTTCGGTTGCCCACCAGCAACCGCGCTCTACTCAGTGGCGCTTCGGTTGCCCGCCAGCAACCGCGCTAGCACTTGTCGAGGCCGATGGCGATGCGTGAGATCTCGAAACCGCGCGGGGCAATCGTGATGGACTGCTTGCAATCGGTCATGGCAACGCGCATCGCCGCCGAAAAATTATCGCCTTGGATCGAGAGGTTGAAGCCGCCGCTGGTCAGCCGTCCCGACACCGACCCCTGCGCCGCATACGTCCGCTCCTCCCACTTGCCCGACACTTCATCGCCTTTCACGTCGAGATTGGCGACGGCGTCGATGCGGAAGCTTTGGCTGGCGCAACGCAGGTTCTGTATGAGTTCCGCGCCGTCCTGCTTGATGAAATATGTGGCGACGCATTTGACCTGTTCGGCGGCGCCGCTGGCCATTGTAATCGAACCCCAACCCGACCAGCGTCCACTAAACCCATCGATCGATTGAGCCGACAGAGCAGGCGACGCAGGGCCACCCGCAGGCAAAACCGCCAGCAGCAGCGCAAGCGCCGCGCTCCTCGTCATCGCGCTCATGTGCGTCTCCATTCCGAATGCCACGCAGTGCGGTACGCGCACATCTTCCGCTGCGGGCGGTAGGTCGTCTATCTCAGCTAGGCGAGAATATGTGTGGCCACACAATGGCTTCCAAGGCCACGCTGCAACTATCCCGTCATCGCGCTGTGGAACTGTGGCCGGTGGGCACCGCGCAACGATATGTGGAACGGTGTTCACGCCGGTGAACGCCACCTGCGCTCAAATCGCCGACGGGGTGCGACGGATGGCATAGAGGTGATCCACGGGACCGTTTCCATGGCCGACTTGCAACGCCGCGCCGTGCCGCAAGGCTTGCCAGACGAACGCCTTGGCGCGGCGCACCGCTTCGTCGAGCGGCTGGCCGAGTGCGAGGAAAGCCGCGACCGCCGCCGATAGCGTGCAGCCGGTGCCGTGGGTGTTGCGCGTGTCGATGCGCGGCGCGGACAGGTGCAACGGGGGCGATGCCGCCGACACCAGCACGTCGACCACATCGTCACCCTCGCCGTGACCGCCTTTGACCAGAACGGACTTCGGACCCATCGCCAGGATCGACAGACCTTGCGCCTCGACTTCGGCAACCGAGCGCGCGCGCGGCAGGCCGGTCAGCCTTGCGGCTTCGTCGAGATTGGGCGTGACGACGGCAGCGAGCGGCAGCATCAAGCGGCGCACGGCATCGATGGCGTCAGGCGCAAGCAGCGGATCTCCGGAGGTCGCGACCATCACGGGATCGACGACGAGCGGGCAGAGTTTGTGCCGCGCAATCGCGGCTGCCACAGCCTCGACGGTGGCGCGGTCGCCGAGCATCCCCGTCTTGATGGCACGGATGTCGAGATCGGCAGCGACGGCCGCGACCTGCTGGGCGATGAAGTCGCCCGGTATCGCGAAAACGCCTGAAACGCCTTGCGTGTTCTGCGCGGTCAGCGCGGTCAGCACCGACGCGCCGTAGATTCCGAGCGCAGTGAACGTTTTGAGATCGGCCTGGATGCCAGCGCCGCCCGAGCTGTCCGACCCTGCTATAGTCAGGGCCGTCCTGACGCGTTCGGTTGGCCTTGCCATGAGCTACTGGCCCGCACCCTTCTTCATGATGTCGGTCTGCAGGCCCTTCGGCGTGAATTGCTCCTCCAACATGCCGAGCCACGGGAAGGTCTCGATCATCCACTGCCCGAGCCAGTTCATCGAACCGGTCAGGAACATGATGCCGGTGATGACGAGAATAGCGCCCATCACCTTCTCCATCGTGCCCAAGTGCCGCTTGAACTTCGACATGAACGACATGAACGGGCGAATGGCGACGGCGGCGAGGATGAACGGGATGCCGAGCCCGAGCGAATAGGCGAGCAACAGCGACACGCCGATGGTCAGGCTCGCTTCGTTGGCGGCGACCGCCAGCACGGTGGCGAGGATCGGGCCGACGCACGGCGTCCAGCCAAACGCGAAGGCGAGGCCGATCAGGTAGGCGCCGAGGAAGCTCGCCTGCGGCATCTCGCCATGATAGCGGGCCTCGGAATAGAGCAGCGGAATCTTCAGGATGCCCAGGAAGTGCAGGCCGAACAGGATGATCACGAGGCCCGCCGCCATCGACAGCTCGGACTTGTAGGTCTGGATCATCTGCCCGAACATCGACGCACCCGCGCCGAGCCCGACGAACACGGTGGTGAACCCGAGCACGAAGAACAGCGACGCCACGACGACGCGCCGCCAGACCTTGTTCTCGACGCCGCCGTCGGCGAGTTGGTCGATGGTCGTGCCGCCGAGATAGCCCAGGTACGGAGGAACCAGAGGCAACACGCATGGGCTGAGGAAGCTGACGAGCCCCGCGACCATCACACCGGCATACATCGAGAAATCAGCGAGCATCGCGTCGTCCCTATCGTCGCCGCCACCGCGGCGGCCGGCGTTCATCCATCTTGATGCCTGAATATGTAGCACCGATCCGCCATATTCGCGCGCGGCAAGTCAACTCGGTGTGGTGTGGCGAGGTCCTCCCAGCTGTCATACCGGCATTAGGCGCGTAAGGTGGCACTTCAACCACCTGCCCGTTTCGGCTCTTTCCCGGCCTTGCCGCTGCCCGCCGCTTCCGCCGCAACTTTCGCCTGCTCGGCGGCGTCCTCCTCGAACAGCTTTTTCAACGTCGCCGGATCACTCCGCGCCTTGTCTTGCAGCTTCTCGACGTCGGAGTAATGCTTGTAGTCCTCGATCAAGCGGCGCTCGTCGTGGGCGCGGAAGGTCTTGACGAGGCGATCGGCCTCCTTCTCGGTGTGACCGAGGATCTTCAACAGCCGCCGCGTGATTTCGAGCGCCGAAAGGAACGTCTCGCGCTCGATGATGGTGACGCCTAAGTCAAGCAGCCGGTGGGCGTGGTTGCGGTTGCGCGCCCGCGCCAGCACGGGAAGCTTGGGATAGGTTTCCTTGACCAGCGCAGCGGTGCGCATGGAGGCCTCGATATCGTCGATCGCGATGACGATGGCGCGGGCCTTGTCGGCTTGGGCAGCGTCGAGAATTTCGGCGCGGCTGGCATCGCCGAAGAAGGCTTTCGCACCGAAGCCTTTGACGAGTTCAACCTGCTCGGCGCTGATGTCGAGCGCGGTGAACGCGATGCCTTTTCCGCGCAGGACGCGGGCGACGATCTGCCCGAAGCGGCCGAAGCCAGCGATGATGACGTGGCCTTCCACGTCGGGCGGAGTGTCGTAGCGCGGTACCACCGCCAGCGGCGCGGGGGCGAGCCGTTCATCGAGCGCCAGCAGCAACGGCGTCGCGGCCATCGACAGCGTGATGACGACCGCCAGAAGATCGGCTTCGCCGCGCGCGAGGATCGCCGAGCCCGCCGCCACCGTCAAAAGCAGGAAGCCGAACTCTCCCCCCTGGCTGAGGACGAGGCCCAGCCGCCGCGCGGCTCCCGCTTCGAGCCCCTCGCCGCGACCGAGCCGCGCCAGGACCGCGGTCTTGATGAGCACGAGACCGCCGGTGAGCGCGAGGACCAGCAGTGGCTTTTCGACGATCAGCGCCAGATTGAGCGACATCCCGATGGCGGTGAAGAACAGCCCCAGGAGCAGCCCCTCGAAAGGTTTGAGGTCCGCCTCCAACTGATGGCGGTACGAGCTTTCCGACAGGAGCGCGCCGGCCAGGAATGCGCCGAGCGAAGCCGAGACGCCGGCCTGCTGCATGACGAGACTGGTGCCGACCACCGTCAGCAGGGCCGCGGCGGTCATGGCGTCGCGGATCTTGGTGCGGGCGATCCAACGGAAGACATGATCCAGGACGAAATGGCCGATGAGCACGACCGCGCCGATGACGGCCAACGCCTGGATTGCGGTGCCGATGTCCATGCCCTTGGCCGCTCCGGCGCCTGCCGCCGTAATGGCGAACAGCGGCGCGAGCGCAATGAGCGGAATAGCGGCGAGGTCCTGGAACAGCAGAACCGCGAAGGCGAGCCGGCCGTGGCGCGCGGACAGCTCGCCGTTCTCCTCCAAGACTTGTAGCGCGAACGCCGTCGACGACAGCGCCAATACGAAGCCGGTGAACACCGCAGCGCGCCATTCGAGCCCGAACAGGATGGCGATGAACCCAAGTGCGAGGCCTGTGATGCCGACCTGCAGCCCGCCGAGCCCGAAAATGGCGCTGCGCATGGCCCAGAGGCGCTTGGGCCGCAGCTCGAGCCCGATCAGGAACAGGAGTAGAACGACGCCGAACTCGGCGAAATGCAGGATCTCGCTCGCCTGATACGAGCTGAACAGGCGCGAGGCGCCGTAGGGACCCAGGAGAACGCCCGCGACGAGGTATCCGAGCACGCGGCCAATGCCGAGCCATTGCGCCAGGGGGGCTGCGATGGCGAGGGCGGCGAGAAGGGCCGTGATGTCGAGGAGAGTCACATTGGCCACGTGCCGAAGGTCCTGTTCTGCTATGTTCGGCGGATGGGAGCCGCCCCTTGCGCCCGACCGGCCCGAGGGCGTCCAGGAAGCACTGTCCCATTACACGGGACACGCCCTCCCGTTGCGCTCCAAAGTCGCCGAAAGCCCGATCGAATATGGAACTTACACAAAAAATCGCCGTGCAATCCAATTCCGAAGCCCCCCCGTATGATTTCCAAACGGGTGAGGGCCGCGCATGGTGCAGCTTGCAAGCTACTCGGGTGTTCCAGTCTCGGTGTGTGCGCACACCATGACGCGCAGCGCTTCGATGAATGAACTCCTGCAACGCGTCGCCTCTGGCGGCGACGCGGAGGCGTATCGGAAGCTGTTCCAGTCGTATGCGCCGCGCGTCAAGTCATACATGATCCGACAAGGCGCAGATGCAGGGACCGCGGAAGAGCTTGCCCAGGAAACGCTGCTGACGGTGTGGCGCAAGGCGGCGCTCTACTCGGGCGAAAAGGGTAGTGCGACGACGTGGATCTTCACCATCGCGCGTAATCTGCGTATCGACCGGCTGCGGCGCGAGGTGCCGTGGCAGGAATTGCCCGATGGACACGATGAGGAAGCCTCGACGGATGTCCCGCCCGACGAGCAACTGTCGGACAAGGAACGAAGTGCCCGCGTTCAAGCTGCATTGGCGGAGCTGCCGCCGGACCAGCACGAGGTCGTAGTGCTGTCGTACATCGAAGGTCTGTCCCACAGCGAAATCGCCGAGAAGTTGGGTGTACCGCTCGGTACCGTGAAATCCCGCATGCGCCTTGCCTATCAGAAGGTGCGCGAGTCCGTCGAGGATCTGGCATAACATGACGATCAAATTCCACCCCGATTCCGCAACGCTGATGAGCTTCGCTTCCGGCAGTCTGGGCGAGGCACTCAGCGCCGTCGTCGCCGCGCACGTCGAGATGTGTCCGCGCTGTGCGGCAGAGGCACGGCGCATGGAGCGCATCGGCGCGGCGATGTTCGAGCAGCTCGCGCCGACGCCGATGTCGAGCGCGGCCGAGCCTACCGCGGCACTCCAGACGATGACCAAGGAGCGGCCCGCCCGCGCAGCCAACCGCGACGAGGACACTGACGCCGACATGCCGCGAACGCTGCGGAAGATCGCGGGCCCGGAACTCGACCGCGTGCCGTGGCGCCGGATCGGCATCGGCGTCTGGCATTATCCGCTGCCGCTCTCGCCGGGCGCCAAGGGAGATCTGCGGCTTCTCAAGGTCGCACCGGGCCAGGCGATGCCGGAACACGGACACGGCGGCGCCGAACTCACGTTGCTGCTGCGCGGCAGCTATCGCGACGAAATCGGGACGTTCCAGACGGGCGATCTCGCCGATCTCGACGACGACGTCGAACACCGCCCGGTGGCCGATCTCCAAGACGGTTGCATCTGTCTGATCGCCAGCGAAGAGAAGGCGAAGTTCCGCGGCCTCATGGCGCGGCTTTTCCAGCCACTGACTGGGTTCTGACGTCCCCGGCCCTGAAAGGACGCATGAAACCTTCCGTTCCCTGGTCGTCCGTTTGGATCACTGGCGCGAGTTCCGGCATCGGCCGTGACGTTGCCGTGAAACTCGCGGGCCGAGGCGCGCGCGTGACGGTTTCGGCGCGGTCGGCCGATGCGCTTTCCATGCTCGCCGCGCAGCAGTCGCGGATCACGGCCGCGCCGCTCGACGTGACCGACCGGGCTGCGACGGGCCTGGTTGTCGCCGGCATCGAAAGTGCGCAAGGCCCGCTCGACCTCGTGATCCTGAATGCGGGTGTCTGGCAGCCGATGGGCGCGTCAGGCTTCGATGCTTCCAAATCCGCGCAGTCGATGGCGGTCAACTATATCGGGATCGCCAACGCGCTCGAACACGTCATCCCGTTGATGGTTGCGCGCGGCCGCGGGCATATTGCTTTGACTGCTTCCGTCGCCGGATACCGGGGACTGCCGCAGGCGTCCGCGTATGCGCCGAGCAAGGCTGCGGTAATCAGCCTAGCCGAGACGCTGAAGCCGGACCTCGCGCGCAAAGGCGTGACCGTGAGCGTGATCAATCCGGGCTTCGTCGACACCCCGATGACCGAAGTCAACCATTTCCCGATGCCGTTCCTGATGCCGGCGGACAAGGCCGCCGATGCGATCATTGCCGGCCTCGAGAAGGGCAAGTTCGACATCGTATTTCCGTGGCAGATGGCGGCGCTGATGAAGTTCGCGCGCGTGCTGCCGTATCCAGCCTACTTCTGGTTCGCGCGGACGTTCATGACGCCGAAAAAGCCGCAGGGCTGAACAGCGCGCCCGTCACGCGGCGCGGCGTTCAGAGCCGGCAAGGTCCGCGCCCGCAGCTTTGCCAGGACGCCGCTCGAACAGCATCGTCAGTTCGCCGAGCCGGACGCCGAACTTGCTGACCGTCGCACGGTTGATGATGCGATCACCGTCGATCGGATAGAAGCGGTCGTCGAAATCCACGACGACGGAACGGCCCTTGATGGCGAGGCGGAACTGATAGCGCATCCGGGCACCACCGGCCTCGGCGCGGCCCTCGGCCTGACCGATGACATCGGTGGCCGTGGCATGGAACGCGCCACCTTCGCCGCGCTCGAATTTCCATTGCCGCTGTTCGACAGCGCCATCGTCGAAACGAAACTCCTCGTCGATCACGAAATGTGACCCGTCGCGGCGTCCAGCGAGATCGGCGACGAACCGGCGGCGCACGCGGCCCGCACGATCCTCGAACACGCCCCAGGCGCGGACCGAGCCGTCGAGGTAGGCGATGAGATCGAATGCACCGTCGTTGTTACGCAGAACGGCGGGCGTGGAATTGGACTCATGCGGCGGGGAGGTCATGGTCGAGCTCCTTGTTCGAGCGGACGCTCCAGACGGAAAAGCCCAACGTCGATCGCGCCGCGCTCGAACCCGACTTCGCAGTACGTCAGATAGTAGAGCCACATTTTGCGGAAGCGCTCGTCGAAGCCCAGCGCTGCGATCTCGGGCCAAGCGCGCTCGAACCGGGCGCGCCATTCGCGCAGCGTGATGGCGTAGCTTGCCGCGAACGTCTCGACCGGCACGAAGGCAAGCCCGGCGGCGGCGGCCTCGCGGCGCATCGTCTCGACCGTCGGCAGCATCCCGCCAGGGAAGATGTAGGCCTGGATGAAGTCAGGCTTGCGGCGATAGCGCGCGAACCGCGCCTCGTCGATGGTGATGGCTTGGATCACGGCGCTGCCGCCCGGCCTGAGCCGATCATGGAGGGTGGAGAAGTAGCGCGGCCAATGCTCTTCACCCACGGCCTCGATCATCTCGATCGATACGATATGGTCGAACGTGCCCTTTGCGTCGCGATAGTCCTCGATACGCAACGACGTGCGGTCGGCAAGACCAGCCGCGGCGAGACGGTCGCGCGAATAGTCGTACTGCGCGCGCGACAGCGTGAGGCCAGTGACGGCATGACCCGCTCGCGCGGCGGCTTCGGCAAAACTGCCCCAGCCAAATCCGATCTCGAGAATCGACGACGCGGACCGCGGGCCGCCCGTCTCAGGCGCGAGAGCGTGGAGAACGGCATCGATCTTCGCCGCCTGCGCGGCTTCGAGCGTCATGGCAGGATCGCGGTAGAGCGCGCTTGAATAGGTCATGCTGGCGTCGAGCCAGTGGCGGTAGAATTCGTTGCCGAGATCGTAGTGGGCGGAAATGTTGCGGCGGCTGCCGGCCTTCGAATTCGCGCGGAGCCTGTGGGCGATGCGGTCGGGCATGCGGACGCCGAAGAGACCGCGGCCAGCGCTGTCTAGATGCGGGCGGTTGTCGAGGAAGAAGCGGAACAGCTCGCCCAGGTCCCGCGTCTCGAACTCGCCGCGCATGTAGCTTTCACCGAGGCCGATCGAGCCGCGCCGGACCGCGCGCCAGAACGGCGCGAACGAGTGCAGCGTGAGTGACGCCTCGATCCCGTCGGATGCGCCCAGAACCTGTGAGCGACCCGATGGCAATTGCAGCCTGACGCGGCCTCGCGGCGTGCGTGCCAGCATCCGCGCAGCGGCCTTGAGGATGAGAGCGTCTCCCGCCCGGCCGAGCGTGCTCACGAACGGCACGGGACGCCGCACAGATCCGGCGACGGCGCAGTCGTCAGCCATGCCTTCGCGCCTCGCCATGTCGTGTGCTGTCAGGTTATGGCCCGTCACTGCCCACTCGCTTGCTGGAATGCCAAACAGATCATCGTGCAGGCACCTCGCCAGCACCGTCCCCCGCAGGACCCTTACCCGTCCGGGCCTTGCTCACTGAGTAACGAGCCGAGCGGTGCCTTCGGACCACTGGAATCCCCTTCCACCAGAGTTTCGCAGCTTCGATGTGGATCGCAGCGATGACTTTGAGCGTCAGCAAGGGATACGTCAGAGCGAACCACGCGAGTTGCCGGTCGGTCAGCGGAACGCGGTGGCCCTTGAACATGGTCTTGAGCAGCGGGCCATCGTCGTCGCGGAGGGTAACCGCCACGACGAGATCGCCGGCTGGCGCGGTGACGCGGAAGGCGTAGTTTCCCGTGCCGGCGGTGAAGGGTGAAACAGCCATCTCCTTGGTGCAGGCCTGTGCATGAACCTCGGCGGCGGGATCGGCGATCGGAACGACGTAGCTCTTGCGCTCGCCGAAGGTGTTGTTGACCTCATAAATCGTCGCCACGAGGCGATCCGACCCGTCATAGGCGTAGATCACGCTCAGCGGGTTGAAGACGTAACCGAGCACGCGGGGATAGCAGAGCATCAAGATTCGGCCGCCAGCGACGGAGACACCGCAGCGCGCGAGTGCGGCGCGATAATGCGCGGAGGCTGATGTGCCGTCGCCTGGACCGTGGTCGCGGTCGTGGAAGCTGTAG
This sequence comes from Hyphomicrobium sp., assembly GCA_022843145.1. Classification (GTDB taxonomy): domain Bacteria; phylum Pseudomonadota; class Alphaproteobacteria; order Rhizobiales; family Hyphomicrobiaceae; genus JAKAML01. Next base: position 167,041 of record JALHOF010000010.1, read on the forward strand.
AGGTTCCAGCGGTTCCACGAGAACAACCAGAGCCGCCCATCGAGATCGTGCAACCGGTCGAGATCGACCAGCATCGAGAAGACGCCGTAGGACAGCGCGTGCGGCTTCGGACGCAAGCGCTTGTGTGAGACGGTGCCGGGATAGAGCGCGCCAGACGCGTCTCCGGTCGTGGCGGCATGATGACCGGTCATGCCGCAGCCTCGGCCGGATCGGCCATGCGGGGCGCGCTCGACGTTGTGATCCGGCTGGATTGGCCTGCGACCGACCACGGACGGCGCACGCCCCCGCCGCCGGCAGCGGCTCCATGGCCAGATGCGCTCATGTCCTCGGCAGCGGCAAGTCCCGCCTGCAAACCGTCCTCGTGAAAGCCCCAACCGAAATAGCTGCCCGCGAACCAAACGTTGCCGCGGCCTTGCAGCGACCACAGCCGCGACTGCGCTGCGATGGCCGCACCGTCATACATCGGGTGGCGATACGCGAAACTCGCGATCGTCTGGGACGCGGGGATCTCGGTCGCGGGATTGAGCGTGACGAAGTGATCGGACCGCGTTGTCAAAGGCTGCAGGCGGTTCATCCAGTAACTCACCGTCAACTCGCCGTCGGGGCCGCCCATGTAGTTCCAGCTCGACCACAACCGCCTGCGGCGCGGCATCTGACGGAGATCGCGATGGAGGACCGCGAGGTTATCTGAGTAACGAAACGCGCCGAGCACCGTGCGTTCCGTGGCATCCGGATTGCCCAAGAGCGCAAGCGCATCGTCGGCATGGCACGCGATCAGGCAGCGGTCGAACCGCTCGATCGCGCCGCTTTCGCGCGTGATAACCACATCGCCACCGCCGCGCGCGACCGACACGACGGCGTCGCCGCTGATCGTCTTGCCCCGATAGCCGGCCATCAGCCGCGCCACGTATTCGCGGCTGCCGCCGTCGACCGTGCGCCACTCGGGCCGGTTGCGAACCTGCAGCAGCCCATGATTGGCGAAGAAGCGCGCGAACGCGGCGGCGGGGAAATCGAGAATACCGCGCGACGGCGTCGACCAGATCGCGGCCCCCATCGGCAGGATGTGACGCTCGACGAAGTCGCGGCTGTAGCTGTGCGAGTTGAGCCATTCGCCGAGCGAGACGCCCGCGTCCGCATCGCGAGGCGTCTCGGCGAGAAGCGCCGGCGCCTCGCGAAAGAAACGCAGGATGTCGGCGGCCATGCGCCAATGACCGGGGCGCAGGAGATTGGACGGCTGGCCAAACAGTCCTTGCGCGCCGGTGCCGGAATACTCGTAGCCGCCGCCGTCGAGCGACACGGCGAAGCTCATGTCGGTCCGCGCCGTAGGAACGGCGAGATGCTCGAAGAGCGCAATCAGATTGGGATAGCAGGCGGTGTTGTAGACGATGAACCCGGTGTCGACAGGGCCGCTGCCGCCCTCCGGCCACGTGACCTCGGACGTGTTGCTGTGACCGCCGAGACGGGGCTCACGCTCGAACAGCGTCACGTCGTGCGCCCGGGACAAGAGCCACGCCGCGCCGAGCCCCGAGATGCCCGCTCCGACCACCGCTATGCGCACGCGACCTCCCCTCGTCTGACGGTTAAGTCTACGCCTCAAAGCGCCACACGGATCAGATCGGACGGCCCAATTGGCGCGGCGGCGGCGGCAACGAATCGTCAACAGGCGTTACCAGCGCGCTAATCTTAAGGCCGCGTTAACCAGTCCTGCGGCATTCTTACTGCATCGGCCATCGCGCTCTCTCCCAATCCCGCAAGCGATCGCGGCGGCAGAAAAGAACGAAGCAAAAGCTGACCTACCCACCACACCGTCAAGTTTGGACAAGAGGTCGTACGATGTCTGTTGAACTCGTTTTGCGTGCCATCACACATCTCACTCTCTTTACAACCATGTGCCTGCTCGGCACCGGCACAATCGTCGCCGGCGTCAATGCAGCCAACCTCCGCACTCAGCCACTGTGCAGCCACGGCGGTTGCGCCGTGGTCCATGCACACGACTACAACGGCCTCAACAGCCCCGAGCACATCCGGGCCGTCTCCGCCGTGTTGTGGAAGTCGAAGGCCTGACGCCCGTCGCATGCGTTGCGACGTCGGCGTGAAACTGGGGTCGGGCGGCCGTGACCCGCACCGTGACGCCCGATCCCGATAAGCCGAAACCCGGCCTCATGAGCACCGGGACCAGCACCGCGAACTGAACCACAGCCACGGAGGTCCGTTCGACCTGTCACCGACATGTGCCGACGTCAACGAGGAGCGCGCGGAGCCCGCTCCTCTTTTGCGTCGAGTGGCCGGTCAGCGCGCGGTGATGCGCTTTGCGACCACGTCGATGGCTTGCAGATCGGCCATCAACGCCTCGAACTGCGACAGCGGCATCATGTTGGGACCGTCGGACGGGGCATTGTCGGGGTCCTGGTGGGTTTCGATGAAGAGACCCGCGACGCCGACTGCCACGGCAGCCCGCGCCAGCACCGGCACGTAACGCCTGTCGCCACCCGAGGATGTCCCCTGCCCGCCCGGCTGCTGCACCGAATGCGTGGCGTCGAAGATCACCGGACAGCCCGTCTCGGCCATGATCGGCAGCGAGCGCATATCGACAACGAGCGTGTTGTAGCCAAAGCTCGCGCCGCGCTCGGTCAACAAGATGTTGGGATTGCCAGAGCCGGCGATCTTGGCGACCGCGTTCTTCATGTCCCACGGCGCGAGGAACTGGCCCTTCTTGATCTTGATCACCTTGCCGGTTGCGGCGGCGGCGATCAGCAGGTCTGTCTGCCGACACAGAAAAGCGGGGATCTGCAGCACGTCCACGGCTTCGGCGACGGCGGCGCATTGGCTCGCCTCGTGCACGTCGGTGACGACCGGAAGGCCGAGACTTTCGCGGATCTCGGCAAACACCGGCAGCGCGCCCTGTAGTCCGATGCCGCGCTTGCCGCCGAGCGATGTGCGGTTGGCTTTATCGAAGCTCGACTTGTACACGAGCCCGAGCCCGAGCCGGCCGCATATCTCCTTGAGGGCGGACGCCATTTCGAGGGCGTGCTGCCGGCTCTCCATCTGGCAGGGGCCGGCAAAGACGACGATCGGCAGATCGTTGCCGAGCGTCAGAGGTCCGATTTGAACGTGAGCGCGCGGCTTGAGGGACTCGATTTTTGTCATGCGCGCTTATAGCACCGGGCACGACGCCGTCGCTAGACGGAGGCTTTTTGCCTCACGTTCCGACGAGCCCCGGAGGGGCGGTGCCGCAGTTCGGTGAGGGAAGGACGACTGGGAATGGATGGCGCGAGAGACGGGACTTGAACCCGCGGCCTCCGCCGTGACAGGGCGGCGCTCTAACCAACTGAGCTACTCCCGCAATCCATTCGTTCGCGTCGAGCCCACGCAAAGCGCGGGCGCGCGGTCGAGACCGAAGCAATTACGTGGTGACCCTCGCGAAGTCAAGGGCGGGCTCATGTAAAAAAGGATGCCCGGCACAAGCCGCTCTCAGCCGCCCGCAAAACCAGCGAAGCGCCGCCGCCGTAGTCTTTTCGAGCCCGTGCGACCCGGTCGCAAGCGGGCCCATCGTTTCGAGCGGGGATCAAATGAGCGCACGCCGACTTTTGGCCGTCTTGGCCGTTGCTCTCGCAGGAGCGGGGCAAATCACCAGTCCCGCGGCGGCCGGCCCCGATACGGCCGAAACGACCTCGACCATGTCGCCGAAACTGGCCGGCGCGCGCTATGGGCAGGCCCTCGGGTCGTCGTTGGTGTGCCCGTACATTCATTTGATGCCCGCCGCCGAAGACCTGATGCGACGCTACAGCGGGGCTGACCTCGACACCTTCAAGGACCAGGCGCAACAGATCGCCATCGTTTGGAAAAAGACGCTGGGCTGCGATCCCATGGCCGACATCAACCGTTGCCGCGTGCTCAGCGAGAAGAGTTGTAGCGAAGCGATCAAGGAAATCGGACCCGCCGGCACGGCGGCAAAAGGATTGATCGAGTTCCGCAAGTAAGAGGCAGCCGCCGGAAACCCCCACCGCACCGTTGAACCAGCCGGCGTCAGAAGTTGAACAGCCACCGCGGCGTCTTGGCCTTGTAGTCGAGATAGATCTGCCCGAACGACTGCTCGAGCACGCGCTCCTCGCGGGCAATGACGAACCAAGTCATCGAGACGAGATAAATCAGGATCGCGGTGGCCGACGCCACCAGAGAATAGTAGGCCAGCGACGCCAGCGGGATGAGGAAGGCGACGTAGATCGGATTGCGTGAGCGGCTGAACCAGCCCGAGGTGACGAGATGTTGCGGCTGGCCAAACGTTTTGGCGAGGAGCGACAGCCGCATGTGCCGCTGGATCACGAGCACGAGGACGAAGAAGAGGGCGACAGAAGCCGCAACCAGCAGCAGGCCAAAACCGCCGGTCTTGAGTTCGGTGCCAAAGCCGAATGGGCGCGCCATTTCGGCGCCCCCGATGAAGCACGCCCAACTGACCCAGCTCGACCGATCAATCGAAGCCAAGGGCAATCTGGTCGCCCAACGTCCCTTTTGTGTTTCGCTGAAGTCCATGATCCCTCGAAAATTCAACGACGAATAGACCGGAAATTCCTTAAGCACCGTTGAAAGCTGGTGGGCCATTGCCAGCGAAATAAAACGTGTGTTTGAGTTGGCAGCCGGTCGTGAGCGGGCGATTGTTCAAGCGCTGATAGTTTGTACTGCGCGTAGTTAACGTCGCGTAAAATCGGGATGTTGGCGTCACGTCGAGTGCAACCCTTGATGGCGCCAAAAAATCAATCCGAGATTGCAGTGACGATTAAGGCGCACGTCACGTCCGGAGCACAGCCGAGGCTTAGTCTATCCACGAATGTCGACGGAACGTTGCACCGTTCGGCTTGCGCGCATGCCCGGCGAGCAGCCAAATGGGCGCGTTGCGACTCAAATCAACAAGACGCCGCTCAACACGTCATTGTCAGGGGAACGTTTCATGCGCGCCAGGATCGCCAGCGGAGTGCTCGCCGCCGCCATCGCATTGCTGCCGGGACTTAAGCCAGCGGACGCAGCGAGCTGCCGACCCGATGCGCTCGGCGTCGCCCGAACCGTCGAGATCGACACCACCGGAGGGCCTGGGTTCGGCTTCGAGCATTACAAGGCGCACGATTTCCTAGCCATGAAGGAAGTGGTGTTGACGTTCGACGACGGACCTCTGCCGAGCCATACCCGTACAATTCTGAAGGCGCTCGCCGACCACTGCACCAAGGCGACGTTCTTTCCAGTCGGCAAGCTGTCGGTCGGCTATCCGGAAGTGTTGCGCGAGGTCGCCGCGGGTGGCCATACCATCGGCGCGCACACGTTCTCGCATATCGATCTCGGCAAGGCCGCACCCGACAAGGCAAAGGACGAGATAGAACGCGGCTTCAGCGCCGTTCGCCGTGGCGCAGGCACCGCGACCGCGCCGTTCTTCCGCTATCCGTTCCTCCGCGACAGCAAGGACAGCATCGCCCATCTCGGCGGGCGCAACATCGCCATCTTCTCGACCGATATCGACAGCTTCGATTTCAAGGTTCAGGCGCCTGAGAACATCGTCAAGACGGTGATGAGCAAGCTCGAAAAACGCGGCAAGGGCATCGTGCTGATGCACGACATCCAACCGTCGACGGCCAAGGCGTTGCCGATGCTACTGACGGAGCTGAAGGCGAAGGGTTATAAGGTCGTGCATATGCGGCCGAAGGACGCCGTCAAGACGCTCGCGGAATTCGATGCGCTGATCGAAAAGGACGTGAAGGGCCTTCCGTCCGCCGGATCGGAGAAGCCGACCGCCAGCGTCGTCAAGACGATTCCCAACAATTGAGGAGCCGGCGGGGCCGGCGCGCAGAGATGTTCATGACCCGCACCACGCCGGCAGCCGCCGCACACCCTCGTTCATCGCGCCATCTCTCATCGCGTCTGGCTCTAGCGGCAGGACAAGCGCGGTGGCCGATATCGTTCGTCATGGCGTTGGCCGCAGTCACCGCTTTTTTGCTGTCCGCTCCGACGGCTTCCGCCGCCGCTTGCACGGCCGACGACTTCGCCTCGGCCGTCGACGACGCGGGCGCGAAACTGCGCGCATTCAACGCCGATGCGAGCCCGAAACTGCAGGCGGCCCTGCAGAAGCTCAAGTCGCGCAAGGGTTGGACCGGTGAGGACGCCGACGACAAGGCGCTCGACCTCATCCAGGACAAGAAGATGCAGTCGCTCGACCAGCAAGCCGACGAGCTCTTGGTCAATATCGACAGTCTCGGACGACCGCCGGAATCATCGCAGCTCGACTGCTCGAAGCTCGACGAGTTGCGGGCCGCGGGCGTCGAATTGCTCGCGGTCATGCGCGCAAAGTCGAGCCATACGTTGGCCAAGATCGACGCTGAACTCGGCGACGCGGCCGCGCGCGCGGCGACGGCGCCGACGGCAACGGGCACACCAGCATTGAAGCCGACAATTCCGGCGGCGAAGCCGACAATTCCCGCGGCGAAGCCACCGGCCGCGCCGCCGAAGACCGCGACACTGCCGGTCCCGCCGCCGCCCGCCGCGCCGAAATCGGACGCTTGGTCACCGGTGACCGAGACGTCTCCGCGTCCTGACGCTCTGCCCGCGCCGATCCCGCCCGGAGTGCAGGAGGACGGCTATTCGATCGATGAGATCCGCGAGGCGACGCGCGGATTCTTCGGCACGATCTCGACCGAACTCGCCAGCGTGATCGAGCACGCTTTTTCCAAATCGGGCCGGCCGTCGGCCTACATTCTCGGACAGGAAGGTGGCGGCGCATTCCTCGCCGGGTTGCGCTATGGCAACGGCACGCTCTACCCGCGCCGGGGGAGCGCACGGCCGGTCTACTGGCATGGACCATCGGTCGGGTACGATTTCGGCGCGGCCGGATCGCGGACACTGTTCCTGATCTACGGGCTCGACGATCCGGATGCGATCCATCGCCGGTTCGCGGGCGTCGACGGATCGGCCTATCTCGTCGGCGGCGTCGGGGTGACGTATCTGCGCGGCGGCAACGTCGTGCTCGCGCCGATCCGCACGGGGCTTGGATTGCGGCTCGGCGCAAGCGTCGGCTACCTGCGCTTCACACCGCGCGCGACGTGGAACCCGTTCTGAACGCCTACTCCGCCGGTTGCGGCTGCGGCGCGGGGCCGTCCAGGGGCTGCGCTCCGGTGGTGCTGCGCGGCGCGGTCAACTTGCGGATCACGGCATAGAAGACCGGCGTGAACAAGAGCCCGAACAGCGTCACGCCGATCATGCCCCAGAACACGCCCGTGCCGAGCGCGATCCGCATCTCCGCGCCCGCGCCCGACGCGATGTAGAGCGGCACGACGCCGAGCGTGAATGCGAGGGACGTCATCAGGATCGGGCGCAGACGAAGCTGCGAGGCCTCGACGGCGGCCGTGACGATGTCGCGCCCCTGTTCCTCGAGCTGGCGGGCGAACTCGACAATCAGAATGGCGTTCTTGGCTGCCAAGCCGATCAAGACGATGAAGCCGATCTGCGTCAGGATGTTGATGTCCTGCCCGTGCAAGGCGACGCCGAACAGCGCCGACAGAAGGCACATGGGGACGATAAGCATGATGGCGAGGGGCAGCGACCAGCTCTCGTACTGAGCGGCGAGCGCGAGGAACACGAACAATACCGACAAGAGGAAAACATAGTAGCCCGTGCGCCCGGCCTTCTTCTCCTGGTAGGAGAGATCGGTCCACTCGTAGCTGACGCCGTCGGGCAATTGTCGTGCGGCGAGCGAGGCCATGAGATCGAGCGCCGTGCCGGAGCTGATGCCCGGCGCGGTGGAGCCGCTGATCTCGACGGTCGGGAACAGGTTGTAGCGCGGCACGCGGTCGGGGCCTGCGATTTCCTTGAAGGTCACGAGACTGCCGAGCGGCACCATCGCGCCCTCGGTCGAGCGCACGCGAATGCGCGAGACGTTGGCGGGATCGATGCGGAACGCGCTGTCGGCCTGCGCGGTGACGCGGTAGGTGCGGCCGAACATATTGAAGTCGTTGACGTAGGCCGAGCCCATGTAGACCCGCAGCGCTTCGAACACCGCCGTCAGCGGCACTTTCAGCATCTGCGCCTTGTCGCGATCGACGTCGAGGTAGAGCTGCGGGGTCTGCGTCGCGAACGTCGTGAAGGCGTTGGTGATGCCGGGCGTGCGGTTGGCGGCGGCGATAAATTCGCGGGCAACCCGCTCGAGTTCGATCGGGCCCAGGTTGCCGCGATCCTGCAATCGCATGGCAAACCCGGTCGAGCCGCCAACGCCGCGCACGGGCGGCGGGATGAACACGAACACGTTGGCTTCCTGCAACGTCGAAAACTTGACGCGCAAGTCCTGCGCGATCTTTTCGGCGGTCAGCCCGGCCTTCTGCCGCTTGCCGGCCTCGTCGAGGATGGCGAACAGCGCTCCGGCGTTCGTGGCGTTGGTGAAAGTCGCGCCAGAGCGGCCGGAGTAGCTCGAGGTATGCACGATGCCGGGTGTCTTCAGCAGCACCTGGTCGATGCGGCGCACGATGTCGTCGGTCCGCTGCAGCGAAGCGCCGGCCGGAAGCTGAGCGGAAATGATGAGCACGCCGCGGTCCATCTTCGGGATGAAGCCCGCGGGCGTCGCCATGACGAGCCAGACCGCCGCGCCGATCAGCACGGCATAGACCGCGAGCACGAGGCCGCTCGTCGCGATCAGCCGTCGCACGAGCCGGCCATAGCCGCGCTCCAAGGCGTCGAACCCGCGATTGAACCCGCCGAGCAGCGCCCGCACCGGCCGCATCAGGATGTTGCCCTTGCCGTGCGGCTCTTCATGGCGGCTGAGCAGCAGTGACGCCAGCGCCGGACTGAGCGTCAGCGACACGAACGCGGAAATGATCGTCGCCGTGGCGACGGTGATCGCAAATTGCCGGTAGAACTGCCCGGTGATACCGCCGACAAACGCGGTCGGGATGAACACGGCCGACAGCACCAAGGCGATCGCGATCAGCGCGGTGCCGACTTCGTCCATCGTGCTGCGCGCCGCCTCGAGGGGCTGCATCCCCTCGTCGAGTTTGCGTTCGACGTTCTCGACCACGACGATGGCGTCGTCGACGACGATGCCGACCGCGAGCACGAGGCCGAACAGCGTCAGCATGTTGATCGAGAACCCGAACGCCTGCATGACGGCGAATGTGCCGATCAGCGAGACCGGAATGGCGACCAGCGGAATGATGGCGGCGCGCCACGCCTGCAGGAAGATCAGGATCACGACCACGACCAGCGCGACGGCTTCGAGGATGGTCAGATAGAGTTCGCTGATCGAGACTTCGATGAACTCGGTCGGGTTATAGATGATGCGGTACTCGAGGCCCTTCGGGAACGCTTTCGAAAGCCGGACCATCTCGGCCTTGACCATGTTGGTGGTCTCGATCGCGTTCGAGCCCGGCTGCTGGGTGATGATCATCACGGTCGCCGGCACGCCGTCCTGATAGCCGTAGGTCGAGTAGTTGAGCGCGCCGAGTTCGGTGCGGGCCACGTCCTCGAGCTTGACGACGCGGCCGTTCTCGCCCGCCTTGATGACGATCTTGCCGAAGTCCTTGGGATCGGTCAGGCGACCCTTCAGCTGCATCTGAACCTGGAAAGCGCCCATGTCTTGGACGGGAGGCTGGCCGAGCGCGCCGCCGGCAACCTGCACGTTCTGCGATCTCAGCGCCGCCATTACCTCGTCGGCGGTCAGGCTCAGGCTCGCGATGCGCTCGGGGTCGAGCCAGACGCGCATCGAGTATTCACGCGAGCCGAAGAAGCTGACCGCGCCGACACCTTTGATGCGCGCCAGCTCGTCGCGCACGTTGAGCAGCGCGTAGTTCGACGTGTAGACGCCGTCATAGGTATTGTCGGGAGAGACGAGATGGACGACGAGCAGCAGGTCGGGCGAATTCTTGCGCACCGTCACGCCCGACCGGCGCACCTCCTCGGGCAATCTCGGTTCGGCGGAGGCGACGCGGTTCTGCACCAGCACCTGCGCCTTGTCGACGTCGGTGCCGATGTCGAAGGTCACGCTGAGTGACAATGCGCCGTCGTCGGTCGACTGCGAGTACATGTAGATCATGCCCTCGACGCCGTTGATCTCCTGCTCGATGACGGCGGCGACGGTATCTGCGACGGTCTGCGCGCTGGCGCCGGGGTAGGTCGCCGATACCGAGATGGTCGGGGGCACGATCTCGGGGAATTGCGCGACCGGCAGCGAGACATACGAGATCGCGCCGATGATCACGACGAACAGCGACACCACGGCAGCGAAGATCGGCCGGACGATGAAGAAGTGACTGAGGCGCATATCTCAGGTCCTTAGGTCGCTTGCTGCGTACTCTTACCGATAGCCGCGGCCACCCAGGGGCAGCGAAACGGCCGGCGATCGCGTCAACGCTGGCTGGTCGGCGAGGGCGCGGCGGCGGCGCCTGACACCTTGATCGGCTCGCGCGTAATCGCGAGCTTCTGGCCGGGCCGGACTTTCTGCGTCCCACGGACGACGATCCAGTCGTCCGATGAGATGCCCTCGCGCATGATGCGCAAGCCGTCCGCGATCGGACCGAGCGTCACGCCGCGGCGCTGCGCGGTGCCGTCCTCGGAGACGACATAGACATAGCGGCTGGTCTGGTCGGTGCCGATCGCCTCGTCCGGAAGCAGCAGCGCCGGCTTTTCTCCAGCAGCCGACACGCGCACCCGGCCGAACATACCGGGTGAAAACAAGCCGATCGGGTTTTCGATGATGGCGCGGGCGCGGAGGGTCGCGGTGCCACTGTCGAGACGGTTGTCAACGAAGTCCAGTTTGCCCGAGTGCGGGAAGCCGGTCTCGTCGGGGAGTGCGACGCCGACCAGTAGGCCTTCGAGCCGATCGCCGCCACTTGCGCTGCGCGCGGCCGACTGGCGGCGGTATTTGAGCGCATTGGCTTCGCTGACGTCGAAATAGATCTGGATCGGGTTCTGGCTGACAATGCTGCTGAGTGCGGGCGAGCCGCTCGTGACGCCGCTCGAGACCCAGTTGCCGACGGTCACCACGCTGCGACCGAGGCGGCCGGCGACGGGGGCCGAGACCCGCGTGTAGCTCAGATCGAGCTCAGCCGACTTGAGCCGCGCTTCCACGACCTTCACTTGGGCTTCGGCGTCGCGGACGAGGCTTTCGCGGTCGTCGAACGTCTTTTCCGAAATCACCTTGCGATCGAGAAGCGGCCTGCCGCGATCGACATCGAGGCGCGCGTTGGCGACCTTGACTTGGGCCTGCTCGAGTTCAGCGCGGGTCAGGGCGACGGCGCGCTCGAACGGTCGCGGATCGATGGTGTAGAGGAGATCGCCCTTCTTCACATCCTGGCCGTCCCGGACGTGAACCTCGGTGAGGTAGCCGCTGACGCGGGCGCGCAATTCGACGGTTTCGACCGCTTCGAAGCGTCCGACGTATTCATCCCACTCGACGATGGGCCGGCGCATCGGCTGGCTCGCGGTGACTTCCGGCGGCTTTCCGGGGCCGCCGCCGCCCGCCTGCGGCGCGCCCCCTTGGCCGCGCGCTTTCTCCGCACCGCCGGTCAGCAACGCGGTCAATGCGGCGGGCAGCTTACCCTGGGTATATTGCCAGTAGCCGACGGCGGCGGCTGCGGCTGCGGTCAGTAACAGGAGTGCGAGCGTTCTCGTGCGCATACTTGGTCCTTCACAGCGTCACGGCCGCCCTGAGGCGGCCGGCCAGCTTTGGAGATGCGGTTGGGCGACCAATATTCAATAGCCGCCCCGATCCGATTTGGACCACGCACGCCCCGCAGTGTTGAACACATGCTCGTGAGGACGATACCTGATCAGTCGTAGTAGCTGCGCGGCCCGGCATAGCCGCGATACGGACGCGCCGGCCGGTAGTAGCCCGGAGCCTGATCACCCGGATAGACGTAACGGGGTGCAGGCCCGCCGTATCCGCCATTATAGCCGCCGTTGCCGTAGCCACTATAACTATATCTCTGGCGTCCGGAATACCGGCCCGGTGCATAGTACGGTGGCAGTTCACGCACACCTCGCCCACCGGCAACCTCGTCCGCCGGACGTTTGCGCCGCGACGCCACGGGCGTGCTGTCCTTGGCGACGCCGTGCACCTTGATGCGGGTCATGCCCTTCCCGTGCGTGGAGACGAGCTTATAGAAGGTCGCGGCGTTGGCCGGAGCGAGACGGATGCAGCCGTGCGAGGCCGGACGGCCCAGCATACCCGTCGATTGAGTTGCATGGACGGCGATGCCGCGGTTGAAGAACACCGAATGTGGCATCGGCGCATCGTCGTACTGCTTGGAATACCACATCTTCGCCATCCAGCTCGGCCGGAAAGTGCCGGTCGGCGTGCGGTAGCCCTCGCGCCCCGACGAAATCGACCACGTGTACTTTGCCTTGCCGTTTTCAGAGACGCTCATCCGCTGGTTGGTCAGGTCGATGGCGACCAGCAGCGTCGGTGCCGGCGGCGGCGGCGGCGCCGTAACGACCGCGGATCCCGCGGCGGCGGCAGCGGGCGCGGAATCCGTGGCGGTCGCAGCGGCGGCTGCGGCGGCGGCTCCCGCGGTGGAGGTGGCTGGTCCCGTATCCGGCTTCAGCGCGTTGCCCGATGGCGTTTGTGCCGCGTCACGGTTGAGAATGGACGGCGCTTTGGCCGGTGTGGATGCCGGGACGTGAGCCGGCTTCTCCGCCTCTTCGACGGCGGTGGCTATGGCGGCCGTTCCGGTCTGGGACGGTTCGGCGTGAACGGCACCGATCCCAAGGCCCGTGGCCAAGAGAACGGCGCGGACGAGTGACACCCTCATTGAAACTCCTCGACGCAACACTGATCGGACAAGAGACCGATCTATACCCCCGCCATGGATGCTGAACCCTTAACGCCGACGCCAAAATGACCGTTCATTGCGGCACAGGCACGGCGCAGGGAACACCTCACGCGATCTTGACCGTCTTCAGTGCGGCGAACGCGGCGAGAGCACGCTCGCGCGCCGCCGCATGATCGACGATCGGCATGGGGTAGGTACGCCCGAGCTCGATGCCGGTTTCACGCAATAACAATGCGGGCGTGGTCCACGGCTCGTGGATGAGCGGCGCGGGCAGGCTCGCGAGTTCCGGCACCCAGCGCCGCACATACGCGCCGTCGGGATCGAACTTGATGCCCTGGGTGATGGGATTGAAGATGCGAAAATAGGGCGCGGCATCGGCGCCGGAGCCGGCCACCCACTGCCAGCTCGCGGCGTTGCTGGCGAGATCGGCGTCGACGAGCGTATCCCAGAACCAGCGCTCTCCCTCATGCCAATGGATCATCAGATCCTTGATCAGAAACGAAGCCGTGATCATGCGGACGCGATTGTGCATCCAGCCGGTGGTCCACAGCTCGCGCATCCCCGCGTCGACGATCGGATAGCCGGTCAGCCCGCGCTGCCAAGCCCGCAGGGCAGACGCATCCTCGCCCCACGCGAAATGCTTGAACTCGGGGCGGAAGGGCGCGCTCGGCAGATCCGGCCAGTGAAACAGCAGGTGATAGGAAAACTCCCGCCAGACGAGTTCCTTCAGAAAGGTCTCGAGGCCCTTCTCGGCGTGCGGACGGCCCGCCGCGGCGGCGCGGGCGCGATGCCAGCACAGCGCCGGTGAGATCTCGCCGAAATGCAGATGCGGCGACAGTCGCGACGTGCCGACGATATCGGGGCGGTTGCGATCGGCGGCGTACTCGTCGAGCGCGGTATCGAGGAATGTATCGAGCCGCTCGACCGCACCCGCTTCACCGGGCCGCCAGGCGGCCGAGAACCCCTTCGACCAATCCGGCTTCTGAGGGTGCAGGCTCCAGTCCGCGAGGCGGTCGCTTTTCGGCGCCTTTTTTACGAACGCGATGTCCACTGGAACCGGCGATGGCCGGCGCGGCTCACCCAGCGCCACGAGCGCACGCCACATCGGCGTGTAGACTTTGAATGGCTCACCGGCCTTGGTGCGCAACTCCTCCGGCTCGCGCAGCAGCGCGCCGCCGAACCGCCGGAATGCCACGCCCGCGTCCATCAGCGCGGCGTGCACGCCGTCCTCGAGCCGCCGCGCCCACGGCTCATAGGCGCGCGTCGCGTAGACCGCGCCAGCGCCCGTCTCTGCGGCGAGTTGGAGAAGCGTCGCGCGCGTGTCGCCGCGACGGAGAACGAGTTTGCCGCCGCGCGCCGCGATCTGTTCCGAGAGATCGGCGAGGCTCTTGTCCAGCCACCAGCGCGAGGCACCGCCCATGCCCCACTCACCCGCGACCGCATCGTCGAGCACATAGACCGGCAGTACCGGCCCGCCAGATGCGGCCGCCGCCTCGAGTGCGCGATTGTCGGTCAGGCGCAAATCCTGGCGCAGCCAGAGGATGATCGGCTTCACAGTCACGGGCACTCCAATGCGGCGGGGATGATCCATTAACGACGCGCACGGCTGTGTGGTTCACCCGTGACGGGCCGACGCGCCGCGTCAGAATTTGAACAGCAGATCGAACAGCGTCTTTGGCTTCTGCTGCTGCCGTGGCGGCGGCGGACGGCGGCTGCCGCCACCACCCTGCGCCGGGACGCCGTATTGGTCGGACCACGGCGCCCAGCCCGGCGCGCCCTCGCTCGAAGTGTAGCGACGCTGCGGTTGGGCGGCACCGGCGACAGGCTGATCCTTGGGCTTCACGTTGCGCAGCACGAACTCATCCGTGACGCCATCGAGGCTGGCAATCGTCAGCTTGCCCTCGTCCCACGTCCACGTGGCGATTTTTGTGCCCTGTTTCTGCGGCTCGATGCCGACGACGGTGCCCGCGACGAGATCGACGATCGCGGCCATCTCGATTTCTTCCGCGCCCTTCGCCCCGCTGATCGCGCCGCCGTGAAAGCGCAGCACACCGATGCCCTTGAGCGGCGGCTTCTTCAATTCCCACTCGAGCAATCGTGGCGTGCCCTCGCCCGCCATTTCCAACGGCACGCGCAGCTTCGGATATTCATTCGATACCGCGAAAAAGCGTGCGCCGCGCGATACCACGCGCCATTCGCCAGTGCCGGCGCCCGGAAGCTCCTGATCGTCTCGGCTTTCGAACGTCGCGCCGAGCCGCTCCAAGCCGACGCGGGCCTGGCGCAGCGACGGCTTCAACGCGAGCGCCTTCTTCATGTCCTCGATGGCCTGCTCGGTCTGCCCGGCCGCTTCCTCGAGTTCGCCCTTGACCCAGAAGGCCTCGGGCAGGCCGGGATCGAGCTTGAGCGCGGTTTCGACGTCCTTGGAGCCGACCTCGATCTGTCCGCCGAGCTTGTAGACGTGAGCGCGGTAGGCGAATGCTGTCGCTGAGCGCGGGTCCAGTTCGATGGCCTTGTTGAGGTCGGCGAAGGCGTCGTCGGTGGCGTCGGCGATGCCGTGAGCGAGCCCACGCGACTGATACCCGATGGGCGACCTCGGATCGATCTCGATGGCGCGTGCGAAATCCTTGATCGCGGACGCGGCGTTGTCGAACGCGAGGTAGGCGTGCCCGCGAAGCACGAAGCTCTCGAAATTGTTGGGATCGAAAACGATGGCGCGCGAATAGTCTTCGATGGCGTCTTCGAGCTGCCCGGCTTCGACCTTGGCCTCGGCGCGGCTTCTGTAAGCAGGGGCGAAACGCGCATCGGCGGCGGCGGCGCGGGTGAAATCGCGCGCGGCGGCATGCGGACGCCCCTCGGCGAGATGCACGCGGCCACGGCCGGCGAGTGGCGCCGGGCTCTGCGGCGACAGCTTGATCGCGCGCGTGAAATCCGCGAGCGCTTCACGATGATTGTTGAGTTTCAGGTGCGTCGCCGCGCGGTTGTTGTAGGCGGCGACATAACCCGGCGCGAGCACGATCGCGCGATCGAAATCCTTGAGTGCCTCCTTGGGCAGGTTCAATGCGAGCAGCAGGTTGCCGCGATTGTTGTAGAGCGCCGCATATTCCGGGAACAACTGCGCCGCGCGATTGAAATCCTCGATGGCGAGACGAGTCTGTCCGAGGCGGACGTTGGCCACGGCGCGGTCATTGAGGATCACGGCGCGGCGGTCATTGGAAAGCGACGTGTCTCTTAGCGCCTCGGTATAGCTCGCGACGGCCTGGGCCGTGTTGCCGCGTGTCATCGCCGCCGCCGCGTCCTCGATGCGCGATTGCGCTTCCGGCGTGATCGCGCCGGCGGGCACCGCGACGGAGCCGGCGAGGACGAGAACCACGAGGTGGAGAGTTCTGCGCATGAGCCTCCGGGCGCGCCTGACGTTCTGGTCGTGCCGCAGGTCCGGCACGGTCGGCGGTCGCGCGTCGCGAACAATGGCGCACCATGGTTCGAATCTGCCCGCGCGGTCAAATCCTGCGGCGTCACTTTCGCGTGCAAATGTGTCAGCGACCGGGATGGCTCGCACTTGACGTTAACGTCAACTGCGATGTATTCCCTTCCATGCGCTCTCGCGAACTGATGGGTGACGAAACAGGAGATCGGCGATGAACTTGTGGTTCCGGATGCTGTGGTACACGCTTACTGCGTGGCGGCTTCCGTCGCTCGCGCTGCCCGCCGATCCCTCGCGATTGGCGTTCCGCGTCTGGCCGAGCGATCTCGACACGTCGCTGCATATGAACAACGGCCGCTATCTGACGCTGATGGACCTCGGTCGGCTCGACATCATGGTGTCGAGCGGCCTGTGGCGTGCGGTCCTCCGCCACGGATGGACGCCGATCGCCAGCGCCATCAAGATCCGCTTCCGGCGCGAACTGAAAACATTCCAGAAGTTCCGCCTCGAGACGCGGCTTGTGGCCTGGGACCGCGTCAACGTCATCATGGAGCAGACGTTCGTCATCGACGGCGGCGAGCGAGACGGCCAGATCGCGGCGCAGGCGCTGTTCAAGGGCGGCATCTACGACAGGAAGCAGAAGAAGTTCGTCGAGATCAGCCGCCTGATGGCCGAGATCGGTGTTTCGGCCGAGAGCCCGCCGCTGACCCCGGAGGTCGAAGCGTTTCTCGCCGCCGACGATGAATTGAAACGCGCGGGCCAACGAGCCGCCTGAACGAAACATCATTTTCTAATTGCGCGATTCTGGCGATGCTTTCGAACTTATTTTCCATTTAATAGCTATTTTTACCGCAAATTTCGCGCCGCAACCAGGACAGCCGACCGCAAATGGCGTAGTCTTCTGTTGACCGCGATCCCCTTCCCGCAGGAGCCCGACGATGACCGCGACGGCACGCAAACTGCCTGAGTCGACACTGCTCGACGACGATGGCCTCGTCGCCGATTTCTCGTTGTGGACCGAAGATCTCGCTCATCAGCTCGCGCGGGAGGAGGCCATCGGGCCGCTCGGCGAGCGCCATTGGCGCATCATCCGCGCCCTCCGCGCCGAATACGAGCAGCTTGCCGCCGTCTCGTCGATCCGCAACGTCTGCCAGCAGGCCGGAATAGATCGCGGCGAGGTCAACGAACTATTTGGATACTGCCTCGTAGCCTGGCGGGTTTCAGGATTGCCCAACCCGGGCGAGGAAGCGCGGTCGTATCTCGGCGGGATGTAGGGCTGCGGCTCACACCCTCGGCTGCGTGTAGAGCTCCGACAGCACCTTCGGCAGTAGCTCGGGAAGATCCTCGGCGATGAGGCCGGGGCCGAACAGGTTGGCGCATTCGCCGTGCAGCCACACCGCCGCGCACGCGGCCTCAAAGGCGGCCATGCCCTGCGCCAATAGACCTGTGACGAACCCTGCCAGCACGTCGCCCGTGCCTGCGGTGGCGAGCCACGGCGGGGCGTTGTCGTTGATGGCGGCGCGCCCGTTCGGCGCGGCAATCACGGTATCGCCGCCTTTCAGGATCACCACGGCGCCCGAGAGATCGGCCGCATGGCGCGCGCGGTCGAGCTTCGAGCCTGATACGTCACCGAACAGCCGCTTGAACTCGCCCTCGTGCGGGGTCAGGACAACAGGTGCGGTACGGCCCTTGATCGCGGCGTAGAGGTCCACCGACGACGACCCCGCCGATTCGCTACGCGCGACGAACCCGAACCCGGATTTCGCCGACGCCGCCGCATCCTGACTCGCAAACGACGTCAACGCGTCGGCATCGAGCACCACGGCGGCGTTAGACGCCAAGGCAGCCAGCACGTCGGCGGCTGTATCCTGGCCCACCCCCGCACCTGGCCCGATCAGCACGGCGTTGCGGCGCGCGTCGGACAGGAACTCCGCGAGCCCCTCGGCTCCCTCGACCTTGCGCACCATGATGGCGTTGGTATGCATGGCGTTGATTGCGGTCGCCGCCGGTCCGCCGACGAGCGTCACCAGTCCCGCGCCGACCCTGATCGCTCCGCGCGCGGCCAGCCGCGCCGCCCCCGACGTCTCGCCCGAGCCCGAGACGACGACGGCATGGCCGCGCGCATACTTGTGCCCGTCGAGGCGCGGCCACGGATAGGCATTGTGCCAACGTCCGGGCGCGTTGGCCGAGGTGAGCACATCGAAGCCGCCGGCTCCATCTTCTGCACCTTCCGGGTGCTCTGAAACGAGGCCAAATACCGCGTCCGGAATGCCGATATCCGCGACCACCACCTCGCCGCACAGCGCGCGTCCGGGAAGCAGCAGGTGACCGGGCTTGCGACGGAAGAAGGTGACGGTGCGCGTTGCCTGGACGACCGCACCGCTGGCCACACCAGTCGTGCCATCGAGGCCACTCGGCACATCGACTGAAAGTACCGGCTTGCCACTTGCGTTGATGCGTTCGACGAGCGATGCCACCTCGCCCGCGATATGTCGCGACAGGCCGGCGCCGTACAGCGCATCGACAACGAGCGCTGCGCCGGTGCACAACTCATCCGGCCAGTTCTCGGTCATGCCGCCAGTCCACCGCGACGCCATCGCGGCTGCATCCCCCTTCAACTCCGTCAGCGGCACGAGACACGCCACGCGCACCTCGAACCCGCGCTCCTTCAAGTGCCGCGCCGCGACGAAGCCGTCGCCGCCGTTGTTGCCGGGGCCGCACAGCACGAGGATGCGCGCGCCGGGCGCGACCATCTTCGCCGCTTCATCTGAGACCGCTCGGCCGGCGTTCTCCATAAAGGTGAGCGACGGCACGCCCAAGGCCACCGCGCGCTGGTCGGCTTCGGCCATTTCGGCGCTTGTCAACAATTCGAAACCGGTCATGTTCGGCGCCTTCTCTAATGCTCTGCGTGGCCGAGCACGGCGCACATCCGCGGAACTGTCGCCGACCTGAGGTGGTCACGCAACGAGCACGCCGCAGGGATAAACGGCACCACGACGAAAGGTTGTGCAGCGACATGAATGACTGCTGTTTTTATGTGCAAACAGCTCAAAAAATGGGCTTTGCTCAGCTATCGGGCCTGACGGTATTTTCGGCAAACGACGCTATCTGATTGAGTTCGCGCTCTTTTATTTCTTGCTAACCAATTGGCATGGGGCGTGCTAACCCGGAGCCCGTCTGGCGGACAGGATCTCAATGAGAGGCCGTTGGCGCGTCTAGGGGCAGTCACATGAAAAAAATCGAAGCCATCATCAAGCCGTTCAAGCTCGACGAAGTGAAGGAGGCGCTGCAGGAGATCGGCCTACAGGGCATCACGGTCATCGAGGCCAAGGGGTTTGGCCGGCAGAAGGGGCACACCGAACTCTACCGCGGCGCGGAGTACGTCGTGGATTTCCTGCCGAAAGTGAAGATCGAAGTGGTGCTGGGCGACGAGATGCTCGACAAGGCTGTCGAAGCGATCCAGAAGGCCGCCAAAACCGGCCGTATCGGCGATGGCAAGATCTTCATCTCGACCATCGAGGAAGCCATCCGCATCCGCACCGGCGAGACCGGCAACGACGCGATCTGACTGCTCGCAGCTTACTGATTTTCGTCACCGGCGCCGCAACACTAGCGGCCATCCATCCAACTTGAAATTGCTCGCAACAGGGGAGTGGCAATGAAGACCGTCAACGATGTCCTGCAGACCATCAAGGACAAGGATGTGAAGTTCGTGGACCTCCGGTTCACCGACAGCAAGGGCAAGATGCAGCACGTCACCGCCGACGTGTCGTGCGTCGACGCCGACATGTTCACCGACGGCTACGCGTTCGACGGTTCGTCGATCGCCGGCTGGAAGGGCATCGAAGCCTCCGACATGCTGCTGGCGCCGGATCCGTCCTCGGCCCACATCGATCCGTTCTTTGCCCAGACCACGCTGGCCGTGTTCTGCGACGTCATCGAGCCGTCGACCGGCCAGCCCTACGAGCGCGATCCGCGTTCGATGGCCAAGAAGGCGCTGAGTTATATGTCGTCGCTCGGTATCGGCGACACCGTCTACTTCGGTCCGGAAGCCGAGTTCTTCATCTTCGACGACGTCAAGTTCACGTCGGACATGTACCAGGTCGGCTTCAAGGTCGACTCGTCCGAACTGCCGTCGAACTCGAACACCGACTACGAGATGGGCAACCTCGCCCATCGTCCGCGCGTGAAGGGTGGCTACTTCCCGGTGCCGCCGATCGACAGCTGCCAGGACATCCGTTCGGAAATGCTGTCGGTGCTGACCGAAATGGGCGTCGCCGTCGAAAAGCACCACCACGAGGTGGCCTCCGCCCAGCACGAGCTCGGCGTCAAGTTCGGCCCGATGGTGCAGATGGCCGACCACATGCAGGTCTACAAATACGTCGTGCACAACGTCTGCCAGGCTTACGGCAAGACGGCGACGTTCATGCCCAAGCCCATCTTCGGTGACAACGGCTCGGGCATGCACGTCCATATGTCGATCTGGAAGGGCGGCCAGCCGATGTTCGCCGGCAACAAGTACGCCGACCTCTCGGAAATGTGCCTCTACTACATCGGCGGCATCCTCAAGCACGCCAAGGCGCTCAACGCCTTCACCAACCCGCTGACGAACTCCTATAAGCGGCTGGTCCCGGGCTATGAGGCTCCCGTGCTGCTCGCCTACTCGGCGCGCAACCGCTCGGCCTCGTGCCGTATCCCGATCGCGTCGAACCCGAAGGCAAAGCGCATCGAAATCCGCTTCCCCGATCCGGGCGCCAACCCCTACCTCGCCTTCACCGCATTGCTGATGGCGGGCCTCGACGGCATCACCAACAAGATCCATCCGGGCGACCCGATGGACAAGAACCTCTACGACCTGCCGCCGGCGGAATTGTCCAAGATCCCGACGGTTGCCGGCAGCTTGCGCGAGGCGCTTGCATCGCTCGACAAGGACCGCGCGTTCCTCAAGGCAGGCGGCGTCATGAACGACGACATGATCGACGCCTACATCGAGCTGCGCATGGAAGAGAACATGAAGTACGAGATGACGCCGCATCCCGTCGAGTACGACATGTACTACAGCGTTTGATTGCGCTTCAGGTGCCGACAAGCACCCGCGCGGTTTAAGTCGAGCCTTCGGATGCCCACAAGCATCCGGCGCGGTTGCTCGTGGGCAACCGAAACGCAAGCCAAGGAGTCCAAGTGAAGACTGGGGCCAGCCGCTTTTGCTTCACTTACTTCATTGCAATTGCAAAGGGCGGCTCGCGAGGGCCGCCCTTCTGCATACGGGATGCATCGCCGTGAGCCGGCCTCAGTAGAACATCAGCACGCCGAGGAACATGGCGGCCATCGCGCCGCGATAGAAGTTGCGTTCGTTGGCCATCAGCCACAGGGCCAGCCGGCGCGGCATCTCGGCCCACGACAGCCGCGCGAGCGTGGCCATGACGATCCCGAGCGCGAGGCCAAGCAGCAGCGACGGGTAATCGAGTTGAGAGCCGCCGGCATGGCGCGCCTCGAGGCTGGCAAGGCCAGGCGAAAGCCCTTTGCCCGCGAGCGTGATCGCGACCGCCGCCATCAAACCCAGCGCCAGTAACGACAAGAAACCAAACATCGCTCGCATGACCGCGCTCCCTCGCACGCGCAGCCGAGCCTTGCGGCCTCGCCCGCGCTTCCACGCATCGCGTGACAGTCTACGGGACGGACGTTCGCGATCGGTTAACCAGCGCCAGAGATCTCGCGGCCTCGGCCCGCCAGCATTTGACGGGCGCCGACTTCGGGCGCCATTTGTGAATTGACAGCCTCAGGAGACGAGCGCACACTTTGCGTATCGCTTCAAAGGAGGTCTAAGAAAATGATCCCGCCGGAGAAAGTCTAGCCACACTGACGCGCAGATTAATTCTGCTGCATGGTTGTGGCTGAGCCCCAAAAATTTGAAAATTGCAACGCTGTTGCTTGCTCTAGACTGGGCCAGTTGTGGTCGTTGTTACCCTGAATTGAGATATGGATCGCAGCAACATTCAAGGCTCCGAGTCCGAGACTTCGCGAGCGGTTGCGCGTCGGATCTAAATTTCAGCGGTAACAGGGGTTGCGAGACTGCAAAGTTCGAAAGCAAGCGCAGCGTCCCACCTGAAGGAGATCGGTCGGGCCAGCGAGCAGGGTTAGACGTTCATTACGGACATGTCGGTCGAACGACACGCCAATCGCCGAGACACGAGGCATCCACACCTGCCGTCCAGCATGAGACGTCCTTCCGGACGTCTCGCAAGCGACAACGGCACACCGTGACAGCTGAAACGTCCCGCAACCGGCAACGTCATATCGACGACGACGTCCTGAGACGCTCCCTCGAATGCAAAACGCCCAAGGAACCGCATCCCGGAACCGAGCCCGGGGGATCGAATGCGAGAAATCGCAACCGATCCCACCGGGCTCGATCGTTTTTGACTCGATCGGTTCGGCTACGATCAGTTCGGGTCCGATCGGTCTGGGTCCGATCGCTTTTGGCCCAACCGATACCTGCGCAAACGGCTCGCGCGCAGGCTCCGCTGTCCATTTTGCGCCCGCATCGATTGCTAACGATGGCGGAGCAAGCGACGCCACCGCGAACCCGTGTCGTGGGTCAACGGAGTTTCCATGTCTCGCCCCTTCCCTGCTTCGGCCAAGTCCAAGTCGACGGCATCCGCGTTTGCGCGGTTGTGCCACGCGGCGTTCGCCATATTCGCGCTCCAACTCGCTGCCGTGATCGCATCAGTCACGGCAGCGGATGCCGCGACATATGCATGGATGAGTGGCGACGGGGGCACGGCGGTGCGCTCCACGGCACCGGGAGATGTCACCCTCGCGTCACGCATCCCTCCCCCGCCCGGCTTCACCCGAACACCCGCCGCCGCCGGCAGCTTTGCGTCGTGGCTGCGCGGACTGCCGATGAAGCCGGACGGCGCGCCCGTTTTGTTGCACACCGGCGTGAAGAAGATGCGGCAGGACGTGCACACCGCGGTCGTGGACATCGATACGGGCCCGCGCGACCTGCAGCAGTGCGCCGACGCGATCATGCGGCTGCGCGCTGAGTGGCTGTGGAGTTCGGGCCGCCGCAACGAGATCGGTTTCAATTACACCGACGGCCGGAGGCGCAGCTTTTCGAGCACGGGCAAAAGCGACTATCGCGCGTTCCGAAAGTACATGGACCTCGTGTTCGCCTATGCCGGCACCTACAGCCTCGAGCGCGAGTTGAAGCCGGTGGCGGCCGCCGACATCGCGATCGGCGACGTGTTCATCAAGGGCGGATTTCCTGGACACGCCGTGCTCGTCGCCGACATGGCTGTCGATGCGACCGGGCAAAAACGGTTTCTGCTGCTGCAAAGCTATATGCCGGCGCAGGAGATCCACGTTTTGAAGAACCCAGCCGCCGGTGCGGAGCGTGGCACCGCGACGGCGACCGGCTCACCTTGGTATGAGACGCCGCTCTCGTACCCGTTCGTCACGCCCGAGTGGACGTTCCCCGATCAGAGCCTGAAGCGCTGGCCGTGATAGCTGCGCCGCGCGATCATGGCGCGAACACCAGGAACACGAACGTCGCGAACAGCACGAGATGGACGAACCCCGGCAGGATGTTGGTGCGTCCGGAGCCGAACGTCGCGAGGCTGATCGCGAAGGTCAGCACCAACAGGATGATGTCGCTCGGCTCGAGGCCCAGCGCCAGCGGTTGCCCGAGATAGACCGAGAGCGCGCCAACGGCGGGGATCGTCATGCCGATCG
Source organism: Hyphomicrobium sp. (assembly GCA_022843145.1). Classification (GTDB taxonomy): domain Bacteria; phylum Pseudomonadota; class Alphaproteobacteria; order Rhizobiales; family Hyphomicrobiaceae; genus JAKAML01. Next base: position 190,990 of record JALHOF010000010.1, read on the forward strand.
ACGCCAGTGACGACCCGAGCGCGAGGTTCAAGCTCTTCTGCAGTTCGTTCCGCCGCGCGGCGCGCACGGCGGCAATCGATTCCGGCAGCAGGACGAGGATCGCCACGAACAATCCGACTGCCGCGACCGGCGCGCCGAGCGCCTGAACGAGCTGCGTGATCGGCTTGCCGAGGAGCTTGGCCAACAGCACGACTGCGATCAGCGCGACCACCAGCAGCACGACGCTCGGCCAGAAGTCGTCGGGACCTGGAGCGGCGCCAGGCTTCGAGCCGTCCTCGGCCGGCCCTGGAATAAAATAGTCGCGATGGCGTACAGTCTGCACGTAGAGGAACACGGCATAGAGCGCCAGCGTGGCGAGACTGATGTAGGCGAGCTGCCGGGTGGAAAAATACGGGCCGTACTCGCTCGTCGTGAAGGCCGGCAGGATCAACGTCAGCGTCGCCAGCGGCATCAATACAATAAGATAGGAAATCGCGCCGGAGACGCGGAACCCCTGCTCGCCATAGCGAAAACCGCCAACGATCAGGCACAGCCCGACGAGGCCGTTGCAGACCACCATCAGCACCGCGAAGACCGTGTCCCGCGCAAGCGACGCGGTGCCGTCTCCCGCGAGCATGATCGACAGGATCAGCGCAACCTCGATCACCGTTACCGCGACCGTCAGGACGAGCGTCCCGAATGGCTCGCCAACCCGCGCTGCGATCACTTCGGCATGGTGGACGGACGCGAACACGGCCGCGATCAACGTGAGCATCAGGACGGCCGCCAGGATCGCGGACGACGCTCCCGTGACCGGGCCGCCGAACACCAAGCCGGCGATGGCGAGCACCAATGCAACCACCGGAGCGAGCCAATTGAACACACGACCCATCGAACGCGCCTGCCTTTCGGATTATCGGAATGATGCCCGCATCCACGTTTAGCATTTTCGAACCGCGTGCCAACAGGCGTGGGCGCCGTTCCCTCGGCGCGGGCGCTCGGTCAGCCGTCACCCCGATGCGCTCGGCCGGTGAGGCGCGGGCACTCAGCCCGAACTGTCTCATCAAGACGTGACTGGCAGTTGATGACGTCCCGCGCATAACATTTGCCAAACCCGTCGTGACACTAGGCCCCGCGCATGACGCGCCGAACCGAAAGCTTGTCCGTCCGGAGCTTGCGCCGCGTCCTCGCCAGCCGATCGGCACGCGCGGTGGCGTTTGTCGGTATTGCACTCGCGATCGCGTCACTCGTGCTCGGGGTGCCGCGCCCGCGCATCTCCCGCGCCGAACTCGGGATCGCGGCTGATGAAGCGGGACGCCGCTGCGTGACCCAGCCGCTGAAAGTCTACGACCGGCCCGAGGCCGACCGCCCAATCAGCGCCAACGAATACCTGCCGTTCGTCATCGCGAGCCTCAACGCCTATGACATGGGCGAGCCGATGGGCTTCACGCTGGCGCGGCACTCGCCCGAGTGGAGGCGTGTGCGCACGGTGAACCAGCCGTCCGGCTTGCGCTTCGACGTCTATCATCGCCGCGAACCAGGCTCGCTTTCGGTGATGGTCGCGTATTCGGGCTCGGAGACCTACGACCTCGGGGACTGGCACGCCAATCTGGCGTGGTTCACTGCATGGCTGCCGATCCAGAACCAGTACGACGACGCCCGCGACGGCTTTCGGGACGTCCGCGCCGAGGCATACGCGGCGGCCGGCAGCGATACCGTCAGTTTCTACGCAACCGGCCATTCGCTCGGCGGCGGCATCGCCCAGCACATCGCCTATGCGTTTCCGTGCGTCTCCGCGCCGATCTTCAATGCCTCTTTCGTGGTCCTCAAATACCGGCTCGACCAGCCCTTCACCGGCGTACCCATCGTGCACATCCACGAGGACCTCGAGCCGATCACGCGGCTGCGACGCCTGCTGTTCGTCGACCGCGAGACGGCATTCTATCGCTACTTCCGCGTCCAGGCCGTCGATATGCGTGAATTTACCCACTCGATCACCGGCCTCGCCGTCGGCATCGCGCGCAACGTCGTGCTGTGTCAGGCAACGGGAAGTTGCATGGTCGACGCCAGCGACCGGCGCGCCATCGATACCTACTGCCCGACATTCGGCCTCGAGGACCAGATCTGCGCGCGGGCCGCGGGACACGCGGATGCGGTGGCGGGCAAGTGATGCGACTCAGGATGAGCGAAGATCGTCGAGCGCTCCGCGCAAGGCACCGGCGAAGAGGTCGAGGTCGGCGTCGGGGCCGCAGCTCACGCGGATGCAACGGTCGAGCGGGGCCACGCCGGGCTTGCGGATGAACACATCGCGCGCGAGCACGCCGTCGAGTATGGCTTTCGCAATGGCCCCATCACTCTGAGTTGCGCTCTGCTTGCCCAACGCCAACCGCGCGCACCCACAGTCGATGGCCACGAAATTGGTGGCCGACGGCAGCGGCATGAGACCGTTGTCGCGGGCGATGGCGGCGATGCGCTCGCGGGCGCGGTTAATCTGCGCGACGGCCGTGCGCAAATACTCCTGGTCGGCGAGCGCGGCCAGCGCGCCGAGCTGTCCCGTGCGGCCCATACCGTAGTGATTGCGCACCTTCTCGAACATCTGGACCAGCGCCGCATCGCCGACCGCATAGCCGACGCGCGCGCCAGCCAGCCCATAAGCCTTGGAGAACGTGCGGAAGCGCAGCACCTGCGGGTTCGACACGTCGATCGGTAGAATGGCGTCTGCGGGCGCGGTGTCGCTGTAGGCCTCGTCTAGGATCAACAGGAGGTTGCCGGGCAGACCCGCGATGAGACGCGCAATTTCGTCGCGATGCCACCACGACCCCATCGGATTGTTGGGATTCGAAACGTAGAGCACCGCGGCGCGCACCGACTTGGCGCGGTCGAGAAGCGCACCCAGATCTTCGCGGTCGTCGCGGAACGGAACTTTCACCAGCCGTCCGCCATGCGCGTCGACGTGAAAGTTGAAGGTCGGGTACGCGCCATCGGACGTAACCACGGCTTGGCCCGGTTCGACTGCGATCTTGACCGTCAGGCCGAGCAGCCCGTCGATCCCTTCACCGACGACGACGTTCTCGGCGCCGACGCCATGAAACGCGGCGATCGCAGTTTCGAGTTCGAAATTCTCGGGGTCGGCGTACATCCACGCTTCGTCTGCAGCGTCTCGCATCACGGCCACGGCCCTCGGGCTCGGTCCGAAGATGCTCTCGTTGGCCCCGAGCCGTGCCTTGAACGAACGGCCGCGCTGGCGCGACAATGCCTCGGGGCCGACGAACGGCACCGACACGGGCAGATCGCGCACGATGCGGGAAACGGGGTAGCGGGACATGCGTTGCCTTCAAACTGCTATCGGAGGGAATGCGCGCGGACGCGCGGGTTCAGAGCAGACCCAATTCCGCCAGATCCTTGCGCATCTTGAGCGGCATCGCCCCAAGTTCGCAAGCGGCGTCGCCGCCGAGATCGGCGGGCGCGTCATCCGCGGTCAGATAGCGCCAGCCTTGGAAGGCGCGGCGGGGCACCGGCCGAACCGGGACCAAAACCGTGTCGAGCACCAGGAGACAGCACCGCGAACCGTCGTCCTTGGTGCCCTCGTCGAACCCGACGAGCCGCTGGCGCGCTTGAATGAGGCCCTTGATCACCCAGAACAGAGAGCCGCCCGCCATGAGTTCAGCCTGCCGCTTCGGCGCCTGAAACGTCGTATGGACCACGCGCGGCGTCTGGCCCGACTTCTTCAATGTGTCGAGACGGCTCTTCTGCCACGCGGCGAGATCCTCGATCGACGCGGCGCCGACACAGAGCTTGACGAGGTGCAACGCGTTCATGATCGGGCGCCATCCGCAACGATGTCGGCGAGCGGCGTTCCGTTCGCGACCTGCGCGCCAGCCTCGACCAGCACACGCGCCACGCGACCCGCGTACGCGGCCACGATCACATGCTCCATTTTCATCGCCTCGACCACGGCCACCACGTCTCCCGCTTTGATGCTGTCACCGGCCGCCACGTCGATCCGCGCCACACGACCCGAGATCGGCGCGACCGCCCCCGCGGCCTGTCCGCGTCCTGAATCGGTAACAGGCCTCGGCCACGCCACCTCGACCTGCCGCAGACGATCGAGCACCAGGGCACGGGCAACGCGCGGATCGTAGACCGCCGGCAGTTCGCGGGCGACCGGAATTGCCGCGCCGTCCACACCCGGTATCCGGATCAGGAGATCGCCGCCCCGCCACGTGAGCACGACGTCACGGGGCGCGTTGTCAACGAGGACTTTGCGCGGCAGGGTGCGTTCGCCGCCGAGCTCGAATGCGTCAACCGCGTCCCACGGCGATCCTGCAGCCGGGGCACGCGCGCTGCCGGCCTCGAGCAGCAACGCGATCCCGCGCGCCATCGCGGCATTCTGGTCGCCCTCCACCGTCAGCGAGGAGCCGGCAATGCGCTCGGCGAGACTCGTATCCATCTCCCCGGCACGCACCGCGTCTTCATCCAAGAGCGCAGCCAGCAAGGCCATGTTGGTGCGGACGCCGAGCACGACTGTTTCCGCCAGCCATGCGTGCAGTCGATCGAGCGCGGCGTCACGGGCGGTTGCATGAGCGATGGCCTTGAAGATCAGGCTGTCGTAATGCTCCGAAATCATTGCGCCGGCCTCGATCCCGCTCTCGACGCGAACGTCGCGCGGCGACAGGACGAACGCCAAGATCTGGCCAGTGTCCGGCAGAAATCCGCGATCGGGATCCTCGGCACAGATCCGCGCCTCGACGGCATGACCCGACATCGTGATTTCGGCTTGCGCCAACGGCAACGGCTCGCCGGACGCGACGCGGAATTGCCAGGCGACGAGATCGATCCCGGTGATGGCCTCGGTCACCGGGTGCTCGACCTGCAGGCGCGGGTTGGCTTCGATGAAATAGAACGGAGCGGTGGCATCGAGCCGGCCGCCCTCGACGAGAAACTCGATGGTGCCTGCGTTTTCGTAGCGAGCGGCCTTGGCGAGTTCGACCGCGGCGCTCGTCATCCGCGCGCGCAGGCCGACACTCATGCCGTGTGCAGGCGCTTCCTCGATCACCTTCTGGTGACGGCGCTGCAGCGTGCATTCCCGCTCGAAAAGGTGGACCACGTTGCCGTGCCGGTCACCGAATATCTGGATCTCGATATGCCGGGGACGCGTGACCGCGCGCTCGATCAACAGGCGGCCGTCTCCGAACGCGGCCAGCGCCTCGCGGCGCGCGCTCTCGATCGACAGGGCCAGGTCGCGCGGGCCATCGACCAGTCGCATGCCGCGCCCGCCACCTCCCGCCGCCGCCTTGATCATGAGCGGGTATCCGATGCGCGCGGCTTCGGCTGCGAGCACCGCGCCGTCTTCCGTCGCGCCAGCCGAACCCGGCACCACCGGTACGCCCGCCGCTTCGGCCAACGCCTTTGCCGAGGCCTTGTCGCCGATCCGGCGCATCGTATCCGGCGCAGGGCCAACGAACACCAGCCCCGCCGCCTCGCAGCGCGCCGCAAAATCCGCGTTCTCCGCGAGAAATCCATAACCCGGATGGATGGCTTCGACGCCCGCCGCCAGCGCCGCCGAGATGATCCGCTCGCCATTGAGATAACTCTTGGCCGCGGGTGACGCGCCGATCCAAACACTTTCATCGGCGGCGCGCACATGCCGCGCGTTTGCATCCGCATCCGAATAGACCGCCACCGTGCGCAGTCCCAACCGGCGCGCCGTCGCGATCACGCGACATGCGATCTCGCTACGATTGGCGATCAGCACGGACTTCAGCATGTCGCGACAGGCTCCGGACAGTCTGGGATCGCACCGATAGTGGCGCGTGTGCGCGGCCGCCGCAACGGCAAGTCGCGATGAGTTTGACAGGCGCCATTCATCGCCTGAACGCAAAACGTCCAATTTTCAACGACATAAAAAGCGACGCTGGCACTAGGTAGGTGTGGGCGTGATCCCCATATGACGCCGTGGTATGAGTGCGGCCGGCCATGACACGCTTACGCGGACGGCGATGCAAACTGAAGCGCACTTGGTCAAGCGCAATGGGCCTAAGTGTTATCTGAGGCGCATGACGGATCTTCTCCACGGACTCATGCGTTGTGTTCGATGTTGCGCGCGTGGTGGGCGGGTTTTGTAGCGCGGCAACATGGGCGCGCTCGGGTTGACTTGGGCGACGAAACCGAGGGATCGACGCGATGGGACGAACGATCGGATTAGCGGCTGCATTGCTGGCTGCAGCGGCGCTGTTCTTCGTATTCATGGGCGGCACGTCGCTCATGCCTAATCGCAGTGCGGCGATCGAGACCGCGCCGGGCACGGCGAAGGGCATCTCGCCGTCCAAGGCCGCTACGCCATCGCCAACGGGGAATGCAGCCGGAGCACCGAAAGGGAAGGGCGGCGCAGGTGGTCCTGTGACCGTCGAGGTGGCGCAGGCGCGCAAGGCGAAAGCTGCGAACGATATCCGCGCGATCGGATCTCTCCAGTCTGACGAATCCGTGAAACTCGCACCCGAAATCGCGGGCCGCATATCAGAGATCGTGTTCGCTGAAGGCCGCCCCGTGAAGCAGGGCGACATCATCATCAAGCTCGACGATGCCCTGGCGCGCGCCGAACTCGCGCAGTCAAAGGCGCGGCTCGAACTGGCCGCCGCCAACAACCAGCGCGCACGCACCCTATCGCGGAGCGGCAACGTCACCGAGCGCACCAGCGACGAAGCGCAAGCGAATTTCGAGACTGCCACCGCCGAACGCGAATTGGCGCAGGCCCGTCTCGATAAACACGTCCTGCGGGCGCCGTTCGATGGTGTCGCAGGTGTGAGAACCGTCTCCGTTGGAGCGTTCGTGACCGCCGGCATGCAGATCGTCAACATCGAGAAGATCGACCAGCTCAAGGTCGACTTCAAAGTTCCCGAGTTGTACCTGAGCTCCGTCACGGTTCGGCAACAGATCGAGCTGCAGGTCGACGCACTGCCGGGCCGGACATTCACCGGCGAGATCTACGCCATCAATCCACTGCTCGACGTCAATGGACGTGCGCTTCAGATCCGCGCGCGTCTGGCGAACACCGACCAGACCTTGCGGCCCGGCCTGTTCGCGCGTGTCATCATCAAGGGGCTGGCGGAACGCGAAGTCGTGATCGTGCCGGAAGCCGCCATTCTGCCGCGCGGCGGCGACACGTTCGTTTATCGTGTCGAAAGCGGGAAGGCGTTCGAGACCCGCGTCAAGATCGGCGAACGCAGTAACGGGGAAGTCGAGATCGTCGAGGGACTGTTGGGCGATTCGACGATCGTCGTCGCCGGCCAGCAAAGACTGCGTGACGGCAGCCCGGTCGAGATCGTCCCCACCGCTGCCGCGCAACGCGCTCCTGGAACGAAAGCTCCTGCCAATAACACGCCTCCCGCGCCCGCCAGCGGAGGACGCAGCTGATGGGCTTTTTTGAGTTCTGCATTCGCCGCCCCGTCTTCGCGAGCGTTCTCAGCCTGATGATCACGCTGCTCGGCGTTGTGGCGTTCATGCGTCTCACGGTCCGCCAGTATCCGAACGTCGACGAGCCGATCGTGTCGGTCTCGACAAGGTATCCGGGCGCTTCGGCGCAGATCATGGAGACCCAGGTCACACAGGTCCTGGAAGGTTCGATCGCCGGCATCGAAGGCATCGACGTGCTCGAAAGCTCGAGCCGCTCCGAGTCGAGCCGCATCACCGTCCGCTTCCGCTCCGAGATCAATCCGGACGTCGCAGCCAGTGACGTGCGCGATCGCGTCAGCCGTGTCCGCGGGCGATTGCCCGACGAAGTCGACGAGCCGGTCATCGCCAAGGTCGAGGCCGACGCGCAATCGATCATGTTCATCGTATTCACCAGTCCCAACATGTCGGCACTGGAGATCACCGACTACGTCGACCGGTTCATCGTCGACCGGCTGAAGAACTTGACCGGCGTCGCCGACGTGCAAATCTTCGGCGAGCGGCGCTATGCAATGCGCATCTGGATCGATCGCGAGCGGCTGGCCGCGTTCAACCTCACGGTTCAGGACATCGAGGCCGCGCTCCGGGCCCAGAACGCCGAAATTCCGTCCGGCCGCATCGAAAGCACCGACCGCGAATTCTCGGTGCTGTCGCGGACCGGCCTGACCACGGCCGAGCAATTCCGCAACGTCGTCGTCAAACTCGCCGACGGGCATCAGGTCCGCCTCGGCGAAGTCGCGCGCGTCGAACTTGGCGCGTCCGACGAGCGCCGCCTCTCGAGCTACAACGGCACACCCGCGATCGCCGTCGGCATCATCAAGCAGGCGACCGCCAATCCGCTGGACGTGTCAAAGGCGGTGCGCGCCGTCCTGCCCGAACTCAACGAGTCGCTGCCGCAGGGCATGTCGAGCGAAGTCGGCAACGACGACACCGTTTTCATCGACCGCTCGATCCAAGCCGTCTACACCACGATCGCGGAAGCCACGGTGCTGGTCGTCCTGGTGATCCTGTTCTTCCTCCGCTCGTTCCGCGCCGCCATCATCCCCATCGTCACCATACCTGTCTCGCTGATCGCGACGTTCACGATGATGCTGGCTCTCGGCTTCAGCGTGAACATCCTGACGCTGCTGGCGATGGTGCTCGCCATCGGTCTTGTCGTCGACGATGCCATCGTCGTGCTCGAAAACATCTACCGCCACATCGAGGACGGGATGGAACCGGTGGCGGCGGCCATCAAGGGAACGCGCGAGATCGGCTTCGCCGTCGTTGCGATGACCCTGACCCTGGCTGCGGTCTATGCGCCGATCGCGTTCGCGCCTGGAAAGACCGGGCGGCTGTTCCTCGAGTTCGCGCTGACGCTTGCCGGCGCCGTTCTCGTGTCGGGATTCGTCGCGTTGACACTGACGCCGATGATGTCGTCGCGCCTCTTGCGCCACAACCCCAATCCCGGGCGCATCTACACCACCCTCGAACGTCTCTTCACCGGGATGGAGAACGGCTATCGGCGGCTGCTCGGCGTGTCGCTCAAGATCAAGCCGCTCATTCTGATCGGCGCGACGGCTGTCGCCGTCCTCGGCGGCGTGATTTTCACTGGCTTGAAGTCGGAGCTGGCGCCGCTCGAGGACCGCGGCGTGATCCGCGTGCGAGGCTCCGGTCCCGAAGGCGCGACGGTCAAATACACCGAACGCTACGCCAACCAGATCGACTCGATCCTGGAAAGAATTCCGGAGGTACGCGCCCGCCTCGTCATCAGTGGCGCACCGGACGTCACGCAATCGCTCATCGTCGCGCCGCTCCAGGACTGGGGGGACCGCGAACGTTCGCAGCGCGACATCAGCGCGCAATTCACGCCGGAGCTGCGCCGCATCCCCGGCATTCAGGCAGTATCGCAATCGCCGGGCGCCTTCGGACAGCGCGGCCCCGGCCGGCCGATCGAATTCGTGATCCAGTCGTCTGGGACGTATGCGCAGTTGCAGGAACTGTCCGAGAAACTTCTTGAGAAGGCACGCGCGAACCCTGGCCTCGACGCGCTCGACACCGACCTCAAACTCAACACGCCGGAAATCCGGATCGAGATCGACCGCGCCAAGGTTGCCGATCTCGGTCTCGAAGTGTCCGCCGTCGGCCGCACGCTCGAAACGTTCCTCGGCGGACGCCAGGTCACGCGCTTCGAGCAGAACGGCGAGCAGTACGACGTCCTGCTGCAGCTCGCCGCCGAAGATCGAGCGTCACCGTCCGCGCTCTCGACGATCTTCCTGCGCAATCAGCGCGGCGAGATGATCCAGCTGTCGAACCTCGTGCGCATATCAGAATCCGTCGCGCCCAAGGAATTGAAGCGCTTCAACCAGCTCCGCTCGGTGACCGTGCTCGCGAACCTCGCCCCCGGCTATACCGTCGGCGAGGCGATCGCATTTCTCGAGAACGCCGCGCGCGAGGTGTTGCCGCGCACCGCCCAAACCGACCTCAACGGCGAAAGCCGCGATTTCCGCGCGGCGGCCGACAGCCTGGCACTGGTGTTCGCGCTGGCGCTGCTCTTTATTTATCTCGTGCTCGCGGCACAGTTCGAGAGCTACCGCGACCCGTTCATCATCATGCTCACCGTCCCCTTGTCGATGACCGGCGCGCTGGCCGCGTTGTGGCTGACCGGCGGAACGCTCAACGTCTACTCGCAGATCGGCCTCGTGACTCTGATCGGACTGATCACCAAGCATGGCATTCTGATCGTCGAATTCGCCAACCAGCGCCAGCTCGAAGGCGTTGAGCGGTCGGCAGCGGTGGTCGACGCGGCCGTGCTGCGGTTGCGGCCGATCCTCATGACCACGGGTGCGATGGTGCTCGGCGCGCTGCCGCTCGCCATAGCCACGGGCGCGGGCGCAGAAAGCCGGCAGCAGATCGGCTGGGTGATCGTCGGCGGCATGTCGCTCGGCACGCTGCTGACGCTGTTCGTGGTTCCCGCCGTTTACAGCTACATCGGCCAACGGCACGCACCCGACGTGCGGCCAGCGGCTGTCGAGCCCGGATCCCACGTTTCGGCTCAGCCGGCCGAATAGCGCGCCACCGGCGAGCGGGCCCCGGCACGACGGCGTCAGTCGTCGCCCTCGTCGGGAATTTTCAGCGTCTCGCCGCACGCCTTGCAGTGGACCGCGTCGGGATCGTGCCGCTGCAAGCCGCAGACGGGGCACGGGAAGCGGACCTTGTTGGGCCTGAACAGGATCTGGGCGAGGCGCAGGAACAGCGTCACCCCGAAGATCATGATCACGACGGAGATCAACCGCCCCGAGCTGCCTGGCAGGGTGATGTCGCCGAACCCCGTCGTCGTCAACGCGGTCACCGTGAAATAGAGCGCGTCGACGTAGTTCGCGATCGCCGGGTTGGTGCGGTGCTGCGTCTCGTAGACCAGACCCGTCATGATGAAGATGAAGACGCCCAGGTGCGTGATGGCGATCAGGACGTCCTCGTTGCGGCGAAAGAAATCGAAGTCGCTGCGCAGCCGATTGAGCACGGTGTAGGTGTGCAGCAGACGCAGCGTTCGAAGGACGCGCAGAAACCCGCCGGCCTCGCCGGTGATGGGCAAGAGAAACGATCCGATCGCGACGATGTCGGCCCAGGTGGCGGGATGGCGCAATTCGAGCAAGGGCCGCCGTGCGATCCACATGCGGGCGCAGAAGTCGGCCAGCAACAGAACGCCGACGATCACATCGACGACCTCGACCAGCGACGTGCGTGGTAAGAACGACGTCACGACGATGAAGAGGACCGTCAGGATGTCGAAGATCAGCAAGCCATAGCTGAACGTCTGTAAGCGATGCTCCGCGCCCACGTTGACGGGTCAGGCGGGGATTTTGGCGTAGGCCCAGGGCATCAGATCGTCGATGCGGGATTGGGGCCAGCGGTTGACGAGCTTGGTCAGGGTGT